>NZ_JAGUCO010000019.1 GCF_018271995.1 Carboxylicivirga linearis
ACATACTACTTTGGAAGCAGCTATCGGAGCAGCAGGTTTGGATGAAGCCTTAATGGGAGACGGACCTTTTACCGTATTCGCACCAACCGATGATGTCTTTGCTGCCTTGCCTGAAGGCACTGTAGAAGTATTGCTGGAAGATCCGGAAGGTGCGTTAATACAAATATTACTGTACCATGTAGTTGGATCCAAAGCCATGAGTACCGATCTAAGCGATGGTGATATGATAGTTACCCTTCAAGGCAAAGAAGTTGAGGTGAAAATCATGGATGGTAAAGTATACATCAACGAAGCAATGGTGACCGTAGCTGATATCGAAGCTGATAATGGTGTGGTACATGTGATTGATGCTGTATTGCTACCACCATCAGATGTATGTGATGTGATTGAAGAGAATACTGAATTATCTACTTTGGAGGGCTTGTTGAAACAAACCGGATTATGGGAAGCACTTCAGGAAGGTGGACCTTACACCATTTTTGCACCAACAAACGAAGCATTTATGCAAATGGAAAAAGAAAATGGAGTTGGTGTTTTGAAAAGCTCCGATGAAGGTTTAAGAGACGTGCTTTTATACCATGTTGTTGCAGCAAAGGCTTTTAGTTATGAATTATTTGATGGGCAACATTTGGAAACATTACTAGGTGAAGATATAAGAGTAACTATAAACCAGTCTGATGTTTATATAAATGATGCGATGGTTACTGGGGCTGATTTTGGTTCAGATAACGGAGTGGTTCATATTATTAACGCAGTCTTGGTTCCTGGTGAAGCAACCAATATTAACTCAGATCAAACGATAGACTTAAGCATCTTTCCAAATCCTGCAACTGACTTTGTTCAAATACAGTTAGGATCAGCATTTAATAACGAAGCTGAATTGAGAGTGTTTGATATTAATGGGCAGCAAGTGAAAGTGATAAACTTAGTTTCAACTCAAACATCTATTGATGTTTCAGAATTGAATAACGGAGTTTACTTCTTTACTATAGCAGGCAATGGTAATTCAATAATTCAAAAAGTAATTATCAATTAAATAAGCTAAATATTTATAAAGCCACTGTAGAAATTACTGCAGTGGCTTTATTATTTATTTAAAATAAAGTCTAATAATATCCAGGCTTTCATCAGGTTGTTCTTTAATCATATCATGTCCTGCATTTTTAACAATCTTCATTTGGGCATGGGGGAAGTAAGTCATATGTTTCTTCTGAATATCTTCTCCAACCAATTGATTGCATTCACTGGTAAGAAAAAGAACTTCGTTATTAAAATTTTGTAAGCCTGAAACTAAATCAATTTCAAATTCTCCATTACTGTTTACACCTGTTTTTCTGATGGCTTGAGAGGCCTGCATACTTAGGCGCCAGAATAGTTCGTCAGACGAAGGCATCATGCCATTGCAATAATAACCAGCCATTGGATGGTTTTTGATGTCAGTCATACCAATAATTCTGGCCATTAGGTAATCCATTCCTGCTTCTTCATCGGGACCATCTACTTTTAATGATTCTAAAAAAGCTTTCGTCATTCTCCAAACTGTTGAAAGCGTCATAGGAGGCATCATGCCATTGGTTCGTTCCATAAAGGTTTGAGCGGTTTCGGTTGTTAGAAATCCGGGTTCGGCCAATACGGCCTTTAATACTTTTTCGGGATGTTGAGCAATATAACCCGAAGCCAACATCGCTCCCCAGCTATGGCCAATTAAATAAACAGGTTTATCAGGACTATAATAGTTTATGATGGCATCTAAATCACTCAACGATGATTCAAGGCTTAGCTCACTGGTTGCAACTCTGGGAGATAAGCCGGTTCCTCTTTGATCGTAAAAAACAACTTTAAATGAATCGGCCAATTCTTTTAATGGCAGCAAGGTTCGGTAATCCTGTCCGGGGCCACCATGAATAGCAATTACAACCTGTGCTGTGTCGGGGCCAAATGATTCGGCATGAAAAGTTACTGTGTCGAGGGTGATATGTGGAATGTTTGTATCCTGAGCTACAGTCTTAGCTACTTCAAACTTAGGTTTTACAAATAAATAGGTGGCGAACAGAAAAAGTACTAATGCTAAAAATAGAAGACCAATGCTTTTGGCAATTAGTTTTAAGATTTTCATGGTTAAGCAAATTAATTCGTTTGATTTTAGGATGTGAATATATCATTTTTTTAATTTTGACCTTTCCCTTTAGGCAAGTCAGAAACAAAATAAACTCATTGAAATGAATATACTGGATACATTAACGCAGCGTCGTTCTATTAGAAAATATAAAAATCAGGACATCGAACAGGAGCTTCTGAATGAAATATTGAAAGCCGGAACAAGAGCTTCAACAACGGGTAATATGCAGGTTTATAGTATTGTGGTTACCCGCGATGAGAAAAAGAAAGAAGAGTTGTCGCCTTGTCATTTTAATCAGCCAATGATTAAAAATGCACCTGTTACTTTAACTTTCTGTGCCGATTTTAATCGTTTTAATCGTTGGTGCATGCAACGCAATGCTGAACCCGGCTATGATAATTTCTTATCTTTTATGACAGCTGCCATTGATGCATTATTAGTAGCACAAACTGTTTGTATAGCTGCCGAGGCCAAAGGGTTGGGCATATGTTATCTGGGCACTGTAACGTACACAGCTGATAAAATTATTGATGTATTGAACTTACCCAAAGGAGTAGTTCCGGTTGCAACCGTTACTTTAGGATATTCTGATGAAGAGCCAGAACAAGTAGATCGCCTTCCTTTAGAGGCTGTCGTGCATAATGAGTCCTACAATGATTTTACTGAAGATAGTATTAATCAGCTATATAAAAACAAAGAGTCATTGGCCGAAAATAAGGCATTTGTTGAAGAAAATGGAAAAGAAACATTGGCACAGGTGTTTACAGATGTAAGATATAAGAAAGCCGACAATGAACATTTCAGTAAAGTATTGTTGGATGTATTGAAAAAACAAGGTTTCTTAGAGTAAGATTAAAATACCTTCAAATCTTTTAAGGCAAACACAGAAGTGTTTGCCTTTATTTTTGCTGCGTTTATCAAAGTCGCATTGCCTTCTTTCAACTACTGTTATATATTGGCGTTATAAACTAGAGATTCTTAATTAAAACCTAAAATAGATGAAGAAGATTACTATAATGCTTTTTGCATTATCGATAGCCGTTTGTATCCAGGCACAGTCGTTGGAGGATTACTTATCGAAATACACACAAGAAAACGGTAAGATGTATCTGCAACCATTTGCTGATGCTTTTTCTGCTGATTTTAACAGTGGCTTGTTTCATAATGCACGTATTCATAAAATGGGTTTTCAACTGTATATAGGAGTAGTAAGTCAGGTGGCAATGATACCATCAAGTGCCAAAACATTCATGGCTTATACAGATAGTGATTTATTTCCCAAGGAAGGGCCGTATGAAGTTCCAACTATTTTTGGTCCGACTGAAGGCGTAATTGTACCTATTGAAGCCAGTGGAGGATTATTTGAATATAGCTTTCCGGGTGGTTTTGATATTGATTATGTACCATTGGCAATGCCTCAGATAACAATTGGGTCTGTTTTTGGAACTGATTTTACAGCTCGCTTTGTTAGTTTAGATATTGAAGATGCAGGGAAAGTTAAAGTGTTTGGATGGGGATTAAGACACAGTATTGATCAATATCTTGAGAAATTACCATTGGATTTGGCTTTAGGATATTATCATCAAACATTTAAAGTAGGTGATTACATGGATGCTTCGGCCAATGTAATTAATCTGCAGGGTAGTTATTCAATACCCATTATTACTTTCTATGGAGGTTTAGGTTACGAGAACAGTAAGGTTCATGTTGAATATACTTATGAAGGTGCAGATATTTCTGAAGCATCTATCTCACAAGGTGAGAAAATACAATTTGATATGGAAGGTGCCAATACCATGCGTTTTACCGTAGGGTTAACTTTTAATCTGGGACCCGTAAAATTACATGGAGATTATAATCTGGCCAAGCAAAATACTTTTGCTGTAGGACTTGGCATAGGAATAAATGAAAAATAATAACTTTAAAATGAACAATATGATTAAAAAAATAGTATTTCCGTTGCTACTGGTTGTAGGACTGGTTAGCTGTGAAGAAAAGGAAGTGTTTTTATATCCGAACTTTAGTGAAAGTGCCACCTTTAATATTAAAACCGATGGTTTTGAATATGATGCTAGCATAAATGCATCAGCTATAAGTGATGAAGTAAATGATGCGGTTGAAGATGAAGGTTCTGTTGATCAGGTTGTGCTAGAAGGATTATGGTTTGAGGTTACTGAAAATAGTGGAAATACAGCCGATGAATTAACCATTGATTTAATGATTAAAGAAAGTGGCTCTGATGAGTATCTGTATATTTTGCACGATTATGAGTTTGAAATTAAGGATGGTAAAGTAGTTTTTCTTAATGAGTTGGTTCCGGAAGGAGTTCTGGCTTTAAAGAAACAGATTAACGATATAGCTTTAGGAATGAGTAGTGGAGATGTAGCTTTTAAGGCTGTTGGTGAAACTACACCTGAAGGTAGTGAAGTGGATGTAACAGTTGAAGTATTTGTTAATGCAACTGTTGTATATACCACCGAAGTAGGAATGTAGAAAGTTATTTAGTGAAAAGAATTAAAAGGCGTGATAGGTACAATTCTTATCGCGCCTTTTATTATTCTAGTCTCTGTGATTATATACGGCAGAGGCCTGAGCTGTAGGCATTATTAATACATCGTTAATATTAACATGAGCGGGCCTTGTAACCATAAATTCAATCGTATCTGCAATATCATCTGCAAAAAGTGGGGTTAATCCTTTATACACATCGTCAGCTTTATTTTTATCACCATGGTAGCGCACAATCGAAAATTCGGTTTCAACCATGCCGGGTGCAACTGATCCCACTTTAATGTTGTGAGGTAATAAATCAATGCGCATTCCTTTAGTTAAGGCATCAACAGCATGCTTGGTAGCACAATAAACATTTCCGTTGGCATACACCTCTTTGCCGGCAATAGATGTAATATTAATGATGTGACCTTGTTTGCGCTCAATCATTCCCGGAATAATAAGCTTCGACATATTAAGCAATCCCTTAATATTTGTATCTATCATTTGTTCCCAATCGCTCCAGTCTCCTTCCTGAACCGGATCAGCCCCTGCAGCTAGGCCTGCATTGTTAATCAATATATCAACGGATTTCCATTCATCATTTAGTGACAGAACAGCCTCGTCGGTGGCTTTCTTATCTCTTATATCAAAGCAAAGAGTCAGTATCTTAACAGAATATTCACTCTCTAACTTACTTTTTAAATTTTCTAAGCGTTCTTTTCGTCTTCCGGTAAGTATGAGGTTATAGTGTAGTTGAGCTAATTTTACTGATGTAGCTTCTCCTATTCCTGATGTTGCTCCGGTTATTAATGCTGTTTTTGTCATTGTATATACTTTAATCTGTGTTCAGATTTCAATAATTATTCAATATAAACTTAATCATATGCAAGGTAAAATTTTGCTTATATATCTGCCAATTGAAACTTACTGAATGGCGCTAAATTTAGGACTTTTGTTTGCAATGTGGGTTATTTTATTTACTTTCATCATTATCAAACACCATTTTTTTAGATATCAAAAAACAGAGTTTAGTTTTCATTGAGAAAATAAAAATTGACAATTATGGAAACATCTATCCCAACATTAGCTGAAGCCGAAAAATTGAACCTTACGTCAAATGAATTTGATCGGATTAGAGAAATCTTAAAGCGATCTCCTAATGCATTGGAACTTGAAGTTTTTTCATTGTTATGGTCTGAGCATGCCAGTTATAAAAACTCTCTTAAATGGTTAAAAACGCTTCCTACTCAAGGCGAAAAAGTGTTGGTTGGAGCTGGTAAAGAAAGTTCCGGAGCCATTGATCTTGGAAATGGTTTGGCATGTGTGGTAAAAATAGAATCACATAATCATCCTTGTGCTATACAGCCAAGATTGGGTGCTAATACCGGTTTGCGCATTGTTACACGTGATGTAGCCTCTATGGGAGCCAAACCTGTCGCTATCCTTAATTCATTACGTTTGGGAGATGGAAAAAGGGATACTGCTAGGTGGTTGTTTGATGAAATTTCTAAAGGGATGTGTGAATTTGAAAAAGGGTATCAGGTACCGATTATTGGTGGGGAGACTTATTTTTCAAAAGGCTATAATTCCAGTCCTGTTATTAATAATTACGTTGTGGGTGTTGTTGAAAGCAATAAAATTCTTTCCGGTGTAGCTAAAGGAAAAGGCAATGTTGTATTGGTTATTGGCGCTCCTACAGGTAAAGATGGAATTGATGATGATGTTTTTACTTCCGATAGTTTGGCTGGTGTTGATACCAAGCCTGTGCCTATTGAGCTGCTAATGGATGTTAGTGTTGAAAAGCAATTACAGGATGCTATCCTTTTAATGAATAAAGAGAATTTATTATTAGGTGCCGAAAATATTGCTTCTCATGGTATTATAGGTACAGCATGTGAAATGGCTGCGCGGGGTGATTCAACTATAAAGCTGCATTTGGAAGAGGTTCCAACTCGTGAAGAAGGCTTAACAGCAAGAGACTTAATGCTGGCTCAGAGCTGGTCGAGAATGATGGTTTGTGTAGAAGTTGATAAAATAGAAAGAATAAAAGAAATTACAGATAAGCATTCTTTGTCAATGGGAGTGGTAGGTGAAGTAGATGAAGGTGAAACGGTAGAATGTTTTTATAAAGATGAATTGGTCGCCAGTATTCCGGCCCGATATGTAGGATTAGGTGGAGAAGCTCCGGTTTACGATCTCGAATATTCATCAGATGGAATGGATACTACAAATATTAATCTTGATCAGTTTGATGAACCGGATCATTATCCGGATGTGGTTAAGAAAATGATGAATAATTTGAATGTAGTGTCTAAGAATTGGATGAGTGATAAATTCGATCAGTCACTTTGTTCTGATGGCGATTACTTTAAATATCCTTCAGATGCAACCTATGTGGATTTGGAAGGAACAGAGCAAGCCTTAACCATAAGTGTTGATTGTAATCCATCCTATATGACAACTGATCCATTTAAAGGAGCGCAAATAGCTGTTGCCGAAGCCTGTAGAAATATTGTTTGTGGTGGCGGAATTCCTTTGGGAGTATCAGACTGTTTAAACTTCGGTAATCCTAATGATAAATCAATATATGGTACTTTTATCGACTCAATTAAAGGAATTACAAAAGCCTGTAACGACTATGGTGTTTCGGTACTTAGCGGTAATGTTAGTTTCTTTAATCAACGATCCGAGGAAGGACAATTGAAACCTATTACGCCAACTCCCGTAATTGGCATGGTTGGTTTGCTTGAAAGTAAGCACCATCATTGTACGTTATCGTTTCGTCACAAAGGAGACATGATCTTTTTGGTTGGAAAATCAAGAAACGACGTTAATTCATCTGAATTTGCTACCAGCATTCTAAATATTAAAAAATCTATTCCGCCATTTTATTATGTGGATGAAGAAAAAGATTTACAGAATGCTGTATCAGGAATGATTCGAAAAGATCTGGTTCGTTCTGTGCATGATGTTTCAAACGGTGGTTTGTTTTTTACTTTGCTTGAATGTGGTATTCCATTAGAATTTGGCTTTGATATTACATCCGATGCTGAAATAAGGAAGGAGGCATTTTTATTTGGAGAATCGCAAAGTAGAGTCGTAGTGTCTGTGTCATCTGAAAAACAAGATGATTTTGTGGATTTTATGATGGAAACAGGAGTTCCTTTTTCAATATTAGGACATGTTACCAAGGGTGAAATTAGAATTGACGATGAATCGTACGGCTATATTGATGAATTAAAAAAATCCTTCGAACAAAGATTAGGAAATTGGGTTGAAGGTAAATAAATATTGAATTTGAATAGTATTATGAAGATTGTTTTGAAAGTGATCCTGGCCCTTGCCGTAATTATTGGTGGATATACATCTATTGCGTGGGCTAATTCTGATGAAGTAGATTATGTGAAAGTGGGTGATAAAGTTCCGGCTTTTGAGTTAAAAGGTATTGAATCTTCTGTATCTGCCGAAAGTTTGAAAGGGAAAGTGGTTTTGATTAACTTTTTTGCAACGTGGTGTGGTCCATGTGTAAAAGAATTACCCCATTTGGAGAAGGAAGTATGGAAAGAATTTAAAAATAATGAAGAATTTGCTTTACTTGTAGTGGGAAGAGAGCATTCGCAAGAGGAAATAGATATTTTTGCTCAAAAGAAAAGTTTGAATTTACCTTTTTATCCGGATCCTGAAAGAGAGGTGTTTAGTAAATTTGCAAAACAAAATATACCTCGCAATTTTATTGTTGATAAAGATGGTACTATAATTTATAGCGCTGTGGGGTACAGTGATAAAGAATTTAATAAGATGATTCAGCTACTTAAGAACAAATTGAAGTAGTTAATATACAAGCTAATAATAAAGGGGATAAGGCTAAAATGCTTTATTCCCTTTATTTTTTTGTCGTATCATACTTTATTAACAGACAATAGAATGCTAATCTATGTTACATATTTCGCCAACAATTGTATTTTTGCCAAAAACAAATTAACGAATGACAGTTAAGCCATATCAATCTGAAGCCGGATCTAAAAAGACTCAGGTAGCCGGTATGTTTAATAATATAGCAGCCAAGTACGATTTCTTAAATCACTTTTTATCAATGGGAATTGATAAGATTTGGAGAAAGAGGGCCATTAATCTTTTAAAAGATATACCCAACCCGTTGGTGTTGGATGTCGCAACCGGAACAGGTGATCTTGCCATTGAAGCCAATAAGAGACTGAAATGTAAGGTGACAGGAGTTGATATTTCGGTTGAAATGTTAAAAGTTGCCGATGAGAAATTAAAGAAACGTGGCCTTACTGATTGGATCTCTGTTGAAGAAGGTGATTCAGAAAATCTTCCGTTTGAAGACAACCGTTTTGATGCGGTAATGGTGGCCTTTGGCGTTCGAAATTTTGAGAACTTGGGTAAAGGATTAACTGAAATGTGCAGGGTATTAAAGCCTGGTGGAAAAATGGTGGTGCTCGAATTTTCCAAGCCCGCATATTTCCCTTTTAAGCAGTTGTATCTGTTTTATTTTAGATATATACTTCCATGGTTGGGTGGCGTTATTTCAAAAGACAAAGCTGCCTATACTTATTTGCCCGAGTCAGTACTTAGTTTTCCGGATGGAGAACAGTTTGATAAAGAATTGATCAATGCCGGAATGAATCCTGTTAAGAGATATAAGCAAACAATGGGAATCGCAACGATTTATTTGTCGGAGAAACAACAATAAAATTTTAATAATTAAGTTTAAACAGTGTACATCAAAATAAATTAGCATTGAAAATTTCAGGATTACTCTTATTAGCTTTGATTATATCTTTGCCGCTACTGGGGCAAAATAATAAGAAAAAGGTGCCTAATTTGCGTCCTTTTGATGAAAAACCATTGCATTTTGGATTTTTAATCGGGATGAATACAATGGATTTTCGCGTTTATAATACCGGAGAAGCTATTGGTGATAATGGAGAGATGCTTTATGCTGATGTTGTTAATCTAAGGCCGGGATTAAATATTGGAATTGTTTCCAGTTATCGATTACGTCCAAATTTAAATTTGCGTTTTTTACCCGGAATTAGCTTTGGACAGCGTGATTTGATGTACTATACAGAGAATTTTCCTGAAGATGAAAAAGAAAAAATAGAATCATCTCCTTTACAAATTAAATCTACCTTTCTGGAGTTTCCACTGTTAATTAAATACAGTGCTTTACGTATGCATAATGCAAAACCTTATTTGGTAGGTGGTTTTAATGCTCGATACGATTTGGCTAAGGATGTACAAGATCGATTGTTATTAAAATCTTTGGACGGTTATATAGAATTTGGTGCTGGTTTTGACTTTTATATGACTTTTTTCAGACTGTCTGTGGAACTGAAAGCATCCATTGGGTTGGCAAATATCTTAAATCCGGCTGGAACAGGCGATTTATTGGATCAGCAATATACCGACGCATTGAGTGGGCTTAAGTCTCGTATTTTTCATCTTACCTTTTATTTCGAATAATTCAACTACTTTTGTGCAATAAATAACCTGGCTTTGAATATTCGAAGCCATATCGAATGATTTGTTGCGAATGAAACGTGAAATTGTACTGCGCTTGTCTCCCAAAGAGGCTTCTGATGAAAAGTTCTATCGACCTTTGGTAGCTAAGAAACTTAAAGTAGCACCTGAGAAGTTAACCTATATTAAAGTGGTTAAGCGATCGATTGATGCTCGTAAGAAAATTGTTGTGGTACAATTGCATATTGAAGCATATGCCAATACAAAGCCACCAAAACCGAAAACCATCACTTTTAATTATCCCGATGTTAGTAATGCCGATGAGGTAATTGTGGTTGGTGCCGGACCAGGAGGTTATTTTGCTGCTTTGCGTTTGATTGAATTGGGCTTAAAGCCTATAGTGCTGGAAAGAGGAAAAGGTGTTAGTGAGCGCAAAAAAGATTTGGCTTTGTTGAATCGTAACATACAGGTAGATACCGACTCTAATTATGCTTTTGGAGAAGGTGGTGCTGGTACTTTTTCTGATGGAAAACTATATACCCGTAGTACCAAAAGGGGTGATTTTAGAAAAGTGCTTGAAGTATTTGCTTTTCATGGGGCCAGTGAAGAAATATTAATTGATTCGCATCCGCACATAGGCACCGATAAGCTTCCCGGGGTTATTAAATCAATGCGTGAGTCTATAATTAAGGCGGGTGGTCAAGTTTTATTTAATACTAAGGTGACCGATCTTTTAGTGGAGGACACCAAAGTTACTGGTGTTGAAACCGAATCGGGAGAAAAAATACTGGCGAGATCTGTGGTTTTGGCAACTGGCCATTCTGCAAAAGATGTATATTATTTTTTACATGACCGGGCTATTCAACTCGAAGCCAAAACATGGGCCATGGGTGTTAGGGTGGAGCATCCGCAGGAACTGATTGATCAAATACAATATCATTCACCGGCCGGAAGAGGACAGTATTTGCCTGCTGCAAGTTATAGCTTATCATGCCAGATTGAAGAAAGAGGTGTTTACTCATTTTGTATGTGTCCGGGTGGATTTATTGTTCCAGCCATGACTGATGCCGATGAGATGGTTGTAAATGGAATGTCACCATCGAGGCGAGATTCACCTTTTGCAAATAGTGGTATTGTAGTTGAAATACGACCAGATGATATTGGTGAATACAAAAATAAAGGGGTGTTAGGTGGTTTGGAGTTTCAAAAAGAATTGGAGCGTCTTGCCTGCATTAATGGAGGTCAGGGAGTAGTAGCTCCCGCTCAGGGACTAGCCGATTTTGTTGCCGGTAAGCTTTCGTTTGATTTGCCCGAGTCTTCGTATGTGCCCGGAACCGTTGCTTCTCCTATGCACTTTTGGTTACCCGAGCATATTGGTAAAAGGCTACAGGATGGTTTTGCTTACTTTGGTAAGCGGGCAAAAGGATTTGTTACGAACGAAGCATTGATTCTAGGAGTGGAAAGTCGCACATCATCACCGGTTCGAATTCCGCGTGACAGAAACACTTTTCAGCATGTGCAAATCAGTGGTCTGTATCCTTGTGGAGAAGGTGCCGGATATGCCGGAGGAATTGCTTCTTCAGCTATTGATGGAGAGAGGTGTGCCGAAAAAGCTTTTGAATTCATCACCGGAAAAAATATTGATGAATAAGTAAGGGTGTCTTGATTAAACCTTTAGTCGACTATCATAATTTTGTTTGTCCACAATCTTCTAATTTGACTCTTTAGAACATCGTACGATTGGTTTTTGATACAGATTTTATCAAAATGAAATTAGATGCGCATCAAAAGGTCGTGAGATGCATATCTAAAGGTATGCGAGATGCGTATCTCATATGTGATGAGATGCGTATCTGATACACCATTAGATGCGTATCTCCGGAGAATAAGATGCGCATCATTTTTTAAAAGGCTCTTATTCTGATCAAAAAGTGTATTAAACTGGATTAGAAAAGTTGGATTAAAAAATCAAAAAGCCAATTGTCTTCTGAATTCAGCACAGGTAATAGCGGTTGCTACTGCCACATTTAATGATTCACTTGTGGCTGATTCGGGTGGGTAATTCGGAATATTTATTTTGGTGCTCACATACTTTTCAACCTCCTTACTAATGCCATTTCCTTCGTTACCCATTACAATAATACCATTAGCCTTTAAATCGGTTTGGTAAAGATTATCACCTTCCAGAAAAGTTCCATAAATCTCTACATTGTCAATCGAGTCAAAAAAGTTTGCTGCTTCAATATAATGAACTTTCACTCTTGCAATGGCCCCCATGGTAGATTGAACCGTTTTGGAATTGTATATATCAGCGCATCCTTTGGTGCAGAAGACATCTTCTATACCAAACCAGTCAGCCATTCTTACAATAGTACCCAAGTTGCCGGGATCCTGAATATCATCTAAAAATAAACTTAGCTTTGTTGATAGTTGTTCGTAATCGAAATTAGTTGCAGGTTGCTCAAAAACAGCCATCACAGGAGGGGTGCTTTTGAGAGACGATACTTTCTTAATTTCGTTTAAGCTTGCATTTATTATTTCGGTATTATTTAAATAATTCTTATTGCTGTTCAACCACTCATCTGTTGCAATCAGAATTTTACATTTTAGTGATGTGGTAAGCAGATCATCTACTAATTTATGTCCTTCGGCAACGAACAATTGTTCCTGATCGCGATGTTTTTTTCGGGCTAATGAAGTAATTAATTTTTGCTTATTCTTACTCAGCATAACTAAAATTGATGAATGTTGGCCGTAAAGTTAGAGCTTATCAACCGAATTAAATATCTTTATCCAAAGTTTGTTTCAAACAACCATTTATCTGATGGTTCAATTACCTATTTAAATTATATTGAGAGGAGTGCAAAAAAAATACTGGGCGTTGGTAAGAAATGTCGAAGCAATATATATTAAACTCTGCATAATTTTCGCTTTGGTGTTTATTTGGGGATGTAGTACAACCAAATATGTGCCGGAAGGATCCTATTTACTTAATAAGGTTGAAATAGAAAATTCAGCCAAAGATGTATCTAAAGAAGAACTGAAAGGATATTTACGTCAGAAGGGAAATATAAAAATTCTGGGTTTTTGGCGGTTTCATTTAGGGCTGTATAATCTTTCGGGGCAAGATGGATCAAAAGGTTTTAACCAATGGTTACGAAGAATTGGTGAGGAGCCAGTGTTGTACGATGAGGTACTTAAAATGAAATCGAATGAACAGCTGAGCCTTTACCTTCGCAATAAGGGTTATTTTAATGCTCATGTTAGGGATACTGTTATTCAAACATCATCTAAAAAAGTTAAAGTTAAATATAGCATTGAACCTGGTAACAGGTATAACTTAAATAATGTATCATACCGAATTGACGATCCTAATATTGAAGAACTGGTTTACGAAGATTCGGTGAAGACCTTGTTGAAAAGGGGTAAGCCTTTTGATGCCAGAATGCATGACAAGGAGCGGGAAAGGATAACTAAAAAGGTACGTAATAATGGCTATTTCGACTTTAGGAAGGATTACATTTATTTTTGGGCTGATAGTGCCTTGAATAATTACAGTGTAAACGACTCATTAATTATAGCCAATAATCTTATTAGTCTGAATAAAGACAAGGATACCCTTATTAATCATCGCAAGTCGAAAATAAAGGATGTTTATTTTGTGGTTGGATTTGATGCACAAGAGGCATTGGAGCACCAGGAAACCTATTTTCAGCAGTTTGATACATTAATGTATGAAGGTTGTCATATCTTATATAACAAAGATCTTCATTTCAGAGCTGATGTGTTGATCAATTCGAATTATATTTTTCCGGGACAGTTTTATAAGGAAGAGTTGGTGAATAAAACTCAAAACCTGCTCTCAGATATTCAGTTGTTTAGGTTTATAAATATTCGATTTAAAGTAGCCGACCAAATGCTGGATGAAGAAGGAAATCAGCAGCTTGATTGTTATATACAATTGTCAGCATCAAAAACACAGAGTTATACCTTTGAAATAGAAGGTACCAACTCATCGGGTAACCTTGGAGCAGCAGGAAGCTTTAAATATAAACACAAAAATATTGCTCGTGGAGGGGAGGTTTTTGAGTTTGGGATAAGGACAGCAACCGAAAGACAAACCCAAGGTGTGGAGAAAATTAGTTTTAATACATTTGAGTTTGGGACTGAAACATCAGTGACCATACCTAAATTTTTAGTGCCATTTAAAATTGAAAGTTTTCGAAAAAGATATAATCCTCGTACCGGTATATCGGCTGCCTATAACTATCAGCGTCGTCCGGATTATACGCGAATTATTATCAATGGTCGTTTAAGTTATAATTGGAAATCAAATCCATTGGTAACTCATTATCTTTCACCTTTTGAGTTGAGTTTGATAAATGTACCATACATCGATCCCGAATTTTATGATAGAATTGAGCCGACATATTTAATATACAGTTATCAGGATCAGCTGATCAGTAGTACTTCTTATTCGTATATCTATAATGAACAGCTTTCTCCGGGAGAAAAAAATTATTGGTATTTCCAGTCTAATATTGAAGTTGCCGGTAATATTTTAAACGGGTTTACCAATCTGTTTAATTTAGGTGGTAGTGGTGACTATAAGGAATTGCTTGGTATTAGATACGCACAATACCTTAAGTCAGATATTGATATCCGTTATCATTTTAATGTAAACCGAATCAATTCTTTTGCTTATCGCTTCTTTGCAGGTGTGGCTTATCCTTATGGCAATTCCCAAACTATGCCTTTTGTGAAGCAATACTTCTCAGGTGGAGCTAATAGCGTTAGAGCATGGCCGGTAAGAGGTTTAGGGCCTGGTTCGCATAAAGAGAGTGTGATCAACTACTATAACATGACAGCTGATATTAAGCTGGAATTCAATGCAGAGTATCGCTATAAACTATTTTGGTTGTTGGAAGGGGCTTTATTCCTTGATGTTGGAAATATTTGGGATATTACAAGTACAGGTGACGAGGTGCGTGATGCAAATGGTCTGTTTAAATTTAACCAGTTTTATAAGCAATTAGCAGTAGGGGTGGGCACCGGATTGCGCCTTGATTTTAATTATTTTGTTTTCAGGTTAGATATGGGGCTGAAAGCTCGTGATCCATCATTACAAAAAGGTGATAGGTGGATATTAGGAAGAAGAGCATTAACCTGGGATGATACCGCATTTAATTTTGCCATAGGATATCCGTTTTAAACTACAAGAAATAAAGAAAGGAGGCCTTTTGAGCCTCCTTTGTATTATATAAAAACGTTTACAATTAAGCTTTTTCAGCTGAACCTAAAACGTTAATGTTTTTCTGCATGTAAAGATCTTTCAATATATCACGAGCAGGACCTAAGTATTTACGAGGATCGAATTCACCTGGGTTTTCAGCCATTACTTTTCTTACTGCAGCAGTCATTGCTAAACGACCATCAGAGTCGATATTGATTTTACATACAGCTGATTTAGCAGCCTGACGTAATTGATCTTCAGGAATACCAATAGCAGCTTTTAATGCACCACCAAATTCGTTAATAGTAGCAACGTGCTCTTGTGGTACTGAAGAAGAACCGTGAAGAACGATAGGGAATCCAGGGATTCTTTTTTCGATTTCTTCCAAAATATCAAATTTCAATGGAGGAGGAACTAATACTCCGTCTTCGTTTTTAGTACATTGCTCAGGAGTAAATTTGTGAGCACCGTGAGAAGTACCGATTGAAATAGCCAATGAATCAACACCGGTTCTTTTTACGAAATCTTCTACTTCTTCAGGTCTTGTGTAAGTTGATTCTTCAGCAACTACATCATCCTCAACACCTGCTAATACTCCAAGCTCACCTTCAACAGCTACACCATGAGCATGAGCATATTCTACTACTTTTGAAGTTAAGGCAACATTTTCTTCGTATGAGTGGTGCGATCCATCAATCATTACTGAAGAGAAACCGTTATCGATACAATCTTTACATAGTTCGAAAGTATCACCGTGGTCAAGGTGAAGAACAACAGGAATTTCGTATCCTAGCTCTTTCGCATACTCAACAGCACCTTTAGCCATGTTTCTTAATAAAGTAGCATTAGCATATTTTCTTGCTCCTGCAGAAACTTGTAAGATAACTGGTGATTTTGTTTCAACACAAGCTTGAATAATTGCCTGCATCTGCTCAAGGTTGTTGAAGTTGTAAGCAGGAATAGCGTATCCGCCAGCAACCGCTTTTTTGAACAATTCAGGCGTACTTGAAAGCCCTAGTTCTTTGTAATTAATTGCCATTTGTCTGTATTTATAAATTGTAACTAATAATTTTACAACAAAAACACCTTGTTTGATATTAAATTGAAACAAGCATGTTGTGTATTTATAGTTAAGTGTAAGTTTGAGGCGGCAAAAGTAAACATTAGTTTATTGTTATCCAATATTTATAGGTGGTTGTTTGGTCTATTTTAGAATATTTAAAGATATTTTTCTTCATTCTAAATAAAGAGGAAAGAAATTCTGATTAGCCGTAAACATTTAGTAACTTTACCGGTTCAATATTCTTGAGGATCTGGATAGATTATTTTATATGGATTTCCAATAGTATTCTCATTAAATTTGTGATTAATTATTTATTCTAAATTTCAATATTTGAATTATGGGAAAAGTTTTAGACGTGGTAAAACCAGGTGTAGTAACTGGCGACGACGTAAGTAAATTGTTTGCAGTAGCAAAAGCTGAAGGTTTTGCAATGCCTGCAGTAAATGTTGTAGGTACCGATTCTATTAATGCTATTTTAGAAGCTGCCAAAGTGGTGAATTCTCCTGTAATGATTCAGCTATCAAACGGTGGTGCTGCTTTCTTCGCAGGTAAAGGATTGAAACTTGACGGGCAAGAAGCTCAAATTTTAGGTGCTGTTTCTGCTGCCAAGCATGTTCACACTATTGCTGAAGCTTATGGTGTACCTGTTATCTTGCACACTGACCACGCTGCTAAAAAATTATTACCTTGGATCGACGGATTGTTAGATGCAAGTGAAAAACATTTTGCTGAGACTGGTAAGCCATTGTTCAGCTCACATATGTTAGATCTTTCTGAAGAGCCATTGGAAGAAAATATCGAAATCTGTAAAGAATACTTAACTCGTATGAGTAAAATGGGTATGACTTTAGAGATTGAATTAGGTATTACTGGTGGTGAAGAAGATGGTGTTGACAACTCTGATGTTGACAACGCATTACTTTACACTCAACCTGAAGAAGTTGCTTTCGCATACGAAGAGTTGTTGAAAATTTCTCCTAACTTCACTATTGCTGCTTCATTTGGTAATGTACACGGTGTTTACAAGCCAGGTAACGTGGTGTTGAAGCCTTCTATCTTAGATGCTTCTCAAAAGTATATTCAAGACAAATACAATACAGCTGAAAAACCAGTAAACTTTGTATTCCACGGTGGATCAGGATCTACTTTGGAAGAAATTCGTGAAGCAATCAGCTATGGTGTTATCAAAATGAATATCGATACTGATACTCAGTGGGCTACTTGGGATGGTGTTCGTAAGTTCGAAGCTGAAAACCACGATTATCTTCAAGGTCAGATTGGTAATCCTGATGGTGATGATAAACCAAATAAGAAATATTACGATCCTCGCGTATGGTTACGTGCAGGACAAGTAACTTTGGTTGATCGCTTGAAAGTTGCTTTTGAAGATCTTAACTGTATAGATCGTTTATAATATTTTAAGAAACTTATACTTAAAAGAGGCACGGGTTTTGTATCTTGTGCCTCTTTTTTATTGTAGGTATATAATTTCAAAGTATTAAGTAAGATGAGTATCGATACAAGAGATAGCTTCACCGGAAAATTTGGTGTGATTGCTGCTGCTGCCGGTTCTGCCGTAGGACTGGGTAATATTTGGAGGTTTCCGTATGTTGTGGGAGAAAACGGTGGAGGAGCCTTTTTATTAGTTTATTTATTATTCATTCTGGCAATAGGTATTCCGGTAATGTTATCAGAATTACTTATAGGTAGAAGAGCGCAAAAGAATGTATTTGGTGCTTTTAAATCATTGGCGCCCAATTATCCGGTTTTTATGGTTGTAGGGATTATGGGAGTTGGCGCTGCTTTTATGATTTTAGCATTTTACTCTGTTGTGGCCGGTTGGACTCTTGAATATACATACCTAGCGGTAGGTAATAACTTATTGGATATGTCATCTTCCGAATTATCAACTTTCTTTAAGGAGTTTTCTGAATCAAAAACAGGACCCGTCATCTGGATGGTTGTATTTATGTTGTTGACAGGTGCAATTGTTATTGGTGGCGTTAAAAAGGGGATTGAGCGCTATACCAAAATATTAATGCCGGTATTATTTGTAATCATTGTTGTTTTAGGTATTAAATCAGCAACTTTAGAAGGAGCAGGGGAAGGCTTCGCGTTTTTATTTAAACCAGATTTTTCGAAAGTAACCGGTAATGTTATTCTGGAAGCATTGGGGCAGGCCTTTTTCTCATTAAGTATAGGTATGGGAGTTATTGCTACCTATGGATCTTATATTCAGAAAAAAGAAAATCTTTTAGAGACAGCTGTTTCTGTTTCTATGGCCGATACTTTAATTGCTGTTTTAGCTGGTGTTGCCATTTTTCCAGCCGTATTTGCCTTTGGAATTGATCCAACAGCAGGACCCGGTTTAGTTTTTGAAACTCTACCTAATGTATTTAAACATATGGCCGGTGGTTATATATTTTCTGTTGCATTCTTCTTTTTATTAGTGATAGCAGCACTTACTTCATCTGTTTCATTACTTGAAGTGGTGGTGGCATATTTCTCTGAAGAGTTAGGGATGAAAAGAAGCTGGGCAACCATTGTGGCTACAGTTTCAATTACCTTATTTGGCTTGATGGCCGTTTTTAGTTCAAGTATTTTTAATTTCTTCGATTATACTACGGCTAATATTTTATTACCATTAGGTGGAATTTTAATTTCGATTTTTGTTGGCTGGATCTTGGGTAAGCTAAAAGCAAAAGAAGAACTTTCAGCTCATGGAGGTAAAGTGCGAATGATTGGTGTAATCATGATTATTCTTAAATTTATTGCACCAATTGCTATTGGACTAGTCTTTCTTAATGGTATTGGCATTTTATAATATGACATAAAGCCGTGTGCAGATGAACAGTGGAAGAGGTTAGGCTTTTAAACTGTTTATTATGTGGCGCGAACTTTTAACATTAACAAAACGAGAGCAGGTTGGAGTATTCAGCCTGTTCTTTATACTTATTGTTCTTACCGGATTTCTTTTTGTTAAACCTTCCTTTCAACCCGAAGAGGTTGATGAAGAACTGCAGGAATGGATTCACAAAATGAATCAATCAAATGCGGTTATTCAACCTAAAGCAAAAAGTATAGAGTATTTTTCTTTCAACCCTAACTTGGTTTCAAAAGAGGAGTTAATTCTTTTGGGATTTTCTGATTACGCCTCCAATAACCTAATAAAGTACCGAAAAGCAGGAGGGAAGATAAAAGATTTTGAAAAGCTCTCTCATATTTATGGAATGGATTCGGCTCATTTGAATGAGATAAAGCCCTACCTCGTTTTTAAGACTAATGAGAAGGAAGTTGCGAAACAATCTACGCAAGCATATTCTAACTACGATTATAAAATTGATTTAAATATACAGGATTCAGCAAAGTTGCATCAGCTTAAAATTAACTCACAAATAGGTGGTGATATTTTAAGAGTCAAAAAATCCTATTACTTCAATCAAAGAATATCTGTTAATGTATTGCAAAGTTGGAATTTTCAGGATTGGATCAATGCAAAAGATACTTTATTGATAAAAAAGCATTCGGAAAAAGTTCTTACAGAGCACTTTCAGATTGAACTAAACGCAGCTGATACAGCTGAACTACGCTTGCTTAGAGGAATAGGTAAGGTGTTGGCGCGTAGGATTGTTTATTACAGAAAAAAGTTAGGAGGATTTTATAATATTGATCAATTAGGTGAAGTTGAAGGAATTTCTCCCATTGTTATTAATGACAATAAGGAGTATATTATAGTTGATACTTTGTTGGTTCAAAAGGTTAATATTAATAGGGCCAGTCTTAAAAGAATGAAAGATCATCCTTATATGAACTTTTATCAGGCTAAAGATATTTACGAAGCCAGAAATAAATCATCCGTTGTTTTGGATGATATCATTCAAAATAAATCGTTTGATGCAGCTGATAAAAACAGGATTCGACAATATTTTACCGATAACTAATAAAAGTGTATTAAAAACTGCTAAAAAAGGGTCGCAAAATTTGTTGTAATCAGTAAACTTCCTTTTCTTTGCACCTGCAAAATTTCAAGGTAAATAGTAATTGCTTCCGATAAGATTGATTTTTTGCGATTTAATGGGTACTTTTGCAGCCTAAATAAAAAATTAAAGAAAGCGTTATGATAGTTATTCCAATTAAAGAAGGCGAAAACATTGAGAGAGCCTTGAAGAAGTTCAAAAGAA
Organism: Carboxylicivirga linearis; assembly: GCF_018271995.1. Taxonomy (GTDB): domain Bacteria; phylum Bacteroidota; class Bacteroidia; order Bacteroidales; family Marinilabiliaceae; genus Carboxylicivirga; species Carboxylicivirga linearis. The sequence continues at coordinate 20,574 of NZ_JAGUCO010000019.1, forward strand.
AATTTGAAAAGACAGGTACAATGCGTGAGTTAAGATCTCGTCAAGCATTCACCAAGCCTTCTGTAGTTAGAAGAGAAGAAGTTAAGAAAGCTGCATATATTGAGCAGTTGCAGCGCGAAGCTGAATAGATATTTTTGCGGAAGAGGGCGTCGGTTTATTGCTGATTTTTTCGTATATTCGTTAGAGCGTAAAAAGGCACCCTCTGTTGATGCAAAATATAAATTCATTCTATAAATATCTTGAGTTCGAAAAGCGCAGTTCAGTTCATACGCTGACTGCCTATAAGAACGATGTTGGTCAGTTTTGTGATTATCTTGAAGAAAAGGAGATAAACAACTGGCAAAAAGTTACTGCAAAAATCATCCGCCAGTGGATGGTTGAAATGCTTGACCAAGGTGTATCTGCCAGAACGGTCACAAGAAAAATCTCAACACTTAAAGTGTTATTCCGTTTTCTCATCCGGGAAGAAGTGTTAGAGAGTAATCCAACAGATAAAGTTACCACACCAAAAATTCCAAAGCGATTGCCGATTTTTGTGAAAGAAACCGAAATGGATATTCTATTGGATCAAATCGATTTTGGAGAAGATTATTCGGGGGTGCGCAATAAAACCATAATTGATCTGTTTTATTTTACCGGAATGCGACTTTCAGAGTTGGTAGAATTAACAATTTCTCAAATTGATTTCTCTAATGAAGTAATTAAAGTTTTAGGTAAGAGAAATAAAGAAAGAATTGTTCCTGTTACCAAAGAACTAAAGATGGCATTAGTTAGTTATATTAATAAGAGAAAACAAACTTTCCCGGAAGTAAAAAATAAAGTTCTTTTTCTTACTGATAAAGGAAATCCGGTGTATCAAAAGTTGGTTTATAGGGTAGTAAATCGCTATCTTAGTCAAGTGTCTACGGTCACCAAAAAAAGTCCGCATGTTATTAGGCATTCATTTGCAACAGCTTTGCTTAATAAAGGTGCCGACTTAAATGCGATAAAGGAATTGTTGGGGCATGCAAATTTGGCCGCTACGGAGGTTTATACCCACAATTCTTACGAGAAGTTAAATTCGATTTATAAACAGGCTCATCCGAGAGCCTAAAAGAAGGAGGATTGCATATGAATGTTACAATTCAATCTGTACGCTTTACCGCTTCCGAACAATTGGAAGAGTTCATCCAACAAAAAGTAAATAAGTTGGATCAGTTTTTTGATGGTATTGTATCTGCCGAAGTGATTTTAAAAGTAGAAAAGTCAGACTCAACTGAAAATAAAGTTTCAGAAATAAGTTTAAATGTGCCAGGTGGAGATTTGTTTGCCAAAAAGCAAACAAAAAGTTTTGAAGAAGGTGTAGACTTATGTGTTGATGCTTTACGTAAACAGTTGATAAAATGGAAGGAAAAGGTGCGTGCCAAATAGCCAAAAAAAAAAGCGTTTTTTTTGTGTTGTTGAAAATAAATTATACATTTGCACACCGTTTTTAGGATAGTACAGACTGTGCTGCTTGAAAATGAACTTAATAGGCTGATTGACCAAGGTGATCGGCCTATTGAAATGAAAAAGAGAAACCAAACGTGGTTTTTAATATTGAAAAACATTTTGATAATATATGTTGGGGAGATACCAAAGTGGCCAACTGGGGCGGACTGTAACTCCGCTGTCTTACGACTTCGTAGGTTCGAATCCTGCTCTCCCCACCAAAGGAATTTTAATTCTTTTTTGCGGAAGTAGCTCAGTTGATAGAGCATCAGCCTTCCAAGCTGAGGGTCGCGGGTTTGAGCCCCGTCTTCCGCTCACTTTATAAGTGATAAGAATGAAGTTCCCTTTTGTATTGTTAAAAAATTGACAATGCAAAAAAATAGAGTTAGTTTAAGATTCAATTTATATCTAATTGTCTAATATTTCGAGTTATGGCTAAAGAAACATTTCAAAGGACGAAGCCTCACGTTAATATCGGTACCATTGGTCACGTTGACCACGGTAAAACTACTTTAACTGCTGCTATTACAAAAGTTTTAGCAGAAGCTGGATTGAGTGAAGCAAGAGACTTCGATCAAATTGATAACGCTCCTGAAGAGAAAGAAAGGGGTATTACTATTAACACTGCTCACGTTGAGTATCAAACAGAAAACCGTCACTACGCACACGTTGACTGTCCAGGTCACGCGGATTACGTAAAGAACATGGTAACTGGTGCTGCTCAGATGGACGGAGCAATTCTTGTATGTGCTGCTACTGATGGTCCTATGCCTCAAACTCGCGAGCACATCCTATTATGTCGTCAGGTAAACGTTCCTAAAATCGTTGTTTTCTTGAACAAAGTTGACATGGTTGATGATGAGGAATTGTTAGAGCTTGTTGAAATGGAAGTTCGTGATCTATTAAGCTTTTATGAGTTCGAAGGTGATGATTCTCCAGTAATCATGGGTTCTGCTCTAGGTGCCTTGAATGGTGAAGCTGAGTGGGTTGCTAAAGTAATGGAATTGATGGCCGCTGTTGATGAGTGGATTCCACTTCCTCCACGTGATGTTGAAAAAGATTTCTTAATGCCTGTTGAGGACGTATTCTCGATTACTGGTCGTGGTACTGTTGCTACAGGTCGTATCGAAACTGGTGTAATCAACTCTGGTGAAGAAATGCAAATCATCGGACTAGGTGCAGAAGGTAAGAAAACTGTTTGTACTGGTGTTGAGATGTTCCGTAAGATTCTTGACCGTGGTGAAGCTGGTGATAACGTAGGTTTATTACTTCGTGGTATCGACAAGCAAGAAATCAAGCGTGGTATGGTATTGGCTAAGCCAGGATCAATCACTCCTCACTCTAAATTTAAAGGTGAGATCTACGTATTGAAAAAAGAAGAAGGTGGACGTCACACTCCATTCCATAATAAATACCGTCCTCAGTTCTACTTACGTACATTGGACGTAACTGGTGAGATCTCTCTTCCAGAAGGAACTGAAATGGTAATGCCTGGTGATAACGTAACTATCACTGTAGATTTGATCTACCCAGTAGCATTGAACCAAGGTCTTCGTTTCGCTATCCGCGAAGGAGGTCGTACAGTTGGTGCTGGTCAGGTAACTGAAATTCTTGACTAATCATTGATTAGCATATAAAACCGGAAGCGAAAGTTTCCGGTTCTTTTACGGGTGTAGCTCAGTTGGTAGAGCACTGGTCTCCAAAACCAGGTGTCGGGCGTTCGAGTCGCTCCTCCCGTGCTTAAAAAGCCGGTTTCAAAACAATAAGTAATGAAACCGGCACATTAATGAAACAAGATTATGAGTAAATTAACAGCATATTTTAAGGACGTTCATAACGAGTTAGTAAATAAAACATCATGGCCAACATGGCCTGAATTAACTAACAGCGCAATTGTTGTTATGGTAGCCTCATTGATTATTGCTGCAATTATCTTTGGCATGGATTCTGCTTTTGATAATGTTATTGATTGGGTTTACAAACGACTTTACTAATCACTATATAGAGGACTTTAATAAATGGCCGAAGTCGATAAAAAATGGTATGTACTCCGAGCAATCGGTGGAAAAGAAAAAAAGGTAAAAGAATATGTTGAGAGCGAGATTGCTGGCTTGAAACTAACTGACTATGTAAGTCAGGTTCTGATTCCTACTGAGAAGGTTTATCAAATTCGTAATGGAAAAAAAGTAAGTAAGGAGCGTCCTTATTTGCCAGGTTACGTATTGGTTGAAGCAGCCATGGTAGGAGAGATACCTCACATCTTACGCAATATACCAAATGTAATAGGTTTCTTAGGTGACAATGATTCAAATCCGATTCCATTGCGCCAATCAGAAGTTAACCGTATCTTAGGAAAAGTTGACGAACTGAATGAAACTGATGAAGAAATTAACGTTCCTTACTTTGTTGGTGAAACAGTAAAAGTAATTGACGGACCTTTTAGTGGATTCAACGGATTGATTGAAGAAGTAAACGAAGAGAAGAAGAAGCTAAAAGTAATGGTGAAAATTTTTGGAAGAAAAACACCATTAGAATTAAGTTTTATGCAGGTAGAAAAAGAGTAGTTGCTTAGTAGAAACCAGCTTCCATGTAAACATTTTGTTTGCATACTACAAGTGATGATCTTTACTTATCTATATTTATAATTAATAAATACGAATTGCTACAATGGCTAAAGAAGTAGAAGCTTTTATCAAACTTCAGATAAAAGGTGGTGCAGCGAATCCTTCACCTCCGGTAGGTCCAGCATTGGGTGCCAAAGGGGTGAACATTATGGAGTTCTGCAAGCAATTCAATGCCAGAACACAGGAAAAAGCCGGTAAGGTTTTACCTGTAGTTATCTCGGTGTATAAAGACAAATCTTTTGATTTTGTTATTAAAACACCACCGGCAGCTGTTCAAATTATGGAAGCGGCTAAGCTTAAGGGAGGTTCATCAGAACCTAACCGTAAGAAAGTTGGTTCTGTAACCTGGGATCAGGTGAAAGCTATTGCCGAAGATAAAATGGCTGACTTGAATTGTTTTACAGTTGAATCTGCAATGAGGATGATCGCCGGTACCGCCAGAAGTATGGGAGTAACCGTATCGGGTGAATTCCCAGGTAGTAACTAATTAACACCTTTTTGCGAAAATGACAAAACTAACAAAAAATAAAAAGTTAGCGTTAGAAAAAATCGATGCCTCTAAACAATACTCTGTTGAGGAAGCTGCGAAATTGGTAAAGGAAGTTACCACTACTAAATTCGACGCATCTATTGATATCGATGTTCGCTTGGGTGTTGACCCACGTAAAGCGAATCAGATGGTAAGAGGTGTTGTGACTTTGCCTCACGGAACAGGAAAAGTAACACGTGTTTTAGTGTTATGTACTCCTGACAAAGAAGAGGAAGCAAAGTCAGCAGGTGCCGATTATGTTGGACTAGACGAATACATTGAGAAAATCAAAGGCGGTTGGACCGATGTGGACGTGATTATAACCATGCCAAGTGTAATGGCGAAAGTAGGTGCTCTAGGGCGTATTTTAGGTCCTCGTGGCTTAATGCCAAACCCTAAGAGTGGTACTGTAACCATGGACATTGCTAAGGCGGTTAACGAAGTTAAAGCCGGTAAAATCGACTTTAAAGTAGATCGCTATGGTATTGTACATACATCAGTTGGTAAGGTATCATTTAGTGAAGATAAAATCGTTGATAACGTAAGAGAATTCATGAGTACAATCATGAAACTTAAGCCAAGTTCGGCTAAAGGAACTTACGTTAAAAGTATTGGTCTTTCAAGTACTATGAGTCCTGGGCTTCGCATTGAACCTAAATCGGTTGATGCTTAATGTTTAATCTTTAAAAAGAAGAAGGAATCATGAGAAAAGAAGATAAAAATACGGTTATCAATGATTTAGTTGCAAGTATTAACGAGTACAGTCACTTTTACGTAACTGAAGCAGGTGGTTTAAACGCTGAAAAAAGTAGCGACCTGCGTCGTGAGTGTTTCAAGAAAGAAGTAAAAATGGTGATGGTTAAAAACACCCTTTTACAGAAAGCTTTGGAACAAGTAGAAGGTGAATTCGGTGATATGTACGCAACATTCAAAGGAACAACTGCTGTTTTATTCTCCAACACAGGTAACGTTCCTGCCAAGTTGATTAAAGAGTTTAGTAAAGCTAACGCAAAACCAACTCTAAAAAGTGCTTATGTAGAAGAATCTCTTTACATTGGCGAAGATCAACTTGAAGCATTGTGCAACATCAAGTCTAAGGACGAAGTTCTTGCAGAAGTTGTGGCATTGCTACAGTCTCCGATGAAAAATGTTGTGTCTGCTCTTCAATCAGGCGGATCGACTATTCACGGATTATTACAAACATTAGGAGAAAAAGAATAATTAAAGTAGAAACAATATTTAATAGATAGAAAAATGGCTGATATCAAAAAGCTTGCAGAAGAATTAGTAAATTTGACTGTTAAAGAAGTTAACGAACTAGCTGAAGTATTAAAAGAGGAGTATGGTATCGAACCTGCAGCTGCTGCTGTTGCTGTAGCTGGTCCTGCTGCTGGTGGTGATGCTGGTGCTGCTGCTGAACAAACTGAGTTTGACGTAATCTTAAAGTCACCAGGTGGTTCAAAATTAGCTATCGTTAAGTTAGTGAAAGAAATGACTGGAGTAGGTCTTAAAGAAGCTAAAGAATTAGTTGACAAAGCACCAGCTCCATTGAAGGAAAAAGTAACTAAAGAAGAAGCTGAAGCATTAAAATCTCAATTAGAAGAGGCAGGAGCAGAAGTTGAACTTAAGTAATTTAATTCCTATATAAGGATTACGGTTTAGGAATCCCGCGCAGCGGGGCTCCTAAACCTTTTTGTGCTTTAATATTTTAGGTTCAATAAATTTGTTGATAGATGACTCCAAATACTACCGAAAGGATTAGTTTTGCTTCCATAAAGAATAAGTTAGATTACCCTGACTTACTGGAAGTTCAATTAAAATCTTTCCGCGAATTCTTCCAAATGGGTTCTACCCCAGAAGAGCGGAAATTGGAGGGGTTATATCAGGTTTTCAATGAGAATTTCCCCATTACGGATACAAGAAACAACTTCGTTCTTGAGTTTCTTGATTTCTCAATCGATCCACCACGATATAGCATCTCAGAGTGCATAGAAAGAGGTTTAACTTTTAGCGTACCTCTAAAAGCCAAATTAAAGTTGTACTGTACCGATCCTGAGCACGAGGACTTTGATACGGTGGTACAAGATGTATATTTGGGCACAATTCCTTACATGACCGATAAAGGTAGCTTTATCATTAATGGAGCGGAGCGTGTTGTTGTAAGTCAGTTACACCGTTCTCCTGGTGTATTCTTTGGCCAAAGTGTTCATGCGAACGGTACAAAGCTTTACTCAGCCCGTATAATTCCATTTAAAGGTTCATGGATCGAATTTGCTACCGATATTAACAGCGTGATGTATGCTTACATCGACCGTAAGAAAAAGCTTCCGGTAACAACGTTGTTGAGAGCAATTGGATATGAAGGTGACAAGGATATTCTTGAAATCTTCGACCTTGCTGATGAAATTAAAGTCAATAAATCAAGCCTGAAGAAAGTGGTTGGCCGTAAGTTGGCTGCCCGTGTTCTTAAATCATGGATTGAGGATTTCGTAGATGAAGATACTGGTGAGGTAGTTTCGATCGAACGTAACGAAGTTATTATCGATCGTGAAACTGTTATCACTGACGAGCACGTAGAGGAAATTATTGACTCTGGTACTAAAACCATTCTATTGCACAAGGAAAATACTAACCTTTCCGATTTTGCAATTATCTACAATACTCTTCAGAAAGACCCATGTAACTCTGAAAAAGAGGCTGTAGTCCATATCTATCGACAATTAAGAAATGCCGAGCCGCCTGATGAGGCTACCGCTCGTGATGTCATCGATAAATTGTTCTTCTCTGATAAGCGTTATGACTTAGGAGATGTAGGACGTTATCGATTGAATAAAAAATTAAATTTGAGTACCGACTGGGAAAATAAAGTACTTACACGCGAAGATATTATCGCTATTATCAAGCACCTTATTCAGTTGATTAACTCAAAAACCGACGTAGATGATATTGACCACTTGAGTAACCGTCGTGTAAGAACCGTTGGTGAACAAATGGCTAATCAGTTTGGCGTTGGTTTAGCGCGTATGGCTCGTACCATTCGTGAGCGTATGAACGTACGCGATAATGAAGTATTTACTCCAATTGACTTGATAAACAGTAAGACTTTGTCTTCTGTAATTAATAGTTTCTTTGGAACGAATGCTTTGTCTCAGTTTATGGATCAAACAAACCCATTGGCTGAGATTACACACAAACGTCGTATGTCAGCATTAGGTCCTGGTGGTCTGTCGCGTGAGCGTGCAGGTTTCGAGGTTCGTGACGTACACTATACTCACTATGGTCGTTTGTGTCCGATTGAAACACCTGAAGGTCCAAACATTGGTTTGATTTCTTCATTATGTGTGTATGCTAAGATTAATGACCTTGGATTTATCGAAACTCCTTACCGTAAGGTAGAACAAGGAAAAGTTGATTTATCAAACGAAGGAGTATCTTATCTTACTGCAGAGGAAGAAGAAGAAAAAATAATTGCTCAGGCAAATGCTCCTTTACAAGACGATGGTAACTTTGTTAATGACAAAGTTAAGGCTCGTGAAGAAGGTGACTTCCCGGTTGTAGAACCGAACGAAGTTCACATGATGGACGTTGCTCCAAACCAGATTGCATCTGTTGCGGCATCTTTAATTCCTTTCTTGGAGCATGATGATGCAAACCGTGCATTGATGGGATCTAACATGATGCGTCAGGCTGTACCATTGTTACGTCCTGAATCACCTATTGTTGGAACCGGATTGGAAGGTAAATTAATTCAGGATTCACGTACTCAGGTTGTTGCCGAAGGTGATGGTGTTGTTGAGTATGTTGATGCTGATGAAATTGTTATTCGTTACGATCAAACTGAAGATCAGCGTTTTGTTAGCTTTGAAGGTGAAACTAAACGTTATCGATTAGTTAAATATCAGAAAACAAACCAGAACACAAGTATCGATGTTAAGCCATTGGTAACAAAGGGTCAGAGAGTAGCAGCTGGTCAGATTTTGTCTGATGGTTACTCAACTGAAAAAGGTGAACTTGGTTTGGGACGTAACCTTAAAGTAGCGTTTATGCCTTGGAAAGGGTATAACTTTGAGGATGCGATTGTAATTTCTGAAAAAGTAGTTCGCGACGATATTTTTACATCTGTTCATATTGATGAATATTCTTTGGAAGTGCGTGACACAAAACGTGGATTGGAAGAATTAACTTCTGACATTCCAAATGTTAGTGAAGAGGCTACTAAAGATTTAGATGAGAATGGTTTGATCCGAATTGGAGCACACGTTAAGCCAGGTGATATCTTAATTGGTAAGATTACACCAAAAGGTGAGAGTGATCCAACTCCGGAAGAAAAACTATTGCGTGCCATTTTTGGTGAAAAAGCAGGTGATGTTAAAGATGCATCATTAAAAGCTTCTCCATCATTAAAAGGTGTTGTAATTGACAAGAAGTTGTTCTCTCGAAATATCAAAGACCGTAAGTCACGTTCTTCAGAAAAGAGCATGATTGCGAAAATTGATGAGGATTTTGAAAGATCAGCTGAAGAAGTAAAAGGACGATTGATTGATAAATTATTTACTCAATTAAACGGTAAAACTTCTCAGGGAGTTAAGGATTATTTAGAAGTTGATATTGTATCTAAAGGTACTAAGTTTACTCAAAAAATCCTTAATGACATTGATTATTTGAATGTTAATCCTAACAATTGGACAACAGACAAAGATAAAAATGAACTTATCTCTAAGGTAATTCATAACTATCGTCAAAAGTACAAAGAGTTAGAAGCTGTTGAAAAGCGCCAGAAGTACAATGTTACTATTGGTGATGAGCTTCCAGCTGGTATTGTACAATTGGCTAAAGTTTACATCGCTAAAAAGCGTAAGATTACAGTGGGTGATAAGATGGCAGGACGTCACGGTAATAAAGGTATTGTATCGCGTATTGTACGTGCTGAAGATATGCCTTTCTTGGAAGACGGAACGCCAGTTGATATTGTATTGAACCCATTAGGTGTACCATCAAGGATGAACCTTGGACAGATTTACGAAACTGTACTTGGTTGGGCCGGTAAAAACCTTGGAGTTAAGTTTGCTACTCCAATCTTCGACGGTGCTAAAATGGATGATTTGAACGGTTGGACCGATAAAGCAGGTATTCCTCGTTATGGTCGTACTTATTTGTACGATGGAGGAACAGGTGAGCGTTTCCACCAGCCAGCAACAGTAGGTGTTATTTACATGCTGAAACTGGGTCACATGGTAGAAGATAAGATGCACGCCAGATCGATTGGTCCTTACTCATTAATTACGCAGCAGCCATTAGGTGGTAAAGCACAGTTTGGTGGTCAGCGTTTTGGTGAGATGGAGGTATGGGCATTAGAGGCATTTGGTGCTGCTAATATCCTGCAAGAGATCTTAACTGTTAAATCGGATGATGTAATCGGACGTGCTAAGGCTTACGAAGCAATTGTTAAGGGTGATGGTTTACCTCAGGCAGGTATTCCAGAATCATTAAACGTATTGTTGCATGAAATGCGTGGTCTTGGACTAAGCGTAAACTTAGATTAATAGTCTGATCGAAGAGGATGGTGTTCGCATCATTCTCTTGATATCCATATTTATAATTTTCAAATACTCTACGCTATATGGCATTTAGAAGAGATCAGAAAGCAAAGACTAGTTTCAATAAAATCACTATTGGCTTGGCTTCACCAGAAGAAATTCTGGAAATGTCGAGTGGGGAAGTGCTTAAACCTGAAACTATCAACTACCGTACATATAAGCCTGAGCGCGATGGATTATTCTGTGAAAGAATTTTCGGTCCGGTAAAGGATTATGAATGTCACTGTGGTAAATATAAGCGTATCAGGTACCGAGGTATTGTCTGCGACCGTTGTGGTGTGGAAGTAACCGAGAAAAAGGTGCGTCGTGAGAGAATGGGACATATCTCGTTGGTAGTTCCTGTAGCTCACATTTGGTATTTCAAGTCGTTGCCTAATAAAATTGGTTACTTACTTGGTTTACCAACCAAAAAATTGGATACTATCATTTATTACGAGCGATATGTTGTTATTAATGCTGGTGTTAAAGCTGAAGATGGTATCAATAAAATGGATTTCTTAACAGAAGAGGAATATTTAGATATTCTTGAAACTCTTCCAAAAGATAATCAACATTTAGATGATGACGATCCAAACAAGTTTATTGCAAAAATGGGTGCTGAGGCATTACATATGTTGCTTGGACGAATTGATTTGGATGCTCTATCATATGATTTACGTCACAAAGCAAATACCGAGACTTCACAGCAACGTAAGAACGAGGCTTTAAAGCGTCTACAGGTTGTTGAGTCGTTCCGTGATTCACAAGGTATCAATCGTCCGGAATGGATGATTGTAAAAGTAGTACCAGTTATACCACCGGAATTACGTCCATTGGTACCATTGGATGGTGGTCGTTTTGCTACTTCCGATTTGAATGATTTGTATCGTCGTGTTATTATCCGTAATAACCGATTGAAGCGATTAATCGAAATCAAAGCTCCGGAAGTAATCTTACGTAACGAAAAACGTATGTTACAGGAGTCTGTTGATTCATTATTCGATAACTCACGTAAATCAAATGCTGTTAAAACCGATTCAAACCGTCCTTTAAAATCATTAAGTGATAGTTTGAAAGGTAAGCAAGGACGTTTCCGTCAGAACTTGTTAGGTAAGCGTGTTGATTACTCTGCTCGTTCGGTTATTGTGGTAGGTCCTGAATTGAATATGCATGAGTGTGGTATTCCAAAAGATATGGCCGCTGAGCTGTTTAAACCATTTGTTATCCGTAAGTTGATTGAACGCGGAGTGGTTAAGACTGTAAAATCAGCTAAGAAAATCGTTGACCGTAAAGATCCTGTAGTTTGGGATATTTTGGAAAACGTAATGAAAGGTCATCCGGTACTGTTAAACCGTGCTCCTACGCTTCACCGTCTAGGTATTCAGGCTTTCCAGCCAAAAATGATTGAAGGTAAAGCGATTCAATTACACCCATTGGCTTGTTCGGCATTTAATGCTGACTTTGATGGTGACCAGATGGCGGTTCACTTGCCATTAGGTAATGCCGCAATTTTGGAAGCTCAAATGTTGATGTTAGGTTCTCAAAACATTTTGAACCCTGCCAACGGAGCTCCTATTACTGTACCTTCTCAGGATATGGTTTTGGGTCTGTACTACATGACTAAGCCACGTGAAGGTGCGAAAGGTGAAGGATTAACTTTCTATTCGCCAGAGGAAACCAAAATTGCATTTAATGAAAAACGTGTAGATCTTCATGCTATCGTTAAGGTGAAAACCAATGATGTTAACGAGGAAGGTGAAATCTATGAAACTATAATTGAAACCACTGTTGGACGTATCTTATTTAATGAGTTCGTTCCTTCAAAAGCAGGTTATATCAACACAGTGCTAACTAAAAAAGCATTGCGTGATATTATTGGAAATGTTCACAAAGTATGTGGTGCTCCACGTACGGCTCAGTTCCTTGATGCGATTAAAAACTTAGGTTATCGCATGGCCTTCGAAGGTGGATTGTCGTTTAACTTAGGTGATGTTATTATTCCTGCTGAAAAAGAAACTTTAGTGCAGGAAGGATACGACGAAGTAGAGGAAGTAATGAATAACTATAACATGGGTTTCATTACCAACAACGAACGTTACAACCAGATTATCGATATTTGGACGCATGTTAACGCTCGATTGACTCAAACTTTGATGAACCAGATTAGTTCAGACAGACAAGGTTTCAACTCAGTATATATGATGCTTGATTCTGGTGCGAGGGGTTCTAAAGAACAAATTCGTCAGTTATCAGGTATGAGGGGTCTGATGGCTAAACCTCAAAAATCAGGTGCTGAAGGTGGTCAGATTATTGAAAACCCAATTCTTTCGAACTTTAAAGAAGGACTGTCGGTGTTAGAGTACTTTATCTCTACTCACGGTGCTCGTAAAGGTTTGGCGGATACCGCACTTAAAACTGCGGATGCGGGATACCTTACTCGTCGTTTGGTTGACGTATCTCAGGATGTGGTTATTCTGGAAGAAGATTGTGGTACTTTAAGAGGTTTGACTGCAACCGATATTAAGAATAACGAAGAAGTAGTTGCTTCCCTATATGAACGTATTTTAGGACGTGTTTCTGTTCACGATATTTATCACCCAAGTACTGGTGAAAAACTAGTAAGTGCTGGTGAAGAGATTGTAGAAGCACAAGCTCAATTGATTGAAGATTCTCCAATCGAGCGTGTAGAAATTCGTTCAGTATTAACATGTGAGTCTAAGCAAGGTGTTTGTGCTAAATGTTACGGACGTAACCTGGCAACAGGTCGCATGGTTCAAATGGGTGAATCAGTTGGTGTAATTGCTGCTCAGTCGATTGGTGAGCCGGGTACACAGCTTACACTACGTACCTTCCACGTAGGGGGTACCGCAGGTAACATCACATCAGAAAACAGTATCAATGCTAAATACGATGGTGTTGTTGAGATTGATGAATTACGTAGTGTGCCAACAACCACTGAAGAAGGAGATGAAGTAGATGTGGTAATTGGTCGTTTGGCAGAATTGCGTATCATCGATAAGAATACGAATATTTCCTTAACAACACACCCAATTCCTTATGGTGCTAAACTTCGCATTAAAAACGGAGCCGATATTAAGAAAGGCGATGTAATTTGTGAATGGGATCCATATAATGCCTTGATTATTACAGAAAAAACCGGTAAGGTTTCTTTTGAAAATATGATTGACGGTGTTACTTATAAAGAGGAGTCGGATGAGCAAACTGGTTTCAAAGAAAAAGTAATTACTGAAACTCGTGATAAAACTAAGAACCCTTCATTACGTGTATTAAGCGATGATGGAGAAATTCTTAAAACATACAACTTACCTGTAGGTGCTCACATCTCAGTAGAAGAAGGTGAAGCGGTTAAAATGGGTCAGATCCTTGCTAAGATTCCACGTGCTGTTGGTAAAGCAGGTGATATCACAGGGGGTCTTCCACGTGTTACCGAGTTATTTGAGGCACGTAACCCAAGTAACCCTGCTGTAGTTTCTGAGGTTGATGGAGAGGTGACGTTTGGTAAAATCAAACGTGGTAACCGCGAAATCATGGTAACCTCTAAGATCGGTGAAGTTAAGAAATACTTAGTGTCACTTTCTAAACAGATCCTTGTTCAGGAGAACGATTACGTACGTGCAGGTACACCTCTTTCTGATGGTGCAACTACACCAAACGATATCTTGAGCATTAAAGGTCCTACAGCTGTACAGGAATATATTGTGAACGAAGTTCAGGATGTATACCGTCTACAAGGTGTAAAAATCAACGATAAGCACTTCGAAATTATTGTGCGTCAGATGATGCGTAAAGTTGACATTGCTGATCCGGGTGATACTAAATTCCTGGAAAAACAAATCGTTGATAAGATTGAGTTCATGGAAGAGAACGACAATATCTGGGGTAAAAAAGTAGTTGAAGATGCTGGCGATTCACAATCGTTGAAACCTGGCATGATCATTACTGCCCGTCGTTTGCGTGATGAAAACTCTCAGTTGAAGCGTCGTGACTTGAAAACTGTTACAGCTCGTGAAGCTATTCCGGCAACATCAAGTCAGGTACTACAGGGTATTACCCGTGCCGCACTTCAAACTAAGAGCTTTATGTCTGCTGCATCCTTCCAGGAAACGACTAAAGTGTTGAACGAAGCTGCAATCCAAGGTAAGATCGATAGATTAGAAGGATTGAAGGAAAATGTGATCTGTGGTCACTTGATTCCTGCCGGTACAGGTGTGCGTACTTTCAACAAAGTTGTAGTTGGATCCAGAGAAGAATTCGATCGCCTTGTTGGTAAAGAGGTGGTTGAAGAGAATCAGGACTAAACAAATTATTTTGAGATAAGGAGAGAGGGGGAGCACGTTAGTGACTTCCCCTTTTTCGAAAAAATATAACTATGGAAGACAAGAAGAATCAAAATCAATTGAATATCGAGCTGAAAGAGGATGTTGCACAAGGTGTTTACTCAAACCTTGCTGTTATTACTCATTCTCCTTCAGAGTTTGTATTAGACTTTGTGCGTGTAATGCCAGGTGTACCTAAAGCACAGGTTAAATCGCGTGTAATTATTACACCAGAACATGCCAAACGTTTAATGAATGCATTGATGGATAACATCAAACGATACGAATCAATACATGGACCAATTAAAAATTCAGCACCACAAGGTCCCGATGGAGGCCCCGTAATGCCAATGAATTTTGGTCCAACCGGACAAGCATAAAGATAAAACGGGGCAATCTGCTCCGTTTTTTTTATTTTTATGAAAAAAATAAATGCCCACTCGATTATTATTCTGGATTTTCTTATTACTGACTGTTTCATGTACTTCTGCTCAAACAAAAAAGGAAGAGATTGTACTTGGAGCAGAACAGTTCGAATCTTATCTACCTCTAGTAAAAGATAAGAAAGTTGGTTTGTTGGTTAATCACACTTCGCTGGTAGATCAAACTCACTTACTAGATACTCTTTTATCATTAAATATTGATGTTCAAAAAGTATTTGCTCCTGAACATGGTTTCAGGGGGAAGGCTGATGCCGGAGAGCCGATAAAAAGCAATGTGGATGTTGAAACGGGTATTCCTATTGTTTCGATGTATGGGAGAAGTAAAAAGCCATCAGCAGAATCGTTACAAGACATTGATGTGGTAATTTTCGATATTCAGGATGTGGGATGTCGTTTCTATACATATATATCATCGATGCATTACATGATGGAAGCATGTGCCGAGAATAGTGTAAAATTCATTGTGTTGGATCGACCAAATCCCAATGGAGACTATTGCGATGGACCTGTTCTGCAAAAAGAATTTCAATCATTTGTTGGAATGCATCCCATACCTGTTGTGCATGGATGCACGGTTGGAGAATTAGCTCAGATGATCAATCAGGAACATTGGTTAAAGGATAGTGTCATGGTGAATCTGACAGTAATACCAATGAAACATTATACGCATCAAACGCCTTATTCTTTGCCTGTCAAACCTTCGCCTAATCTGCCGAATGATATTTCTATTCGTTTGTATCCTTCACTTTGCTTTTTTGAAGCAACTACCATTAGTATTGGTCGCGGAACGTATATGCCGTTTCAGGTAATTGGTTATCCCGATTATTGCATGGGAGATTTTACTTTTACACCTGTTTCCATAGAAGGGATGTCGAAATATCCGCCTCAGCAAGATCAGCTCTGCTATGGAGTCGATTTACGAAAGGAAGATTTATCACATCGTTTTACATTGCAATATTTCATCGATTTGATGAATAAATGCGTTCCTGCAGATTCATTAATCGATAGAGAAAACTGGTTTAACCTGTTGGCAGGTAATGATACGCTTTTAAAGAAAATAAAAGAAGGATGGACTGAAGATCGTATCAAGAAAAGCTGGCAGAAGGAATTGGATGATTATACTAAGATGAGGCAGAAATACTTATTATATCCTTAAGAAGATAATCCTATGAAATATATTTTACTGGTTTTTGCCTTGATGATTACATTGTCTGCATCGGCTCAAACCAACTCGCTATTTAACAATTCAAAGCAAGCACAATTTTGGGTGGATAGTGTTTATCAGCGTTTATCTGATAATCAGCGAATAGCTCAGTTGTTTTGGATTGCCATTGAAAACACTAATAATTCAAAAGTTCAGGCTCAAAATGAAGATTTAATTAGTCGTGTTCAACCCGGAGGTGTTCTTTTTTTTAAAAGTACACAGGATGAAGTTCGTGAATTAATCCATCTATTTCAAGGTGTTTCTTCAGTGCCATTAATGGTGGCTATTGATGGAGAATGGGGATTGGGTATGCGTATTAAAGATGGTCTGTCATTTCCTTATCAAATGACTTTGGGTGCCATTCAGAATGATAGCCTTTTGTATAAGATGGGATATGAGATTGGTTGCCAAATGAAAGATATGGGGATTAATGTTAATATGGCACCTGTTGTAGATGTTAATTACAATCCTAATAATCCGGTAATAGGAAAGCGTTCTTTTGGTGAAGATCCGCTAAATGTTGCACAAAAATCGTGGGCTTATGCCAAGGGATTGCAAGATGCCGGAATAATTGCAGTTGCTAAGCACTTTCCAGGGCATGGTGATACCAATAAAGATTCACATCTTACTTTACCTGTTATTTCACACAGCAAAGAGAGATTAGATAGTATTGAGTTAGTACCGTTTCAATATGTAATTGATAAAGGAATAAAAGGTGTGATGACGGCTCATTTAGCGGTTACTTCGTTGGAGGAAAATAAAAATTTGCCATCAAGCTTATCAAAGAATATTGTTACAAATCTGCTTAAAGAGCAAATGGAGTTTCATGGTTTAGTGATTACAGATGCCATGAACATGAAAGGTGTTTCGGATTATGCCGGAGTAGGGCAAAACGAATTGTTAGCACTTCTGGCTGGTAACGATATTATTGAGTTTAGCCCCGATATCGAAAAATCAATCACTGTTGTTAAGCAAGCTCTCTTGACAGGTAAACTACCACGAAAATTACTGGAGGAGAAATGTAAAAAGGCATTACTGGCAAAATATGAGTGTGGTTTAAAAAGTAACGAAATCACTGAAATAGATTTAGCTAAAGCAGGATATTTAAAAAAGCAACTATACAAGGAAGCAATCACGGTTATTAAAAATGAAGCTGATATACCATTTAAAAACTTGGAAGAACTCAATTTATCAGTGGTTTGTTTCGAAAATAAGGAAGAATGGAAAGCTAATTTTCGCAGGTATTTAGATGTGAAAATAATAGATGGAACTAAGGAATCTTTCATTAGAGAAGATCAATCTACAAAGCTTTTATTGTTACCAAATATTAAAACATACAAAAAGTATAAGACACAGTATGACAAATATCTATCGTCCAATAATTGTATTTTAGTATTTCAAGGAAATCAATACAAGTTAGCTGATATTGAAAACTTTGATCAGGCTAATAGTATCATTCTTACCTACGAAAATAATACCATTACACGCGATTGGGTAAACCAATTGATTTTTGGTGCCATACCAGCTACTGGAAAATTACCGGTATCAATAAGTGATAAATACAAAGTTGGCTGTGGGATTGATTTACAATCATTGGGGCGGTTGAGTTACACCCAACCGGAAGCGTTACAGCTTAATTCAAGCTATATCAATACAAAAGTTGATTCTGTTGTAAATGCAGGACTGACAATGAAAGCTTTTCCCGGGTGCCGTGTTTTTGTGGCCATCGATGGAAAGGTAATTTTCAATAAGTGTTATGGTTATCATACCTATGATAGTATTAAAGCGATTCAAGCCGATGATGTGTATGATTTAGCATCGGTCACCAAAATATCAGGGCCGCTGCCATTGATAATGAAAGGGGTGGATGGAGGCTTAATTGATTTGGATCAGCCTTTTTCTGCTTATTGGCCCGACTGGCAAAAGAAGCTTTTTCATCCATCTAACAAGGAGGGTTTGAGCTTTAGAGAAGTCTTGACACACCAGGCCGCTTTAACGCCTTACATTAATTATTATCCTTTTACATTGAAGGATGGTGAATACAGAAAGAGATACTACGATGATCATTTCTCCGAAAAATATTCATTACAAATAGATGATCACTTGTACTTGAAAACGTCTTTTAAAAAGAAGATCTATAAAGCAATTCGTAAATCGCCTTTATTGGATGAGCATAAATACAAGTATAGCGGTTTATCGTTTATGATTTATCCCGAGTTGTTAAGCAATCTGTTTCATCAGGATTACGAACAGTATTTATACAGTGAGTTCTTTAAACCGTTGGGAGCGTCTTCTTTGAGGTATAATCCTTTAACCAAGGTGGACATAACTCGAATTGTTCCGACTGAAATGGATAATAATTTCAGGCATAAACTCAGTAAAGGTCGTGTGCACGATGAAGCTGCGGCTGTAATGGGCGGTATTTCCGGAAATGCTGGCTTATTTGCTTCAGCTGATGATTTGGCCAAATTGATGCAGATGTATCTTCAAAGAGGTGAATATGGAGGACGAAGATATTTGAGTGAGGAAGTTGTTGAGGAATTTAGGAAAGTTCAATTTCGAGGGAACGAAAACAGGAGGGGTGTTGGATTTGATAAACCAATATTTGGAAATGATACCTTAACTATCGAGCAATCGTATCCGGCTCCGGGTGTGAGCCCTGAAAGTTTTGGTCATAGTGGTTTTACCGGCACGTTTGTGTGGATGGACCCGAAATACAATATGTTGTATATCTTTTTATCAAACCGGGTACATCCAACGCGCGATAACCGTTTGCTGTATCAAAAGAATATTCGACCTTCAATTCAGCAGGTATTTTACGATGCAATAAAGCAAGCTAATTAGAATCCTTCAGGTAATTCCTGTTCGCCACCTATTATAGGTTCAACAGGATTTGGATTCATCTTATAGAAAATTTGTTTCTCGGTAATATCCATTACCAACACCTTCATATGAATCAGGTTAATAAGAATCTTCTCCGCTTTACGTGGACTAATACGTGCCATTCCACAAAACTTCGAAAAAGTGATGTAGCCATTTATTTCAAGGTATGTAAGAAGCTTACTCTCGGCATATTTTATTTTTAACATACCACCGCTTCCTTCTCTTTCCTTTTTCCACACTTCAATTAAAATGCGGTTGACCATAATATTTTGGTCTTTTACACGAACATATGCTTTGGGTTTACCCTCTTTATCCGGCGCACTATGTGGTTTCTTTTTGCTTTTAGGAATGATGATTTCCAATACCGTTTTGCCTTCTACTTCCCATTTTCTGGTTTCGAACGGAACATTGGGTTTACAATGAATTTTGGCAGCAGCTTCAATCATGTAATATTCTTCATCAGATTCCACACCTGCAATTTTGCCATTGTCTTTTACACCCAACAATAGTCTTCCTCCATCGGTATTGGCAAAAGCCGACAATGAACGAGCAATCTTTTTTGAGTCATTAACTGCAAATTTAAAATCCTGAGTTTGATGCTCGCCTTCGGCAATCATATCTAAAAGTTCCTTCGCTTCCACAACAAAAATATTTTGTGCAAAGGTCGTAAAAAAGTTCTCATAAGCGAAATATTGCTGTATTAGAGGTTTTACAGCCTTAGCAGGTCGATAAAATACCTAATAGTTACTAATGTATTGAAAAGTAGTTATTAAGAATAAGTCTTTATAATACTTAAATAGGCCAAAAATGATATTTATCATGCTGTAAAATCGTTAAAAAATATTAAATTACTGAAAAATATCTCTAATAAATTAGAGTAGTGATCACCTTTAAATCCTCAACAATGACCGAAGTAAAACAACTGGTACAGGACTTGGCTGATCAATTTGGACGAAGCCAGGAAAGTCTGTTACCGATTCTGCAAGGAATTGTCACCAAAGAGCAACACATCTCCGAAGATGCGATGATTGAAGTAGCCAGGGAATTGAATATTTCGGCAGCTCATGTTTACGGAACTGCAACCTTTTATTCATTCTTAAACACCAAACCACTCGGCAAGTATGTTATTCGTGTTTGCAAAACCATCACCTGTATGATGCATGGTAAAAACCAAATAATAAAAGAGCTGGAAGCGGTTTTAAAAGTCAATTTAGGGGAGACAACTCATGATGGCAAGTTCACCCTACTTGAAACCAATTGCCTGGGACAATGCCATAAGGGACCGGCAATGCTGATAAATGACACACCGTATACTGAGCTTACTCCTGATAAGGTGAGAGAGATTATAATGATGTATCGTGACAAGGAGTTACGAGTTAATTAACCATTAAAATCTTTCAGCTATGACAAAGAAACAGTTGCAACGTTTAGATCTCATATTTAAAAATGAGCATGATATAGAAGAAATTCTAACCAAAACCTTCAGTAAAAGTAACGAAGAAATAATTAATGACCTTATTAGCTCCGGCCTTAAAGGACGCGGAGGAGCAGGGTTTCCGACCGGATTAAAATGGAAGTTGGCTTCAGAGGAAGAAACCGACTCTAAGTATATAATTTGTAATGCCGATGAAGGAGAACCAGGTACTTTTAAAGATCGTGAGATTTTATCAAGGGTTCCACATAAAGTTTTAGCCGGTATGGCTGTATGTGCCCGTTTAATTGGAGCTCGTCAGGGGTATATTTATCTGAGAGGTGAATATGTGTTTTTGCGACCACAATTGTTAGAAGTAATTAACGAATTTCATCAGTTATTAGATAAGATAGGATTAGACTTTAGAGTTGAAATTTTCCTTGGTAGCGGAGCTTATATATGCGGTGAGGAAAGCGCCTTGTTCGAAAGTATGGAAGGTAAAAGGGGAGAACCTCGTAATAAACCACCTTTTCCTACACAACAGGGATATAAAAGTAAACCTACAGTTATTAATAATGTGGAAACACTGGCCCATACATATTCAATATTTAAATATGGGGCCGATAAATTCAAGGATTTAGGAGTACAGGATTCCAGAGGATCTAAAGTGTTTTCTGTTTCAGGTGATACTCCAATACCGGGCATATATGAGTTAGAATTTGGTATGTCGTTACAAAAGTTTGTTGATGATTTTGCCGACGGCGATGCTAAAGCTGTGCAGGTTGGAGGAGCTTCGGGCTTTTGTGTGCCGCGAAAAAAATTTGAAAAGACAGTGATTGGTTATCAGGGAAAATTAAGAGGTACTTCTTTGCCAACCGGAGGATCTATGATGATCTTTAACTCCTCCCGGTCGATGTACAACGTACTTCATAATTATCTCGACTTTTTTGTTGAAGAATCCTGTGGCCAATGCACTCCCTGTAGGGTTGGAACGCAACAATTGTTGTTAGGTATTGAAGCTGTTAAAAAGGGAGATCAACCCTCTTCGTACCTCGATAAATTAATGGAGTTGGCTGAAGCTATGCGTATAACTGCCAAATGTGGATTAGGTCAGTCAGTAGCCAATTCATTCTCTTCAATTGTGGAGAATTTTAAAGAAGAAATGATCTACTAACCCTAAAAGTGAATATCATGTCAGATAAAGTTAATTTACGTATCGATAATATAGCTGTAAGTGTTGAAGAAGGTACAACAATATTGGAAGCAGCCCGAAAAGTAAATATTCGAATACCTACCTTATGTCATCACGAGGATTTATGTGTGGCTGGTAATTGTCGAGTTTGTATGGTAGAGCAAAAAGGATCGGATCGTTTACTCCCATCCTGTGCAATGCCTGTTTCCGAAGGAATGGAAATACAAACCAATAGTTTAAAGGTTCGGAGTGCTCGAAAGCAAATTATAGAGTTGTTGGTGAGCGAACATCGTGCTGATTGTACCCGCTGTTACAAAAACGGAAAGTGTGAATTGCAGGAGCTTGCATCTGAATATATCATTGGTGAAAATGGGTTTATTGATTTGGTTCCATTGAAGGTGCTGACCATTGATAATTTTTCGCCGTCAATTATAAAAGATGATAGTAAATGCATCAGATGTCAACGCTGTGTTCGAACCTGCGATCAACTGCAAAATATAGGCGCTTTAACGGTGGCTTACAAAGGAAAAGATATGAAAATATCCTCTTTTTATGAAAAGCCGATGTATGAAGTGGTTTGTACTAACTGTGGACAGTGTGTTAACCGATGTCCTACCGGTGCTTTAACAGAAAAGACTTATCTGGAACAAGTTTGGAGTGCTATCAATCATGAAAAGAAACATGTAGTAGTTCAAACCGCACCTGCTGTTCGTATTGCTTTGGGTGAAGCCCTGGGGATGCCGGCCGGTGAGATTGTTACCGGTAAAATGGTATCTGCCTTACGCAGATTAGGTTTTGATTCTGTATTGGATACTGATTTTACAGCAGATCTTACCATTATTGAAGAAGGAAACGAATTACTTCAACGACTCAAAAAAGTATTGGTAGATGGGGACAAATCGGTTAAGATACCTATGACAACATCATGCTCGCCAGGTTGGGTTAAATTTATCGAGCATACATTTCCCGAATATCTCGATAATGTGTCAACTGCGAAATCACCTCAGCAGATGTTTGGCTCACTGGCCAAAACCTATTATGCTAAAAAGATTGAAGTCGAAGCTGATGATATTGTAAGTGTATCTGTAATGCCGTGTACTGCTAAAAAATATGAAGCCGATAGACCCGAGATGCGGAGCAGTGGATATAAAGATGTGGATTTTGTACTAACCACACGCGAATTAGCTTTGATGATTAAACAGGCAGGTATTGACTTTGCTTCACTGCCAGAGGATGAATATGACAGCTTTATGGGAGAATCGTCCGGAGCGGCTGTAATCTTCGGTGCAACAGGTGGAGTGATGGAGGCTGCTTTAAGAACGGCTTATGAAGTAGTTACAGGCAGAGAAGTTCCATTTGATGATTTAAATATTACACCTGTCAGAGGAATGGAGGAAATTAAGGAAGCAGCTGTTAAGATTGAAAATCCTTTACCTGAATGGAGTTTTCTTGATGGTGTTGAATTAAAAACCTGTGTAGCTCATGGATTGAGCAATGCCAAAAAGGTAATGGAGGCTGTTAAGGAAGGTAAGGTAGATTACCATTTTATCGAAATAATGGCTTGTCCTGGTGGATGTTTGGGTGGTGGAGGTCAACCGATTCCAACTTCGCCCGCTATCAGAGAAAAACGAAGTCAGGCTATTTATCGCGAGGATAGTATGAAACCAATTCGTAAGTCACACGAGAATCCTGAGGTATTACAAATTTATGAGGAATTCCTTAAAAAGCCTTTGGGTGAAAAATCGCACGAACTGTTGCATACTCATTATACCGAAAGAAACAGATACTAAATCGCACTATGGTTCATTAACTTGGTCGTTTCAATAAGCAATTGTTAAGGGTTACAATTGCAATTTAACCGGGACGAGTTCCCGGTTTTTTTATGAATTAAACCAGCTTTAATGGTTTTCAGCTATTTAGTTTTGATATAAATTATCAACTGAAAAGAGAGAACCATATTAATTAAGGATAAAATTATCTATTTTGAGATTAAATAATATTGCTAAGTCATGGATAGCAAAAGTGAAATTACTATTTGTTTAGGAAGTTCTTGTTTTTCGAGAGGAAATAAAGAAGTTCTTCAGGTAATTAAAAAGTTTCTGGAAGAACATAATCTCGTTGATCAAGTGTTTTTTCATGGCGATTTATGCGGTGGGCGGTGTGCAGAAGGACCTGTATTGAAAATAGATAATACTCTGTATTCAAAGGTTAGTGTTGATAATGTTTACGAAATCCTTCGCAGCTATTTTGATATTAACGATAATTTGTAGAAAATACATTCCATGGCTCAATTGATTGTTGCTGATAAAGATAAATGTAACCTGAGTTATACTTGTGTTAGAGTTTGTCCGTCAAAAGCTATTAAAATTGCAAACCGACATGCACAAATTTTGCCAGATCGTTGTATAGGTTGTGGCCATTGTGTTGCAATGTGTGCGCAAGAGGCTATTAGTTATCGCGATGAACAAACAATTGCACTGGAGTTATTGAGGTCGAAACAAAAAGTTGCTGCTATTTGCGATCCTGCTATTTCGGGCGAATTCAATGATGTATCTGATTACAGAAAATTTGTGGCAATGATAAGGGCCTTAGGCTTCGATCTGGTAACAGATATGTCCTTTGCTGTTGATTTGGTGGCCTATCGTTACAAGGATTTAGTTGATAACTTTCAGGGCAAGCACTTTATTTCCAGTAAATGTCCGGCAACAGTAAAATATATCGAAAGACATGAGCCTGATTTAGTTGAGAATCTCGCAACAATTGTACCGCCATATATTGCTATGAGTAAACTGGTGCATAAAAGATACGGACAGGATACAAAGATTATCTATATCAGTGCTTGCACGGCAGCTAAAGATGACACAAGGCGTTTTCACGGCACTGACGGAGCAATTGATGTTGTTTTGACCTTTCTTGAGTTGAGAAAATTATTCAAAAAAGAGCGAATCACAGAGAATACAGTTGAATATAGTGAATTTGATCCACCACTAGGACGAAAAGGTGGGTTATTTCCCATTTCACATGGTTTATTTCAGGCAGTTGACATCAATCAAGGCTTATTGGAAGGTAATATTCTTATAACCGAGGGTAGAACCAATTTTTTACAATCCATCAAGGAATTCAAGGAAGAAAAAGAAATGAATCAGCACCTTGATCTGTTTTATTGTAAAGGGTGTATTATGGGGCCGGGAATGTCGCCGGGTGGAAAGAAATTTACCCGTAGGTCGCAGGTAATTGATTATGTTGATAAAAGAATGAAAGCAATTGATGTGTATCAATGGCGATTAGATATTGAAGAGTTTAAGTCACTGGATTTGACAAGGTCATTTAAACAGGTTGATTTGCGTTTGTTGCAACCAAAAGAAGAAGAGATTGATAAGGTTTTAGTGGAGATGGGGAAAGGCAAGCGGGAAGATCAGTTGGGGTGTGGAGCTTGTGGTTACCCTACTTGCCGCGAATTTGCTGTTGCTCATCTGCAGGGCTTAACTAATTATGAGCAGTGTTATACATATTCAATCAATTCACTTCGTAGTTATGTGAATAAACTAAATGCTTCAAAAGAAAAATACAAGCAATCGCAGGATGCGCTAATGAAGAGCGAAGAGAAAGCGCGAAATGAAGAGAAAGCTGCGCGCGAGGCTGCAGAAACAACAACTGCCATGCTTAATAAGTTAAGGGCAGGAGTGGTAATGGTTGATACTAATTTAAAAGTAGTGGAAGCCAATCGGCGTTTTATCGAAATGTTGGGGGATGATGCCAGAGATATTGCAGAATTGATACCCGGACTGAAAGGAGCAGAATTAACCAAGTTGATTGATTTTCATAAAGTGTTTACCACCGTTCTCCAATCGGGGCAGGATGTTTTAGACAGAGATGTCACCTATGGTAATTCTATATTAAATGTTTCAGTATTTACCATCAAAAAAAATGAGGTTGTCGGAGGTATTATCCGCGATTTGGTAACTCCTGAAGTGAGAAAAGAAGAGGTGATAAAACGTGCCCGCGATGTGATTAAGGAAAATCTGCAAACGGTTCAGCAAATAGCCTTTTTATTGGGTGAAAGTGCTTCCAAAACCGAAAAAACACTCAATAGTATTATAGAAGCTCAGCAGCTGGGAGAGGCCAATGAATCAGGAAAATAAATTCTACATTGATATTGAATGTCGCCAAAATAACCACATAGGTGAGTTAATCTGTGGCGATGTTTTTCTCTCTAAAAGAATTAAGGAGGAGGGAAGAACTATTGCTGTGCTTTCCGATGGAATGGGTAGTGGTGTAAAAGCCAATGTATTGGCAACTTTAACAGCATCTATGGCTTTAAATTTTACGGTTGAGCATCGTGAAGTTCGAAAGACGGCAGAAATTATTATGAATACGCTACCGGTTTGTAGTGTACGCAAAGTAAGCTACAGCACATTCACCATTATTGACATTGAAGATGATGGCACAACAACCATTGTAGAATACGATAATCCAACTTGTACTATTACCAGAGGAGCAGATTTATACGATCCAAAATGGCATTTTATAGAATTGGAAAGTGAGCAAAACAAAGGAAAGAAAATTAGAACCTGTAAGTTTATTGCCCGTCGTGAAGACCGTATTTTCTTTTGGTCAGATGGCATTATGCAATCAGGCATGGGTACTAAAGCTTTTCCGTTTGGCTGGGGTGAAGAAGGTATGTGCGATTATGTAAAGAGTTTAGTGCGATACACTCCCTTCGCATCATCAGGGAAATTGGCTCAAAAGGTTCTAAATATTGCTTTAATGCATGATGGAGACAAGCCAAAGGATGATTCTTCATGTGGAGTAATTTATTTTCGGGAGCCGCGCAAGTTATTATTGGTTACCGGACCTCCATTTGAAGATAGTAAGGATTTTGATTTTGCATTAAAGGTTCAACATTTTAAAGGTAAGAAGATAATTGCCGGAGGTACTACAGCCGAAGTTATCTCCAGAGAGCTGGCCTTAAAATTTGATGCTGGTCTGGAATCTGACGATCCGGATTTACCACCCATCTCATTTATGCAGGAAATAAATCTGGTTACCGAAGGTATTCTTACTTTGGGTAAAGTAGCTCGTTTACTTGAAAAATACAATATGGATTCGAGATTGGGGAAAGGTCCGGCTGATCAGATCATTAAAATGCTGTTCGAGAGCGATAAAATTCATATTATTAATGGAACAAGGATAAATGTTGCGCATCAGGATCCGAATTTGCCGGTGGAACTGGAAATTCGCAGAACGGTGGTTAAACGCATTGTTCGTTTATTGGAAGAAAAATTCCTTAAAGAAGTGGATGTTGAGTATATGTAGTTGATATAAATCATAGATGCATAATTGTATTAAATCAATATTATTGAGCTGTCTATGCATATATTTTATAAGCGATTAAGGCTGTTGTAATAATGTATTAATAAATGTTAATTTAGATTTGATATGTATTACATAAAATCAAGATCTTCCCTTTTTTTTTTCATATTATTAGTCTTCATTTGTTAAAGAATCAGGAATTTTTTCTTTAATCAATTTGGTTATTTCTGAATGTAATTTAACAGGTAATCAAGAATGAAAATAAAAGAGATAGCAGAAATTATAGACGCCAAAATAGTCTGTGGCGAAAGCGACATTGACAAAGAGATATGTTGTGGTTTTGCCAGTGATCTGATGAGCGATGTTTTAACCCTCGATTCAGAGCAGCTGGTTTTGATTACCGGTTTAGCCAATATGCAAGTAATCAGAACTGCAGAAATGGCTGATGTGAACTGCATTGTTTTTGTGCGCGATAAGCATGTGACTGAGCAAATGATTGAGGTTGCCAAAGAAAATGATATGGTTCTGGTAGAGTGTAAGTATTCGATGTTTAATGCAATAGGAAAATTGTTCCAGGCTGGATTAAATCCAGTGTACTGATAAGGTATGGATTTTAACTACGAAGTGGAAGGCGGGAATTTCGCAAAGGCAGGTTATGCAGCAAGTAATGTTAAAAAGGTGCTGAAGCAGCTGAATGTGGATCCCAAGGTAATAAAACGCGTGGTAGTAGCCTTGTACGAAGGTGAAGTTAATGTAGTGGCCCATGCTTATAAAGGTAATATCAGGGTAGATATTGACACCGAACGAATTATTATTGAAATAAAAGATGAAGGTCCCGGAATACCTGATATTGATTTAGCGATGCAGGTTGGTTATTCAACAGCATCAGCTATGGTGAGAGAAATGGGATTTGGTGCCGGAATGGGACTTCCTAATATGAAACGAAACGCTGACTCTTTAAATATTTCAAGTACAGTAGGCAAAGGTACAGTGGTGGAATTAACCACTTATTTGCAGAAATAAAACAATGGTATGAGCGAACAACAGTTTTATCATGCTTTAAAAGTCGATAAAGACAAGTGCTTTGGATGCGTTCATTGTATGAATGAATGTCCAACAGATGCAATCCGCATAAGGGATGGTGTGGCTACTATTCGAAAGGATTGGTGCATTGATTGTGGCGAATGTATGAAGGCGTGCCCGGTAGATGCTATCTATGTAGAGCAGGATGACTTTGATGATATCTTCAATTATAAATTTAGGGTAGCTATATTACCTTCAGTTTTTATTGGGCAGTTTTCAAAACAGATAAACGTTGAAGAAATAATAGAAGTGTTGCATGGTTTAGGTTTTACACATATCATTCCGGCCGAGGCAACCGTTGATGTCATTAATCAGGCTATGTTGGAAGCCTATGATTCAGAAGTAGAAAAACCTTTGATTACGACTTTTTGTCCATCTATCGTTCGGTTGATACAAATAAGATTTCCCGGATTGGTGAACAATATTCTTCCCATATCGCCACCCATTGATAGCACGGCTACCTATTATCGTAAAAGACTAATTGATGAAGGAAAAAATCCGGATGAGATTGGAATATTTTATGTAACACCATGCGCATCTAAAATTGCAACGGTAAAGTCACCTGAAGGTCAGGATAATTCATCGGTTGATGGTGTAATTAATATGGATTTTCTTTACAATAAAGTATTCCATATTTTAAATAACCGAAATAAAGACATTAAGGATAATGATAACTATAACCTTGAATTTATTAGCCCCAAAGCATTAAAATGGAGCTTGACGGAAGGAGAATCGACCAATATGAAAGGGAGATGTCTGGCTATCGACGAAATTCATAATGTTATCAAGTTTCTTAATAAAGTAGAGAACGATGAAATAATCAATGTTGATTTTTTGGAATTACGAGCTTGCGATCAGAGTTGTGCTGGAGGAGTTTTGCTTAGTGAAAACCGATTTCTTACGGTGGAACGGATGAAAAAGCGTGCAGAACATTTGGAAGAATTGCAGCTTGTGCCCAATGAAATAAGTTTTGATCATCAGCAATTTATCAAAGAAAAGTTGACTATTAATTCCATTAAGCCGCGATCGATGATGGGGCTGGATAATGATATGGCTACCGCTATTAAAAAAATGGAGCGTGTTCGTCGTATCATGTGCTTTTTGCCGGGTATTGACTGTGGAGCTTGTGGTTCGCCTAGTTGCGAGGGCTTGGCACGCGATATTGTGCTAAAAGATGCCAACCTATCAAACTGTGTGTTTATGCAACGCATGATGGAAAAAAGTAAGAAGCTCGATCCACAGCATTCGATCCGTATTATCGAAAAGACATGGGGCAAAGACCGACTGGATAAGGATTGTTATAAAAAAGGAGCAAAAAATGAAGGTATCTGATATAATCAAAAAATTGAATTTAAAAGTAATCGCCGGAGAGGAAGGCTTAAATAACGAGGTCACAGGAGGCTATACTTCAGACTTGTTAAGTGATGTGATGGGGAATGCCGATGAAGGTCAGGTATGGATTACTTTACAAACACACCGAAATGTAATGGCTGTGGCATCGTTGAAAGAGGTAGCAGCCGTAATTATTGTAAAGGGTTTGGAGGCTGAAGAGAGTACCATCAGTCAAAGTAACGATGAAGGCATTCCGCTGTTAAGTTCTGATCTTGAAACGTTCGAGTTATCAGGACAGCTATATCAGATATTACACGAGTAATATGAAACTGTTCAAAGCCGATCTGCATATTCATACGGTTTTGTCTCCTTGTGGAAGTCTGGAGATGAGTCCAAAGGTGATTGTGGAAAGTGCTTTGAGTAAAGGCATTGATATCATTGGTATAACAGATCATAACTCTACATTACAATGTACAGAAGTGGTGAGGTTAGCCAATAAAAATGGTCTGGCAGTGCTTTGTGGAGCAGAAGTTACTACAAAAGAAGAGGTGCATTGCCTAACGTTCTTTGAAAATTTTGAAAAACTTGAAACCTTTCAACATTATTTAGATCAATTTCTGCCGAATATTCCTAATGATACTGAGATGTTTGGCCATCAGGTATGGGTGGACGAGGATGAAAATATTTTGGGTGAAGAAAAGCGCTTGTTGATTAGTGCCATCGATCAGAGCATTGATGAGGTAGAAGCGAAAGTAAGAAGCCTTGATGGATTATTTATACCGGCTCATGTTGATAGGGGACGTTTCAGTCTTTATAGTCAATTGGGATTTATGCCATTTGATTTAAAACCTGATGCCGTAGGTATGACTTATAGAGCTGAAGTGGATAAGATGATTGATTTGCATCCTGAACTAAAAGAGCTAACTATTCTTCGTTCATCTGATGCACATTTCCCGAATGCGATTGGTGAACATTACACTGTTTTTGAACTGGAAGAAGGTTCTTTTCAGGAAGTGAGAATGGCTCTTCATCAGAAGAATAATAGAAAAGTAATAGAGTTGGTATGAGAGATTTATCAATGCATATCACTGATATTGTTCAGAACTCAGTTAGAGCGCAAGCCAAATTGGTTCAGCTAACCATTGAAGAGAAAGAGGATTGGCTCATTTTTACTTTTGAGGATGATGGAACCGGAATGGATGAAGAAACGGTTAAAAAGGTTACAGATCCTTTTTTTACCTCACGAACAACTCGGAAAGTTGGGCTTGGATTACCCTTATTCAAGCAAAATGCCGAAATGACCGGAGGTTCTTTAGTTATCTTTTCAGAGCTGGGCAAAGGAACAGAAGTAAAGGTTGTGATGGGATTAAATCATATCGATCGTCCGCCCATGGGAGATTTACCTTCTACAGTGGCTATGATCATAACAGGCAATCCGGATGTGGATATGGTATTTAAATATATTAAAAGTGATAGTGAATTTTCTCTCGATAGCAGAGAAGTAAAAGAGGCGTTGGATGGTATGGATATCAGGATGCCACAGGTAACAAGTTTTTTAAAAGAAATGATTGATGAAAATTTAAAAGAGATAAAAGTAAACTTATAAAGTGTATTCTGTAGCTAATGAGCTATTTAAATACATGTCAGCTAAACAAAAATGTGTAATAATAATATCCAGTTGCTATGACTAAAGTGAAATCCCTTGCCGATCTTCGAAAAATGAAGGAGGAGATGGCAAACAAAGTCCAGCTAAGAGAAAAAGGCGATCATCCTGATCAACTTGTTCAGGTAAAAGTGTCGATGGCCACCTGTGGAATTGCATCAGGAGCCAAAGAAGTGATGAACCATCTGATTGACCAATTGGATCAACAGGCTATTGAAGCAGTGGTTACCCAAACCGGATGCATGGGCTATTGCTATGCCGAGCCTACTATTGAAGTAACATTGCCTAACTCCAGTCCGGTTGTTTTTGGTTATGTTGATACCAAAAAAGCCAGTGAAATAATCTCAAGATACATAATCAGAGGTGAACTGGTGGACGGTATCATACCCGTAAATTACGAGACAGTTAACGAAAAAAAGAAAGACTAGGATTAATACGTTATGGCAAAATATAAAAATCATGTTCTTGTGTGTGGTGGTACAGGATGCCGCGCCTCACAAGGAGAAGAGATTGTATACAATCTGAATCGTGTCATCGAGGAAAATGGCCTCGAACAGGAAGTTCAGGTGGTGAGAACAGGATGTTTCGGATTCTGCGAGAAAGGTCCTGTAGTAAAAATGGTTCCCGACAATACGTTTTACGTACAGGTTAGTCCTGATGATGCCGAGGAGATAGTGAAAGAGCACTTGGTAAAAGGTCGGCAGGTAGAAAGATTATTATACACCGATCCGGAAACGAAGAAACACGTATCGGAGTCGAAAAATATGGGTTTTTATAAAAAGCAGATTCGAATTGCATTACGAAACTGTGGTTTTATCAACCCCGAAAATATTGATGAATACATAGCTCGTGATGGATACGCATCGTTAGGTATGGCTATTACTGAGATGAAGCCTGAAGAGGTTATCAGAATCATTATTGATTCAGGATTACGTGGTCGTGGTGGAGGAGGATTCCCTACCGGCTTAAAGTGGGATATTACCCGAAAGGTAGAATCTGACCAGAAATATGTGGTTTGTAATGCTGATGAAGGTGATCCGGGTGCTTTTATGGACCGGTCTATTCTTGAAGGTGATCCTCATTCAGTTCTTGAAGCTATGGCTATCAATGGATATTGTACAGGTGCCAATCAAGGATTAATTTATATACGTGCCGAATACCCATTGGCAATTTCACGATTGAAGATTGCTATTCAGCAGGCTCGTGAATATGGTCTGCTAGGTAAAGATATATTTGGTACTGGGTTTGATTTTGATGTTGAGTTACGCTATGGAGCTGGTGCTTTTGTATGTGGTGAAGAAACATCATTGATACACTCGATGGAAGGTTTACGAGGCGAACCAACGGTTAAACCTCCATTCCCTTCGGAAAGTGGATACAAAGGAAAGCCTACCAATGTAAATAACGTGGAAACCTATGCCAATATTCCGGTTATTTTAATGAAAGGTGCCAAGTGGTTCAGCAGCATTGGAACCGAAAAAAGTAAAGGAACTAAAGTATTTGCTTTAGCCGGTAAGGTTAATAATGTGGGACTGATTGAAGTACCTATGGGTACTACTCTTCGCGAAGTAATTTTTGATATTGGCGGAGGTATTAAAGACGGTAAAAAATTTAAAGCTGTTCAAACTGGTGGACCGTCAGGCGGATGTTTAACAGAAAAGCATCTGGATATTCCAATCGACTATGATAACCTGATTGCCAGCGGATCTATGATGGGGTCTGGTGGTATGATTGTAATGGATGAAGACGATTGTATGGTGTCTATGGCTAAGTTCTATCTCGATTTTACAGTGGAAGAGTCATGTGGTAAATGTGCTCCTTGTAGAATCGGTAACAAGCGTTTGTATGAAATGCTTCATAAGATAACAGAAGGCAAAGGAACCGAAGAAGATTTAAGTAATTTGCGTAACCTGAGTAATGTAATTAAAGATACATCGCTTTGCGGTTTGGGGCAGACTTCTCCTAATCCGGTTTTATCTACCATGGAAAATTTCTGGGATGAATACATGGCACACGTTAAAGAAGATAAGTGTCCGGCCGGACAGTGTAAATCGTTGATGCAATACATAATCAGCGAAGAAAAATGTGTGGGCTGTACATTGTGTTCTCGTGTTTGTCCGGTTGATGCAATTACAGGTGATAAAAAAGCACCTCATGTTATCAACCCTACAACATGTATTAAATGTGGAGCGTGTTTTGAGAAATGTAAGTTTGGAGCTATTAGCATCCAATAATTTACACAATTAGTTTTGAACAGAAAAAGATAAGAAATGGATATCGTTCAATTAACCATAGATAATAAAAAGGTAGTTGTTGAGAAAGGCACTACCATCTTAGAAGCGGCAAAGACAATAGGGGTGGATGTGCCTACGCTTTGTCATATGAAGCTGGAAGACACCAATTTTGAGAATAAGCCCGGAGGATGTCGTGTGTGTGTTGTAGAGGTCGAAGGACGTCGTAATCTGGCTCCGGCATGTAAAACCGAATGTACCGAGGGTATGATGGTGAATACTCACTCGGTGAGAGTGGTAAATGCTCGTCGTACCGTAATGGAATTGATACTTTCTGATCACCCATTTGATTGTTTGGTATGCGCTAAGTCGGGTGATTGTGAATTGCAGAGTTTGGCTCAGAATTTGGGTATTCGTGAGATTAAATATACCGGTGCTAAAAGTACTTACAAAGGTGATGAGTCTCCTGCTATTATTCGCGACATGGATAAATGTATAATGTGTCGTCGTTGCGAAACAGCCTGTAATGAAGTGCAGACTGTAGGTGTGTTGTCAGCAATTAATCGAGGATTTGAATCGGTTGTGGCACCAGCCTTCGAGATGGATCTCGATCACTCAACTTGTACTTTCTGCGGTCAGTGTGTAGCAGTTTGTCCTACCGGTGCTTTAACCGAGCGCGATAGTTCATCGAAAGTGATGGACGCCATTGTAAATCCTAAGAAAAAAGTGATAGTTCAGACTGCGCCAGCTGTTAGAGCTGCTTTAGGTGAAGAGTTTGGAATGGAAGCTGGCACTTTGGTTACTGGTAAAATGGTTTCAGCATTGCGTAAGCTTGGGTTCGACTATGTGTTTGATACCGATTTTGCTGCCGATCTTACCATTATGGAA
The DNA here is from genome assembly GCF_018271995.1 of Carboxylicivirga linearis. GTDB lineage: Bacteria > Bacteroidota > Bacteroidia > Bacteroidales > Marinilabiliaceae > Carboxylicivirga > Carboxylicivirga linearis. The sequence continues at coordinate 54,753 of NZ_JAGUCO010000019.1, forward strand.
GAAGGTACTGAATTATTAGACCGTTTAAGTAAGCATCTGGCTGGAGATAAAGAAGTGAAATTACCTATCCTTACATCATGCTGTCCGGGCTGGGTGAATTTCTTCGAGCACCAGTTCCCTGAAATGATTGATATACCTTCAACGGCTAAATCACCTCAACAGATGTTTGGTGCTATTGCTAAAACGTATTTTGCTGATCAGTTAAAGGAAAAACGTGAAGATGTAGTGGTGGTTTCGGTAATGCCGTGTCTGGCTAAGAAATATGAGTGTTCGCGCGATGAGTTTGCTGTTGATGGCGATCCGGATGTGAATATTTCTATCTCAACAAGAGAGTTGGCACAAATGATTCGCAATGCCAACCTTAATTTTGAGGCCTTAGAAGAAGATGATTTTGACAATCCACTGGGTGAATCAACCGGCGCTGCGGTTATTTTTGGTACAACGGGTGGTGTGATCGAAGCTGCTGTTCGTACTGCCTATGAGGTGCATACTAAAAAGCCATTGGAACGCCTTGATTTTGAAGAGTTGCGCGGTATGGAAGGTATTCGTTCTGCAACGATTGATTTTGATGGTCTTCCAATCAATATTGGAATAGCACATGGTTTGGGTAATGCTCGCAAACTGCTTGAAGACATCAAGGCAGGTAAATCACAATTTCATGCTATTGAAATAATGGCTTGCCCAGGTGGATGTATTGGTGGTGGTGGTCAGCCATATCATCACGGTAATATGGAAATTCTGAAAAAACGTCAGAAAGCTATTTATGAAGAGGATAAAGGAAAGACCTTGCGTAAGTCACATGAGAATCCGTTTATACAAAAATTGTATGCTGAGTTCTTAGGTGAGCCTTGTGGACATAAATCGCATGAGTTACTGCATACGCATTATTACGATAAAAAAAAGAAGGTTGAAATCTGATTAGTACAAAGTATTGAGTACGTAGTAATGAGTATATATTGCAAAGACAATTGTACTCACTACTGACTACTCACTACTGACTACTCACTACTAAAAAAACAAAAATGGCAAATATAAAATTACCCGCTGCAAAAGTTGATGAACTAAAGGAAGTATGTAAAAAGTTCGATAATGATGGAGGAGAACTTATTAATGTACTTCATGCAGCACAGGAAATGTTTGGTTACCTGCCTGCCGAAGTTCAGGAATTGGTGGCTAATGAGCTGAACGTATCAGTAGCTCATGTTTATGGTGTGGTTACGTTCTATTCGTTCTTTTCGATGATACCTAAAGGAAAGCATCCTATTTCCATTTGTATGGGAACTGCTTGTTATGTGCGTGGTGCCGAAAAGGTATTGGATGAGTTTAAAAAACACCTGGATGTAAAAGTTGGTGAAACTACCGATGATGGTAAATTCTCGATCAGTTGCTTGCGTTGTGTTGGTGCCTGTGGATTGGCACCAGTGGTGACGGTTGGTGAGCGCGTTTACGGACGTGTTGCTCCAGAGGATGTAAAAGGAATTATTGAAGAATACTTGTAATCGTTAGTTATTGGTCAGTAGTTTTGATTACACGATTACTAATGTTCCTATTTGTCGATTATTAGATAAAATAAGACTGTTAAAAATAGAAGAGAAAAGCCGCTTTCTTACCTTGGGAGCGGTTTTTTGTGTTTGGTAATGAATATATTAATGTAGTTATGCTCTAATTCTAATATTGTACGCAGATATTAGTTAAAGGAGCCCTTAAAAGTCTTTGATTGATTATATATAGTAATTCCAAAAATATTCCATTTCAATAAGCCGTTAACATTAAATTCTATTTTGCCACTTGTATTGTTTTTATAAATTTCAGCAGATTTATATTTCCAATCAAAACCAGTTACAAATCCAGAGATTTCACTATATGAATCAATTGCTTTTATGTTATTTTGATCTCTACAAAAAGTAGCGAACATTTCTATATCAAGAGTTAGATGGTCTTCAAGTTTTAGTGACTTTGTTTCTACATTACAAATGGAGTCTCGTTCATAGATGAAAACAATTTGGTTCATGGATTTATCTGATATACTTGTAGATATGATTTTAAAAATACCAACGATTATTAAAATAATTGAAAATATTTTACTTTGGGTATTAAAGAATTTCTTACCCTTGGTAATAAAACAAATTATCAAATAAAAAAAGTATAAAAGAATTATCAAATTGATACTTGACCAGATTAAATGTATCATGTTGTTTAGTGTTTTGACTTGCATATATTAGCATATATGAGAGAAGTTGGAGGTTCCTTTTTTCTGCATTATCATACTCTAATAATACTTAATGAGGCTACAACTTCTGCCATTTTTATAATCAAGACTGTTTTGGTTATAAAATTATAGTTTGAGTTTTATTGCTTTTTGACAATACTTTCTAATGCTTCTCCACTGATAATTACATTTTTGCAATTAAAATCTTTTACATTATTAATCTTAGATTTTAAATTTTCTTTTAGTACTAAAAAGTTCTCAAGAAAAACATCATGAATTGGTTGTTCATCCAATCCTTTAATGTTTAATGAATTATCGGTAGCATAATTGCAAATAAGGTTTTTTATAGTTATGTGATGATAATCAGCAGGGGAATTTCCCCCGGCATAACTATGATAATCATTGGTAAAATACAATGCTATACGAGTAGTATCAATGTAAACACCATCAATGAATATATTGCGAATATAACCACCCCGGTCTTTATTTGACTTAAACTGAATTGCTTTACCTCTTACATGCTTTAATGCAATATTTTCAACATAGATACTCTCAATTCCTCCAGACATTTCACTGCCAAATGCAATGCCGTGCAATACTTTTTCAGCAATGCAGTTTCGTACTACAATATTTTTTGAAGGGCGGTTTACTCTCCATGCATCATTGTCCCTTCCTGATTTTATTGCAATAGCATCATCTCCGGAGTTTATAAATACACAGTTCTCTATAAGAGCATCTTCGCATGAATCCATGTCAATTCCGTCATTGTTTATTTTTGAACTGTTTATGTTTATATTTCTGATTGTTATGTTTTTACAATATGTTGGGTGAACAACCCAAAATGGCACATTTTCAATTGTTATATCGCTAATTAGTATGTTTTGGCAATTAAAAAACTGAATAAAAGAAGGTCTTAAATAGTGCCCTTCACCAAATTCTCGCTCTTGTACAGGAATTTGTTCTTTACCCATTTTTCTGAGTGTGTTTTGTGCTTCTTTTTGTAAGGGCCTCCATGTAGCAATTCCACCTTCGGCATTTCCATTTAACGTTCCTTTTCCTGTAATAGCAATATCAATTTTATCTTTGGCATAGATATAGGGAGAATAATTATAAACTTCAACTCCTTCCCAACGAACTAATTGTAGTGGCAGATAGTCTTTTGAATTTTGACTAAAAAGTAAGGTTGCTCCGTCCTCTAGATGAAGATTAATATGACTTTCCATTTTAATAGGGCCTTTACAAAAGAAAACTCCTTTAGGAATAATGAGTTTGCCTCCAGCTCGGGAACTTAATACTTTTATTAAAGAGTCAATAATAGGCTTACAATCTGTTAGGCCATCACTAACCGCATTATAATCTGCTAAATTAAAAGTTGTGCTTCCAATATTTGGTAATTTTATTCTATTAATGATTTTTAATTTGTTATTTTCAACTTGTTTGGTATTACTTTTTTCAAGTATTCCACAGTTGCTCATTAATAAAAGAAGAAAACCAATAGAAGTAACTAACTTAATTTTTGAAGCTAATTTCATTAGGAAAATAATTTTATTTTGACGTCTTGCCTTTCTTTAAAAAAAGGTCTTGTTGATTTTATTATGAACTTCTAGTGTTTATTAAACTAAATACAATTCCAATAAAATATTTACTCATATTAACTTCATTAAGATTGTTTCTTAATGGCTTCATTATCATTTCAAACTTGATATCTCATCTTAGTTTATTGCTCGATAAAATAAGTGGCAAGTATTGAGTGAAATATATGTTGTCATTTAACTGTGAAACAACTTTCTACCGCTGCTGTTAAAGGATTGTATTAAAAAGCAATCGGTTTTCTTTTCAATAAAGTATTGGGTAATTAAACATATTGACTTTCTGGATGCAGCGCTACAGATTGTTTGGTTAAAGTCAGAGAATAATGGGTTATTTTCTCAGTTAGTTGCGAATAATGATAAAGATACTAATTGAGTATCCTGTTAAATAAATCCATCACAGTACTTTTTCGCTGGCGAGAGACAGGAACGGAAGTGCCGTTATTCATTTTGAGGTAACCCCCGTCATTTTTCTCAAACGAGCGAATGTATTTCAAGTTAACCAGATGCGATTGATGAGTTCGCACAAATCCTTTATCACATAATAACTCGTCAAACTCTTTTAAGGTTTTTGAGATTAAAATGCTTTTTCCGTCAGTAAGATGAACATGGGTGTAATTGCTTTCACCAACACATCGCACTATTTCGTGCAATTCAACAAACAGAATACGTTCGGCGGTAGGTAACCCTATTTTAAGTTTTTCCGCTTCTTGTTGGCGGTTTTCGATCAATTGCTGGGGGGCTTGTTTGGATGTTGATTCCTGTAGGTTTCGGATAGCTCGTTGCACGGCTTGTTGAAGGTCAAGGATGTCAACCGGCTTCATTAAATAGTCGATCGCACAAAAGCGGATGGCACGTATGGCATATTGATCAAAGGCGGTTACAAAAATAACCTGAAAGGTAATGGGAGAGAGGGCTTCTAGCATATCGAATCCGGTTCCTCCGGGCATCTGAACATCAAGAAATACTAAATCGGGTTGCGTAGCTTTAATTTTAGCAATACCATCGGCCGCACTTTGTGCCGTATCGCATATTTCTACTTCGGGGCAGTAGTTCTGCAGTAAGTCTTGCAGATTAGCAATGTTGTTTTCTTCGTCGTCGATAATAAGGGCTCGTATGGTTTTCATTCTTATGCTTCAGTTTCGATGTTTATATTCACCAATGTACCGTTGGTTGATGAATCCTGTTGCTTGCGGTCATTCACTTCAAAAGTAATTTCCTTCCGGTATTTCTGCATTATCAAATCCATTCTTTTTTGTGTTAAATACATTCCTTTTCCGTTTGATTGAGTTGATGATTGATTGACTTTATCAGATAAGCCGACTCCATTATCGCTAATACAAATCCTTAATTGATTTTGATTGATCTTAGTAATGGAAACATCGATTCTTCCCAATTCTTTTAATTCGGCAATGCCATGCAAAATTGCATTTTCGACAAAGGGCTGAATCAGCATCACAGGAATTTCGGTATTATAAAGGTCAATAGCCGGATCAATCTCAATATGGAAGGTGAATTTATGTCGAAGGTGTTCGAGCTCCAGATATTTTTGAATGGTATCCAGTTCATTCTCCAGTGAAGTAAATTCTTCCTCGGCCTGATACAATACCTTACGCATTAACTTAGCAAAGCTGGATAAAAATAAGTTGGCCTTCTTGTTTTCGTTATGATTCACCAAGAACTGGATGGAGTTCATAGCATTAAATAAAAAGTGAGGATTCAATTGCGAACGCACAGCACTTATTTGCCATTCCAGCTTTTGTCTTTGCATAGCTTCTTTACGTTTGATATTACGCGTAATTGCAATGCTAGCAACTACAATAATTGCAAAAACCAACAAAGCCACCAAAAGAACACTATACAGTGTTCTTTTAGAAATAGATGCTTCGTAGGCTGAGAAGTCGGTTTGTTGAATGATTTTCTTTACTTCATTTAAGAAGTGATCCAGACCACTATCATCAATGGCTCCACTAAATATTATAATACCATCTGGATTAACTAGGAAATAAGGTAAGCCATATTCCATCTTAAATTGGTTTAGTTCATCAATGCTCCAATCGGGATTAGAAACTAAAATACCTTTGGGTTGGTGTTCTTTAATGTATTCTTTAATCTTTTCTTCATCGGGTGTTACAAATACAGTAATTAGCTCAAATTGCTTATCATCCATCTCAGCTTTTAGCTTTTGATAAGCTTCCAGGGTTTTCTGCTCGTCTTCATATTCAATATTTATGAATAGTAATTGTATATATTTTCCTTTTAGATCATTGGTTGATAAATGCTTTCCATCGATTGTAGTAAAAGTTACTTCTGGCAATTTTTGGTTGGCCCCCAAATTAACCCGGTTAGCATATAAATCATTTAAAAGGGTATAAAACTCCGATTGCCAATATTGCTTTTTATATTCCTGAAAAAGGTGATTACCAATTTGGGTATCGTTGCTTTTAAGGGCTTGCCAAACAATATCGGTTTGAGCCAGATATTTAGCTTCTCTTGATAGTAGCATCTCAGCCAGATAGAATTTCTCTTGTTCATGTAGGGTTCTGTTTTGATAATACCCTTTCATAATCAAGGCTTTTCTATATATATAATCTTTAACAACTGTTCGATTGTAAAAAGAAGTGATACAAGAGTGTATTGTTAAATCTACATCATTAAATAAAATTTCAAAAGAGGCAGGGTTTACATTGCCTTGATTGTGGTAGTAGTAATAATGTATTAGATGATTTAGGTTACCATAATATATATCTGCTTCTAAATGTTGATGTGCCCATTCGCTAATTTGCCCTTCAAATTTATCAATATAGGCAAGTTGTTCGTTGGTTTTTACCTCACATAATTGTTTTGTTTTATGTTCATCCCATTCCTTACTGATGTTGAGGTCGTGTTTTATTAGGTAATTCTTCAGTTTGTTTTTTAATGCACCTTTTCCTGTAAAATAGATACTATCGTTATTGATGTTTATGCTAATGCTATCTCCCGGTTCTAACAATAGATTACAAAAAGATGAATTACTAACAGGGCCGTCTTTTAGAACCATATTAAGGGCTATGGGGCGCGACAAGTCTTGAGTGGTTGAATAGGTTTTTCCCTTTTTTAGGTCAATTCTCCATTTAAAAATGTCTCGCTCAATAAAATAGTTATTAATCAGATAAGCATTCAATTCGTTCCCTTTATAATCATCAGAAACATTTGCTATTAGCGTAACAGTTTTATGGGGTGCATAAGGTTGTATTGTAACAGCCTGATCCAATTTATATGAATCGGAAACTACTTTGTATGTTGACGAAAGACGGTATGATGTTTCTGAAGGCAGGCCTGTTTTATGAATCAAGGTTAATGTCCCTTTTATATCTTCTTTTTCTAAATGACTTCCGTATGGGGTTTCCTCAGTTTTTTTAGAAAGCAAAATGCTGTCTGCTATAAATTGATAGTTTAATTTGTATTGGTTTTTATGTGAGGTGTTTAGATAGGACAGATTGCTTGTTTTTACATCTGGTACATTCCAGCAGGTAAAAACATTTTCAATCAACTTTTGTAATTTAATTTCATGCTGCTGATAATACATTAACAATTGCATTTTTTTCAGCAAATCTTCTGCTGCAAAATCATTGCTTCGCTTTTGAACAATATCTTCCGGAAGATGTAGGTTAGAAATTTTTCTGTTTTTAGTTATCTGAAATGAAACAGGAATACGCAATAAAGGGGATTCAAACTCATTATAATAACCATATTGAGTGTCAAAATTTTTAGATGTATTGTTTGTTTTGTGACGATCTATTTGAATTTCCATTGAATACACTTCTTGCTTTAAGTCTTTAACATGAAAGGTGAACCAATAGATTTGCTCATTATTAGCATCATCTAAATTCATGTATTTGCATTTATAAGAGAATGTATCTCCTTTTTTTAATCTTAAGGGAGGAAGTTTAGCATTTTGTGCCTGTATGCAAACAAACAGAGATAGAAAATAAACAAGTAAGCTTGTTTTTAGAATTAGGTTTTTCATAAGTAACAATATTAATGAATAATTAGAATTATCACTTACCAAGCTGTCTATTTTACTGAATTATATTGGAGGTAAACTAGAATTTGGTTAAGGTAGGTTAGAGTTTGGTAATACAAGGATAAAAGAACTGGTTGACTCTATGTATGGGTTACGATTATTTATGTTACTGGTATTTCAGCACGGTATATCCGAAAAAGAAGATAAAATTGACATAAAAGAGCAAATTCAAATTAGATACGCATCTAAAGGTCGCGAGATGCATATCTAAAGGTATACCAGATGCGCATCTAATACCCCACGAGATGCGTATCTCATGAGGACGAGATGCGCATCATTTTTAACTTTGATTAAAATCTTACGGAAAAGTATAAAAAAGACAATATCAAAAGGTGTAATCCTCCTACAAATATTTACCTCATTTGATTACACTCAATGCAATGGGTAAACTTATGTTATGGGGTAATGATTGCAATTAGTGTACAATAAAATTACTCCCTTACCACTTTAAAACCCAAAGCCCGGTTTAGTTTGCCTGATATCAAACCTTCTTTGTCTATTTCAATATCAGTAAAGCCCCACTCCATAAAACTTGTTTTGAGTTTATTTGATAAGGCTATCAATTTTTCCATTTCTTCAGGTTGAACTTCCAGTTTGGCAACTCCTTTATAATATCGAACCCGGCAATCAGCAAAGCCATATGAGTTCAATAGGTTTTCACCAACTTCCACCATATTTAGTTTGTTAATGGTAATGGCTGTTCCGTAAGGAAAACGGCTGCTCAAGCAAGGTGAGGCAGGTTTATTCCATATTTTTAGGTTGTAATGACGGGCGATTGCTCTGATGGTTTCTTTATTGATATTGCAATCCATCAACGGACTAAGGGCATTGTTTTCTTTGGCAGCTTCCAAACCCGGACGATAATCACCTTTATCATCGGCATTGTTACCATTAACCATTGTAAATTCAGGGTATTCCTCATTTCTGAGTTTTATCATGGCTTCGTACAGGAAGGTTTTGCAGAAATAACAACGATTGTCAGGGTTAGATGCATAATTGTTATCCACTATTGGGTCGGATTTAAGAATATGGTAAGAGATATCATACGACTCACAGAATTCAATAGCTTCCTGAAGGTCTTTTCGTTTTAAACTGGATGAATCCGAAATAACGGCCAGTACATCTTTTTTGTCTTTAAATAAACGAGCCATGTAGGCGACCAGACTGGAGTCAACACCTCCGGAAAGGGCAATCATAATCTGTTGATGATTCGAAAACCAGTTTTGTAACTCAGAAATTGATCTGTCTATCATATTAAATATCTCTTGTTTTGAAATAAGGTTTGTTGGAGCGGTTTGTTCAAAGATGTGATAAATCTCCTGTTTTATGTATAAATTATTGAAGAAATTTATCCTTATTAATTAAGTAGTATGTTGCCTGAATTAGTAGAATAATCCTAATTTTGTAGAGCTAACAAGGGCGAATAACTGATCTATAAAAAACAACGCCATGTCCATTATATACCATCCGCAACAATATGCTATTCCTGATAGAGCAATGGAGAATTTCATTGATAGCGATGAGATTTGGAGCTTTATTAAACAAAATGAAAATCCAACCATTGAGCAGGTCGAAAGGGTTATACAACGATCGTTAGATAAAAACAGGCTAACATTGGAAGAGACGGCCATTTTGGTTAATGCCAGAGCGCCTGAAATGGTGGATCGTATTAAAGCGGCGGCGCGTGAATTAAAAGAGCGTGTGTATGGGAAGCGTATTGTGTTGTTTGCGCCTTTGTATATTGGAAATTTATGTATCAACGATTGTACCTATTGTGGATTTCGAACTTCCAATAAAAATCAGGAGCGCATGACGCTGACCAATGAGGATTTGATTGATCAGGTGGTTGCATTGGAAGATCATGGTCATAAAAGATTGATTTTAGTTTATGGTGAGCATCCGAAATACAATGCTGAATTTATTGCTGATACGGTAAAAACTGTATATGGCGTAAAGAATAAAAACGGTGAAATTCGCAGGGTGAATATCAATGCTGCACCATTGGATATTGAAGGATTCAAAACCGTAAAAGAGGCTGGTATTGGAACCTATCAGATATTTCAGGAGACTTATCATCGCGAGACCTATGAAAAGGTACATAAATCAGGAACTAAAAAGCACTACGACTGGCGAATCGCCGGATTGGATCGTGCACAGGAAGCTGGAATTGACGATGTGGGTATCGGTGCTTTATTGGGCTTGTACGACTGGCGTTTTGAGGTATTGAGTTTGTTGCGACACGTTAATCATTTTGAGGCTGTATATAATGTTGGTCCGCACACAATCTCTTTCCCACGTATTAAATCAGCTTCTGGTTTTGAGGTGGATAAGAAATACGATGTCAGTGATGAAGATTTCACTCGTTTGGTAGCTATTTTGCGCCTGGCTGTTCCTTATACAGGTTTGATTCTAACTGCTCGAGAACCGGGTTATATCCGTGATGAGATTATGGAGTTTGGAGTATCTCAGATAGATGGAGGTACCAATATTGAGATGAAGGGGTATACCAGCCATAAAGAGCAACAGGATCTTGATTTGGAGCAATTTGAAATTGGAGATAACCGATCGTTGAATGAGATAATGGACGATTTGGTTGGAAAAGGGTATATTCCATCTTTTTGCACCGCTTGTTATCGTTTAAACCGTACGGGTGAGCATTTTATGGAATTCTCAGTGCCAGGGTTTATCAAGCGTTTTTGTCAGCCAAATGCCATGCTTACTCTGGCCGAATACCTGGAAGATTATGCCCCGGCAGCAACTAAAGAAAAAGGATATCAACTCATTCAGGATAACCTTGCATCATATGAAGATGAGCAGTTTAAAGATAAACTAGTTGACCGCTTAGACAGAATCAAAAAAGGAGAGAGGGATTTGTATTTCTAAACTAGTCTGAAGACAGGAGACCGAAGATCGAAGTAATTTCTTGATTCAGACAAGGTGACTATTGCAAATTGACTATGTAGTTATTGCTTACTATAATTGAAGTCCCGGCAGGGACGTCTGTAACAGCATAGTACGTAAGTGCTATGAATGTTTAAGATGGGATTAAAGCCCGGAGGGCTGTCTGTAATAATGTTGAATTGTTAATTTGTGGAGTTGTTTAATTGAAAATTTACAGTTTAACAAATGTACGACTCAACAGTTAAACAATCTTCTAAAACTCTACTGCCAACTTTACATTAATCCTTCTTGATGTCAAATAATTAGGAACCGCATACTGTCGATTATGAACATCATTCACCCAAGTATACGAAATGGTGTTGTTGATATTAAACAAGTTGAATACTTCCAGACTTAAGAATGCATTTTTAATGGCTTTACTTCTTGTTATCTTGTGATAAATATTCATCAAATCCTTTGAGAAACCAATATCAACACGTCGGTAGCTGGGCATACGATGGGTTGCCTTATATCTCTCTGATTGTGGAGGCCCAAATGGTAAACCAGTTCCAAATAGTAAATTCAGATTTACAGTAAAAGTTGGATTGTTGGGTAGATAGTCCTGAAAGAACAATGAGAAATTAACTCTTTGGTCTGATGGGCGAGGGATGTAACCCGGGTAAACAACATGCTCAACTCCATTTTTATCTGTGGTGATATATGAATCATCCAGAATATCCTCTTCCGTTTTCATAATGGATAGGTTAGCCCATGATTCAATTCCCTTTACAAACTCACCATTAATTTTAAAATCGATACCGGTGGCATAACCTTTGGCATTATTCTCACCTGCATATCGTATCCGTACGTTATCAATCTGGTAAGGATTTATATCTGTAAGGTGCTTATAATAAGCTTCAGTAGTAAAAGTAAATTTACGTTCTTTTATATCGAATATTTTATCATATCCGGCCACAAATTGAACTGATTTTTGCGATTTGATATCATAGTTCAGTTCACCTTCCGGAGTTCTTATTTCTCGATAAAAAGGCGATTGGTAATATATTCCGGTGGCAAAACGGTATCGTGTTTTAGGATTTTCAGAAGGATGATACAAAGCATTCAAACGGGGGCTGAGTAGAAATTCATTGTTGAAGTCCCAAAAGCTGGCTCTTACTCCGGCATTGATAATGAAAATACCGCTGTTGGTTTCCAGTGTAAATTCATCCTGCAAATATCCGGTAACCCTGTTGGTGTTGGTATGCAGGTTGGCATTTAATGAGTATTGTAATATCAGCTCAGTATCAGTAACAGGAATGGAATAACCAGCTGAATCGCGCATTTCCCACTCGTTGATACGATCTTTGAATCGCTCATTCTGATATTTAGCTTCCCACGATAGTAAATGATTATCCAATTGATGTTTACCTTGTACAGCCACATTTTGTATTATTCCCAAAAGGTCGTTTCGGGCATGTTCAATATTGGTTCCCACCCCAACATTTGTAACCGGATCGGATATTGAAGGTGAAGAACCGTCTAATCCTTCCAAATCCTGCAGCCAGTATTGCCCCATTATATCATATGTTTCTTCTTCGTAGGTGCGGTAACCCATAGCAGTAATCTTAATCTGATTATATGCATCAGGGTTGTACTTAAAAGAAAAGGCTCCTAATCCGGTCTGAAATATATCGTGTTCCTGACCTTCAAAATAAACTCTCAGGTTTTTAGCTTCGTTAATGGTTCCAAAAACAGTGTTTCTGTCAACTGGAATAAAATCGTAGGCATTGTATGAATAATACCCTAAAGCTTCCAGTTTTAACTTATCTGTTAACCGGTAAGTTAGAAAGGTTTGGGCATCAAAAAAAGTAGGATTGTAATCACCCGTTACATCCAGTGTTCCTAATAGATATTTGTTAGTTTTATAGCGAACACCTGCAATAGCACTCAGTTTATTGTCTTTTGAACTTCCTTCGATGTGACCGGAAGCACCCAGTAAACTTGCAGACAAGCTTCCTTGTAGTTCTTTGGGTTGCTTATATTGCACATCCAGCACCGACGACATCTTATCGCCGTACTGAGCTTCGAATCCACCCGGAGAGAATTTTAATGATGATATTAGCTTTGGATTCACAAAGCTCAATCCTTCCTGTTGCCCTGATCTTATAAGGAAAGGGCGATATATCTCAATATCATTTACATATACCAGATTTTCGTCGTAGTTACCGCCACGCACCCGGTATTGCGAACTCAACTCGTTATTGGACGAAACACCCATTTGGTTTTTTACTAATCCTTCAATTCCACCGCCTGCAGCATCGGGTAATTGGTCGATTAGTTTGGGATCTATCTTGGTAAAGGACTGATCTTTAATATTTCCTTCTACCTCAACCTGACCAATTTCCTCGGTTTTTGATTCAAGAGTGATTTTAAGGTTATTAAGTGCGTCAAGGTTATTTATTTCTATAGTTTTCTCAATAAAACCTATTGAGGTGCATTTTAAAACAAAAGGAGGTTGAGTTTGAGTATTAAATGCAAATTTCCCGTCTTCATCACTTACGGTTCCTTCACTTGTTTTGGTAATAACAATATTAGCAAATGCCACGGGAGAGCCTAAAGAGTCAACAACTGTTCCTTTTATTTCAATTCTATTTTGCTGGGCAATTATATGATGGCTGACAAATAGTTGAAGAACTATAAGTAATAAAAATAGACGTTTTTCCATTGGTGTAAAAATAGGAAGTTAATCCATATAAAAAAAGCAACGTTGAAAGGTAAAAAGTATTGCTTGATGCAAGGAAAATAGGGTGTTTTTTTGTAACTTTATGTATATGAAGAAGCGTGTGATGGATAACCACCCTGAATTAAACGAGGAAGATGTAAGATTCAATAAAACAGTTGATTCTGTTGTGTCTTCATTTCAAATTGAAGGAATAGATTTTAGTCCGGAAGAATTAGATGAAATGATATCTAATGTTAAGGAGGAGCTTAAACAGAATAAAATAAAATCAGATATAAAAAAATAAGAAGTTTATATAGGTTGGGAGCTTTGTTATTGCTAATTGTGTTTTTTGAAGAATAACCTAATAAAGATAGCAGCTATATAGTATGATGGAAAATTTAATTTTTGGCTTCTGTCTATAAATTAAAGGGCCTTAATATCAAAAAATAGATTTGATAAGTTTGAACATGGGTTCGTAATTTTCTTCTGCAGCCGATTGAACTGCAAAAATATATTGCTGAAATTGCCTTTGAGTAATCTTATAAAATCCCAGAAAATCATATCCTTGTTTAACAGCCATTAGATTGGCTAAAACTCTTGCCACTCTGCCGTTTGCTTCGCGAAAGGGATGAATGAACAGTAGTTCAGCATGTACTTTGGCAATATCATAAATCAACTCTTCTTTATCGGAATAAATATGAGGAAGATTCAATAGTACTTTTTCTTCAAATTGGTGCAATATAGAAGGAAGAAACTTAGCTGTAGGAAACAGAAATCCTCCCTTGGTCATATTTACATGTCTTAATTGTCCTGCAAAATCATACACATCTGCCAAAGCAAGATGATGAATGTTTTGTATGTATTTTGTATCGAATTTAGTTCTGGTATGCAACTGCTCCAATAGAATATATTGAGCTTTCAGGAAGCCTTCGAATTCTACCTTATAAATGGATTTAAGATCGGTTATGCCCAGTTTGTTTGGAAGAACTTCATGAGAGTTCCTTTCTTCAGGCACATCATATCTCGAATGCATAACCGCCATAATCGTTCTATTTGAGAAAGGAAAAGAAAATTACAGCCATTATTCGAAATTTGCAAGTGTAAATGATTAGTTTTTAGACTTTCTTAATTCAACCGGTATCAAAATCAAAAAGTGGGTTGCTTTCAACTGTTATCTTTTAATGAATACTTATTACCTTTAGTTTATTCAAAATAAATGAAGGCAATGAAGAAAAAAGTACTTGTGATGCTGGCGGTACCTAAACAAGAAATTCAAAAGGTGCTGCTTGATTGGACCTTAATATATCCAGAAAATGAAAAATTCAGTAAAGAAGAATTGCTGGAAAAAGTGGTGGATTGTGAAGCTATAATTACCGTTTATGGACATAAACTGGATAATGAAGTAATTGATGCAGCTGAAAACTTAAAGATGATTGCCAATTTTGGTGCCGGATATGATAATATTGATATGCAGCATGCTGCTTCTAAAGGGATTGTTGTTACCAATAGTCCTGATCCGGTAACAGAACCAACCGCCGAACTGGCATTGGGATTAATGATTTCCGTTGCCCGAAGAATGGCTGAGATGGATCGGAAGCTGCGTGAGAAGAAGGTAACCTGGGGCGTGATGCGAAACCTGAGTACAACTTTGGTGGGGAAAACAATTGGAATTATTGGCATGGGAGCAATAGGAAAAGCCTTGGCAAGACGGGCAGTTGCTTCGGGTATGAACGTTGTGTATCATAATCGAAATAAGATTGATGAACAGACTGAATCCGAATTAAATGCTACCTATTTA
Organism: Carboxylicivirga linearis; assembly: GCF_018271995.1. GTDB lineage: Bacteria > Bacteroidota > Bacteroidia > Bacteroidales > Marinilabiliaceae > Carboxylicivirga > Carboxylicivirga linearis. The sequence continues at coordinate 70,017 of NZ_JAGUCO010000019.1, forward strand.
TCGCTTCAGAATTTATTAAAAACTTCCGATGTTATCTCTTTAAATATGCCTTTAACACCGGAAACAAAAAATATGATTGGAGAGAATGAATTGAAACAAATGAAGCCCTCTGTGTTTTTAATAAATACAGCACGGGGTCCGGTGGTTGACCAATCTGCATTAATTAAAGCTTTACAGATGGGCATAATTGCTGGTGCCGGTTTGGATGTGTATGAAGATGAACCTAATGTGCCGGATGAATTATTGGCTTTGGATAATGTGGTGTTAATGCCTCATTTGGGAACAGCAACTCACGAAACGCGAAAAGAAATGTCGACATTGGTAGCTGAAAATATAAAGGCCTTTTTCAATGGAGAAGTGCCTCCTAATAAGGTAAATTAAATAAAATGATTATAAATTGTAACCTATATAAAACCTTTATGTCATGATAGATCAGTATGAAATTGAAATGAGGGAATACAAACGTGGTTATCATTTGGTAACAAGCGATATTTTAAAGCAATTGCCTTCTCTGCCTGAAAAAGGAATGATGAATATCTTGATTAAGCACACATCAGCAGGTTTAACGCTTAATGAAAATGCAGATTATTCAGTTCGTGATGATTTTGAAACAGTGATTGATGGGTTGGTGCCCGAAGGAGATCCTGAATATACGCATGTTCTGGAAGGTGAAGATGATATGCCGGCTCACATTAAAAGCTCGTTGATGGGAGCTACTATTACTATTCCAATTACCAATCATCGATTGAATTTAGGAACCTGGCAAGGTATCTATCTTTGCGAATTCAGAAACCATGGAGGACGTCGGAAATTGGTGGTAACAATTTATTCTTAAACTGGTTTTAAATTGTAAGCGTTGATTTTTATCATAGTGATTGATGTTGTAACTTTATTACTTAGTAAGCGGATTACATCAGGTAATAAATTAAAACTAAAATCAACGCAATGCAAAAGTTACTGTTATTAGGAGACGAGGCGATTGCTCAGGGTGCGATTGATGCCGGATTATCGGGTGTTTACGCATATCCGGGTACGCCTTCAACCGAAATTACTGAATATATTCAAGGTTCAAAGATTGCCCGCGAACGAAATATTCATAGCCAATGGTCGGCCAATGAAAAAACGGCCATGGAAACTGCTTTGGGTATGAGTTATGCGGGTAAACGAGCCATGACATGTATGAAACATGTGGGATTGAATGTGGCAGCTGATGCTTTTATTAATGCTGCTATCACAGGTGTTAATGGAGGTTTGGTGGTGGTGGTGGCGGATGATCCGTCGATGCACTCGAGCCAGAATGAGCAGGATAGTCGGGTGTATGGTAAGTTTGCTATGATATCGATTCTGGAACCGCACAATCAACAGGAAGCATACGATATGGCTTATAATGCCTTTGAATTGTCGGAGAAGTATGCTTTACCGGTAATGATTCGAATAACAACACGTCTGGCGCATTCAAGGGCGGGAGTGATTCGTAAGCCAATGTTGGATGAAAATAAAAGCTCTTTGCCTAAAGATCCCACTCAGTTTGTTTTATTACCTGCTTTTGCCCGCCGAAACTATAAACACCTTCTTTCGACACGCCCAGATTTAGAGATGGTATCAACCGAATCGCCTTATAATTGGTTGATGGATGGTCATGATAAATCATTGGGGATTGTAGCATGCGGTATTGCTTATAATTATTTGATGGAGAATTTTCAGGATAGAGATTTGAATCATCCTGTCTTAAAGTTATCGCAATATCCAATGCCTCGTCGTGATATTAATCATCTGATAGAGGAGTGTGATGAAATATTAGTACTGGAAGATGGATATCCGGTGATTGAAGAATTGCTGAAAGGGTATCAGGAAGCTGGAACTCCTATTCATGGTCGCCTTGATGGTACATTACCCCGCGATGGTGAACTCAACCCAAATATTGTTGCAGCAGCATTTAATTTACCTGTTGAAGAAGGAGCGCCTGTTCCTGATATGGTAAAATCCCGACCTCCGGCTATGTGCAAAGGTTGTGGACATATTGATGCATACAGAGCTTTAAATATCGCATTGGAAGAATATGGTCCGGGAAGGGTTTTTGCCGACATTGGTTGTTATACGTTAGGTGCTTTGCCTCCATATAATGCCATCAATTCATGTGTAGATATGGGAGCATCCATTACCATGGCCAAAGGTGCTGCCGATGCCGGTTTGCATCCTTCGGTAGCGGTGATTGGTGATTCAACATTTACGCACTCCGGCATGACCGGATTGCTGGATGCTGTTAGTGAGAAAACACCCATTACTGTTATTATATCTGATAATTTCACTACCGGAATGACAGGTGGTCAGGATTCTCAGGCTTTAGGTCATCTCGAAAATATTATAAAAGGAATTGGTGTGGAACCTGAGCATATCAGAGTTTTTAAGCCAACTGCTGCCAATCTGGATGAAATGGTTGAGATAATGCGCGAAGAGCTCGATTATAATGGAGTTTCAGTAATTATTCCACGTCGTCAGTGTATTCAAACCTTAAGAAATAAGAGTTTGGTGCATAAGGTGAAAGAGCTTGGATTATAAGAGTCCGAAGTCCTTAGTAGATAGTCCGAAGGAAACGTACACCGGACTTGCCACTTCGGACTTATAATTAATCATTAACAACTAACCATTGATAATTAAAACATGAAATCAGATATAGTTTTAGCAGGAGTAGGCGGACAAGGGATATTATCGATAGCCGCAACAATTGGTATGGCTGCTGTGGATAATAACCTTTACCTCAAACAAGCCGAAGTGCATGGTATGAGCCAGAGAGGTGGTGATGTGCAATCGCATTTGCGCTTGAGTTCACAACCTATTGCATCGGACCTAATTCCTAAGGGCAAAGCGGATATTATTTTGTCTGTAGAACCAATGGAATCGTTACGATATCTTCCATTTTTATCAAAGAAAGGATGGCTTGTGACCAATACAACTCCTTTTGTAAATATTCCAGAGTATCCGGATATGGATAAGGTGATAGCAGAAATTCAAAATCAGCCCAATCATATTGCTATCGATGCCGATAAAATAGCCGGAGAAGTAGGTAATCGACGAGCTTCTAATATTGTAATGCTGGGTGCTGCTTCCCCTTTTATTGATATTGCTTATGATGCTCTGGAGGAGGGGATTCGGAAAATATTTAACCGCAAAGGAGAGAAGATAGTGGAAGTTAATTTAAAAGCCCTTAGAGCTGGAAAACAGGCTACCGAAGAAGCTATAGCTCATATGAATTAAAAGCATCATTATAATACTCCTTCTGAAGTCGGCCTGCAATTGCGGTCGGCTTCTTCATTTATAAGTGAAGTATCATTTCAAGAAAAAAATCAATAAAACAAACTACATTTTAAAATCAATCCTTACCTTTGTTCGGTAATTAACGAACAACTATGTACAAGGAAGTTTTGACTGTGAAGCAAAAAAAGATAGCTCGCTATGCTAAGGCAATGGGGCATCCTATCCGAATGTATATTCTTGAATTGTTGTCGAAACAAAGTTGCTGCTACAGTGGAGATCTAACCGAGGAATTACCCATTGCAAAATCAACTCTTTCGCAGCATTTGAAAGAACTGAAAGATGCAGGATTAATTCAGGGTGAAATAGAAGCTCCTAAGATTAAATATTGCGTCAATAAAGAAAATTGGGAAGAAGCTCAGAATCTGTTTCGTGAGTTCTTAAAGTTGTAGGAAAAATTTTTTGAAATATTAGTTCGTTGTTTTGCGAACTGCGAACAAACTAAACACTTAATTAAAAATACTATGGAAATTAAAGTTTTAGGAACTGGTTGTAAAAAGTGTAAGACACTAGAAGCCGTTACCAAACAAGCTGTTGAAGAGCTTCAGTTAGAGGCTACCGTAGAAAAAGTAGAGGACATTCAAAAAATAATGTCGTATGGCATTATGCAAACGCCAGGTTTGGTAGTGGATGGGAAAGTGGTTTTGTCAGGCCAATTACCTGATATTAATTTGATGAAAGGAATTCTAACTCAACAAGGCAAATAATGAAAAATATAACTTTATTGGCAACTGCACTTACCTTTCTATTACTAAGTGTGAGTTGTTCATCGGGAAGCTCTAAAGGCAATACAACAGAAAGTGTGGCTAAGGCAGGTCAAGTAGAAGTATATTATTTTCATTTTAACCGCCGATGTGCTACCTGTAATGCTGTTGAGGAAGTTACCAAACAAGCCATCGCTGATAATTATGCTGAAAAAGTAAGTTTCGAAAGCTGTAACTTGGATGAAGAGGCTGGTAAAGCAGTTGGCAAGGATTTAGGCGTTTCGGGACAGACGTTACTGATTGTTGCTGGTGATGCTAAAATAAATCTTACCAGCGAAGCTTTTATGAATGCTCGCAGTAATCCGGATAAACTGAAAGCACTGATCAAAGAAAAAATCGATCCACTGTTGTAATTGGTTGTGTATGTGAAGGTAGTGGTTGTTATTGTTAAATCGATAAGTTTATGCAATAGTAACTACTGCCTTCTGCCTAAATAACTAACAAACTAATAACATGGAAGAATTTCTAAGTGGATTATATAGTAATAGTTCGGCTCCAGTTTGGTCAGCTTTGCTACTAGGTTTGATGACAGCCATAAGCCCTTGTCCTCTGGCAAGTAATATTACAGCCATTGGCTTTATCAGTAAGGATATTGAAAACCGAAACAAGGTTTTTATCAATGGACTGGTTTATACTTTAGGTCGTGTTTTTTCCTATTCGTTGTTGGCTGCTATTTTGGTTTTTGGTGCCGATCAAATCAAGATTGCAGGTGTTTTTCAGCAATATGGCGAAAAGATTTTGGGACCGGCACTTATTATCATTGGGTTGGTAATGCTGGGTGTGATTAACCTTAAACTTTGGGGTGCGAATGGATTGACTTCAAGGTTTCAGAATAAGCAAAAGCATAGTTATACTGATGCTTTTTTGCTGGGAGTATTGTTTGCTCTTACTTTCTGCCCATACAGCGGCGTTTTGTTTTTTGGGATGCTAATTCCTTTAACGATTGAAAGTTCGGCAGGGATGTTATTGCCACCTGTTTTTGCCATTGCCACCGGAATTCCTGTAGTGATTTTTGCCTGGTTGTTGGCTTACACGGTTTCGGGAGTTGGTACTCTATACAATAAAATTAAAACTTTTGAAGTGTGGTTTCGTCGGGTAGTGGCGGTAACCTTTGTTGGGATAGGAATATATTATACAATTGCAGTCTGGATTTAAGATGAATACAAAAAGAATTATAGCACTATTAGGTGCTCTTGTTGCCTGGGTGATCGTTTACATGTATTTGGTACCCATTTCTGATTTTATTATTGATGACCTGATTGGGATGGAAGCGGGTGCACATCTGACTGAATCGTTGCGTTTCTTTATTTTCGAAGTGCCCAAAGTTCTACTGTTACTGGTTCTGATTATTTTTCTGGTGGGGATTGTAAGATCGTATTTTTCGGCTGAGAAAACCCAAAAGGCATTAGAAGGTAAACCTCTTTTTGTGGGTAATGTTATGGCATCGGTATTAGGGATTGTAACGCCATTTTGTTCGTGTTCGGCCATTCCTCTTTTCTTAGGTTTTGTTGAAGCTGGAATACCCGTTGGAGTAACCTTTTCATTTTTGATTGCGGCACCCATGATTAACGAAGTGGCGTTGGTAATGTTGGTGGGCTTGTTTGGCTGGAAGGTGGCTTTAATATATGTTTCTACAGGTTTAATCGTTGCCATTACTGCTGGTTATATCCTTGAGAAATTAAAACTCCAGAAATATGTGGCTGATTGGGTGTTTGAGGTGAAATCGAACCAACAAGCCATGGAACTTCCTCAATTGACTTTTAACGATCGAATAAAAGCTGGTCTTGACTCAGTAAAAGAGATTGTAGGCAAGATATGGATTTATGTGATAGCAGGTATTGCCATTGGTGCCGGAGCGCATGGCTATGTGCCCGATGATTTTTTGGCGCGTGCATTAGGAGCTGATAACTGGTATTCGGTTCTTCTGGCAATTGTGGTTGGAGTGCCGCTTTATTCCAATGCTGCAGGTATCATTCCCATTGTTAGTGTTTTAATCGAAAAAGGAGTTTCGTTAGGTACTGCTCTGGCTTTTATGATGTCGGTTATTGGTCTCTCACTTCCCGAAATAGTGATTTTGAAAAAAGTACTGAAGTGGCAATTGATTGCCGTTTTTGTGGGAGTAGTAGCAACAGGAATTGTGATTGTTGGTTATGTGTTTAATTATTGGGTGTTTGCAGTGTAGATACTAGATTGGTAGATGAATAGACTTTAGACGGTTAGATGATTTGCCAGATGATGAGAATTATTAATTTATCATTACTGACCGATTAAAAATGTAGAAAAACATAGAAACGCCTATGTGATATGCAATCCCGCTGGGATTGTTATTAATAGGGTAGACTTATTATTTCTATAAATATTCAACTTCCCTGAAGTTGTTTTATTATCTCCAGCGGAGATAAATATTTATAGATAAGTGAAATGTAAATGACCAATCAACCTCAGCGAGGTTGAATATATATTTAATCGGTTATTAATGTTAATTCATAGTGGTTATACAATTTTATGACAACTATTTTTGTACCAAACCAAATGATTTAGTTATGAATATTCAAACCGAAAAACTGAGTTTAATTGAGTGGATATCTATGCTGAATGATACCTCAATTATAGAGAAGCTTTCTAAGATCAAGGATGATTATTCAAAATCAGATGATTGGTGGGACGCTTTAAAGAAAGATGAACTGGATTCGATTAATAGAGGTTTAGAGGATTTTGAAGAGGGAAGAACTCACTCTCAAGAGGAAGCTCATAAAATATATAGATAGTATTTGTGATTAATTTTTCATTTGGATTATAAATAATCTACTGCCTTCTGCCTTAAAACTTACAAACTATTAGAGGTGTAAAACCAGAATAAATTGCATAAATAAATACCAACCCCAATAATGAAAAAGATCTACTACGACTTGCTTTTTGTACTTATATCAGCCGTAATTTTAACAGTATTAGTTAATACCGGAATACTTGAGAAGTATTTGGGTTTTATTTTGATTCCCATATTAGGAGCCTATTATTTGGGGCAGGTAGTGGAGAGAAAGAGACGAAGTTAATTAATATCTAAGCTTCAAATTATCCATTTAACGTATACGATATTGAGACTACCTTGCTAACCTTTAAGCCTTATCCAGCAAAAAAAGTCAGGTAATATTTAAACCTAAAAAGTCGTCTTTTTAAAAAATTGAGCATTATACAAACGTATAAAGCTCATCTTATAAATAGGTGGAGTAATTTGCAAACCTAAAATGCCATCTTTTAAAAAAGTGGAGCAATAAGCAAACATATAAAGCTTGTTCGACAAAAAAGTGGAGCAATATGTAAACGTATAAAGCTCATCCGGCAAAAAAGTGGAGTAATTTGCAAACCTATATTGTAATCTTTGAAATGACTGCATTATGCGTTTGTATATTGCAGTCATTAGAGGTTTTTATTTCATCAATTCATCAGACAAAAGCTGTGTGTTGGCAAAAAGCTGATCGGCACCTGCATCCAACAATACCTGGTCTTTTAATTTACCGGTGTTAACGGCAATGGTATAGATTCCGGCGGCTTTGGCTGATTCAACTCCCAGCGGAGCATTTTCAACCACTATACATTGTTCTTTTTCTAAACCCGATTTCTCTAAAGCAATCAAATATGGTTCAGGATGAGGTTTACCTTGTTTTACATCACGACCCGATATAATATTTTCTTTGGCTACTCCAAAATGTGCATCTAGCTTATCAACCAAAGTGGGCTGTTTCGATCCGGTAACTACAAATACATTTACACCTTTAGCTTTTAAATGAGCAATCAGTTCTTGCATGCCTGGCAGGATAGGAGCTTCGGGGCATTCTTTCATCAGGCGCGTTTTTTCGCCGTAAACCTTGTCTATATCTTGCTCTGTGGCAGGGCGATTCAGAAATTTATCAAAAGCATATTTGATAGTTGAAAATCCCGGACGTCCCTCATTCATATACGCTTCTTCTGCAGGAAAATCAATTTCAACCGTCTTCATACTTTCGCGCCAGGTATATTCGTGGTTGGGCATTGAGTCGTAAAGTACCCCATCCATATCAAAAAAAACAGCCTTGATTGTTTCCGGTATCATAATGGTTTTTGTTTTGAGCTGCAAAAGTGTGGAAAATATGCATAGTAGGCAAGGAAATAGCTGATGGCTTATCACCGATGGCTGTTGAGTTGTTTAATTGTGTTTCAACTCAACAGTTCAACAAATTTGCAATTCAACAAAAAATATCCAGTGGGCTGAAGCTATTAGCTAAAAGCTTTCTCCGGACTTCGTGCTACGGACTTTCGAACTAAGAATGCAATTCGACAATAATTTCCTTTCTTTGTAAATCAAAACCAATTTACCTGAATATGACCATAAGCATTGAAAAAACTGTGAGTGAAACGTTACCAGAGTTGATTCTGGGCGGTTTTTTAATTTCGGTTGAAGTGGAACAAAGCAATGAAGAGCTGCTTACTTTAATGGATGATGAATTAAAAACGCTTGAGCCTGTATTAACGCCCGAATCGATACGTGAAATGGCAACGGTTAAAGCCAATAAAAAAGCTTATAAAGCATTGGGAAAAGATCCCAACCGTTATCGTCCGTCAGCAGAATCGCTATTGAGACGAGTGGCTAATGGTAAGGGATTGTATCATATCAATAATGTGGTTGATATTCTTAATTTGATATCAGTAAAAACCGGTTATTCCATTTGTGGATACGATTACAATACGGTTGAAGGTGCTGTGGTATTGGGTAAAGGGATGGAAGGCGAACCATACGAGGGTATTGGTCGTGGTGAATTAAATATAGAGAATTTGCCTGTTTTCAGAGATGAGAAAGGTGCTTTTGGTACACCCACCAGCGATTCGGTGCGCACCATGGTAACAGAAAATACCAGGCAATTTCTAATGATTATCATTGGTTTTGATGATCAGGCAAAAATAGAAGCTGCATTGGATGAAGCCTCATCTTTATACAGTAAGTTTGCCAAAGGAGAAGAGAAAGATCGATTTTTTATACATAATGCGAATCAATAGTTCAATTTGTTTTATAGCAAAGTTCAACCCACTTTCGGGGTTGTATCATTAGTCAAATAGACACCCCGCGCTCCGCACGAGGCTATTATTATTAATGTCCTTCGGACATTTTCAAATCCTGAAGGGATTTAATATGAATAGCCACGGGTGGAACCCGTGGAAAATGATCGTATTATAAACGAACCCAAAAGTGGGTTCAACTGTTGATTCGCATACATAGCTAAAAAGTAAGATTAGCTTGTTATGTATTAAAAAAAGAAGTGTAAAATTGTTTTAGGCAAGCTGTAAATGAACTACTGACTACTGCCTAAAAACTAATGAACTGATTAAGAATGATTGAATATTGTGCGTTGGCATCGGGTAGCAATGGTAACTGCTACTATGTGGGAAATGAAGAAGAGGCGGTATTGATTGATGCCGGCATCAGTCGTAAGCAGGTGCTGAAACGCATGAAAGAGGTGGGATTGAAGATTGAAAAAGTAAAAGCCGTATTAATTACACACGAGCATTCTGATCATATCAGAGGTTTGCGTGTGTTGGCCGATCTTCATCAGATAGATGCGTACTTGACTAAAACGACACAGGGTAGAACCCGTATTCATCATCAACCTTCAAAAGTAAGAGTGTTTGAACCCGGCGATACCATTGAGGTTGGTTCAATCAAAGTTCATTCGTTTGCCAAAAAGCACGATGCAGTTGATCCTTGTAGTTTCCGGGTGGAGCTAAACGGACGAAGCATTGGGGTGATGACTGATATTGGAACGGCTTGCAGTAATGTTAAAGAGCACTTGCAACAGTGTCATGCTGTTTTTCTGGAAAGCAATTACGATGAGCAGATGTTGCTTGAAGGTCCGTATCCGGCTCATCTGAAAAGCAGGGTAAAATCCGATAATGGGCATTTAAGTAATGATCAGGCTTTAAAAGCGGTTGATAAATTGAAGAACAGTCCTCTTCAAACCATTCTGTTATCGCATATTTCGGCTGATAATAATCGACCCGAATTAGCTTTAAAAACCTTTCAGACGGTGAGCGATCGATATCAGATTTATGCAACTTCGCGTTATGCCCCGTCAGAAGTATTTACACTTGAACCTGGAGTAGATATAAAAGAACAAGCTGATCAGCTTAGTTTGTTTTGATGATAAACCGAACACAATAACATGAAAAAAGAAGGTACATCATATGGTATCATGTTAATGTTATTGTCAGTAGTGGCTTTTGCTATAATGGCTACACTGGTAAAATCGATGTCGCATGTAAGTACTTTTGTTACTGTATTCGTACGTTTTTCAGTAGGAGTTGGGATTCTTGGAATATTGGCGCTTTTTAAACGAATAGATCTGAAATTTGTACGAAGTCCTTTGTTATTATTAAGAGGAATCTCCGGAGCAGTATCTGTTACCTTATTTTATTTTGCCATTGTAAAAATAGGCATGGGCAAAGGATCGGTTTATTCCTATTCGTATCCGGTATTTGCCACATTGTTAAGCGCCATTGTGCTAAAAGAAAAGGTAAGTGTTCCAAAATGGATACTTATTTTAGGTGCATTTGTAGGTATAGTCCTGGTTTCGTTAAAATTCTCTGGCTCCGATGAAGGCTGGAGTCTTGGTTTCTACGATGTACTAGCCATGTGCAGTGCCATCACCAATGCCATTTCAATATTAATAGTGAAAAAACTACATGGTACCGATAATTCATATGCTATCTTTTTTGCTCAGAGCATTGTAGGATTTTGGATCTTTCTTATCCCTGCCAATATGCCTGAAATTACAGGTCCTGTAAATGGGAGTTATGTGCTAATTATTATTGGAGTATTTTCAGCCATGGCTCAGTTATTAAATACCGAAGGTTATCGCCATGTTTCCATAGCTACAGGGTCGCCTTTTCATATGTTGATTCCTGTGGTAAATGTTATAATCGGAGTATTGGTATTTAACGAAACCTTCAGTGCCTTGGAAATTATTGGAGCATCGCTGGCCGTGCTATCGTGTCTTGGCATTATGCTTCTAAATATCAAAAAACAGTAAATCAATATGTCAAAAATACTTCTTGTAACGCCTCCTTTAACTCAATTGAATACACCTTATCCGGCTACGGCTTACCTAAAGGGATATTTAAATACCATTGGTGTTGATAGTCGCCAGTGCGATTTGGGTATTGAGCTGATAAACGAAATGTTTTCGAAGGAAGGTTTGCAACGCATTTTTGATCATGTTGAAATAGACGAAGCATCAGAAGATGCCCTGCGTTTATGGGCTTTGAAAAATGCATATATATCGGTGATTGATGAGGTGATTGCCTTTTTACAGCATCCAACCACGGAGCAGTCTTACCTTATTTGTAATACCGATTTTCTGCCACAAGGAAGTCGCTTTGCCCAGGTTGATGATCTGGATTGGCTGTTTGGATCCATGGGATTGATCGATCAGGCCAAGCATTTATGTACTCTGTTCTTAGAGGATTTGGGTGATTTTATTACCGAAGTAGTAGACCCTCATTTTGGTTTTTCGAGATATGCCGAGCGTTTAGGAAGATCGGCCACTACTTTTGATGATTTATACGAAGCATTGAATTCACCTCTATCTTTGATTGATAAAATGATGTTGGAGTTGTTCGGGCAACAATTAAGTCAGGCCGAATTTGATTTGGTTTCCATATCCATTCCTTTCCCAGGTAACCTCTTTGGTGCTTTGCGCATAGGGCAATGGTTAAAACAACATCATCCAACTATTAAAATCAATTGGGGTGGAGGATTTGTAAATACCGAACTTCGATCGGTATCAGATCCTCGTGTTTTTGAGTTTGTCGATTTTATTACACTCGATGATGGAGAACGTCCACTGCAACTATTGTGCGAGCATTTGGATGGAAAGTTAGAGTTGCAAGGATTGTTACGCACATTTGTATTGCAAAACAATGAAGTTGTTTACATCAAAAATGAGAAGCAAAACGATGTTCTTCAAAAAGAAGTAGGAACGCCCGATTATAGAGGTTTGCCTTTGGATAAATATATTTCGGTGGTAGAAGTGGCCAACCCCATGTTTCGTTTGTGGAGCGATGGACGTTGGCTTAAACTCACATTGGCTCATGGTTGTTACTGGGGTAAATGCACTTTTTGCGATGGATCGTTGGATTATATCGGACGATACGAGCCCAATAAAGCAGCAGATATTGTTGACCGAATGGAGCAAATGATGAAGCAAACGGGCTTGAATGGTTTCCATTTTGTTGATGAAGCAGCACCGCCAATGTTACTCAGAGAAGTGGCTTTAGAACTGCTGAGAAGAAAGCTAAAAGTAACCTGGTGGACCAATATTCGCTTTGAAAAAAGTTTCACGGCCGATTTGTGTATGTTATTAAAAATGAGTGGATGTATAGCGGTTTCCGGTGGTTTAGAAGTGGCTTCTGATCGTATCTTGAAGCTGATTAATAAAGGTGTTGATATTGCTCAGGTTACAAAAGTAACATCTCACTTTAAACAAGCCGGTATCATGGTTCATGCCTATTTGATGTATGGTTTCCCAACTCAAACAGCACAAGAAACAATTGATTCGCTGGAAGTAGTTCGTCAGTTGTTTGAACTTGATTTGCTGACATCGGCTTTCTGGCATCAGTTTGCCATGACAGCTCATAGCGATGTGGGTTTGCATCCCGATAAATACCAGATTCAAATTACAGGTGGGCAGAATGGAAGTTTTGCCAATAACGACTTGTTTCATGCCGATCCCAAAGGTGCACCGCACGAAATATTTGGCGAAGGATTAAAAAAGGCTTTGTATAACTATATGCATGGGGTGGGCTTTGATTGGCCGGTAGATGAATGGTTCGAATTTAAAACACCTAAAACACTTCTTCCTCCTAATTATCTTCAATTGTTTTTGAAGGAAGCAACTGCTATTAAAGAAACAGCACGCTGGATTTGGATGGGAGTACTTCCTACTTGTTCATTCTATCAGAAAAAGAAAGGGAAGAAGTTGGTTGAAATGGCAGAGTTAATCATCTATACAAAAACTGAAACGTTCACAATCCATATCAAAAAGAATTTAGCTGAGTGGCTTTTGAATTGGCTTCCTCAGTTAGTTTTTAGCTCTGAATCTGTTTTTAAAACAGCTGATTTAAGAAGCTCCTTTGAAGAAAATCAATTGGGTAGATTCGATATTTTCCTTAATAGTTATACCTGCAAACAATTAAAAGAAGCTGGTTTAATGATTTTATGATGAAATAATGATTTTCCGCAAACCGTTTCGGAAGGCTCTTCTTAATTATTTTCGGTGAGGTTGGATTTGTGTAAGTGATAGTATATTAGTATTTAAGGTTGGTTATTAGTTTTTTTGAAGAAAGGTATTTTTAGACTCTTATTCATCAATCAGTTATCTTTACTTTGAATATAAGTTCGTTAATATTTAGTTGGATAAAGACAATTGTTGCATTGTAATCTTACCTAAAATAACGCACTATTTAGCTAACTAATCAATCGTTAATAATGAAGAATCTTTTTGTTTCGGGATTGCTTTTAAGCTTGTTTTTGATCAGTTGTCAAAGTCCTGAAAAAGCATCACAAAAACCCGAAGTACCCTTTGTTTGGGAAAACGCGAATGTTTACTTTTTATTGACCGATCGTTTTAAAAACGGAAATGCTGATAATGATATCAATTATAACCGAACCGGAGAAAGTGGCTCGTTAAGAGGATTTGAAGGTGGTGATTTTAAGGGAATCACACAAAAAATCAACGAGGGCTATTTTTCTGATTTGGGAATCACAGCTTTATGGTTTAGTCCTGTTGTGGAGCAAATTCATGGGGCAGTTGATGAAGGAACCGGCTTAACCTATGCCTACCATGGTTATTGGGCAAAGGATTGGACAGCCATTGAGCCCAATTTCGGAACAGAAGAAGAATTCGCCAAATTGGTTGAAGCTGCCCATGCAAAAGGCATTCGTATTCTAATGGATGTTGTCATCAATCATACAGGGCCTGTGACTGAACTGGATCCGGTGTGGCCCGAAGGATGGGTACGTCAAAAACCACAGTGTAAATATGCCGATTATGAATCAACAGTCTCATGTACTTTGGTTGAGAATCTGCCGGATGTTTTAACCGGAACAGATCAGGAAGTTGAATTACCAAAGCAATTATTGGAAAAATGGGAAGCCGAAGGGCGATTGGAAAAAGAAGTTAGCGAATTAGATGCTTTCTTTTCTACTACCGGATACCCAAGAACACCACGGTATTATATTATCAAATGGTTAACCGACTTTATCAGAAAATACGGAATTGACGGTTATCGTTTGGACACAACCAAACATACCGAAGAAGGTGTTTGGGGAGATTTATGGAAGGAAGCAGTCAAAGCTTTTGCTGAATGGAAAGAAGCGAATCCGAATAAAGCATTGGATGACAATGACTTTTTTATGGTAGGCGAGGTCTATGGTTATGGTATTTCCGGCGATCGCATATATAATTTTGGAGATAAGCAGGTTGATTATTTCAATTATGGAATGAAAAGTCTGATTAATTTCGATTTTAAAGGTGATGCCAATAAGCCATACGAAGAACTGTTTTCGTATTACAGCAATAAATTAAATGGGCCATTAGCGGGCCAAAGTGTATTGAATTACACTACTTCGCATGATGATGGTTATCCTTTCGATAAAGATAGAACCAAAGTCATTGAGGCGGGAACCAAACTGATACTTTGTCCGGGGTCTTCACAAGTATATTATGGTGATGAATCAGCACGAAGTTTGATTGTTGACGGAGCAGTAGGAGATGCTAATCTTCGCTCATTAATGAATTGGGATGATCTTAAAGACAACACATCAGTTAATGGAGTACCAGTAAAAGATATTCTACATCATTACCAAAAATTAGGAAAATTTCGGGCTGAGCATCCATCAATTGGAGCGGGTGTTCATACAATACTTAAGTCATCCCCTTATTATTTTAAAAGAGAATATACTAAAGGTGATTATTCTGATAAGGTAATTGTTGGGCTTGATTTGCCAAAAGGAAAGAAAGAAGTACCTGTAGCGGGTGTTTATAATGATGGAGAAGTATTAACTGATTCTTATTCTGGTGCTCAGGTTAAAGTGAAAAATGGTTTGGCTAAATTAAATACTGATTTTGACATAGTGTTATTATCTAAATAGATAATTGTTTTTGTGTGGTTTAATAATCCGGGCTAGTCCCGGATTTTTTTTATCTTCAAAAGATTAAAAACAATGCTATGAGAATTCCCTTTTATCAGGTTGATGCTTTTACCAATGAACTATTTAAAGGTAATCCGGCAGGTGTCTGCTTTGTGGATGAATATCCTGAAGATAATATAATGCAGAAGATTGCCACAGAGAATAATCTGGCAGAAACGGCTTTTGTAACAAAAGTAAACGAAGATCAGTTTTTTATTCGTTGGTTTACGCCTGCTGCCGAAGTGGAATTGTGCGGGCATGCAACTTTGGCAAGTGCTTTTATTTTATTCGATAAATTGGGGTATCAAAAAGAAAAAGTGTTGTTTGATACTCTTTACAGCGGAATCTTAACGGTTCAAAAAGAGGATGATTGGTTATGGATGGATTTTCCGGCTGATGATATTCAAACGGCTGAGATTACCGATGAGTTAAAAGCTGCTTTTCCATTAAGGCCGGATTCTGTTTTGAAGGGGAAAACAGATTACGTATTGGTTTACAGTCTTCAAAAACAGGTGGAAGAGGCAATGCCTGATTTACAAAAGCTGGCTAAGGTTAATGCACGTGGAGTTATCGTGACTTCAAAAGGGGATAGTGTTGATTTTGTTTCTCGTTTTTTTGCGCCACAGATTGGTATTGATGAAGATCCGGTAACCGGTTCGGCTCATACCTCATTAACTCCTTATTGGTCAGGAGTGCTGGAGAAGAAAAATTTAGATGCATTACAATTATCAAAAAGAGGAGGAGTTGTAAAGTGTATTTCTCAGGGCGATAGAGTAATTATTGGGGGGCAGGCTTGTTTGTATCTTGAAGGAACAATAGAAATATAAAAAGGGAACAATTTGCTCCCTTTTAAATTATTAAAACTGAATACCTGTACTGAATCCAAACCAGGTGCTGAGTCTTTTATTTCCAACATTATGAGATGATAAGGTTGAATTCCAATGAGGTTGCAGGTTATCTCCCAATGGTTCTGATGTACGTTTAGCTACACCCACGTTAAAAGTTGGTGCAATATTAAGAGTCGCAAAAGTCCCAATCGGAATACCGATTCCGAATTTTAACTGATTCACAAGGTTGGTTCTATCCATATACAAGAATTTATCAGCTCGGTCATCATCAATCCATAACTCCTGATGAACAGTGGCTTCCAGATTTACCTTCCAATTATTTTTTAAGTTGCTCTGATGTCCAAATCCTGCACCAATAGCCCAGCGAGAAGATTCATCCGGTAGTTTAGAAAGTATGTATACCGAATAAAAATGCTGAACGCCTAATTTAAAGCTTGCCTGAGCAATGCTCCAGTCTGAGGCTGATACTTCAAAGGCTCTGAATCCGTTTTTTCGAACAATACTAATCAATGCAATGGGCACGCCGTCAATTGAATCACACACATTAATAAAACCTGCTAATTGCAGACCTTCAACTTTATCAGCCACATTGATAAATCCAGCTATTTGGGCATTGGTATTTCCTTTGGCTGCCACATTAATAAAACCGGCTACTTGTGTCGCTGTATCGGTTTGGGCTGAAGTATTGACAAAGCCGGCAATTTGTGCGCCTTTTTTAGTGACGCTCGTATTATTGATAAATCCTGCTATTTGTGCTCCATTATTATGTGGTGTGTGGTTAACAAAACCTGCAACCTGTGCTCTTGAGCTACCTTTGGCATCAACATTTACAAACCCTGCTACCTGAACGCCATTCATACTTTGAGTAGTATAGTTGATAAAACCGCCTATTTGAGCACCTGTTAAGGTTTTGTTTGCTGTATTTACAAATCCGGCAATCTGGGCTCCGTCAACCGATGTGTTATTAACGTTAACAAATCCCGCACCCTGAAAACCTTTTGAAGTATAATCATTTTGAAGATTTTTTGTTCCGGTAATATTTATAAAACCAGATAACTGGGCTCCGTTTGTATAGTATTTATTGATATTCAGAAAACTACCTGCTTCAAAACTCTCGGTTGCACCGGTTTGGCCCATAAACAGGTTCAGCGAAACATTATAGCTATTTTTAATTGAGTTATGTCCGTCTGTTCCTAACGGATAGAGAAATGAAAACTGAAAGTCTTTTTGCTGAAGACTATCTGTTTGAGCAAAGCTAATTGCATATAAGCTTGCTAAAAAAATGGAGAGTACTTGTCTTTTCATTGCTGTATAGTTGTGTTATTATTTTTGTTTTAATGACAGCAATAAATGGGAAGGGTTGCATCAAAACAAAAAAAGCTCATTGCCGAAACAATGAGCTTAAACAAATAAATGAATATATTATTCCTCGTTTTCTTCTTCAGGTACACTAATTTTTCCATTGTAGTTGATAAAACTGCGGTTATTACTGGTTATACCAACAGATGTTGAACCTCCGTAGCTAATGGTCATTCTTATCTTATAATAATCCTTATCTCTTACTTCAAAAGTGTATTCGATTGACTTTTTCTTTTCGTTAATCTCCATCTTTTGTTCCAGCATTTCGCCTTTAAATTTCATTCCTCCTTCACCTGATCCATAGCTGGCTTGAAAGGCTCTTCCAAAATAAGGCATATCTGATTCTGCCTTTTCATCTGTTACCTTAAGGAATCCGTAATTGGTTGTTAAATCGATTGAGCGTCCTCCTTGCGGGAAAGCACGATCAGGCACAAAAATAAAACTTCCGCTCTCAACTAATTTGAGTGTTTCAGCAAACTCTATCTGTTGTTTTTCTTTTCTGTTTTTTTTCTTCTGAGAATAAGAATTTTGAGGCTGAATAAAGCCAATAATTCCAACGATCAATAGGGTAACAATTGCTTTCATGATAATTTGGTTTTATTTTTACATAAAGATATCAAAAGATATGCCAAATAATCAAGTAGTTTCCTTCGCTTATAAAAAGTGTATTGTCTTCGAAATAGTGTTCCAAAAACCAGATGGGAATTTATAATAATATCATTAATTTATTGGTTTGTATTTGAAATTAAGGAACAGAAAAGAAGTCAAAAAGCTAAGGAATATATCGATTATATGAGAAATGGTTTTAAGTAGGATGCATTAGTTAAATCTTTAACCTTAAATATATGAAGAAGTTAAGTGTGTTGTTAATTAGTTTAAGCATTGTTTTTTCGTTGTATTCGCAAGAGGAACAATCATTTAAAGATAAGCTATATACTGGAGGTCATGTTGGACTTACATTTGGTAATTATACTAATATAATGATCAGTCCAATGTTGGGAGCTCGCCTTAATGAAAAGGTTTATGCAGGATTAGGTATCGAATATCAATATACAAAAGATAAGAGAGTAAGTCCTTCAAGAACATATAATCAATATGGAGGAAGAATTTTTACTCAATATAATTTATTGCCAACCGTTTTTGCACATGCTGAATTTGCTGGTTTAAGTATGGAAAGGTATAACTTTCAACTCGATAAAGAGAGGAATTTTGTTCCCTTTTTATATGTTGGAGGAGGTTACAGGCAGCGAATCAGTGAAAGAAGTTTTGTTTCATTCAGAGTGCTTTTTGACGTACTGCAGGATAAGAATTCGCCATATAATGCCTGGGATCCGGTATTTAGTGTAGGCTTTGGTGTTGGTATTTAGATATACGACCTTAACTTGTATACACCAATTCCCATCCATTCTTTTATTAATATCGACCAGCTATCCAATGTTCTTAATGATGGTAAAAAATAATCGGTAGGTTTTAAGGGTGTTAAGCTTCGTATGGGTTGCGTTGGGTAGGGGATGATATTAATTTTTTGCTTCTCAAAACAGGCCTTTGCTCTGAACATGTGAAATGCAGATGTAACCAGTACAACTGATTTTTGTTGATTCTGTTTATTTAATAGTTCAGAAGTGTAAAGTGCATTTTCGTAAGTGTTACGAGACTTAGATTCTACTAAAATCCTTTCTTCAGGAATTTGAATCGATTGAAGATACTTCAACAGGTAATCAGACTCAGGTGTTTCATCAAAATATATATTTGCACTTCCTCCCGATAAAATTAACTGGTTGCTATCGTTCTGATAAAACAAGGGTAAAGCCTGTAAGATTCTATCTGCTGCCTGGTTAAAACAAATTTGTCCATTCTCTTCATTCAAAGATGAATATCCACCAAGCACCACAATGTTATACGATTGATTGTTTGTTAGCTGAGGAGTTGAATAGAGTTGCTCCCAACCAGAAGTCACAGACTGATAAATGGCCGTGTTTGAGAAAAATACCAAATTAACCAAAGCAATAATTCGTAGTGATTTTCTTAATCTTTTGCGTTTAATGAAATGTGCTGTGATAAATAAAAGTAAACTCCAATTAAACGGATATATCAGAAAGGATAAAATTTTTGATAAGATGAAAAACATTTGTTTTGGCTAAAATTTGCAAGTTTTCGTTGAACATTTAATTTTGTAATGATGCTAAAAGTAATCCATTAACCACAAATTGAAAAAACTAAGATATGCATTTTAATCAGATACTCCGTGAACGCTATTCGATTCGTGAATACAAATCTTCAAAAGTTTCAAAGGCTCTGTTAATAGAAGTATTGGAGGCCGGTAGATTAGCTCCTTCGGCTGCTAATAAACAGCCCTGGAAGTTTATTGTTGTTTCGGAAGAGGAGAACCTGACTCAATTAAAAGAAGCATATAGCAGAGAGTGGTTCAAAAAAGTTCCTCAGGTTATTGTTATTTGTGGTGATCATAGTCAATCGTGGAAGCGATCTTTTGATGGCAAAGATCATTGCGATATTGATGCGGCTATTGCTATTGATCACATGACCCTAAGAGCAACAGAATTAGGACTAGGAACATGTTGGGTTTGCCATTTCGACCCGGAACTGGTAAAAAATTTATTACAACTTCCTGAAGGTATTGAACCAATAGCTTTGCTTCCTATTGGTTATCCTATTGAAAATAAACCGCCGTATAAAATACGTAAGAATATAGAAGAGGTAGTTTTTGAGGAGAAATTTGGGCAATCATTAAAAAAATAGAAGTGATCTAAAAAGATACACCCGCGCCCAATGAAACCATTCCAAAATTACTAAATGTATAAGAGGTTTGCAGGTTGAGAAAATAAATTCTCACCTGTGCACCAAATTCATATTCCATATTAGAAAAATCATATTCATTTATAAAAGGATCTGTCACAGCTGATGTTTCTCCGGGTATATCGGTATACGTTCCTTTAAATGATGAATCGATGGTTCGTTTACTATATCCAATACTACCATATATATCAACAATGGTAAAATGAGCTCCCATCAGAAATCGACCTGAAATGTTAGTTCCATCCATTTCAAGTGTTTGATTCGTTTGGCTGTTAAAACTAATATCAGAACTGGTATTGATTTGTGAATAGGTAGCCATTAAAGAAGCTTCTAAAAACGGATGTTTTTGCAAACATCTGAAATAAGGAATTAGACTGTGTTTTAATCCAACACCCCACATAAAAGTGTCTCCAATATTTGTATTATTCAAAGGAGGCGCTATTCTGATACTGACATCAGTATTTGCTGATACTCCAACACTGGCTGATATCAGGGGTAACCCTAATGTTTTTATTTCTTTGCCATTAGGTACCATTGTAGTTGCTTCATTATAAATTAACTCCGGACGGTCTTGAATAGATGGGTAATTATACACGGCAGTAGGTGCATTATAATTGTTGGCATTTAGCAATGTAACACCCGTAAGCTGATTCGTTTCGATTAAATTGTTTAAGTCATAAAGTTTGTTTCCATTTGAGAAACTTTGGTTGTAGAAGAAATGTAGTGTAAATCTACCGGGACGTAATACACGAGGTGACATATTCCAACCACCAATCAGGGTTGAGTTAATCATGCCGGCATAAGGTTGTAGATATAAGTTGGATAATACCTGAGCATTATCAACACCGTAGTTTAAAAAATCAACTACTTGTGTTTGGGCTTTTACTTTCAGCCCGGTAACCCCAAGTAAAATAATACAACTGTATGTTAAGAGTTTTTTCATTATTTACTATTAAGTATGGTTTTGGCCTGTGCTGTTGTTATTCTTTTTCCATTAGAATAAGCAACAACAAACCCTTTAATACCTTCAGATTTCATTATTGAATTAGCTTGATCATAACTATTGAACTTACCAACCGAGTATCTGTACCAACCGTCTCCTTCGTTCATAATAATGGATCTACTACCATTATAAACCTGTTTTAAGCGCGTTTCAACAACCGGAGCTTTATCGGCTATTATCTGGATGGAGAAATATACTTCTGGTTGTTTTACAGGCTCAGTAACCTCAACAACCGGAACAATAACTTCTTCAGGTTTTTCTTCAACAATTTCTTCTATAGCAGGAACTGTATCCGTTGGAATAACTTCTACTGTTTCAACAGGTGGTAAGGTTTCTTCTACCTCTTCTTCGGGTGTGCGGTTGAGAAGTTCAAGTATATCAGTATATAAAGAAGTCTGGATTTGTCGATGGATATTAATGGCGTTGGCACTGTGCATCATAGCATCTTGCAGATGTCTACTATTTCTGGATTGCCGCATTTCTTTTTTAGACTTTTTTACCTCCTGTTCTGTCTGAGCAAGTAGCTTGTCAATATCATTGGTGAATTGGAGTTCTTTTTTTAGTCGTTGTAAACGTTTGAGGTAAACATTTGTTTTTAGGAAAACTCCTGTGTAATAGGGTCTGCAGGATCTTAGAGAGGATTGAATTTTGTCATCATCTAAATGGGTTCTGGGCGTAGAGCTTTGTGAGCCCTGATAGGTAGAAAGAAGGGTGTTTATTTGGGGATATAATGCAATTCCTTTGTTAATCTGTTTATCGCCTTTTGACAATTTATTTATTTCGGATGAAGAAAATACAAGGTCAAGGCTATCATTAGACAACTGAGCATATGATGAACTCATCAGTCCTAACAATAAAACAGCAATCAATAATCTATGAAAATGATTATGATTCACGGTAGTTTGGATTTTAAATAATGGGGTGTTTTGTGCATTTCCTGAAAATGTTCAGGAGTGAGAGAAAAGAGCAGCCATAAAGACTGCTCTCTGAGGTCTTTGTTTATCTGAAATTGATACCTACACCGGCTGTAATTGCCGAGTAATCACCAACAGTATAATCAGCATGTATTGAAAATATCGCCAGGCGAATTCTCATTCCTACGTTAAAATCGAAATTTCCTGTGGAATAGTCAAGTGAAATTGGATTTGTTTCAGGTTCATTTGTCGGACCAACATTAAAATCACCTACCACATCAAATGTACTTTTGGTGTTTCCGTATCCAATGCCTGAATAAAAAGCAACTACAGGTAAATTAGCTCCAATCAACAATCGGCCCGTATATGCATCGGCTGATGTCTCGAGATTACCACTACCAACACTACCACTAATGCCCAATTTTGATTCAAAATGAGTGTATGCAGCAAGGGCTGAAACCTGTAAAACAGGTATGCGTTTGATAAACGGTATATAATCTTTTAACGAATGTTTTAATCCTAATCCCCACATGTATGCTTTACCATAATCACCATATTCAACCCTAGGCATAAAACGTCCCATAATTTCGGTATGGAAAGGTAAGCCTACAGCTCCGGATACCATTGGACTGACAAAGGTATTCATGCCGGAACCATTTAAAGTAACTAATTCTTGTTGGGGAACATCTTGGTGTGCAAAGGCAATTTCTCTGGCTTTATCTCCAGCCATTGTAGGGGCAATGGTTTGTCCATTCATGGCTTGCAAT
This sequence comes from Carboxylicivirga linearis, assembly GCF_018271995.1. Taxonomy (GTDB): domain Bacteria; phylum Bacteroidota; class Bacteroidia; order Bacteroidales; family Marinilabiliaceae; genus Carboxylicivirga; species Carboxylicivirga linearis. The sequence goes on from NZ_JAGUCO010000019.1 coordinate 93,016, forward strand.
TGTTCCAAAGATAATTTAGAAACATCAAAACTTTCTTTGGAGCTTGGGGCAGTGGTGTAAGTACCTGATATGGTAATATCAAATCCAGCCAGTTTATGCACCTTCGCTGAGTTGTACCAACCACTGTTTAAGTTAACGCCTAACATTTCACCATAAGGTCGTAAGTATTCTTTTCCTATCAGGTTGGCATCATGCATACCTCCTTTTAAAAGATCTATTGGAAGGTTTTTCTGAGCATTTATTGATGTTGTAATCAATAAAAAGGCAGTTGCTACATATATCAGATTTTTCTTCATGTTGTTTTGCTTTAATTGATGTGTGTATTGATTATTATTGATTACTGATTAGTTCCAAAGCTTCTTTAACAGAGATGCGTTCATCTTTATTATAAGCTACAATAAAGCCTTTAATATTTTCTTCCTGCATAGTTTTTCGTGCTTTAGTTACATCGGTAAACTTACCAAGCGAGTATCTGTACCAACCGTTTCCGGTTTTCTCAATTATCTCAAGGCTACCGCTGTAAGCTTGCTTTAATTGAGACTCTGAGGCTTTTTGTTTATCAGCTAAAAATTGAATTGATAGAAACACATCCATAACAGATTCGGGTTCTTCCACTGCAGTTTCTTCATTTACAGTAATAACCGATTCTTCTTCAGGTGTTTCTTCTGTTTCTTCGGGCATGGCGGCTACCGTAGCAACTGCTGCACCTGTTGCAATGGTTGCCGTTGAAGTTACTTCTGGTTCAATAGTTGTAACAGGTACCTGAGTGGTTTCAATCTCTTCAACAACCGGTTCTGGCTGAGGTTCGATAGTGGTTGTAGAGTCAATAACGGCAATAACCTCTTCCTCTGGTTCAGTAGTTTCTGTAACTTCTTCCTTTGTGGAATTACTTTCTAATACTGACAGGAGGAATTTCTCTTGTAAAGCAATTGCCTTGCTTTGATTTTCTTGTGCCAGTTCAAGCATCGCAATCATATCAGCAGGTGATGTAAGTCGCTCTGCTTTATTGTATTGCTTTTTAGCTTTTTTCTCAAGAGAATGAACATCACTACGAGTTTGTGCTGCCTCAGAATTACCTTCTTTTTCTAAAGCTTTTATTCTTTTGTCCAGAGTGTTAATATGTTTACCATATCCATCTTCGAAGAAAATGGCGGCTTTCATTTTTGTTTCTGCAATTTTTTGGTTTCGCTTATTAATCTTACGGGTTTTAATTCTTCCTTCCGCATTTTTAAGCGCTTCAACTTCTTCTTCCAGTTGTTTTACTTCATTAATAACAGAATTGCCCTTCTTTATAAGTTTTTCAGACGATGTCAGTTTTTTAATTTCTTTTTCATTCAGATGTTTTTTTACTTCATTAGTTTGGGCATTCCCAAAAAATGGGAAAATAAGCATGGCTAAAACAATGGTACTTCTAAAAAGATGATTTAGCATTTCGATAGTTTGTTGTTTTTGATTAATAGTTGTTTAACTCAAAAGTATTTAAAAATTAAATATACTTTACGCTTTTTAACGAACGATTGTTAAAAAGGTTTGTTGTTTAAAAGTAATAAAATGACTTCTTACTTGATTATTTTTGTGACTTCATTAGAAATAGATAAAATTATAGATCATGATAAATCCTTTATTAAAGACATTTGAAACAAAACATAATACACCACCATTTGATTTGATTAAAGAAGAGCATTATTTGCCCGCTTTTAAAGAATTAATGGAGGAAGGACGTAAACATTTTAAAGCCATTGTTGATAATACCGACGAACCAAGCTTTGCCAATACTATTGAAGCAATGGAAGAAGCCGGACGACAACTAGGAACTGTGAGTAGTTTGTTTTTTAACCTCAATCATGCCGAAACCAATGAAAAGATTCAGTCTATTGCGCGTGAGGTATCTCCATTGCTTACCGAATACTCGAATGATATTTGGTTGAATGAATCTTTGTTTTCGAAAGTGAAGACGGTGTACGACAATAAATCTACCACAAAATATACCGTAGAAGAAGAAAAATTATTGGACGATACCTATAAAGCTTTTGTACGTAAAGGTGCTTTACTTAAAGGAGAAAAGCGGGAAGAATATCGTAAAATAACTAGTGAGTTATCGCGGTTGAGCCTTGAGTTTGGTGAGAATCTTTTGGCTGAAACAAATGGTTTTCAACTTCATTTAACTAATGAAGATGAACTGGAAGGATTGCCGGAAGGATCGCGTTCGGCTGCTCGTGAAGTGGCGCAATCGCAAGAGAAAGAAGGTTGGGTTTTTACCTTGCATTTCCCAAGTTATGTGCCTTTTATGAAGTACTCATCGCGACGTGATTTACGCAAGCAAATGTTTATGGCCTACTCAACCCGAGGGCATAACAATAATGAACATGATAATAAGGAAATTATTAAGAAATTAGTTTCCTTGCGTGTAGCTAAAGCACATCTTTTGGGATTTGAAACTCATGCTCATTATGTGTTGGAAGAGCACATGGCCTTGCATCCTGATAAAGTAAATACCTTTTTACAGGATTTATTGGATGCTTCTTATGAAATAGGTAATGAGGATGTGAAAGCAGTTGAAGAATTTGCTCACAAAAATGGATTGGAAGATCCTTTGGAGCGTTGGGATTACCCTTTTTATGCTGAGAAATTAAAAGCAGAGAAATATGGTTTGGATGATGAAGCTACCCGTCCATATTTCAGATTAGAGAAAGTAGAAGAAGGTGTTTTAAGTTTGGCTTCACGATTGTATGGACTTCGTTTTGAGGAAACAAAAGAGATTTCAAAATATCATAACGAGGTTAAGGTGTTTGAAGTTTATGATGCAGACGATACTTTTCTAAGTGTTTTTTACGTTGATTACTTTCCTCGTCCGACTAAACAAGGGGGAGCCTGGATGACTTCTTTCCGTGATCAGTATCAAAATGTAAGACCACAGATATCAATCGTATGTAATTTTACTCGTCCAACTGGTGATACACCGTCGTTACTGACATTTAATGAAGTAAAAACCTTTTTACACGAGTTCGGACATGCTTTGCATGGAATGTTGAGTAATGTAAAATACCAAAGCTTATCAGGAACCAATGTGTATCGTGATTTTGTTGAGCTTCCTTCTCAGATTATGGAAAATTGGGCTACTCAAAAAGAGTGGTTAGCAGAAGTGGGAAAACACTATCAAACGGGTGAGGTAATTCCTCAGGAATTGATTCAAAAGATTATTGATAGCGATAATTACCAAAGTGGATATGCAACAGTTCGTCAGCTAAGTTTTGGACTAAATGATATGGCCTGGCATTCGTTAAAAGAACCATTTGATGGTGATGTAGTGGAGTTTGAAAAAGAGGCCATGCAGGTTACTGAGTTATTTCCTGAAGTGGATGGAACGGCATTTTCAACCGGTTTTTCACATATTTTTGATGGGGGATATGCTGCCGGATATTATGGATATAAATGGGCGGAAGTGCTGGATGCCGATGCTTTTGATTCATTCCTGGAAAATGGAATCTATGATAAGGCAACTGCTGAGAAATTCAGAAAAGAAATTCTGGAAAAAGGCGGAACTCAACATCCGATGACTTTATATAAAAATTTTAAAGGTAAAGAGCCCTCAATAGAACCATTGTTAAAGAGAAGCGGATTAATGAAATAATATTAGAGGAAGGACGGTAATTACCGTCCTTCTTTTTTATTTCTTCGTTTTTGATGTGAAAAATTTTGTCATTGGTTCTGCTGAAATACCATGTACAAAAACACTTATTAAAATGGTACAACATGCAGTAAGTACAATGGTGTTGCCATAAGCCAGATCACCTTCAAAAACCATAGCTGCAAAAACAATACTGGCTAATCCTCTTGGCCCAAACCATGCGATAAATAATTTACTATATCCCGATATTTTGTTATTCAATAAACAAAGCAATACCGGTAGAATTCTGATGACGGTAAGACTAAGGATAGAGTATAAAATGATGGGTAAGGTTAATAATGGTAGGATTTCAGCCGTGATGACGCTTCCAAAAACAATCCAGACTACAGCATTTAATATTTTACCAACACCAAGAGCACCTGTTAGCATTGTGGATTTGTGATTTTTTAACGCCCGGTTAAAGATAAGACCGCCAACAAAGGTGGCAATAAAACCACTACCATCTAATGTTTGTGCCAATGAAAAACAAGTTAAAGCCATTACTATAACAATTGATGGCTTCCAAGCAGACTCAATCCACTGCTTGGTTAATCCATGTTTTATCACCAAAGATCCCAAATAAGCTAAAGTGGCACCCACCAAAACTCCAATTCCAATTTCTTTAATAAACAATCCAAATGCAAACCCAAAAGTTACATGCTCATTAGCGTCAAATTTGTAAATACTCATCAACAGCAGTAAGATAGGAACACATATACCATCATTTAGTCCGCTTTCCACATTTATTCCTTCTCTGACTTTGGCCGGAACACTTTTATGGTTTACAACAGGTTCACCCAGAGCAGCATCTGTAGGAGCTAAAATGGTTGAAAGAATCCCCAGTTCAATCCAACTCATTGCCGGAAAAACTAATTTACCAATCAGAACTCCAAAAATAATGGTAATGGGTAAACCAATTAATAATAGATGGTACGGAATGGCTATCTGACCTTTTAAAGTTTTTAGATTGGCTTTAGAAGCATCTGTGAAAAGGACTAAGGCTAAAGCACATTCGGCGAGTGTTTTGTATACTTCTTCATTGAACTTAATGCTGAAAAAATCAATTGTAAATGGTCCCAGAACAAGTCCCACAAACAAAAAAAACATGGCACTACTAATAGGTTTTTTTTCAACTTTTCCGGCTATTAAACTATAAATTAGGATAATTATGCATAGGATGGCGAAGTTCTGATACATCAAATTATTTGTATTAGGTTAGGGGTTAATAGTAATTGTTTTAAAAAATAACAATTTATAAAATTTTATATAATCACTCTGTTATATTACCTGTTTTTTGATGTTGTATTTGTTAAAATCAAATCATGTTATGATGGTATGATTCCCTTGTTTAGTCAGGTAAAAGCTTTATATATCCTTAATTGTTTGATTCAATACTTCTATTAAACAAGTTTATAATGAGGATTTTTGGGGTGGTTGTTAATAAAATTATATTCCGTCAGACCGAATTGACCCAATATTATGGGACAAAAAAAGGATGACATATGCCATCCTCTTATTTTTGTGCTTACTATTTAGTTATTAAATCTATTAGAAGGTCTGATAATCATCATCTTTATTTAAATCAAGCTTGATTACATTATCATCAGAAGTAGTTGTTTTCTTCTCTACTTCAGTATTTTTTGGTTCATCTTTAGGAGCAGTTGGTTTTATGTCCTTCTTCTGTGCTTTTTTGTGACCGATATTAAAGAAAGAAACCACTTTTATAAGATGTTGCGCCTGTTCTGATAAGCTCTCTGCATTGGAAGCTAACTCTTCACTTGATGATGCATTTTGCTGAGTAATGCTGTTAAGTTGTTGGATAGCACTATTCACCTGAGCAGCTCCATTGGTTTGCTCCATACTGGCAGCAGCAATTTCCTGAGTCAGTTTTGAAGTGTTTTCAATTTTAGGAATAGTATCCAGCATAACAATACCTGCCTTTTCTGTTAGTTCCAGTCCGGCTTGTGCCAAACCAACAATTTCGTCAGCAGCTACTTTACTGTTTTCCGCCAGTTTGCGCACTTCGGCTGCTACAACCGCAAATCCACGTCCATGTTCTCCTGCTCGTGCAGCTTCAACAGCAGCATTTAATGCTAGTATATTGGTTTGAAAAGCAATATCGTTGATGACGGTGATTTTTTCAGCAATTTTTTTATTTGTTTCTTCCACCTTTTGAGCTTGCTTAGCTACTTCAGTAATACTTATACTGGCTTCAGAAGAAACTTTATCTGTTACATTAGCATTTTCGCTGTTTTGTTCAATGTTTGAAGACATTTCTTCCATCGTTGACGAAACCTCTTCGATGGAACTGGCCTGTTCGCTGGCCCCTTGTGATAGTTGTTCAGAAGCGCTGCTTAATTGATAACTTGCATTACTTATTTCATCCGAACCATTAATGATTGCTTCAACCACATTTCGCAGGTTTGCTAACATAGAGTTTAATGCAGATACCAATTGGCCAATTTCATCTTTGGCCTTGGTTTTTATAATCTTATCAATGTTTCCTTTTCCTACTTCTTCAACATCCGATACCAGACTAACAATTGGCATTGAAACACGTCTTCCAATAATAATGCTGGTTGTTATAATTAAAGCTGTAACCACAGTAAAAATAATGAGCAATAGAATGAGTGTATCCCTCATGGCCTTATTACTTTCCTCTGTGTGTAATAATATTTCATTATCAATTTCATCAGTGTAGTTACCTGTACCAATCACCCAATCATACGGTTTAAAATGAGCACTATAACTTCTCTTGGGTAAAGGTTCGTCAGAATTGGCTTTAGGCCACCAATATTCCGAGAATCCGTCACCCTCTATAGCGGCATTAATAATATCCTGAACCAGCATATTACCCTTGGCATCTTTAATATCCCAACGGTCAGTACCTTCTGTTCCGGAACCTTTAATAAAAACGTTTTGCCCATTTGATTTATCAGCCCAGAAATATCCAACTTCTCCGTACTTCGCTTCACGTATGATGTTGGCGGCAAATTTCTCAGTTGAATCTTTAGATAGGCCAAATTCATTGCCTACCTTCTCTATTTGATTAAGCATCGACAAAATAATTTGAGAATGCTCCTTTATTTTATTGTCGTAATCGCTTCTAAGTAATTCTTCCAACTGTGATAGTTCACGTTTCTGATCGCGGTTTATGACATAAACAAAAATGCTCGAAATTATCAGTCCTAAGAATAATGCAGCACTTATTGCAAGCAATACAATCTTATTGGTTATATTAAGCTTTATCATGATGCTTAGAATTTATAGATGGTGGTAAATAAATAACGGTAATTGGTAATATTATGGCTGGCAATGAATTGATCGTTTTGTTGCATGTCAGCATAATTAACAGTAGTGGTGGCTAATTCAACCCCCAATTTTAATTTATTCTTACTATAAGCTATGCGAGGCGACCATCTGGTTAAAGATGTGAGGTCATTAGCAAAGCCGTAGTAAACATCGGGTTTATTCTCATGATCAGGTGCTGCAACATGACCAACAAAGAATCCTGCTGACCATTCATTTATTTTGTATTCTACTTCACTCCATAAAGCCAGTGTTTCAGAGTTTTCATAAGTGCGGTAATCAGTTTCAGGATCTATACTTTTAACACCATAACCTCCAATTAAAAGTAGGTTGGTTAAGTTTTCACCATAAGTTCCGTAACACTTAAACAAGAATCGATTATTGCTGTATTTGGCAAATCCACCGATATTATAGGATGATGCTGTTTCTTTGTGAGCAAGACCAGTATCCGTTTTAAGGCGTGGAGCAATGGTTTTGTAACCACCAACAACACCGGCCATTATCCCATTTTCGAAAGAGGTTATAAGTCTTGCCTGAAACTCCGGAATGCCCGCATTTCGCAAATACTCACCCGAAGCACCGTTGGGACCCCTGTCAGAGAAATCGCGCTGGCTCAAAGCTGAAAGAGACAACTCAACTTTTGATGAAGGTGTATAAGTAAATCGAAATTGTGGTGCCCTGCTAAAGGGTTGAATAGGTACAGCTGCTCCCCATGCTATAATCCCAGGGAAACAACTGGTAATAAAAGTTGGATGCCAGGCCTGTCCTAAAAGAAATCCAATTTTGTCGTTTTTTAGCTGAATAAAAGCATGTCTAAGCCTTGCCGTAGAACTATTGGCATCTGTTGTGCCAAAAAAGTCAAATTCTAATACTCCGCTGGTTTGAAAACCATTGAATTTAAACCCAGTCATCGAAAAACGCATTCTCGAATGTAAGTTGAACATTTGCAACTTGCCAAATGCATTCACGTCATTTCCCAATTCATCTTTCACAACCGGTTTAGGATACAACAGAAATTCTCCTTCTCGTGCGTTAACCGTTTGTCTGGAATCATATTTAACCGAATGGCTTATGAAACCTGAAATGTTTAACCAATCAAACTTTTCTTTTTTTGGAGTTTCTTGCGCCTTTGCACAAAATACACCTACAGTTAGCATTAGTAATACTAAATAATTTTTCCCCTTCATACTTAAAAAATAAACTCCCCTATAGAAATATAAAATAAGTAGTGTGATACGCTGCTAACGTTATTAGGTTACGCACGAAATGAATAAAAGGGTTAAAAATATATTATGAACATCCTAGAGTGTTGGATTTGAATAAAAAAGAAGGTAAGTGTTAGAGTATGTGTAATATATACATTAAGAATAACTACATTAATTTAGCCGAATTTTTGGCCAGCCGATGACATAAATCCTGTTCTGTGTGTCCCGAATGACCTTTTATCCAATTGAATTCAATTAGCTTTCCATTGCTTATTTCATCTATTTGTTGCCAGTAATCAGCAAATTTAACTTTTGTACCGTAGGCTGTTTGCCAATTATTATGCTTCCAAAAATGCATCCATTGAATCATTCCTCTAATCACATAACGGCTATCGGTGATAACTTGTATTTTATCTATCGTTTGTAAACGTTTTAAACCATCTAATACTGCCAATAATTCCATTTTGTTACTTCCTCCTCCTAAAAAGGATTCGCAAAATATTTCTTTACTTCCATCAGTACTTTCAATTATGCCTCCATAGCCCGATGTCATTGTTTGGGAAGCATACGAACCGTCGGTATAAACCTTGTGTATTTTTTTAGTTTCGCTGTTACTGGTAGAAATAATTAAATCTTCTTTTCGTCTGTCTAAACGTATAAAAGAATTGTAGGCAGAATCTTCCAGAAAATTAAAATCTTCGATAAAAACACAGTTGATTTCCTGGCCTACCATCAAGTTTCGTTTTGATGCTGAGAGTATAACTTTTTTAAACTGAAAAAGGGATTTTTGAATGATATTGGTGAGATCGTTTTTATGTTTAAAGTGGAATTCTTTATTTCTAAGAGAATACTTGAAATTAACCCGACAGGAGCAATAGCATGCTAAACCGATAATGGTATGATCAGTTACAGACTCTATGATTATAACTAGTTTTATCGGTTTCAAAATAAAGTATTTAAATTACCCAAAAACTATTACTACGGTATAGAAGAATTAAATTTAAAACAAAAAGCCCATTAATAATAATGAGCTAGTTAATTATTGAGAATAATAATACGTTACAATGCATTTATATTCTATTAGAGAGAATGCTTTTTGTCTCTACGTTTTATTCTTTAATTAAAGATTTAAAATGCTTGTTATTTCTGAGGTTGTCAAAATGTTTTTCATGCTGAATTTCATCCTTAAGTGTTTCAGATAATTCAAGTGCTTTTTCTATATCCTTAATGGCATCTACTTGTTTATCAAGCTGCGAGTAAGCACATGCTCTTTGCCAATAGGCGAGTGAATATTCATTATCGTGCTCAATAGCTGTATTGGTTAAATTCAATGCCCATCTTACCTCACCAATTTCCAGTAAAGCATCAGCCTTATAAGTCATGGCTTCAATATCGTTTGGTTTAATCTCTAATATCTCATCATAAATAGAAATTTTTTCTTCCTCACTTTTTTCCAGACCAGCCCTCATCCATAATGAGTGGATCGAATTGGTATTTGTTATTTCTTGCTGCGTTTCAATAATAATTTTTGAACGCTCCATCATTTTCTTCTCAATCTGTTGTAATCTGCTTTCGTAATCACCCGTTAAGGTTTGTATTTTCTTAGCAGTATCAATTTTAATGCTCTTTTTAATATCGTTGAGCGATCGCCAGCCTAACAGAACCAGTAAAGAAGCAGCAGCAGTAATAATATAGAAAATGTTATTAATGGTGCTGGTTGTGTATTGTATGGCTCTGTCTGATGATTCGAGCTTGGCCTCCGCAATTTGTTCGGTTACCTGCGCTTTTAAGCGTTGGTTTTCTTCACGTAAACTCTTTATTTCATCAAGTATATACCTTTCGATAAAAGGTTTGAATAAAGGTTCTTCCAGGTTGTTTTCCGTATTATCTGTTTTTTGTGAAAAGGATAGTATTGGTATGCAAAAGCATATTACTATCAATAGTTTTCTTGACATGATTGTATTAACTGTTTTTTAGTATTAATTGGGCTTGCAAGCTTGATATAAAAAATTGAAATGACAAGTTTTATAAGGCTAAATTTCCTCTGATTTATCAGGCATTGTTTGGTTATGGTATGATTGATTCATTACTGTCGATCTTCTAATTTTTTCCAGGCATGTAATCTTAGAAAACTACTTTCAACTCCGGCTTCCATCTCTTTAAACAAGCTGAAAGGAACTGTTAGCGTTAGAATATCTTTATCTACCGCATGACGCTGTGAAATATCAAAAAAGCCTAAAACAGCCTTGGGACTTTCTTTCTTGGCTTCAGCATATCCAAATAATATCGATTGACAGGCAGCTCCAAAAGGGGCGGTTATACTTTGATTGGTTCCTCGATTATAGTCCGCCATTACAACCAAAGCTGATAATTGATCGGCATTGGTAAAAAAGACAATTAATTCGGGGGTATCATTCTCAGTAAGTTGTTCCCAGGGTTTAAATACAATATATTTCTCAGATACATCTCTCATTGGAAGCGAATCGACCCATTTTTTGGCCAGTTCCGGAGTTTTGTAAAAACGTTCTCCGTGTTCCATAAAGGATCCTTCACGTCCCATTTGTTTTGCCATCTCCTTATTTCCTGTGGATAGCAGACTGTCAATTGGAAATCTACCATAACAGTCACCGAAACCCAAACCAGTTCCGCCGCCTGGACAACCAAATGAGTTCCGATCGAAATAAGCCTGACGATTTTTCTTACTTGCTGTCACTAACATCGAAGCCACACAACCGGTTCTGCTTCCTTCTTTAAAATGAAGACCATCATCGGGCTTGTTATTAGTAAGTAATATTGCAACTGGCTGCATTTTTAGTTTTAAGGATTTAATTAGTTCACTCTTCATAAAACAGGTACCTCCGGTTATAATTTTTATTTATGTTGTTTAAACTAGTTTTCAATTTATAATATTTTTTGCGCTATACCGTAGCGATGTTTTAATTCTTCTTATTCTTTGCCGAAAAATGAGCATATTAGTCAATTTGTTAATAGGTATCTTTAGGTCATTAAATCTAGTTTTTATGAATCGAAAAAAATCTCTACCTATCTTAATTCTTCTTTGTTGGATAAGTACCATCTCATTTGGGCAAACCAATGTTCAAACAGCTTTAGATAACCTGATATTGCCAACCACTGTAAAAAGTCATTTGTACTTGTCAGAATCGAGTGACGATGGAAATGTATCCTTCAGCTGGTCGTCAAGTAATTCTGCTATTATAAATGCTGATCATCAGGATGGATATAATAATGAAATTACAACTCCACCCGGATTTGTACAACGTACCAATAATAATGAAATAATAACTTTAACGGTTACTGCAACAGATGGCTCCGAAACAGATACAAAGGATTTTGAATTGACTGTTTTGGCCAATCCGGAATCCAATAATTATGTTGGTTATTTATATGCTTATTTTAGTTCGGTGGCGGGTAAGAATGAAGTTCAGCAAATTCATTTTGCTATTAGTGATGATGGCATTACCTGGCGCGATTTAAATGAGAATAACCCGGTGTTGGTATCTGTTTTAGGCGATGAAGGAGTGCGCGATCCATATATTATTCGCTCTCCTGAAGGTGATCATTTTTATTTGATAGCTACCGATTTAAATATTTACGATAGCAAGTACAATAACAATTGGGGGCTGATGGCCACACAGGGCAGTACGGCTCTGATGGTATGGGAATCGGATGACTTGGTAAACTGGACAGAGCAGCGTATGGTTGATGTTGCCAGCTCAATAGATGCGGGTAATGCATGGGCGCCTGAAAGTATTTATGATGAAGTAACTGGTGAGCACTTGGTTTATTGGTCGAGTTTGATAGCCGATGATAATTACTCCAAACAACGTATCTGGCTATCTAAAACCAGAGATTTTATCCATTTCACCGAACCTCAGATATTCTTCGAATCATCAAATAGTAATATTGATGCATCTATCTTAAAAACCAAAGGTCAATATTATTTACTTGTTAAAAATGAGGAAGTGCTTTCGGTGTCGTTATATGTGAGTGACGCTTTATTGGATTATAATAATACCACCGGTTTGGGTAATTCTTTTGTTCGCATTCCAAACGATGAAATGGAGAGTTATACCGGAGGGTACGAAGGTGCTACCATGTTTAAATTTATAGATGAAGAAAAATGGTGTGTATTAATTGATGAATATACCGGTAGCCGACGAGGTTATATCCCGTTTTTATCGTCTGATATAAGTGCAGATAATAGTTTGGAGCTGGCTGATGATGGTACTTACCTGATGCCAACAGGAGCCAAGCACGGTACTGTAATTCCTATAACACAAACTGAATATGATGATTTGATGGAAAAATGGGGCGTACAGGCCGAATATCCAACTGCAGAAGAAGGACCCATTGCACAATATACCTTCGATAGTTATACAAGTGGATCATCCATTGAAGATGATTCTGATAATGTCAATGATGCAACCTTATTTGGGAATGCTACAGTGGTTGATGATGCCGAAAAAGGAAAAGTGCTTTATCTCGATGGGTCGAGCAATACCTATATGGCAATGCCACAAGGTTTGTTGGATGCAATGGACAGCATAACCATATCAATGGATGTTAAACCTTATTCTACCGAAAACTATCATTTTGTATTGGGTATTGGACAGGATAATTACAAGTATGGATTTTTACGTATTCGTTCATCGGAAGTACGTTTTGCTACTACCACAGAATCGTATAGTAAAGAACAGGATGTAATTACTAACGGTAGTTTCTACAATCAATGGATGAATGTTAAGCTTATTAAAGCAGGTGCCACAACTAAGTTATATATCAATGATGTATTGGTTGATCAGAACGATTTTACAAGATCAATAAGTGATTTAGGAAGTAACCTGTTAGCTTATCTGGGTAAATCATTTTATTCCAACGATCCTTATTTCAGAGGGTATTTTGATAATGTAACCATCTATAATCGTAGTCTGGATGAAAGTGATTTTCCTACTTCTGTTAATATCAAAAAAGCAGGAGAGAAGGCTGATGTACTTATTATCACAGATCCAAACGAAGACCATATTGTTATTCAACCTCAGAAAGTATTGAAACAGTTAAAAACGGATTTGTATAGTATTAGTGGCCAGTTGGTTTATACCTCGGCGCACAGTCAGGCAAAAGGGCAGATTCAAATAAATACCTCAGCTTTTCAAAGAGGTATTTATTTGTTAAGGGTATCTTTTGATGATGAGTTTGTTTCTCAAAAAATTATTGTGAATTAACACTCCTAAACTACATCACCTCAAAGGTGGCTATATTAAGGCAATTATCTCCAATATAGAATAGTATCTTTTTTATGACTTGTGCTTCCTCTCCTGCAAAAGAGAATTGAGGAAAGGTGTTAGTTTATCTTATATGTTTCGACTAATGACTAAGTATTTGTTTTATTACAACAATTCGCTGCTCCCCTTAATGTAGAGAACCGCCGTATATGTTCCATCGTTTGGAAAGTCCAGTGGACTTTTTAAATGATAGGAAGGAGCGAAGATCGCGTACGTACTTTTTATAAAGTAAAAAGTCGTGGTGTGAGAGCTTCTCCCTGCTAGCGTTTGCTAGTGGGGCTGGCTACTCGATTGGCAGCTGGCATTTATATATGTTCTCCAAATTCATCCATTAGTGCTTGATTATCTCTTATTATCCATATTTTAAAAGCTGTATATGGTGTTGAAGGTCGAAGTTTTCTGATGATGGCATTTTTTATTACAGCTTTCTCATCAGGTTCATAACTGTCATCGAAGAACTCGAACAATAGATTTTGAAATTCACGAATCTCTTTAAGTAACTTATTTCTAATATTTGCAGATTCAATTGTTTTAAGTTCAGTTGTACCATTATACACACTTAATAATAAGTCTACAGTATTTAATACTCTTTCAGTATTTTCATTTGGTACAACAACAACTTTCTCTTTTGGAAAAGGGTTAATTTGATACTTGATTTTAGAGTCAACTGCATCTTGTTCGACAGTACAATTTAATATGTCATCATATTTTTCTTTGGCCAGTTTTGTATTATTACAATGTCCACAACAGTAGAAGAGATTATCCCATGAAAACTTTAAGTCCTTATCACCTTTATGTGGTAAAAAATGCTCTGTATTAATTGTATGAGGTTCTTTCGATTCGCAAACATAACATTTATTTTTAAAATCATTTTTTAAACGTTCCAATACACCATTACAATTATAACTCCCATTTGCTTTTTCTTTCTCTATCTCAAGGCAATCTGGAGCTGGCTGTGATTTCTCTAAGTATACCATTATTTATTGCCTTTAATAGATTTCAATTTAAGTTGCTGAAGCTTTACAGCTAATTCATCAGAAATAAATTTTGGTATTTCATTTAGGTATGACTTTAGAAATGCATAGCGTTGAATTTCTTCTTCTGACTTCTCCTTTTTATTTAAAAGGTTCTCGAATTCATTTACTTTACTTATTAACTCATTTGAATATTTGTTTGAATCAAAATAACTTTCTATCAAAGTGTCATATGAATAACCCGAAAGGTCAGTCGTAACAATCTTTTTTTCTAGGTCAAAAATTATCGTATTTTCAATTGAGTTTAATACAAACGGCGAATGAGTTGAAATAATAAACTGAATTTTTGGAAAAAAGTCAGTTAGAAATGGTAGTACTTTTTTTTGCAAATCAACGTGGAGATGAGTTTCAATCTCATCAATTAACACGATACCTTCTAAATCATATGACTTCACATTATGAGACTCCATTCTTAGGAGTAACTCTGTAACAATACTTATTATTGCAGAATAACCATCTGATAAAGTGTTAAAATTAAATGGTTTATATCCATTAATTATAATCTCAAAATTATATGCTCTTCTATCAAATTTTAATTCCAAAGAATCTACATCAAATATTTCTTGTAATCTTTTTCTGAATTGTTCAAACCAATCATCAATTTTATTGACTACATCCATTTCATTATCATCACGAGCAAAAGACCTGTCAGCTTTTAAGTTTACAATATATTGAATGAAATTGGTGTTAGCTTTTTCTTGAATACTGTACTTCTTTTTCAAGTTTATCTTCTTTATCCCAGTTGGAACTTGCAAGTTAGTCTGCCTTTTAGAATCGAAGAATGCGAGAAGAAAATCTCCTTTTTGACACTTATCAAAAATAATATGTTCTGAGTTAGAAAAATCTATACTAGTACCTCCAAATCGTTTAAACCAATTCTTTGTATCCTGTAAACCTCTTTCTAAATTAACTTTATCTTGCTGAGATATATTAGGCCTTTGTAGACTTCTTTCATAATTCTGAATATTATTCTTCTGGTTTTGAATGTGTTGAAAGTTTCCGTTATCAATATTTGAAAGAAATTGATTCAAATCCAGCAACAAGCTTGTCTTTCCACTGCCATTTTTTCCAGTAAGAATCAGATGTTTCCTATTCTCAGTTGATAGTTCAACATTATAATCTTTAAGGTTTCTTGATTCTTTTATATCAATTTTTGTGATAAAATTTTCTTTCATATTATTCTACTTTATGATGCTTGGTTCTTTCTTTTGCTTGCTGCCAACGTTGAGTATTAGAATAGTAGCCGACTGCGTGACACTTTACTGTCAAAATGCAAGAAAGCTGAAGCGGGCTACAACCCATGAATTTACTGCTATTTCGGCTATTATGTATATACATTGTACACTACTTACTTTTTATTTCTTAATATTGCTTAATGGTTCATTTACTGCTCATTAGCTTGTTTTCAATTTCGTTATATTACCCAA
>NZ_JAGUCO010000001.1 GCF_018271995.1 Carboxylicivirga linearis
AACAACACCTTAAGAGTGGTTATTAACACCTTTAGATAGTCTAACAATACCTCCAGTCTGCTTGTCAACACCTTTTGTAAGTGTGATAATATCTTTAGATAATACAATAATTTCTTAAGAGTAGATAAAAACACCTTAAGACCATTCATCAACAAAAAAATATTATTAACTTATGTGGTTTTTCTCTTTCAGAAGGCTATAACCATACATTATTACGATAGGGTTGCTTAGTACAAAGGTGTTAATGTCTATATAATTAAGAATAATTATAAATTATATATGATATTGTATTAATTTATGTAATTGATACTATTGATATTTATCTGATCGCATCCCTTTGTATCTGTTAAATAGTAAGCAATACGATAGATTTCAGTCACTATCAAATTTATTCTTAATCAAACAAAATGCTGTTACTCACGCTCACTATTAGTATTCTGTTACTACATATTAATTTATTATATTCAAATAACATTTTAGCCCCCTGATCCCCGGAAATTCTTTCCGCGCCTCACCGTTAACGCAACTATGTAAGATCTAATTCTTTCAAAACTTACTTTTATGAAGATTAACTTTGGATTCTCTATTGCCGAACTGCTGCAACGCAACGATAAGTTACTAATAGTAATAAAACGTGATGCAGAACAATTTAAAGGTTATGGTTCGGGCAATGAATTACCAGAAAAAATGGCCACTTTGGGGTCTTCCCTCAAAGAAATGCCATCTAATGATTACTACGAAGGAGAGCAAAAACTACTTACCAATCAAAAAGCAGAAATACGATTGGCACTTGAGAATGATATAAACGATTTGCGAAATCGTGTACGTCTAACCTACGGTTCTAAATCGGTAGAATATGATATTTTCCGGTTTGGTCGAATTCATCAACTAAGCGATAACGAGTTGGTACAGCACGCTTTGCACGTTGTTAAAACAGCAGAGCCTCGTTTAGACAAACTGTCGGGCCGTCAGGTTACGCAAAGCTTGCTTGATTCAATTTTAGGTAACCGAACGTTATTAGATGATATTATTGATAAGCAAAGCATTGCTATGTCCTTGCGTAGCGAAAAATCGCTTGAACGTAAAACGCTGGCAAATGAACTATACGGCCTCATTAGTGAGGCCTGCGACATTGGAAAACTGATATGGCAAGAAAAAAAACGAAGCCTATTACACCGACTATGTCATTTATGGTTCGTCGAAATCAATAGCTGAACAAACCGAAGATGAAAATAGCGAAGTAGCATAAATCGTCAGTATTATTTTAGGGGTTAGTTTAAAGGCTTTGGAGTAGCAATATTCCGAAGCCTTTTTCTTTTAAGGTTTTTCATTTTGCTTTGAGAAGGCATTATTGTTTGGCGTATCCTTTTGTGTTTAATCTATCACAGAAATACTGTCATAAAACAGAATCACTTTAAAAAGTTGTGGAGAATCTGAACGTTAACGTTAAACTCTATCTATATTCGAATAACTTTATGAACCAGAATCACCCTAATCGAAACAAAGTTTCGAACTTCGGATTGTCAGTGATAGTTGCGAACATGGCGGAATGGTGGCTTCGAGGAACGAGAAGTTGTACCTGAAGCCATAAGTTCGTCAACGTTGCGTAGCAATCGCCTCAATCCGAAAGATTTTTGATTCCTTTTTCTATAAAAGGAATAATAGTATTCCTCGCTCAAGCTGCGTTGCTGAGGTCGGAGTGACGAGATAACAATATTTGTTAAGGCTTATCTTTTAACCTTGATGAGGTATATGAGGATGTCCAAAACCTAAACATCAAAAACAACGTTTGTTTCAATTGGTAATAATATATTATTCTACGTTACCCCTAATTGGCTTTGCCGATCTTCGATTCCTGAAGGGGACTTAAGCCTCCCTTTTAGGGGAGGTTTGGTGGGGTAAAATGTAAGTAAAGTTAAAATTGAAAGATTCCGTGTTTGCAAAATTACTTTTGGGACACCCTGAGGCAATGCAAAAGGCTATCCGAACTTAATCAGATAGCCTTTTGTGTTTAATCTATCATAAAACCCGGATTATGTATTAGAACATCGTTATGAACATTGAAAGTGCCATAAAACAAGGCTTTACTGAGACGAGGCATAGCATCGTTCTGGTAAGTTGAAGTGAAGCAGCGAAGCGTCTTGTTTTGAGGCAATTTCAAGGTGTAATAGATTTTCTAATGCATATTGCGGGTTAAAGTATTGTCTTAAAACTTCACTTTACAATCGGGTAAAAGCTTAGCCACTTTATCTAATTCGCTTTGAGGAAGTGGATTTCCTTTAAGAATTAAGCTTTTCAATTCTTTTAGCTCTCCCAATTCATCAGGAATAGCAGTAATCTTATTTTTAGAAAGATCGAGTTTCTTAAGATTTTGCAGCTTCTTTATTTCGGTAGGAATGGTTTCAATATCCTGTCCTTTAAAATAAATGTAATTCAATTGAGTTAAATCACATACTTCAACCGGAAACTCACCCAGCTTCTGAAACGACATATACATCAGCATATATCCTTGAGTGGCCGACTGAGTAATCATTCCTTCATATTTATTCAACTCCCCTGAATCAACCGCTTTATCATGTGCCTCTTTAGCAGCCATTAGTTCGTTACCTTGCTGATTAGAGGCATAGGTGTTGTAATCGCTCTTGAAAGTATCAAAAGCATCCATACCTTTATTTTCAACCACTACCTTATGTTCCGATAAGTCAACCTCAGCATCTTTGTTCATCAGGTAATAAGTATTCTGCTCACGACAACGATCATTCAGAGCCTCCCACTTCATGGTGCGGTTGTTGGTTGTACCGGCATAAATATTTAATGCCTTCCGCGATTGTACAATAGCATCATCGTATTTCTGAAGATAAGCATACGCCAATGCCATATTAGCTCGTAAGGTACCGGCTACTTTTTTATTAATTCGCGATTTACGATCGTTCAGATTGGTTTCTTCCAGTTCCTTTTCCCATGCAGCAATCGACTTTTCTAAAAGGGCTTTGCCTTCGGCATTTTCATAGTCATTATTCAATAACTCATAACCTTTGGCAGCCTGTTGGGCTACCTCTAATAGTGAATCGTAGTTATGATCTTTATTGGTTTTAGGACTGAATACTTCTACTTGCTCCGGAACGTAATGAAACATTACAGCCTGATCGATAAAATTCTGGGCTTCGGTGGTTACAGCCTTGTATTCATCTGTCGCCAGATCCTGAGTAAAGCCTTCTTCCTGTTTTTTCCAGATATCAACTAATATTTGTTCGATAAAATAACATTCATCTTTTCCGAATAATACCTGCGAGTCATCACCATTGGAAGTGTATTTGCTAAACAATACCTTACCCGATGCATCGTTTACCCGTAATATGGCAGCCGGTGTTTTATAATTGATGTTGTAGTAAAAGTTTTCAATTGCTTTGGCATCTTTAATGCTTGCTCCTTTGGCTTTACAAAGATTAGTGCCTTTTAGTACTTTTTTGTCGCCCAAGCTAATGCTATTGTGAGCCACTTCGGCTGTAATGCCGCTCCAATTAATATCTTTAACCGGAATACGAGGGTAGGTGAGGTATGAAGTTTCAACAGTGATGTCCTCAATTTTTTGCGAAAAAGTAGTAAAACTAATAAAGCCTACTAATAGTAATAATGCAGTTCTTTTCATTTGTTTTCAGATTTAGTTAAAAAGGTTAACGGCTGCTTTTACTAGTATTCACATAAAAGGTTACAAGGTGTATATTAACAGGATGTTATGAAAAAGGATGGGACTTATATTTTTAGGTAATGTATCTGAAAATTAAAATATGAAACGAATCCAGCCATGAAGTGTAAGCAGTTGTTTCATTTTAATGCTAACATAAAGTCATCTTTCGGTAATTATTTTATACCTGATTTCAACGATTTGATACTCATTAGAATTCTCATTCTCGCTTGTGATTTCTATATTTGCATTTTAAATGATGAAATGTCGTTGTTTTGCTTGTATGGCCTCCGCGGCTAGAGCGGTAAGAAATCAGGTTAAAGAAAGCAATAATGAAGATTCATTTTTAGTATAACTGAATAGATAAAGTCAACACAACCCAATACTTATTTCCGTATACCAAGAACTAAAATAATAAACATGTTACCAAGTATCAATCCAACTACAACTAAAGCGTGGAAAGCGCTTGAAGAGTATTATGCTGAGTTCAAAGATTCTCAGATGAAAGACTTGTTTGCTGCTGATGCAAAACGTTTCGACAAATACTCATTAATCTTTGAAGATATTCTACTGGACTTTTCGAAAAACCGAGTTGACGACAAGGTATTGAGCCTGTTGCTTCAGCTGGCTGAAGAGTGTGGTTTAAAAAGCGCTATCGAAGCTGAGTTTGGTGGAGATAAAATCAATGTAACCGAAGATCGTGCTGTATTACACGTGGCTTTGCGTAATCGCAGTAACACACCTATTATGGTGGATGGCGAAGATGTAATGCCTAAAGTGAATGCGGTATTAGATCAGATGAAAGCCTTCTCTGAGAAGATTATCTCAGGCGATTGGAAAGGATACAGCGGTAAAGCTATTACCGATATTGTAAACATTGGTATTGGTGGTTCCGACTTAGGTCCGTTGATGGTTACTGAGGCTTTAAAACCCTACAAAAAGGAAAACATCAACCTGCATTTTGTTTCTAATGTTGATGGTACTCATATTGCTGAGACATTGAAAAATGTAAATCCTGAAACCACTCTTTTCATCATTGCTTCTAAAACATTTACTACACAGGAAACAATGACCAACGCCAACTCGGCTAAGTCGTGGTTCTTAGAAGCTGCTAAAGACGAAGCTGCTGTAGCTAAACACTTCGTTGCTTTGTCAACCAACGCTGAGGCTGTTTCTGCTTTCGGTATCGACACTGCCAATATGTTCGAATTCTGGAACTGGGTAGGTGGTCGTTACTCATTGTGGTCGGCTATTGGTTTAAGCATTGCTTGTGGTATCGGTTTCGAAAACTACCAGGCCTTGTTAGAAGGAGCTCATGCCATGGATCAACATTTCAGCACAGCTTCATTTGATAAGAACCTTCCGGTTATTTTGGCAATGATTGGTGTTTGGTACAACAACTTTTATGGTGCTGAAACAGAAGCAATCTTACCATACGATCAATACATGCACCGTTTCTCAGCTTATTTCCAACAAGGAAACATGGAAAGTAACGGTAAGTACGTTGACCGCAACGGCGAAAAAGTGACTTATCAAACAGGTCCAATCCTTTGGGGTGAGCCGGGAACCAATGGTCAGCATGCATTTTATCAGTTGATACACCAGGGAACGAAATTGATTCCTTGTGATTTTATGGCAACTGCCAAAACACACAATCCATTAAGCGATCACCATCCTAAATTGTTGGCTAACTTCTTTGCACAGACCGAAGCCATGATGGTGGGTAAAACTGAGGAGCAGGTAACAGCTGAGTTGAAAGCGGCAGGTAAATCAGATGCTGAAATCGCAGCCTTATTACCATTTAAAGTATTCTTAGGTAATATTCCTACCAACTCTATTTTGATGAAGCAGTTGGATCCTCGCACTTTGGGTGCTTTGATTGCCATGTATGAGCACAAGATTTTTGTACAAGGTGTAATCTGGAATATCTATAGCTTCGACCAATGGGGTGTTGAGCTAGGTAAACAATTAGCCAATGCTATCTTACCTGAGTTGGTAAACGATGAGAAAGTAACTTCGCATGATGGATCGACTAATGGTTTAGTAAATGCATACAAAGCAATGAAATAATTAGACTTAGTAAGAAAACTCCATTTTTTACGTTACGCTTGTTTCAAAATTGGTCATTTACGAAAGTAAACTCCTAATTTATCATCTGCGCAAGCCCTGTCTGCCGACAGGCAGGCTTAAAAATGAAGCTTTCTAATCAAAGACTCAGTTTTCTTACAAGTACTAATTAATTAATTCAGAATATTTAATAGAAAGGCTGTCCACTGCGGATGGCCTTTTCTTTTAGTTCTAAGTCCGGAGCTTGAAGTCCAAAGCTGATTATAGCATTATCGAAGAGGGGATCCAAAAACTAAACATCACAACAACGTTAGTTTCAATTTGTAATAAATATCACTTTATGTCACCCCTACATCCACTGAAGGGGACTTAAGCCTCCCTTTTAGGGGAGGTTTGGTGGGGTAAATGAAAGTTAAGTTACAAATTGAAAGATTGCGTATTTGCGGAATTATTTTTTGGATACCCTCTTCCCTATAACACAATATAGGACTACGGACTATTATCTTGAAAATCGGTCCGATTATTGTTATATATTTGGTCTGACTTAATATGATGAGATATGGTGAGAATTCAATTTTTACTGCTTGTGTTTTGTATTAGTTTTATTGCTAAAGCTCAGAATGAATCCATGATTGGTATCATTGGTCATAAGGATTCTACCCATATTTCTTACGCAGATTCTTTGTCCGATAAACGCTTTTTGTTAGGGAAACCAATTTTAGAAGATAAATTAAATAGATTTTCGTTAACTACAGAAGTAGGAACCAGTGTAGCTGTTAATTTCGATGGAGGTTTTGGCACCAACTTGTATGTTGCACCGCAATTATGGTATGTGCCAAATGAGAAATGGCAATTTAATGTTACGCCTGTTATCAGCCGAAGTACCTATCATGATATGCCTATCTGGATTGCACCCGGTTATGTTTCCACTTTTGATGGAACAGCAACGCATGTTGGATTGTATGCGCAAGGTTCGTATAATGTAAATGAGAAGTTATATGTGGGAGGCTCCGTTATGGCTAATTCAACCATGTTTGAAAACGATAATATCAGTATGCCTGTACCTAATTTAAATAGTATAGGTACTTCCGCTTTTGTAGG
Organism: Carboxylicivirga linearis; assembly: GCF_018271995.1. Classification (GTDB taxonomy): domain Bacteria; phylum Bacteroidota; class Bacteroidia; order Bacteroidales; family Marinilabiliaceae; genus Carboxylicivirga; species Carboxylicivirga linearis. Next base: position 6,854 of record NZ_JAGUCO010000001.1, read on the forward strand.
GTATAAGTTTTCAGATAGCTTTAAGGTGGAAGCTGAATTTGGCGTAGGACGAAATACAAATGGAAATTTCAACACTTGGGGATCACCTATGAATCCTTTTATGATGACTCCCAGAACACGTAATCCCTACGATCGGTATTGATTACGAATTCTTACTGATTAGCAAGAACCATTATTTATCAGCTTTTGTGTGACATTGAACCCCATTGGAGTTTTAAATATCTGAAGGACATTAACAATAATAGCCCTATGCGAAGCATAGGGAACAAATACACAGATATACTCCCGAAAGGTGGTTGAACATTATCGCTCTTTATCTCCGGTTTAAATTTTACGAATTCTTACTGATCATCTTTAACGAATCCATATTAATAATATTGATCTGACGCCCATCTAACTTAATGATTTGATCTTTTTCAAATTCCTTTAAAAACTTAATGGTACTCTCACTGGTGATTGACGCAAAATCGGCTATATCCTGCCTCGACATATGCTCAAATACAGGAACTCCTTCCGCTTCAAAAGTAGAAAGGTAAATAAGTGTGGATGCCAGTTTTCCACGCATCTGTTTATATGAGATATTACTGATGATTTCGAGATAACGATTTTCAATCTGATAATTACGCGATGTGATTTTTAATCCGAACTCAGGATTGGAGACTAAAAGATCTTTCAGGGCATCTTTATCCACCATACATATAATTGAATCTTTCATGGCTACTGCAGAGTAGGGGTACACCTCTTCGCCAAAAACAGATGAGAAAGCCAAAAAATCACCCTGAGTCTTCAACTGAAGATTAATTTGTTTGGTGCCCGCTGTTTGCAGATATACACGTACCAGACCATCCACCACGAATAAAACATGGGTAGCAAAAGCACCCTGTTTCATCACATTTTCTCCTTTCAGGTATATGATACGAGCTTTTTTATCTTTTAAAATTTTAAGTTCTTCATCAGAAAGAAATTTAAAACATTCTGATGTTTCCTGAAGACTCTTCTCTTGCTCCATGTATTAAATAATCTAATGAAGGTCAAAATTAAGAGAAAATACTTTTTGAGAAAGGTTAAATATAAATGACTTTTTAATATTGATAGTCGAAAATACAGTTTGATTGAAACAATGGGATAGATTATGTGTTTTACAGAATAGAAAGAAGAAGATGTCCTATTTATTAATTTAAACCGTTTAACACACCTGTATCAACAATCAGGTAAAAAGAATCCCGTTGAAAGCCAACGGGATTCTTACTTTATATGGTAGAATTATTTATCCAAAAATCGAATAGGCAACTGTTAAACCAGCCATTACAACCGATACCATTGTCATTAATTTAATCAGGATATTCAACGAAGGACCCGATGTATCTTTAAACGGATCACCTACAGTATCACCTGTAACACCGGCTTTATGAGCCTCACTGCCCTTACCACCATGATGTCCTTTTTCAATGTATTTTTTAGCATTGTCCCAGGCACCACCTGCATTATTTAGCATTACAGCCAAAGTAAAACCTGCTGTTAATCCGCCAGCCAATAAACCAACTACACCGGCAACTCCTAAGATCAAGCCAATTAAGATTGGAACTATTATAGCCAGTAGCGAAGGAACAATCATTTCTCTTTGCGCACCTTTGGTTGAAATAGCCACACATTTGGCATATTCAGGAGTAGCAGTTCCTTCCATTATTCCTGCAATTTCTCTAAACTGACGACGAACTTCTTCCACCATAGCTCCTGCCGCACGTCCAACAGCCTTCATGGTCATTGCACAGAAAACAAAAGCCATCATTGCACCTATAAATAAACCACCCAGTAGCATAGGGTTAAATAATGACAAGTCGTAATACGAGACAAAGTCCTTGATATTTGCATCAGCAAAAGAGGTTAATCCTGTAGCTTCCAAAAAGGCTTGTCCTTTTTCGGGTACCTTGCCCAGCCATAGCCTTATTTCTTCCATGTAAGCAGCCAATAGAGCCATGGCTGTTAAAGCAGCCGAACCAATGGCAAAACCTTTACCTGTTGCAGCGGTAGTATTACCTAACATATCCAGAGCGTCGGTACGTTCGCGTACTTCTTTTGGTAAGTGTGCCATCTCGGCATTACCACCTGCATTATCAGCAATAGGACCAAAGGCATCAGTTGCTAAGGTAATACCCAGCGTCGACAACATTCCAACGGCAGCAAATCCTATACCGTAGACACCTTGCGAGAAACTGGTAAATCCTCCTGCAAAACCAAATGCAGCAATAATACCTGCAACAATGGTTACAACAGGTATCCAGGTACTGAACATACCCACAGCTATACCGTCAATAATGGTAGTGGCATGTCCTTGTACTGCTTGTCCGGCAATTCCTTGAGTGGGTTTGTATTCATCGGATGTGTAGTATTCTGTACCCTGACCAATAATTACACCTGCAGCCAATCCTGCGATTACTGAGCCAAAAATACCCCATGTGATCCAATCAAAATAGGCCAATACTGCCAATGCGATTAATATTAGTACAGAACTTCCGCCGGTACCAATTAATAGGGCATTTAATAAGTTCTTTTGAGTAGCTGACTCCTTGGTTCTAACCATGAAAACACCCACTACAGAAAGTAAGATTCCAATGGCTGCCACTATCATTGGAGCCATTACAGCCTTCATCTGTATATCACCTGTCAGACCAGGAAGAGCTGCCCCCAGTGCTGCGGTTGCGAGTATCGAACCACAATAGGATTCATAAAGGTCGGCTCCCATACCCGCAACGTCTCCTACATTATCACCTACATTATCCGCAATAGTAGCCGGGTTGCGTGGGTCATCTTCCGGAATTCCGGCTTCCACCTTACCTACTAAATCAGCTCCTACATCTGCCGCTTTGGTGTAAATTCCTCCTCCAACACGTGCAAATAAAGCTTGCGTAGATGCTCCCATACCGAATGTTAGCATGGTAGCTGTAATTTCAACCATTTTATGATGTTCGGTTGTACCAGCATGAACAAAGTCAAGGCCAAGAAAACTAAATCCGTTGACCAGATGATCAGGTGTAAAAACCACTTCATTCAGAAAATAAAACCATAAAGCAATATCTAATAAGCCAAATCCTACAACCACCATTCCCATTACGGCGCCACTTCGGAATGCTACTTTTAATCCTCTGTTTAATGAGTTGGAAGCCCCGTTAGCAGCACGTGCCGAGGCATAGGTGGCAGTCTTCATACCCAGGTATCCACAAAGGCCTGAGAAGAAACCTCCTGTTAAGAAGGCTATGGGAACAAAAGGATTTTGTACACCCATATATGCCAATACTCCTAAAAGGACTACTAAAACAAGGAATACTTTGCCCACAACTTTATATTGACTGGACAGATAAGCCATTGCACCTTCTCTCACATGTTGCGCAATCTCTTTCATTTTATCAGTACCCTCAGATTCTTTCATCATTGATTTGAAAAATATCCAGGCAAAACTCAAAGCTATCAGCGAAGAGATTGGGATTAACCAAAAAATTGAATTCATAATAAAATTGGTATTTAGTTAGTAATTGATTTGACGCTAAAAAGGGGTACTAAACGACAAGTAACTATTGCGATCACCAGTTTAAAAGGGATTTTCGAACTGATGAAAACAAGTATATCTAATAAAAAAACTGAACAGTGTTGATGTTTCATAAGGATCGCTTAGTACTTAACATCTCCTATCTCCTAATCATCTGTCCCACACTACCAAGATAATAATTTTGATGAGAAAACCGAATGACAAAGCTTTATTTATTGCCTGTATAAATTACCATCCGGCAAGTATATTCATACCAAACTGGCCTGATTTAAAATGGGCCTGATGAAAAGGAAAAGAATAATATGGCTCAATAACCATAGCACCAAAAAGGTTGATGCGATATGCCAGACCACCACTAAAAATAGGTATTCTTTCATTATCTGAATTAGTGGTGAGACTTAAAACCGGTTGACTGTGTTTATTCCAACTTACGCCACCATCTATAAAAAGTGCCAACTCGCTAAACAAAAAACCGGATGATATCATAGCAATTTCTCTGGGGCCGGTAAATGGGATACGCCACTCAATGTTAGATACTAAAAGCCTGGTGCCAATTAGTTGATTTAAACTAAGAGCATTGCCGTCATCGGTATTTGTACCATAAAATCCACCCGTGTCGTAGCCACGCACATACCAGGGCGAACCCAGAAATAGTTCAGTCATTCGATCACTGTCCGAATCAATACCATATCTTCCGTAGTGATAAATTCTAAAGGCTAAACTATATGGTTTAATAAAGAAGTATTTTCGATAATCAATTAATAAGGTTTGCATCTTCATGTGATGCAAGTAATATTCACCCTGAATTCGTAAACGTTTCCCTTCAACAGGTGATGCCAAACCCATTTTAGCATTATCAATCACATAAGCAGCATCTAATATTGCGGTACCAAATCCTGCCGGCGCAGGAAGCTTTTCTTTGTCGGAAGCATAATATTGACTGAATGAACTCAGGTCTTTGTATTTTTCTATGCGGTAGTTATATATAGCATAAGACGCACCTAATTCAAAACGTTTTGTTTTGTTGACAGGTATAAAGGTGAATACAGATGCCTTATCTTCAAAAGTCCGTCGAAAAATATAATTCAGACTTCTGTCGGTTGTACCATCTTCATTCTCGATATAATCATAACTATAGGTTCCGTATCGGTAAGGAATGTGTGACAGGCTCAATCCTACCTTTACTCTTTTTTGCTGATTGATATATGCTACCTGACCTCCAAAATCATATACCTCTCCGTTTATACTTAAGGCTGTATACATCATATTCTGCCCGAGTATATCGCTAAACATAGCCTCAATACTTCCAGCCATACCTGCACCAAATCGTCCAGCCATTACTCCACCCTGCACATTACCCAGATAATCGAGCTTGAATTTTCTTTTTATACGATCATTAAAAAAACTATCAACAGACACGGCTTGTGGCTGACGATTAAAATATAGGTTAGTCTCAATCTGCGAAGGAATGGGCGAGAAAGGGACTAATCGTGAAGCTGCCAAATTCATTTGTCTGTCAGTAACTTCAGTCTTGTTGTGATTCATGTATGAGACATCCGTCTTAAAAATCGAAAATTCGCCCTTCCAAAGCATCGTATAATACAACGTATTTCCGCACATAGTGAGGGCAGGAGAATATTCGGTCATGCCAATAACTCCGGTTGGGTAATTGGTTATTCGATATATTTGTTCTGATGATGTGTTAAAGAGGTACAGATTTCGTCTTCCATCATAATCCGATAGAAATAATACTTCATTATTATCACCAAAACCAATTGGATTCAGATTACGTGCTCCCTCAAAAGTGGAGAAAACCTTTTGGTTGCCTTTTAAATCGGTCTGTGCAATATTAAAAAATCCTCTTGATGAAGGAAGATGCTGTTTAGAAGGCTGATCAGTGGTATAGAAAATAGATTGCCCATCGTCCGACCAGGATGGCTGCATGCTGGCGTAGGGGTTATTAGTAATATTCAGGAGTTCTTTCCGCTTAATATTATAGGTGTAGATATCAGACCTACCTTCTTTTAATCCACTAAAAGCAATTAAATTGCCTTTGGGTGACCAGGCCGGCCAATTGATATCATCAACCTCTTCCAATTTGATTTCGTTCACGATCTGCTTCTTCTTAGTGTCAAATATCAAACAGGTTGATTGTCCTTTCATAAAGGCAATAAAAGCAAAATACCGGCTGTCGGGCGACCAGGTTCCTGATGTCTCGAGATAATTTAAGGCATCAATCTCATCATGACTGGTGGCTGTATATAATCGTGATTCTATTTCTCCTGTGTGCGCATCGGCCATAAAAAGGTCAATGGCGTACATATCTCGTTCTGATAAGAATACCAGGTGCTTTCCATCGGGACTGACAGCTGGGTTTAGGTTATACCTTCCGCTGTTTTTTTTCGATAATATTCTGTTGCCAACTATATTAAAGGTTGAATCAATGGATGCATTTAGTAAATGATTACGTAAGGTTTGCTCCCACAGGACAGATAGCGAATCGGTAGAAAGCATGAATATATCTCCAATAGCTTTTTCGTACCCATCGCGAGCTGTTGCTTTAAATAAACGAGGTACATATTGCTCACCATATTTATAGGCGATAAATGCCCAAAACGAATGTCCAAAGCGATAAGGTGAATACCTGTAATCATAGGTCATCTCTTTCAGTGTGGGAAATTGATCCTGAATCAAAGCATCCCGCATCCAAAGGTTGGTTTGGCTGTTGATACTTCCAATTGATAAATATTCAGCCATACCTTCCACCATCCATAATGGAATATTACCAATGGCCATTAGACTTATCTGGGGATCGGTTTCGAGAATATGATACTGAAAGGCATGCACTAACTCATGTCCGAGTACATGGTCTGTTTGTTGGTGACTATAAGTAACCGGTAATACAACTCTGCGTTTCATGCCTTCGGTAACACCGCCCACACCAACATCTATTCTGCTGCTTATGGCTGTGGTTTGTTGAAAATCGGCATGATTGGAATAAATTATTAATGGATTACGGGTAGAAAATGTATCAATCAATACCTGTTGATGATAGTAGTACCATTTTTCGGCTAGTTGACCAAGGCTTTGCACCAGTTCGGGGCTTTTAAAATAGTGGTATAGCTCGAAATGAGGTGTTTTATAAAGTTGGTAATCTAACTCTTTATAAGTCGGTTTATTCTGACCAAAATATTGTGCATAGCCATATATCAAAAACACAAAAAGCATTGATAATATGGTAAGCAGTCGTTTCACTCAGCAGGATTTAGTCGATGACACGAAGTAATAATATACGACTATTTAGAATGAATGATACAGTATTTTATGATTTTTATCAGAAAAAAGACACAAAAAAAGCGGCTTATAGCCGCTCTTTATATTTTAAATGAACTATCAACTTGCTTTTAAACGAGCAATATTGGCTTGTTCAATTTTGTTTTTGGCGTAATCAAGATCAATCACTAATTCTTTGTCTTTACCAGATGGGGCATTAAACATCGAATCAATCATAATCGTCTCACAAATCGAACGCAATCCACGAGCTCCTAATTTATATTCAACTGCTTTATCAACAATGTAATCTAAAACTTCATCAGAGAAAACAAGTTTGATTTTATCAATATCGAACAATTTTTCGTATTGCTTGATGATTGAATTTTTCGGCTCAGTAAGAATACGTCGTAAAATTTCGCGATTTAGTGGCTGCAAATAAGTTAATACAGGCAGACGACCAATAATCTCAGGTATTAAACCAAACGATTTTAGATCCTGCGGAGCGATGTATTGCAATAAGTTATCCTTATCAAACTTCTCACTTGCTTTGCTGGCTGCATAACCTACTACTTTGGTGTTTAGTCGCTGACCAATTTTACGAGTGATACCGTCAAATGCACCACCACAAACAAATAATATGTTTTTAGTGTTTACCGGAATCATTTTCTGCTCAGGATGCTTACGACCTCCTTGTGGCGGAACATTCACAACTGAACCTTCCAATAGCTTTAATAAGCCTTGCTGAACACCTTCTCCTGAAACATCACGAGTAATAGAAGGATTATCGCTTTTACGAGCAATCTTATCAATCTCGTCGATAAATACGATTCCTTTCTCTGCTGCTTCAACATTGTAATCGGCAGCTTGTAGTAATCGTGTTAAAATACTTTCAATATCCTCCCCTACATAACCTGCTTCAGTTAAAACGGTAGCATCAACGATGGTAAACGGAACATGCAACATACGGGCAATAGTACGTGCCAAAAGTGTTTTTCCGGTTCCTGTTTCACCAACTAAAATGATGTTTGATTTTTCAATCTCCACCTCGTCGTTGGAATTTTTCTGCATCAAACGCTTATAGTGATTATATACAGCAACAGACAGGTATTTCTTGGCCTCATCCTGACCAATGACATATTGATCAAGAAATTTTTTGATTTCAAGTGGTTTCAGAAGAGTAATTTCGTCAACATTAAACGAATTCTTCTTCTTGAATTCTTCATCCAGAATTGAATGCGCCTGTTCGATACAATTGTCACAAATATGACCCGAAACCCCTGCAATCAGAAGGTTTGTATCTTTTCTCTCTCTACCACAAAACGAACACTTATCCATACAGTTATTTTATACACGAATGCAGAGTCAACCAATAAAGGCTGATTCTGCATCGCTATATTTTAAGTCAATATTTACTTAGGATTTCGAACTAATACTTCATCTATCATTCCGTATTCTTTCGCTTCCTCAGCTGTCATCCAATAATCACGATCAGAATCTTTTTCAACCTTTTTATAGGTATTGCCAGAATGTTCGGCAATAATGGTATACAATTCTTTCTTCAGTTTCATGATTTCCTTTGCAGTAATTTCAATATCTGAAGCTTGTCCTTGTGCACCACCCATTGGTTGGTGAATCATTACACGTGAATGTCTTAATGCTGAACGCTTACCTTTTGTTCCTGCTGTTAAAAGTACAGCTCCCATAGAAGCTGCCATACCAGTACAAATGGTTGCTACATCAGACGAAATATATTGCATGGTATCATAAATACCCAAGCCTGCATATACCGAACCTCCCGGCGAATTAAAATAGATAGAGATATCCTTTGAAGTATCTGCTGACTCTAAATATAATAACTGTGCCTGAATAACATTGGCTACGTAATCGTCGATAGGTAGGCCCAGAAAAATAATGCGGTCCATCATCAAACGCGAGAAAACGTCCATGCTGGCCACATTTAATTGACGTTCTTCAATAATAGTTGGTGAAATATAACTATTTGAAATTGAAGTATATTTGTCTAAAGCCAGGCTGTTAATACCTAAGTGCTTAGTAGCGTATTTTCTAAAATCTTTTGGATCAATCATCTTCAAAAATTTTTATTCTAATGCTAAATTAGTAATTAAACAGCCTGAATGTATCGATGGTTCGAATTATTTTTCGAATAATTTATTGAAATCGTCTCTTGAGATTTCTTTTTCTTCCACCTTCACCGACTCTTTAATCAAGTCCATTACCTTATCATTGATGGCACCTTCAGCCATCTGACGACGTTGGTCTTCCTTCTGAATCATCTCTTTAGCGTAGTTCTCAAGATGCTCATCAGGAACATTGTTCAAACCGTACTGCATAAATTGGATGCGAGCCGATTTTTTAGCGTATTCAACAACGTCAGCTTCTTCCACTTTAAGGTCGCTGGCTTTAATTAATGAGTTACGAATCAACTGCCATTTCAAATCTTCAAGGAAACGTGGCATTTCATTTTCCAAAGTCTCCTCGTTCATTTGCTCATTCTCACGGTTGGTAGCAAGTAACCATCTTTTTAAGAATGCCTCAGGGAAATCAACATCTACTTTACCCATCAATTTGTCTTTAGCATCTACTGTGAAACGGTACTCAGTTTCCATGGCTAACATATTGGCAAAGTCGCTTTTTACTCTTTCCTTGAATTCTTCTTCTGTCTTTACTTCACCCTCACCAAAAGCTTTGTCAAACAAATCCTGGTTCATTTCAGGTTGCTTGAATTCTGTAACTTCAGTAATAGTGAATTGGAAATCGCTCTTTAAATCTGCAGCAACTTCTTTTTCAACACCTAACATGTAAGTGATTTCTGATTCGTTAGGGAAAGCTTTTGTAGGATTGAAAGTGATAACATCACCTGCTTTAGCACCTAACAATTTTGCTTTTTCAGCATCATCTTTAATAACATTCAATGAGATAACAGCATCTTCTTTAGTAATACCTTCTTCTACTACCTCACCTTTGTCATTTAATTCGGCAAAATTTCCTTTTACCATTGATTTTTCAGTCACTTCATCAACCTTTTCAGTGGTTCCGAAACGACCAGTGATTGAGTCTACCTGAGTGGCAAGCATCTCGTCGGTGATTTCAATCTTATATAAAGGTAATTTTTCACGCTTAGTTAACTTCACTTCTACCTCTGGTGCCAAAGCAACATCGAAAGCAAATTCAAAGCTTTCTGCAGTATCAAAGTCAATTACTTCTTGTGATTCAGAAGGAAGGGGCTCGCCTAACAAATCTAACTTGTTTTCAACAATGTATCCGTGAATGCTTTCTGAAACTAACTTATTAACTTCATCAGCTAACACTGCTTTACCATACATTTTTTTAACCACTCCGGCAGGTACTTTACCCGGACGGAAACCAGGCATATTTACGCGCTTACGATAATCTTTCAAGACATCGTCCACCTTTTTTGCATAGTCATCCTTCTCAACAGTTAGTTTAATAACTGCGTTTAATGCATCAATGTTTTCCTTTGAAATGTTCATCTGCTTTGATTTAAAGTGAACTCACCTCTTCTATAAAAGCGAATTTGTATCCGAGGGAAAGAAATATTTATAATTACAATTTGTACTAATAAAAAAAAAGACCGCCTCACTATCGATGTTACTCGATTTATGAGGCGGTTTTCTGTGCGGATGAAGGGACTCGAACCCCCACGCCTCTCGGCACTAGATCCTAAGTCTAGCGCGGCTACCAATTACGCCACATCCGCATTTCCGTGTTTCGCGGTGCAAAGATAATAGCTTTTTTTTTACCGCAAAATATTTTTTTGAAAAAAATTACTGGGCGAAATCCCGGCGCTTTAATTCGAAGTCATCTCCCAGGTATAAACGCTTCACATCTTCATCCAAAGCCAACTCTTCAGCGGTACCTGCCTTTAATATCTTTCCTTCAAATAATAAATAGGCTCTGTCACAGATGGCTAGGGTTTCGTGTACGTTGTGGTCGGTTATTAAAATACCGATGTTTTTATACTTCAGTTTGGCCACAATTTCCTGAATATCTCGCACAGCAATAGGATCTACTCCCGCAAAAGGTTCATCCAGCAAAATAAATTTAGGATTAATAGCTAAGGCGCGGGCGATCTCTGTTCTTCGTCGTTCGCCTCCGGATAATTGAATACCTAAACTCTTTCTGATATGTGTAAGACTAAACTCTTCCAGCAATTCTTCAACTCTTTGCTTTTGGTATTCCTTGCTGAATTTAGTCATCTCCAAAACAGACTTGATGTTGTCCTCAACACTAAGTTGACGAAAAACACTGGCTTCCTGAGCTAAATAGCCAATACCTTTTTGGGCACGACGATATACCGGATCTTCTGTGATTTCTTCGTCATTTAAAAATATTTTACCGCTATTGGGTGTTATCAAGCCCACCGTCATGTAAAACGTAGTTGTTTTTCCAGCTCCATTGGGCCCCAATAAACCAACAATTTCACCTTGTTCTACGCCAACCGAAACACCTTTTACAACGGTTCGGCTTTTATATTTTTTAATTAGAGTGTCTGTATGTAGTCTTAATTTCTCTTCCATGTTGCGTTAAATTTTTGCTAATTGCTTTTCCCTTTTAGCCTCTATTCGTTTAGCAATTACTATTCCAGATTCATATAATATAATTAAAGGAATACAAACGAGCAATTGGCTAATTACATCAGGTGGTGTAATTATGGCGGCCAGCATAAGCGCTAAAACAATTGAATGCTTTCTGTACTTTCTTAAAAAATCAGAACTTACCAATCCTACTTTTGCAAGAAAATATATAAAAATAGGTAGTTCAAATATGACTCCTCCAGCCAAAACAATTGAAGTGATAGTTCCTATGTAAGATCCCAAATTTACTATGTTTTCTACTTTATCACTAACCTGGTATGTTCCGAGAAAATGAACAGAAAGAGGACATATAATATAGTAGGCAAACAAAATACCCACCGAAAACAGAGTAGATGCAAAAAAGATAGCTCCCCGCGAGTGTTTAACTTCTTTGGTATAAAGTGCAGGCTTTATAAATCTCCAAAATTCCCAGAAGACATATGGAAATGCCACTACAATACCCGCCACAAAAGAGACCCATATGTGGGTGGTAAACTGCCCTGACATTTTAATATTCTGAAAACTTAAAGGATCCTGATTAATGCAAAGCAAGGGCATGTCCAGTACTCCTGCGAGTTTGCACAATAGCTTGTTGGTGAGAAAATCCGGATCGGAAGGTGCTAATATTACAGTGTCAAAAACGAAGTTTTTAAAAACAAAAGCAAGAACTGCAAAAACGAATATACCAGCAAAAGCTCTTACCAGATGCCATCGAAGCACTTCCAAGTGATCGAGAAATGTCATTTCGCCGGATGAATTATTAGCCATGGTTAATTTACAATCTAATTAAATGATCAAATGCTGACAAAACTACGTAATTGAATTGTTAAAAATATTTAAACAATATAGTCAAGTTTACTATTATTATGCGCTTTGCGAAGATAATACACCCTTTCTGTTTTGCAAACTTCTTGTTATTGAGAAAGATTATGCATAACTTCAATCTAAAAGAATTTTATTTGGTTCAGAATTAGCAGTTTAAAATTGCTCAAAAGAACCAATACTATTTTAAAAGACTTTGACAAAATGTGTTTTTAAATGTAGATGGCGGCAATTGATTTTATGACTCTTGATAAAATTTAAAAAATATTTTAAGATAGATTAAGATTTGAGCCGAGGAAAAAATACGGTTTTTACATCATTAAAAGTTATTTTTGTTATAGTCTTGAATTGAGGAAAACATTTCGGCTGGCATATTACAACCACCGGAAAGAAATTTAAAATTGTTATGGCAAAGCAGGTTGATCTAGGTGCTCATTTAAAAAGGCATTTTGGGTTTGATACCTTTAAAGGTAATCAGGAGGACGTCATTAACAATGTATTAAAGGGAAATGATACATTTGTTTTGATGCCAACCGGAGGAGGTAAGTCATTGTGCTACCAACTACCGGCGCTCATTTTGCCCGGTACAGCAATCATCATATCACCATTGATAGCGTTGATGAAAAACCAGGTTGATGCAATGAGAAACTTTAGCGAAGACAATGGCATCGCTCACTTTTTGAATTCTTCACTTACAAAAACCGCAATAAATCAGGTTAAGGAAGATATTCTCGATGGTAAAACCAAGTTGCTATATGTTGCTCCGGAATCTTTAACCAAAGAAGAGAATATTGAGTTTCTTAAGCAGGTTGATATTTCGTTTTATGCAGTTGATGAAGCGCATTGTATATCGGAATGGGGGCACGATTTTCGTCCTGAATACAGGCGCATTCGACCCATCATTAGCGAAATAGGAGAATCTCCTCTTATGGCTTTGACGGCAACAGCCACCCCTAAGGTGCAACACGATATTCAGAAAAATCTGGGTATGCTAGATGCGATGGTTTTTAAATCGTCGTTTAATAGGCCTAATTTGTTTTATGAGGTTCGCCCCAAGGTTCATCCTTCAAAAGAGATTATTAAAATCCTAAAGAACAATGTTGGTAAGTCTGGTATCATCTACTGTTTGAGTCGTAAAAAAGTAGAAGAGTTAGCCGAAACATTAGTTGTTAATGGTATAAAGGCATTGCCTTATCATGCCGGCATGGATGCTTCTACCAGGGCAAAAAATCAGGATGCCTTTCTGATGGAAGAAACAGACGTTATTGTTGCTACCATAGCGTTTGGTATGGGTATTGATAAACCGGATGTGCGAATTGTAATGCACTATGATATACCTAAAAGTCTGGAAGGATATTATCAGGAGACAGGGCGTGCAGGTCGAGATGGAGGTGAAGGAAGATGTATAGCTTTTTACAGTTACAAAGATATTCAGAAGCTCGAGAAATTCATGCAGGGTAAGCCACTTGCTGAGCAAGAAATAGGTAAACAATTATTGCTTGAGACAGTTTCGTATGCCGAATCTTCAATTTGCCGTCGTAAAACACTGCTTCATTATTTTGGAGAAAAATACACTGAAGAGAATTGTGAAACCTGTGATAATTGTGTGAATCCGAAGGAGGAATTTGAAGCCAAGGATAGTGTAGTAAAGGTGCTTAAAACAATTATCGAATTCAAAGAAAGATTCAAATCAGACCATATTATTAATATACTGATTGGTAATAATAACACTGCCATTAAATCATACAAACATAACGAACATCCTTTGTTTGGATCGGGTGATGAGTTTGATGATAAGCACTGGAACGCAGTTATTCGTCAGTCGCTTGTGCGGGGTTTTATTATAAAAGATATTGAAACATACGGACTTTTGCATATAAGCAAAAAAGGACATGAATTTCTGAAGAAGCCAGAGTCTATCATGATGACTAAAGATCATGATTTTGACACCATAGAGGAAGATACTCATACAGGAGGAACTGCCGCTGTGGATAATAATTTGTTCTCTATGTTGAAGGATTTAAGGAAGAATTTATCAAAGAAGCTTAACCTTCCTCCTTTTGTTATTTTCCAAGATCCTTCGTTGGAAGCCATGTCAACCTATTATCCAATTACCATTGAAGAATTGCAAAATATTCCGGGTGTTGGAACAGGTAAAGCTAATCGCTTTGGTAAAGATTTTGTGAAATTGATTGCTTCTCATGTTGAGGAGAATGAGATTGACCGACCAATGGATATGGTTGTTAAATCGGTGGCCAATAAATCCAAGATGAAGATTAGTATCATTCAAAGTATCGATCGACAAATGCCTCTTGATGAAATTGCTTCATCGAAAGGTATGGAGATGGATGATTTGGTGAAAGAGTTAGAATCAATTGTATACTCCGGGACTCGTGTTAACATCGATTACTATATTGATCAGGTGATGGATGAAGATATACGAGATGACATATTTTATTATTTTAAAGAAGAGGCTGAAACTGACGAAATTGGTGCAGCATTAGATGAATTAGGTGAAGATTCTTATTCAGAAGAAGACATTCGCCTGGTGAGAATTAAATTTATTTCTGAAGTAGGAAATTAATATATTTGAAAAAAATAATCTTGTCAGTGTGATTGAATTTACTTTCAATTATGCTGACAATTTGAAATCAATCGCAATCGCTTACTGTGATTGTCTTCTGACCCGATTTGCATGTATGATTATGTAAATCTCCTATGAACTTAAGCAATAATTTAGAAACATTAACACTCTGTTTCTAACAAATTGTTATTAAAAAAGGCAATATTTATTTAAATTTGCAATTCATTCATAACTTAAATCGTGTACCAATTATGAAAGACGATATGCTTATCAAGCAAACACCCAGCAAGAAGGATAGGAAGGACATGATTCAATACATCAACCTTCAGTTGGCGTCATTGGGGCAACCTTTGTTTTACGACGAATCGGATGCGAAAACAAAATTCTCCAATGCAAAGTTTCTATCCCTTACCGAGGGGCTTATCAACAGTTTTAGAGAAAAATCACGTTTATTATCAGATCACCTTTCCCCTGTTGATACACGCATTCAGAATTTTCTTGACTCTTATTTGGAAGATGTGGAGTTTGATAAATCATTCAAACTGCCAAATAAAACATTTGTCTTAAATCAAAAAGGGTTGGCTCGTGAAGTTAGTTTGCCACCTAATAAAGACAAGTTTGAAAGTGAATTGGTGAAATCATACCGCGTTAAGCAAGGTATTCTTAATAACCCACTTCACGACAAACGTACCACCAAAGGAACGTTCCATATAGTTGGAGGATCATTACCTGTACCTTTGGATAAGAAAGAAGTACCAAAAATTACATTTGCTCACTTGCTGCATTCAGCTATGAATCCTTCAGATGAGTATAATGTTTTGCCTTTTACAGCTGCACAGGAAGATAAGGCCAAAATAATGGTTTCGTTATTAATGCGTCCGGTTGTATGTCCTGAAGTAAAAGGAGTAATCAGCGAAAAAAGCATGGAAGTGCGTTTCTTTGCTCCAGGTAGTTTGGTGAGTAATCTTGATTTTGTTGAAAATATTTTTGGCAATGCAGGTGATCACAATCTGGCAGAGAACGACTCAGCATTAGATGTGGAGCATTGGACTGGTACAACAGGTTGTATTATTCTTGCGCCTCAATTAACAAAGCTGAAGAAAAAAGATGTTGGTCTTCCACATTACGACGACGCTACCGAAAGACAGCGTAAAGATGGTATGTGTTGGAAGGATGCAGATGAATTATATAACGAAGGAGGAGCTTTTAAAATAACTTGTCGCGATGAGAGAGGCGTTGTTGTAACTCTTATTGCTGATAACTATTACGGATACTCTAAAAAAGAAATCAAAACACAAATTAGTTATTCAGCTAATATTTATGGTTTGGTTGAAGAAGAGCATGCTGGTGGTGCAATAGCTTTCCCTCGTGGAATTATGGGGGAAAATGTTTTTGGTGAAGTGTTTTCATCAAAACTAGATAAGCCATATACTTTTGAAGATACAAAAACATTATTAGGAGATCGCATTGAGGTAAACACCGAAATGAATTATGCGGTTGATAAAAAGTACGCTGATATCATTTATATTCCAGAGAATGCAAATATTGACATTAACACCAATAAGGTAAGCTGGGAATATAAAGGTAAAGAGCAATTTTTGAAACTGTCTCCTGAGAAGCACTATATTCATCCATCAGGAAATAAATTCCAATTGGCTAAGCACCCTGCTCAACCATTATGGAGAATTGTTAATACAGCTCCTGAAGGAATGTTCTGTCATAAGCCTTGTACGGTTTCTGGTGGTGGTAAGTCAGAGATTTCTAAGTCGATGCAGAATGCCATTAAATATGGTACTTTCAATATTGTTGATTTAGAGGAAGACTTTAAATTGGCCGATATGATTATCGATCGCGACTATTCAACCCGTTGGAAGAATATTCGTCCTGATGCAGATGATTCACGTCCATTCTTAAGTCCTCAGAGAACATTGGGATCTGCCGTTAAATTATTAACTCCATCAGATCAATATAACGATGAGTATAATTTATGGTTGAATAATATTCCGGATCATATTCGTTCATTAGTTCTTTATATTAAAAGACTATATCGTAATGATAAGGAGAAAGGTAATTGGAAAGATTACATGTCGGTTGAATTTATCAACGGCCGTAAAGGAACTACCTTATTGTACAAACATAATAATGTATTAGCGAGCTATGTACGTATTGGTTTCGATCAGGAAGGACACTGGTTATTGCATAAACTAAGATCTGACTTTATTCCAAGTCATAAAATACAGATGGAGGATGATATTTCAGCATCTATTACTTTGCCATCAAATAAATTAAAAGATCTTAACGTTGAGTACACAAACAAGAGTTTGAAAATGGTAGCCAACTGTGAGGCGCACTTATTCCAGCGTCCGGATGAGGCTATCATCAGAGGTTACGATGTTGAAGCTGAGGCTGACATTGTTCAGAAGAATACATTCCTTACAAATTATGAGCCTTTAACGCTTCAGGATGCCAAAGATTTAATTGATGATGCAATTAGCTTTGAGCAGTATACCGAGCCGGTAAAAGAATTGATCAAAGGAATTGTTGAAGCCAATAAAGATGGTTATTTCGTGGTTCCATCACATCCACGTTTGGTTGAAGGTGAACCTACAAAGAATCCACGTTACTTGCAGCGTAATATTTATACCAACGAAACGATGGATAGCTATATGGCTGAAATAGGTATTCGTATGCATCGTAAGATTAAAAGCGAAGATCCTGTTATTAATCCTGTAAATGCTGTTCTTCCGGGTAGAAGAAACAATCCGGCAGATCACAAAGCTGGAATTCGTCCGTTGGCTGTTTATAATCCAATTCATTACCAAGAACTTCCTGAGTTGTTTATGGATTTTATCTGTAGCTTAACAGGTAAATCGCCATCAACCACAGGTGCAGGTACTGAAGGGGCATTAACAAAAGGTCCTTTTAATATGTTGGTTCCAACATCAGACCTTAATAATGCATTGTTATCATACATTCTTACCGAATATCAGGGATTCAGTTCTGCTGCCGGTTATGTAGGTGGTGAAAACAGATTCGATCATGATATTAGTATTTTGGTTCCTGAAATATGGGCTCGCTTAGTGCCTGAGGACAGAGATCCTAAAACGCTGATTGAAAACGACTGTTTAGAGAAGCTTGAAGACTTTGAATATGAAGGTCAAAAAGTATTGGCAAGCCGTTTGGGATACCGTATCACTAAAAACTTTGCTTTCCGATGCATGAACCGTTTGTTTGATGAGCCTTTAGCTGTCTTTAATGAAAAAATGCTTAAGCCTGAATTACAAGGTATGGAAGATTTTGTTGACGGTATTAACAATATTGTTGAGGCGCAACAGAAAGTGGCATTGGCTTACTTTGAGGATGGTAGTGTAGACGGAGCAGTTCCTCCATTGAAAATTCTTCTTCACATTATGGCTTATGGTCAATATGAAGGAAAAGATATCAGTGATCCTGAATTAAGAAAGTACTTTGAGCGTGATTACGTTGTTAACAGCGATTGGTACAAAGCTCGCTTAAAACATAAGCAAGAGAAAGATGTGAAATTCCACAAAGATCAGATTGATTATTTGGAATCTTTCAAAGCCAATGAAGACAATGCTGAAATAATTGCTGAAATGGATATCGAAGGGCGTATTAAAAGAGCTAATCAGTTACTAGCTCACGCTTCGTCAGATGCTTACCTTGCTGAATTGGAAGGAACCATTGGAGCTGATATTTTGTACACGAAATAAAATACACTGTTGAATAATGCAGAGGCTACTCTTTTTTGAGTGGCCTTTGTTTTTTTATAAAGGTAGAATTATGGTAACAGTAGTTCCTTTGCCAAGAGTCGAATCAAATAATATCTGACCTTTATGCTCTTCAATAATTTTCTGTGAAATAGATAATCCAAGTCCTGTTCCTTCACCAGAAGGTTTGGTGGTGAAAAATGGTTCTGTTAGTTTGCTCAGGTCCTCAGGTTTTATTCCCTCCCCATTATCTGTAAAGATTAACTCAGCTTTGTTATCCTTTAGTTTTGTTTGTATATTGATTTTACCTTCATTATGCATAGCCTGAATGGCATTGGTAAGTATATTTATAATTACCTGATGTAACTGGCCTTCATTTCCCGAAACGATTATATCATCACGTTGAAAATGTTTTTCAATATCAACTTTGTATTTAATTTTATTACCCAGAATGGTTAGACAATTATCAATTATTTGGTGGATGTTTACAGCATCAGTTTTTTCTTGCTTTTGTCTGCTGAATTGGTTTAAACTGGCTACGATATCAGCTGATCTGTTTACTCCTTCATTAATGGAATCTAATAAGGATTTCACATCCTCAGGAATGGTGTTGTAATGTTTTTCGAAATAGGCTTCTATGCCTAAAGCTCCTCCCTGTATATATTGTAGTGGGCTATTTACCTCGTGTGCAATGCCAGCAGCAAGAACACCTAAGGTTGCCATTTTCTCTGATTTTAGCAATTTGTCATGGGCTTCGTTCAATTCGTTCAAAGCTATCTTTAATTCTTCTTTCTGATAATGCAAATTACCGTTTATCCTAGTAAGTTCATCATTGGCCCTATATAATGCAGCAGTTCTGTCTTGCACTAAATCTTCCAGTCTATTTCTGTACTCGTCTAGTTGAAGCTGTGTTTTTTTCTTCTCATCTATGTTCCGAACGATAGATAGTATTTTTTCTTCACCTAGAATAACAGCTGTTTTCATTGATACTTCTATCCAGAAAATATCACCATTCTTTTTCCTTGCCAAACATTCAAATACAACACTTTCATATTTCTTTGATTGTTGAAATGCTTTGCTGGCTTCTTTAAAAAAGTTTTCGTCATCTGTGCCACTGAGCTTTTCCCATGTTATATCTTTTATTTCATCTTTCGTATATCCATACATGGATAACATTGCATCGTTAACATCTTCAATTTGGCCATTATGGTCAAGTTTAAAAATAGCATCACTCGATGAATTAAAAATTTCCCGATAACTCTGTTCGCTAAAAGCCAATTCTTTATTTTTTTGCTCCAAATCACCCACTAAAAATGTGAAAGCTTTATTGAATTGACTTAAAATAATTAGTATTGACACCGAAACAAAGGCTAAAATGATAAGGGCCATTAGCCATGTTTGAATATGCTTATACCTATTTAAATCATGTTCTTCTAGTTTGAGATAACCTCCAATGTGTAAAGTACCCAATATAACAATAATTAAAATGGTACTTGCAAATACAATTATTGTCTTTCTAATGTTAAAAGCAAGAATTGAAAAGAAGGGGACCATTATGATTAAAGGCATATATTCGGAATAGATGCCTAACCAAGCCACGTGAAGGCTAACAGCTGCAATTAATGCAAAGATTAAAATAGAGGATTTTATCTTTAGATTTATTCTCTTGCGAAAAATAGCAACACTAAAAACAATTGCTAAAACAATTGAGTTGGCAATATAATTTAGCTGGTTAAAATAATTAGGCACATTGCTAAAGCTAATAGCAAAAGCAATAGCATACATAATTGTGCCTACTTCTAAAGATATGTTGACTATCCGATCCTTCAGTGAATCAATTCCCCTATTTGATACACGCTCCCCCATATGGCATAAATCCAATTAGTAACAAAAAGTAATGTTGTCCTATTAGGATGAATTAACTTAAAATACTTTTTCCCCTTACAATTAAGTACTCTTCCAAATATGGATGCAAAGGTAACTTAAATTTTTAATAAAGGCATTTAATAACTATTTCTAATTCAATTGTTAAAAAGTATTTTATCACCCCCGTTAAACTTTTTAACCTTACCTGGGAGGTATTGTTCAAATAGTTCAATGGCATTTTGACCAGTGCAATGGTTTAAGCCCCAAGTGTCAATATTAAAGTCATTAAGCTCTTCTATAACATTTAAAACCTGGTTGTTTGATTTACCATTTAGATGTAATCCACCACCTATAAAGTTGTAACGTTTAATGCCTAGTAGCAGATTTGTCTTTTTTAAAATGGGAACTATTCCATTATGAGCGCAACCACTTAAAAGTGCTGTTTTGTTATTTTCTTGCATTACAATTACCACCTCATCTTCGAAAGGGTCTGGAATATATTCATCTTCTTTTTTGTATACCAAGCGATCATTTAATACCTGATTACTACCTTGACCATTTAAATCTGTAATAATCCAAAAGCCTGGAAATAACTCGGTTGACCTTTCAATAAAAAGAATTCTATCTTCAAATTTCTTCCATTCTTCTCTCCACGGAATACCATTTGATTTTATCATTTTAGATGATCGCGAAAAGCGTTCTCTTAAGCCATTGGGGTGTAAAATAATCTTGGCTTTCTTGTTTATATCTATAAACGCAGGTATTCCTCCGGTATGATCGTAATGACCATGACTAAGAATTACAAAATCAATCTCATTTAAGTCAATTTTTAGAGTTTTGGCATTGTTGATGAACTTATCTGACTGGCCTACATCAAACAATACTTTTTGGTTGCCCATTTCAATATAGGTAGACAAACCATGTTCGCATTTAATTTGATTATTAATGCTATTATTTTCTATGATATTTATTATTTTCACTTTCTTGCGTTGACTTTTTAATGAATTCTAAGACCTAATTTATGAAGAAAATTATTGTATCTGCTATTTTACTGTGTTTTATTAGCTTTTCTAATGCCCAAAACTCATTGCTATGGAAAGTTACCGGAAGTAACCTTGAACATGCTTCTTATTTGTATGGAACAATCCATGTTATTTGTCCTGATGATTTCTTTTTACCTAAACAAACGCAGTCGATATTTGAAGAATGTGATCAGTTAGTGTTGGAGATGGATATATCTGATCCTGCTGTGTTGCAAACCGTGCAGAAGGGAATGGTAAATCCTCAAATGAAAAACATTAAAAGCGATCTTACAGCAGAAGATCAAAAATTATTAAATGATGTGTTAACCCAAACTTTGGGTGTTGGTATCGATCAGTTGGGGATTATGAAACCCTGGGCGCTGTCTACTATGTTAAGTGTCAAACTTGGATTAGATTGTGATCAGCCATCGCAATATGAGACGGAATTTATAAAATTGGCCAAAGAGGCAGATATGCAAATTTCAAGTTTGGAGACAGCTACAGAGCAGATTGCAATTTTTGAAAACATTCCTTACGAAAAGCAATTGCAATTATTGATAGATGGCATTAAGAATCAGGAAGAGGATAAGAAGCTATTAATGAAAATGGTAGATACTTATAAAAATCAGGATATTAATGCGTTATATAATTTCATTTTGCAGGAAGAAGAAATGAAGGAGTTTAGTGAGTTTTTGCTCGACAACAGGAATGTAAAATGGATTCCTATTCTTAATGAGGCCATGGCAGAAAAACCAAGTTTTATTGCCTTCGGAGCTGGTCATTTGGCTGGTGATAAGGGAGTAATAGAGCTGTTGAAAGCAGAAGGATATACAGTTGAGCCTGTAAAATAAAAGAGAGAGGTGTATTTACCTCCCTCTTTTCTTAAGTAATTACAGAGCTATGTTAAGGCTCAACATAGTGTTGTTAATCTTCCGAAGCTGTTACCTCAATATGGCTCAACAGCTTCATGTCATTTATATTAGTATAATCGTATTGATAAAATCCATCGTTACCTATCGTTAGAAGAACGTCACCCAATGGTATTACATCAACCGCATGTATATCATTAAATTGCTTCAGTTGATTAGATAGACCCATCTGTTCAGGTTCTGTAGCATCAAAAACCCGAAGCCCTTCATCTCCATCGCAAATAAATAAGAAGTCTCTATCCACACCCAATCCATGTGGATTAGTTAATGCCAGTGAGTTTCTTAGTTGGGGTGATTCAATATTTTGAATATTAATTACATCTAACTGGTTGGTATTTCCTCCACAAAAATTGTTTGAGCGAAGAGTTACAAAGGCGTAGTCGTCATTTACCACAACCGGATCGCAGGCTGTAATATGGCTGTAACCCGAAATGTATTGGGGCTCAGCCGGATTGTTCAGGCTAAAGATTTGCATGCCACTTTGCCCGCCAATAAACAGAAGATCATCTTTTATGAACAGTGTTTCAGCTGTATTATTTGGGTAAAATCCATTTTGAGCCAATGGTAATTCGGGCGTAGTTATATCATAAATAGCAATGTACCAACCTTGGTTAATTGTATATAAAAAATTATTGTATAACATAAATCTGGCCGTAGAACCGGCTATTCCCGCTGTATTAGTGCTTTGTGCTGTTACTCCTCTACTTGCTGAGTTTATAAGAGCATAATCTGCCGAATAAACCACATCGTAATAAATTGGGTAATCATCCTCTACAACTTCTTCTTTCACCTCTTTTACATTCCAATCCAATACCACCCCTTTGGAGTAATCTATATTTCCTATGCGATAATTATTTTGAGTTTCCGGCACCGTATAGTTAAATACATTCTTTATCCGATGTTTCTCTTTGGGCTGATCGATAGAGCTTATATTAATGGCCACTAAGTCAATATAACTATCTGCATATAAGAGGTCTCCCTTTATCGCAATATCTACATTTCCGGGTATTTTTATAAAAGTTTTGTATGCCGGGGTTTCGGGATTAGTGTTGTCATACACATGTACACCTTTCATTAACTCATTTATGAAAAGGTAATTGTCTTTAAAATAAATCTTACCAGGTAGCACCAGAGGTTGTTCATCTGTTTCTTGTATGCTTGATCTGAGATCATCATATGATAGGTAAACCGGTTCATTCACCCAGTATTCTTCGTATGTTTTATCCTGACAGCCACTTATTAGCAGCACGAGAAGAATGATGTTTAGGTAGAAATTATTCTTTTTCATAGCTAGGTTTTTATTTCAGTCAACTATTTAGATGGGATTTTAACTCAAAGGTTGCTTTTCTAATCAAAATCCGTCTACTCTGTTTATCTTTACCACTTCAAATGCAATAGAAAAATGAGTTCACAAAACCAATTTGTAGATATAATATTGCCCGTTCCGCTTCCCCGGTTGTTTACTTATAGTATACCAGAAGATATGGTATCTATGGTGGAAGTGGGAAAGCGTGTAGTTGTATCGTTTGGAAAAAAGAAATCATACTCCGGAATTGTATTTAAACTGCATAATAATAAGCCCAAAGAGTACGAAACCAAACCCATACTAAGTGTTTTGGATTCGGCTCCCATTGTAAATAATGAGCAACTTCGGTTTTGGCAATGGCTGGCCGACTATTATCAATGTACATTGGGTGAAGTTTATAAAGCAGCACTTCCTTCAGGGTTAAAAATGGAAAGCGAAACCAATGTTATTTACAATGCTGAGTTTGTTGCTGACCATCCTTTATCGCCCAATGAAGATAAGATTCTGGATATTGTATCAGCGAAAAAAGTATGTACCATTAACGAATTGAATCAGTTGAGTGGTTTAAAAAATTGCTTGCCTGTTTTAAAGCGTCTATTGGAATACAACGCTTTATTCGTCAACGAAAAATTAAAAGAGGGATTTAAGGCCAAAACAGAAAAAGTACTTTCATTGTGTGATGAATACAAGAATGATGAAAGCATGCATGCCGCATTCGATAATTTGTCGCGTGCTCCAAAACAGCTTGAATTATTAATGGCTTTTCTAAGCATGTGTGGTGGGGTGAATAAAGCCAATGAAGGTGTTTTTGTATCCAGGCAAGATCTGCTGAAAAAGAACAATGCTTCATCATCAACTTTAAAGGAGCTGATTACTAAGAATATAGTATGTGAATCGGAGCGAAATATTGATCGCCTAGATTTAACCGAGAAGGAAAAGCATGAGGCTCATCCTTTAAATGAAGCACAACAAGATGCTCATCAGCAAATTCAAAATGCATTTGCTACAAAAGATGTTTGTCTGTTGCATGGAGTTACTTCAGGTGGTAAAACCGAAATATATATTCATTTAATTGAAGAGCAATTGAAAAAAGGTAAGCAGGTATTATATCTACTTCCTGAGATTGCACTTACTACACAAATTACAACCAGGTTAAAAAAACACTTTGGCAATTTGCTGGGCATATACCATAGTAAATTTGCAGATGCTGAACGGGTGGAGGTGTGGAATAATCTTCTGGAACAAAAAACCTATAAGGTAATTTTAGGTGTTCGTTCTTCCATCTTTTTACCTTTTCAGAATCTGGGATTGATAGTTGTGGATGAAGAACATGAAAATACTTATAAACAGTTCGATCCGGCTCCACGTTATCATGCGCGAGATGCGGCCATTGTATTGGCAAATATTTTTGGAGCCAAAACTCTTTTGGGAACGGCTACCCCTTCCATCGAGTCCTATTTTAATGCCCAACAAGGCAAATATGCTCTGATAGAATTAACTCAACGTTTTGAGGGGATTCAGATGCCGGAGATTATTGCGGTTGATACGCGCGAAGCTCGACGAAAGAAAAAGATGAATTCGCATTTTTCACCTGTGCTTTTACAGCATATGGATGAAGCTCTTGCTAATGGTGAACAGGTAATTTTATTTCAAAACCGAAGAGGATTTAGCCCTTTTATAGAATGTGGTCAGTGTGCCTGGGTTGCAAAGTGTGTTAATTGCGACGTAAGTATGACTTACCATAAGCACTTTAATCAGCTGGTTTGTCACTATTGTAATCACACCGAGAAGTTACCCGATGTTTGTCCCGCATGCCATAGCCCTGCTATTGAAACGCGTGGTTTTGGAACGGAGAAAATTCAGGAAGAAATGTCCATTTTGTATCCTGATTACAAAGTAGCCCGGATGGATTTGGATACTACCCGAAGCAAATCCGCTTACGACAAAATAATTAGCAAATTTGAAGAAGGAAAAGTGCAGATTTTGATTGGAACACAAATGATTTCAAAGGGACTTGATTTTGAAAATGTGCGTGTGGTGGGAATTCTTAATGCTGATAATATGCTTAATTATCCTGACTTCAGAGCTTTTGAAAGAAGTTTTCAGCTAATGACGCAGGTAAGTGGTCGTGCTGGTCGTAAACACAAGCGTGGATTAGTGATATTGCAAACTTCTAATCCGCAGCACCCTGTTATTATGGATGTTATCAATCATAATTTTGCCAACCATTACCAAGGTCAAATTGAAGAGCGTCGTGCTTTCAAGTATCCTCCCTTTCACAGATTGATATACATTACAATAAAGCACAAGGACCAACAGATTACCAATCAGGCTGCCTATTTTATTGCAAAACAATTAACCACCGTATTGGGGAATCGTGTATTAGGGCCACAAGCACCTGTCATCAACCGTATTCAAAATCAGTTTATAAAAAAAGTGCTGATAAAAGTTGAGAAAAAAGCATCGCCAGTAAAGGTAAAGCAATTAATTCAAGAGGTTATCTTCTCGCTCCAATCCCAGCAGGCTTATCGATATGTTACTTTTCAGATAGATGTTGATCCGGCATAAAAATAAAAAAGGATGATAACCGTTGCTATCATCCTTTTCATTATTAACCTAACCCAAATCTATGAAAAAAAATCTGATAGGTATATTGCAAGTGCTGTGCCAAAAACGAAGGATAAATCTTAATATTTGCTATTAAACTTTAGAAAATACTAAAACAGAATGCTTTTCAAGACAAACGGAGTTTACACATTATATACAACCAAAATAAGAGCGTAACACTTTTAATATTCTGTCAGTGGCCACATTTGTTTTTTATATATTTACCAAAATTTTTTGGCATGACTAGGAAGGAGTTTTCACAAGTTTTTGATGGTTTTGATAATATGAACATTTTGGTAATTGGGGATGTAATGATTGATTCATACCTGTGGGGAAATGTTTCACGTATATCACCAGAGGCTCCGGTACCTATCATCTCAACATCTGATAGAGAAGATCGTTTAGGAGGTGCTGCCAATGTCGCTCTTAATATTCAGTCGTTAGGAGCTACTCCAATTCTTTGTTCGGTAGTAGGTAAAGACGATGCGGGTGGTATTTTTCATCAATTACTGAAAAAGAGAAAGCTTCCTGCGGATGGCATTATCAGTTCAAGTAAGAGGCAAACAACAGTTAAAACCCGAATTATTAGTCAGAATCAACATTTGCTGCGGGTTGATGAAGAAGAGGATAAACCTCTGTCTGAAGAATTAGAACAGAAGCTGCAAGATCACATCGCAAGTTTGTTAGAAAGCTATCGGATAGATGCCATTATTTTTGAAGATTACGATAAGGGAACCTTAACTCCTTCATCAATCAGTTATACCATTCAATTGGCCAACGAGAAAGGTATTCCAACTCTGGTAGATCCTAAAAAACGAAATTTTATGGATTATCGGGAGGTTACATTTTTCAAACCTAACTTAAAGGAATTTTTAGAAGGATGTAAATTGGAACTTAATCCCGATAATCAATCGGAGATGCTGGCTGCGGGTAAAGATTTTTTAAAACAGCAGCAGTTTAATAATTTGATGGTTACTATGGCCCGAAGGGGAGTAATGATCATTGATAAACAATCATATCATTTTATTCCGGCTGAAATAAGAAATATAGCTGATGTTTCCGGAGCCGGTGATACCGTTATAAGTGTGAGTGCCTTATGTCTTGCATCGGGTTTGCAATCAGAGTACGTGGCAGCTATAGCCAATATGGCCGGGGGGCTTGTTTGTGAACATTCAGGCGTGGTGCCTATTGATAAGCAAGAACTTATGGAGGAATGTCTGATGAAGTTGGCAAAACAATAGACCTTATTTTGTTCGTAACTTAATGCGAAAAATATACGTAGTCTGCCTAAATGTTTAAGAAAAGATTAACTTTGGCTTTCGGAAAAAAATTTCCATTTTGTAAGCCTTAACTTCATCAAATAAAAACACCAAATAATATGGGTAAGATAATTGCTTTGGCAAACCAAAAAGGAGGAGTTGGAAAAACAACCACTGCTATTAACCTGGCGGCCAGTTTGGCTGTACTGGAATATAAGGTGCTGATTATTGATGCCGATCCCCAGGCCAATGCTACATCAGGATTAGGATTTGATTTAAAAGAGATTGATGACAGCATATACGAATGTATTGTTGACGGTATTGACCCAACAAAAGCAATTTTACAAACCGAGATTGATCATTTGGCCGTAATGCCTTCGCACATTGATTTGGTTGGGGCAGAAATTGAAATGCTGAATCTTCCAAATCGCGAAAGAGTATTAAGTGGTGTGCTTGAACAATTGCGCGATCAATATGACTTTATATTAATTGACTGTTCTCCTTCATTGGGATTAATTACAGTTAATGCACTTACAGCTGCTGACTCGGTAATAATTCCTGTACAATGTGAATACTTTGCATTGGAAGGATTGGGTAAATTATTAAATACCATTAAAATTATTCAAAGCCGACTGAATCCTGAATTGGAAATAGAAGGTTTCTTGCTTACCATGTACGATTCACGATTAAACCTTTCAAATCAGGTTGTGGAAGAAGTTCAAAGACACTTCCAGGATATGGTTTTTGAAACGTTGGTATCGCGTAATATTAAATTAAGTGAGGCACCAAGTTATGGTAAGGCCGTTGTGATGTACGATGCCACTTCTAAAGGTGCAGTTAATTATTTAAATTTGGCAAAAGAATTGCTTAAGAAAAACAACCTGGCAATAAAGAAATAAGAATATAACAATTAATCAATCGGTAATTTAAGATGGCAAAAAAGAGTGCTTTAGGACGTGGATTGGGAGCATTGATTGACAATGCTGATGAGGTGACGCAAAGTAAACCAGCCTCCTCTATTAATGAAATTGAAATTTCAAAAATTGAAGCCAACCCATGGCAACCACGAACTAAATTTGATGATGAGCGCTTGCAAGAGTTATCCAAGTCAATCAAAGAGATTGGTATTGTTCAGCCGTTAACACTGCGTAAGATTGGAAAAGATCGTTATCAGTTAATTGCTGGTGAACGTCGTTTCAGGGCTTCTAAATTAGCCGGATTGGAGAAAGTTCCTGCATATGTCAGAACTGCTGATGATGATACGATGTTGGAAATGGCCTTGGTTGAAAATATTCAACGTGAGGATCTGGATCCGATAGAGGTTGCTATTAGTTATCAACGATTGATTGAAGAATGTAAGCTAACGCAGGAAAGTATGTCGGAGCGTGTAGGAAAGAAGCGTTCTACCATTACTAATTACCTTCGTTTGTTAAAATTACCAGCAGAAGTTCAGTTAGGCCTTGTTGCAAAAGAAATAGGAATGGGGCATGCCCGTGCTATAATTAGTGTCGAGGATCCGAATGCTCAGTTACAAATTTACGAAGAGACAGTTAAAAATGATTTGTCAGTTCGTAAAGTTGAAGAGTTGGTGAGAGATCTTAACTCTGGCAAAAAAGAGAAGAAAGAAAAAAAGGCAAAAACTGAAGATCCTGAAGAGTACAAGGAGTTGAAGTCGCAGCTTTCAACATTCTTTCAAACCAATATACAATTCACCCGCACAGAAAATGGAAAAGGAAAGATTGTAATTCCTTTTACGTCTGATGATGAATTGGAAAAAATCATTGGTATATTGGATAAAGCCAAGTAGTAATTATAGCTTTACCAAAAATTAATAACATTGACCTTAGCATTATCACATCGCAAATGGCTGATTAGCCTCGTATTTCTGCTTGGCACTTGCATCACTTCATGGGCTCAATCAGATACATTAGTATTAAATAAGGATACGGCTTTTATAGAAGGTACACAGGTTGAGTTTGTTAAAGAGAAAAAACCTCATTCGCCCCATAAAGCGTCATTTTATGCCGCTATTTTACCGGGTATGGGGCAGATCTACAATAAAAAGTACTGGAAACTCCCTATTCTGTATGGAGGAATTGGCGCTACCGGATATGCCATTCATTTCAACTCAAAGTATTATAAAAAATATAGATCAGCCTATCGCGATTTTATTATCCAAGACCCGGGTAATAAGAGTTATCTCGAGTTTATACCTCCCGGATTGACCGAAGCAGACGTTGTGGGAGGTACCTATGAATCTTGGTTTGAAGATGCTCTGGAAAGAAAAAAACAGTATTATAAACGATATCGCGACCTCAGCTACTTTATTATGGTAGGGGTGTACATTATTCAAATTGTAGATGCTGCAGTTGATGCTCATTTTTACAATTTTAGTATTAGTGATGATTTAAGTATGCGAGTTAATCCCACAATCATGGAATCATCGCGAGGTGATTATGGAGGAGTGGGAATTCAGTTGAATTTTAAGTTTTGATATCATATGTGGTTAAAGAAAGGATTAGTATCGCTTTCAATAGTGATGATAGGGTTAAGTGGGAAAGGGCAAACTACAGTTATTGATACTCTTCCGGACCCTGCTCCTGAGTATCTTGAGCAATGCTTAGATAGTCTGGTAAATCAATGGTATGTTAGTAAATCTGCTACCAATCTGGTTTTAGATAGTATACCTGAAAATGATAGTATAGCAAAGCTTTCATTGCCTGACTCTGTTTATATAAAGCGATTATCAGAGATTAGTTCTCCAATTAATTACACATTTAATTCAAAGGTTAAGGCGTATATAGAGTTGTATACCTTAAAGCGTCGTGAACAGGTACAAAGTATGCTGGGGCTATCTCAGTATTACTTCCCAATGTTTGAAGAAGTATTGGATGCCCGTCAGATGCCTTTGGAACTAAAATATTTACCAATTATAGAGTCTGCTTTAAATCCCAGAGCATACTCCAGAGCCGGTGCATCAGGTCTGTGGCAATTTATGTATTACACAGGAAAACAATATGGATTGAATATCAATTCATATGTAGACGAGAGACGTGATCCATATAGGTCATCAGTGGCTGCTGCTGATTTTTTGCAGGATTTATATGATATCTATAAAGATTGGTTTTTGGTAATAGCTGCTTATAACTGTGGACCAGGTAATGTTAATAAGGCAATACGCCGTTCGGGTGGACATCGGGATTTTTGGAAGATATACTATCATCTGCCTCGCGAAACAAGAGGGTATGTTCCAGCGTTTATTGCGGCTACATACACTTTTACCTATGCTAAAGAGCATAATCTTTATGCATCAGCCAATAATTTGCCTATTGTATCGGATACGATTATGGTAAATCAGCCTCTTCATCTGAAACAAGTGGCAGAAATGCTGAATGTTAAGTTAGACTATTTACGAGATTTAAATCCTCAGTACAGACGAGACGTTGTACCTGCAAATAAAGAGCCTTACCCATTAAGGTTATCTTTAAATTTATCGTCAGAGTTTGCTGCTTATGAAGACACCATTTACGCGCATAATCGAAATAACTATTTTCCGGGAGGTCAATTAGTATCCAATCCTGAATACACAAAATACACACCATCTGTACCAAAAGGAAAAGAAACGGTTTGGTATACGGTTAAATCAGGAGATGCTGTTGGACTGATTGCTGATTGGTACGATGTTAGAACATCCGATTTGCGCTACTGGAACAATATACGACGTAATCTTATTAAGGTAGGACAAAAACTGGCTATCTATGTGCCTAAAAATAAGGTTGAATATTATAAAAGTATAAATAGCATGTCCTATGCTGAAAAGCAACGATTAAATGGGCGTACAGCAACAGCTAGCACTTCTGTAAAAAGTAAACCTAAGCCAGTTATTGAAGATGGTGAATACATCTATTATACTGTTCGCTCTGGCGATAATTTATGGAGTATAGCTAAAAAATACAGTGGTGTTTCTAATACCGACATTATGAGGTTGAATAACCTTAGTAATGGTGCCAAAATATCACCGGGACAAAAATTAAAAATAAAGCCAAAAGCATAGTTTTAGTTTACAGAAACTTATTACTTCATCATAATTTCTCCCTATTTCTTTTAGTGGAGAAATTTTCTTTTTATTTTGGTAAGTAAAATAGCAATGAGACAAGCTCTTCGCATACTATTTATTTATCTGATCATTATAGGTCTGGCGTATGCTATGCTATATTTTATACCTCTAAAATTCCTACCACAATCACTAAATTTCTCTAACCCCGATTTAATCACTAATCAGCAGGATAGCTTCGAAATTATTTCATTGCTTAAACAGGACAGCTTATTAATAGAGCCGGAAGATACATTAGTTGTAGCTCCCGTTAAGGAAGATACTGTAATAGTGGCCAATTTTCTTAGTTGTCCCTCAAAGTTTCTGTCACAGCTTAAATTGTTTCATGACAAACTTAGTAATGCGCATAAACATAAGGAGGTTGTGAGAATTCTCCATTTTGGTGATTCTCAAATTGAAGGAGATAGGATTACAGAGCATTTAAGAGAAAGGTTTCAGGAGAGATTTGGAGGTAGTGGCCCTGGTTTAAATTGTATTCTTGATCCTCAAAGGATGAATCCGTCGGTGTGGCTCGACAATAACGATAACTGGCAATTAGAATCAATTTATGATAGAAACCGAGATAAGAGTAGGAATACCTACGGTTTACTTGGTCAATATGCTTTAATAGATACTGCGCTTGTTGGGGAATTTAAAATATCAAAATCACCCTGGGCAGAGCCTCATGCAAAAAATTATCAAAGAATAAAGCTATTTCTAGCTCCACATAGTGATTCTGTTATTATTAAAGGATCAATTAAAAATACCGAAGTAATCAACGACACCTTGCCATTATCATCCAATCTAACGGAGATTAACTGGTTGTTTTCGCAGGTTTCACCGTCTATATTATTTCAAATTAAAAGTAATAAAGAAGTAGCTGTTTTAGGAGTGGCTCTGGATAGTATCTCAGGAGTAGCAGTAGATAATATTGCCTTGCGTGGCCAAAGTTCACCTTTATTGCATAGAACAAATGCCGATTTATTTAAAGCAATGGGTGAACAGCTTAATATTGGAATGATTATACTCCAATATGGTACTAACATTATCCCAACGGAAACCTCCAACTATGGTTTTTACAGGAAAATATTGGCTAAACAATTCGACCTTCTTACCGAGTATCTGCCTGATGTACCTGTTTTATTTGTTGGTGTTGCTGATGCGGCAAAAAGTATCGATGGACAGACAGAATCGTACAAGCATCTGGTTGATTTGCGAAATACTCAAAAAGAGTTAGCTCTTCAATACGACTTTGCATATTTTGATTTGTATGAAGCCATGGGAGGGGCCGGATCAATTGTAAAATGGACTGAAGAAGAACCACCTTTAGCATTAACTGACTATGTACATTTCTCACGAAAAGGCGGTGAAAAAGCCGCTGAATATTTAGTAACAGCTTTATGGAAGCATTTTGATGATCTGTACCAGATGAATGATAGTACCTTTGTGCCACTTGATAGTTTACAATTATGGAAAAACTAATACAATGGTTAGAAAGTCAGTCTGATTTATTTCTGTTTACCCAAACAGGATTCTGGGCGTTTTTTGCTATTGTATTATTGGTGAATATGCTTGTTTGTAAAAACAGGATATTACGGAGTGGATTTTTATTTGTTGCCAGCTTATATTTTTATTTTAAAACCGGGGGATACTTCTTTTCCTTATTGATTTTATCAACCATTGTTGATTACTTTATTGGTCTCTTATTAGGGAAGTTTCACAAGAAAATGGTAAGGAAGCTATTGGTAATGATTAGTTTACTAGTCAATCTTTCAGTTCTTGCTTATTTTAAATATACGTATTTTATAGCAGATGTAATATCTGCCATAAGTCACAAACCAATTGATGTGGTTGATTATCTTGCCCAATGGATTAATCAGGTTAGCGGAACTCAATTTGATATCAATTCAATTACTTTACCAGTAGGTATCTCATTTTTTACTTTTCAAACAATTAGTTATACCATTGATGTTTACAGGCGGGAACTTAAGCCGGTAACTAACATTATTGATTTTGGTTTTTATGTTTCGTTTTTCCCCCAGTTAATTGCTGGGCCTATCGTGCGTGCCCGATCTTTTATTCCTCAAATATATAGGCGTTTTGTTTTGTCTGAGAAATGGATGTGGTGGGCTTTTCTTTTAATTTTAGGTGGATTGTTTAAGAAGATGGTCATCTCCGACTATATCTCTGTAAATTTTGTAGATCGTGTTTTTCAACATCCTATTTCTTATTCAGGATTTGAAGTTTTATTAGCGGTTTATGGATATGCACTTCAAATTTATTGTGATTTTTCGGGCTATACAGATATTGCGTTAGGAGTAGCTCTTTTACTTGGTTTCCGTCTACCTGTTAATTTTAATCATCCATATCAGGCTGTTTCTATTCGTGATTTTTGGAGACGATGGCATATTAGTCTTTCATCGTGGCTTCGCGATTATTTATATATCCCTTTGGGTGGAAATAAAGGAAATGCTTTACGAACAGGTTTTAACCTGATGATAACCATGCTGCTTGGAGGATTATGGCATGGAGCTGCTTTGAAGTTTGTTGTATGGGGAGCTTTACATGGAATGGCTTTAGTTATCAATCGGGTAGTATTGAGTGTTTGGAAAGCAAGTAGAAATAAAGTACGTCTATTTGCAGGATGGTTTATAACTTTTCATTTTGTTGTTCTTACTTGGATTGTCTTTAGGGTAGACTCATTGGAAAATGCTGAAATATTAATTAGTCGATTATTCAGGGCTTTTTCTCCCAATAGTTTTTCAGATGTTGTTTTCTCACAGACTTATTTGTTTATCCTGATTTTACTGGGTTTCATTCTTCATTTTATTCCAGCACGTTGGCATCATCGATTTAAGTTAGTATTCATTAAGTTACCGCTAATTGTAAAAATAATTGTGGCCGCATCAATGGTATTTATTATCATTCAAATGCATCAATCTGATGTTTTACCATTTATCTACTTCCGCTTTTAATTAAATATTTGTGAAATGCATTTTTTCATATGTATTGAGGCTTGTTAAGGTTTAGCGAAAAGGTTATATTTATCGTGTAATTATCAACCCATGAGAAAATACATGCTATCAACCATTGTAACGATATGGTTGAGCTTACAATTTGTTAGTGGACAACACTATCATTTTAAACAATACTCCCTTGAAGAAGGTCTTCCCCAGTCCGAAATCTACGGTCTGACAGAAGATCAATTTGGATATCTATGGGTTGGAACTAACGGAGGCGGCTTGTGTCGGTTCAATGGGATGAGTTTTGAGGTTTTTACACGGAAAGATGGATTGATGGATAATATCATTCTCGGGCTCCATCACGATGAAAACTATAACCTGTGGATTGGTACCCCTAAAGGGCTCCAAAAGTTTGATGGCAATGGATTCACGAATGTTCTTCAGTCAGATTCAGCCATATTTGCCGATCAGCTTGCGTTTTGTGAAATTGGAGAAAACAACCTCTGGTGTCTGACACGAAATAATACAGGTGCACAAACTTTATTTAAAATTGAAAATGATAGTTTAATAAACTATTCTGAAAAGTTCAATAATCAATTGGGTGATGATAATACTATTCTCAGGATTGTAGCCGATCGTGAGGATAAGTTGTTGATATCCACCATTCATGATTTATACCGATTTGATGGGCAAACCCTTGAGGTGGTTGAAACCTCAGAAATGGGAATTGATGATAGCGCCATTAAATATCCATTGTTTGTTGATAGAAGTAATAAAATGTGGTGTTTATTATTCTATCGGGAAGGTAATAGTCAGCTGGTTGCTCATACTCCCGGAGGTAAAGTAAAAACAATTACCGTTCCGGAGAAAGTGAAAGGTAAAACCATCTTTAATGGGTTTGAAGATCGTAGTGGTTCACTTTGGTTTTTAATTGAGAATGGTGGAGTCTTAAACTATGGCAAAAAAGGATGGCGCTTATTTGATAAAAGCAATGGATTACCGATTGAAATGGTATATAGGATTCATGAGGATGCTGAAGGTAATATTTGGATGGGAACTATTGGTGGTGGACTGGTACGATACAGTGGTGATCTTTTTACTTCGCTCAATCAAACCAATGGACTCACTGATGATATGACCAGAGCGATCTTTCAGGATTCAAGAGGTAAATATTATTTTGCTGATGGAGATGGTGGCTTTACAACCCTTAAGAATGGAACTCTAAAACAATATCCAGAGAGGTCGATTGGTGATTTTGGGGGCATCAGTGATTTCAAAGAATTACCAGACGGTAATATTTTGCTTTGCACGCGCAATGGGCTATTTGAATTTAATGGTACAAATGCCAGTTCGTTAAATACCCAATATGGTTGGAGGAGTAAGATTCCTATCAAAGGAATTACTCAACTAAAAGACACAACCTTCTTTGCCACTATAGGCTTTGGATTGATTAAAAGTGTGAACGGAAAGGCAGAGTTCTTCAATTCGTACAATTCTAAATTGCTTGATAATAATATCACCGATTTATTTCTTGATAGTAAGGATCGACTTTGGATTTCTTCCACTAGGGGAATTACTTTGTATGAAAAGGGTAAACTAACAAATTTCAGCCAACAAAAAGCGTTATCCTCATCCTATATTTTGCAGGCAGCTGAGGATAGAGCTGGTCATATTTGGTTTGCAAGCTATACAAAGGGCCTTATTATTTATAACAATAACAACTGGACTACTTTTGATACTTCTAACGGAATCTCATCAGATAATATTTACTCAATTATTTCAGATGAAAAAGGAAATATATGGGCAGGAGCTCAAAATGGAGTTGATAA
This sequence comes from Carboxylicivirga linearis, assembly GCF_018271995.1. Taxonomy (GTDB): domain Bacteria; phylum Bacteroidota; class Bacteroidia; order Bacteroidales; family Marinilabiliaceae; genus Carboxylicivirga; species Carboxylicivirga linearis. The sequence continues at coordinate 43,295 of NZ_JAGUCO010000001.1, forward strand.
GATTGTAATTAGCAATACCGGAGAAGTAAAAGGAATAGAATATTTCGACCGTCATGATGGTTTTGTTGGAATAGAAAATAATAGTGGAGCCAACTTCAAAGATAGAAATGGAAATTTATGGTTTGGTACAGTAAAAGGTGTTATGCGATATAATCCTAGTGAGAGAAAAATTAATTATTTACCTCCGCCGGTTTATATCAGAGACATTGAATTATCATACAAAAAACCAGCTTGGGACAGTGAAGAATATGCAAGCAGATACGATTCCTTGGTTCCTTGGTTTGGAATACCTAACCAATTAACCTTGCCTAAAGAGCAGAATAATATATCGTTTACCTTTGATGCGTTGTGCTACACCATTCCTGAAAAGATACAATACAGGTGGAGGCTTGAACCAATAGAAAGTGAATGGATAATGGGTAAAAATAATGAAGTGGCTTACCCATCGTTACCACCGGGAGATTATACCTTTAGAGTTACGGCAGCTAATAATAATGGAGTATGGAATGAAGAAGGGGCAATTTATAACTTTAGTATACACCCGGCATGGTATCAAACGCTTGGATTTAAGCTTGTAATAGCGGCCTTTATTATTACGATTCTTTTAGTCGTTATCTTTTTGTGGAATAAAAATATTAAAAAGCTCCGCTTTGAGATGGAAACACTCGTGGTAGCTAAAACAAAGGAAATTACTAAACAAAAGGCACAAATTGAATCTAAAAATACGGAACTTGAGAAGCAAAAAGAACAAATAACCCGTCAGGCACAATCGATCTCTTCGTCGTTTAACGACTTGGAAAAATTGACAGAAATAGGAAAAACGCTCACTGCCAACTTGTCAATTTCACGAATTTTTGAGCTTCTATATAAAGCAACCAGTGAGATTATGGATACGTATCTGTTTGGTTTCGGCCTTTATAATCAGGAAACCAATTCTCTGGATTTTCAACATATTATTCTTCAGGGTGAGCAAACTCCATTTTTAACATTCTCGCTTGATGATACAGAAAGGCTTTCAATTCATTGCTTGCTCAATGACAAGGAAATATACATTCATGATTTCGATAATGAATATAAGAATTACGTGAATGAGATAAGGCCTGTGCCGGGTGACATTAACAGTAAATCAATCATATATATTCCTATTAAAGTTAATGAAGCCCCATTCGGGGTTATTACTGTGCAAAGTGCTGAGGTTAATGCGTACTCCAGCTATCATCTTAATTTTATGCGTAATATTGGGATCTACACCAGTATTGCTCTTGAAAATGCAAGTACGTTTCAACAATTAAAATCTCAGCAGAAAGATCTGGAGGTGGCTAATCAAACAGCCATCAGTCAAAAAGAGCAAATGCAAAAACAACGCGATGATTTGGATCGCTTATATGCCGAAAATAATCACCTAATAAGGTTGTTTACTACTGAATTAGAAAGGCCTATTACTTCCTCTCTTTCCATCGCCAATGCATTGCAAGGCGAAAAAGAAGTGGGAATTGAAGAAATGAATAATGCCTTGGTTAAGATCTTAGAATCCCTTTGGCAGATAAAAGATATGCTCAATCAAGTCAGTGAGATTAAACGTCTGGAGCAAGATGAATTCCGAATTCATAAAAGCAAAGTACCGTTATCTTCATTACTCAGGGAAGTAGCCGGGCAATATGAAGAATATCTGCAGAATAAAAAGATAGAGGTGGTTTGGGATTTAAGCGATACGGTTGTTGAATCGGATTATACCTTACTGGAAAAAATACTCTCCAATCTACTTTCTAATGCAATAAAATTCTCTGAACCAGAGACAAATATTACTATCAATTGCTACGAAGATGATGAGCGGGTAACCATTGGTGTGCGTGATGAAGGTCCGGGCATGTCAGAAGAAGATCAAAAGCGATTATTTACCAAATTTAATAAGCTTAGTAATCAAACTGCCAATAATGAAGTTTCATCCGGACTTGGCCTATACATTGTAAAAAGATACATTGATGGACTGGGTGGAGAGATTAGCTGCAATAGTCATTTAGGTATTGGAACAACCTTTTATGTGCGTCTGCCAAAATAAAAATTGGCAAACTATTTGTTATCACAAATAGCAAACAATTAAATTTTACAGCTATGTACGCAAGTCCATTATTATTTATATTTCTTTTTTTCTTAATTGTAAGTTGGATTGTTAGCTCTAAATTGAAAAGCAAATTTAAAGCTTACTCTAAAGTACCTATTAACTATGGTATGACAGGTGCTGAAGTAGCCCAAAAGATGTTAAGAGATAATGGTCTGATGAATATTCAGATTAATGCTGTTCAGGGTTCGTTAAGTGATCATTATAACCCAACCGACAGAACTATTAATTTAAGTCCGGATGTTTACCATGGTCGAAGTGTTGCTGCTGCAGCTGTGGCAGCCCACGAAACAGGTCACGCCATTCAGCATGCTAATAGCTATAGCTTACTTGAGTTTCGTTCTGCTTTGGTTCCTTTGCAAAATGTAAGTGCTAAATTGTTGAATATTATATTTATAGCTATGTTTTTCGGAGCGTTTGCGTTACCCGGACTATTAAGCTTTGATTTAGCATTACAGATTATTATTGCCTGTTATGGAATATTTACACTGGCTGCATTTGTTACTTTACCGGTAGAAATAGATGCCAGTCGCAGAGCTTTAGTTTGGTTAAAAACGGCAGGTATAACATCGCACGATACATATGGAAAAGCTAAAGATGCCTTAAAATGGGCTGCTTACACTTATGTAGTGGCTGCCTTATCTGCTTTAGCAACATTACTTTATTATGTAATGATATTTTTAGGAAACAGAGATTAATAAAAAACAAGATAGGTATTAAAGGGTGGCTTTGAGCTACCCTTTTTTATTGGTTGTAATAGTTATAGTCTTTTAGAATAGTATTTAAAAATTCAATTGCCGGCTGTTTACTTTCTATGTTCATTTTCTTTAATACCACCTCTTTTGTTTTTAATGCCAAGGGGTGAGGGGCTCCTATGCTATTGTATGAATTGTCTTTATTAGCTAAATTCAATACTTCTTTAACGGTTTGCATATCTTTTTCATGAAGCTTTATGACTTCGGGATATTTAGGAGAATATCCTTCTTCAACTTCAACGTATGCTGTATCGTTTAAATCACCTTTGGCATCAATCTTTAATACGGCTGTGCCAGCTGCCAGATCACCAATACGCTTCCCTTTTCCATTAATTATGACGGTTAATAGCGCTCCTAGCCCATAGGTTAAATGGAAATCTACAATCCTAAAAATCCAACGAATAAAACAAGCTCCAAAGTTAAGTTCACCGCCATCCAATTTTACAACTCTCATTTTCATAATCATCTTTCCAAAGGTTTGTCCATTTAAAAACAAATCACAAAGAAGATTATAAAATACTATTGGTAATCCAAGTAAGCTAAACCACCAGTTGGGGACCTCAATTATATTAAAAATAATGATTCCCAGAATCACACCATAACTGATTTTAATAAAGCCATCAATTAGATGTCCTAACAGGCGATCTCCAACACTAGCCAATTGAAAATCTATATCAACATTTTGAGTAGTTGAAATTTGTAAATGTTCCATCGAGGTTTAGGAAATTGAATGATGTATTAAGTGTATAAAAGTAGCAAAATAAATTTTTTATGTGTGAAATTTTAAGTTTATTCGTACTACTCATAGCCAGACCCTATGAAAGAGATAACATTTATCAACCGTAATAAAAAAAGATGGGAGAGATTTGAATCTCAGTTGCAAAATGCTTCTGTGATGACTCCTGACGAGCTAGCTGATCAGTTTATTCAATTAACAGATGATTTAGCGTTTGCGCGTACTTATTATCCTAAAACCCGTACACTAAGTTATCTCAATAGCCTTTCGCAAAAAACGCATCAGGAAATTTACAGGAATAAAAGAGAAAAAGGTAGCAGAATACCAAAGTTTATAGCTGTTGAACTTCCGCTTATTCTTAATTCTGCACGTCCGTATTTTCTATTATCCTTGCTGATATTTATGGCTGCCTGGGCTCTTGGAGCCGTATCTGCTTATGTTGATGATGATTTTTTAAGAGTTATTGCAGGTGATCAATATGTGAATATGACATTGGATAACATCGAAAAGGGAGATCCAATGGCAGTTTATTCAACAATGGAAGAAATGCCCATGTTTTTGGGAATTACCTTCAATAATGTTTTTGTATCCTTTTATGTGTACATCATGGGTTTGCTTACACCATTAGGAACTATCTTTCAGATATTCAGAAACGGAATAATGGTAGGTGCATTTCAGGCTTTCTTCTATCATAAAAACCTATTAGGAGTATCTACATTTGCTATTATGATACATGGTACTTTAGAGTTATCAGCTATTGTGTTAGCAGGTGGAGCAGGTATTATAATGGGTAAGTACCTGCTATTTCCAGGCACTTATCCTCGCAAAGACTCTTTTGTTTATGGAGTTAAAAAAAGCATAAAAATAATGATTGGACTAGTTCCGGTTTTTATAATAGCAGGCTTTTTAGAAGGTTTCGTAACCCGATTTTATAATAGTATGGAAACATGGGTTAATATTTCAATAATTGCCCTTTCATTAACCTTTATTGTTTGGTACTTTTTTCTTTATCCTGTAACAGTATACAAACGATATATTCAACAAATAGCAAAGAATGATTAATACGGACGTTGATTTTAATCAGAAGCGTGACTTCAGTGATATTATAAATGTTACTTTTAGTTTTATAAAACAAGAGTTTAAAGAGCTTTTCAGCACAATAGCTATATATACTTTTATACCGCTGCTTGGGGTAGCAATAATAAGTGTTTTCTATACTTCGGATATTTGGGGAACCTATATACAAGGAATTGTTAGCCGATCGCCTGCAGTGGAAGCACCCAATTTAACCTACTTACTTCTTTTAATAGTACTTTCAATTGTTGGTAATATAATGGTTATGGGAATTACTTTTGAATACGTAAACCTTTATAACATCAAAGGGAAAGGTAATTTTACAAGAGCCGATGTAGCAAATGCATTTGCGAAAGACTTTTTAAAGATTCTTGGATATAATCTGGTGATTTTTATAGTTATCTTTTTTGCCTTTTTATTTTTCATTATTCCCGGAATATATCTATCTGTTCCTTTAGCATTTGTAACACTAGTTTTAATTGCTGAAAAAACAGGCTTTTCGAAATCGTGGAGTCGATGCTTTGAGTTTATTAGAGATAATTGGTGGATTACCTTTGCTCTGATATTAATTACCTATATAATAATTGGGATTATGTCTTTGGTATTTAGTATTCCAATGAGCATTTATGGTGGAATACAAGGTTATACAGCTGCCAGTGTAGGAGAGTTTGATATGAATTTTGGGATATTAACCATTTTCTCAATCATATCAACCTTAGGAAGTGCCTGGTTATATGTAATCATGTATATCATGCTGGGAGCGCAATACTATAGCTTAAATTCCAACAAGAGTAAGGCCAGTTCTATTTTAGATCGCATTAATGAAATTGAAGATCGACCTGTTGAAGATTCTTTTTAAACATATACTGGTTTTAGCATTTCTTTTAATCGGTTTTCAGATAAAAGCCGAGACGGAAGTTAATGTCTCAACAGATTCAATTGAAGCCTGGGATAATAGCTTTGTTGACTATCGGCATGCTTCGGCAGATACCATTGCCTATTACAAGCAACTTCCGGAGTATGATTATAATGAAGTAAAGCAAACTGAAAGTTTACTTGATAAGTTTTTAAAGTGGTTAGCATCATTACTTTTTAGTGGTAATGGAGCATCCTGGACTGGCTGGATATTAATTGTGTTGGCTGTATTTGCTTTGCTGGCCATCATCATTCGACTTTTTGGGATCCCTATTAAAGGATTATTTGTTTTTTCACGTTCCACAAAAGTTACAGAGCTTAACTTTAGTACAGGTAGTGGAGACTTAGAAAATGAGAATCTTGATAAATTACTTAAAGGCTTTATTGAAGGGCAGGCATATAGAGAGGCGACAAGAACACTGTTTTTAATGACTTTACGTCAACTAAACCGGAATCAACTGATTAAATGGAGTATATGGAAAACAGATAGAGAGTATTACTATGAGTTAAAGGATGAAAAACTAAAAGCTGAGTTCTTAAAAGCAATTAGGCAATATGAATACATATGGTATGGAAAATTCACACCTGAAAAAGAATATTTTGAAAAAGTCAGATTACAGTTTTCAGAATTGAAACAATCAATAGCAGCGGTTAAAAATTAATTACATGAATAAGCAAAAGTCAAATAATATATTACTCTTTGGGATTCCTTCTTTGATTCTCATTTTGGCTTTTGTTATTACTTATGCTCCTAAACCAATTGATTGGCGTTTAAGCTATTCTAAGAAAGATTCTAAACCATTTGGGAATAAAATATTGTTTGAATTATTACCTGTGTTAATGGGAGACAATTCAATTAGTACCTCTCATAGTGATTTATCTTTTTTTGTAGGTGATGAGCTTCCGGAAGGAGAAAACTTTATTTTAATTAACAACCAAATTTTATTTGAGAACAATGATTCAGAGACAATAGATGATTTGTTGCTTAAAGGGAATAATGTATTTATTGCAGCTGAGAAGTACGATGAAGGTTTTTTAGACTCCTTAAATATAAAGATAGAGTTAAGTCAGATACAACAATTACCGTTCGGAAGCAAAGATTCAACCAGCTTAAACCTGGCAAATCGCCAACTTAAATCGGCATTTGGTTATGGGTATTCTAAGGGAATAAACAATAATTTCTTTACGTCATATGATACTTTGCATACGTCTGTTTTGGGTATAAATAGTAAAGGAAAAACAAACTTCATTAGGGTTAAAAAAGGTAGTGGTTGGCTTTATTTGCATTTAAATCCGATTGCATTTACCAATTACAGCCTGCTTGATAACGACAATGCAGACTATGCTTTTAAATGTTTATCCTACCTGCCAAGAGCAAAAACAATATGGGATGAACATTACAAAGTTGGAATGCATCGTCAGAAAACACCGTTAAGTTATATTTTTGAGAATCCACCGCTACGTTTGGCTTACTACCTGATGCTGATAGGTGCCATACTGTTTTTGATATTCGAATCAGCTCGTCGACAACGAATGATACCTATTGTTAAACCGCTGGATAATAGCACAGTTAATTTTGTAGAAACCATTGGGCGCTTATACTTTAGTAAGAAAAATCATTTAGATATAGCTACCAAGAAATTTACTTATTTCAAAGAGTTTGTGCGATCTAAGTATTATGTCCGTACATCACCTCTTACCGATGAAATGTATACGCAGTTGGCTGAGAAGTCACAAATTCCAATTCGAAGTATTCGCCAATTATTTGAGATGGGCGAGAGCTTAAGAAAGATAAAAAAGCTGTCGGAAGCTGATCTGGAACAGTTTAATCGCAAGATTGAATACTTTTATGAAAATTGCCAATAAAAAATAACGATATGATTGAAGAAAACACTCCATTTGAAAACAGATTACCGCTTGATCAGCTGAATCATGCGGCATATCGTATCCGAAACGAAATAAACAAAGTAATTGTAGGGCAAGAAAAGGTTCTGGATCTGTTATTAACAGCCGTTATTGCTAATGGTCATGTGCTAATTGAGGGTGTGCCTGGGATTGCCAAAACCATGATGGCAAAATTAATCTCAAAATCAGTGGCTGCTGACTTTTCACGAATTCAGTTTACACCGGATTTAATGCCAACGGATGTGTTGGGCACAATGGTGTTTAATGCAGGTAATTCAAAATTTGAATTTAATAAAGGACCGGTTTTCTCTAACCTTGTTTTGATAGATGAGATAAACCGTGCACCGGCTAAAACACAATCAGCTCTTTTTGAAGTAATGGAAGAGAGGCAAGTAACTATTGATGGAGTAACACGTGAAATGGAAAGTCCATTTCTGGTGTTTGCTACTCAAAATCCGGTGGAGCATGAGGGAACGTATCGTTTACCAGAAGCTCAGCTTGACCGTTTTTTGTTTAAAATTCAAATTGATTATCCTACTCTCGATCAGGAAGTAAATATACTAAGCAATGCCCAGCAACGCGAAAATAAAGACCCTCTTGAGTTGATTACTGCTGTGATAAGTAAAGACGAATTAATTCAATACCAGCAGATGGCAGCTAAAGTTGTTGTGGAGGATGATTTACTTCGATACATCGCTCAAATAGTTGATAAAACCCGAAATAGTAACTCATTCTATTTAGGGGGAAGTCCACGGGCATCATTGGCTATCTTAAATGCTTCAAAAGCCTTTGCCGCTCTTGAAGGTCGTGATTTTGTGACTCCTGATGATATTAAGATGGTTTTGATACCAGTATTGTGCCATCGAGTAATACTTACCCCGGAAAAAGAAATGGAGGGGATTAAACCTGAATTAATAATTCAACAAATTATTGATACAGTAGAGGTCCCACGTTAATTAAGTAGTTAATGGCTAAACTCAAAATCAGAGGTCGTATATTCTTTTCCGGGCTTTTTTATTATTGTCTGGCAGCAATTATTTTAACTATTGCTCTTGGGCAATTTGCCAGCCTGTTTTATATACTCGGAACCATCGGTCTTGGATTATTAGGTGCAGTTATTTTACTGGATCTTATTCTACTTTTTTACGTTCAACAAGATGCCATTGAGGCAGATCGGATAATTGATGAAAAATTTTCGAATGGCGATCTCAATACCGTTCAATTATTTTTTAGAAGTAATTATCGTTTTCCAACGTATTTAAAAGTAATTGATGAAATTCCGGTTCAGTTTCAGGAACGGAATTTTCAGCTTAACCTTAATTTAAAATCTGGCCAGTCAGAGACTATTAATTATGATCTTCGCCCTACAGAAAGAGGAGAATATCTTTTTGGAACCTTAAATATATTAGTACAGTCGCCCCTTAGAATGCTTGTCAGAAGGTGGAGTAAAGCAGATAACCAAATGGCTAAGGTTTATCCCTCATTCAAAGAAATGAAACAGTTTGAAATGATGGCTATCTCTAATCGCTTAACCGAGTTTGGGATAAAGAAAGTTCGCAAACTTGGCCATCAAATGGAATTTGATCAGATAAGGGATTACATCAAAGGGGATGATATCAGAACTATCAACTGGAAAGCTACAGCCCGGCGAAATCACCTGATGGTTAATCAGTATCGGGAAGAAAAATCACAACAAGTACTTTCTATAATTGATTTAGGGCGCTCGATGAAAATGCCGTTTGAAGGTATGACATTGCTTGATTATGCGATAAACACTTCTTTAGTAATGTCAAAGATTGCTATGCTTAAGGAGGATAAGGCTGGTTTGATAACTTTTAATAATGAGATTCGCACCATCGTTTCACCACAGCGAAGTGGTAAGCAAATGCAGGTTATTATGGAAGCTCTGTATAATCAAAAAACGGGTTTTCAGGAGCAAAATATAAGAGCGTTATATACAACTATAAAGCGGCAAATTCACCATAGAAGCTTATTGATTATATATACCAATTTTGAAAGCTTAAGCTCGGCTAAACGTCAAATACCAATGCTTCAGAAATTGGCGAAGGAACATTTGGTTATGGTGATATTTTTCGAAAATACCGAGTTAAGAAAGTTGACTGAAAATAAGGCAACTGATATGGAAGGTATATACATCAAAACTATTGCAGAAAAATTTGCTTACGATAAAAAGCTCATTGTGTCTGAATTAGAGAGGCATGGAGTTCATACTATATTAACAGAGCCTGGAAAGCTTACCATTGAAACGATTAATAAGTATCTTGAGCTTAAGGCTCGTGGGTTGATTTAGAAATTACACCATTATTACAATTCTGGTAGATTACCCCCTTTTCTTTAATTTTTTCTGAATTGATTCGGCAAATCTATCCGTTTTTACCCCTTGTTATCTGTGTGATTTGATGAAAAATCAAGTTTTATTGACTGTGGTACCCCTTTTGAGGACTTAAAAAAGGTGAATTTTAACTTTTTTACAAAAATATTCCGTTTCTTGAATACGTGATAAGCAGCTAACGATTGTCTAAGTAATGAAAGATTAACAATAGCCTAAACTGAAATTAATTTATTTGAAATCCCGTTAATTTAGTTTTGTATTGAAAAAGTATTAACCGTTTAAAGTGTTGTTGCATGATGACCTTATCCAATTTTCCAGAAAAAATAGAGTTAGACGATGTTTTCGATTGTGGGTTAATATCATTAATGACGAAATCGTTAGTAACTCCTGAGAGTTTTTATTTAACGGGTTATGAAACAATAAGCTTTAAGCGCACCCGTGAGTTTGCGCTTGAAACTGTATTAGCTTCTGTCATTCCTTTCGAAAAGGACTTATTAATTGTAAGCAACAACATTGATGATCTTCGATTGCAACGTTTATGTACTTACCATGGAGTAAGCAGTAGTATTATTAAAAAACCACAAACTCTTGAAGACTGGGAAGAGTTTAAACAAAAAGCGGCTAATTACAGACTTTATTCTCATGTATTAGTTTCGTGTGATGTAAACGATGCTGGAGACATGGAACAACTTATGGAAATAACAACATTGGTTGATAACATGAAAATTGGTTTAATAGTACACTGTCGCCGTAAACCAATGGCACTTAAGCAGGTTAGTAACTTAAATGTTGATTATATGATATGCAATGGAACTAATTCAGATATTAGTTCGGTTGTATTGGCACGAAGAAGTCGTTTGGTGCAAACTGAAGGTAATGCACGCGATTCAAGAATGGATTTGTACAACTACTGGCAAAGCACTCTATACGGTAGAAATTCTTACATAGAACCAATGGCTATATAACCAAGCTGTAAATATATCAATTTTTAAACCCAATATGTCGTTGAAATATAATTGTTCAGCGGATATTGGGTTAACTTTTTCTTAACCTTCCTCACTAATTATAAATTACTTAGCACGTCCTTAATATTTACTTTCCATTTCTCGTCTATACTTGTAATGTATTATTATTTGACTAGATGAGTAAAGAGAACACAATTGTAAAAAAGGAAATTGAAGCTTTAGTAATTTCAGATACGCACCTGGGAACCTATGGTGCCAAAGCAAAGGAATTAGTAAGCTACTTAAAAACGGTCAATCCAAAAACCATCGTTTTAAATGGTGATATCATTGACGTTTGGCAATTTACAACTAATTATTTCCCAAAAACACACACTAAAGTAATTCGTCAACTTATAAAGATGATGGAAAATGGTAGTGAGATTGTATATCTGGCTGGAAATCACGATGAATATCTTCGCCGCTTTGTAGGCATGTCAGTCGGAAATTTTAGAATAGCCAACAAATTGGTTTTGGAATTAAACGGCACCAAATCATGGATCTTTCATGGTGATGTGTTTGATGTAGTAATGCATCATTCAAAATGGTTGGCAAAGCTGGGAGCCAAGGCCTATGGTTTTCTAACTATCACCAATAAAATGGTTAATGGATTACTTTCTGTTTTTGGTAAACGTCGTATCTCTCTTTCGCGTGATGTTAAGAAAGCAATCAAGGGAAAGAAGAAGAATCAAATAACCAGTCGTTTCGAATTAACGGTAGCAGAGTTAGCTATAACTAAACAATACGATTATGTCATCTGCGGTCATATTCACTGGCCAGAAAAAAAGGTGATTACCAATGATGAAGGATCAGTAGTATATCTTAATAGTGGAGACTGGGTTGAAAACAATACAGCGCTTGAGTTTTATAATGGCGATTGGCATTTGGTACACTTTAAGCAGCAAGTATCCATAAAAAGTTCATCCAATTATCTTTCATCAGATGATATTCTGATACCTAATGAGAAGGTGTTATTTAGAGCAATGCTTAACGATGTTTTAAGTAGTTGATTAATCATCAAACCCCGACATCACAATGAAAATATTATACGCAATACAAGGAACAGGAAATGGTCACATGGCTCGCGCCTATGAAGTTATTCCTGAGTTAAAAAAATATGGTGAAGTTGATATACTGGTTAGTGGTACACAAACCGACATTGAATTGCCATGGCCTGTAAAATACAGATATCATGGTATGGGTTTTATTTTTGGAAAAAATGGAGGTGTCGATTTAAGAGAATCGATAAAGAAAACCCGTCTTTTCACTTTCTTGAAAGAAGTATTTTCAGTACCCATACACCGGTATAACCTGGTTATAAATGATTTTGAACCTGTATCGGCATGGGCTTGTAAACTAAGAGGTAAAAGATGTATTGGTTTAAGCCACCAAAGTGCGGTTCTTCATGCTGATGCCCCCAAACCTATTGAAAAAGATAATATAGGTAAGAACATTCTTAAGTATTATGCACCGGCAAATTTTAATTATGGATTTCATTTTAATAGTATAGCTGATAACATTTCAACTCCGGTTATAAGGAGTGATATTAGAATTGCAGTTAAAAAGAACCTTGGTCATTATACTGTGTACTTACCTTCCTATTCTGATGAAAAAATTATTGCTGTGTTATCAAAAGTACCCTATATAAAATGGCATGTATTTTCGAAGCATAATACACAACCAAAAGAAATTGGAAACATTACGATTCAACCTGTAAACAAAGCCAAATTTACAGAGAGTTTTTTAACATGTACCGGAATATTATGCAATGCCGGATTTGAAACACCTGCTGAAGCGTTATATATGGGAAAAAAGCTTTGTGTTATTCCTATGAAAGGTCAGTATGAGCAACAATGTAATTCTGCCTTTTTGGGTAGCATGGGAATTAAAACATTGACTGATTTTGAATCTGGAATTGAAGGAATAAACGAATGGGTGTTTTTTGAGAATGCCGTTTCTGTTCATTATCCAAATAATTTGCCTGGAGTAATTGATGATTTAATGGCTCGATTTACAACACAATACGAACCTATGCCAGAAATGGCGATTAGTAGTCAGTTTAAAATTTAATCTGTATGCTTATCTCAGATTGGAGTTTAATGTGTGTGGGCACCTCTGTTGAATTATAGGTACTTAAAGTATAGAATTCTAATAAGTCATCTTATCAATTAATGTTGTGTGTCCTACAATTGATTCTGTTTATGTCGCAGTTAATGATAGTAGACGAATAGTTATAATAATATTTAAAAGTTAATTTTGTTGATCATACAATAGATTTGATTACATCAACAATTAATATTAACAGTTCCACAATAAGTTTTACTGTTTGATCAATTATTCATACCTGCTCCACAATAAATAGTACGATATCCGCAATTAATGTTATTCATTAATCAATTACATCTGTTTAAAATCTGAATCAATAGTTTGATTTTAAGGATTGAAAATTAGTCTGATGGTCTAATGATCTACTAATCTATAAGTCTAATTACACGCAATCGAATCGACCTGCACTTTTTAGATTCACATATGAAAAAGTAAAGCCGGATTTCTCATCATGTAAATTATCTTCTCTATGAGTTTCTTTCCATCCTAAGCCTTTATATTCAGGAAAGAACACATCAACATTATCAAAGGTATGATGAATTTGAGTGATGTAAAGTTCATCGGCTTCTGGCAGAAATGCTTTGTAAACTTCACCCCCACCAATTACAAACACCTTCTGGTCATCACTACAAATGGCTATTGCCTCACCTATCGATTTTACCACTTCTGCTCCAGGTGCCTTGTAGTCTTTCTGATGTGTAATAACGATGTTTCTACGCTTAGGCAACGCACCTTTTGGGAGTGCTTCAAAGGTTTTTCTACCCATTAAAATGGTGTGACCTGTTGTTAACTCTTTAAATCTTTTTAGATCTGAAGAGATATAAGCTAGTTGATCACCGTCTTTCCCAATACCGTTCTGTTCATCAACGGCAACAATCATTGCTAAAATCATACTGAAATGGCTCCTTTAATATGTGGGTGAGATTCGTAGTTTTCTAATTTAAAATCCTCGAAAATAAATTCATCAATGTTTTTACGATCGGGATTAATAATCATCTGAGGAAGTGATTTCGGTTCTCTTGTTAATTGCAATTTCACCTGTTCAATATGATTCAGATAAATATGTGCATCACCCAATGTGTGTACAAATGTTCCCGGTTTTAATCCACAAACCTGAGCCACCATCATGGTTAATATCGCATAGGATGCAATGTTAAACGGCACTCCTAAAAAGATATCAGCGCTACGTTGATAAAGCTGACAGCTTAACTTTCCATCAGCCACATAAAACTGGAACAAGATGTGACAAGGTGGAAGTTGCATATCATCAATGGCACCCACGTTCCAGGCACTTACAATATGTCGGCGTGAATTCGGATTATTTTTAATACTCTCAATTACTTCTTTTATCTGGTCAATATTACCACCCTTGTAATCGGGCCACGACCTCCATTGATAACCATAAATGGGTCCCAACTCACCATCTTCTTTTGCCCACTCATTCCATATGCGAACACCATTTTCCTGAAGATACTTAACATTGGTACTTCCTTTTAGAAACCAAAGCAATTCATGAATGATGGATTTTAAATGCAGCTTTTTAGTTGTTAGCAAAGGAAATCCTTCACTTAAATCGAATCGCATCTGATGCCCAAACACACTAATGGTGCCAGTTCCCGTGCGATCATCTTTAGTAGCACCTTCGTCGAGTACCCTCTGCAGTAAATCCAGATATTGCTTCATTATAAGAAATTTTAGGCCAAAAATAGTCTTTTTTTTATTGCTGTCTAAATACTTTAAAGTAGTCTTCAATTGCATCGACATACTTTGTATATGCCTTAATACCTACTGAGGTAATTTTACAAATTGTTAAGGGGTAGTTGCCCTTGTTGGTCTTTGTAATATCAACATATCCGGCAGCTTTTAGTTTGGTAAGCTGAAAACTCAAATTGCCTTTTGTGGCTTTGGTACTTTCTAATAGAAATGCAAATTCTGCTGATTCAACACTAATTAATACCGACATAATAGCCAGACGCACCTGAGAATGCAAAACCGGATCCAGATCTTTAAACATACTATTTTTCCCGTTGTGAATACATAACGTGACCTGGTATAACAAAAGCGACTAACCAACCTAAGGCCTCAATCATTAACTGTTTATCTATTGGGTAAAGGGACGCAACATAAGCAAGGAGGCCGAAAAAAACGCCTCCATAAATAATAACGTTATATCGAAGAATTCCTCCTGTAATGACTATTGCAAATGCAATAATTGCCATAAAAATAGGATGCTGTAATTCAAAGTGAATTTGATGTAAAACATTAAACTGTATTAAGTTGATGAGTACCATGCACGCTAGTAGACCAATCCATACGTAGCGAAGTGAGATGCTAATAAAGGTTTTTACTTTTTTTCGGGATTGATACATATAATAAATGGTGTATGCAATACCTCCGAGTGGAAGAATTAGACGAAGTGCATGAACCACTTTCATGAGGTGATAGGTTGGAGTATATATGTCAACCAGGTAGTTAAGAACAAAGTAATTAATAACCGCAATCCATCCCCAAAGGATAAATAGAATTCCGTCATTCTTAAGTTTCTGTTGCGAAACTTCTATCATTTGTCTGATTACCAGTAACGATTGTTCTTCATTTAATTCATTACCCAGATCTTCATCTAAATTCATAGTTCTTCAATTTAGTTTGTATTACAAACTTAATGAGAATTAATGTAGATGTCAAGTTAGTTATGTTGTTTAATCAGTTGAAATTCAGAAGTAAATTAGGTGGAGGCAGTGTTCTTATCCTGAAGATTAATGGTTGTCATAATGGGGAAATGGTCGGAATAATTCACATTAAGTTTTTTAAATCCATATGAATTAAAACGATTATCATGAAATATAAAATCAATACGAAAAGACGGTAGGTTTCCATTATATGTTCCACCAAAGCCTCTTCCTGATTCAACAAAGGCATCCTTTAAATCACCTTTCATTTTGCGGTACACATACGAAACGGGAGTGTCATTAAAATCACCACATACAATAGCCGGAAAGGGCGCGTTGCTAATGTGTTTGCCAATTCGTTCAGCCTGATCAGCCCTGTGTTGAAATGCCAACTTTAACTTACCGCTAATCTCCTTCATTCCTTCGCGGCGTTCTTTATCATTTTTATAGTTGAGACTGTCTAAGAAATTAAGGTGTTTGGATGAAAATCGAATGGATTCCAGATGATTATTAAACACTCTAACTCTTTGACCATGAGCTTCGATATCTGAATGGATGCTAAAATTACTGGTGTGCTCAAATCTTAATGTCCCCTTTTCAACGATCGGATATTTACTAAAAGTGACTAATCCAAAATTTCGTTGTCCTCTTTTGCCCGAATGATATTCAATATGTTTGTATTTGTATTGGTTCAGTCTTGAGAGGATGTAGTTTTCATTAAAAGATCCTTTTTTGGTGGTACTATAAAATTCCTGTATACAAATTACATCAGGATTTTCTTTTCGTATCAAATCAAATATCTTCTCATGTACATCTTTTTCGTTCGTCCAGTTATATAAATCAAATAAACGGACATTAAAACTCATTACGGATAAAGGACTTTCCAATACTTGATCTTCAGGTAGGCTTTGACCTTTCCATTGAAAAGTATGATTCCAATGACTCCATGTTATTAACAAGGCTATTACGGGAAACAAGAATTGCCACCTGCGTTTCACAGCCCAAAGAACAGCTAAAAGTAGGTTTGCTATCCATAATATTGGGAACCCGAAGCCCAGAAATGCTAATATCCAGGTATGAGCAGGGCTGATATATGCAGTTATAACAGAAAGCAATAATGCTAATGCTGCAAAAAATGAGAATAGGGTGATTATGGATTTAAAAAAGCGTTTCAAAAAGTTTACTTTTTACTGGCGTCAAATAATGTTTTTTTCTCAGTAGCTGTCAGGCTATCGTAACCGCTGGATTTAATCTTTTCCAAGATACGATCTACTTCGTGCTGTTTTGTATTTTTTCTTTGATTATACTCCATATCTGTCAATGGACGTCGGTGTGTAACCTTCATCTTCGATTTTTTGGAGAACGCAGTTGCTATAGAATCCATCACACGATTAAAACGTATGGTTACATCTTTTCCTTGCCCAAGCCATCCGGCATAAAGATACCCAAATAACGCACCGCCTATATGTGCCAGGTGACCACCTGTATTCGATAGTGCAGATATGTTTATTAAATCTAAAGCAAGAGAACCTATTGCCAGATATTTTAAAGGAACGCCACCAAAAAAAAGAAGGTAAATTTTATGGTTTCCGCGTAAACGAGCCATGGTAAAAAGTAATGCCATAACTGATGCAGAGGCTCCCAATAAAATAGAATTAGGCTGAAATTGATACAGTCCGGGCAATAAGTTATAGGCTATCAAATAAACAACAGCACCTGTTATTCCACCTAAAAAATAAACTCCTAACAGCTGACGAGGATTCAGAAACTCAAGAAATATTTTACCAAACCAATACAACCAAAGCATATTAAAAAGAATATGCAGAAAGTCGTAGTGGACAAACATATAGGTTATAATTGTCCAGGGTTTGAATAATAATTCCAATGGATCGGACGGTACAGAAACCCATTGTAGCAAAGGGTAGTCTAACGATCCTGTTGAAAGGGTGAGAAATGCCTGTAATAATCTTATAACTATAAATACACCAATATTGATGTATATAAGTTTAATTAAAGCCCCGCCTTGCTTGTATGATTGTTTTATTTCGTCAACTATACTCATTGGTTAAACACCTTTTTTCTGCCAATACTTTATTAAGATAAAACCAAAGGCCATTCCGCCTAAATGAGCAAAGTGTGCTACATTATCGAATGAAAAATTAGCAACACCCATAAATAGCTCAACTACACCGTAAATTATAACAAAATACTTAGCTTTTAAAGGAATTGGAGGAAATAATAACATCAATTCTGTATTTGGGAATAACATTCCAAATGCCAATAGAATACCAAATACTGCACCGGAAGCTCCAACGGTTGGACCGTTTAATATCTTATTGAATTTACCCATTAAAGGGTCTGTGAAATTCTGGTAATTTCTCATAGCTTCTGCTCCTTTCTCCATTACTATCTGATATTGTTGATCAGATAATTGTGAAAGCGTTGAGAAATAGTCAATATAGTTGGCTCCAATATTAATGGCAGCAGCACCAATTCCGGTTATAATATAAAAAGTAAAAAACTTCTTTGGTCCCCAATACACTTCCAGAACCCTACCAAACATGAAAACTGCAAACATGTTAAAGAATAAGTGCATAAAACCGCCATGCATAAACATGTAGGTACCTAACTGAGCTGGATTAAAAAGCTCAGAACTGGGTAAATGCAATCCTAAATATGTATTCAAATTGATGCCAAAAGTGTTTTCTGCTACCCAGGTAGCTAATAAAAAGATGGCATTTATTATTAATAAATTCTTTGTTACCGGAGGTAAACCTGCAAACGGTGACGGACGATAGTTCATATTTGAAATTTAAAATTCACAGTGAGCATTAAATGAACAACATCAGTGCCACACTTTAAAAAATAACTAAATTAATGTAGTTGAATAGATTTATAACAAATTATGTCGGGAAGCAGTTCATTAACCCAACTAAATCTGTCATTGTGTCATATTAACTAAATCGTTTAGTAAGCTCATCGTTGTCTAAAATAGATATGATGGGCTTACCTGATGGCGAAAAGTTAGGAATGCTACATGCAAATAACTGATCGAACAATTCACTCATTTCCATCTGACTTAAACCTTTATTGTATGGAATGGCCGCTCTTTTAGCCATTGATGATGCTATTTGCTCACAAACTTCTTTATCCACATCCACTTCACCATCTTTAAAATCGGTTAAAATGCCATCAACCAGTTGTGCAGCAGAAATATTTTCCAATCCGGCAGGGGTTGATAGTACTAAAAAGGTTTCGTCATCCTTTTGTTCCAGTTCTAATCCCAATGTCAATAAATCTTCCTTCAACTCGTTAATCATGCCCACTTCATGAGGACCATATGGAAGCTCTTCCGGGAATAACATTTTTTGCGACAAAGAAGCACCTCTGCTTAATGCCTGCATAAAACCCTCGAAAATAATTCGTTCATGGGCTCTTCGCTGATCAATCATCATTAACCCCGATTTAACGGACGTAAGAATATATCTATTCTTTAGCTGAAAGAAATGATTGTTTGATGCTGAGCTTTCCTCGCCACCTGATGATAAAATAGTTTGTTGTACCGGCTGCTGTTCCTGTTCCGATTCAAAACTCATTTCACTTTCTGAAGGTTCAAAATCAGATGGAGATGGGTTGGTACTAAATCCATCATACAAGTTTTCCCACCCTTCGGTTTTAGGAGTAGCTGAAAATGATCCTCCTGATGATCCTCCATATGAGGTTACAGCTCTTTTCTTTTCTTCTTCAAAAGGATTGTAAAATGGATTTACCTCTACGTTTGGAGCCTGTGGAACAAAATCTTTTTGCGGAACAGGAATCTCAATCTGGTCAGCTGTATCAAAATCGATGGATGGCATTAGGTTAAACTTACCCAAGCTTTCGCGAATGGATGCATTTAATATTTGCCAAATGGCACGTTCATTTTCAAACTTTATCTCCGTTTTGGTTGGATGAATGTTAACATCCACTATTTCAGGATCTACTTCGAGGAAGATAAAATAGGCCGGAATGGTTTCTGGCATTAAAATATTATCGTAAGCATCCATTAATGCCTTATGCAAATAAGGATGACGCATGTAACGATTGTTGACAAAGAAGAACTGATCGCCCAGAGTTTTTCGTGCCGATTCAGGTTTTCCTACGTAACCAGAAATCTTAATCATAGACGTATCGGTTTCGATAGGTATCAGTTGATTTCCCATCTGCTTACCCATCATATTAACGATGCGTTGCTTAATATTTCCAACAGGTAAATTAAAAAGAGGAACACTGTTATGAATCAGGCTCATTGCCACACCCGGATTAGCTAGGGCAACCCTTTGGAATTCATTTATGATGTGACGTAGCTCTGTTGAGTTCTTCTTAAGGAACCTCCGGCGTGCAGGAACATTGTAAAACAGGTTTTTAATGATAAACTGACTTCCAGTCGCACATTGAACAGGCTCTTGAGATTCAACCTCGGAGCCTGATATACAGATATGAACTCCCAGCTCATCTTCTTTGCGACGGGTTTTTAGCTCAACCTGAGCAATAGCTGCTATAGAGGCTAATGCCTCGCCACGAAAACCCATTGTAGTCAGTTCGAAAAGGTCCTTGGCTTCTCTTATTTTGGATGTGGCATGACGTTCAAAAGCCATACGGGCATCCGTTTCGGCCATTCCCGAACCATTATCAACTACTTGTATAAGGTTCTTCCCTGCTTCTGATGTAACAACTTGAATTTCGGTAGCACCTGCATCCACAGCATTTTCCATCAACTCTTTTATAACTGATGCAGGTCGTTGTATTACCTCCCCGGCTGCAATCTGATTAGCAACCGAATCGGGCAATAACTGAATAATATTTGACATTTGTTCCTTTCTCCTACTAGCGTTTCAAAAAAATTATTCTCCCAGATAGGTATGCATCCAGTCCAGGCCTGATTCGATCAGATAAAATCCAATAATCATTAAAACAATTAATATCAGAATCAGTCTTAGATTAGATTTGCGTTTGGCACTACGCGTAACTTCATAATGCGATTTGAGTCTGCGACGCATGCCTCCTTTAATCCGGTCAGCATAACCTTTTTCTTTCTCTTCCTCTGAGAGTAGCCCCAATTCTTCTTTTATCCTACGCTCCCTATCTTCTCTTTTTTCCTTCTGCTCATCGTAGTAGATCGGATCGTGCTGAAATACACGGTGCCTTGCCACTCTTGTAAAAGTAAACTTCATAATCGTAATTTTTTGCGTTTCATCCGCGCCATATGCAAAGATAAGAAGTAATCTGAAACTGTAGGATTTTTACACCAATAAGAAGTTATAAACAGGTGTTATCTTATTCATTCTTAAGACTTCCTCCACAATGCTTACAGTAAAGGGCATCATCTTCATGATTATCTTTAAAACATTGCGAGCAAATTTGTGTGTTGGTTGGTGTTTTTCTGGTAAATTCTTTTGCCAGCTCACTGGTTACAATACCTGTTGGAACTGCAATAATTGCATAACCTGTAATCATTATTACTCCAGCAACAAATTTGCCCAGGGTGGTTACCGGCGCAATATCACCATATCCAACTGTTGTTAGTGTAACAACAGCCCAGTATATACTTTCCGGAATGCTTCTAAATCCATTGTTTACCGGACTTTCTATTAAATACATGATGGTACCCAATATGGTAATGAGTATTAAAACAACAAATAGAAAGACCCCTATCTTGTTGCGGCCAGAAGCCAATGCTTCCCAAAGAATGGTAGCTTCTTTTACGTACCGTGTTAATTTTAATACCCTGAAGATTCTTAATAATCTTAAGGATCGAAGAACTATTAACATCTGCGTTCCGGAAAAGAATAAACCTATAAAAGAAGGTAAGATGGCAAGCAAATCAATTATTCCATAAAACGAAAAAATATACTTTCCGGGTTTTTCTAAAATCCAGATGCGAAGAAGGTATTCGATGGTAAATAAAATGGTAACACCCCATTCAATTAATGTAATCCAGGTACCTGCATGCGATAGAATTCTGCTGTCGCTCTCCATCATTACAATGATAATACTTAAAAGAATAAGTACTATTAAAATGATGTCGAACCACTTACCTGATTTGGTGTCTGCTTCGAATATTATTTCGTAAAGTTTGCTCTTTAAGCTATTCATAAGCCAATATTGGTATAGGCAAGAAAATTATGGTAGCCTAAAATTAACAAAAGAGGTCAGGAATGAAAACAATTGCTAAATTTATTGCTTTAATAAGCATTGTTACCGAGATTGATTGAAATGAAAAAACTGGTTGTATTAACTGGAGCAGGAATGAGTGCTGAAAGTGGAATTAAAACGTTTCGCGATCATGACGGGCTATGGGAGAATCATGATGTAACGGAAGTTGCCAGCCCTGAAGGTTGGGCGAAGGATCCGCATCTGGTTCTAGACTTTTATAACCAACGTCGTAAACAGTTACACGAATGTGAACCTAATGCTGGTCATAAGGGATTGGCTGAGTTAGAAAAACACTTTGATGTGAATATTATCACTCAAAATATTGATGATTTGCATGAGCAAGCCGGAAGTTCAAGAGTTTTGCATTTACATGGAGAGTTGAAAAAAGTTAGAAGTACGGTTGATGAATCGCTGGTTTATGAATTAGACGGATCAGAGTTACATTGGGGTGATAAATGTGAGAAGGGATCACAGCTGAGACCTCATATTGTTTGGTTTGGAGAAGCGGTTCCGGCTATTGAGCCTGCTATTGAACTGACACAACTTGCTGATATATTTGTGGTGGTAGGTACTTCTTTAAATGTTTATCCTGCTGCTGGTCTGCTTAATTATGTTTCGCCCGGTGTGCCTATTTACTTAATTGATCCGGCTCAGCCTTTATTTACACCTTCACCTTCTATAACTTTTATTCAGGAGAAAGCTACTACAGGTGTTCAACATTTACTTACTATTCTTAAATCCCAATAATGAAGAAGCAAATATTAATCTTATTTATCAGTCTATTTTGTTTTATTACTATTCAGGCACAGGAATTTAGAGCAGGATTTACCGGTGGACCAACTATGTCGCAGGTTGATGGTGACACTTATGCAGGCTTTAATAAATTAGGTTTTAGTTTAGGTGGTTTTGTGAGTCGACAAATCTCACCCTCAATAGATCTGCAATTTGATATTAGTTATATTCAGAAAGGTGCAAGGCGGGCACCCAATATTGAAAAGGCTATTTATGATGATTATGAAATAGATTTGGGATATATTCAGTTTCCTGTAACAGCGCGTTATCATTTTAGAGATTTTTCGGTTGAAGGAGGTATAGCTATAGCAACTTTATTACATGATGATGAGTTTTGGGATGAACAATCTATTAAAGGAAATGAAGGAGTTCCTCCTTTTAAGTCATTAGAATTTTCAACAGTCTTTGGACTTAACTATCACATTAGCGAACGACTTTGGATAAATGGCCGATTGTTGTATTCGTTAAACCGCATACGTATTCCTTATGATGGTGAGCTTGAAATTTATGACCCTAAAAAACATTGGTTAAGTCGTAAACCCGGTCAATACAATAATAATATTGTATTCTCGGTTTATTATGCTATAAACAGATTATAGGTACGCACAAGCAATAGTAGCTAAGCTGATTTTTACGTTTTCAATTTCAGCAAGCGTATTGATACAAGCTTCCATTGTTGAACCGGTTGTGATTACATCATCAACCACTAAGATATGTTTACCTTTTAATGATTCTTTATTGGCAAGGTGAAAAATACTTTCTACGTTTTTCCATCTGTCAAAACGTCCTTTTTTTGTTTGAGTAGAAGTATGTACAGATCTTTGTAACGTATTTGTATTTATGGGGATGTCTAAAGCTTTTTGAATTCCATTGGCAATGACTTCACTTTGGTTGAATCCTCTTTTCTGTTGTTTTAGCGGGTGTAAAGGAACTGGAACCATTACATCAAAAGATTCTTCACTTGATTTAATTGCCTTTCCTAACTCAGAGCCCAATACTACACCCAAGGCTTGATTACTTTTATATTTTAGTGAATGTAATAATTGCTGTACCCGTTCACCTTTTCTATAGTAGTAAACAGAATAGGACGATTCTACTTTGCATCTTCCCCATAATAATGCAGAAACGACATTATCTGTAGGTCTTTTCTCAAAGTTAGTTCTTGGTAAACGCTTGAGGCATAGTTTGCAAATTTCAACTTCATCTTTGAATAAATGAGTACCACAAGTTGAACAAATTTGAGGATAGAGTAAATCAAAAATTCCTTCAGATGCTCTTCTTATACCGGCAGTGAAATTCATGTTTATTTTTTAAGTTAATATAAACCAAATAATTAAAATCTTCAAAAATGAGAATGTAATCTAAAGTTAACAATCAATTAACCATCTCATAAATTGGTCTTAATAATCTGGTAACATATCACATATACATTTGCATTGTAACATAACACAGAAAAAAATGAAAACACAGATTATATTGTTGGTTGGATTGTTAATGATTGGAGTTAGTTCTTTTGCAAATAACAAAGACAACAAAAAAGATGCAGAAGCATCAACAACTGCCATCACTTCTTTATCGGGTACAATTTCTGATGAAGCAACAGGAGAGAACCTTGCAGGTGTAAAAGTAATTTTGGAAGGCACGGATCAGGTTGCTTATACAGATTTTGATGGCATGTTTACTTTTAAAGATATTAAAAAAGGTACCTATACTTTAAAGTCAGATTTTATATCATACGCTGACAAAAAGACAACTATCGACACAAAAAAGGATTGTAAAGTGGCAATTAAGCTAAAGGCTGAAAAATAAAAGACAAACAACCATAACTGAGATAGCGATTCTGAAAAGAGTCGCTATTTTTTTGGTTATAAAAACTTAACATTAGAATAGTGGCTGATATATAGGTATATATGCAGTTTCAATTATGAGCATGATACTTTTTTTACTTACAATTTGATGTGAATGTAAATTAAATGTTAACTTTGTGTTAACCGTTTGGATTTTCATTCGGATATTAATTTGCTAAAAGCATTACACACAGGGCTTAGTTGGGAGATTAGTATTAACAATGAAAATTTAACCATATGAACAAGTCGGTACTTTTATTCGCAATTTTAGCTACGTTAACTACAATCGTTAATGCTCAGCTTACAGTTAAAGATGGTAAATATTACGATCAGGAAGATAACTTATATACCGGTGTATATGTAGAATATTATGAGTCGGGCAACAAGAAGGTAGAAATGAATGTTGTCAAAGGCGAAAAGCACGGTATTTCAACTCTCTATTTCGAAAATCAAAAAACAAACGAAGTTCGTTCATACAAGAAAAATGAGATGGATGGAACTTGGATTACCTATGACGAGAAAGGGACAAAAACAGCCGAAGCTAATTATAAGAATGGCGTAAAAGATGGCAAATGGTACATTTGGGATGAAAATGGAGTATTACGGTATGAGATGCTTTACTCAGATGGTAAAAAAATAGGTTCCTGGAAAATTTGGGACGAATCAGGAAAATTAGTAGCACAAAAGGATTATTAAACTCTCGTAATAATTATAGAAAGGGCAAATCGTTGGGGTTTGCCCTTTTTTTTGTTTATATCTTTTAAGGTTATTGAATGTGTTGAAGATGATTTCCCATTTAAAAATGGTATATAATTTTAGCTGGAGAATAAAATTCTGAGATACAAATAAAAGGCTTAATTTTAGGACATAAATTAATTATCATGTTCATTGCTTCTGCCCAAATTAACTCCGTTAAAGGTGCTATTCACGATAATCTGGAGAATCATATTGAATACATAAAAGTAGCGGCTCAGCAAGGAGCAGAGCTAATTCTTTTTCCGGAACTATCACTAACCGATTATATTCGTGAAGGTGCATCTGAATTATCATTAACTATTTATGATGCCTCCATTAGTCTGCTTCGCGATTATGCGATGTTATATAATATTTGCATTGTTGTAGGTGCTCCCGTCCATCAAAAGAGTGGACTTCATATTGGATCATTTATTCTTACACCCGAAGGAGGAATAGATTTGTACACTAAACAATATCTTCATAATGGAGAGGAGAAATTTTATCAGTCATCATTTGAGTATAACCCAATTTTGTATGTAGGTGATTATAAATCTCAGTTTGCCATTTGTGCCGATATCGAAAATTCAGATCATCCCAAAGCTGCGGCCGTTAATAAGGTAAAACTTTATTTGGCAAGTATCTTTTATACCGCTCAGAGTATAGACAACTTGCATTTAAAAATGGCCAGTTATGCAAAAGAATATCAGATGAATATTTTAATTTCTAATTTTTGCGGTGAGTCGTATCAATTACCTGCCGGTGGAGGGAGCGCATTTTGGAATAAGGAAGGTAGACTAATTGCTGAGTTAGATAGGCATAGAAATGGCTTGTTGCTAATCAACTTAGATGAAGAACATTCCAGTGGAGAATCCTTGTATCTATAAGAACTATTGCTAAAAAAACGAACATCATGTCATACTATTTTATGGTTCAAATTGAAATGATTGATGAAGATGAATATCAAAAATACCTTGATAAAGTCGATGAAGTTTTTTCAAAATTTAATGGTAAGTATCTGGCAGTAGACGATTCCCCAAAGATTATTGAAGGAACCTGGAAGTATTCAAGAAGTGTATTGATTGAATTTGAATCAGAGAACGATTTTAATAGTTGGTATTTCTCTGATGATTATCAAAGTATTATCAAACACCGGTTAGAAGGTGCTTATTGTGATTTTGTTTTAGTGAAAGGATTAAAATAATTGTATTCACAGTTTAGTGAATTAACAAGTTGTTTTGTATTTTAAAAAAGCACAGTACTTTTACACAACATTTATAGAAGAATGACAAGAGAAGACATCGCAAAGAGTTTTATAGAAGCGCAGGAAGTTCTGAATCGTTTTATTGAAGATGCAGAGAATTGGGATAGAATTAAAAAGGCTGGAGATTTAATGGTGGAAGCTGTTAACTCTGACAAGAAGATCTTTTCGTGTGGTAATGGTGGATCTATGAGTGACGCCATGCATTTTGCAGAAGAATTAACCGGACTGTTCAGAGACGAAAGAAGAGGAATGCCTGCTATTGCTATTTCAGACCCTACCCATATTACTTGTGTGGGCAATGACTATGGTTTTGATTTTATCTTTTCCCGCTATGTTGAAGCAGTTGGTTGTGAGGGAGATGTTCTACTGGCAATAAGTACTAGTGGTAATTCGTCCAATGTACTCAATGCTGCCAAAGTTGCTAAAGAAAAAGGGATGAAAGTTGTGGCTTTGACTGGTAAAAAAGGGGGTGAGTTAGCTCAAATATGCGATGTTGAAATTCGCGCACCACACAATGGTTATTCCGATAGAATACAAGAAATTCATATTAAAGTTATTCATGTGTTGATTCAGTATATTGAAGGTGTTGTAAATAATTAATTTATTAATTACTCCGGTAGTAAGTCTGTTTTAAGCGATTTTTTTTTAACTTGAATGAAAAATCGCACACATATGCTTGTAAAAACCTTTGGGTCAGCTGTAAGTGGGGTTGATGCCTACACAATTACAATAGAAGTAAATGTATCTCAAGGTATTCGTTTTCATTTGGTTGGTTTACCTGATAATGCTGTAAAAGAGAGTCAACAACGAATAGAATCCGCCTTAAAAATAAGTAATTACAAATGGCCGGGTCATAAAATTGTAATTAATATGGCTCCTGCTGATATTCGTAAAGAAGGATCATCTTACGATTTACCTCTTGCCATTGGTGTATTAGCTGCTTCCACACAAATAGATGATTCACTCTTAGCTAACTATATTATTATGGGTGAGTTGTCATTAGATGGCAGTTTGCAGCCTGTTAAAGGTGTTTTACCCATGGCTATAAAGGCCAAAGAAGAAGGTTTCAAAGGATGTATTCTACCTATACAAAATGCAAAAGAAGCTGCGGTTGTTGGAGGTTTACAAGTTTATGGATTTGAAAATATAAGTGAAGTAATTGGGTTTCTTGATGGGCAATCAGATGCTGAACCTATTCAACTCAACACGGAAGAAGAATTTAGTAAAGGTATTCAAACTGTTGATTTTGATTTCTCTGATGTAAAAGGTCAGGAGAGTGTAAAAAGAGCTTTGGAGATTGCAGCTGCCGGTGGACATAATCTTATAATGATCGGACCACCAGGAGCCGGTAAATCTATGTTGGCAAAACGGTTGGCAAGTATTCTTCCTCCTTTATCGTTAGATGAAGCTTTGGAAACTACAAAAATTCACTCGGTAGCCGGTAAAACAAATTCCAAAAATTCATTAATAACCCAACGCCCCTTTCGAAGTCCTCATCACACAATTTCAGATGCCGGGCTTATCGGTGGAGGCTCCTTTCCTCAACCCGGAGAAATAAGTTTAGCACATAATGGTGTTCTTTTTCTTGATGAATTGCCAGAATTTAAAAGAACCGTTTTGGAAGTGATGCGTCAACCCTTAGAAGACAGAAATATTAATATATCAAGAGCACGTTTTTCTATTGATTACCCGGCTAGTTTTATGTTGGTGGCAAGTATGAATCCTTGCCCTTGTGGGTATTTTAATCATCCTGAAAAGCAATGTGTTTGTAGTCCAGGTGTGGTTCAAAAGTATTTAAGTCGCATTTCAGGTCCATTGTTGGATAGAATAGACCTGCACATTGAAGTTGTTCCGGTTCCTTTTAATAAGCTGGCTGAAACGCCGCCTTCTGAAAAAAGTATTGAAGTAAGAGAAAGAGTGGTCAATGCCCGCAAACTTCAAAATGAACGCTTTGCTTCTAATGAAAAGGTACACTGTAATGCCCAAATGACTGGTAGAATGCTTGCTAAATATGCTACTCCTGATGAAAATGGGATGGCAATTTTAAAAACTGCCATGGAACGACTGGATTTATCGGCACGTGCATATGACAGAATATTAAAAGTTTCGCGTACCATTGCTGACTTAGAGGACTCAGTTTCAATTCAATCACATCATGTTGCTGAGGCTGTTCAATACCGAAGTCTTGATCGTTCGGGTTGGGGTGCTTAAATTTGCGGTTCGTCAATGAAAATAATCTACTAACAGAAACGAAGAAACAATCAGTTCGTTAAGATGTTACAAATGAAACCAAAACCAAATGGCGAAAAAATGCAAAGATATGAGCGCAAACAGTTTAATGGATCCAATTGGGCGATTAATGGGCCTACGTTATAAATCTCACCCCTGGCATGGAATTGATATTGGGGATCAGAGTCCTGATATTATCAATTCTTTTATTGAAGTGGTACCAACCGATACAATCAAATATGAAATTGATAAGGTAAGTGGTTATCTAAGAATTGACCGTCCACAGAAGTATTCAAATGTGGTGCCCGCTCCTTATGGCTTTATTCCTCAGACGTATTGTGGGAAGAAGGTAGGAGCTTACTGCTCTGAAAAAACCGGTAAAAAAGATATTATAGGAGATGGTGATCCGTTGGATATCTTATTGCTGACTGAGAAAGATATTCCTCACGGCGATGTATTAGCACAAGCCATCCCTATCGGAGGATTCAGAATGTTGGATGGAAATCAGGCGGATGATAAAATTATTTCGGTTTTAAAGAATGATGTGATGTATGGAGAATACAAAGACATTACCGAAATGCCTGAAATGGTTATCAAACGCTTAAAGCATTATTTCTTAACATATAAGGATATGCCTGGATTAAGTAACGATTCGGAAATAACCCATATTTATAATGCTGAAGAAGCCAAAAAAGTTATTAAACTTTCGATGGAGGATTACGAGAATAGATTTGAAGGGCTACGAAAAGCTCTCTCTTCCTATTAGAATTGAAGTAAAAAAAATATAGATTGAATCCCTGCTGATAGTAGGGATTTTTTAGTTTTCAAGAATTGCTTTTTGTAAGATAAAACGATGTTCAGTGTCAATACATTCATATTTAATATCAATCCCTGAGATGTCACAAATACGTTTTACAATAGATAAGCCAATACCTAATGATTGAGGATGACTACCTGCTTTCTTAAAACGTTCAAATAATTCTTCAGCATTTACATCCAATGGGTCACCACTATTCGCTATAGTCAGTGATTTTTCGGAACAGTCAACCTTTAAGTATCCTTCTATTTTATTATGGCGGATTGCATTTTTAACTAAATTCTGAATAAGTGTATTGGCCAATGTACGATTCATAATATAGCTACAGGCTCCTGATGAAATAAAATCGACATTTATGTTTTTATCTTCAATCATAGGATCCAGAAGTTGTATTTGTTCGCGAACCAATTCAACAAAATTGATTTCTTCTTCGTCACTGAACATCCGGTTATCTAATTTTGCCAAATAAATTAAAGCCTGATTGGTTTTAGATAGTCGACTTACAGTATCCATTAACCCAGCCAATGTTTTTATTTGACCCTCTGTTAGATTTTCTGATTGGAGTAATTCATCAATTTTAGAGGTAATTATTGCTAAAGGAGTTTGTAGCTCATGGGATGTATTCTCGGTGTATTCTTTTAAGTGCTCAAAATCTTCTTTGATTTTTTTGTCCATTGCGTTAAATACCTCATTTAACTGTTCAAATTCATCTATATCAGAGGTCATTAACTCCAGTTTATTTACTTTATTCACATCAAAAGCCTTTAACTTTTTAATGGTGTCGTAAAAAACACCCAGTGAGTGTTTGATAGATGCCCTGTTTACCAGGTATAGAATCATAAAAAACAGAATGGGAAATACAGCCAGCATCAAGGTAAATTTCATGACTAGTAAATCAGAAGGAGCTGTGGACCGGAGTATCGAATACCGCAAAGTACCTCCTTCGAAATGCTTGTCAAAGGTAAAGCTTCGGTAGAATTCATATAGTCCATTCTGAGGATTAACAACAACGGTGTCGTTAAAAATTCCGTCGGTATATATAGGTTTACTCTGTAGAGTGTCAAGTGTAACATCGGCATACGAAAGGTGAAAACTCTCAGTAGCATCTAACTGTTCAATTATACGTTTTGCACCTAATAGCTCATTATTTAAAAATTTGTTAACTGCATATCTAATAAAGTAATAACCACCCAAACTACCCAATAGAAAAAAGAAAATACTGGCAGAGATAAAATTTAAACTGGTTTTGGTTAATAGTTTCATTATCTGCTATTATTATTAGTTTGATTGTATAGCTGCTGTTTTAATTCACTAACTTCTTTTTTCATTTCCTCTATTCCTTCCAGTATTTCTCTCATTACCGGATTGGATTGTGTTGAATTTCGCAATTCCTCTTCCCGTAATCCTAAAACAGTATCGATTCTTCCAAGTAAAAGAGAAAAGACGATGAAAAGTAAGAATAAGATGGGGATTGAAATATAAAGGTGATTGTAAATTAACTCACCAACCTGATTGTCTCGAAATGAATCAAGGAATACAAAACCAATCATAAAAAACTGGATATAACCTATATACATTCTTGCCCGGTCGATGTAAATTTTCCAGCGTATAAGTGTCTTCTTGTTGGCTTTGGGTCTTTGCATGGTGTTGAGGTTATTCGGCATCAGTAAATTTATATCCAACGCCATATACATTTCTTATATAATCACCGCATCCGGCTTTCAATAACTTTTTTCGAAGATTTTTGATATGAGTGTATATAAAATCATCCGTGAATCCATAATCCATAAAGTCTTTCGACATATGTTCGCCAATGCCTGTTTTTGTTAATACTCTGTTTTTGTTAGCGATGAAATAAACTAATAAATCAAATTCTTTTTTTGTCAGATCAACGGGATTATTATTTACCGTTACTAAAATCTCACCAGGAATGACCGTCAGTTCGTTAAAAAGAATTTTGTCATCTCCTTTAAAGTGAACTCTTCTGACTACAGATTTTAGCCTGGCATTTAACTCAGCCATTTGAAATGGTTTGGTAAGATAATCATCTGCACCAAGTTCTAAACCTTCTATTTTATTATCTAAACTATCTCTGGCAGATACAATAATAATACCCGTTTTTATGCCTTTGCTTTTTACCTTACGAACGACTTCCAGTCCATTTCCATCGGGTAGGTTAAGATCCAACACAACAATATCGAAAATGGAATCCACTAAGTGTAAAGCATCACTTAAGTTACTTACCTGTTCACAAATATGACCTTCAGACTCTAAAAAAGCCTTAATGCTCTTCGCTAATTCCGGTTCATCTTCAACAATAAGAATTTTCATATAAGAATGCGATTTCTTGTTGTTACATTAAATTGCCTATACAGCATGCCTGATAACATTCATAGCCATTGAAATTAGTATCATCGTACAGGCAACACCAAAATACAAAAGATTTTTTTTATAAATGATGATCGATTGCTTGCTTTTACGGGCAAAAATCCATCCTATATGACTTACCACTAAAGTAAACACCATTAATATAAAATGCTCAACTGCCCAGAAACGACTTCTCAATTCGGTTCGTTTTAACAAGTCAATTTGTCCATGTGTATAATCAACCATGTAAAATATAAACAAAGCTGTTCCGAGTGCTAATTGAATGTATAAAAGAATAGTAGCCCAAAGTGGAAGCTTTATATCCCAATTGGTTATAGCTGCTTTTTTTCTTAAGCCATAAATAGCTCTTAAAACAATGACCAATGTAACCAAACAAGCTAATGTACTGGTGATGATGTGTAATATGAGAATAACATTTCGTGTCATTAGTTAATTTCTTGAGCAATTATGGTTGCCTGTTTGATGCGGTCTGCCATACCTATTCCGTCACGAAGATTACCTGCAATAATTAAACCTTTGTGCTGTTTTTGCACTCTTTCTATGGCTGCCAAACGTTTATCTGAATTAGCTGCATACTGAGGTATGGCATGTGAATACCTCATGATATCAACCATTGATGGTTCAAACTTTTTCAAGTCCATCGAATCCTTCATTTCTCTTTCAAGCACCTGCATCAGAGCTTCGTCATCTAAATCACATAATTTCTCATTTCGTATTCCTCCCATAAAAACAGAAAGTAATGCACCATCTTTAGGGGCTCTGTTTTTAAATAAAGAGGACATAAACAGAACTCCCAAAATATCTCTTTTTTCTTTATGCGGAACCAGGCCTCCAAAGCCATCCAGTGGTCGTCCGTTCCATTGGTCAAATCCTAGTGCAATTTCAACAACCCTTGCATATTTAAGGTTTGTCAAATCCTGCATATCCTCATCTGAAATAAACGCAAACGTCTCCTTTAATCCAACAGATCCAAAAGTACTTACAACTTTATCAGCAGTCATTTCAATATCTTCTCCATTCTGCGAATAAGAAACCTTGTAGCCTCCAGTATTTAAAGGTTCTATGACAACATTATCAACACCCAATTTTGTATTTCCTTCTCCGGCACTTTTTAACAGAGCATCTGTTAATTGGCTTAATCCGCCCTCTATAGAAAATACAGCACGATCAACCCTCTTCTCTAATTCGCTTTTGGGCTCTTTTCGCTTTTTAATACTTCCTTTGATAAAACTTCCATAGTTTTGTTCAAGGTTATAGAGCTTTGGCATGGCGTGCCTTGTTATTAACAAAGATGGATCTCCAGCGTATATACCCAGAATAAATGGGTCGATGGCGTAATCCAAAAAGCTTTTACCCATTCTTCGTTTTACCAGTTCTGCCAATGACTCATCAGGATCTACTCCTGGTTTTCTGAAAGGCTCTCCCAGTATCCGAAATTTATCTTTTAAACTAAATAAAGGAGTTGTTACGGCTGATATTAATCCCTGTGGTAAAGCATGCCATTTTCCATTTTTCATTACAAAACGCGTTTTCACAACATCGTTTCCTTTTTCTACCCTTATTAGATCTTTTAAGTCATCAAATAAGGCAACGGCTTCAGGATGTGAAATTACTCCTGTGTTGGGACCTGATTCATATATAAAACCATTCTTTGATTTGGTATGAATAACACCACCGTGACGAGGTTTTTTATCCAATACCAAAAAGTTGGTTCCCTTTTTATTTAAATGATGAGCTAAGGTTAACCCTGTTACCCCTGCACCTAATACAACAACAGAATAATGCTGATTACTCATTAAAAAAACGTTTTCAAAAATCGATACTTACAGATGTCTTCATTCTGGTTAAAAAGAAGGCGTCTACGTGAAACCTGATGGGTAAAGGTTTGGCTAATCAAATGCGAATTACCTATTTTTTAACTTAACGTTAGTAGGATTCGCATTTACATATTATGAACAGCAATATAACCAGAATGGTTGAATTACCCTGATAAGATGACGCTTTTCGTGCTTCTTATTTAATTGAAACCTCAATATCAAATTTAGGTGATTTTAGTTGCTCCGGTATATTTCTTAAGTCTGAGAGAATGATTTCAACCGATGATGAATCAACTTGTTGTTCATTAATCAGATAATGTTGTAATAATATTGATCGATCATTCAATAACTTTTTAAATGCCTCATCTAGTTCATTTTCACCAATTAACTTACGGCAGGCAAGAGGCAAAGCTAATGTATCTGCACCTTCAACTGATTTATTGACGAAGCGTTTAAAAGCATCATTATCACTAGTTAACTCTGCTAATTGTTTATGATATTTCTGGTAATCTGCCTCGGTATCCGGTTTTATTTTATCAATTAACATCTGTTTTTTAGCAATTGCTACTGCTAATGAATCTTTTTCAATCTCAACAAAAGTTTGTTGGGAGAAGGTAAAGAAGAGTTCTGGCTTTTTATGCAAAATAGTAGCAATCTTATTGAGTGTTTCTTTTTGATCGACAGTAAGCGAATCCTGTGCATATTCAAACGGCAAGGTTTCCAATTCTTCTGGACGGGTTGATACCAGTTTTCCAAGTGTATTAAACGGCGATGCGGCTGTTTTAACCAATAAATTTAGGAATGCTTTCCAAACAAGTTTACTAACACTAAATTCAGGATCAGATGGATTTCCTTTCACCGGTAAATTAATGTCAATAACATCTTTGGGATCCTTCATTAAATATAAACCTAATTTGATTGGGGCATTAATGCCTGTTGTGTCTTTTGTTTTATGTCCAAATTCAAGTTCGTTTATAGTAATTTGGTTTTCATTGACCATCTCGGTTTTTGACATTTCAATTGATAAATCATAATTGAAATCACCTTTAGTGATAGGACAAGTGATATAATATTCAGTGTAAGGAGAGAAACTCATCAAGCGAAGTTTTTTAAGTTTAGCCTTCACATTTAGGTCATAAGGATCAATAATACTAAATGTAGTATTTCCATTCAGGTTACCCTGATCATTCAAATTGATGCTAAAATCAACAGGGATTTTTGCAGTGCTTTCTGTAATCTTGCCTAAGCTTACATTAATATCCTTAAAATCATATTGAAAAGGTCTGTTGAGCGTATTATCACTGAATAGAATTTTGGCATTGATTAGTTTAATAGTATCAATCCTGTATGATAATAAGGATGAGTCAACATCAGTCTCTGTTGCACTTTCAACATCGGTTTCAATAGAATCCGTTTCAAGATAAGCTTGGAAGATTCGTTCGAAGTTCGATTGATCTTTATTTAGATCAGCTGTTAATACAGGCTGTTCAATCTCTATGTCAGAAAAATAATAGTTGGATCTACCCAGATCCAGAGAATCGAATTTCACAAAAAAACGTTGCAGATTCAAAAAGTCTTTGTTGCCTGGTTCCCACATTTTAAACGTATCAACACTAGCACTTCCTGATACTACTAGATCTGTAGTTTTATTAGTGTTGCCATTGATTATTACATCTGCATTTAAATTACCTGAGATTCCATCAATATTTACATATTGCTCAACATAATTTGAAATGGGCTCTAACGACAAATCTTTCATGCCAATGACAAGGTGGTAGCGATTAATTTGATTATTAATATCTGCACCAATAGAAACTAGTCCTTTCTCGCCAAATTCAAACTCAACACCCATTTCTGATTCCTGGTCGTTCCAGGCTATTTTTGGCAGGTTTAAACTCAAATCATCAAATAAGAGACGATTATCTATTTGTTTATCGTAATAATCAACTTTACTACGTGTTATTTTTATGTTATAAACAGAAAAACGCAATGGTTGAGAAGGAACTGTATCAAGGTCTTCCGTTGCCAAAGAATCTTCAGGCGGAATTAAATCACTAAAATTAAAATCATCCTTACCTTGTACTATATATGCATAAAGGCTATCGAGTGTGATACTTGAGAAGGAATATTCGTTTCGAACCAATTTCCATGGGTCGAAATTGATATAAAGTTCTTTAAAACCAGCAAAAGTGTCTTTTTGATTTTCTTCGTAGACAACCAGATCCTGGGCGCGAACAGCCACTTTAAAGTAGTTAAAATTTAATTTACCCAATTCAATTTTTCGGCCCGTTAGTTCTTGTCCATTCTTATTAATGTAGTTATTTACAAGTCTTGAAAGAAAGAACAAAAAGATAAAAACTAGTAATAAAATACCCCCTATAATGAGAGTGCGCTTTTTTATTTTCATAGGTAGAAAATGGGTTGTGGTTTTTCAATTAATAATATAAAACTAGTAGATTTTTTAGAACATTACAATAAAATAAAGATAATGATCCTGCATAGAAAAGTGCATAGTAGTGTTAATTTGTATTTTGTATAACTTGAAAAATAATAAGGCCTTTAAATGGCAAAGAATAGTTTGTTGCTACAATAATAGACGAGGTTTACTCTTCAAAACTTAATTGCATAAAAACAGAATCAGTTTAAAGTATACAAGTGGATTATAGAATTAAAACCTTAAATAATAACATTGTTATCAATTATTTATAAGCATACATGTAATAAATAGTGATAATTGAATAATTAGGATATATTTTTAGTTATCAAGAAGTCTATGGTTAATGGACTTCTATTTTTTATTTGGTGGTCTACACTTTCGAAAAAGTAAATTAATGAGGTTGCAACTATTATATATCCTTTTATTAGTTCTTGTTTTTAGCTCTTGTGGAGTTAACGACAGATCATTAAGTGTAATTAGTTTTAATATTCGCTACGATAATCCTGGAGATGGTATCAACAGTTGGGATAACAGAAAGGGTATTGCATTTTCATTTTTGGATAAGGAAAAACCTGATGTTATTGGATTTCAGGAGGTACTTCCACGACAATTGAAACACTTACAAGAACACCTTAAGGATTATACGAGTATTGCAGCAGGACGAGAAGATGGGAAAGACGCTGGTGAGATGACCCCCATATTTTTTAAAAAAGATAAGTTCGAATTAATTTCCTCTTCTCATTTTTGGTTGTCAAATACTCCTGATATTCCTGGCAGTAAAAATTGGGGTACGCATTTTCCTCGCATCGTGACGTGGGTTCAGTTAAGAAACATAGAGAATGGATATATCTTTTATGTTTTTAATACTCATTTTAGTCATATTAGTTCGTTTGCCAGAAACGAAAGTTCAGTTTTATTGTTAGACAAAATTCAGTTGTTAGCAGGAGATGCTCCGGTAGTTGTTACGGGCGATTTTAACGCTACATTTAATCAGGTTGCTTACCAAACATTAACCGATCATTGGATTGATCATTCGGCTTTGTGGGATTCAAGATTTGAGAATCTTACAACCGATAATGAAACCGTAACAACCTTTAATGGTTTTAATGACAATACAGAAAAGATGATCATTGATCATATCTTGGTTAACGGCATGTTTTTGGTTCAGTCATTTCGAACCTATCCTATTAAGAAAGGTGATACATTTATTTCTGACCATTTCCCCATAAAAGCAGTATTATCATTCCGTTTAAATGAGAAATTAAGCGACAAAGAACCCAGAGAGTTAATCCCTTCATTGCAAGATCCTTTTTTTAATACAGATGGAATTGCTTTTGCAAAAAAAATGTCTGTACCCATTGTTTTACCCGATAATTCGGCAAACATTTATTATACTCTCGACGGTTCAAAACCCGATACTGCTTCGCTTAAATATGACGAACCCATTGTATTAAATAAAACAACAACTATTACTGCCTTTGCATTTAAAAAGCGCAAAAAACCATCAAATACTATCACTAAAACTTTTATAAAAAGAAGTAATGTAGAGTGTAAAGTTATAGATGTATCACCGAATAATGATAAGCTGACTGATGGCTTGTTTGACTTTCTGCAAGATAATAAACAAGGTGCTATTGATTTAAAAAATGGATGGTTAAAGTCTGATAGCAGTGAAGTTATTATGACCTGTAAACTTAATCGCATGACTCAAATTAGTGAGGTTTATCTATCTCACTTAAGTCGGCCCAATTTAGGAATACTTAGTCCCAAATCAATAGAAGTAAGTATCTCGAAAGACAATAAAAATTTTGAGATCTTCGGTTCTGTTTCGCTGGTTCCTTCAACAGATAAAGGTGAAAATCAAAAAAGTATTGAGTTAATAAGTGGTCAACAAACAGGTAGATACTTAAAGATTAGAATTGTTAATCCCGAAATTTCAATTGATAGTATACCATCAAAATTGTTTATCGATGAAATTGTAATTATTTAGATTTACTTTTCTACTTCAACAAGATATCCGCTGTGGCGACGAATATTAATTACTCTATCGTTATCAAATAAAAGATATTGACCTTTAATTCCTTGTAAGGTTCCTTCTATAGACGCTTCCTTATCAAATGTAACCGATTGTGGTTTTATTGGAAACTGTAAAACAGGGTAATTTAATTCCCATAGCTTTTCCTCTTGAAAAGCATATTTTTGCAATTCTTTTGGTAAAAGATCAATAGCTCTATTTTTTTCGCTCAATAGATTAATCTCTTCTGCCAAAATATTTTTCAACATACTTCTCCAATTAGTTTTATCAGAAAAGTGTTGTTTTAAATATGACTCTATTACACCTGCTATATGTCTGTTAGGAGTTTCGGCAATAATCATTGCGTTCCAGGCTCCCTGATCTATCCAACGCGTGGGTATTTGTGTATTTCTTGTTATACCAACTTTAATACCTGATGCTACAGCCAGATATACATAATGAGGAATAAGGCAGTGCGATTCGGCCCATTCCTGATCACGTGACTCACCCAGATGAGCTCTGCACAATTCCGGTCTTAACACACACTCTTCAGCTTCGGGTGCTGTTTGAAAGCAATTGTAGCAAAACCCTTGTCCAAACGATTTTGATGTCACCTTTCCACAGGCAATACAATTAATTTGGTTTTTGTAGGTTAGCTTTAATGGCTTTCCAACGAACTCATTTAAATTGATGGTAGTATCTTTCATCACCATTTGGTATTGAATTGTGTCACCATCAATACTAGTGCGCATCTTAAGTAAGTTACCTTCAGCCATTGGATTGATTATTTAATGTTTCGGTTAGTTTATACAATTTATCTGAACGTCTGATTTTAACATCAACTGGCATGCTAAAGCGCTCTCCTTTTTTTGTTTCTTCAACAGGATTGAGATCCACTCTGATTTCGGATACTTTCATTTGAACAACACCTGTAGTAGGGCCTGTTATCAAAATTTCATCGCCAACTTTCAGGTTTTGTGTTTCCATCAAGAATTCAGCTACTCCCAATTTTGGAAAATAATTCATTCCTTTCCCAATATAGGTCTTCTTTTTTGTGGCTCTTGAACCGTAGTTATGACTCCATTCTCCTAGGCGCTGTCCCATGTAATATCCATCCCAGAAACCACGGTTAAATACCTCTGAAAGTTTGGTATCCCATTGCTGTATCTTCTCTTCTCCATAGGTTCCGTCTAAAACAGCAGAAATGGCTTCGCTATAGCTCTGGCAAACATTCTTAACATACTCAGCCGATCGTGCACGTCCTTCAATTTTAAATACTCTTACGCCGGCATCAATCATTTTATTCAGAAAATGAATGGTTTTCAAATCTTTTGGCGACATGATGTATTCATTCTCCAGACTCATTTGCATGCCCGATTCTTTCTCTGTTACATCATATCCTCTTCTGCACGGTTGCAGGCACCCCCCACGGTTAGCTGACGAATTTAACTGATGAAGACTAATGTAGCACTTACCCGATGTTGCCATGCATAATGCGCCATGGGCAAACATTTCAATTTGAATCAACTCACCTTTTGGTCCTCTAATGTCTTCTTCAACAATTGCCTGGTGGATACTTTTAACCTGATCCATATTTAATTCGCGAGCCAATACTACTACATCAGCAAAATGACTATAGAATTTTAATGTTTCAACATTAGAGATATTCACTTGTGTAGAAATATGTACTTCAACTCCTATTTGATGAGCATAATTAATGGCTGCCTGATCTGATGCAATAATTGCAGTTACTTCCATTTCCTTTGCAACATCAATAATCTCGCGCATCAACGAAAGTTCATTATTAAAAATAACCACATTAACAGTTAGATAGGTTTTAATGCCATTTTCTTTGGCGATGCTAACTATCTTTCTTAAATCTTCGGTACTGAAGTTATTTGATGAGCGCGAACGCATATTTAGCTGTTCAATACCAAAATAAACAGAATCGGCTCCCCCTTGAATAGCTGCCTGTAATGACTCATAAGATCCAACCGGCGCCATTACCTCAAAATCTTCCCTTTTCAATCCTTTCATTGTAATACTATCTGCTTTTATGATCAAGCGAGAGCACTTGTAAATAAGCTTTCGCTTTCAAACTATCAACTGAATTTTGAGCATTTTCCATCCGGATAAAACGTCTCATTCTATTATCATAGACCTGATATAAACTGTCCTGAATGAATCCCATTGCATCCGGATAATCGAAGAATGCAAAACCATTTACCTCTTCGTCGAATAAGTTTTTGCTAAATGGGAAACCATCATCATTTATACCACACTGAGTTAACAAAGTTCGGGCCATATCGGTTTGACTACCTACCTTATTAATTATCGTATCTTTTACTGCCAAGGCTCCACCAGTCCATAACATAGGTATATGGAATCGCTCTTTTGTGTCATCGGTAAAGCGCTCCGGACCAGGAGTACTATGATCGGCCATTAGAATAAACAAAGTGTTATTCCATAATCCGTTTTTCTTTACCTTATCAAAGAAATCACCTAAGCATTTATCGGTGT
Source organism: Carboxylicivirga linearis (assembly GCF_018271995.1). Lineage (GTDB taxonomy): Bacteria > Bacteroidota > Bacteroidia > Bacteroidales > Marinilabiliaceae > Carboxylicivirga > Carboxylicivirga linearis. The sequence goes on from NZ_JAGUCO010000001.1 coordinate 83,980, forward strand.
AAGCTACTGAATTATGGTATTTATCCTCAAACATTTGCACCATAGGGACGTCAAACGGCTCATGACTGCTAAGAGTAAAGTAAAAGTAGAAATATGGAGCCGTAGCACTTTGCATTTCGTCAGCTAAACGGTCAAAAGTATACTGATCGTGAACCCCCCATTTTTCTCCTTGATAATCCGATGGAAAATCGCTCATGGTTATTGTTCGCTTAAACCCGGCTTGTAGAACGAATGAATTCATATTTTTAAAACCCATATCTCCGCCGTACATGTACATAATGTCATTATAACCTGCTTCTTCAAATTGTTTCGGAAGAAATGATAATGTTTCAGTTTTATCAGGCATGCGAATGATTGAGTAGGTTGGCATAACCTGATAACCTGCTATTGCAGCAACCAATCCTTTATCGGAACGAGATGATGCTGAATAATAGTTAGAAAACAGAATGCCTTCTTTACAAAGCTTTGTGAAATTTGGCGATACAGCATGTCCACCCAATGGCTCAATTACATGAGCGGCAAAACTTTCAAGTAAAATAACTACAACGTTGGGCTTCTCAACAGCTAAAACAGAAGGGTAATGACCTGATTCTTTTTTAAGGTCAGAAAAAATCTTTTCAGCTTTTTCATCCTCCATAAAATGATAGTGCTTTTGGGTTGCATCTATCTTTTTTAGAGAATACATTAGGTTCCAGATAGGATTTAATGCTGATTGATTAGCAAAGCGCTGTGATGAGAAATAAGCGGCACCAGTGTTTAATGGAGCCACACCAACTCCGCCACGTATTGGAATTATTAATAAACCTCCTAAGAATAGTAAAATAGGTAACTGAATACCAATTAGTTTCCAGTTGAGTTTGTATCTTGTTACAGTAGGGTTAACCAACTTTTTATAGCCTAAGATAAATAGGCCATTAATAAGAACAAATGAAACAAAGAAGCCAATGGACTGATGCCATTCTAAAGACCAAAGAACTACCTTAGGATCTTTTAAAAAGCTCATAGCTTCAGCGTCGATGTGTCTTCCCCAAAAAGAAAACAAATAAGTATCGCCTAACAGTAATCCGGTAAAAACAACAATAAGGCCAAAAGTAATCCAACTAATGAGTCGTGTACTAAACTGACGTAAGGTAACAATGGATATAATCTGCCCCAAAACAACTAACATCATTAAATAACCAATGATGGAAATATCCATCCTTCCACCGTAAATAAATGATTGGAATAGGTTTTTGATGGTTGTGTCTTTTATGAAATCAGCATTAAAACCTATAAAAATTAGACGATGTAGAGCAAAAAATAGGATCCAGAATAAAATGGTTTTACTCCAAAAGATATAAAATTGTTTAACCATGCAGATTGATAATAGATTAAGAAATTAAAATGGTGTTTATGACTTTATTCGGATTCCTTCCTCAAGAAATGATTCTATCTCATCAACCATTTTATCAACGGTGAAGTTATTAGCTACATGCTTCTTTCCTTCTAGTCCCATATCTCTATAGTTTTTATCTTCAATCATTTTTAAGATACTACTCGATAATGCTTCGGGATCAGCAGGTGGAATGATTAAACCATGTTGTTGATCCTGCATTAACTCACTCACACCATTTACATTAGTGCTGATTACCGGAACGCCTGCAGACATGGCTTCCATTAAGGCATTGGGCATACCTTCAAAAAGTGATGGAAGAATAAATAAATCGGCCTTTTTCAATAAAGGGATTATATTTTCATGAAAACCAATTAGGAATACGTTTGATGATAATCCATTTCGTACGATTTGCTCATTTAGTTCTCGTTGCAATTTTCCTTTTCCAGCAATAAAAAAATAGGTGTCAGGGTGATTAATAACTACCTTCTTAGCAGCATCAATTAGGTAACGGAACCCTTTCTGAGTTGATAATCGGCCTGCTGAAAAGATAATAAAAGGATTTTCTGTTGAAGGTTTTAAGTATTCATTAAAATTAAATCCCTCTAAATCGTGGTTTTGACTTTCAACGCCATTATATATAACCTTTACAAAATCTTTATCCCACCAACCGTAACTGTCATACTCCTTTTTAATTGAGTAGGTGTTAGTAATTATTCCATCGCAGAATGGAAGAAAACTAAATTTATATTTGATCGACTTATTGAGTAGTTGAACTCCCTGGCGACTATATACCAAACATTTAGATTTAAGAATTTTCTTAACCAAATATCCGGCAATTCGTACATCCCTATTCTGGCATCCAATAATTACATCAAATGCTTTTTGTTTATAGTATTGTTTTAGTTTTAATATACCTAATAGACTGAAGTCGGAATAAATATTAATCGGAAGCACCGGAAGGTTTTCGGCTTTGGAATGTTGCTCCAATAGGGAGTTTGCAGAACAGCCAATGTATACTTCATGTCCTCTCGAAATCAAATTCTTTGCGGTCATAAGCATCCATTTCTCTCCGCCACCCCATTTCGAGCGTCCTATGGAATTCAATAATAAAAGCCTCATTCCAATTATTCTTTCTTGTTTGTCATTTAAAAACAGAAAAAATTCACATTAAATTTTAGTGGATGTGAATTGTCTTTTTTTTGACAGTTAAGCTGCAAAATAAATGTATTAATATGAATAATAAGGTAGCTTTTTCAATTTTTCGCAAAGGAAAAATTAAAAACAATATAAAACAGTTGATTTCTATCAAGCATTTATGGTGTGGCAATAAGTATTTCGATAAGTTCAATTTCATTTTCTTACCTTTGTTGAAAGGTAATTAGCTGCCTTTACGCACAAAATAAAATTATTCAATCATGGTAGACAATTTGTCTGTAATAATAACAACCTACAATAAAGAAGAATATTTGAGAAAAGTATTGTTAGGCTTCACAACTCAAATAAATAAGAACTTCGAAGTTGTTATTGCTGATGATGGATCAGGAAATAAGACTAAAGATTTAATAAATTGGTTCACTGAGAACTCCAATTTAAGCATTAAACATGTCTGGCATGAGGATAATGGTTTCCGTAAATGTGAAATTTTAAATAAGGCGATAGTAGAAAGTACATATGATTATTTACTATTTACGGATGATGATTGCATTCCAAGAGCTGATTTTGTAGATGTACATTTAAAAAATGCTCAGAAAGGACGCTTTCTAAGTGGAGGTTACTTAAAATTGAATAAAGAAGTTACCGATTCTGTCCTGGATGAAAATATTATCTCTCAGGAAATATTCAGGAAAAAGTGGTTGCTTCAACATGGGCAAGAAAAGAGTTATAAATTGGGGAAAGTTTCTCGTAATAAAATATACACTCTTTTTATGAACCTTATCACATTTACCAAACCAACATGGAATGGTCATAATGTTAGTGGGTTCAAATCAGATATCATAAGTGTAAACGGCTATAATGAAGATATGTTTTATGGTGGTTTGGACAGGGAATTAGGAGAACGTTTAGTAAATAAGGGTATTGTGGGAAAGCAGGTTCGCTATAAAGCAATTTGTGTGCATCTCGACCATCCAAGGCCCTATAGAAATAGAGAACTGCTTTTAAAAAACAGAGCCAGAAGAAAGCAAGTAAGAGAAGAAAATATAGTATGGGCTGATAATGGAATTGATAAATATAAATAGAAAATTAAATCTGGTTGAAAAGTTGCAATAAACTATTAATTGTTCTGAACGGCCTTTTCAACTAAAGTGTACAACTTCTTAATTTGTTTGACTCTGTTATAGTTATCAAGTGCATGGTCGCGTCCATTTAAGCCCATTGTTTTGGCCTTTTCAGGATCTTTACAAAGTAAAATAAGGTAGTCAGCCATTTTGTTTTCGTCTTTTTCTTCAACTAAATAGCCTGTTTCTCCGTGTATAACAGCTTCCTTTATCCCACCATGTAATGTGCTAACTATTGGTAATCCTGAAGCTGCAGCTTCTAATATACTTAAGGGCGTTCCTTCCATGTCTCCATTAGGTGCAATTATTGAGTGTTGAACATATGCCGTTGATGACTGCATTAAATCAGATATTTGTTTTTGATCTAAGATACCTGTGAAGGTTACAGACTTGCTAATATTCAGGCTGGAGACTAATTCACTACATTTCTCATACAAGCCGGATTTTTTTCCCACCATGGTTAATGTTGCATCAGGATATTCTTTTACAACTTTACTGAATGCCCGAATGGTATAGAGAGGACCCTTTTTTGAAGTGAATCGACCAACTGCAAGAAATTTTCTATCTGTAATTACTTCTGATACTGGTTTAAATTGAGTCGTATCAATTCCATAAGGGATTAGTTGAATTTTTTCTTCTGGAGCACCAATACTCATTAAACGTTTTTTCATTTCGTTTGAAACAACAACTATGTAAGTGGCATAATCAAATAGTCTCTGATATTTCTTTTTGTAATTCTTTAGTATTTTAATATCAGTTGCATCGTGTCCATGAAAGATTGCAATAAGAGGGATGTTTAATTTCTTACAAACTGGAACCATATGAGAAGCAGACATTCCATAATTGGAAAATACACAATCAATATTATTTTTTTGCAGGTGTTTTTTTAGGCCATAGGTACTAAAAAAGTTATTTCTACCGATGAAGATCTTAGAAAATTTATGCATTACCCATAAAAACCTGGAATATATTAAAGTATTATCTTCCTTTCTTTCGGGTAAACGTCCTGTATGTATTGTATCAATATCTGCGTATTTAGATAATCCGCTTATGATGTTTCGGATAAATGTTTCTGAGTAAGCGTATTTTTCCGATCTGGTAATGCATATTTTCATTTATATATGGATATATAGTTAGTGTACGATTGTAATATTGATTGTGAAATGCAACAAACTTAGCAAATATTTCTTGAATATAAGTGACTACATTTTTCTCTAACTCATGAAGCTTATCACACGCATGAATTAGCATTTATTGAAGAAAATAATACCTACTGTACTAGTATCTTATAAGTAAACTATAGGAGTAATGTTGGTGAATATTTATTTATTGCAGAGATAGTACTTAACTCTTATTTATTACCTCTTTTATTAAGTTAGCAGATTTTTCTCCATGGCGACCATCTAACTGATCGAACATCATTGAATTGTATTTTTTATAAAAGCTATCTTTCTCTGAAAATCTTGCAAAAGCAGATTCGATTGTGGATTCTAATTCTGAAAAATCCTCAACTTGAAATGAAACATCCTTAATCAATTGTTGAATTTCGTCTGTTAATTTCGGCACTTTGTTAGTCCTAAATGTTATTAACGGTTTTTTAAGGGCGCAAAACTCCGCAATTATTGAACTCGCGTCAGCAACCATTAAATCGGCCATCATTAAATAAGGTAAAGTATAATTATCTTTTAAAAGAAAGATGTTCTTCTTCTTTTTTAGTTCATTAACATACTTTTCCGACATAAAAGGATGAAGTGTAACAATTATATTATACGTGTTTGAGAGTTCTTCAATTCTGTCATACCATTTATCAATAGCTGACATTCCTGATTTATCATAGGTTGAGCTAAAAATAATGGTTTTCTTAGTCTGCGAGAGATTAAGTTTTGTTTTTAATTCACTTATTTCGTTCGCTGATATTTTACCATTAAATGCATCATCAAGTTTTGGGAAACCTCCTGATTTAGCTGTTTTTATTCCCAGTGACTTAGCTATCTCTACTTCATGTTCAGAAGACATTAAAAACAGATCAAAGGCATTGTATTTTTCATTGCGTATCATCTTTTTAAAATGATATGGGCCATGCCTCATTCCAATGAGTTTAATTTTAGAACATGGAAATTTGTGAATGCCATGACGAGTCATTAGAACATTCTTAGGAAATACTGGCCATAATGAACTTTTAATACCTTTTTCTTTTAATTGCAACTTAACTTTTCTGTTCTTAGCAACTATTGTGATGTTATCAAGGTGATCCAAAACATTTTTTGCAACAATATAATCCAGGTAATATTCACAGAAGAAAATAGTTTCTTTATTCTTCTGAAATTTATCTAGTATGTGCCACGCTATTGTGTATGGTGATTTTAAGAGATAATAAGAAAATACCATTATGCATGCCTCGTTTTAATATAATCAACTAGCTGTTTTGCGATTACTTCTTCAATACTCTGATTAATTTCGAATTTTGACCATTCCCCATCTACTTTGCTGTAATAGTATTTGTTTTTTGAGTATACGTTAACACCAAAATGTAAAGCCTGATATTCAATTAAGAAGTAATTATTTCCTTGAGCAGCAATATCAATTGATAAGAACGGAGAATTAAAAACATCAAAAACACTGAGGGCATAATCAAGTATCGATGTTGGAACTTCAAAATTGAAATCAAACTTCTTGGCTCCACTGGCACGAAAATCATTGTCTTTATTATGCCTTTTAGTAATATATAGTTGATTGTTCAGAATTAGTACGCGATAATCAAATTCCAGTCCCTCAACAAATTCTTGAACAATAAAGCGTTTATCTTTAAGAATATAGAAGTTTAAGTAATCCTCATAATCTTTTCGATTATTATAATCCGGATATTCCGGGTACGTTTTTTTCTTCCTAAAATACTTTCGCCTAAATAGGTCAAGTTGTTTTAAAGAGGGTATCTTATTAAAAGATTTTTGGATTTGTACTAGATCAGAATCTTGTTTTATAAGATATACTCCTTTGCCATTTGATCCATCAATGGTTTTCAGAACAAATGGATATTTAAAAGTGGTTTTATCAATTTTATTGATTGAATCAACATATTGAGATTTTAAAGATTCAAAACCTAATTGTTTTTTAAGTAGTTCCTGATAACCTTTATTCTCGTGGCACTTTAGTAATTCTAATGATGGAATGACAGTATTTTCTTTATCTAAAAAAGAAATAATATCTGAAATATAACCACGTGTTTCTTCCTTTTGACTAAATCCGTAGAATATAATTTGATTTTTAATTTCACCAATTTTATCAATTATGTCAGAGAAGAGATAGTGTTTTACCTTTACTCCTTCGCCTTCTATTGTATTTTTTATGAGCTCTACATCCATTGAGGCCCACGGCTTACGCATTTGACCAAAAAAGTTGTAGTTTGTTGTTAAAAAGTATATTTCCATATTTTTAGGTTCTCCGGAGTGAAATTAAAACATACTAGATACTAAATGTTCATTTCTTATGTGGGATTTATATTTTATGTCTCTACAGCTTTTGTAAAATTATTATCAGTTTGCCCTTTAGGTTGAGATTAGGATAAGTCAGTGTAATAGGATTAAGCGAAAGCAAAATTAATCTATTATTAAGAATTATTAAGGATTATATGAAAGAAAAGTTGACACACCTCATTTAGTGCATCGAATTTTGCCTGGTGTGAAGGATATTAACTTGTTATATGAATTAAAATTTCTAATCTTCTTTAGTTCTACAGATACCTAGAGGTTACCATAAAAAAAGCGACTCCGAATTAATCCAGAATCGCTTTAAATTATTAATCAAATTAAGTTTCTTATACTTCAGGTACACCTGTTGTTGTGCGGACTACTTTTTTGATTTTACCATTTTCATCATACTCCAGTTTGTCGATACAAACGCTACGACGGAATGGTCCTCCTGTTTTTGAGGCAGCATTGTGGTAAATAAAATAATCCTGACCTTTAAAAGTGATAATGGCCTGATGATTGGTAGGTGAATTATGAAGTGTATCGTTTATCACACCTTGGTACTCCCATGGCCCCTCTATACTTTTTGAAGTTGAATATTCGGTGGTTGAAGGGTAGTGAGCTGCATACGACAAGTAGTACGTATCGCCTTTTTTATGAATCCATGGTGCCTCAAAAAAGTTTTTAGCTTCCACTGTTTGAACAGGTCCGTCAACTTCTACCATATTGTCTTTCAGTTTTACGTAACGGGCTGCATTCCACGATCCCCAAAACATGTAAACTTGTTTGTCGTCATCAACATAAACAGCAGGGTCGATATTTAAAACAATTGAATTTTGTGTAGTATCAGCAATGATGGATTGACCACAAGCATCTTTGTAAGGTCCAAGTGGATGATCTGCAACTGCTACACCCATAGCAAATCCTTCGTTAACCTTAGTAGCTGGATCTTTATGAACCATTGGTACATACCACCAAAATTTACCATGGTTTTCAACACAATGACCGGCAAAAGCATTATGCGAAGCCCACTCAAAATCTTCTACAGTTAGTTTTACACCATGGTTTGTCCAGTTTACCATATCAGGAGTTGAAAAGACGTACCATTTCTTCATCACAAAACCTTCGTGACCTGGAACTGCTTCATCAGAACCCGTAAATAGGTAAAGTGTATCGTTGTATACCAATGCACAAGGATCGGCAGTTAATGGATTATCATCAAATAGTGGATTGCCACTATATTTAACCTCTTTTGTCTGGCACGAGACTGCAAGCACTAAGGTTATTGCAGCAAGTAAAAATTTAATTTGCTTCATGTTTATCAATTGATTTAAGATTACTTCTTTTTTAACTTCAATTATCAAAAATATGAAATGTATTTACAATAGATGGAGTAAACAAGCGTATTTGAGGTGGAGAATAATGGAAAAATAGCGGAATTGTCCGATGGCCTTATTTCAAATCTTTATAATTCACCTTATTCGTAAAATTTATAGTAATTTTGCAATATGTGCTTAACATTTGTCAAAGCCAGATGTTATTAAACATTGACTGCTGCTCTCCGGAGTTGAAGCAAATACCATAAAAACATTAACCACATTTATTTTATTCAAAGTTTTATGACAAGAACGGAATTGTTATATAAAATTGTGAAGGAACGTGTGCTCCTGTTGGATGGGGCCATGGGGAGCCTAATTCAGAATCATAAACTGGAAGAAGAGGATTTTAGGAGTGAACGTTTTATAAACCATACATCACCTTTAAAGGGTAACAACGACCTCTTGTCAATAACGCAACCCGAGATTATAAAAGGAATTCACAAACAGTATCTTGCCGCAGGGTCAGATATTATTGAAACCAATACTTTTAATGCAACTTCTATTTCACAGGCTGATTACGCAATGGAAGCTGTTGTAAAGGAGTTGAATAAGCAAAGTGCTATTATAGCCCGTGAGGCTGCTGAAGAATTCAGTACGGAAGATAAACCACGTTTTGTTGCCGGGGCAATAGGACCAACGAATAAAACAGCATCGTTATCACCTGATGTTAATAACCCGGGTTATCGTGCGGTTAGTTTTGATGATTTAAAAGATGCTTACCTCGAGCAGGTGAATGGTTTACTGGATGGTGGAGTTGATTTGTTTTTGGTGGAAACTATTTTTGATACCTTAAATGCCAAAGCTGCTTTATTTGCTATTAATGAAGGTTTGAAGAATCGTGGTATTGAAAAAATGCCGGTAATGGTTTCTGCTACTGTGGCTGATGCCAGTGGCCGAACTCTATCGGGGCAAACCATGGAAGCGTTCCTTAACTCAGTATCGCATGTTGATTTACTTTCTGTTGGCCTTAACTGTTCATTTGGGGCACGAGATTTAAAACCATATATCGAAGAGTTAGGAAAGAGAGCTCCTTTTAAAATCAGTGCTTATCCTAATGCTGGTTTACCAAACCAGTTTGGAGAATATGATGAAACACCGCATCAAATGGCACCACAGGTAAAAGAGTATCTGGAGGGTGGTTTGGTTAACATCATTGGTGGTTGTTGCGGAACAACACCTGATCATATTCGCGAGTTTGCAAAAATGATCAATGAGGCTCAGGTTCATAAGGAAGCAGAGATAGATCATACTACTCGTTTGAGTGGCTTAGAGGGACTTACCTTTTCTAAGGAGTTTAATTTTATAAATGTAGGGGAACGAACTAATGTTGCCGGTTCTCGTAAATTTGCGCGTTTAATCAGAGAAGAGAAATATGACGAGGCATTAACCATTGCCCGTGATCAGGTGGAAGGTGGAGCACAAATCATTGATGTGAATATGGATGATGCCATGCTGGATGCCAAAAAAGAGATGGTAACTTTCCTTAATCTGATGGCTTCGGAACCGGATATTGCCAAGATGCCGGTAATGGTTGACAGCTCTAAATGGGAAGTGCTGGAAGCCGGATTAAAATGCCTGCAAGGTAAAGCTGTTGTGAACTCTATCAGTTTAAAAGAAGGGGAAGAACCTTTCATAGAACAGGCTACCAAAATTAAACAATACGGAGCAGCTGTGGTTGTTATGGCTTTTGACGAAAAGGGCCAGGCAGATACATTTGAGCGACGTATAGAAATATGCGAACGAGCATATAAGCTATTGACCGAAAAGGTAAAAATGGCTCCTGAAGATATCATCTTCGACCCGAACATTTTGGCGATAGCTACGGGTATTGAAGAACACAATAATTATGGTGTTGATTTTATCAATGCTACCAAATGGATCAAGGAAAATCTTCCATATGCCAAGGTGAGTGGCGGTGTAAGTAACCTGTCTTTCTCATTCAGAGGAAATAATGTGGTTCGCGAAGCCATTCATTCAGCATTCTTGTACCATGCTATTAAAGTGGGTATGGATATGGGAATTGTAAATCCGGGTATGCTTCAAATTTATGATGATATACCAAAAGATCTTCTTGAAAGAGTGGAAGATGTGATCTTGAACCGAAGAGATGATGCTACTGAGCGTCTGATTGAGTTTGCTGAGAAATTAAAAGATCAAAAGATTGAAGGCAAAGAAGATGATCGCTTGAAGTGGCGTGAAGGCAATCTGGAAGAACGGTTGTCTTACTGTCTTGTAAAAGGTATTCCCGATTTTTTGGATGAAGATTTGGTGGAAGCTCGTGAGAAATACGATTATTCATTAGATATTATTGAAGGGCCGTTAATGGATGGAATGAATGTGGTGGGTGATCTTTTTGGATCAGGTAAAATGTTCCTTCCACAGGTTGTAAAAACGGCTCGTGTAATGAAGAAGGCAGTTGCCATACTTCAACCTTATATTGAAGAAGAAAAGGCAGCGACCGGAAATGCAGGTTCATCAGCCGGTAAGATATTAATGGCTACGGTTAAAGGTGATGTTCATGATATTGGAAAAAATATTGTGGGTGTTATTCTGGCTTGTAACAATTATGAAGTGATTGACCTAGGCGTGATGGTTCCAACGGAAAAAATTCTGGATGAAGCCATCAAGCAAAATGTGGATATCATTGGGTTGAGTGGATTAATTACACCTTCATTAGAAGAGATGGTGACTGTTGCCACTGAAATGGAAAAACGAAACCTTAAGCTTCCATTAATGATTGGTGGTGCTACCACTTCAAAAATACATACTGCGGTTAAAATAGAGCCAAACTACCAACATCCTGTGGTGCATGTAAAAGATGCATCAAAGAGTGTGCAGGTAGTAAGTGCCTTGTTATCGAAGAAGGATAAAGAGAATTTCGCTAAGTCTATCAGAGGTGAATACGAAGGTTTGCGTGAGAGAAATGCTAATAAAAAAGAGGTGAAACTCATTTCGATTGAGGAAGCACGTGAGAAAAAACATCAGATTGATTGGAAAAATACCATTACGCAGCTACCATCAGAAACCGGTGTAAAAGTGTTAGAGGATTATCCTATTCATGAAATTCGTAAGTTTATTGATTGGACTTTCTTCTATCAGGCCTGGCGATTAACAGGTAATTACGATGGTATGGAAAATTTATCAGATGATGCATCTGAGCAGAGTTGGTTAGAGCGGTTTAAATCAGAAGAAGGTAAGGCAAAAGCGAAAGAAGCCTTAAAACTGTATCGCGATTCGCAAGCTATGCTCGATCGCATCGAAAAAGAGCACATGCTTCAAGCTAATGCAGTTTTTGGTATTTTCCCGGCTAACAGTGAGGGTGATGATATTGAGGTTTATACCGACGAATCAAGACAACAAGTGTTAACTACATTCCATCATATTAGAGAACAACAGGAAAAACCAGGCAAGGAAACTTATCATTGTTTGAGTGATTATGTGGCTCCAAAGGAAAGCAAACGTTTTGATCACATCGGAGCTTTTGCTGTAACTACTGGTGTTGGAATTGATAAATGGATAGCTCAATTTGAAGCTGATCATGATGATTACAGTAGCATCCTATTAAAATCGCTGGCTGATAGATTAGCCGAGGCTTTTGCTGAGTTACTGCATTACAGGGTAAGAACTGAGTTTTGGGGCTATGCACCGGAAGAGCAGATTGATCATGAGAATTTAGTTCGGGAGCGATACAGAGGTATTCGTCCGGCATTGGGTTATCCTGCTTGTCCAGATCATAGCGAGAAGAGATTACTTTTTGATTTGCTTCAGGCCGAAGATAATGCCGAAATAACCTTAACCGAGCATTTTAGTATGTTACCAAATGCTTCGGTAAGTGGTATTTACCTGGCCCATCCTGATGCAATGTATTTTGGGGTTGGTAAAATTGGTAAAGATCAGGTAGAAGATCTGGCAAGAAGAAAGAATACAACAGTTGAAGACGTTGAGAAATGGATTCCATTAAATCTTCAGTATAAATAAAGATTAATTGATATAGCCCAATCGGTGACGTAACCACAGCGTCATAGATTGAGCATAAATGAATAGTAAAACATGACCGTAGCTGAATTAATTAAGTCATCAGATAAGACAGGCTTTTCTTTTGAGTTATTACCACCCTTAAAAGGAAATAATATTGATAAAGTATTTTATACCATCGATCAGTTGAAGGAGTTTAATCCTTTATATATCAATATTACCTCGCATCGCGATGAGATGGTTTATAAAAATACCGAGAACGGACTTTTTGAACGCAGAGTGATGCGAAAGCGCCCCGGAACGGTGGCTGTTGCTGCATCAATACAACATCGCTATGGAATTAAGGTGGTGCCGCATATTATTTGTAGTGGGTTTACTAAAAGCGAAACCGAATATGCTCTTATAGATCTTAACTTTTTAGGAATTCACGATGTGTTGCTTCTTAGAGGAGATAATGCTCAGCGCGAGCGTTTTTATCAGCCGCATGAGCAAGCAAACAGCTATGCTGTTGATCTGATCAATCAGGTGAACGAACTCAATAAAGGTAAATTTTTGGATGGTACCTTAATGGATCCTTTCGACACTCCTTTTAGCTTTGGTGTGGCCGGCTATCCCGAGAAGCACGAAGAAGCTCCTAATTTGGATTCTGATTTGGCTTATCTGAAAGCAAAGGTTGATGCCGGGGCAGAGTACATTGTTACACAAATGTTTTTTGATAATCAGAAGTATTTTGATTTTGTTGCAAAATGCAGAGCTGCCGGAATTAATATTCCTATTGTGCCAGGACTTAAACCAGTTACGGCAATGAGTCAGTTAACGGTTTTGCCTAAAATCTTTCATGTTGATATACCTGAGGATTTTGCGAAAGAATTGCGCAAATGTAAGGATAATGATGAGGTGAAACAGGTGGGTGTTGAGTGGACCATTCAACAGGCCAAAGAACTGATGGAAAATAATGTTCCTATTCTGCATTTTTACACTATGATGGCCACCAAAAGTACACGAAAAGTGGCAGAAGCAATTTATTAAAAACATATTTGCTTCTTGATGCAATAAAACTTTCTTCAAGAGGAAAGAAAAATTCCATAAGGGAGAAAAAATATTTTCATAGTTATGGAAGTAAAATTCCGTACCTATGAAATATTTTTTTCATAACTATGAAAATTTGTCTTCTGTGGGATCAAAATAAATATTGGACTTGAAATTTTATTTCGGTGAGTTTGTTCCCCTTCACTTCCTGATACCCCGAACTGATACTTTCTTTGTTGCGATACATGGTGTGAGATAAACGACACCAGATTCGAAGTCCTTTTATAGCTTTAACATTGGCGTTAATAATCACTTTTGCGCCTTGATATTGATAGGATGGAATGGTAAAAGCGTAAAGTACATCCGGCTCGTAAGAATAAATGCGACTGTTGTAATCGTCAATATCAAATAAAGTGTACCTGAAAGAAGCACCGACTTTCTTACCTCTCCATATTATATCTTGCAAAACCATCCAACCAGTAAAATTGTCATCTCCATTGTAAAACGAATGTTCTGTCTGTGTATGTAATTGCCATTGTTCATCAAGACTGAAATCATAATATAGACGCAGGCTTTTCTTTGTATAATCCGTGAGTTCATACATTGATGTTGTTTGGGAAGAGTTGATCTCTTTAGAGGTACTTTTAAACCGGATGTAAAAAGAATGTTGCCAGTTTACTTGATGATCGAGTTGAAGAAACCATTCAAAACCATTGGAAGGTGCGTATGCATTATATCGTAACCAGCTGTAATTAAATAAATCAGCATAGGCCTTTATGGTCCATCTGGCGATTGGCTTAAACTGAAAGGATGCGTAAATTCCCGATTCACCTCCCGGGACCGATGATTCTGCAAAGGGTTGATTCATCAAAGCAGTGTATCCCCTACTGTATTTTCTATATGCCAAACTGGTTATGATATCCGAACCTGGCTTGTAAGTTAATCCCTGATATACTCCCCAATCTTTATAATTCTGAAAAGCCAACTCACCAAATAGATTTAAGCGTCCTAAAAACACAGAAGGAGACATCCATATGGTTTCAAACTTCTTTCCTGAAAAGCGATATTTGTTTTTGAGGTGATTATCAGGTTGCCATTCTTTATCAATGTTCCATTGTGCATAACCGGCGTCTATCGATAATAAATGATGAGTCCACTTTACGTTTGTACCCCAAATGGTTTCTCCGATTGCATGGCGATTGTTTAATTCTGATTGGGTTCGGTGATAGCCAGTTTCCTGAATAGAACTAATGGATTGTTCATCCAAAAGAGAATCGGCGTGTACGCTTCCGTCTATAGATTTATAGGATAAGAAGGGAGTGAATCGAAAATCATGAAAATCAAGTTCTGTTGTAATTCCTCTGAAAAAAGAAGATTCGTTTACCGAGGTATAGTTATTCACTCCTTTTGATCGCCTCCTTAGTTGTGCTGTTTCAGTTGATTTTGAAAAAGCCATATCCGTCCATATGCCTAAACCCTGTCCAAATGAAAGACGGTAATCGCCAATTACTACTTTTTTAATGGTCTTATTGTTATTATTCCATTGAATAAAACCAGATGTAAAATCAGCTAATGGAACTCCATTTCCAAATGACGTCTCACCAGGATCTTTCTCTAGAGTATATCCTGCCAACCATTTGTCGCTTATATTAACACGCCCTTTTGTTAGCCATCGTATTTTACTTCCTGCATAAGCAGGAGGAATCGTATCGGATTTACTTAAATAACCTTCGGGTGTTTGTACCCATGTTTGCAATCTGCTTAACAAACGGTAGTTCGTATAATTCTTTCTCTTCTCATCAATTTCTCCAACTCTTACAAAGGGTAACATATGTTGCATGGTTTGCCTGTCCAGATCTTCAACAGCCTGAAGCTCGTAAATACCCATTATAGGACCATTGTTGTATTGATAAAAAAGGATGTTCTCAATTTGAAAATCACTAAGGAAGAAAAGGGTTTCCAATTCTTCCTTGTTAGTATTGTTTAAATCAATTGGGTTTTGACTTAAGTTTATCAGGTCATTTACCATTTCCTCATAATCAATGTCCATCTGTTGCTGTTCGGCTAATTGCTCAATCATATCGGCAATTAGTTTTCTAACTCCCTCCACGTCCTGAGCATGAATTGTAGCAGCAATACTCAGTGTAATCACAAGTATTATTGCTCTTTTCATTTTGCTCTTTTGTTGAACGAGTACGAAATACCCGCAATTGAACTGACACCCAATAGTTGATGATACTTAAATGCAATGTCGATATTTAATCGTGTCCAATTAAAGCCTGAGCCAAAAGTAAATTCAACCGGCTCGCCTTTTATACCTGTTCTAAGGAAGAGAAAATCATTAATTGCCATTTCAACTGCACCTTTGAAAACAGGGGTGCGATTTAATTCCTTTTCAGCTTCCGTAAATACCTTAACCCATTGTTCATTGGTCCACATTAAACCGATTAAAAATTGACTAGGTACATCAACATCAATATTACCATAATTTATTTTTGATTGCTCCATATTACTTATCAAAACAGCCATGTAAATTTCTGATGTTATTTTTTGTTGTAAACCAAAAGCTGAATAAAACGCAAGGCTTTCATCTGCTGTTTCTATATGATGAGTAATTAGGTTATACTGTAAAAAGGCAGAAGTAGAGTTTCCAAACTTTCTGCTGAAGGAAAAAAGATACCTGCTTAACAGACTTTTACTGTAGCCGCTTTGTAATACACCACCTGAAATAACTCCAAAATTTCCTGAATAAAAACCAGAGATTGCGCGGGTACTTAATTCTTTGATATTAAATCGGGCCTGGTAAGAAGCTGCTAGTCCACTGTGTTTTAGACTGCTTAAAGAGGCTGCATTATTAAAAACAGCCCAGTGTGAATGATCAATTGTTCTAACATCTGCTAAAGCTGTATTGACAGGTCCGTTAAATAGTAGATCCTGAGAAAAGAGAGAGCTGGCAACAAAACTTAAGATGCATATAAGGGTAGGAGAGCGATAATTCATAATACGGATTAGTTATCAGTATTATAAATTTATTTATTAAAAAGCATTTTGCCAAAATAAAACATAAAAAAAGCCATTTCATTATGAAACGGCCTCAACAGAACTGTAAAGTCTTCTTAATTAGTCTTAAACTTATATTTTACCTCAGCAAGATCTTGGTTAGCCTTAACAATTTTGTCTTTTAAACTGTCTTTAAAAGCAGCCACTTTTTCAGCCAATGCGGCATCACCGGTTGCAATAATTTGTGCAGCTAAAATTCCTGCATTCTGGGCTCCATTAATGCCAACTGTAGCAACAGGAATTCCCGGAGGCATTTGTACAATGGCTAATAATGCATCTAAGCCATCAAGACTTGCATTAATGGGTACCCCTATAACAGGAATTTTTACCATAGAAGCAATTACTCCAGGCAAATGAGCAGCCATACCTGCTGCTGCAATAATAACTTTTACCCCTCTGTCTTCAGCATTCTTCGCAAATTCCTCAACCTGAGCCGGTGTTCTGTGGGCCGACAAGGCATTAATTTCAAAAGGAATTTCAAGATCATTCAAAAAGTCGGCAGCTTTTTTCATCACTGGTAAATCAGATGTGCTACCCATAATAATGCTCACTTTTGGTTGCATGTCAAATGGTTTAAATGAATTAATTTATTAGTGGTAAGAAACCAAAATATTTCACAAAAATACATAACAACAAACTAAATGCATGTGTTTAAGTATATTTTTTATAATTTTGCAGCTTAAAACCTAAAATAACCTCTTTTAAGGCGCTTAACGTCTCTTTAAAAGAGGTTTGTGTTTTTTTTGAGGCATAAATAAAAATTACAAAAAAAATGGAACGAGTTAAGGTATTAGATAAGGAGTTTGAATTAACAATTTCCGAAGAAAATATTTTAAAAGCAGTTGATGATGTAGCCAACCGCATTAACCGTGATTTGGAAGGAAAGAATCCTTTGATGCTTTGTGTCCTGAATGGTTCTTTTATGTTTGCCTCAGATCTAATGAAACGTATTACTATCCCTTGCGAAATTAGCTTTGTGAAGCTCTCCTCCTATCAAGGTACTGGTTCGTCGGGTAAAGTTAAAGAGTTGATTGGCCTGAATGAAGATATTGAAGGTCGCACTGTTGTGTTGCTTGAAGATATTGTTGACACAGGACTAACAATTTGCAATACAATTGATCAGGTGAAGGCATTAGGGCCGGCTGACGTACGTGTAGCTACCATGCTTTTTAAACCTGATGCTTGTAAAAAAGACGTAACATTAGAATATGTTGGAATGAGTATTCCTAATGATTTTATTGTGGGCTATGGTTTAGACTATGATGGTTACGGACGTAACCTTAGGAATATCTATACGTTGGTGGAGTAATAATAATTAATCAAGTATCAAAACATGCTTAATGTTGTAATCTTTGGACCTCCTGGATCGGGGAAAGGGACTCAAGGGGTAAAAATTGCTGAGAAGTACGATTTAGAACACATTTCTACAGGGGATTTACTTAGAAATGCAATTCATAATAACACTAGCGAAGGTGTTATTGCAAAAAGTTTCATTGATAAAGGGGAGTTAGTTCCTGATGAAACTATTATTGATATGTTAGACAGTTTTATCGAAAAGCTACCTGCTCATAAAGGAATTCTTTTTGATGGTTATCCAAGAACAGTAGCACAGGCAAAAGCTTTAACTACTCTAATGGATGGTCATGGTAAAACCATTTCTACTTTGCTTAATCTGGAAGTTGATGATAACGAGCTGGTTCAGCGTTTGGTAGAAAGAGGAAAAACTTCAGGGCGTTCTGATGATAACGAAGCTACCATTAGAAAACGTCTTGAGATTTATCACGATCAAACATATCATGTAATTGATTATTATAAAGATAAAGGTCTTTATAGTTCTGTGAAAGGAACCGGTGATATCGAAGAGATTTTTGGAGATATTTGCTCGGTTATTGATGAAAAAGCAGAAGCTAAGGCTTAACAATACTAATATATTCTGAAGCCACGGTAATCTTTCGTATTACCGTGGCTTATTGTATTTTTGCACCTATAAATAAATGTTATGGCTGGATCCAATTTTGTTGATTACGTTAAAATATTCTGCCGCTCAGGAAAAGGTGGAGCAGGATCAGCGCACTTGCGTCGTGAGAAATTTGTTGCCATGGGAGGACCCGATGGCGGGGATGGCGGACGTGGTGGCCATGTCATTGTTACGGGTAATAGAAATACATGGACCTTACTTCATTTAAAATATAAGCGTCATATTTTTGCCGGTCATGGCGGATCTGGTGGAAAACAAGGTTCATCAGGTGCCGATGGTGAAGATAGATATATTGAAGTTCCATTGGGTACCGTTGCTAAAGATGCTGAAACGGGCGAAATTCTTTTCGAGATTACAGAGCACGATCAGCAAGAGATATTGGTGAAAGGAGGCCGTGGTGGTTTAGGAAATATGCATTTTAAATCATCTACCAATCAAACACCACGTTATGCTCAGCCTGGTGAAGATGCTGTTGAGAGAGCTGCTATACTTGAGTTGAAGGTGTTAGCAGATGTTGGATTAGTTGGTTTTCCAAATGCCGGTAAGTCAACACTTTTATCGGTTGTTTCTGCTGCCAAACCCGAAATTGCAGATTATCCTTTTACTACCTTAATACCTAATTTAGGTATTGTTTCTTATCGCGAGAATCATTCCTTTTGTATGGCTGATATTCCAGGTATTATTGAAGGGGCCAGCGAAGGGAAAGGAATAGGCTTGCGTTTTCTTCGACATATCGAAAGAAATTCCATCTTACTGTTTCTTGTGCCAGCCGATGCTGAAGATATCAGAAAAGAATATGAAATTCTGTTGAACGAACTTCGACAGTATAATCCTGAGTTACTTGATAAATCACGTTTGCTTGCTGTATCAAAATCCGATATGCTGGATGATGAGCTGATAGAAGAAATTAAACAAGATCTTCCTGACATACCTTCTATTTTTATATCTTCGGTGGCCCAGCAAGGTATCACCGAATTGAAGGATATGATATGGAAGGAACTAATGAACGCCAACAAGTAACTAAACGATATAAAGATTTACGGCAATTAAGGCAACAAAGACTATCGCATATTAAAAGGCAAAGTAATTTTGTTGCCTTGCTGCGATTGGTTTTGTTTGTTTCTGCTTTTGCTATCCCTTTTGTATTTTTCCAAAGTTGGAGCCTGTCATTCTTTCTTGTTTTTGGAATTCTCTTTACACTTTTTCTGTTTTCAGTTTACCTGGCTTTCCGTTTGGGGCAGCAGAAGAAAGAAAATCAAACCTATTTAGATCTATATGACAAAGAGCTTAGGATTATTAATTGGGAATGGACTGATGAACCAGATGGTGCGGAATATATAAATCCCGAGCATGATTTTTCACATGATCTTGATTTGTTTGGAAAAGGTTCGATATACCAATATATCAATAGGTCTGCAACCAAAGGAGGTCGCCAAAAGCTGGCTGAAAAGCTTAATTCTATCTCCTTAAATAAAGAAGAAATCCTGAAGAAGCAAGAAGCCATTAAAGAACTGGCTGGGAATACTGAATTTAGGGAGGCGTTTTTTGTAAGGGCAAAACTGGTAGAGGAAAGTAGAAAAACAAAAAAAGATTTCGATCTTCAGAATCAACCTATTTTGGACTTTGTTTCAGGCTTTCTTAAATATGTCATTCAGGCTTTCCCAATCATCACGGTATTGATAATCTCATTAGCTGTGTTGGATTTTATTCCTTCATCTTCAGTGCTTATTTGGTTCTTTGTCGGTTTAGGTGTAACCGGTCAATACTTTAGAAGGGTAAATAGGGTTCATAGTGAGATCACAACTCTTGGCGGATATTTAAATAATTATTCATCGCTCATTAAGTTGTTTGAGAACTATCAAACAGATTCGGAATACTTAGCCGGTTTGCAGCAGCAATTAAAAACAAAAGGTAAATCAGCCAGCGATACAGTTAAAGGTTTGAGTAAGGCTATTCAGTTTATCGATCAACGACTAAATATGTTAATGGGGGCCATATTAAATGGATTCTTTTTGTGGGATTTAATCGGCTGTTTAACTTTGCAAAAATGGTATAAGAACTATGGTTCAAGGCTAATAGTTTGGATTGATGCACTAACAGAGGTAGAGGCTTTAAATAGTTTTGCCACGTTTGCATATAATCACCCAGAAGCAATTTGGCCTGAAGTTTCTTCTAAAGTAATATTAAATGCTGCCGATTTAGGGCATCCGTTAATTCCTCAAAAAGAAAGGGTTTGTAATGATTTCTCCATTGATGATGATCATCGGATTTGTGTGGTGACAGGAGCTAACATGGCAGGTAAAAGTACCTTCTTGCGTACTGTTGGTGTTAACATGGTTTTAGCGGCAAACGGATGTAAGGTAACTGCCGGTGAGTTTGTTTACAAGCCCATGACATTCATAACGAATATGCGTGCAATTGACAATCTGTTAAAGCATGAATCCTATTTCTTTGCTGAATTAAGTCGATTGCAAATGATTGTTGAAAGACTGAAAGAAAAAGGTGAGTTATTTTTTATTTTAGATGAAATTTTAAAAGGCACCAACTCGCATGATAAAACACAAGGGTCGATTGCTTTGATTAAACAATTACTGAAGCTAAACGGAAGTGGTATTGTGGCAACGCATGATTTGGAATTGGGAGAATTACAAAGTCAACATCCTGGAGAAATTTTCAACAACTGCTTCGAAGTATCTTTTGAACATGATGGACTTCAGTTTGATTATAAGCTAAGAAACGGCGTAACACAAAGTCATAACGCTTCTTTTTTGATGCGTAAAATGGGCTTGATACCAAATGATTGAGTCTGTCTTTTAATGGAAATAGAAGCTTGATTGTTGATAAACAAATTATCAAACTTTTCTTGAAATAATTATATTTGGAAGGTTTTTCATTCGGTTGGACCATTTTTCCAAATTTTTAAAGGAGTAAGCGCGTATGCAGAGTAGTCAAAATACACAGAACTATTCAGAAGATGCTATTAGGACGCTGGATTGGAAGGAGCATATCCGTAAGCGTCCTGGTATGTACATTGGTAAATTAGGTGACGGTACATTTGCCGACGATGGTATTTATGTGTTACTGAAAGAGGTAATGGATAATTCCATTGATGAATTTATGATGGGTAACGGAAAGAAAATTGAAGTTACACTAAGTGAAGATGGAAGAGTTACCGTACGTGATTTTGGTCGCGGAATTCCATTGGGTAAGGTAATAGATGTTGCCTCAAAAATGAACACTGGTGCCAAGTACGATTCAAAGGCGTTTAAGAAATCAGTAGGTTTGAACGGGGTAGGTATTAAAGCGGTTAATGCTTTGAGTACCATGTTTAATGTTCAGGCGTATCGCGATGGCCAGACCAAGCGGGTGGAATTTTGTCGTGGTGAAGTAGTCACCGATCATGAAATCACGATGTCTCCTGATAAAAACGGAACTTTTATTGAATTTACTCCTGATACAACCATTTTTGAAAATTATAAGTTCCAGGAAGAATACATCGAAACGCTTCTTAAAAATTATACCTATCTGAACAAAGGGCTGGCTATTGTTTTCAATGGTAGGGTATTTCAGAGTAAAAACGGATTGCTCGACTTGTTGAATGAAAACATGGACTCCGAACCATTGTATCCTGTTATTCAACTGGCTGATGAAGATTTAGAAATTGCGATCACGCATGGTAATCAATATGGTGAAGAATATTACACTTTCGTAAATGGTCAGCACACTACTCAGGGAGGTACTCATCTGATTGCTTTTAGAGAAGCTTATGTAAAAACCATTCGCGAATTTTATAATAAAAACTTTGATGTTTCTGATATCAGGACAGGCATAATTGCTGCTATCAGTATTAAAATAGAAGAGCCCGTTTTTGAGTCTCAGACCAAAACCAAACTGGGTTCAAAAGATATGGGACCGGAAGGGCCATCGGTGCGTAACTACGTACTGGATATGATAACCGAAAAACTGGATAACTTTTTGCACAAAAATGCAGATAGTGCTGATATCCTGCACAAGAAAATTCTTGAATCGGAGAAAGAGCGAAAAGCTATTTCAGGTATCAAAAAACTGGCACGTGATCGTGCTAAAAAAGTAAGTCTTCATAATAAAAAACTTCGCGATTGTCGTACCCACTATACATCAAACAAAGAAGAAAAATTAGATAGTTCGATCTTTATCACTGAGGGAGATTCTGCTAGTGGATCAATCACTAAAGCTCGAAACGTTAATTCTCAGGCTGTATTTAGTTTGAAAGGAAAACCATTAAACAGCTATGGTTTAACGCGTAAGGTGGTGTATGAAAACGAGGAATTTAACCTGCTTCAGGCAGCCTTGGATATTGAAGATGGTTTGGAAACATTGCGATACAACCATGTTATTATTGCAACCGATGCCGATGTGGATGGAATGCACATCCGCTTATTGTTACTAACCTTCTTTTTGCAATTCTTTCCTGAGTTGGTGAAAAACGGGCATTTGTACATATTGCAAACGCCGTTGTTCAGGGTGCGCAACAAAAAGAAAACGTATTACTGCTATTCAGAAGAAGAGCGGGATCAGGCGGTAAAAAAGGTGGGAGCAAAACCTGAGATAACCCGATTTAAAGGGCTGGGTGAAATTTCGCCTGACGAGTTTAAACATTTTATTGGTAAAGATATTCGATTGGAACAGGTGCGATTGAAAAAAGACGTACCGGTAAAGGATCTGTTATCATTTTATATGGGTAAAAACACACCCGATCGCCAGGATTTTATTATCGATAATCTGGTGATTGAAGAAGATTTGGTTAAAGAAATAGAAGCGATTAAGTAGCATGAGTTACGACGATACAAATAATACCGACCTGCCAGAAGATGTAAATCCGGAGGAGAATAAAACAGAAGCAAATGAATTTAAGAACGATCCTAAGTTAAGCCATTTGCCGGGCATGTACCGCGAATGGTTTTTGGATTATGCTTCTTATGTGATTCTCGAACGAGCCGTACCACACATTAATGATGGTTTAAAGCCTGTGCAACGACGCATTCTTCATGCAATGCGACGCATGGATGATGGGCGATATAATAAAGTTGCCAACATTATTGGGTTCACCATGCAATTTCACCCTCACGGAGATGCCTCTATTGGCGATGCATTGGTTCAGCTGGGACAAAAGGATTTGTTAATTGATTGTCAGGGTAACTGGGGTAATGTGTATACCGGTGACAGAGCTGCAGCACCTCGTTACATTGAGGCTCGTTTGACCAAATTTGCACAAGAAGTAGTGTTTAACCCTAAAACCACGGAGTGGAAATTATCTTACGACGGTAGAAATAATGAACCGGTAACTCTACCTGTTAAATTCCCATTGTTACTGGCTCAAGGTGTGGAAGGTATTGCTGTTGGATTAGCATCCAAACTATTGCCGCATAACTTTAACGAATTAATAGATGCTTCCATAGCTCATCTGCAGGAAAAACCATTTGAGCTGTATCCCGACTTCCCTACCGGAGGAATGATGGATGCCTCAAGATACAATGATGGAATACGAGGTGGTGCCATCAAAATAAGAGCTAAAATTTCAAAGGTCGACAGTAAAACGTTGATGATATCAGATATTCCTTTTGGTAGAAATACCACCAGTTTGATTGAATCAATATTAAAGGCCAATGAAAAGGGTAAAATAAAAATTAAAAAGATTGATGATAATACGGCTGAAAATGTAGAAATTCTTATCTATTTGCCACCCGGATCATCACCTGATAAAACGATAGATGCCTTATATGCATTTACCGACTGTGAGCTTTCTATTTCTCCTAACTCATGTGTGATTAAAGAGAATAAGCCTCACTTTATAGGTGTTTCTCAGATTCTTCGCGAAAACACTGAAAATACAAAATACCTTTTAACCCGTGAACTGGAAATAAGACGTGGTGAGTTGGAAGATGCATGGCACATGTCATCTTTGGAGCGTATTTTTATCGAAAATAAGATCTATCAGCGAATAGAAGATTGTGAGACATGGGAAGCCATCATCCAAACTATCGATCATGGGTTGGAGCCATTTAAACCTGCCCTACGACGCGAAGTTACTCGTGATGATATAACCAAACTGACCGAAATCAGAATCAAGCGTATTTCTAAGTTTGATGCTAAAAAGGCAGATGAGTATATCGCATCATTGGAGGAAGAGATGGAACAGATTGATTATAATCTGGCCAACATTATTATCTACAGTATCGATTATTATAAACGAATTAAAAAGCTGTTTGGTAAGAATTTTCCACGTAAAACCGAAATCAGAAGTTTTGAAAGTATTGAGGCTTCGAAAGTGGTTGTGAAGAATGAGAAGTTATATATTAATCGTGAAGATGGATTCATTGGAACTTCTTTAAGAAAAGATGAGTTTGTTTGCGATTGTTCAGATATTGATGATGTAATTATTTTTTACAAAGACGGTAAATATATGGTTACCAAAGTGTCTGATAAGGCATTTGTTGGAAAAAATATTATCCATATAGCAGTATTTAAAAAGAATGACAAACGAACCATTTACAATACGGTATATCGCGATGGAAAAGGTGGATTAGTTTACATGAAACGATTTGCCGTAACTGGTATTACGCGAGATAAAGAGTATGATGTAACGCAAGGCAAACCGGGTTCTTCAATAATGTATTTTAGTGCTAATCCTAATGGAGAATCTGAAATACTTAAGGTTGTTCTGCGCCCCAAAGCAAGAATCCGAAACCTAATCTTTGATCTTGATATGGGTGAACTAGCCATTAAAGGACGTGGTGCCAGAGGTAATATTGTTACGAAATACGAAGTGCAGAAGGTAGCATTGAAGAAAAAAGGGGAATCAACGCTTGGTGGAAGAAAAATATGGTTTGAGGAAGAAACATTACGCTTAAATGCCGACGGAAGAGGTCTGTTCTTAGGTGAATTTCATGCAGGCGATTTGATTCTTGTGGTGACTAAAGACGGTAAATACTTCCATACAGGTTACGATTTAAGTAATCATTATGAGGATAATATTCTTAAGATTGAGAAATTTGATTCAAATATGGTTTGGTCTGCTGTTTATTACGATGCTGATCAGGATTACTACTATATAAAACGTTTTCAGTTAGATGCATCCAATAAGCCACAGTCCTTTATTGGAGATAATCCAAAATCGCGACTAGTAAAAATGATGCACGTTGATTATCCTCGATTGGAAGTGAAATTCGGTGGAGATGATAAGCTTCGTGAGAAACTAATTGTGGAAGTAGCTGAATTTATTGGTGTTAAAAGCGTTAAAGCAAAAGGTAAGCGATTAACAACTTATCAGGTTTCAAAGATTCATGAACTAGAGCCTCTGGTAAGGGAAGAAGAAAAACCTGAAGTAAATGAAGATATAGATCACGATCAGGAAGGTGAAGATGATAAGGACCAAATGTCATTGTTTTAAAAATGGATATTAAGCGCGTATTTCTGGTAGGTTTTATGGGGAGTGGAAAGTCCACTCTCGGAAGGCGCTTGAAACATGAGATGGGTTGGAATTTCCTTGATCTGGATGATGTGTTTGAAGATAAGTTTCAAACTAGTATAAAGCAGTATTTTGCCGATTATGGTGAAGAATCTTTTCGTCAGGCAGAGAAAGAATGTTTGGAAGATGTTATTCATCAGGAGAACCTTATAATAGCAACCGGAGGAGGAACACCATGCTTTTTTGATAACATGGATGTGATGAATGAAAATGGACTTACTATTTACCTGAAACTATCTATTGAAACCTTGATTAGCAGATTGAATTCAGGAAAGAATGTGAGACCATTGGTAGCTAATAAATCCGGTGATGAACTCTATCAGTTTATCAAAGAAAAACTGGAGGAGCGAGAATTCTTTTATAACCAAAGTAAGGTAATTGCTGATGCTGAGGTTCTAGGAGTTGAAGCCTTTGTAAACATTATTAAAGCATCCGGAGACCTATCGGTTTAATAGCCTTTACTTACTCAATTGTTGTCCATTCAAAATTTGCGTTCGTGTCATTTTTGTATGATATTAGCTTACTATGTATAGATCGGTACAAATAGGTTGGACAATTATTTTTATCCTATTAACATTAATGACTATTCTGGGTTTTACTATTCCACAGAACAGTCTTTGGTTGGTTGGTGCCATCAGTGTTATTATACTTCTACTTTTTTTTAGACTAACCATAACTATTGATAATAATTGGGTAAAATTTTCAATGGGAATAGGCTTAATCAATGGCAAATTTCCAATCAAAGATATCTTGGATTGTAAAGCTGTTGACTACATTCCATTAGGTTGGGGAATTCGATTTAGACCCGGTAAAATAATATACAATGTATCCGGAAACAAAGCAGTGGAACTAACTGTAAGGGGTAAGAATATGAAAGTTTGGATTGGTACTGCTGATCCCGAAACATTGGTTAGAATCATTCGTGAGATTAAACGGAAGCAAGCTTCATAATGTCTATCATCCCTTTTTTATTACCTGTATTTACAATCTTTTTTTAGGTTTTACAGAATTGCTACAGAATTCAATTTTATTTTTGAATATAGGTAACTCTTAAGTTTGTGAACAACGCCAAAATTTGAAAAGTTATATGGTTGGTTTAATTGGAATTAGTCACCAAACAGCTCGACTTGAAATACGTGAACAACTGGTTATTTCTAAAGATGAAATTGCTGGTTTATACGAATACCTTAATCGCGAATGTGATGTAAATGGTATTATGGCTTTAAGTACTTGTAACAGAACTGAATTATATTTCGAGTCAGATAGTTCGCAAATCACCAACCCTCAGGAGTTTCTTGCAAATGTAATTAAGTCATATCTCAATTACTTCAAAAAATCAGAAGCTTTAAAGCAATATTTGTACACTCACATGGGCTTGGATGCAGCTCGTCACTTATTCAGGGTTACTACTGGTTTAGATTCATTAATTTTAGGTGAATATCAAATTGTATCTCAAATAAAAGAAGCTTTTTCATGGGTTGATAATACAGCTATGGTTGGACCAGAAATAACACGAATGGTTCATAAAGCATTTGAAGCAGGAAAAGAAGTCCGCACCCGCACTTCCATCAATAAAGGGGCTGTTTCTGTTAGTTCGGCTGCAGTTGAATTAATGGGTAAGAAATTAGGGTGTCATTCAAGAATTAAATCCCTTACAGTAGGATCTGGTGAAACAGGTACTATTGTAGCCATCAACCTTTCAAAAAAAGGATGCGTTAATAACCTGGTATCAAACCGTACTTTCGATAAAGCAATACAATTAGCAGACAGAGTAAACGGAAAAGCAATTGCGTTTGAACAATTTATTGATGAGCTTAAAAATGTTGATATTGTTACGTTTACCACTGGTTCTCCAAGAGCTTTATTAACCAAGGATATTGCTGAAAAAGTAATGAAAGAACGTAATGGTGAACCATTGATGGTTATGGACTTATGTAATCCAAGAAATGTGGAGTCATCAGTAGCCGGAGTTGAAGGTGTTACATTGTTCGATCTTGATCAGATGGAGGAAGTCGTAAAAGCTAACTTTGAAAAAAGAAAAGGTAAACTAGCGCAGGCGGAAGCTATTATTGAAGAGGTATTAGAAGAATTTGAAAGTTGGTTGAACATGCGCATGATGAGTGCAGCTATAAGTTCAATCACTTCAACTTTTAAAAATATACATGCTGTTGAAGCAAAAAATTATAAAAAGGTAAAGGATGAAGAGGGTGCTAAAAAGATTACTGAATACGGTGATCATTTAAGTGCTAAATTTACCCGAATGATTATTAAGCAAATTAAAGATGTGACCAATGAAGGTCGTGACCCCGAAAAGGTCAAACTTATCGAAGAATTTTTTAATTTCAGCTCTTAAATACGATAACGGATGGGTCTACACCCATCCGTTTTTGAAATCTCACTTATGACAACAGCAACCATTCGCATAGGAACACGAGGCAGTAAACTGGCCTTGTATCAGGCCAATCTGGTAAAATCAAAGCTGGAAGAAGCTTATCCCGAACAATCTTTCGAAATTGTTATCATCTCAACCAAGGGAGATAAAATATTGGATGTTGCACTTTCAAAAATTGGTGATAAAGGACTTTTTACCAAAGAGCTGGAACACGCGCTTTTTGGCAATGAAGTTGATATGTGTGTGCATAGTCTGAAGGATTTACCAACCGTATTTCCTGAAGGGGCTCAATTAGGCGCCATTCTTGAGCGGGCCGAATTTAAAGATGCGTGGGTTAGTAAAGATGGTTTGTCATTAGAAGAGATGAACGAAACGCATAAAGTGGCAACTTCAAGCCTTCGTCGTATTGCACAGGTAAAGCGTATTAATCCTAAAGTAGAAGTAGTTGATATCAGAGGAAATGTTGATACACGATTAAGAAAAATGAGGGATGGTCATTGCGATGCCATGGTGATGGCTGGTGCAGGATTGATTCGCTTAGGATACAACTCAGAAATTACCCAGCTTTTTGAGCCAGAATATTTAATACCAGCTTGTGGTCAAGGGGCTATTGCCATAGAAACACGAGAGAATGATAATAGAATTCAACAATTTATAAACGTTCTACATTGTAATCAAACCTACCATAAAATAACGGCTGAAAGAAGTTTCTTAAATGAATTGGAGGGAGGTTGCCAGATACCTATTGGTGCCTATGCCACAATTGAAGGCGATGAGCTTACCTTAACAGGCTTGGTAGCATTACCCGATGGAACGAAAGAACTAAGAGCAACAGAAAGTGGAAAATCTGTTGATGCAGAAAAAATTGGTCGTAAATTAGGACAAAAAATCATTACTTTAGGGGCACATGATATTTTAACCCAAGTAAGAAATATTTAAATCAGCATTTATGGATCCTTATTCGCGCGAAACGGCCGTAATCTTAACTCATCCAATAGGGGAGGATGATTTATTGTATAACGGATTACAAGGGGAGGGCATTGATGTTATCCGCGATCCAATGATTAATACAGAACAGATCAACCTAAGCAAGGAGGAGCTGGAAGTAGTTTTTAATAGTCGCCGCATCATTTTTACCAGTAAAAGAGGAGTCGAGTATTTTCTAAATCAGGTTAAACCAGCAGATATTCTGGATAAGAATTTTATTTGTATTGGTAAAAAAACAGCCCAGATACTGGAAAAAACTGGTATTAAAGCCTGGTGGGTTTCCAATGGCAGAACTGCTTCTGATTTAGTGGAAGAATTGCACGAAGTACATATTCCAAAGAACGAGAAATGGGTAGGTTTGTTAGGCGAACTGGCTGAAAATACCCTGGAAAGTGGCTTGCAGGATATTTGTGAATACAAGCGCTTTAATATCTACAAAACCATAACAGCTGAAAAGCGCCATGAAAAAACAGAAGCTTTATTAAAGGCAAAACGACCCATGTTGGTTGTTTGTACAAGTCCTTCATGTTTTAATGGTTTTATGGATATATATGGTGATTTAATTCACGAAGAAGTAGGTTTTGCATCCATAGGACCAACCACAACCAAAAGTATGAAAAAACTTGAAATCACTCCTGTGGTTATCGCTCGTCTTTCTACCTACGAGGGGCTTTGGCAGGAGATGAAATTACAATTAAAACCCGATTATCAATAATATAAAACATATAATTATATGGCTTTCCCGGAAACCCGTTTAAGACGATTAAGATATAACAAAGTATTGCGAAATATGGTAACCGAAACTCATTTAAGAGTAGAAGATTTGGTATATCCATTGTTTGTTTGTCCAGGAAAAGGGGTGAAAAATCCTATTAGTTCTATGCCTGGTAACTATCAGATGTCGGTTGATATGTTGGTTGAAGAATGTAAACTAGCTGTTTCAAAAGGTGTAAAAAGTATTCTGTTATTCGGAATTCCGGAACATAAAGACGAACATGGTCATGTTGCCTGTCAGGCAGATGGTATTGTTCAACAAGCCATTCGTGCCATCAAAGCTGAGATTGATGATATTTTGATTGTTGCTGATGTTTGTAATTGTGAGTACACCACTCATGGACATTGCGGAACCATTATTGACGGAGATGTGGATAATGACTCAACTTTGCAGACTTTAGCTGATCAGTCTGTTTCTCTGGCACAGGCTGGTGCCGATGTTATTGCACCAAGTGATATGATGGATGGACGTATTGGTAGAATTAGAAAGGCGTTGGATGATAATGGATTTGAAAAAACTCCTATTATGTCCTATGCTGCTAAATATGCTTCTGGATTCTATGGGCCATTCCGTGAGGCTGCGGAGAGTGCACCTCAGTTTGGTGACAGAAGTACCTACCAGATGAATCCTGCCAATAGTGATGAAGCTATGCGCGAGGTAGCTGAAGATATCAACGAAGGTGCAGATATTGTGATGGTTAAACCAGCTTTGAGTTATCTGGATATCATTTATCGTGTTAAAAATGAATTTGAAATGCCAACAGCTGCTTATAATGTAAGTGGTGAATTTAGTATGGTAAAAGCTGCCGGTAGTAAAGACTGGATTGATGAAAACCGTGTGATGATGGAAGTATTACTGTCAATTAAACGAGCTGGTGCTGACATCATAATTACCTATCATGCATTGGATGCAGCTGATATCCTTAATAGCTATTAGCTGTCAGTAATTTGCTGCTAGCTTATGTTTCAACAAACTACAAGTTATCATTTTGAAACTTGTGTTTTTATTCTTGATACTAATATGAATAACAATAATAGCAAACAAGCCTTTCAGGAAGCTCAAAAAGCAATTCCCGGAGGTGTTAATTCTCCGGTTCGTGCCTTCAAAAGTGTTGGTATCGATCCTATTTTTATAAAAAAAGCCAAAGGAACTACGGTTTGGGACATAGATGATAATGAATATACCGACTTTGTTGCGTCATGGGGTCCGTTGATTTTAGGTCATGCTCATGATGATGTGGTAAAAGCAGTAACCGATGCAGCGTCTTTAGGAACCAGTTACGGTGCACCAACCCTTATTGAAACCGAGATGGCAGAGCAGATCGTTAAGATGATGCCATCAATTGAGAAGGTTCGTATGGTAAATTCGGGTACCGAGGCCACCATGAGCGCCATCCGCTTGGCTCGTGGGTATACAAATCGTGAGTTGATTATTAAGTTTGCTGGTTGTTATCATGGTCATGGCGATAGCTTTTTGATTAAAGCAGGATCTGGAGCCATTACACTTGGATTGCCTGATAGTCCGGGAGTGACCAAAAGTACAGCTAAGGATACGCTAACAGCTGATTATAACAATCTGGACTCGGTTCAGGAGTTGTTCGATCAGCATAAAGATGAAATTGCGGCTGTTATTGTTGAGCCTGTGGCTGGTAATATGGGTGTTGTACCACCTGCAGATGGATTCCTAGAAGGGCTGCGTAAAATGACAAAAGATAATGGGGCTCTTTTAATCTTTGATGAGGTAATTACCGGGTTTCGCCTTGCAAAAGGAGGTGCTCAGGAATATTATAACGTAATGCCTGACTTAACAACACTTGGTAAGATTATTGGAGGAGGTCTGCCTGTTGGAGCATACGGAGGAAGTGCAGAAATAATGGACATGCTGGCTCCTATCGGACCGGTTTATCAAGCCGGAACTTTATCTGGTAACCCTTTAGCGATGGCTGCCGGATTAACAGCTTTGAAAAAGCTGGATGAAACACCTAATGCTTACGAAGAGCTGGAGAAAAAAGCACAGTTTGTTGAAGAAGGTTTAAAATTGAACGCTCAGGAATTAGGTTTGAATGTTGTTTTGAATCGTGTAGGTTCTATGATGACAGCTTTCTTCACTGATTCAGAACAAGTAGCATCATTTGACGAGGCAATGAGTTCTGATACATCTAAATATGCAGACTATTTTAAAGGGATGGTTGAGAATGGTTTATATATTGCACCTTCGCAGTTTGAGTGCCTGTTTATTTCAATGGCTCACACCGAAAAGGATTTGGAGAAGTTAATTAAAGGGAACCGTAAAGCGTTGGAAGCGATAAAATAGTATCAAGACAGAAGATTCAAGACCAAAGTTCATGCTTGGTTAAGAATCTTGATACTTGATACTTAAATCTTGATACTAAACAAATGACAAACATATTTCTAGATACAATACAAGGTAAAAACACCGAACGACCGCCGGTTTGGTTTATGCGTCAGGCTGGGCGAGTGTTACCGAATTACAGGGCTTTAAAGGAGAATTACACATTCTCAGAGCTGATGGAGGATCCGGAATTGGCTGCTAAAGTTACTTTAATGCCTATTTATGATTTAGGCGTGGATGCTGCCATTCTGTTTTCAGATATTTTAGTGGTACCTGAAGCTTTAGGAATGTCGTTGAAATTTACTGATGCCGGACCTGTTTTTGGTGCACCTTTACATACCTATGATGATCCAGTCAAACAGCTGAATAAAGACATGACCAAGTTAGATCATGTTTACGCAGCCATTGATAAGATTATTGAAACGAGGCCGGAAGGTAAACCACTAATTGGTTTTTGTGGCGGGTTGTTGACCACTTTCTGTTTTATGTTTCGCGATAATGTGCGTGATATAACATTTAAGAATGCTACGGAATTTCTTTATAAGGATAGAAAAACCAGTCAGAAGATTATTGATGCACTAACCGAAGTATCAGTTGAATATGCGGTAAAGCAAGCCGAGCATGGTGTAGAAGCATTCCAGCTTTTTGAGACTTATGGTGGTTTATTGCCTGAAGAAATGTATTTGGAAATGATCCTACCTGCTTCCCAAAAAATACTACAAGCGGTACGAGATAAAGGTATTCCAACCATTTATTTCCCTAAAGATCTGGGACACGGAATTAGTGCGGTTACCAAAGATGTTTCTGATTTTGTGGGTATCGATTGGCGAATGTCGTTGAAGTATGCACGTTCCATTGTTGATCCGGAAGTAGGATTACAAGGTAACCTTGATCCGCGAATTTTGTATGCGAGTCAGGCAGAGATTGAAGCCGAGTTAAATAAGACGTATTTACCGTTTGGTAGAGATAACCAAAAATGGATTTTTAATCTTGGCCATGGTATTTTACCTGACTTGCCTGTTGAAAATGTTCAATTTGTCATCGACTGGGTTAAATCAGTAGATTGGCAACGATAGCAATTATTAATGATAAATGGTTGATTGTGAATGAGACCATTAATCATTAACATTAATCATTAGAAAAATGTTAACATTCGATAGGAATCTTTTGGATAAATATAATGTAGCAGGACCACGATACACCAGTTATCCGCCCGCTACATTCTTTCACAATGAGTATGGAAACGAGGATTATAAGGAGAGTGTGATTGTATCAAATCAAGAGAAACCTGAGAATGTTTCGGTTTATATTCACATTCCGTTTTGCCCTCAACTGTGTACGTTCTGTGGTTGTACAACTTACACCGGAATGGGCAGGAATGTAATCGAGAGTTATATAGATACTCTGATTAAGGAAATTGATTTGGTTTCGAAGGACGTTTCCAATGATCGAAAATTAACACAGGTTCATTGGGGTGGCGGTACACCTAATGCTATTTCAGCTAAGCTGATAAGAAAAGTAACAGATGCTATTAAACGCAATTTTACATTTGCTGAAAGCTATGAGATGGCCATGGAATGTAGTCCGGCATATCTTGATTATAAGATGGTTGATGAGCTTAAAGATATGGGATTTAACCGTATTAGTTTAGGAGTTCAGGATTTTAAGCAGGAAGTTTTAGCTGCCATCAACCGAAAGGAACCACGTGTTCCGGTAAAGGAGATGATTGCCTATTTAAGAAAAGCTGGATTTTCAGGTATCAATCTTGATTTAGTATATGGTCTTCCTTTTCAAACTCGTGAGAGCTTTAATGAGACCGTAGCTCAGGCTTTAGAAGCTAACCCTGATCGATTGGTTACGTTTTCCTATGCTCATGTTCCATCAGTGATGACTCGTCAGAAAGAGTTAGAACAATATGGTTTGCCAGGAGCCGATGAGAAAATAGCTATGTTGGAAGATGCCTATAATATGGCTGTTGATAAAGGGTATGTACCTATTGGAATGGATCATTTTGCCAAGCCTAACGATGAGTTTGCTGTGGCATTAAAGGAAAAGAAACTCCATCGTAATTTTCAGGGGTATTGTACGCGTGAAACAACAGGGCAGGTTTATGGATTTGGTACTTCAAGTATTAGTCAGCTGTTTACTGCCTACAGCCAGAATGAGAAAACCATCAAAGAATACATGGAACGTGTTGAGAAGGATGGACGTGCAGTAGTCAGAGGCTATAAGTTGAATCAGAATGAGCAGATAGTTCGTCAGATTATTAACGAAGTAATGTGTAATTACTTTGTAGATTTTAAGCAGGTAGCTACAGAATTTAATGTATCAGTTAGTGAGGTTTATAAAGCAGTTGATTTTCAATTGGAGAAGATTCAGTCATTTATTAATGATGACTTACTGGAACTGAATAATGATGAACTCACTGTTAAAGGACAAGGACGTTTTGTGATACGAAATATCGCCATGGCATTTGATCCCGCTTTGAAGAGTGGTAAAGGGCAGTATTCAAAGACCGTCTAAAGGTTTATAACACTTGACTAAAAAGTGTAACTGAAAACCGATTTTATGCAATAGAAAAATCATAGTTATCTGTAATCTTGGACTATCCCTTATTGAATTAATAAATCCAAGATGAAAAAAAGATCTATACTTTTATTTTCTTTATTGCTAGGCCTGTATCTGCAGGCATTTGCTCAAACAAGCTATACCTCTAATATTACCAATCCAAGTTTTGAAACCGGCGACGGATCAGGATGGACCTGGACAGGTACAAGTGGTTACGCATGGATTGGTCCGAATAATGATGGTGATGCTACTAAAGACGGCACATACATCAATGGTTTGTGGAATAGTAGTATTGGCGATGCCGAATGTTCACAAGTTATAACAGGTCTTCCGGAAGGAAATTATTTAATAACCGCTTTAGTATCTGTTAGTACCAACAGATTAACCAATCAGCGACTTTTTGTAACCTCCGATGGAACAACCAAATCAATGCTTTACGGTGCCGATAATCACGCAGCCTATTCAACTGGTAATTTAACTATTTTAGGGGGCGACGAAGAATATACCTTTGGTGGGTATGGGGAATCTTCTGCAGAAAATGGTCCTTTTTACGAGTTATCAGTTCTCAAACATGTGGTTGAAGGAAGTTTAACATTGGGAATTCGTGTTAGCGGGAAGTCAACGTCTCAAGGATATGATTTCTCACATACTTCTAAAGAAGATGCCGGATTCTTTAAATTCGATCACTTTACCGTCACAGAAGTGTCAGATGTGGCCACTTTAGATTTTATTTCTCTAAATACCGGATTTCTGGATTCGGCTTTTGATGAAAATACCTTTACTTACACCGCTACATTACCAGAAGGAACTACATCTGTTACGCCAATAGTTAAACCAACTGTAACAGGTGTGTCTATTAGTGGTGATGATGAGGTTCAAATCGCTTCAGGAACAGGATTGTCAACCATTACGGTAACAGCTTTAAATGGAACATCCACCCAAACTTATACTATTGAATACACTGTTAATACCCCTGAAGAAGGAGCTCAGCAAGATAAGTTATACACTAATGAATTTCCATTGGGAGATATCACTTTGCTGGATGGTCCTTTTAAAGAGGCCAGTGAGTTAAATATTCAAACATTACTTCAATACGATGCTGACAGGTTGCTAGCTCCATATCTTAAAGAAGCTGGTTTAACGCCTAAAGCTTCTAGCTATTCAAACTGGATTGGTTTGGATGGTCATATAGGAGGTCATTATTTATCGGCCATGGCCATTAATTACGCAGCAACAGGTAATGTTGATTGTAAAAATTTAATGGATTATATGGTGACAGAATTAAAAGCCTGTCAGGATGCCAATACCTTAAATTTTCCAACATGGGGAGTAGGTTATACAGGTGGAGTTCCATCAAGCAGTAGTGTTTGGTCAACATTTAAAACAGGTAATTTTAGTAACTATAATTCGGCTTGGGTACCGTGGTATAATTTGCATAAAGCCTATGCAGGATTAAGAGATGCCTGGTTATATGGCGGAAATGTGACAGCCAAAGGAGTTTTCCTTTCTTTCTGCGATTGGGCGATCGATATCACTTCAGGATTAAATGATACGCAAATGGAGACCATGCTGAATGTTGAGCATGGAGGAATGAATGAAGTATTGGCTGATGCCTATCAGATGACAGGACAAGTCAAATACCTGACTGCCGCCAAACGATTTTCTCATAAAGTATTATTAAATAGTATGGCTTCGGGTGTTGATAATCTGGATAATATGCATGCCAATACCCAGGTGCCTAAGGCTGTTGGATTCCAAAGAATTGCTGAAGTGTCGAAAGAAAGCAATTATGTAGATGCTGGTGAATTCTTCTGGAAAACGGTTACGGAGAATCGTAGTCTTGCATTGGGAGGAAACAGTCGAAAGGAATATTTCCCTCAGGCTTCAGCTTGTGGCGATTACATAACAGATATTGAGGGGCCCGAATCATGTAACACCAATAACATGCTTAAGCTTACTGAAGATCTCTTCAGAACAAATGTGGACGCTAAGTATGCTGAGTATTATGAGAAAGCATTATACAACCATATATTATCAACCATTCATCCCGAACATGGAGGTTATGTGTATTTTACACCAGCTCGTCCTCGTCACTATAGAGTATACTCTGCTCCTAATGAAGCTATGTGGTGCTGTGTGGGAACGGGAATGGAAAATCATGGTAAATATGGAGAGTTTATTTACACACATGTTGATGATTCGTTATATGTGAATCTATTTATTGCCTCAGAATTAAACTGGAGAGCTAAAGGGGTTACTGTTCGTCAGGAGACTGATTTCCCGAATGAAGAGAAATCCAGATTATATTTTACTGCTGAAGCATCGACTGATCTTAATCTTATGATCAGGTATCCACATTGGGTGGCAGAAGGAGATTTAAAAGTGGTTGTTAATACAGATACTATTACTGTAACTGCTCAACCTCAATCTTACGTTTCGATTGACAGAACCTGGAGTAATAATGATTCAGTACATGTGCTGTTGCCAATGCAAAATACAATTGAAGAATTGCCAAATGTTTCAGAGTATGTTGCCGTTATGCATGGGCCTATATTATTGGGTGCAAAAACAGGAACAGAAGATTTAGCCGGTTTAGTAGCTGATAATAGTCGCTGGGGTCACATAGCAAATGGCAGTCTGCTACCGCTCGATCAGGCTCCTGTAATAGTAAGTTCTCGTGAGGATTTAACATCTAAAATTGTGCCTATTGAAGGTGAAACGATGAAGTTTACAGCCAGTGATTTATTCCCCAAAGAGGAAAATAAAGATCTGATTCTTGAGCCATTTTATAATATTCATGATTCGCGTTATATGATGTATTGGTTAACCTTAACGGAAGATCAATATCAGGATGTTTTAGATAGTTTAGCTGCTGCAGAACAAGAAGCACTTGAATTGCAGGCCAGAACGATAGATGAAGTGGCTACCGGAGAACAGCAACCAGAAGTAGATCATAATATGCAAACACAAAATTCGTATACAGGTAATTATCAAAACGAATTCTGGAGAGATGCCAGAGACGGTGGATTTATTAGTTATGATCTTTCAACAGCAGGAAAATCCGATCTATCATTAATGGTACGATATTGGGGTAATGAAAGTGGAAGTAGAAGTTTTAATATTTATATTGATGATGAGCTTTTGATAACTGAGAATGTAGTTGGTAAATGGAATGTGAATGAATTTGTCAATCAGGAATATGACATACCCAATTCCATGACTTCAGGTAAAGAAACAATAACTGTTAAGTTTCAGGCTATCAATTCAAGTAATGTAGTAGGAGGATTGTTTTATGTAAGACTTCTTGAGCCGTTGAATTCAACAGGAGTTGATAAAAAGTATTCAAAAGAAACTTATCAGGTAGCAGCAAAAAACAAAACGATTACTGTTTCCGGACTTGATCAACCAAGCACCATTAAGGTTTATGATATAAACGGACGTAACTTATCTAGTATCCATACGGATGATGCTTCAGTGGATATTCCTTGTAATCAAACCGGACTAAAGCTGGTTCAGGTTATTGTTGATTCGATACCCTATATTTATAAAGTGATAATTTACAATTAAGGTAATATAAAAATGTGCCGGTTAGTCAGTAACGATAACCGGCACATTAAATAATTTTATAGTAAAAGTTAGATTACCTATTCTTAGCAATTAATGCGGCAACAACAGCAGCTCTTAATCCACCATCGATATTTACCACCGTTAGGTTGGGAGCACAACTGGCCAACATACTGGTTAGCGCAGCTTCTTTTGCTCTGAATCCATAACCTACAGATGTGGGAACACCAATTACAGGAAGAGCTACCAACGATGAAACAAATGGAGCTAGGGCACCTTCCATTCCGGCAACAACAATAACAGCTGCTACATCTTGTTCAACTCCTGCTTTAATGGCTTCTAAAACTCTAGTGGGGTGAGCAATGCCTCTGTCTTCAAACACCATGGGTTCAACACCAACAGCTCGTAAAACCACTTCACATTCATATGTAACCGGATGATCGGCCGAACCTGCACTAATCACCAAAACTTTTCCTTTGGGTTGTGGCATTTCACCAATAACTGTAGCATTTACCGACCACAAAACAGGAAAATTATCTTTAAAGTGTTCATTTAACTCTTTGTAGAATGGGCTACGTGAAACAACCACACGTGGATGCTTATCAAGTAGCTTGGTGGTTAATTCCAGTGTTTGTTCCAATGTTTTATATTCGCCATAAATAATCTCCGGGATGTTGGTTCTCATTCCCCTATTTACATCCAGAATATATCGGCTGGCCGTTTCCATCCATTCTAACGAAAAATGTTTATGAGCTTCATCTTTTGATATTTCGCCTTGTTGTATTTTATCAAATAATTCGTCGAAAGTCATTCTTAATTCAGTCTTTAATGAGATGGAATGTGTATCCCTTGCTGTGTTTGGACCTTATTAATTTTATTGTCATACTCATTAGGTCGCGATCTTTTCATGTCAATTGTAACAAATAACGCAGCAGTGTTACCCATTTCATATATTGTATCTCTAAATGCAGAGTCGGTTAAGGCACTGTAGCTTTCAGCTTTTGAGAATTCTATACGTATATGATCATCATCATCAAAACGACAACGAACATTAAAATCGTTGGTCTGCTCAATTACAAAATTCTCGATTTGCTTTATGGCCTCTATTCGTTCGGGATATAAAAAGTGGGTATAGTTAATGCGTGTTGCTAAACAACTTTCCAAATCCGCTAATAACGGATCTGCACCAAAGCTAATAGCGATATCCTTTGCTTCAGATGAAGTTATCCCTAATTCAGCTAAAGGTGATTTTACATTGTATTCTTCTAATGCAATTTTGCCTGGCCTGTAATTTTCAAGATCGCTGGCTGTTGTACCATCAAAAATGGCAATAGCATCTTTAGGTACTCGCTCTAAAATGCTTCTTTTACAGAAATAACAACGTTTAACCGGATTTTCAATAACCGTTTCACTAGGTTTTAGCTTTACAATTATTAGCTCAGGTGCTCCAAGGTTTCTTGCCTGTATTTTCATGTCGTCACTTGAAGCCCGGTTAAATCCGTTATCTACCCAAATAGGAATAACAGAAGACTTTGCCTTTATAGCAGCGCCCATTACAGCACTACTATCAAACCCTCCGGAAAACAATAAATAGCCTTGGCTATTATGTTTAAACCATTGGATAAGCTGATCTGCTTTAGTCATTTTAATAGCTTTTAGTTAGATGAATAGGGATGCCTGGGTTAAGCAATAGCAAGATAGAAAGAAAAATTAAGATTGCCGAATTCATAATTTCCAGAGAATTAATAGAAGACATAGCTACAGTAATTAATGGGAGAATGTGTATTGAGTGCTGTTTGGAGTAGAAATTTAACGAAGGTAGAAGTATCTAATGTGCAGGATCCGTTATATTGTTTATCGAAAACATAATAAAAATACGGATACTAAACAACTACCTTTAGCTCAGAAAATCTACTAATTATAAATTAACTAACTAAACCAAATAAAATAGTAATGTGCTTTAATACCTCTGATAATAGTTCATAGATGATGTTTACCCCCCTACTGAATGTTCATTTGTGAGTAACTCAAATATTTACCTTCTGGTTACTCATTTATTTAACCCTTAATAAATCCGTTTACACTTTAATAGGGCAAGTTAACTAAATAAAAAAATTAAGAATTATGAAAAAAATCTTATTATCAATGCTCGTAATAGGAGCAGTGAATTTAACGAGCTGTAAAAATGAAGATATAGCACCGGAGAATGATGATTATAAATATGAAGAAGCACGCTTAAAAACATGGGAAACTGTATTGCAAGGGACTTTCTCGGATAAAACTACGTTTGAGGAGAATTGGAATTACTATTACCCGTGGGGCCGTGATCATAATGGTTCTGCCAGAATGTATGGTTATCCTGATCATGTATATATGGAGAATGGAACATTAACTATTACTGCCAATCGAATATCGTGGGATGAAGGTAATAGCTCAGCCGACCCATATCTAGCCATTAAATATCATTCAGGTGCGATACATGCAAAGCATCAAATTTTAATTAATGATCAATATCCGAACTATGAGGTAAAAGGTGAATTTCAGGTTCCAACAGCAACTGGTACATGGCCTGCATTTTGGTTGTCAGGAGCATGGACATGGCCTCCAGAAAGTGATATTATGGAGTTTAAAGGGAATAGTGTTAATTGGCAGAACACTTTTAGGGCCTGGAATGACGTTTCAACGATAACGACTTCAGTATATAGTCCCGGGTCATGGCATGAATATCGAGTTTGGATCACAAAAGCGAATGATTCAGATGTAAATATCCATTACTATATTGATGGTAGTTGGAAAGGAATGCATACAGGTAATTTTGTAGGAAAGCCTATGTGGTTGATTATAAATATGCAAATGGAAGGATCATCTGGTTCTCCGGGTCCATCAGGTAGCACAACTATGAAAGCTCGTAATATTTATGTAGGAAGATCAGTAGCAAATTAACATTAACCCCATTTACTTGCCCTTAATATAAAAGGCTGTCCAAATTATTTCTGGACAGCCTTCTTTTTTATTCTTCCTGATCATTTCTAACCAAGTCAATAGGCTTGGCTTTAAAAAGTCGATTGCGGGCTCGTACGGCCAGATTATACATAACCGGAGCCATTACTAAGGTTAATATCGTTGAGGTTGATAAGCCAAAAATAACCGTCCATGCCATAGGTGACCAGAAGTCGGCATTATCACCACCGAAGTAGATATTTGGATCCAAATTCTCAAATAAGCTGAAGAAGTCGAAGTTCAGCCCTATTGCCATAGGTATCAAACCCAGCACCGTTGTAATGGCTGTAAGTAATACGGGGCGAAGACGTGTTTTACCTGCACGTACAATACTGTCAATTTCCTCTTCTCGCGACAAACGGCCATGCTCGCTCATACCTAATTCATCTTTTTTCTGTTTGCGAATCAGATCAATATAGTCGATTAATACAATGCCATTGTTTACCACTATACCTGCCAACGAAACGATTCCAAGTCCTGTCATTAGAATGATAAAATCCATTCGGAAAGTACCTAAGCC
The DNA here is from genome assembly GCF_018271995.1 of Carboxylicivirga linearis. Classification (GTDB taxonomy): domain Bacteria; phylum Bacteroidota; class Bacteroidia; order Bacteroidales; family Marinilabiliaceae; genus Carboxylicivirga; species Carboxylicivirga linearis. The sequence continues at coordinate 126,184 of NZ_JAGUCO010000001.1, forward strand.
CATAAACACACCAATGGTACTCAATCCTACAGTACCTATGATAATTAGTGGTTTAGCTCCTGAGTTAAACTGAGTAATCAAAATCATGGCAATTAAGGCTAATGCAAACAGTAAGGCACCCACTAAAAAGTCAGCTGTTTCCTTTTGATTCTCCTGTTCACCAGTCATCTTCCAGGTGTAATTGCTAGGCATCACGTAATCATCGAGTAAAACACGAATACGTGCATTTATTTCGTTGGCATTGTATCCTTCAATCACGTTTGAACTTAAGGTGATAGCACGTGTGTTGTCAACCCTGATAATCTTTTCGTAGGTTGAAGCATATTCGTAGGTTGCGACTGCCGATATTGGTATCAAATGATTAATTCCATTCTTTTCCACTTTAATTTTCTGATTCATCAAGGTAGAAACATCATATCGATATTTATCCTGCATGCGAAGCATGATGTCAAACTCATCTTCACCATCTTTAAATTTACCAATTTCTTTGCCATACAACGAGGTTCGTAAAGACATGGCAACAGTCTGAGTAGATAATCCCATTCGACGTACCTTATCTCGATCGATAAAAAGTTGCATCTCGGGTTTATTGGTATTTAAATCCATTTCCAGGTTTTCGATACCTGATATATGGTCTTCATCAATCACCCTTTTAATATCTGCGACTAAATCAATAAGTCGCTCGTAATTATCACCTGCAATTTCAATATTGACAGGCTTACCAACCGGTGGCCCGTTTTCTTCTTTTTCGATAAATATCTTAGCTCCTACAAAGCCGGTATACGCATCTGAAAGTTTAGACATGATATCGCGGGTACTATAACCTTGTCGATACTGGTAGTCGAGGAATGTTATGGTGGTTAATGATTTGTTGGGCGATCGACCTGAGTCAAATAAGCCTCCTTTACCCGTTCCAACACTCACACCAATTGATTTAACAATATCCATATAAGGTTCCAATGTTCCATAAAGAATATTCTCGGCATTCACCGTTACTTCATCCGTTACGGCAATATCAGTGCCCAAAGGAAGCTCCATAGTTACATAAATGGTACGAGGTTCATTCTGCGGGAAAAACTCCACGTTAGTTGGAATAACTCGATAGAACACAACAGAAAACAGAAATAGAGCTATCGATCCTCCAAATAACCACTTACTGGTCTTGCGCCCTAAAGCCTTTCGTAATGTATTTTCGTACTGATCTTCCAGAAACGGTAAGAAAGTATGCTGGAACCAAATGGCAGACGGCTTAAGGATGTATTTATTGGAAGCCGTAATAAGCAATGGTAATATCAGTATGTTACCCCAAAGTATACTGCCCGATATATAAGCGATTAACCCAATAAATGCGATGGCACCAGTTACATAAAAATACTTTCTGAAACTTTTCTTTTCTTTCACATCTTCCAGCTTCATAAAATTAGAAGCATAGGCTGGATTAATTACCAATGCAACAAAAAGAGATGAGGTAAGTACGATAATGAGTGTAATTGGCAGGTAACTCATGAATTTACCCACAATGCCTGGCCAGAAAATCAATGGAAAGAAAGCTGCCAAAGTAGTTGCTGTGGATGAGATAATTGGAATGGCAATTTCGCTGGTTCCGTTTTTAACGGCTTTAGAGGGTTTAACTCCATGTTCCATCATCCTGTATACATTCTCAATAACCACAATGGCGTTATCCACCAGCATACCCAATGCCAATACTAATGAGAAAAGTACCATTGTATTGATGGTATATCCAATCTGTTTTAAAATCATCATTGAGATGATCATTGACATAGGTATGGCTAAACCAGAGAATATGGCATTTCGCAAACCAAGAAACATGTAAAGTACTATCATCACAAAAATCATCCCCAACAGAATACTGTTTTCAAGGTTGGTAATCTGATCTCGTACAAACACCGATTGGTCATCAGTAATGGTAATAGCTAAATCCTTTGGTAATGTTTCACTTTCTTGTTTTTGTTTGATGATACCCAATATTTTATCAGTTGCATCCAAGAGGTTTTCACCACTCTTTTTGATAATAGAAAGAGTTACCACCGATTTGTGATTCAATCGAGAGATGGAGCTTTGCTCTTCAAATCCATCAATTACCTCAGCAACGTCTTTGATGTAAATAGCTTTACCGTTTATTTCTTTTACTATGGTATTGCGGATTTCATCCATATTGGTGTAGTCGGCCTGAACGCGAATGGAGCGTCGTGTACCATCGACTTTTACCTCACCGGCGCCAACCGTAAAGTTTTCGGTCTGCACAGCCAGTTCAATGTCCATAAAGCTTAGGTTGTAAGCATTCATTCGGTGTGGATCGACATGTATTTTTATCTCTCGCTCATCAACTCCCCGAATATCTGCTTCACGCACTTCGCGCAGGGTCTCAAACTCGTCCTGTAAGTCTTCGGCAAACTTCTTCAGTTCGTAAATTGAATAATCACCAGATAGATTGATATTTAAAACCGGAAACTCCGAGAAATCAATGTCATCCACAATGGGTTCGTCCATTAAATCATCGGGCAGTTCGCTTAATGCTTTGTCAACTTTATCTTTAACATCCAGTTTGGCCTGATCAACCGGTACATCCGTTTCAAACTCCACAATTATCAAACTCATATCCTGAAATGAGTTGGATGACATACGTTTTACTCCATCCAAATCTTTCAGTTCTTTTTCAATAGGTCGAGTTATCAGGTTTTCAATATCCAAAGGGCTATTTCCCGGATGAGGAGTGCTAACTGATATATATGGAATTACAATCTCAGGGAACTGCTCGCGCTGCATCGATTGGTAACCCATCCATCCAGCTACAATCAAAAACAGGGTAAGAATGTAGATGGTATTTTTATTGTCGAGGGCCCAAAACGTAGGTTTAAACTTCCGCGTCGAGACTTTCTCTTTGGGTCTTTTATCTTCTGTCATTTTTCTTATTTTTCAAGAATGGATAATTAAATTGAAATAACTGATCCATCTACAACCTGCGCGTAGCCTTTGGTTATAAGTAAGTCTCCGGCATTTAATCCTTCGGTCACCAGAGTATTGTTATTATCTTTTATACCCGTTTTGATGTATTGCTTTTGTGCAATGGTTTTTCCGTCTTTTTCGGTAGCAATAAACACAAACTCGCCACTAAAATCTTTTTTTACCAAAATGGAAGGAACCACAATAGAGTTATCAGCTGAGAAGGTTCGAAGTTTTAAAACCGATAACATATTGGGTTTATAATCTGCATTTGGGTTTGACAGGTTTATGCGTAAACGAAATGTTCGGGCATCGGCATCAATCACTGATGATGTACGGTAGATGTTGGCTGATATGGTTTTATCCAGTACCGGAAAATCAATTGTTACTTCATCTCCTGAAGTAATTTTTTGCAGATATATTTCCGACACATCAGCTGTTATATAAACCTGGTCGATGTTAACCAATCGAGCAAATGGTGCTGCCGGATTAGCCATCTCACCCTGGCGCTGAATAATATCATCAACAATACCATTAATAGGAGCCCTTACAACGGCCATATCTAACTGTGCTTGTAATGCCTCTTTGTTTTGCTTTAATGATTCCATGCTCGATTTAGCCTGAAGATATTCCATCTCAGAGCCAATGTTTTGTTCCCAAAGGTTTGCCTGACGCTCGAAAGTGGTTTTAGCCAGTTGAAGATTAATTTCAATTTCATCCAAACTGCGTTCAATCATTTCAGTGTTCAAACGGGCTAATACCTGACCTTTTGTTACTCGTTGACCTTCTTTTACATCAATACTAACAATTTTGCCTGATGACTCCGGGCTAACAATGATGTTTTTATCAGCCTGTACTTGCCCGGTAACATCAACAAAATGTTCGAATAAGGAAGGTGATATAGGAGTAGCCACCACTGAAATAATACCCTCACCTGAACTTTCAGACAGTTCTTTTTCTAGTTTGGCAATCTTCTTCTTTAATTCTGATAACTCATTTTTGTACGTCTTTAGCTCCTCTTCTTTCTCTCTTCTGTCATCATCTGTAGTGGCAGCACATGCTGATAATACTATTACTGACAGTATTAAAGCAAACTTCTTCATTATTTGATTTCTTTTCGGTTTCATATTAAGCAGGGTTATAACTGGTTAATGGCCTTTTGATATTTAATATGTGTATCCAGTAAGTTGAGTGTGGACTGGATAAAACTGATTTGCGACTGGATATATTGACCTTCAATTTGTGATAATTCGGTACTGGATACCAGTCCATTGGTGAATTTTATACGAGTGCGGTCGTATATGCGATAAGCAATTTCCTCTCCTTCTTTATCATTTAAATAGGTAGCCTGTGCATTTTTGAAATTTGATTCAGCAACCATTAATTGTTGCTTTAAACCCTCCTCCATTTGGAGCATTTGATTTTGCAATTTCAGATAATTAATCTCTTCTTGCTGTACCCTTGCGTGTTGCATGCCCGACTTAAATATAGGCATCGCTAAAGTAAGGCCTAACATCTGAGAATTGGTGTTATCTAACGATTTGAAATCATCTCCAAATTCAATATAACTAATATTGTAAAAAGCACTTAGTGTTGGTAGGTATTTCGATTTCTCATTCTTTATCAGTGTTTTTTGTACTACTTCCTGAGTTTCTAAAATAGAGTAATCAATATGAGAACGTACATCAAAATTATCTCCTTGAGTAATAGTGGCCTCAACAGGATTTAGCAGATTATTCAGTTCATCACTTAGCTTAATGGCCTGTTCAATTCTAATACCCATCGAATACTTTAAAACAGCTTTAGCAATTACCAACTGACGTTCAGCATCGAGTACCATATTACGTGAGTTATTAACCATTAAACGTAGTTGGTCAACATCGGTTAATTCACGAAAACCATTTTCATAATAAGCATTTGTTTCTTTCAGGGTTTGCTCATTTACTTCCAGGTTTTTCTTAAAGGTCTCCAGATTTTTTTTAGCAATTAAGGCAACATAATAAGCTTCCGCTACCGCCTGTCGAACATCAATCTCGGTTTTAGTTTTATTCTTTTCACTAATTTCAACATATATCTTACTGGCTTTTACTCCCAGAATATAAGATCCGTCAAAAAGTAACTGGCTTACATTTCCGGTTGCATTCCAGTTATATTTTTGGCCAAACTTTGTTTTGATGCGCATGGGATCTGACCCATCTTCTGGTGTCATGGTAATAACATTCTCCTGAATAGCCAGGTTGTCGGTTAACTGTCCGTCTACACTTATTTGAGGTAACCCAATGGCTATGTATTCCCAAACGGTTTTTTCCGCAACATCAATGTCGTAAGCAGCACTTTTACTGTCAAAAGCATTTTCTGTGGCATAATTAAGTGCTTCCTGCAGTGTAAATTCCAATGAATCGGTTTGGGAGGAGATGCCCAGACTTATCATTATACCTACCATCGCTAAAAGCGTTTTTTTCATAGTTGTGTGTTTAATCATTATTTATTATCGATAAATAAACGTTTCAGTTCATCTAAACCTTTTGGAGTACATACACCCCTGAAATGATATTTATATACCTCTTCATATGTTGTTTTATCAGCCAGTTCGTTTTCGGTAAGTAATTCGGTGGTACCATCGAATAAGAACTGCTGATAAGCTACCAGAATTTTAGCTACTATATGTGAATTGATATCCTTGATATAATACCCTTCTTCTATGCCTTTCTCGAGGTTGTTTAAGTTTGCTTTGTATGATTCTTTAAATTTGTGCTCTTTGAGTTTATTGAGGAGCATTGGATAATATTTTCGTAAGTCATACAACATGGATGGGTTGTAACGAGGAAAACGGTCCATTACATTTTGAGTATGAATTTTGTGTTGCTCAATGGCATTACTGTCTTCATTATAAAACACCGAGAACAACTCCGAAATCAGGTTAATATGGTAATCAACTACACATTCAACCAGATCGTTTTTATCATTTATAAATTGGTAAAGTGTCTTTTTTGACATACCCATTTCACGGGCAATATCATCCATGCTAACACTTTTAATTCCATATTGATGATATAGATCTACAGCTTTAGAGATTATGGTTAGTCTTTTTTCATTCATTTTGCGAATGTACAATATTATGACAAAAGAAACTATAGGTGTGTTGTAAGTTTCCGTCTTTTTATTCAAAATATGAAGTGCTTACATAAGTGTGCTAATTGCTTTTGAAAATGGAGAGTTTCCTTCTGATTAAAAAAGCTTTGTCTATTCGTTGTTTTACGGCACTATAAAATAACATGAGTATGTTGAAGTTGTTCAAATCAAAAAGGTGGAGATGAAGCATTAATGGCAAAAAAAACGGCTGCCCATTATGAGCAGCCGTATTCAAATTGAATAAACTTTTTTATACAGATTGCAGAATATCCCATACAAAAGCTTTAACTCCTACTTCCAGGTTTATTTTGTCGAGCTTTTGGACTGCATCCAGCAGAGGTTCTACCTTTTCATCAGGCACAATGGCCATTATGGCCGAGTTCATTTCAGGCCAGGTATGGGTTCCCATTCGGGGTTCACCATCATTGGTCCCACGGCCTTTAACATCTTCCCACATGGTAAAGCCTCTCACGTCAAGCTTATCGAGCATGTACTCAACCCGCTCAGTGTTGGCTTGATTATATACTATAAATACTGATTTCATCTTTCGTAGTTTTGTTGATTAATGATCTAAAAACTTAAATGTTTTGGCCACTTTGGCTTTTTTATCTCTTGCCCCATGACGAGCCATCATAACATAAACCACAGGCACAATAACCAAGGTAATGATGGTTGAGAATAATAAACCGCCAATAACAGTAATACCCATTGGGGCCCAAATTTCTGATCCTTCGCTCACACTTAATGCCATTGGCATCATACCCAAAATGGTTGTTAAAGCAGTCATCAAAATAGGACGTAAACGTGAACGACAGGCTGTTACGGTTGCTTCATGTAACTCAACACCGCGCTCGCGCAGTAAGTTCATAAAGTCAATCATTACAATACCATTCTTTACCACAATACCTACCAAAAGAATGGCTCCCAGCATGGCAATAGTACTCATGGTTGTGTTGGTAATATACAAGGCAACTACTACACCTGAGAATGAGAACAGAATAGAAAGCATAATGATGAATGGCATTTTTAATGATTCGAACTGTGATGCCATTACAATGTAAACAAGGATGATGATGATCAGGAATAGTAATCCAAGATCCTGAGCATTCTCTTGCATATCTTGATAAGCTCCACCAACAGAAACCCAAACTTCACTAGGAAAATCAACCGTCTCTAATTCTGCTTTAACCAATTCGGCCAAATCAGACAGAGCTAAACCTTTAGCTGCAACGGCTGAAACCGTAACTAAACGTTGACGTTGTTTTCGTTCGATACGAGGTGGTGCCCAATATTCCTCAACAGTTCCCAGTTCCGAAACGCGAACCAGTTTTCCTGTTGGTGTCATAATAGTAATATTCTCAATATCGGCAATGGTATTTCTGGCGTTTTCGTCATACCTAACCACAATGTCGTATTCATCACCTTCTTCGCGGAATTTAGAGGCAATCATGCCAGAAATACGATTTCGCACTGCCATGGAAGCGGTGGATGTATTTAAACCGTATTCCGATAGTTTTTCTCTGTCGAAAACTACCTGAAGCTGTGGTTTCTCTTTTTCACGAGAGATTTTAACATCTGCAGCACCCTCAATTGTTTTTAACCTTTCAGCTACCTCATTGGCAATTAAAGTAGTTGTTTTAATATCGTAGCCATATATTTCCACATCCACTCCATTAGATCCGCCTCCAAAACTCATACCTGTTGATGTAGAAACGGTATAACTAATGATTTCAGGCATTATTTCCAACTTCTCACGAACGATATCGGCTAATTGCCATACGCTTCTTTCGCGGTCAGCAATATCAACCAATTTCAATCGCATGTTAATGGTATGTGTTGCCGATTCAAACATAATGGATGAAATTCCTCCTTCATCATCACTACCTGATGAAGTGTAAGTTAATTGCACTTCAGGCATTTCACTTTTTACATAAGCTTCAATCTGACGAGCTGTAGCCATCGATTCTTCAACACGCATTCCTGTCTGTAACTCAATATTCACCTCCATCTGACTCTGATCCTGCTCGGGCATGTTTTCAAATTTCAGTGATTTAGCCAGCATCATTGAGCTAATAAAAATAATGGCCACAGCAGGAATGATTACCTTCTTATGGTGGATACTCCAATCAACTATTTTTGCATAACCATTATCAATACTATCCAGCGTTTTTACAACGGTTCTATCGTATATTGAAGGTTTACCGTTGCGTTTTTCTCTTAAACGTAACATCTGAGCACTCAACATAGGAGTTAATGAAATGGCTGCTATAGTTGAGGTTACAACCGTAATGGTAACAATCCATCCTAACTGTTTAAATAAAACACCTGTTTGTCCACCAACTAATGTTAATGGGAAGAATACCGCTACCACCACTAATGTTGTGGCAATAACTGATAACCAAACCTCTTTGGTGGCGTAAATAGCCGCTTCGCGCGGTGAACTACCCCGCTCAATGTGCTTCATAATATTTTCCAATACTACAATAGCATCATCTACTACCATACCTATGGCAATGGAGAGCGATGACAGAGAAATAATATTAATTGAATTACCCGAAACATAAAGGTAGGTAAACGCTACAATTAACGATATTGGAATGGTAAGAACAATAATAAAGGTTGCTCTCCATCTTCCTAAAAACAGAAGTACCACTAACACTACAAAAATCAGTGCAAACATTAGGGTTTGCGACAAGTTATTGATTGATTTTTCAATGTCGGATGAAGAGTCCATAATTTCGAAGAAGTTCACATCCGGAGGAAGCGATTCTTTTAATTCTTCCAGCATGGCTTTTGCATCATTGGCAACCTGCACGGTATTGGCTCCCGACTGTTTCATTATCATCAGGCGCATACCCGGATTCCCTTCGAAGCGTTCATCCAGCTCTTTCTCTCTCTTGGTATCATGAACTGTGGCAAGGTCTTTCAGATAAACGGTTTTACCATTGCTGTTACCAACCACCAGGTTTTCTAATTCGTAGCTATCGTTAAATTCACCATCAACACGCAATTGATAATCGAACTGTCCCATTTTAATATGCCCTGATGGAACATTCATATTCTCGGTGCTGATTATCTGACCAATCTGCTCAACGGTAATTCCGTATGCATCTAGTTTTAACGGATCGCACTCTACATATATTCGACGTCCGGGTGCACCTATTACCGAAACACTGCCAATACCGTTTACCCTGTTTAATGGATTAACGATTTTTTCTTCCAGAATCTTCTCTAAGCCATTAAAGCTCTCTTTTGCATTAACAGCATAAAAAAGGATTGGAAAGGAACTGGTGTTAAATTTAAAAATCAATGGCGATTCGGCATCGTCAGGTAAATCGTCCTTAACAAATTCAAGGGCGTCGCGAATATCGTTAACTGCTTCTGTGAGGTCGGCCTCCCAGTCAAATTCAAGCGTTACTACCGATACATTATCTTCCGATCTGGATGTTACCTCTTTCAGATCATCCACTGAGTTAAGGCCATCTTCAATTAGTTTGGTAACATTGGTTTCAATTTCTTCGGCATTGGCACCAACATACGTTGTCATAACAGTAATGTATGGTGGTTCTATCTCCGGATACATATCAACGGGTAGATAGAACAAAGAATAGATACCGAACACGATTACCGCCATAAATATCATAATGGTGGAAACCGGTTTTTTTACGGCTGCACTATATATACTCATTCTTATTCGTCTAAAATTAATGTAATAACCTGTTTACTTTACCACCTGAATCAGATCTCCGTTATTCAGTTTCGACTGACCTGAAGTGATTAGCTTTACACCTGGTTGGATGGCGTCAGAAATGATTTCCAATTTATCATCGAATCGTTCACCTAAAGTGACATCAATGTGTTTGGCTTTGCCATTTTCTTCAATAAAAACATAACGGTTTGATGTTCCTTCCAACATTAATACGGCTGAAGCAGGAGCTACGATAGTTTCTTTTTCTCCCAGATTTACTTTTACACGAGCAAACATTCCCGGACGAAGCTTTAGGTTGCCGTTTGGTATAGTTATTTCAACAGTAAATGTGCGGGTTGAAGGATCAATAGTAGGATAAACCAATGTAACCGTACCTTCAAATTCTTCTTTGCCATAAACATCTGTTGTAAGTCTGGTTTTCAATCCTGCTTTAACCTTTGGGAAGAAGCGTTCTGACATGTTAACGGTAACTTTCAACTTCTCGATTTGCTCAATGGTTAAAATAGCTGCTTTTCCGTCGTTAGTGTTGGGTGTACCACCATAAATCTCACTGTTTTCGTAAAATCGACCGGTAACTAAACCATTAAATGGACTTTTTATAATGGTGTTCTCACGCAAGTTTTCAAGACTGGCTTTAGTGGCACGGTATTGTGCATCGGTTTGATCATATACTTGTTGAGAAATTGAACCGTAGGCAATTAGAGAATCCATACGAACCATTTCTTTTTCAAGGTTAGAAAACTGAACCTCCATTTGTACCAGTTGGCTGGCATCCATTTGAACAACCTGTTGTCCTTCACGAACCTTATCGTTAACCTCTACTTTAATTTCTTTGATACGCCCCGGCATATTGGGTGCCAGATACACTTTATCGTAGGCATTTATTGTGGCAGTGTATTCCTCATTTATTTCAATTACTTCCAGTTGAAGAGTGGTTACCTTCACTGTTTTTTTGCCAACATCGGTCTGGCTTTTATCAGCCTCTTTTTTGCCACCACAGCTTACTAAAACAAGTGCCGTTGCTATTGCAAGAAATGTATTTCTCATGATTATTTCAGTTTATCTTATTTCGAATTACAGATTGTTAAAAAGTTTCTCAAGTGTAGTATGTGCATCTAGTACTTGTAGCATAGACTGGATATAGTCCGACTCAGCCGACAAATAGTTATTATTAGCAGTTGTTAAGTCTAAACTCGACACTAATCCATGCTGAAATTTGCGGTTGATATTCTCAAATACCCGATAAGCCACATCTACATTCTGTTTCTGACTTTGGTATTGCTCCAGTGCGGTATTTAAATTTAATCGCGCCTGACGCTCCTGTATTAATAAAGCATCTTCGAGTTGAGCTTTGTTATTTTGTAAGGTCTCTAACTGAATTTTAGCTTGATTAACTTTCGATTTTCTCATACCTGATGAGAAAATAGGTATACTCAGGTTTAGCTGCAGTACATTATTTGGTTGCATATCAAAGTTGGCAGCCTTAATTTTTTCCGTACGAACGTAATTGGCAGTTAGTGTTGGCAGATATTCCATCTTTTGTAACGATACTTGCTTAGAAGTAATTTCTTCCTGCGATTCCATCAATTGATAGTCAACATTATTGTTTAAATCAAAGGGTTTTGCCAGTGCGTTGTAAAAGTCGAACATCTCAAGGAAATCATCCAATGTTTGTGTTAATTCAATGCTCTGTTTAGGATCAACACCTAATTGTAACTTTAGTAAATCGTAGGCCATATCCACCTGACGATCTGTGCGACGCAAGCTGTTTTCAAGCATGGTTACCTGAATAGATAACTGATCAACATCGGTTAATTCAGATACCCCCACTTTATACATTGCTTCGGTATTGACATAAAGATCACGTACGTTTTCAAGGTTTCTGGTAATTATCTCTTTAGAGCGTTCTGCCAGTAGAATATTAAAGTATGCACTTGCAACTTGTTCTTTTACATCCAGCTCACTTTTTTCGGCGTTCTTCTCTGTCATTGCCTTGTATAGCTTAGCACTTTGTAATCCTACAATGTAGCTTCCGCTAAATAATAGCTGCGACACATTTACATTTAAAAAACTGGTTGGATTATTAGGTACACCTTCTGTACTGCCCGGAAAGAAAAACTCATGTCCCAAATAATCGGTATAATCCACATTGGCACTTACCTGAGGTAATCCACTGGCCAATGTTTCCCAAACCTGAGAATTTGCTTCATCAATAGCAAGCCCGGCATTCTGAATATCACGATTATACTTCAATGCATAATCTTTGGCAGCGCTTAAATTGAGTATCAGTTTTTCCTTTTCCCCTTGCCCCAACTCTGTTTGCGTAACCTTATTAGGATTAGCCTCAGAATCGGAATTACTTCTCTCCTGCGCAGCTATTACTTTACTTGCCATAGCCAGCGCAACAATCAGCATCCATTTAAACTTCATTGATTCTTTATATTAGTTCTTATATTATTGTTGATTTTTATTATTTGAAGTTGAATACCCGTTTGAGCTCTTTTATGCCTTCAGGGGTACATATACCGCGAAAATGATATTTAAATAATTGCTCTAACACCTTATGATCTCCCAGTTCGGCGTCGGTAAACAAGCCATTGGAGGGATCCATAGTATAATTTTGATTAGCAACTTGTAATTTGGATATAATATCAGATTGGATATCGGGTTGATAGAAACCTTCTTTTTTTCCCTTTTCCAGATTAGCATAGGTGGCATTGTATATTAACTTTTGCCTTTTATCCAGAATTGTATTTAATAGCAATGGATAGTACTTGCGTAAGTCGTAGAGCATAGAAGGATTGTACTTGGGAAAGTGCTCTTTTATTTTTGATGTATACAAGTAAAATTGTTCAATTGCATTTGATTTTAAATCATGGAATGCGGATAAAAAATCAGAATACAATTGGAGGTTAAATTCAACTACACTTTCAACTAAATCGTTTTTGTCCTTAATGAAATGATACAGTGTTTTTTTCGACATCCCTAATTCGCGGGCTATATCATCCATGCTTACACTTTTAATACCATATTGGTGAAAAAGTAAAGCGGATTGCTTAATAATTTGTTGCCTTTTATCTTTCATAACGGCAGCGAAAATAGAAAACTTAATTCATTTAGGAAACTAAAAAAGTAAAAAAAGTTTCCTGAGTTTATTATTTGTATCCCTCTGAATCATTCTTTTTTGCTTATTCATCAATAAATACATCACCCTAATATATTTATTAGCATCTGGTTAGAATAATTAGACTTACTTCACCGTTCACAATTATGAGAATCATGAGACATTACCTAATCATAGTACTTTTTTTATGCATTGTATTTAATGTACAGGATGCTTCATGTCAGAATAAAAAGCGAAAACTGAATAAGCGTACTTCAAAGCGCGAAATAAGAAAAAGGCAACAGAAGGCATTTGAACAGGATAAGGATATGAATGCATTTAATCCTATGAAACCCATGGGAGCCAGGGAGAATGATGCAAGAGATGATATATTATGGCATCACGAAAGTGCAAATACAGTGTATCCGGGAGCTGGAAATATTAGCCTGTTATCACCATCAAGGTATGGATTAAAGCCCGGGCTTGAAATATCGTCTTCTCTTGCTTTGAATTATTGGGTGCCCAATATCACTTTAAAAAAAAGGTGGGTAAATAATAAATGGTATATAGCCAGTAAACATGGCTTATACTCAGCAAGTCCTGGGTTGAGTTGGCTGCAGAAAAGAAACTATACTTCAATTATTGATACAGGTATATCCGTTCCAGTTATTATTTCTATTAAAAACGAGCTATTAATTAGCAGATACATTTCCACAGATAATCGTTGTAGTAACGATCAGCCGTTTGTAATATTAACAGCCGGAATTGGTGTTGATGTAGGTATAAGTGCTGAAGAATCTGAGTTAACCGAATTAAAAAAGCATTTTCTTACCAACAGAAGTCCTGCGCTAATAGGTAAAGGAGCTATTGCTTATGCCAAATTAAGAGCCGATTGGCAAATTAACAGCATGCTTACATTGGGTGGTGGACTTAAGTATTACAGAGGTAATTTTACCGGAAATCATGCATTTGAACAAGCTACTGAATTGCAAACATTTATTATGCCTGCATTATCATTCAATTTTGGTTATATTCTTTCCATTGCTAATTATAATACATCTAATGGTATGGCTATTCTGCCGTTAATTGATATAACCTGGTATTTTGGCAAAAAGCAAGGGCGTCAAAAAGGTTTATGGGGAAGAAAAATGTTTTAAGGTATATTTATAGAATATTACATTTCCTAAACAATAAAATTACCCAATTTTATTGCCGATAAATCTTAAAGACAAAATGTAGATGAAGAAAGAAGTTGCTATTGGCATTGATATTGGTGGAACCAATACGGTGATTGGCATCGTGGATAGAGCTGGAAACATATTAGCTGAAACAACAACTCCTACACTAACTAATACTGATATAAGAGAGTACCTGGATTCGTTAACGGTGAAAATTAACGAAATCGTTTTTCAACAGAATAATACTATTGAAGTAAAAGGAATAGGCATAGGCGCACCAAGTAGTAACTATTTTACCGGAGAAATTATTGGAGCTACCAATTTAGGTTGGGGCGAACGTGTTCCTTTGGTTGAATTAATGAGAGAATATTACGACTACCCTGTAATTGTATTAACCAACGATGCCAATTCGGCCGCTGTTGGTGAAAAGATGTATGGTGGAGCACAAGGGATGAAAGATTTTATTATGCTTACTCTTGGTACCGGGGTTGGTAGTGGTATAGTAGTGAACGATCAATTAGTTCTTGGTCACGATGGATTTGCCGGTGAACTGGGGCATGTTATTACACAACCCGATGGTCGTGAATGCGGATGTGGCAGAAAAGGATGTTTGGAAACCTACGCTTCTGCTACCGGAATATGTCGAACTGTGTCAGAGATAATGGCAACTACAAATACAAAAAGTGAATTGCGAAATGTTGCAGCAGAAAGCTTTACTTCCAGAATGATATATGATGCCGCTGTAAAAGGTGATGAGTTGGCCTTGAAAGCATTTGCTTTAACCGGTAAAATGTTGGGTAAAGCCATTTCTGATTTTGTTGCCTTCTCAAGCCCCGAAGCTGTTTTTCTTTTTGGCGGGCTAGCTTTGGCAGGTGATTTTATATTTACACCTACAAAAGAAGCCATGGAAGAAAATATGTGTTTTTTGTATAGCGAAAAAGTTAAATTACTTCCTTCGGAACTGGATGGTGCAAAAATTGCAATATTGGGTGCAAGTGCTGTTGTTTGGCAAGAAATGAAGAATTAATATTCTATCTGAAATAAGGGAAGATGGGTAAGCAATAGCTTGCCCATTTTTTGTTGAGCGCTATTCATTTAAGGTGGATTGTCTCCTTGATTTACCTTACCTTTGCATCCGCAAACACTCAATTTATTCTATGTATTTAAAATACGTATTAACCACAATTGCCATTTTAATAGGTGGGTTATTGGCCATTCAGGGAAGTATTAACTCTCAGTTAGGTGGATTTCTAAAACACCCTATTCAAGCTTCATTCACTAATTTTTTAGTGGGAACCATTTGTCTCTTTATATTAAATTTAATTCTCAGAACCGAAATGCCTAAAGGAGAAGTGTTAGCTCAAGTACCCTTTTATCTTTTTCTAGGAGGCATATTAGGGGCCATCTTTGTATCATCGGTAGTGATATTAATTCCTAAAATTGGAGTAGCCACCATGTTAGGTGCAACTATAGGGGGGCAAATGATTGTGGCAGCTATAATTGACCACTTTGGGTGGTTTAGTGTCAACCCACAACCTTTTTCTATTGGAAAAATTGCAGGAATTGTATTCATTATAGTTGGAGTATTTTTTATTCAACGATTTTAGTAATTAAAGAAAAAAAACTTTAATAACGTATTGATTTGTTAACACTTGGAGAAAAATTGATGCCATCAACATATGCGAATTATTTCATATGATATTGATAATCATGCTCAAAAACAGCTTTAAAAAGCGTTAAATATTAGTCTTAGTCTCATGAAAAGGTGTATTTTTGCGCCTTTGGAAAAAAACAAACAGTTATATTATGGCAGATAAAACAAAACAACTGTTATTTAGTGATTTCCCACCTGTTTCTACTCAAGAGTGGATGGACAGAATCACAGCAGACCTGAAAGGAGCAGATTTTGAGAAGAAGCTCGTATGGAGAACCAATGAAGGATTCAATGTACGACCATTCTATCGCTCTGAAGACCTTGATTCGTTAAATTACTTAGAGAGCCAGCCGGGCGAATTTCCTTACGTTAGAGGAAACAACGCTAAAAGCAACAAATGGTTCGTACGTCAGGACATTAAAGTAACTGATGTAAAAGTAGCTAACGAAAAAGCTTTAACTCTACTTACAAAAGGAGTTGATAGCCTTGGTTTTATTATTGAAGACAAGGATATTATTACTGAAGCTAATATCGAGGCTTTATTAAAAAATATTCTTTCTGATGATGTGGAAATTAACTTCTCAGCTTGTTGTGGCAACAGCCTTTTAGTGCAAGCTGTAGTAGCAGTTCTTGAAAAAATGAATCGTAACCTTACAGAAGTTAAAGGTTCGATTAATTTTGATCCAATTGGAGATTTAACTGTAAAAGGAAAAGCTTGTTGCGAAATGAGCAAAGCCATTGACAGTGTTAAAGAATTGGTAGAGGCTACTTCAAACTTGCCTCAGTTTAAAACCATTGCAGTAAACGCAAAGCATTACAATAATGCTGGTTCTTCTGTTGCTCAGGAGTTGGCTTTTGGTTTGGCAATGGGTAACGAATACCTTGCTCAATTATCGGAAAAAGGACTTTCTATTAATGAAGCGGCTGCGAACATCAAGTTCAACTTTGGTGTAGGTGGTAACTACTTTATGGAGATTGCTAAGTTAAGAGCAGGTCGTATGTTATGGGCTAAAATTGTGGAAGCATACCAGCCAACAGGTGTTGAGGTATGTAAAATGCATGTTCACAGCGAAACATCAGAATGGAATAAGACCATTTTCGATCCAAACGTAAACATGTTGCGTACTCAAACTGAAGCAATGTCGGCTACACTAGGTGGTACTCAATCACTGACTGTTCAGCCTTACGATTCATTATTTAAAGATTCGGATGATTTTTCTGAACGTATTGCTCGTAATCAACAATTATTGTTGAAAGAAGAATCTCACTTCGAGAAAATCGTAGACCCTTCAGCCGGATCATACTATATCGAAAACCTTACTGACAGTGTTGCAGAACAAGCATGGTCGTTGTTTGTACAGGTGGAAGAAAAAGGTGGTTATTTAGCTGCTTTAAAAGAAGGATTTATCCAGGGATTGGTTAAAGAAACTGCTGATAAGCGTCGTAAAGCAATCGCTACTCGTCGCGAAAACCTATTAGGTACTAACCAGTATCCTAACACAGGCGAAATTGTTACTCCTAAAATCGATTTCTCTAAATTAGAGAAAGTATGCACTTCGTGTGATGGAGATAAAGAAATTGAGCCAATAGTAACATTCCGTGCTGCTGATGAATTTGAAGCATTACGTTTAGCTACTGAAAAAGCTGCAAAACGTCCAAAGGTATTTATGCTTACCTATGGTCACCTGGCTATGCGTTTAGCACGTGCTCAGTTCTCAGGTAACTTCTTTGGATGTGCTGGTTACGAGATCGTTGATAACTTAGGATTTAAAACAGTAGAAGAAGGTGTTGAAGCGGCTAAAGCTGCTGGCGCTGATATTGTTGTTTTATGTAGCTCTGATGACGAATATGCTGAAGCTGCTCCAAAAGCCTTTGAATTATTAGGTGATACTCCGTTGGTTATTGCTGGTGCACCAGCTTGTGCTGACGACTTGAAAGCGAAAGGTATTACTCACTTTGTTAATGTTCGTTCAAACGTTTTGGAGACTTTGCAAGGGTTTAATAAAATGATATTAGAATAGTAGACTTTGAGACTATAGACTTATAGATAATTTGATTGATATTATCTAATAATGCAATGAAAAGGAAGCATAATTTTAAAGAACTTCAAATTTGGCAGAAAAGTAGGATGCTTGTTAAAGACATTTACAAGCTCACTTCTGAATTTCCTCAGTCTGAAATATATGGATTGACTAGCCAAATGAGGCGTGCTTCGGTTTCTATACCTTCAAATATAGCAGAAGGTTCAGGTAGAAAAACGAACAAGGAATTTAGTCGTTTTCTGGAAATTGCATATAGTTCAGCATTAGAGCTCGAAACTCAAGTGTATCTTTCATTTGATCTTGAGTTTATAATAGAATCTGTTCTGGAAGAGTTTTTGGTTAAAATAGATGAGCTGCAAAAAATGATCTCATCCTTTGACACTAAAATACTTTCAGAAACCTTCTAATAGTCTATTGTCTAATCATCTAAAAATCTAAAAAATGAGACCAAAATTTAATAATATAGATTTCAAAACCAAGGCTTGTGGTGCTACTGACACTAAGGCCTGGGAACAAAAACACGGGGTGAAAAAAGACTGGGTTACTCCAGAACAGATTCCCGTAAAACCAGTTTACAGTAAAGACGACCTTGAGGGCATGGAGCATTTGAACTATGCTGCAGGTTTACCTCCATTTTTGCGCGGACCTTACTCAATGATGTACGCATTCCGCCCATGGACAGTACGTCAGTATGCAGGTTTCTCTACGGCTGAAGAATCAAACGCATTCTATCGTCGTAACCTGGCTGCAGGTCAAAAAGGTCTTTCTGTAGCATTTGACTTGGCTACTCACCGCGGATACGACTCTGATCACGAGCGTGTGGAAGGTGATGTTGGTAAAGCTGGTGTGGCTATCGACTCTATCCTTGATATGAACGTATTATTCGATGGTATTCCATTGGATAAAATGTCAGTATCTATGACTATGAACGGTGCTGTATTGCCAGTAATGGCTTTCTACATTGTTGCAGGTTTAGAGCAAGGTGTGAAGTTAGAGCAAATGGCCGGTACTATTCAGAATGATATTCTGAAAGAATTTATGGTGCGTAACACTTATATCTACCCACCACAATTCTCAATGAAGGTAATTGCCGACATTTTTGAATATACCTCTCAAAAAATGCCTAAGTTTAACTCAATCTCAATCTCTGGTTACCACATGCAGGAAGCAGGTGCTACCGCTGATATTGAGTTGGCTTACACATTAGCTGACGGATTAGAATATTTACGTGCAGGTGTTAATGCCGGATTGGATATCGATGCTTTTGCTCCTCGTTTATCTTTCTTCTGGGCTATTGGTATGAACCACTTTATGGAGATTGCCAAAATGCGCGCCGGACGTATGTTATGGGCAAGAATTGTAAAACAATTCAACCCTAAAAATCCTAAATCTTTAGCTTTACGTACTCACTCGCAAACTTCGGGTTGGTCGTTAACAGAGCAAGATCCATTTAACAACGTAGGTCGTACTTGTATCGAAGCTATGGGTGCTGCATTAGGTCACACACAATCGTTGCACACCAACGCATTGGATGAGGCTATTGCATTACCAACTGACTTCTCTGCTCGTATTGCACGTAACACTCAGATCTTCATCCAGGACGAAACACAAATTTGTCGTGGTATTGATCCATGGGCTGGTTCATACTATGTTGAGTCATTAACTAACGAATTGGTTGAAAAAGCCTGGGCTCACATCGAAGAAATTGAGTCGTTAGGTGGTATGGCTAAAGCAATTGAGTCAGGTATTCCTAAGATGCGTATCGAAGAAGCTGCTGCTCGTACACAAGCAAAGATCGATGCGAAAACACAAACTATTGTGGGTACTAACAAATATCGTTTGGAAAAAGAAGATCCAATTGATATTTTAGATATTGATAACGCTGAAGTACGTAAGTCGCAGATTGAGCGTCTTGAAAAACTTCGCGCTAACCGTAATGAAGAAGAGGTACAAGCTGCATTGGCCGCAATTACTAAGGCAGTTGAAACTGGTGAAGGTAACTTGTTGGAGTTAGCTGTTGATGCTGCTCAAAAACGTGCTTCATTGGGTGAGATCTCTGACGCTTGCGAAAAGATTGTTGGTAGATATAACGCAGTAATCAGATCAATTTCAGGAGTGTATAGTGCAGAAGCAGCAGACGATAAAGAGTTTGCAAAAGCCACACAGTTGGCTAAGGATTTCGCCGAAAAAGAAGGTCGTCAACCACGTATCATGATCGCTAAAATGGGTCAGGACGGACACGATCGCGGTGCAAAAGTAGTAGCAACAGGTTATGCCGATATAGGTTTCGACGTAGATATGGGACCATTGTTCCAGACTCCTGCCGAAGCAGCTAAGCAAGCCGTTGAAAACGACGTTCACGTAGTGGGAGTTTCTTCATTGGCAGCAGGTCACAAAACTTTAGTTCCTCAAATTATTGATGAATTGAAAAAATTAGGCCGCGAGGATATTATGGTTATTTGTGGTGGTGTAATTCCAGCACAGGATTACCAATTCCTTTATGATGCAGGCGCTGTAGCTATCTTCGGTCCTGGTACTTCAGTTGCTAAAGCGGGTTCTGATATCCTTAACTTGTTAATTGAGCAACACGCTGAATAAGTAAATAGATTACAGCTATTTCAATATAAAAGCCATCCCAAACGGGATGGCTTTATTGTTTACTTCAAATTCTAAGAAGGTAATTCGCATATATATAGTATATTCACCTATAATTTATGTTAATTACTAACCTGGATGAAAAATATATTCCTTTTTTCTACTATAATTTGCCTTTTATCTTTTAGTGGTTGCAATAATAAAGATTTGCCACCTATTGAGAATGAAGAGGCTGCTGAAAATTTCCTTTGTGATCAAAGTGTATGGCATTTGAGCAGTGTACCTAATCGATTTACCGAATCATCTTTATCCAATAATATTAAATATGGATACAATCGTGCTAAACTTGCATGGTATAACATTAATGCAAACGTTTTTTTGCGAAATTCAACAATGACTCCTCAACACATCAAAGATGATAGAGAGCAACGTATGCATCCATTAGTGAGAGAAGTTTATGAGCAAGAAATATACCCATCACGACAAATAGCTTATGGAGAACCAACTGTTATTCCTTGTTTGAATATAGCTTATTATCCTAATGAGCGTGGTCCATATAATTTTGATGTTGATGGTGTCAATTACGATGGCACATTAACAAATCCTTCTTCGCGCTGGGCAGGCATGATAACAGAGATTCCAAAAGAGGAAAGTTGTGATACTATTATCTTTTGGATGATGTCACCCTTTACCTCAAATAATAACCAATCAATTTCGGGATCAATTTTTTTTGATATTGGTAGTATTTCTAAAGATATTTTAAAGGACGGATATATCAGTTATGAAAACGGATTATCAGAAGTTGGACAACTAAGTGTTTGGGGAGTACTTTCATCTTTTTCAGGTGATTCTATTTTTGATTCGGATGATGAAAAAAGGTTATCTCAAGATGTAGGTCTGGATGGCTTGTGCAGTGACACTATACGTGGAGTGAATGATGAAGCCATATTTTTTAGTTCTTTTTTAGAAAGGTTGAAAGATAAAGTTAATGTTGAAGCTTATCGAAAGGTAGAAAAAGATCCATCTTCAGATGACTTCCATTATTACAGAGATACATACTACGACCAGATTGAATTACCAATTCTTGAGCGTTATAAAAACATTAATAATCCAGAACGAAATTCTTTGCCTCCTTCATTCTCGCATGAAAATTATGTTGTAACACTTCATAATAAGCCAGATAGTGAAAATTTTAATTACTCATCTATTATTTCGATGGAGTCTGATTATGATGAATATGAAATTAAGATTTCTAGTGAGCTTTTCGAAATAGGACAAAATTACATATCTGATATTAGAGAATCTGATGTTAACCAGTTGATTAAATGGTATCAATTCAAAATACCCTTAGCTAAAAATGAACAATTAAGTCATATGAATGAAATAAACCTTCGAATGTATTTAACAGGATTTGAAAATCCTGTAGTTTTCAGAATTGCAGAATTTACAATTAAATAAGAAAACAAATATACTATTGGTCTATTAAAATTCTAGGATTGGTATCGCATGATTAACCAATGTTGCTATCTAAAAGTGACTGGTATGCCCATGCAGTATCACCCAACCCCCTTTTTTATTTTCCATCACAAGGGTAGATATCCAATTAGATTCGATGGCTTCTGAATCTTTCATTTTAATTGATTCTGTTCCCTTCCAAACACACAAAGCTTTGTATTTGTCAAGTGGAGTTACCTGAACAGAATTTTTAAGTACTTCCTGCTTTTCCAGATTAGCCCAAAATTGCCTAAGCATTTCTCTTAACTGTGTGTAATTTGTTATGTGACCGTCGGTGATAAGAACAAAATCTTCACTATCTGACCAGAACGACATTGATTTTTCCAGATCTTTGTCAATTGAGCATTTGATCATTGCTTCAATGGTGTTTTCAATTTCTTTCTGCATGTTTTGGGCGCAGATGATTTGACTGCTGAGTAGCAAAACGATAGCTAAAAAAAATACATTATTTTTCATGGCGGTTCATTTTAATCTGTAATTTCCAAAGATATGACCGTGATGATGTGAATGTCAATAATAAGCAATCAGAAACAATAAAGCCACCTCAAAATTGAAGTGGCACCTGATGATATTATCTCTCGGTTAGAAATAAACCTGAAAACCAGCAGTGATTAAATGATAACTCTGATCAAACAATTTAGTGTCAATATCGGCTTCCAGCATAAAGGTCATATTATTCTTAACCCATATCTCCAGGTTTATTGGAACCCAAACCGGCACTTTGGTTGAATTGGCAAAAACGATATCCATATCCAGACCAGTAGATAATCGAGCTCCGTTACCCAAATTAAACCCTACAAGGCCTGTTAAATCCATGGCCAAATCATTAAAGGAATGAAACCCTCCAGCAAGTGAGAAGTTCTTACTTTTGCTGAATTCAACATCCATTCCTATAAAATTACTATTACCAAAAACACCTAATTTTAATCCAAGATCAACACCATTTGATATGCCATATCCACCATTTATAAACAGCATTAATTGATCATTTCCACTATATACAAATAGAGCAGGCATCATGCCAAAGTTTCCTTTCCCTTTGCCTAATGTTTGTGCTGAGCCTAACACCTGAGCGTTACTACTTATGCATGCGCATAAAATCAGCATTAATAAGATTAGTTTCTTCATCGTCCAAAGCATTAATTTACATGCAAAGGTAGAATAGTATGAATAAAAATTTTCTCAATGAAAAACATTTTGGTGCTGAAATTTTTAGGCTACTAATAACAACTAAGCAACCTTAAACATTGTTAAATCTATATTTTAGATTCATAGTAAATGGTTGAAATATTCTAATTTTGCATACTTGAACTGATTGCTAATATCACATCTCTCAGTCAGCTGCTATAATCCGGTAGCTATAATAGCATTAATTTCATCATAAAAACTGAGAGCTATTCCTTGATAAATAATACTGATATGCCAATAAAAAGAGACTCAAAATATTTTATTCAATCCATAACCTTGTTATTGGCAATGCTTACATCAATGTCGCCGTTGGCCATTGATACCTATTTATCATCGATGCCCATAATGGCTGATTATTTTGATGTGAGTATTAGTAAGGTTGAAATCTCGTTAACCGTTTATTTTTTAGGCTTTGCTTTGGGTAACTTTTTTGGAGGTCCGTTATCAGATGCTTTTGGTCGAAAGAAGTTGGCTGTAACCGGAATTACTCTCTATGGTATTTCAGCCATCATTATGCCCTTATGTACTACTATTGAGCAGGTGTGGGTGCTAAGAGCTATTCAGGCATTTGGTGGTGGATTTGCTTCAGTTACCGCTATGGTGTTTGTACGAGATTGGTTCGATGGCAGACAAGTAGCTCGCATGGCCACAGTAATTGGTATGATTATGATGTTTGCTCCTTTGGTAGCTCCTATTATAGGTACAGCTTTGGGACAATTAATTGGTTGGCAGGCTATTTTTCATTTTTTGGCTGGTTTTTCAGTAGTGCTTTGGGTCTTGTTTGTTTTTTTAATGCCCGAATCAAGAGAAAAGCATTTATTAACTAAGAAAATTACATGGAAGCAGTTTGTGGGTAAGTACATCATTTTCATGAAATCGCGTAAGGCAGTTCTTTTGCTTCTCACAACAGCGTTTTCAATGTCAGGCTTGTTTGTGTTTATTACCAGTTCATCATTTATGTATCTCGAATATTTTGGAAAGGAACCCAAGATCTTCCCATTATTATTTGCCGCAAATGTAGTTTTAAATGTGGCCTTATCGTTTGTTAATAACCGGCTATTAAAAAGGTTTGAAACGCAGAAGATGCTGCAAACCGGTTTATTACTTCAACTATTGGCTGCCATCATCATTTTTGTTGCTACCCTCGAAGCTTCGGCCAGTTTTATCATTGTATTTTCGGGCATAGTACTTTTCATTGGTAGTCTGGGGATGGTATTTGGTAATGCCACAGCTATGATCCTAAATTTATTGCCCGAGATTAGCGGTTCGGCCAATGCCATGATTGGCGTAACCCGCTTTATCATGAGTTTTATTGTTGGATCAATACCAGCATTGTTTTATAATGGAACGCTTCTTCCGATTGGCGCTACCATGCTTGTTTGTTGTATTGTTGCGGTCATCATATTTTGGTTTTATGCCAAGCAAATAACTGAATGTAAAGGTTAATAGTAATCGTTGCCTTAAGAAAGCTACCTAAAGCCTCGAAACATTCCTGCAATCAAACTAATTACAAAAAGTACAACTGCAATAAAGAATAAAATTTTAGCAATCCCAGCCGCACTAGCTGCAATTCCTCCAAATCCGAATAATGCTGCCACAAGGGCAATAATTAAAAATGTAACAATCCATCGTAACATAGCAATATAGTTTTAAGTGAATATTATGTTTGAATGCTGTGATTAAAATGCAATACCTATATAAACTTGAAGGTTGGAATTTTTAGCATCCCCTAATAAAGTTTCTATTGGCTCGTCTGAAGATGCTACTTGATTTAATCCATAGGAATAATTAACTCCAAGAGAAAGATTGTTGATATGATAAGCAATTCCTCCGGCTAATCCATAATCCAATTTATTGAACTGGTCATTATCTATATCTTCTGACTCATTAATATTCATCCAATCCAATACTTCTGTATCTGTTTCGGCATTACTATTGAGTAATACTGCTATGTATGGACCCAAATGAATATCAAAGGATTTAGAGAAATTAAAGGTGAAATATACCGGAACTTCAAGGTATTTAAGATTTAATTCTGATTCTCCTTCAGCTACCTCCATTCCCAAAAATTCCTCATTATAAATGGCTTTAACACCTTTTGTGGAGTATAGTACCTCGGGTTGAACCCCAAAGGTTTTTGTTATTGGAAGATGCGTAAATACACCTACATTAAAACCCGGTAACCGATTTTTCTCATCAGCATTGTCAAATGTCATTGAACTAAGGTTTAAGCCTCCCTTTATACCAATTTTACTCTTTTGAGCCTGAGTTATTTGACTAGGAAATGTAAATAATAATACGAATAAACCTATAACTGATAGAATCTTCTGACTTGTGTTTTTCATAAGTAATTTGTTTGATTTATTTAGAATACATAATCGTGCCAAAGTCCCATGTAAATACTTAAAATATTGGTAAACAGCAATTAATTTAGGTGGTTGTCGAATTGCAGAATTGAATAGTTTAAGTAACAAGGGGGAAATCTTCTACACTGTAGTGAAATATAGTCTACACATTTCATCTAAATACCTTTTGAAAATTGCCTTCATATTTCAAAGTATCATGGTCGGTATAGAAAGATTAATATGAGTTTTTAGTTGGGTTAATCTTAAGTTAATACACGCATCTTAACTTGTATATATATAAAGAAGAAAGTCATGAGAAGGCATGTTATATTGGTTATTTTAGCAACATTAATTGCTGTTTTAACTTCTTGCGATGATCAATCGGAACAAGTTACTCAACAAGATATTATTACTCATATGCTTTTAAATAATAACTGGCAGATTCAAATAGTAAAAGGAGAACAAGAGCAAAAAATTGAGAGCCCCGATTGTTTACTAAGTTTTTCTTCAGATCAAAGTCTCTTACTGCATAATAGTATTGAAGATAAGGGTACTTGGCAGCTTCGAGCTATAAGTCCTGTTGAATTTTATGATGAATTAGAGCCAACACCGGAAGATAACTCGAATCTTCATATTTGGGATGATGCAGAAGAGTTATTGCTTGAACTGACTTTGCAGTTAAACAAACGATTGGCAAACGATGTAAACGGAAGTTGGATTATTACCGGATACAACAAGAACACTGTCTATTTACAAAATGATTTATATAGGTTGATTTTTGTAAAAGGAAATACTGAGTAGATGGCGAATTATTTGATCAATTTAAGCTGCATAAGAAAAAAGATGGAAGCAATGTTTTAAAAACGGATTTTCCTCGTCAGATAGAAACACGAATGGAATTAGGGAAACGGGCCAAGCGTGATATGAATGAAGAAGATATGGAAGCCTATGAAGAAAGAATGACCAAATTTTTTGAAGAAAACAGATAAGCAAGTATGACCATCTTCATATTTTAATAATTATTAAAGCTGCCCGGCAAATTTGTCGGGCAGCTTTAGTTTTATGTCATGGGGTAATGTTTTATTACTTGAATTTCTTCAATACATCTTTAACCGCATCCTTGTGGATGGTAAAACCCATCATCTTTAGTTTTACATAGTCTTGTGTAAAGAAATAATAACCAAATTCCGGAGCGTCCGGGTCGTTATTGCGTGAGCCCGAACTCGAATCTTTTATCAGATACCAGTCTTTACCATCTTTCTCCAGGTATCCCACCAAGTGCATACCATGATCGTCGGTAGTGGTTTCGTTATCAAACCTAAAAGCGCGCGAGTCTTCATTAATGTATGCCGAAGGAATATCAAAATCAGGTACCATTGCACATTGAGTTGAACGAAGGAAACCAGCTTCAGATACATCACCACCAATACTCATTGTATAACCTTTGCGAATGGCTTTCTTTACAATTTCCATATATACATCCAGTGGTACATTATAATAATCCGTATTGTGCCACCAGTTATCAGGCACGGTGTATTCCACTTGCTGCCAGTATGGCTTTTGTTTGTGTGAAAGAATCTCTACGAAATCGTTAGGATCCAATTTCAAATAGTCTTTCATATAGCTTACAGGTGTATATTCCTTACCTTCCACTTTAAATGAAGCTGGCGGTACACCGATATAGTGATCCATAATAGAAGCAATGGTTTCTAATGCTGCTTCTTTATTCCAGGCGTTGGACGTGGTAAGTGACTTTAAGAACGTACTCATCTCTTTCACCATCTGGCCATGATCATGATATTTTCTGCCACCTATCAGGCCTGTATATTCATCGGCAGGAACCAAACCATGAGCAAGGGCAACCCGAGCAACCGCATTTCCTTCCGATCCCTCTGCAAATAAAGAATTTCCTCTTTTCTCAATAAATCGCTCAGCTTTTGCGAGATATTCGTAATACGCAACATACATTTCCGATAACTTGACTTTCTTGCCAGTCATTCGGAAGATTTCTGATTCGTAAAAAGAGAGCGTCGAGAAGTCCCAACATGTTCCGGTATTTCCTTGAGATAAAACAGGGTTGGCCCACTCTCGTTTATAGATTTCAACCTTATTCGGAAGATCATACTGGGACTGATCCATGGTTAATCTCATGGCTGCAGGTTCAGCCTCAACTGAGTCTTTCACATGACTAATATCTTTTAATATCGTTTCGTAATAAAATCCTTTTCCTCTGGGATACTCTTCAATTTTTGTCTTGTCAGTGTTTTGTGCCGACACGGTAATTGTCAGCAGAACGGCAGGTAGCAATCCGACTAATTTCTTCATATTATTTAGGTTTAATATTTATTTCCCGTAAAAGAAAGGTAAATGTAATAGAAATAAACACTATAAAATATGACGAACCCCCATAAAATGACCTTGTATTATGAAAAAATGATAAAACTGGTCCAGATATCATTTATTCTTACAGACTCTCCTTCCGAAACTCAAGCGGTGATTTTTTTACCACTTGTTGAAAAGTATAGCTAAAGGCAGAAAGGCTGTTGAATCCACATTTATATGCAATGTCACTTACCGCCAGATTAGTTTGCAATAAGGCTTCCATTCCTTTAATAATGCGGGTTAGCTTTACGTATTGCAAAAAAGAAGTATCCATATTGTTTTGAAAGAGGCGCGATAATGATCGTGTACTGTAACTAAATTCATCGGCCACATTGGTTAAAGACAATGGTTGATTGATGTGATGATGGATATATTTAAGTATTACTCTGAGCGATTCGTTATGAGTAGTAGGTAAAGCTATAGGCAAAGGTACATTGGAAACTTCCAGAACAATATTTTTTAGGGCTGTTAAAAACTCATATCTCATAGAATCAGATTTTGATACTTCTCCCTGCCAGCTCTCGGTATAATAAATCATTTCCATCAGTAGGTTAGTGACAGGATAAATTCCTTCTTGTTGTTTTACTTTGTGATCTTTAGGAAATAAGAAAGTGGGAAAAAAGATGTTATGCACCTTTTTTATGGAAGTTCGTGAATCAACCAGATGCCTGATGCCGGCAGGAATCCATAAAAAATGCCGGGCCGGTAAAAAATACGAAGCCGTTTCTGTATTTAAAAAGGCTACACCTCCCTCAACATAACACAGTTGATGTTTATCGTGACTGTGCATCGAAAGTTGTCCTTCAATTTTGGTATTGTGCACATAAAACACTTTTTCGTTATGATCTACATTGGACAGAAAGGAATCGATTGTTGCCATGCCTTCAAAAAAATAGTTGGCCAAAATTATAAAATAATTGTCCTATTATTGAAAATACGACTTATTAAATAGTATGATCTTTGCAAAATGAAATTTTGTAGGGTGAAATTGATATTGAGAAGCGCAATATTCCTTCTCTTTATCCTTTCAGGCACAAGATCGGAGGGACAGAGTACTGCTGAAGATACCGTTCATATAACATTAAACGGAGCCTGGGAAAGAGCTAATACATTTAGCAAGGAGATACAGTTAAAAAACATCGATAACCAAATTGGAATGGAAGATTTGAGACAGGCCAAATCTCAATGGTTGCCGCATGTTGGTACAAATGCTCATTATGGTAAGCTAGCAAATATTCCGGTTTTTGAGGACGGAATATTGGAAACTCCCACTTATATTCCTATTCACGATCATACCACATACGAAGCAGGTATTGAAGCTGAGTTTAATCTGTATAGTGGACACAAAAATCATATTGCTATTCAAAAAGCAGAAACTAAGACGGAACTGTTGCAATATCTAAAGAGCGAATCGGTTTCTGATATTCACTATAAAGTGGCTGAATTGTATTTATCCATTCAACGATCAACTGCTTTTGTGAAATTAATTGAACAGGATGTAAATCGAAACAAAAAACGTCTGGAACAGATTCAACAGCTTTATAATAATGGCGTTATTTTAAAAAGTGATTTATTACGGGCTCAGTTACAATTGTCGCAGCAGGAAACCAACCTACTACGAATGAACAACAACCTGAATATTTCCAAACAGCAACTGAATATTATTTTAGGATTCGACGATCATCATCCATTAATACCTATTGATGACATTGCTATGAATTTAGGTGAACTTAAACAAGCCTACCAAAATTATATTCAAATTGCCATGTCAACATCTCATTACGAGAAAATGGCAGAGGCCCATATAAAATTATCGGAACTGGATGAGAAAAATCTCAAGGCTGACAAATTACCTCGCATCAGCTTATTTGGCGAATATTCTTATTCTTTTCCGCAGATCATGTTATATCCGTATGCCAATGCGCCTTATGCACTGGGTGTGGGTGGCATCAGAATATCATATAACATATCGTCATTGTACCATGATAAGCATAAAGAGAATGCAGCCAGTTTAACGGTTGACCGACAAAGGCTCGTCAAAGCTCAAACAGAAGAAAAATTGAGGACCGAAATAAATAAAGCGTACAAGCGATTGAATGAAGATTTAACAGAGATTGAAGTGGCGACTTTAAACATTGAACAAGCGCAAGAGAACGACCGCATCATCAACGAGACCTATTTTAATCAGCTGGCTTTAATAACCGATTTATTAGAAGCCGATACCCAATTGCTAAAAGCTCAATTTGACTTAATCAATAGTCAGATTTCAGCCCGATTACATTATTATCAATTACTTAGATTAACAGGCCAATTATAATGAGTGAGAACATTAATAAATACCACAGACTAGACAATATTGCTGTGCGAATAACCTACTTTATCGCGCTCAGCATATTGTTAGGATTACTTATTTGGGGAATTTTTCGTTTGGTTGATTTCATGCGATATGAATCGACGAATGATGCACAGGTAAAGGAATACATCAATCCTATATTAAGTCGAGCCACCGGATATGTTCAGGAGATTAGGTTTAAAGATCACCAGAAAGTACAGAAAGGTGATACTCTTTTGGTATTGGATAAAGAGGAAAGTATGGTTCGATTTGCAGAAGCTAAGGCAGCATTGGCATCAGCCCAGGCTCACCTAAAAGTACTGGAGAACAATTACACATCGGCAACCGGTAATATGAGCGTTAATAAATCCCGAATAAGTGCCGAAAAGGCTGAGCTCTGGAAGCAGCAGCAGGAATACGATCGATACGAAAAACTTTATAAAGTGGAGGCGGTGACACTCCAACAGTTCGAAAATATCAAAACAAAATTAGATGTAGCACAGTCGAATTATGAAGCTGTTAAAAAATCGTTTGAGGTATCCAACAGCAAGAAGGAGGAGGTGAAAACGCAAATTGAAGTTGCTAAAGCTACCATCGAGCAAAAAGAGGCTGTTCTGCAAAAAATACAACTCGATTTGATGTATGCGGTTATCACGGCCCCATCGGATGGTTACCTTGGAAAAAAGACTATTCAGAAAGGACAATATATTCAAAAAGGACAAACCATTGGTTTTATTGTTGATATGGAGCAAGGCAAATGGATTGAAGCCAACTTTGAAGAAACGCAAATTGCCGAAATGAAAGAAGGTCAGGAAGCTGAGATCAGCATTGATGCCTATCCCGGAGAAGTGTTTCATGGTAAGATTGAATCGTTATCACCGGCTACGGGATCGCAATTTTCGCTTTTGCCACCCGATAATGCTACCGGAAATTTTGTAAAGATTACTCAGCGTTTTACCGTGCGAATCCAATTTACGGATGAGGAAAAAGCAATCGAAAGGTTAAAGGCTGGAATGAATGCCGAAGTATCTGTTCCCAAATTATAGAGCATGCCAGCTAAAAACAATCAACAGATTTTTAAGAAGTGGGTGCCCACCTGGCTAATCTATGTAACACTCTTTGTATTTTTATTACCCGTTGCTGTAGTGCTGGGTATTTACATGAGTGGTATTCCTTCGGCAGCCAGTTATTATGGTGTTGATTCCATTGATATTAGGTATTCCATTGTGGTATACTACCTGGCCATCGCCACTTTTTTTCCGTTGGAGGCTCGATTCTTCAATTTCTTTGCATCCAAGCCATACCTTGCAGCATGTATCTCCTTATATCTGCTGATAAATATCTTGCTATATAACGTACAAAGCTACGCTCTGTTATTAGTTATGCGTTTTGTTGGAGGAGCAATTTCGCATGGCATCATTGGTATCATGTTTACCTTGGTTTTTAAGCAGTTTCACGAGCAGCGTAGCCGGGTTCTGGGATATGCAACTCTATATTCTATCTTGTTTGGTTCTGCACCATTAGCGAATATATTGGATGCACATCTCTTTACCCATTTTAACTTCAATAGTCTTTTCCTGTTTAAGATTTACAGTGTAATACCCGGAACTATTTTGATGTTTATTATTCTGCGAAAAAACACCGATTTACGTCGTCAGGGTAAAATACCATTAAAAACGGCTGATTGGCCCAGCTTTGTTTTGTATGCATCTTCTCTTCTATTGCTGGCATATATATTTCTTTACGGTCAGTATTATCAATGGTTTAATAGTGCGCGTATCGTTTATTGCACCATGGCTTTTGGGGTAATATTCGGGTTATTCGTATTACGTCAGATAAATCTACCTGAACCGTATATTAACTTACGCATATTTAAGACCCGTAACTTCCGTATTGGTATGTTGCTGCTGATTCTGTTTTATTTTAGCAAAGGAGATATGGGGCTGCTGAACCGATTTATGGCACGTTCGGTCAACCTCGATAATTATCACCAGGGTTATTTAATGCTGACAAATGGATTGGGTATTGTGGTTGGAGCCTTGTTGAGTGCTCGTTTTATTTTAGCAAACAGGCGAATAAGATTAATATGGATGACCGGTTTTGGCGCTTTGTGGTTGTTTCATTTTTACTCTTTTATGATTATCAATCACCAGGCTGAGGCAAAAGATCTTTTAATACCGTTATTCCTGCAGGGATTTGGTAACGGAGTTCTAATACTATCTATTGTTATATTTTATGCAACATCGGTACCGGCTGATTTAGGGTTTTCAGCCTCAGTTACCGGTGTTGCTTTTAGGGCAACTACCTTCACCGCCACTATGGGATTTACAGGATGGGCCGGATTACATATTCAGAAATTGCATCATAGCAGTATCACCAAAGAGTTAACGGCAGCTAATTCTGATCTTGCACAAAGGATTAATGGATATACACAAACTTTGCTAAATAAAGGTCTGACACCTGAGCAAAGTCATGCAGGTGCATTAAAGCTATTTGGACAGTCGCTGGCAGATCAGAATAATCTTTTATTTGTGAGAGATTATTATTTGTATTTATGCATCTTCATTGGTTTGATAATAATGGGTATTGCGCTGATTCCTCATTTCAGGTATCATATTAAGAAGATAGGAAACAAACTGATTCCTATTTAGTATTTGAAGAATCCTTTTAGTACACAAATATTAAAGACAGACTCTAAATAAGGAGTTTAGTATGAAAGTATGATTTTATTTATACCAATCAAACGTTGGTTTTAGTATATTGTACCTGATGAAATCATTCATAATCATATTGACTCTCGCCATATCGTTCAGTTCTTTTGCCCAGAATATTGCAACGATTAATGGTAATAATGTCATCATTGATAACAATGTACTTTCTGCAGAAATAGAAGGAGGTCGAATGACCTCTTTAAATCAGGCAGGGCAAAATAGTATTCTCAACAATAGGGGATATGCCTATTTTACCTACGTTGATAATGAAAGATCATTTTCTCCAACAACCTTAACGCCTCAGGTTAAGATTAACAATGCTGATATTGCCGATATCTTTTATCAGGTTACAGATAACTTCAATGTTGAAATGCATTATGTCTTTCGTAAAAATGAAAGTGGCTTTTTCGTTTATTACAAAGTATCTGATGCCGGATTAACAGATAAAACCATGAACTCATTACGATTTGCAGTTCGTGTAGATAAAGACATATTTAACTATGCATGGACAACCGAGCGTGAGGGTGCTATGGTTCACCCCGACGTGCTGGCAAATTATGTGGAGGAAATACAAGACGCGACATATCTACTGCAAGACGGTACCATATATACAAAGTATGACTGGGCAGTAGAAAAAATACGAGATGATTTACATGGGTTATTGGGGAATGGAGTTGGTGTGTGGAATATGGAAGCCAGTCATGAATACAGTAATAGCGGAACTACTGCACAGGAATTAACTTTACATGGAACAGATACAACACCCATTCTTATAAGTCAGTTTTTTAGTGCTCATTACGGAGGGGCATTGATTGAGCTAAGAGATGAATATACTAGCTGGGAGAAAATCTTCGGTCCTCATTTTATTTATATCAACGAGGGAACAAATGAGGAGATCATTGGCGATGCCAAACAAAAGGCAGATGAACTAAAAGCAATGTGGCCCTATACCTGGCTGAACGAATCAATTTATCCACTTGAGAGAGGTACTTTATCCGGCTCTTTACAGGTGGATGGAGAGGCCGTGGTTGATAGTGCTATGGTACTTTTATGCAAGAGTGCTCCCAGTTGGCTGTCGGGGATTGATCTTTGGCAAAAACAACCATACGATTATATGTTTTGGGCTGAAGCAGATGAAAATGGTGATTTTCGAATTAGTAATATCCGACCCGGAACGTATACTCTGCAAGCATATACTCAAAAGGGCAAGCTGGTTGATGATTTAAAAGTTGATAATATTAACATTAAGGTTGGCGAAAATACAACAGGTAACGTAAAATGGAATACCAACGAGAAGCAGAAAACCATTTTTCAAATAGGAACTGCTGACCATAAATCAGGAGAGTATAAATTGGGGAATCTTCCAAGAGCTTATGGAAGATGGAAAGATTGCCCTTACACATTAACGTACCATGTTAACAATGATAATGCGCGTGATGATTGGTATTATTGTCAGAGGGTTGGTAGTAATTGGGATATTATTTTCGAGATAAAGGATCTATCAACAGTTATTGATCCAGTGCTGAAAGTTGGTATTGCAGGTGCCGATGCCAGGCCTCATTTAGACATAATACTTAATGGAACAACCATCTCTACCACCGATTTGGGAACTGATAGTGGCATTAGACGAAGTTCGCTTACCGGTGGGAAATTTACTCAGGTAAGTTGTAATGTGAATAAAGATTTATTGGCTGAAGGGACCAATACCATTGAAATGAAATGTTATGGATCAGCAAACGAATATAAAGGTATAATGTACGATGCCATTTTACTGGAAGCCGATTCAATTGATACCGGAACCTCAGTTAATTCTGCACTGTCAGATCCTAAGATTGTACTAAATTATAACGCAACTTCAGGTAGTATTCAGGTTGAAACAGATGTAAAGATTCAAGCAATCTCCATAATTGATTTATCAGGTAATGTTGTATTTCAAAAAAACTATGAGTTGGTAAATTCAGCTTCGATTAATGGATTTAATAGAAATACAGGAATATACATAATACAGCTGCATACACCTGAGAAGGTGTATACGAAAAAAATCTTTTGCAATAATTGAAGGAAATATTTCAAATCATGTATGTTCATTTAATTACATTTACTTGAAAATTCAATAACATGGCACTCTACCTATTTATATACTATTGCGTTTTTTTGTTTGCTGTTTTTGTGATACCCACCTACCTCACTTACAAAAAAACGGGTATTAAACCTTTTCGGTTCGATAAGGAAGAGACTGCCATTAATTATGTAGGAAAAGCTTACAAGATGATTTCGGCCATGGCTTTTATAACCATTATCGTTAATGCCTTTTTTCCTGCCATAATAAAATATTTTGTATCCATCGATTACTTACAAAGCAATGTACTAGCATGGATAGGAATGATTTTATTGCATCTGGCTTTTATAATTATTGTAATAGCACAACGCAATATGGCCAGCGAATGGCGCATAGGCATTGATAACGAAAACGAAGTTAAGTTGGTAACACGTGGTCTTTTTTCTGTTTCCCGAAATCCTATTTTTCTGGCGGTAATCCTTTTATTTATCGGCTTATTTCTGGTCATACCCAATATGGTGACAGCTATTATTTTGGTAGCCGGTATTTTGGTTATTCAAATACAGGTGCGACTCGAAGAAGAATTTCTGTTAAACACCTTGGGCGACGAATATAAAAGCTATATGGGCAAAGTGAAAAGATGGTTGCTCTGAGAATTTTCTATTATAGCAAGGGATGGATTTCTTGTAATTGTGATGTAGCTCTAAATAACCAATATTGTAGATCCCAGGGATTTTATTGATCCCGATTTAAGTCTGCCCCTCTCCTCTGAGTAATATAGGTGCTCACTCTGGCAGTATTACTCAAGAAAATGGTGGTATCAAATCATTGTGACATTCATACATTGTTATCATATGTTTGCCTGATTAATTGAATCTAAATATGAAATTGTACTTTTATCATTTTAAATAACCTTTATGACTATATGTGATATGAAAATCTCAGAAACAAAGCTAACAAGAAAGAAATTTTTTCTACCCTTTATAATTGTGTTAGTACTATGCAGCTGTTCCAATAAAAGAGATGCTCAACAATTACCAAAATACGATGCTTATTTATTTGCCTACTTTGAAGGTTCGGCTGGAAGCCGTAAAAATCAGGAACAGTTGAGGTTTGCAGTGAGTGATGATGCCATAAACTGGAAGGCCTTAAATAACAATGAACCGATCATAAATTCTGATGATATCTCACAGAGCGGAGGTATACGAGATCCTCATATTTTGCGTGGTGAGGAGCCTAAAGAATTTTATATAGTTGCAACAGATATGTCAACAGCCACCAATGGGTGGAAGGAGAATCCGGGTATTGTAATGCTCAAATCAGAAGATTTAATTAGCTGGCAACACGGCAAAGTAAATCTGGCTGAAGCTTATCCGGAGAAATTTGAAAATGCCTATTGGGTGTGGGCTCCTCAAACCATTTATGACCCTGTAGCAGAAAAGTATCTGGTTTATTTCACCGTTAAATTTCGTGATGATGATAAACTGGATTTCTATTGTGCATATGCCAATAAAGATTTTAAAGGTTTTGAAAATGAACCTCAATTTATGTTCAGGGCTAAATACGGTGCCATTGATGGAGATATTATTTATAAAGACAGCACATATCACCTGTTTTTTAAAGGCAACATTAAAGATGAGGAAGGGAATGAGATACAGAACGGAATAAAACAAGCTGTTTCAAAAAGCCTGCAAGGCCCTTGGGACGAGCAAACTGATTTTATAGATGCTTATAAAGATAAGCGCACGGGAGTAGAGGGCTCGAGTATTTTTAAATTAAACAACTCAGATACCTATATATTGATGTACGACTTGTATTCTAGCGGTAGATATGAGTTTCAAAGAAGTACCGATCTATACCATTTTACTGAAAAACCAGAGTCGTTCACTAAAGATTTTCATCCACGACATGGTTCTGTAATTAGCATTACAAGAGAGGAAGCTAAGCGATTAAACAACAAATGGGGGGGAGTGACAGATGTATTGATTGATTAGTAATTATAATAAGTGCTCAGCTTCAGAGCCTGGCTTATTATTGTTTGGTGTGAGTAGTGACACCTTTAACTTCAACCCTAAGAAAAACACAACGCAATGCTGATGAAACAAACCAATGCCATATTGGACCTACGACGATTAGGTGAAATTGCTGCCGCGTTAGCTACCGGCATTGGTAAGTTTATATTTATGGATTACCTCAACTGGAGGTTTCCTTTTATTGCGGTATCTATTATTGCATGGACGGTATATGTTGTGATTAGAAGTAAAAGACAGAAAAACATTTTGAAGCACTGGGGCTTTCGTACCGATAACTTTGGGCAAGCATTAAAAATAGTTTTACCCTTTGGTATTTTTGCAGTAACTGCATTTGTTGTTATTGGTGTCATTCAGAATACTATCAATGTAACCTGGCATATTATTCCCATATTGCTTATCTATCCTTTATGGGGCGTGATTCAACAGTTCCTGGTAGTCGCTTTAGTAGCAGGTAATCTGCAAGATATGGAAGCCATAGCCATTAAAAAGCCACTAACCATATTTATAACTGCCCTTTTCTTTGGATTCATTCATTATCCTAATAATTGGTTGATACTCGGAACCTTTATCCTGGCATTGTTTTATGGATATGTATATTTACGAATAAGAAACCTGTGGATTCTGGGCTTGTTTCATGGTTGGCTGGGAGGCTTATTCTATTACACTGTAGTGAATCAAGATCCGTTTATGCAGGTATTCGGAAGGTATTTAAATTAATTCACAGCTCTGCATTATTGAGAATTGAATTCATACTCACTTCTGTTTTTTTGACCTCTTCCAAGGATTTAGGTACTTCATTTCCGAAAAACACAACTCTTCTTCCGAAAAGTGTTATCACCGGCCTTAATGTCCAATATATCTTTGTACCATAATTATAAGATATTCAAACATTAAAAAATTAAATCATGAAAAAATATAGTTTAATACTATCGTTGGCAGCTTTATTTATCTTATCAGCATTTGCCATTTCAAAGTCAACAACCTGGACAAACGACAAAGCGCATTCGCAGTTGTTTTTTACCGTAACACACTTAGGTATTAATGATGTAAGCGGAACATTTGATGACTTTACTGTTGCCGTAGAATCAGAGAAAGAGGATTTTAGCGATGCCAAATTTAGCTTAACAGCCAAAGTTAATTCAATTAACACCCGTGTGGAAGCAAGAAACAATCACCTGAAAAGTGCTGACTTTTTTAATGCAGAGAAATATCCTGAATTGACTTTTACCAGCACAGGCATTAAACCAGCCGGTAAAAACAAATACAAACTAACTGGTGATTTAACTATTCACGGAGTAACCAAATCAGTTACGGTTGACTTGTTGTACCGAGGGCAAACAACTAATCCAATGAGTTCGAAGTTGACTACCGCTTTCGAGATCACAGGAACTATAAAACGTTCAGATTTTGAAGTGGGAGGATCGTTTCCTGAGGCCATTGTAAGTGATGAAGTACGTATAAGTGCAAGTGGAGAATTTTTGCAACCCGATAAAGAATAAGAACCAAGATATACGTCATAAGACCTGTTAGGAACGACCAGAGTACCGCATAAATAATAGTGTGGTACTCTGGTTATATGTTTTAAAGAGGCTTAGTGTTTTAAAAATTGTTAATTGCCAAAGTTTGACCAAACAATTTTTTGGCACCATAGTTAAGGCTAAGTCTGTATTATTGCTATCACACTTTTCTGCCGTTGGAAAAGATTATTTTTTTAATTGGCTGGAAGTGTAATAAAGCAATGTATGGATAAGAGTAAGAAGATAAATAATATAAATAAAGAATATGTCATTAATTGAGAATCTGCAATGGAGACATGCAGTAAAAGCATTTGATCCCTCAAAAAAGGTAAGCGAAGAGAATATTGAAGCAATTATTGAAGCAGCCAGATTGGCTCCCACATCATCAGGACTGCAACAGTTTAATGTAATAAAAGTGTCGAACCAGGAAATAAAGGAGAAACTGGTTGCCGGAGCATTAAACCCTGAA
Organism: Carboxylicivirga linearis; assembly: GCF_018271995.1. Classification (GTDB taxonomy): domain Bacteria; phylum Bacteroidota; class Bacteroidia; order Bacteroidales; family Marinilabiliaceae; genus Carboxylicivirga; species Carboxylicivirga linearis. The sequence continues at coordinate 165,112 of NZ_JAGUCO010000001.1, forward strand.
AGCATGAAAGATTGTTCGCATATTCTGGTTTTTGCTGCCTGGGATACCTATACTGCCGAGCGTATTGATAAAGTATATGATTTTACTACCGATGAAAGAGGTTTACCCCGAGGTAGATTTAGCAGCTATACCGATAAGTTAAAGGAGTTGTATTTAAACCAGCCTGATGAAGTAAATTTTGCTCATACAGCCCGTCAGACCTATATTGCCTTAGGACTGGCTTTGGCGCAGGCAGCCGAATTAAAGGTGGATACTTGTCCGGCCGAAGGTTTTGATAATACTGTGGTGGATGAAGTTTTAGGTTTAGAGCAGTATGGCTTAAAAAGTGTATCACTCATTTATGTTGGTTATGCCGATGAAGAAAAAGACTGGGTGAGAAACATGAAAAAAGTAAGAATACCACGTAACGAATTTGTTATTGATATGGAATAACTTATTAAAATAATTATCAAAGAAATCCTGACTCTGTCGGGATTTTTTTTGCACTACCGTTTATGTTGGTCGCAGCATTCAGAAGATTATACCTGTATATATTACGATTACACCTGATTTCTTTTTATTTAAATGGTAAATTAGAGTCTTCTATAAAAAAAGATATTTAATGGGGACTAATCATTATAGGTATTGGTGGCAAAAACCAAAACGGTATGCTGTTCAGGAAGAAGATAGAAAAGTAAGTTTCTTAGAGTTGTTTTACGATTTAATTTATGTGGCTATCATAGCGCAGTTATCTCATAAACTGGCTGTGGATGTCTCATGGTCGTCTTTTGGGGAATTCTCATTTTTGTTTTTAGTGGTTTGGTGGGGATGGTATAACGGAGCCATTTATCACGATCTTCACGGTAATAACGATATAAAAACCCGTGTTGTAACCTTCCTGCAAATGTTTGCTGTTACCGCAATAGCCGTGTTTATCCACAATGCCTTTACCGATGGAGCCATTGGTTTTATTATTTCTTATTCCATCTTTCTGCTAATTATTACAGTCCTATGGTATCGTACCGGTTATCACGATCCGGATCATAAACCTTTGGCTAATCCATATGCTTTATCGTACTTGATTAGTATAATGTTAATGCTTGCCTCTATTTTTGTTGATACTTCCCTTCGGTTTTATTTATGGTACATTTCTTTTGGTATTATTGTAATACAACCTTTGTTGCTGTATACCATTGGATTAAACAATACTAAAATTCAAACCCAGATTGATAAGTCAATCGGATTATCCCCCTCTATAAGAGAACGATTTGGGTTAATTACCATTATTGTATTAGGTGAGGTGGTTGTGGGCGTTGTTAATGGATTAATATCAAGTCATCACCTTGATTTAATCAATGGATTAATTGCTTTTTTATCAATGTCTTTAGGTGTTGGAATCTGGTGGGTTTATTTTGATTATATATCCAATCAAAAACCCAAAAGCAATCATATAATTGAGCATATCTGGGGATATTTACATATGCCGTTAACATTGGGAATAACAACCATTGGTGCTGCCACAATTAATATTACTGCAGTTGGAAATCAGGTTGAGAGTCCTGTTCGATTGTTACTTACGGGGGGTATTGCTATTGTGTATATTAGCATTTCGTTTATGTTTTTTACTTTACGATGCGATGATAAATCGCGAAAGCTAAATAGAGTTGGGCAGGTAATTACTGCACTTGCAGGAATAATCTCCATATTGTTATATTTTTTAAGGATAGAAATGCATCTGCTTCTATTATTATTAGATATTGTTTTGCTAGCCCCTATTTATTTTGGTTTTAGAATATGGATTCGTCAGTATATAAAAAATATTAATGAAGATAATTCAATTGTCGAATAATATGAATGCAGATATTGCATCAGTGAATATTATATAATCATGAAATCAGGAAAGAACCTTTTTATCGATAAGGAAAAAATCAGAACGATAGATACTTTTCGGATTATCTATTTGGTATTGTTTATAATGTTCTTTGTTCTTACCGAAATAGGCAGGTTTATCTATCGGCCATTTATTTATGAAAATCAAATTAACGATTGGGGTATTGCCGATTCGATGGGTAATTTAGGAGGTATTCTGGTTCAGCTGTTTTTCGGGCTAACTGTTTTTAATCCAACCAAAGTAAAAGGTTTGCGACTCATCACCTTTTTTGTTCTTGGGTATATTATTTACGAAATAGCTCAACCCTTTCTTCCCAAAGGGGTGTTCGACTGGAAAGATATTTACGGTACTCTAATAGGTGGTTTATCAGGTCTTCTTCTATTTTTGCTTTTACACAAAGTAAATAAAAACAACAAAACTTTTTACCGGTTTAACCTTTAATGCGAGCTTGTCCGTATATGATTCGTAATAATAGCTCTTCTATGCAATTGTGTGCAGTTATATTTAGATTATACAGTATCAAATGTAAATAGCTTTTAAACAATATTTGTAAGTTTGCTGTTCTTTTATCTAAATATTGACATATGAATATAAATAATGCAATTAGGCTAATTGCCGGAATCTTTATTCTTACCTCAGTTTTACTGGGCCATTTTATTAACCATTACTGGTTCTTGTTTACATTGTTTGTTGCAGTAAACTTAATTCAATCAAGCTTTACTAAATGGTGCCTGATGGAAAAGATATTAAAAAAAGCAGGTGTGAAAGAATAAGGAGATATTGGCATCATTCTAACTAATTGATCTCATTGAAAACTACAAAAAAGTTGCATTAAGTTATTTATAATACTTTATAGATTCTATTACTAATAGAGTTAATTAAGCAATGTTTTTTATTGGCGTTAAGTCCCATTTTTTAACGATTATAAAGATGCAACACGTGTTTTCCCTTCAGGCCATCAGTCCTCAAATAACATTTTCATTACGGCTTAATTAGTATGAGTAAATAATAAATACCCAGGAATTGCTGAATATTTTAAACTAGCTCATGGTAAAAGACCGGAGGTTGAGTTGTATAATGTTACTGATGATCCTTATTGCTTGAACAATCTTGCAGGAAAACCAGAATATGCCTCAATCGAAAGCGAACTTAAGGATAAACTTATGCGAGAACTCCAACTGTCGAAAGATCCACGAGTTGTTGGACCGAATAAAGTGGTGTTTGATAGTTATATCAGGTATTCAGCCATGCGAAAATTCCCAAAGCCTGGATGGGCGAAATGATTTTAATTACCGTTAAGGTTTTTATTATCATATTCGAAAATAATGAACTGTTATTGTTTCTTTTATTAGATGTGCTTTAATCTTTTAAACTGTATATTTATTGCACAAAATAATATGGTTATACCCCTTTGCTGTAGCTGGAAGAATTTTGGGTGGTAACATCAGCAATCTTTATAGAGCAGTAATCATTACCAGATATTAAAATAACAGTGCAACCATGAAACAAATATTTATCCTCTTTGTCAGTTTTATGCTCTCTCAATCAGTTTTTGGACAGAATCTTCCATTATTAAAAATTAGTAGAGATAGTAGTTATATTGTGACAAAGGATGATAAACCTTTTTTTTGGTTAGGAGGTACTGCCTGGGAATTAATTCACCGTCTCGATAGAGAAGAAGTTGACAGATATTTAACCGATAGAGCGAATAAAGGATTTACCATAATACAAACTGTTATTCTTGCCGAACTTGATGGTTTGAATACCCCAAATGCTTATGGAGAAAAACCATTGTTGAATAATGACCCAAGTCAATTAAATGAACAATACTTTGAGCATGTTGATTATGTCATAGAAAAAGCTAATGAACTTGGACTGTATATAGGACTTCTGCCTTCCTGGGGTGATAAGATAAATAAAAAATGGGGTGCAGGACCAGAAATCTTTAACGCTGAAAATGCAAAAAAATATGGACGTCTTTTAGCCAAAAGGTATCTTGACAATAACAATATAGTATGGATACTTGGAGGAGACAGACCTATTGAGAACGCAAATCATCTCGAGATCATTCGTGCAATGGCAAAGGGAATTCGAGAGGTCGATAATAATCATTTGCTCAGTTTTCATCCTGTTGGTGCAAAAAAAGCTACCGATTATATCAATGATAAATGGCTTGATTTAGATATGTACCAAAGTGGGCACAGTAGAACCGCCAGAGAGTATTCTTATGTGTTAGATAGTAAGACATCGTTAACTAAACGCCCCATAATTAATGGTGAGGCGAGATATGAAAACATCCCGGATCGGTTTTGGGAAGAAAAGCCTTACGGTTGGCTGGATGATGCAGATGTTAGGGTTTCTGCCTACTGGAGCATTATAGCCGGAGCTGCCGGATATACATACGGGTGTAATGATATTTGGCAAATGTATGATGTTGACAAAATGCCAATAATAAATGCACGCACCGATTGGCAAGCTGCTCTTCATCTGCCCGGTTCTTTTCAAATGGCTTATATGAGACAAATATTTGAGATACTTCCTTGGCAAAAAATGTGGCTAAATCAGAACCTGATATGGAATGATAACCCAGAGGATGAATCATATATTTTAAGTGCAATCAGTTCAGATAAACAAGTTGTTATAGCTTATACCCCAACAGGAAATCCGGTAAATATTGATTTGTCAGCAATAGATTCAAAGCGAATTGTTGCTTATTGGTTTAATCCGAGAAGTGGAAAAACAAAAAAAATAGGTGAATTTGAGACTATGACATCTCAAGAGTTTAAACCATGGTCAAGTGGCCGGGGAAGTGATTTTCTATTGATATTGAGAGCAGAAAGTTATAAGATTGATCTTGACTGAAAATACTAGTAAAAGGGGGATGAAAAGGGGTTTTTTACTCATCCATGAAAATTATAGTTGGATAAGAGAGTGAAAAAATCCCGACTCAGTCGGGATTATCTTAGATGTTCTGTTAGCAAATGAATTTCAATTGCCGGTGATATTTTTTCGTAAATAATATTGTAAACCGCCTCAGTAATGGGCATGTTTACCTTGTATTTATCGTTAATTTCTTTAATGCTTTTAACGGCATAGTAACCCTCAGCAATCATCAGCATTTCCATCTGTGCATATTTTACCGAGTAGCCTTTACCTACCATGGTACCAAACATACGGTTACGACTAAATTGTGAATAAGCTGTTACCAGCAAGTCACCCAGGTAAGCTGAGCTTTTAATATCACGAGTAATCGGATGCACTGTATCTACAAATCGTTTAATCTCCTGAATACCATTGGAGATCAGTACGGCCTGAAAATTATCACCATAACCTAAACCATGACAGATACCGGATGCTACCGCCATAATGTTTTTTAAAACAGCTGCGTATTCTGTACCATAAATATCATCGGTTACCGATGTCATTATATAGGAGCAATCAAGGATGGATGCAAATTTACGTGCCAGCTTAATATTCTGGCAGGCAATGGTCAGATATGATAATCGCTCCAAAGCTACTTCTTCAGCATGACAAGGTCCACTGATAACGCCAATTGACTCGGTTGGTAAATCGTAGAATTTATGAAGGTACTGCCCAATAATAAGGTTCTCTTCAGGTACCAGACCTTTGATAGCTGATACAATAAATTTATCTTTCAGAGGTTCAGTCAGATCAGAAAGCGCTGATTTAATAAAAGCTGATGGCACAGCTAATATAATAATATCAGACCTTTTAACTATTTCATTGATGTCATCAGAGAAAAAGATATTCTCGGTTTCAAACATCACACTCGAAAGGTAATTAGGATTGTGTTTTTTCTTTTTAAATTCGGTTATGTGAATAGGGTTGCGGAAGTACCAGTTGATAGTTGGAACGTTGTTCAACAGCATTTTTGCTATCGCTGTAGCCCAGCTGCCGCTGCCAATAATCCCAACCGTTGATGTTTCATCCATATGCATTTGGTTCATTTTAAACCATTAAAATAAAACAAAAAAAGGCAAAATGCCTCTTTTGTTTTATTAAATATCTCTTAAAGTTTATGCTAACCAGGCTTTCACATCGTCTTGCGACGGATTAGTTAACCCTAATTTATGTTTTTTATTTAATCCACAGATGTCCTGAAATAACTTTCCTGGTTTTACTTCTTTTAAAGCATCTACCTTATTAAAACCGGCTTTTCGGATTACAGAAACCCATTCTTCAGGAATACCTAAAGCGGTGAATTTATCATCTCCGTCAACCTGAGGTTTCTTTTCAGGGCGCATTTGTGGGAAGAACAATACATCCTGGATTGATTCCTGACCAGTCATAAACATAGTTAAACGGTCGATACCAATACCCATACCTGAAGTAGGAGGCATACCATATTCCAAAGCACGTACAAAGTCATGATCGATAAACATAGCCTCGTCATCTCCTTTTTCTGATAAACGTAATTGCTCCTGGAAACGCTCCAGCTGGTCGATAGGATCGTTTAGCTCTGTGTAGGCATTACAAAGCTCTTTACCGTTCACCATCAATTCAAAACGTTCTGTTAATTCAGGATTGTCGCGGTGCTTTTTACACAATGGCGACATCTCAACCGGATAATCAGTAATAAAGGTTGGTTGAATCATGTGGCCTTCACATTTTTCACCAAATATCTCGTCAATCAACTTTCCTTTACCAAAGGTTTCGTCAATTTCAATTTCAAAATCAGCACAAACAGTACGAAGTTGCTCTTCATTCATGCCTGTAATATCAACGCCAGTATGTTCTTTAATGGCATCAGTCATACTTAATCGACGATAAGGAGCTTTAAAGTCAATCTCTTTATCACCAATTTTAACCTTGGTGGTACCGTGCAATGCCATGGCTACTTTTTCCAACATGGTTTCGGTAAATTCCATCATCCAGTTGTAATCTTTATAAGCCACGTAAATTTCCATTACCGTAAACTCTGGGTTGTGCGTACGGTCCATTCCTTCGTTACGGAAGTCTTTGGCAAACTCGTAAACACCATCAAACCCACCAACAATCAATCTTTTCAAATAAAGCTCATTGGCAATACGCAAGTACAAAGGAATATCCAATGCATTGTGGTGCGTAGTAAACGGACGAGCCGAAGCTCCACCCGGAATTGGCTGTAATATTGGAGTTTCAACCTCCAGGTATCCCATATCGTCAAACATCTGACGCATGGTTTTGATGATGGTAGCACGTTTTTTAAATACGTCTCTAACCGTTGGGTTTACCACCAAATCAACATAACGCTGACGGTAACGTTGCTCAGGATCGGTGAAGGCATCGTAGGTTTTACCATCTTTTTCTTTTACAATCGGAAGTGGCTTCAACGACTTACTTAAGATAGTTAGTTCCTTAACGTGAATGGTTGTTTCACCCATTTGAGTGTTAAAAACAAATCCTTTCACACCAATAATATCACCTATATCTAATAGCTTTTTAAATACTGTGTTGTAAAGAGTTTTATCTTCATCCGGACAAAGATCATCGCGGTTCAGGTAAATCTGAATACGGCCTTCTGAATCCTGCAACTCAGCAAACGAGGCTTTACCCATTATACGACGGCTCATAATTCGACCTGTGATAGAAACCTCTTTCAGGTTTTCTTTCTCCGGATCAAACTCCTGTTTTATTTCACTTGTAAAGTGAGTGGTTTTATACTCAGGGGCCGGATATGCGTTAATACCCAGCTTGTTTAGCTCCTCTAGGCTATTGCGTCTGATAATTTCCTGTTCGCTCAGTTCCAACGTACTCATTCTGCTTATGAATTTATCTGAATTACATAGTTTGCAACGTTCATTGTTGCTGTCTTTTTCGACTTAAATTAACATGAAGTCAAAAAATCCTTGCAAAGATAATGTATTTAGTTGAATTTGGCAGTTGAAAGTTTCACACAGTAAGAAGTGTGATAATTTTAATGTATTCTTGCAATAAAATAACGTGTTAGTTCAATGAATTTACGAAGGTTTGATGGTATTGAGGTTTTCCTTTTTGATTTGGGAGGAGTGATTATAGATATTGATGTTCAGCGTTCTGTTGAAGGCTTTGCGGATTTGGGATTCAAGGGCATTGAGAATGAAATATCCAAGAGTCATCAACTTGGTTTGTTTAAAGCCTTTGAAAGGGGAGAGATCGATAATTCGGAATTTATTGCAACCCTAAAGAAAAAGGTTGAAGCTGATATATCTGAAGAGCAGATAATAGATGCCTGGCAAATGATGTTAGGTGATTTTCCTGTTGAGCGGATTCGTATTCTGGAAGAATTACATCAGCATTATTCCACTTACATTTTAAGTAACACCAATGGAATTCATTTAGATAAGTTTAGTAAAATGGCAAAGGGGTATAATCATATCGAGGATCTTTTTACCGATGCTTATTACTCTTTTCAGTTAGGTTGCAGTAAACCCGAAAAATGTGCGTTTGAAAAGGTGATTAATGATGCTGGCATTCAACCTGAAACAACGTTGTTTTTAGACGATTCGGAAATGAACCTGAAGGCAGCCGAGAGCTTAGGGTTTAAAACGCAATTGGTAACCAAAGAACATTCTTTAGTAGAAATATTTAAATAAAAAAGGAGGCTCGAGGCCTCCTTTTCCTATTTATCAATCTAGTTTTATCTTTTTACTAATAACCAAACATTATCACGCCCTTCAGAATTTCTGGCGTTTCTAAGTTCAGCATAAGCTTCTGTTCTGTCGTAGAACGATTTGTAAGAAACCTTGAAAAATTCATTGTTAGGTCCTCTTCTGCGCTCAATAATATTTGAATTATACCCTTGTTCTTCCAAACGCAATTTAAAAATTTCAGCATTTTCCCTGCTTTGAAAACTTCCTGCAATCAAAAAGTACTTGTCCTCGGGCTTTGGAGGCTCGGGTATTGCAATCTTCTCTTCCGCAACTTTATTCAATGTGTCAGGTGTCATGGTATCCTTTACAGGTTTTTCAACCACTTTTGTCTGAGGTTTTTGCGTCTGCTTTTGAGGCTTTTCTTTACAAGCGCCCATTGAGGTAATGATACCTAAAATAAACAAGGCGTAAACTATATTTTTCATAAACGACAGTTTGTTTTCACTTTAACTGGTTAGCTACAATCATAACTTATTCTTGATAAAAGTAATAATTATGATGTGCATGACCAATTTATTCTAATCGAAAGTTAGAAGAATTGTCATTTAGAAGAAGTTTGCTTAATCAACAAACTTATATCCCACACCTTTGATAGTTCGGATATGGTCCTGACCTATTTTTTCGCGTAACTTCCTGATATGTACGTCTATTGTTCTGTCGCCAACAATAATGTTATCGCCCCATACAGAGGTGTAAATTTCGTCGCGGGTGAACACTTTTTCGGGCTTTGATACCAGTAAAAGAAGTAATTCAAATTCTTTTTTAGGCAGTACCATCTCTTCTCCCGAATTGATTACGATGTAACGTTCTCGATCAATGGTTAAATCACCAATACTAATGGTTTCAGAAGATTTCTCTGTTGGTTTATCATCAGCAGCAGGATGATATCTTTTTAAGAGTGCCTTAACCCTTGAAATAAGTACTTTGGGTTTGATAGGCTTGGTGATGTAATCGTCGGCCCCCGCATCAAAACCGGCTATTTGTGAATAGTCTTCACCACGGGCTGTTAAAAAAGCCACAATAGAGTGTTTCAATGTGGGTATTCTTTTTATTTCTTCACATGTCTCAATGCCGTCCATTTCTGGCATCATCACGTCCAGAATAATTAACTCAGGTAATTCGGCTTGCGCCACTTTTAAAGCTTCTTCACCGTTATTAGCAGTAAATACATTGAATCCTTCTTTTCTAAGGTTATAACCTATGAACTCGATAATATCAGGCTCATCATCAACCAATAATATTTTGTAATTTGATGTATCCATGTCTTAATTTTATTGTACTGCGAAAGTATCTATACCTATTAAAAAATCGTGTTTTTAATATTATTAATACGTAAAGTTAATATTAAGGAGCTTTTTCCAAAGTGAAAGTAAAGGAAGTTCCTTTCCCTAACTTACTACTTACATTGATTCGCTGGTTGTGAGCTTCAATGATATGCTTAACAATAGCCAGGCCCAAACCGGTACCTCCCTGTTCGCGACTTCGGCTTTTATCGGCACGGAAGAAGCGTTCGAAAATACGGGGCAGATGCTCTTCAGCAATGCCGATACCATTATCTTTAATCTCCACTAAAACACGATTATCCATATCATAAAAATTAACGGTGGTTTGTCCGCCTTTTTTACCATAATTAATCGAGTTAACGATCAGGTTAATTACCACCTGAAACAATCGTTCTTTATCGGCATTTACTTTTATTATATTCTCCAGTCCTTTGCCATATTTTAATTTGATGTTTTTCTCATTGGCTCTTATTTCCTGCATGTCAAATACATCATCAAACATGGCCTTTATGTTGAATGAAGCAATGTTGAGCTCCAATTCTCCGGCTTCTAATTTTGAAATTGCTTCCAGATCATCAACAATGCTAATCATACGGTTAATACTTTTCTCGGTGCGGTTGAGATAAAGCATGTTAATGTTAGGATCTTCTAAACCACCATCTAATAATGTAAGAATGTAACCTTGGATATTAAAGATGGGGGTCTTCAACTCGTGAGATACATTACCCAGAAATTCTTTACGGTATTTCTCCATTTGTTTTAACTCCAGAATCTCCTGGTTGCGGTTTTTCATCCAGTCTGCCACTTCCTTATTGATATTTGAAAGGATATCTTTGTTATCTGAGTCTTCTTCCGAAATAACATCGTTTTGCTTAAACCCGTGAATAGATTTATAAATAGGTTTGATTCGAGAATAGATAAAGTTATTAACGAAATAACTAACCAAGGCAAATGATAAGGCAAAGAAAAGAGGGATGGAGATGGCTAATGAATAGAACAAATTCGGACTATAGTAATTTGCCAAAAAGAATATGGTAGCCAAAAATAGAAAACCCAACGATATAAATCCTGTAATTTTCTGGGGTTCCAACGATTTCATGTGTAATTAATTTTAGAGCAAAGGTAAATTAAAAATGCCAAGTTCATTTATTAAGAAATACCAAGTTTTAGGTTAATCAAAAGTTAACAAAAGGGCTTTAGAAGTAATAATTCCGAAAAATCAGAAAGGTATTCACCAGATGGTAACAATATCTTAACATTTGGTTTTATCTTAGCTGTTATTATTGAATCTATCTTTACGCCGCAAAAAGTAGTAAAATGACATTTATTTGGATTGCTGTAATTCTTCTTGGTTTAATGGCAGTAGCCGATTTGATCGTGGGTGTTTCCAACGATGCGGTTAACTTCTTAAATGCTGCCATTGGTTCCAGAGTTGCTCAACGACGTGTGGTGTATTGGATTGCAGCAACAGGTATTATAATGGGTGTTTTTCTGTCTGTTGGTATGATGGAAGTGGCCCGTAAAGGGGTGATTTATCCATCAAGCTTTGTGTTTACCGATTTAATGGTAGTGTTTATTGCGGTAATGCTTACTGACATTATTTTGATTGATGGATTTAACACGCTTGGCTTTCCTACTTCCACCACTATAGCTGTTGTTTTTGAATTGTTAGGTGGAGCTTTGGCTCTGACTTTTATTAAAAAAGGAGAGACCCAAATCGCTGGTGCCGAAGTTCAGAATCTGATAAATACCGACAGAGCTTTTGTTATTTTAGCTGGTATTGTGCTATCTATATTCCTGGCATTTATTGTAGGTATGGTTGTTCAGTTTATAACCCGAATGATTTTTACCTTTAATTATAAACAACGCTTTAAAGTGCTGTTTGCATTGGTTGGAGGAGTGTCGATCACCGCTATTGTTTTTCTGATAGCAAAAAAAGCTTTGGGTGGCAGTGTTTTTGGCGATGATCAGTGGTTTATTCTTGCCCAGCAGTATTTACCCGAAATTCTATTTGGTGTTTTTGCTCTAAGCACTTTTATCTTTCTGTTTTTAGGATTGTCTTTTAATATTGATATACCACGTATTGTGGTGCTTTTTGGAACCTTTGCATTGGCCATGTCTTTTGCAGCTAATGATTTGGTGAATTTTATTGGGTTGCCATTGGCGAGTATTGAGAGTTTAAAGGTTTTCCTGGCATCAGGGACTGTTGATCCGGATACTTTTAGAATGGACTTCCTGAGTTCGAATGTGATTGAAAAGGATGTGCTGAAGGATTTTACTTACATGCTCATTCTTGCTTTTGCTGCAGTGGTAATGATTATTACCATGTTTTACTCGCGTAAAGCCAAAGGTGTTACCGAAACGGAGGTTTATCTGGGGCGTCAGTCGGAGGGATATGAACGTTTTGAACCATCTTATCTATCAAAGGTGATTGTTCGTAATTTCCTGCAAGTACATAATGCATTAATGACTGTTTTACCCAAAAAAGCGGTTCGTTTTTTAGATTCGAGGTATAAGAGAGTAGAATCTGTAGAATCGAGTCGGGGGGAAGATGGTGTAATGTATTTCGATACTTTAAGGGCTTCTGTGAACCTGGTGGTTGCAAGTATTTTAATTTCCATAGGTACTTATATGCGTGTACCGTTGTCTACTACTTTTGTGGTGTTTATGGTTGCCATGGGATCTTCATTGGCTGATCAGGCCTGGGGACGTGAAAGTGCTGTTTACAGGGTTTCGGGAGTGTTGTCTATTATCGGAGGGTGGTTCTTTACTGCTTGCCTCGCTTTTATTGGAGCCTTCGTATTTGCCTATATTATATGGTATGGCAGCTGGCCGGCAACTATCATAGCTACGGCTTTGGTTATATACATATTGTATCGAACAAGAAGATATTATAATCAGAAGCTGGAGGAAAAGAAAATTCTGAAAGAGGAGTATACTGAAGAAAGTATTGCTAATATGGATTTTCTTATTGAGTTAGGTGGAGATCAAATAAAGCGTAACCTTTTGGAAGCATCCAAGATTTATACATTAGCTATTCAAGGCTTTATGGACTCTGATATGCGGCAGTTGGGTGAGGCTAATAACAAAGCTGATAAATTGCGCAAATATGCCCGAAATGGGAAGTCTCAAATGTTTTATGCCTATTCTAAAATGAATGAAGATGGCATAGACTCTGGGCAGTATTTTATACAGGCGTTCGATTATCTTACCGAATTGGTAAATTGCCTGATGGGTATTACCAAGCCTTTATATATTCACTTCGAGAATCATCACAAGGGGCTCACAACTGAACAGCAAAGCGATGTACAAGAATTACTGGATGAGGTATCAGCCTTCTTTAATCACTTAGTACATGTGGAGAAAGAACAAAAATTTGGTTTAATCAATGATATGTTGATTAAGCAGAATTTTCTGCTTGGTTTTCTGGAAGAACTTAGAAAAAATCAGATTAAACGTATTCAAACCGGTTCCGGTCGTACCCGAATAAGTATTCTTTACCTTGATATGTTGGCCGAAACAAAGAATATACTTTTGTATTCTATCAACCTGATAAAGTCACATCGCGATTTTATTGGAGCTTCCAGATAGTTGTGTATAAATCTTTATTAATGAAGGTTTGTTATCTATCATTATCTTGAAGGAGCTATCCTTCTTTTTATTTAAATTGTATAGGTTTATTGTCCAATACTGTTGGAATAATCAGATAGTCAAGGCTTATTTCTTAACTTAAAATCAAATTTCTATACCTTTTGTTAATTCAATGTTAGATGAAGTTTAAGAGCGGTTTATTGCGTTGTAATGCATTGTTTACGAAACCTCTTTAATGTTCATCAATACAGTGTATTAGTATAAATACCTACTTAACGAATACTTAAACTTGAATTAATTATCTCTTATCGCCTCTCATACTTTGGTGCCATACTTTTGCTGCTGTAATTTTTATTGAATTGAGAGGAAAAATGAAAAAGCAAATCGTTGCAACCTTTGTAATGTTAGCGGCTGTTTTTACACAGGGAATAGCCCAAACAGGAATTTTAAGAGGAAAAATCACGGACAAAACTACAGGAGAAGAGTTGGTAGGAGCTGCCATTGTTGTTGACGGAACCACCACTGGAACCATTACTAATTTTATGGGTGATTATCAGATGCCTCCATTGGAAGCTGGTACTTATAACATAAGAGTTCAGTACATCTCATACGAACCTATAGTAAAAGAAGGAGTCGTAATTACTGCTGATGGAGAAACCGTTTTAGACTTTCAGTTAGGTACAGCCGAAATGGACTTAGATGAAGTAAAGGTAGTTGCTAAAGCCAACCGCGAATCAGAGAACTTTTTGATGCTGGAGCAGAAGAATGCTGCTGTTGCCGTTGAAAGTGTGGGTGCAGCACAGTTATCATCACAAGGAGTTAGTGATGCTGCAGGTGCTGTTACCAAAGTTTCGGGTATTGCCAAGCAAGAAGGTGGACAGTCTTTAAATGTTAGAGGTCTGGGTGATAGATATAACACAACTACCTATAATGGGTTACCATTGCCTTCAAATAATGCAGAATTAAAAAATATTGATCTTGGTCTGTTTTCAACTGATATTATATCACATATAAATATTGAGAAAACATACTCAGCTCCTTTATACGGAGACTTTGGCGGTGCTAATATTAATATCGTATCAAAACGATTAAATGGGGAATCATTCTTGACTTTAAGTGTTAAAGGTCAGCAAAATTCCAGTTTATTCGGATTGGATAACTTCTATTATACCGATGGTCCTAATAAATCTGGTTTTTACTCACTTGATTTACCTAATATTGAGGCTATCGATAATAATGAAGCCTATGGTTTTCAAAACTCATGGAATCCTGTTAAAGGAAATACTGTGCCAGCCATTGGTTTAGGCTTATCAGGAGGTAAATCGTTTGAGTTATCTGAAGTAGCTAAGTTGAATACCTTTTTTACTCTTTCTTTTGATAATGACAGAGTGTACACCGAAAGAATTGAGCGTGTTGTTAATGCTGGTGGTAATGCCTGGGACGATCTTGAAGGTGATGAATATAGCTATGAAACTCAGAGTAGTGGTTTATTAAATCTAAACTATTCGCGACCAAATACAGAAATCTATTTTAATAGTTTGATGATGAACTCTTCGGAGCAGACTCTGACAACTATGGAAGGACATATTCGCGACGTGAATGATGATCCGGAGATACCCGGATTAAAAAGACGTGGTGATTTCCTACGTAATTTTGTATTGGTAAATCAATTATTAGGGGAACACAAAATAAATGAATCATTAAGTTTAGACTGGGGTGTTTCTTATAACCACGTATGGAATAGTGTTCCTGATAGAATAGAAAATACTTATCTTTTTTATTATGAAGATTCAAATCAAGGAGAATTAGATACTGAAGCTGTAGGTCGTAACTACAGATATTCTCAGGATTTTAAGGATAATGAGCTGGCCGCCAACTTCGCTTTCAACAAAACATTTGGAGAAGGAATTAACGATGATAGCGAGTACAGAAGCAAATTAACATTAGGCTATTCGGGTAAATTCAAACTACGAAATTTCGAAAATTATCAGTTTAACCACCAGGTATTGGATATTGGTACTATGGTTGATATCGATAATGTGGATGATTATTTTAATGAAGAGAATTTTGTAAACGGATTGTTTAGAATTGATACACCAACAGCTGGTGACATCAATGGTGAACAGAAGTACGGTGAGAGTTACGAAGGTAAGGTGCAGATTAACGCGGGCTTTTTAATGTATGAGTACAATGTATCGCCAAAATTCTTAATTCTGGCAGGTGTACGCGGTGATAATATATTTCAGGAAATGAAAACCCGCTCACGTCAGAATATTACAGGTAGAACTGAAACAACCGAATTTAAAGAGTTTAAAGTGTTGCCTAGCCTTTCGATGAAATATGCGACCAGTGCAAAAACAAACCTACGTTTAGCTGCTTCACAAACTTATACCCTGCCACAGTTACAGGAAATGCCATTTATAGCCTTCTTAGGTCTAACGGATGTGATTTGGGGTAACCCTTGGTTAAAGCCATCAACAGTTTATAATGCTGACTTAAAATGGGAGTTCTTTCCAAAAAATGGTGAGATGTTTAGTGCAACTGTTTTTGGAAAATATATTCAGGAACCAATCAATAAATTCACCATTGCCGGTACATTTAATGAGTTTGTAAATGCCAATACCGGAGATGCAGCTCATGTTTACGGGTTAGAGCTGGATGCTAAGAAGGATTTATTCAACTTTAGCACAGATACTAAAATAAGAAAAGTGTTTGTAAGTGGTAACCTTACTCTAATGTCTTCTGAAACAGATATAGATGCAGAGAAGATTAGAACAGAGACCAATTATAATTTCAATGCCAATTTTAACGAAGAAACAAGTGAGTTACAAGGTGCAGCACCTATGTTGGCTAACCTAACTTTAGGCTACAGTCAAAAATGGGATGAAAACAATAAGACTATCAGTGCTGCCACTGTTTATAACTATACTTCAGACAGACTTTATTCCATTGGTCATTCTAATATGGGTAACCAAATTGACCAGGCTGTTAATACTCTTGATCTGGTTGTTAAAACTAAGTTCAATCGATTTGGAATTGATGTATCTGCTAAAAATGTATTGAATCCTGAAATTAAAAGAGTTCAAGAGAATTCAGACGCCGATTATGTTGTTCGTCAATTTAAGCGAGGATCAACATTTAGTGTGTCTTTAAAATACAATTTCTAATAAACTTAACAATTGAGAAAAATGAAAAAATTGCAGTTTTTATTCGTTTCATTGATGGTACTTGCTTTTGCAAGTTGTAACGATGAAGATGATCCGGTTAATCCTATTGATCCTGATAACATTGCAGGTACAATTACATCTGATGTTACAATGGACGCTTCAGAAACTTACAACCTGAGCGGAGCATTAATAATTGCCGAAGGTGGTTCTTTAACTATTCCTGCAGGTACTAAAATTATAGCTGAAGGAGGAAGTACTTCATACATTGCCGTTGCTCAAGGTGGTGAAATTTTTGTTGAAGGTACAGCTACAGACCCTGTTATCATGACTTCTACAGTAAAAGAAGCCGGAAGCTGGGGAGGTTTAGTTTTATGTGGTAAGGCTCCTGTAAACACAGGTGAAGGAGGTATCTCAGAAGTTGGTAACCTGCCTTACGGTGGTGATGATGCTAACGATAGCTCAGGTTCTTTAAAATATTTACGCGTTGAGTATACAGGATATGTATTTACCAACGAAAAACAATTTAACGGTGTGTCGTTCTTTGGTGTTGGTGCTGGTACCACTGTTGACTATGTATCTTCATACATGGGTAATGATGATGGTATTGAGTTCTTTGGTGGAACTGTAAATGCTTCTCACCTTGTATCAATTGGTTCTAACGACGACGGTATTGATTTTGCAGATGGATGGAATGGAACTGGTAACTACTGGTATTCATTAAACTCTGCTAAATCAGGTATCGAAGGATCAAACAATGGTACTGATGGATCTGCTACTCCAATGACTAACGCTACTATAAACAATATTACTGTTTATGGTATGGGAGAAAAACCATGGTTCCTAAAAGAAGGTGCAGGTGCTCAAACAATCGATAATATTGTTATTGGAGGTTTGGTTGCAGGTAAAGGTCAGGCTTATTTTTATACTTCAAGCGACGATTCTGATTTTGATGCAAGTCGTATTACTATTACCAATGCTAAATTTGTAGATATGGGTATTGGTAACACTGTTAAGGCTGTTGATGGCGTATCGCTTACTGAAAGCGAAACTGCTACAGGTGCCGGTAATGGTGTTGACATGCCTGATTGGGCTTCTTCATGGGCTGCTCCTGGCGCGGTTGAGCCTATTGATCCATCTACTAACATTGCCGGTGAATATACCGATGATCAGGTGTTAGCAGCTGGTAAAACTTATACTCTTGACGGAGCAATGATTATTAATGCAGGTGCATCATTAACTATTGAAGAAGGTGCAACTATTATAGCAGCAGCTAGTTCAACAACTTATATTGCAATTGCTCAAGGTGCTCAGATTTTTGTAGAAGGTACAGAAAGTGCTCCTGTTGTAATGACCTGTGAAGAAGAAGTTGCTGGAAAATGGGGAGGTTTAGTAATTTGTGGTAAAGCACCTGTAAATACTGGTAATGGTGGTTTATCAGAAGTTGGGAACCTGCCTTATGGTGGTGATGTGTCTGATGACAACTCAGGTTCTATCGAATATCTTCGCGTTGAATATACTGGTTATGTATTTACCAACGAGAAGCAATTTAATGGTGTTTCATTCTTTGGTGTAGGTTCAGGAACAAAGGTTAGCTATGTATCTTCATACGAGGGTAACGATGATGGTATTGAATTCTTCGGAGGAACAGTGAATGCCGATCACCTGGTATCTATCGGTTCTAACGATGATGGTATTGATTTTGCTGATGGATGGTCAGGTACTGGAAATTACTGGTATGCTTATGATTCAGCTAAATCAGGTATTGAGGGTTCAAACAACGGTACTGATGGTTCAGCTACTCCTATGACTACTGCTACTATAAACAATGTTACTGTTTATGATATGGGCGAAAAGCCATGGTTTTTGAAAGAAGGAGCTGGTACACAAACTATCACAAACTGTGTAATTGGTGGCTTAGAGGCTAATAAAGGTCAGGCTTATTTCTACGTTTCAGATGAAGATACTGATTTTGATGCTTCAAGAATTACAATTACCGATGTTGCTTTTGTTGATATGGGTGATGGTAATACTGATAAAGCTTTTGCAGGTATTACTTTTACTGAAAAAGCCGATGCTACAGGTGCTGGTAATGGTAAAGACATGCCAGATTGGGCAACTGCCTGGGCTACTCCTAACTAAGAAAAAATTGCATTAAAAAATATCTAAAAACGGCCGGATTTTCCCGGCCGTTTCTCATTTATATAGGCGTCGCTTAAATATTTAACAACAATTTAAGAGTTGAAGGTTTGAAATAGACAGGGTAATATTCTATTTTTAGCCCAAATCAATTAATAAGATATCAAATGAGCCAGTTTGGAGAAAAAGTAGAAGGGTATACTATCCCGGTATTAAACGAGCGTGAAATAAGGGCCTCGGCAGGAATACTCTTCTTGTTTGCTTTTATATCAATTATGACAGCCATCTTAAAACACGATATGGTATTGTTGAAATACTTTATTCTTGGCTTTTTTGTTGAATTTATTATTCGTCTGTTTATCAATCCTAAATATGCACCAACATTAATTATAGGGCGTTGGATAGTGAGCAATCAGGTTCCTGAATATGTGGGTGCCAAGCAAAAGAAGTTTGCCTGGACCATTGGTTTTGTATTGGCGATTATCATGCTAGGTTTAATTGTGGTGTTAAATTCGTATAGCATTATTACAGGTTTAATTTGCTTGATCTGTCTGATCTTTTTGTTTTTTGAATCGGCTTTTGGGATTTGCCTGGGCTGTTTGTTTTATAAATTCGTTTACAAAGAAAAGGCTCAGTATTGTCCGGGTGAAGTGTGCGAGGTTAAAGATCGTCATGAAATTCAAAAATCATCTTTTAAACAAGTATTGATTGTTATCGCTTTTATTGCCTATATAGTTGCCTCTGTTTATTTGTTTAGTGATGCATTTAACGAACAACCACGAGACTTGTGGGAGGTTTTGGCAGAGAAATTTAAGTAAATTATAGAACAGACCGCAAATAATGGAATTGATACTCCCCCTAGGTCAACCCCGAATCAGATGATATTTCTGAACGACCTTTTTGATTTCATTACTTTGCGGTTCTTTTTTTAGTAATTCAATCGTCGCTAAGCGAATTATGAGACTTCGTCTGATTAAAGTTTTAGTTTTTGATTACCATTACTAGTTTTGGTTCCAATCTTTGTTCTATGAGCTATCTTTTGCAATATGGCAAAGTTGTACACTTCGCCTGGCAAGTAGTTCATTTAATATTAAATGTAGTCTGAAACCACCTTTGTCTGTTTTGAGAAGTATACTACAGTAATTGTATATTCGGCAAAATTAAAAACTTTGCCAAGCGGTACTTCTGTCATTATATTTTGATATAGAGTGATCGCTTTGCTATTAAAATTGCGAAAGATCATTCTTTAACGCTAATAACAGATTCTGTAATCTCTGATTCGCCAGCTAAGCCTCTTTTAAAATTATCCCAATCATTAAATATTGCTGATGCAATAATAAACACTGGTAGTGCAACTAAAAGGTATTTAATTTTAATGCCGTATAGTTCTTTATTAAGTAATGACTTCATCTTTAGATTAATTTTCGCATTATTAGATAGGTAATATTGAGAGTAGTAAAATATCGAATTTATTAAAATATTTTAAAAGAGGAGCTTATATATACTCATGGTCAGAAGAAATTCTTCCGACCATGAGAGCCTTAACAAGGGTTTTTAAAGAAGTTTATTTATTAAATTTCTTCCACATTGCATTCCCCCATAAGAAGCCAAAGCCAAACCCCATAAATACTATAAAGAAGAGGATTTGAATAAGGTATTCTATTGTGATAAAATAATCAACAAGGCCTTCTTTATTGATTATGTAGATTACATTACCTGTTATGAAACCAGTAGGTATTCCTATTGCTGGGATGGAATATTTTAATATAAATTCTTTTTTATTTTTAAATATTCTCATTATTATAATTTTAACCAAATAAATAGTCCCACGCCTCTATAATCTCTAGTTAAGCAAAGTCTTTGACTTTGTTCGATTAAAGAAGTCTTTTACTACCATTACTAGTTTTGATTCCAGTCTTTATTCTATGAACTATCTTTTGCAATACCACATGTTTTGTCCTTCAATTAGTCAAAGATTGGTTCCTCCAACAATCGAACAATACGCTTAGAACCATCTTCACCTTTGAAAGTGACTTCAATTGTATCATTAGATAAATCAGTATTTCGATATCTACAATAAGACTCATAATTCAAAAGAGAGATTTCATTAATTGCTATAACCTGTGTTTTAAGTTTAAAATTGGCTTTAGAAGCAGCAGTATTCTCAACAAGAGCACCTATCTCTGCGACACTTTTGTCTTTATTATAAATAAGGGAAAATCCTTTAGTTTTCCCTATAAAACCAGAATTAGGGTGAACTGGCTCCAAAATGAGTTTTTTGTCAGGCCAATTGATGGTTGTTTTGTAGTTTTCAAAAAAGCCCAACCCTAAAAGATTTAAACTTTTGGAAGCTGTACAGACTGTCACATCACTTACAGCAAAATCCGAGTTATTAAAGAATAAACTATCAGTCTTATAATATCGATATGTAATTACCGAGTCTTCTTCGCCCAAACCTTTACTTGCCTGCCCAAGTATCCCTTTACTTAGGTATTTAATAGAATCGTTTAACACATCCCTTTCACTCAAAAACAGAGTACTGTTACTTCCCAAGTCAACCAAGACACTCTTTAATGGCCTATTTTCACCGAACCTAACTTTAGTTCTTAAATGATGACTTTTTTTATTTTCATTTAGTGGAATCTCAAAATAATTACTCCCAAACTCCAAATCATCTGGCCTCTTAGCGACAATAATTTGTTGTCTTTCAAAATCTATCTGCCAAACAAAATGGTGCATGACGCCGATTCCTATAATACCACAAATATTCTCTTGACATTCGCCATCAAATACAATTTCTTTAGCATTTAAATTATCAAAAGCTATTTTCCCAAATTGAATACTTTTTATATTTTTTATATGACCTAAGAACCAGTTCTCGGCGGCTCCTTGAGAAAGAGTAAACCCATTATTTTCAAAACTCATTTCTTCTGAAAATCTCTTGAAAACTATATTAGATGCACCACTATCAAGTATAAATGAACTAAAGGATTTACCCTCATTAACCTTTACATCTATAAGAATATGCCCTGAGCAACTATATCTAAAAGGGATAGTATCCGTAACAAATTCAGAACTTAACACTCCCTGATTTAATTTTTTAAAAGACCTTGATATACTATATAAAAAATAGGCAGCTCCTACAAAGGTTAATAAAATTACAACGCTAGTAAGAATCAATACTTTTTTTATCATTAATTATATTAAATTTATCATTTGGATGGAACCTAAGGCTTGTGCACAACTCTATATTGAATAACATATCTAAAGATCAAATAAGTTATAACCCCACTTACTATGGCAGAGACCATATCCAAAGGGTCAAAAACTCCATGGAACCCGAAATAGCCTAGAAATTCATATAGTATAAAAAACACAACTCCTTGAATAATTATTTTGGATAGACCTACTTGCTTTTTTTCTATTCCAAGACGATAACATGTATAGGTAGGTATCCCTATTATGCTACCAAGAGTGTCAGCTATATGAAAATCATTTAAATGGTTGCTATATATAAATTTTCGATAAGTATAATTCAAAACTATGCCGGCAAGAAATAAAATTATAGCCGCAATAAAATAACCTACATGAGTAATAAATTTCGTTTTAGTTACTTCTTTTAATTCCTTCATATTAATTCGAATTAATTACTTTAAAGGAGAAACAAACGATGCTTCTCCTTTTATAAAATACTATGGCATAGAGTTTTGCCATGCTTCTGCAGCTTCTGGGCTCATATCAGTAATCCATGACAGTGCATAACCAAGTGCGACCCAAATTTTTCTTCTCCCTCCATCAATATTAACAAGATCAGAGTTTGATAACTCTATCAAATGTGTATTTTCTAATTCTAAATTAAACTTTTCCATTTTATTCTTGAATTTAAATTTTAATATAATCAACTTCTGGCTTTATCCCATCCATACATAAAATCCTCCGCACAACCTTCCGGATCATTTAAAAAATCCCATGCCAAACCACCTAATACCCACCATATAATACCTCCCTCTATCATCTTCAATTCCAGGGCATCCATCTCCTGAACGCCTAAATCATTTAAATTTTTCATTTCACAAAATTTTAAGTTGTTAAAAAAGTTAATTTTGTGCCGGCTGTGGCCGGCGCCCCGGTGGAATGTACTTGCAAGGTTGTCCATCGGGGTATTTTGTAACGTTACATCTGCAATATTATAGTCTGTCAGTCTCATTTTTTGAGACTGACCAGATTAATTTCAGATAAGTTTGTGAGTAAGGTGTAACCTCCGCTTACTTTTAGCAAATCATTCTCCTGTAATTCCTTGGTATAAAAGCCACAGTAAAACGATACTTGACTGGTGTAGATATAGCTCTGACTAAGTACACTGTATTCGATGGGTGCTCCAAACTCTTTCATTACATCCAACACCCTGTGTAAAGATGCTTTTGATATTTGCAGTCGTTCTGCCAACTCGTTGGGAGTACCGGTTGCTTTGCGTTTAATTAAGCAATCAATGCGCTCCATTAGTTGAATGGTTTTGGTTAGTTTCGACATAATACGTTAGGTTAAATATTATTATTTACTTTCTTCATTTATCAATTGGGGCATTTGTTTTTGCCACATCTTATAGTATTTCCCTTTTTTATCGAATAAATTGAAGTGGGTACCTTCTTCAATTAATTTACCATTTTCGAGTACCACAATATTATCTGCATTCATTACAGTGCTTAAACGGTGTGCGATAACCACAATGGTTTTACCTTGCTTTTTTAAAGACTCGATGGTAGCCTGCACATAGCTTTCCGATTCAGAATCAAGCGAAGAAGTAGCTTCATCCAATATTAGTACTTCAGGATTACGATACAAGGCCCTGGCAATTGCCAAACGTTGTTTTTGCCCACCACTTAAACTGGCTCCGTTCTCTCCCACATAGGTATTAAAGCCATTGGGCAAATTTTCAATAAACTTAAGTATGCCCAATTGATTGCATACCTCCAATATCCTTTTCATATCAGGCTGAAATTCTCCCACTGCAATGTTTTCAACCACATTGCCGGCGAATAAATCGAGTTTTTGAGGAACGCTGGCAATTAATTGCCGCAAACTCTCATTGTTATAGTAGTTAATATTGTGTTCGCCAATAGTGATACTACCTGCGTTTAAAGGATAAAGCTTTTGAATTAAGGCAGCTAATGTAGTTTTACCCGATCCGCTTTCGCCTATTATAGCGGTTAATTGGGATTTGGGAATAGTAAGTGAAAAATCTTCAAATACATCAACACGCGTACCATAACTAAAGCTTACTTTGTTAAAATGGATATTACTCAACAAATTTATCTTTAATTCAATCTTATTCTCATCCGATTCTCTTTCCAGGTCCATTATTTCAAACAAACGATCTGCAGCAATTAGTGCATTTTGCACTGTTTTATTCATTCCAATCAAACCAGCTGCAGGCGAAGTAAAATATCCGATTATTGCATAAAACGACAACAATTCGCCCGGGGTAATCGACTGATCAATGACAAAGTAAGAACCAATCCATAATAAGATGATGGTAAATAACCTGCTCAAAAATTCAGAAGAATTACCTGAGAAAATGGAATTTAACCCCGATTTATAAACTGTTTTTAATAAGGATATAAAGCGTGTTTCGGTTTTAATATTGGTATAGTCTTCAAGCCCGAACTGTTTTATGGTGCGTACCGAGTTAAGCGATTCCACCAGCTGACTTTCTAAATCTGCTGCGCTTTCCATTACTTTACGTTCCTGTTTTTTATTCAGTTTATTAGCAATAAAATAGGTAAGGGCATATAATGGAACAACAATAGCCATAATCAGAGCCAGCTTCCAACTGTATATAAACATTAGTGCAAATGAAAACAGTACAATAAAAATATTTACAACCAAAGTAACTGCTGTATCGTTAATAAAGGCTCTTATTTTTACAGCATCGTTAATTCGTGATATGATTTCTCCAACTCGCATGGTATCGAAAAATCGCTGCGGAAGTCGCAGTAAATGTTTATAATATCCAAGTATGAGTTGCGCATCAATTTTTTGACCTGTTCGCAACATTAATACTGTTTTAGAAGCGCCTATAAACATTTGAAAGAGCAGTATAACTATCATGCCAACACTTAATAAATTAAGCAGATTGGTATTTCCATCAACTAACACATAATCTGTTATCTTTTGAATATAGATGGAAGTGGATAAACCCATTACGGTATATAGAATGGCACCTGTAAGAGCCTGAATTACCATGCTTTTGTGTGGTTTCAGTAAAAAAACAAAGCGACTTAAATTGGAAACCTTTTCGTTACGTGAGATAAAATCATCATTGGGTGCAAACAATACCAATACGCCTGTCCATTTTTTTTCGAATTCACTTAAAGCTTCTCTATGATACTGTCCGTCTCCCGGATCCATATATTCAATCCAATTGTCTTTTACCTTGTATATAACTACATAATGCTGTAGTACTTCTTTCACAATTACATGAGCAATTGCCGGTATGGGTATTTTAGGTAAAGCATCAGTGCCTCCTTTTACTCCTTTGGCGGTAAAGCCCATTTTTTCTGCAGCCTTAATTAGTCCCAGTATATTGGTTCCTTTTTTATCGGTTCCGGCCATTTGCCTGATGCGTGAAACGGGTAACTTTAGTTTATAATGTGCTGCAATGGATGCCAAGCAAACAGCTCCACAATCGGTAATATCTCGTTGTTTTATTTTCATTAAATAATTTCTTCTTAAGTTTAAATAGGAACTGTCAACTATCTTTTTTTGCTTTTGGTAGTTAATTATTAGCCATCAGCTTGTTATTACTGACCAAATTCGGATTTAGCCAATCGTCTACCTTATCAAATAAAAGTTGATAAAGGGTTCGTTCAGTAAGTATAAAACGACCGGTTAATGACATCCCTTTTTTCAAATGTCCTTTCTGACCTGTTTTAAGTTGCAAATAGTTAACGGGGAGTTGGCATCTCACTTTAAAAACAGGGCTGTTGTTAATGACGATAATGTCATCAGAAACAGACATTACTTTTCCATGAATTAATCCCCATTGATTATAATTAAATGCATCTAACTGAATACGTACTTCCTGTTTATTTCGGATAAATCCTATATCTACAGGGCTAACATAGCACTCGGCAATTAGCGCGTCTTCAGGCGATATTACTGCCAATTGCTGCCCCGGAGTTATAAAGCTACCCTCTTGTATGCCTGCTAACTGGCCAATAGAACCGGTAATTGGGGCTGTAATTACATATTGCGTACTTTCTTTTTGCAATCTTTTAACCGAAGATTGAAGTTGTATGTTTTCAAGCTCAAGTCTTGTTTTTTCAGTTTGCCAACTATTTTGTATTTGCTTTTTATAAACATCTAGTTTTGAAACAGCAGATTCGTATTTATTCTTTGTTTGCAAATATTCCATTTCGGCAATTACCAGTTCATTGTATAGTTGATCAGCCATATCGTATTCCTTTTTCAGAATATCAATAGCAATCTTCATTTCATTAATGTTGGCTGAATATTGTGTCAGTTCTAAATTGTACCTGTTGCTTCGTACTGTTTGTTTTCCAATAATTAAAGAGCTTAAATCATTGATAAAGACATCATTTTCGCTGAGTTGCTTTTTTGCCAGGATTATTTGCTCAAGCAAAGGTTCATCTACCAGCTTTAACAAGGTATCACCCATATGTACCAGTTTGCCATCGCCTAAATTGCTATAGGCGACGAGCCCTGCAATAGAGCTTTGAATTTGACTGCTTTCAATGGGTGTACGAATAATTCCACGGCTTTGTGTTGTTATTTCTACTGTAATTAAAGGTAATATCCCAATCAGAATTATTAATAAAATTACAATGGACAGGTATATCAGTTGAAAAGGTTTGCTATGCTTATAGAAATGCATCTCTGCCGAATGATTGATGATTTCGGAAGGGAAAATTTTTTTCATAATTATATTTGAAATAGACTAGGTTGTTTTGAATTATAGACCATGGGGCATAAGTTTGGCTAATGCGCGTTACTTATACCATCATAATCAGTGATGAAAAAAAATAATGACGTATTATTATTCATATATGGGCACCGAGTACTATTAGCCAAAGGTATAATAGCACCCGATGCCTGGTATTTTTACCTGTCAACAATAATGCGCAGGCTTTTATACTGGTTTAAAAATTCGGGATGGGTAATACCAATCATTTCCATTATTAAATCGAGTTTGCCTTTTAGTAGATCGTCGGCTTGGTCCATTAAGGCTTCTAATTGTTCGCCGGCACCTTTGCGTTCTACAATGGCACTGCGCACATTGGTTTGTTTAGATGCAAAAACATCTAACGCGCTTTGTATTTCTGCCAGTTTTTCGTCTGATAAATTATATACTTCACCTCTGGCTAAGGTTTCTTGCGCATGGCCAATTACCTTCTGTGCACGTGCAATGGTGGTTTGCTCAGTTACCTGTTTTAACTGTGTTACGGTAAAGTCAACATCGTTTAGCAGCACAACATCATTATTAAATGAGGCATGTAGTTTTAAAATGCTAATAAGGTCGAGGGTAAGTTTAACCAGTAGCTCCCGGGCTTCTTTTTTGCTTTGGGTTTGGCTGGTCGACTTTAGTTCGGTTGCCTCATTCTGTTTGCTAATCTCAGTTAACAAATTTTCATATTCAGCCAAGGTATCGGCAAAGCCGGGTATGGCACTAAATTTCTCAAGAATGGTTTTTACCCATTCTAACACCACTTTGTACATTTTAAAGTGTTGGTTCTGGCGTTTATCCATAATCGAATAATTAAAAATTAAATAAGTTGCAGGCATCGTTATACCTTTCTCAGTTAGTCTTATCCCTTTTTAATTATCATCCCTTTTACTCCTCAATAAAAAAGATATTTTTTCGATGTAACAGTCCATTATTTCACTGCAATCAGACATTATGGCAGTGTTAACCTCTGTTATTTGATTGTGACCTGACATTATTTACATATAAATGTGTATTATTTGAATGTGCGGTATATTATTTCATTGCAACCTGACATTATGGCGGTGTTAACCTCTATTATTTGATTGTAACCTGACATTATTTCTATGTAAATGCGTATTATTTGAATGTATGGTATATTATTTCAGTGTGAACACTAATTGTTTAACCATTAGATTGTATTATTTGATTGTGATCAATGGTTATTCTACATTCAATCATAATTATTTCATTTGTCTTTTATACTATTTGAGTGCTTGCCAGTTTGTTTTTACTAGTTGTAAATGGTTTACTAATTTATAAAAGTATTATAGTGGTTAATAGGTTTTGTGTTTAAGTTTTTATTTTATTGCTGTATATTCTGGTTGGCATCATCTTTAATGATGTTTTAAACTGCATATGTACAAACAACGATAGTGAGTGTAGCATTGGTAATACTCTGCTGTTTTTTTAAACCAATAGCAAGATAATAATAATATTTAGTTATCAAAATAATAGAATTTTCGAGGTTCTACAGATAGATTGAAGGTAAGAAATTGGAATCCACTGTTTTGTTAATGTTTCGCAATATGATAGATAATGATAAATAAAAATGTCCATATCAAGAAAAAAGGCTTGTTTGCCAGTAAAAGCAATGCACTTATAAGGGTTTTTATTAAACTGATAATATTTTGTGCTGATAATAATGTAGACACAATTATCTCTCTTCCGTTGTTTGATAAACTAAGGCGAGTAGTTTCGTTAGTAACTATAACTAGCAAGGCTAGTCTTTTAAAATATAGCTTACAATGCTAAATAAGTTCAAATCTGATAAAGTACTCTCTTACTAATAGTGTATAAAATCCATTTTCTTTTGATAAAAAATCTTCATTAAAAGAGTTATTTATCATGTATTCGTTATAGTTAGATGTGTTATTTATTGGATAATCTACACTAAAATAGTAATCTAACATTGGCATTAGTAAGTAATCTTTATGGTCATTTATATAGTAACAGGGTTTATAAGTAATTTGAGATCCGTACATATTTGGAGGAATAGGAAGTGTTTCATACAATATATTTAAAGGATTATATGTGCCCAAATTGGATCTATAAAGGAATGTGTTGTGACTTACAGAATCATTAATTTCTTCAAAATATGTTGTATTGTTCTTTAGTATAATATTATATTGCTTGTATTGACCATTTAATTTATTTTCTATCTCAGCCTGATCTGAATTTACTTTTGTAATAAATATTTGTTTTTGGATATCGAAAGTATCCAAATTCATCATACCATAACCTAAAAGGTCAAATAATCCTGATATTCTTGAAGTGTCTGTTACTTCAAGATTATTTTGAAAGGCTCTATATTTAACATCTATAATACTGTTGCTTACATACTTTCTTGGATATTTCAGTTCTTCTTTGTTGCAAGAGGTAACCAACAACAGAATATTAACCAACAACAGACTCTTAAAAATTTTATTAATAGATTAATCATTAGATTTATTATAATGTTACACTTAATTAGTTCTATTTTCTATTTCTTGAATATAAACCAAACAATCTTTACACCTGTATTTGAGTTAACGGTCGCTAGATGAAATAATAGCTCATTAGTCGATAGCGTGTCACCCGATAGGGGGACTAAGACGGTAGACTAAAGTGTCAGGACGAGCAAAGCGCGCCATGCTTTATTTCCAGCGTGTTGGGTACTGGACATTTATTTTAGCAGCTCATTAACTTCTGTTTGTAATTTTGGAAGAGAGCGATTCACGATCATCCAAATAATATCTTCAGAAACACTGTCGTAACCATGAATAATACGATTTCGTGTATCAACAATTTTTCGTGAATCAGTAATTGGAAATTCTGGCTCTAATTTTAAGATTCTATTTAATGCTTCTCCTATAATCTCAAGATTACGTTCAACTGCCTTTTTTGTCTTTAGATCTTTTTGGAATTCGAAAAAGTCTCTTTTTTTAGGTAGGAAAAGAAAAATCTCTTCAATTGAGCGTTGAATATCTTCTAACCAGGTATATATTTCAGGCTTCATAAATTTTAAATTTAGAGCTCTCAATATTACTTTTTAGGTGAGAATTTTTGATTCCTTTTTCTTCAATTAGATCAATAGGTTTATTAATTAACTCTTGTAATTTAAATTTAAAGTCGAAGTAGTTTTCCGCGTAATCAATCGGGTCATTGGAGTTAATTTCGATTACTAAATCAATGTCACTATTAGGACCAAATTTGTCTGTCAATACAGAACCAAAAGCATATAAAGTTTTCACTTTATGCTCTCTACATAGATTGTGTATTTCGTTTATATATTTGTCCAAATACATTGCTTTTCTTTTGTCCAAATATAAGAATTCAATCTTGTTTTTAATAATGGAGCTGTAAATGTTTGCCTTGTACCCAACTACTCTGTAACCGTCATTGTAAGAGGGTTATATTTCCTATATATATTGTTCCATTCTTTTGTACATTTAACTTATATATCATGTAGTCAGTTAACTCGTTTATCATCATTTTACCAAATTCGCGCTAAGCGAAGTTTGTAACTTTGTTTAATAAATAATGTAGTCTACAACTACAACACTCTTTTATTATCCAACTAAGTTGCAAGCTTATGTGAGTGTATGTGTATGGAAAAGTGAGGGTTAATAAGAAGTTGAGTGGGTGTAAATTTGTAAGAAAAAGTTAGCATTATAGGATTGGCCTTGTCTGGTGAGCCATAAAGCAAGGTGAAACTGCCGTTATAAATCGGTGCTGTTTGAGCGTAGCGAGTTCAGCGATTTTAGGCAATGAACCGTAGCTTTATGAGTGAAGCAGGCACAGCCTTGATTTTCTTTTGCTTCTGTTTTCTTGCATTAAGGCAAGAAAATGAAGTGGGGTTTGGGGCAAAGTCCCATTTTTTATGATTACCCACTATAAACCATACAGAGCCATAAGGAAAGTCTATTTACTCCTTCTTTAAAATCTCTTTAATATCCTCCAATGGTATTCCGCTTTTTTGATGTATCTGTTGATGATCCATACCTTTCATCAACATATTTGTAACAAATACCTTTAATGGCTCGCCCACCTCAATTAAATGATGATCGGGATCGAAAAAACGGAAGGTGCGTTGGCCCCAGGGTTCTTCATGCAGGTGCTGGAATATTTCAACTTCAGCTGAAATCAAATTTTGGTAACAATCCTCAATATTATCCTCTTCGAAATACAGCTCAACTTTATTGACATTTGATTTTGTATCTAATTTTTGTTGTATCGGATGCTGTTCCGAGGCTTTCCATAAAGCAATATTTTGCGACAGGGTGATATTGTTTCCAAAGTCGTAAATGATATCCAATCCAATTACATCGGTATAGAATTTCTTTGATTGGGTGATGTCAGACACAAATAAAACAAATGCATTCAGTTTCATAGGAATTAGTTTTGGTGGTTGCAAAATACTATTAAAATTCTGAATTTTAGTAACTAATTGGCCGTGGTTATTTTACCTGCTGCCTGATAACATAAAAACTCAAACTATGAAAAAGCAATATTGGATGTTACTGACTTTAATAGCAATCGCACTTATTTTAACTTCTTGCTTGCCGGGTGGCGGAAACTATTCTCCTGATCGTCCGGCCGGTTTTTTCACCGGAATATGGCACGGTTGGATTGCTCCTTTCTCGTTGATACTGGGTTTGTTTAATTCATCTATCACCATTTATGAATCGTTTAATACTGGTTGGTGGTACGATTTTGGTTTTTACATGGCCATTATTGCCGGCTTTGGTGGATTGCAATTGGTTCGTAAGAAGAAGAGCTAATTATTGGTTGGCTCAGGGTTAAATCGAATCACCTCATATTGCTCTCGTTTATTTTGAGGCAGATGAATTTGCGATGTGGTGAAATAAATATTCGCGTCAACATCTTTAGCAAACGAATCGGGCCAACGAATCTGAGGATTTTGAATGAACTTCTCCAATACTCCGTCTTTATTTATCCGGTTGATAGAATTATCCTCTAAGCCTCCCAGGTATAAATTGCCTTCATGGTCGAAAAGCATTCCGTCGGTAGCCGGAATCTTCATCACCTTTTCCACCTTCTGTTCCAGCTCCTTTTTGTTTAGGGTCTTATTTAGCAGGTGCTCTGTTTTAATACGATATAAAGTATGACCGGTTAAAGCAGTGTAATACAAATAGGTGTTATCTGGCGATAAGGCAATTCCATCGGAATGTACCGTGTTTTTCCACTTAATTCCATCACAAAATAGGTGATCTTCCTCGCTTTGTGTTGATGAATGATTATCCAGCAAACGGCGCGATTCCCTGGTATTTAAGTCCAACACAATAATGGCTCCGTCACCTGAATCGGTGAGGTAAGCAACGTTTTTATCGGTATCAATTCTAACATCATTAAAATACGATTGAGTTTGGTAAAAGCTTTGATCAAATGAAAAAGCATCTACCAAAGTATCGGCTTCAAGATTAAATTGATAAAGCATAGGCCCTTGTTTAATAACTCCACTAAACTGAGGATTATTTGTGTCTAATATCCAAAGTCTGTCCAATTTATCTATAAAAACCGATTGTATAGAATGAAACGACAGAGTGTCTCTGCGTTGATTCCACGTCATATTTGGATAAGAGCGCGGAATGCCGTTTATTATTTCGGCAACACTAACAGGTACATTCGACGACCAGTTGGGATAATTAACAAAGATTCTGCCTTCTTTGCTTATAGCAATGCCTGTCCATTGCTTATCGGATTGTGAGATGCTTTCCAGTAGAATTCCTTCACCTTTGGGTGTAGGTTTACACGAAGAAAGAATGAATAGAACGATGGCAATGACTGAAAGTATCTTCATACTATTGTGTTTTTCTTTAATTTATGAGTATTGAACAATACTTCGTTAAGTTCTAATAATTAAATGGATATTATGCGATATGCAAATAAACTACTGCCTACTGCCTAAAAAACTAACGAACTATTATAAAATATTTTTTTATTCCTCATCCCATAAGTTAGCAACCGTATAGGGACCTCCGGGTACTTCCCAAAACGAACCATCCACAAAACGACGATTTTTATTGATGCTTTTAACAACATTCATCTCTTCCTCTGATAATTCAATATTAACCGAATCGAGATTTTGTTTTTGTCTTTCCGGATTAACTGATTTGGGTATAACTGATATGCCTCGTTGTCTGATCCATGCCAGTATTAGTTGTGCTACCGATAAGCCTTTGTTCTTTGCCAGTTTTAGTAAAACCGGATCTTCGAATAAAACCGGTTCATCTTTTGCTTTCATTCCTGCTGGTCTGTCAAACGATCCCAAAGGAGAATAAGCCGTTATATAAATATTGTTTGCGTTGCAGAATTCCAACATCTTATCCTGCTGAAAGTATGGATTCACTTCCACCTGGTTTACGGTGGGTTTGATGCGCGAATGCTCCATCAGATCCTTTAATTTTTTGGTACTGAAGTTACATACGCCAATGTTTCGAGCCAGCCCTTGATCAACCGCCTTCTCCATTCCCAGCCAGGTATCGGCAATGGGTTGTTCTTCTAACGAGAGGTAATGTTCGGCGCGCATTGCAGAAAAAACCTGTGGCTTAAAGGCAACGGGCCAGTGAATAAGGTATAAATCTAAATAATCGAGTTGCAGATCACTCAGTGTTTTTTGCAAAGCAGGAATTACGTCCTCCTTAGCATGTTTATTATTCCATAGCTTCGATGTAATCCATAATTCTTCACGTTTCACAATGCCTTCATCAATACATTCTTTAATAGCCTTACCTATCTCTTTTTCATTCATGTAAATGGCGGCACAATCGATATGGCGGTAACCTAATTGGATGGCTTGCTTAACGGCAATGGTTACTTCTCCTTTAGCCGATTTCCAGGTTCCTAAACCCAGTATTGGCATTTGGTCGTTATTGGGAAATGTTAGTGTTTGCATATATAGAATTTAGTATGGAAACAAGTTACATATAAATCTTACAATTGTTTCCCATCAAAGTTCAAATTAATCCCTAAAGAAATCATGAATAGGGTAGTACTATTATTAAATTCATGATTTAATCCTACCCCAAGTATGGGAGTGACATTACCTTTGGCTAAAATTGCCTGATTGACGCCGAAATTTATTATTTGAACCATTTGGTTTGGTTGTTTATACAAATGATTGTCTTGTTCATTAAATGAGAAGTTCAGAATAGATAAACTCAAATCAACAGAAGTTGGAAAATTCTTTTGAGCATGCAATAGTTGGGATATTTGTCCATGGAATCCCCAGACCTTTAGCCGGCTTGAACTTGCATACGACGCAGAAATTCCTACCCTGCTATAGCTGTTTTCCTCTT
Organism: Carboxylicivirga linearis; assembly: GCF_018271995.1. GTDB lineage: Bacteria > Bacteroidota > Bacteroidia > Bacteroidales > Marinilabiliaceae > Carboxylicivirga > Carboxylicivirga linearis. The sequence goes on from NZ_JAGUCO010000001.1 coordinate 199,094, forward strand.
TGTGTTTTGAGATATATCCCAGGCTTATCATTGGATTCGTTTCATCATCAAGTTGAGCTGTGGCAATTGAACAGGTGATACCAGGTTTGAATGCAAATCCAAGCCCAAGAGTATTTGAGGATTCTTCAGATGATAATGAACTACCGTAGAAAAAGGATAAACCTCCATTGGGTCGAAAGAATTGCTCTTGTGCATTAATACTTACTACAGAAAAGAAAATAAGGAAGAGAGTAATCAGATAGTTTTTCATTGAGATATTAAGTCATAAATGTAATAGTTTACAAATATAATTAAGTTTATAGCTAAGAAAAAGCACAAATGAGATTGGTGGTTTCAGTGTAAAATGATAAATTGATGATACTAAAATTTATCCTATGAAAGAGAAACAGAAGTTTGCACTACAAGGGTTTTTTAATGGTAACAATTGTGCCCAATCGGTGATTACAGCCTATGCCAACGAATTTGATATGGATACCGGGCAGTTATTGCGAGTGGCTAGTTCTTTTGTTGGAGGAATGGGAAAATTACAACAAACTTGCGGTGCAGTTACCGGAGCTTATATGTTAATTGGTTTAAGGAATTCGGTACTTTTTGATAAGGACGAGGAGCAGAAGAAGGCAACTATCATGATGGTGCAAGAATTTCAGAAACGTTTTGTTCGCTTAAATGGTTCTGATCAGTGTTCGAATTTAATTACGGTTGACCTAAAAAACAAAGAGGGAAAAGAGCAGTTTGACAGAGAACAGATGAAAGAGAATATCTGTTCGAAATGTATTGCTTCTTCCATTGAAATTCTTGAAGGCTTGTTTTCAAACTGATAAAATATTAATATTTCCGAGTGTATAGTTTTGTGATGGAATGTGTGTATTTTTACGGTACAACCTCAATACGTACATTCGCAAATGAAGATACTCCATACTTCCGATTGGCATTTAGGGCACCGCTTGCACGAGCAATCGCAATCTGATGAGCAACAATTGTTTTTAAACTGGTTGATTCAGTTTGTTAACGATCAATTGATTGATGTCTTACTTATATCAGGTGACATTTTTGACACGGGAACACCTTCCTCGCAAAGCCTTTCGTTATACTATAATTTTTTGGTCGACCTTCGTTCTACCCATTGCAAACATGTGGTGATAACCGGAGGCAATCATGATGCGCCAGGCACCTTAAATGCTCCCAAAGAAATACTAAAAGCACTCAACATACAGGTGATTGGTAAAGCCTCGGAAAATATTTCGGATGAAGTTTTTGAAATTAGTGTTGATGATGAAAAAGTGATAGTAGCTGCTGTTCCCTACCTGCGTGATCAGGATATAAGAAGAGCCGTTGCAGGTGAAAGTTTTGCTGAAATAAGCGATCGCTATAAATCAGCTTTGATAAAGCATTATACCGAAGTAGCCGAAGTTTGTGAATCTATCAATACCAATAACGATCCGGTAATTGCCATGGGGCACTTGTTTGCCATTGGTGGAACCACTACCGATAGTGAACAGACCATCTATGTGGGTAATGCAGGTGATATTGGTGCAGAAGATTTTCCGGCACTCTTCGATTATATCGCTTTGGGGCACTTGCATCGTCATCAGAAAATAAGCGACAAGATTATCTACTCGGGTACGCCATATATTTTGAGTTTTTCGGAGGTTAATCATCTGAAAAAAGTAATATGCATTGAAGTAAAAAACAAAGCAATTTCTTCGATTGATAATTATGAAGTACCTCCATTCCGCCAGGTAAAAAGAGTAAAGGGAACGCTTGAGGAATGCATCTTTCAATTAAAGCAAATTGCCAGTCACAACGAGCAATTAGAGCCATGGGTAGAAGTGGTATTGGATGCAGATAGCAGTAGCTCGGTTTCTTTCACCGATATTAATCAGGCTGTTGAAGGATTAAAGCTGAAAGTACTAAAGGTGTCGTTAAACCGCGAGCATGAACGATGGAATCAGTTGTTGGAGAAAACGCACTCAAAAGACATAAAAGATATTTCGCCATTGGAAGTATTTAAGCTCAAATGCGAGGAACAAAACTTTGACATTACAGCACATCCCGAAGTAGAAGATGCCTTTCATGAAGTATTACAGCTAGCAAAGAAACAATAATGCGCATACTTAAAATAGAACTCCAAAATATAAATTCGCTACGCTGCGAAACACCTGTTATCATTGATTTTGAAAGCCCCGAATTTCGCGATGTGGGTTTGTTTGCCATAACAGGTCCAACAGGTGCCGGAAAAACAACCATACTGGATGCCATCACCATAGCCTTATATCATAGTGTGCCTCGTTTTAATCAGTCGCATAGCAAAGGCAGCTTGGTTGATGTAATTAGTTATGGTGCCCCCGAAGCCATGAGCCGCGTTACATTTATTGCCCAAAATACACGCTACGAAAGCTTTTGGGGTATCCGTGTGAGGCAAACCAATGGAAAAGCTTTAGCGAATCCTCAGGAAACAGTCCGGTTGAAAAACCTTGACAATGGTGAAATCATCTTTGATAAGAAAAGAGGTTTTGAGAAGGAGATGGAGGAAATCACCCAGTTGAATTACCAACAGTTTCTGCGATCTGTGTTATTGGCTCAGGGGGAGTTTGCGGCTTTTCTTTCTGCTCCCGCCAAAGACAAAGGGGCTCTTTTGGAACAAATTACTGGCGAAGAAATCTACAAACGAATTGGAGAGGTTCTTATTGGCAGGATTAGTGAAGAAGACCGAAAGCTAAAAGAAATTACTTCGCAGATTAATAATGATGATTTACTAAGCGAGGATAAAAAGGCTGAGTTAAACGAGGAACAAGCCTTTTTGCAGAAACAATTACTTCAATACAATCAAGAACTTGAAGGATTAGATAAAAAGATAGATTGGTTTAAGCGTTTTGATGATCTTGAAAAAAACCGAAGCCTTATTCAACAGAGAAAAGCTGAGCTTACTAATAAAGAAGAAGCGAATGCTGTTAATATTCAATTGCTCGAAAATCATCTGAAAGCAGAACCGCTGAAGGAATATTTGCAACATATTGAGTTGCATGAGACGTCATCAATTAGAATTGAAAATGATCAGAAACAACTGAGTCAATCCATTACTAAGCTTACCGAAGATATTAAGCTTGCCGAAGAAGAGAATAAAAAGAATCAGGAAGAACTGAAAAGACAGGAAGATGAGGCAACTGTATGGCAACCAAAGTTGGAAAAAGTAGCTGGTTTAGATTCTAATCTTAAAAGTCTGCATGATCAACAACAGCAAAAATTAAAAACTCAGGAAGAATTAAATACTGAGACCAAAACCAATAGCAGCAAACTTGAGAAAGCTATCGCACTCAGCAAAAAAGTAGAAAAACAATTGGCCAGTTTACAATTGTTCTTCGACAAAAACCAACATGTAAAACAGATCGATCAGAATTTATCATCGTGGTCGGCTTCACTGCAGAAACGACAAAGTTTTGATGAGCAACTTCGCAAATTGCTATCAGAAGCAAAGATGTTGATTGAGAAACAGAAAGTGTTGAATCAATCCGAAGGCAAACTAAAACCTTCGATCCAAGAAAAGCTAAAAGGTGCTGAGCTTATAGAAAAGGATCTAAATCGAATAACTTCTGAGTTAAAAGAGCATTCATTAGATGCTTTAATGACAAAGAGGGATGCTTTTATTAAGGAGAGAGACGAATTAAGAGCACTGCATGATATAGCCTCGAATCACAAGAAGGAAACAGTCCGCCAGAAAGAGTTGGAAGAGCAACTGCTAACTGTTAATAAAAGCTTTGAGCATTTAGAAAAGCAATTAAAATTTAATGGCGAGGAACTGAAAACAGTACAACAATCGATTGTAGATGCTGAGAAGATTGTGGAACTGGAACGAACCATCAAGAATTACGAAGAAGATCGCAAAAAACTAGTGGAAGGTGAGGCTTGCCCGCTTTGTGGATCAACCGAACATCCTTTCGTACAAAGCTATTCCGAGGTTAAGCTAAGCGAATCGCAAAACCAACTAGCTACCCGAAAGCAACAAGAAAAGAAGCTTTTGCTGGAAGAAAAGGAACTTTCTACTCAAAAAGCATCTGTACAGGCTCAAAAAGAACAAACAGAAAAGAGTCTGAAAGAGTCAATTGCTTTGGTTAAATCCTTACTGGAACAGTTCACAGAATCGAATCACGCATACGATATCAACAATTTGTCAGTAATTGTTGACCGAGGAAAAACAATCAATGCAGAGGTTGAGAAGCTCGACGGTGAAATTAAGCTCAATCAGAAAAAGCAAGACCAAAAAGAAGAAAAAGCCAATCAACTGAAAGCTGTTAATGATCAATTAGCAAAAGACAGGGAGCAGTTGATTAAGGTTGAAGAACAGCTTCAAGCAGTTTCAAATCAAATTAATGCTAACAGTAAGGAGACTGAAGATTTACAGGTTAAAATTGGCGAACAAGAAAGCAAGTTAACAGAGCAGCTAGCTGAAAATGCCATTCAACTCCCAAAGGTAGAAGAGACAAATGCTTTTGTTGATCAGTTAAAAAATCAAGTAAAAGAGTTTCGCGATAAAGAAGACTTATTGCGTGACTCAAAACAGAAGAAAGATAAACTGGCAACTGATATAAAATACTTACAAGAGCAAAAAAATCAACTCGGTAAAGATGTTGAAAAGTTGAATGCTGAATTGGAGACTCTTTTGAAAACAATAGAAACGACTCTTCATGAACGAGAAGCTATTTTACCCCGAATCATTTCAACAGAAGCTAAACGGAACGAATTGTCATTGTTGTTAGAGCAGATTAAGGAGAAACATGAAAAATCAAAGCTCAGGGTTGATAAGATTTCGAAGCAAATTAGTTCGGAGGAGAATTTATTAAAGAAAGCATCCGAGGATTTATTACGTGAGAAACAACTGCTAAAAGAATGGATCGAGAAGCTTGATCTGGCATTGAAAAATACTGGTTTTGATAGTCGAGAAGCAGTTCAAAAATATTTGTTAAGCAATGAACGGAAAGCTGAATTATTGAATCTTCAAAAATCAATTGAGAATGAAAGAATTCAGATTCAGACTTTAGCTGCCAAGACTGAAGAGGAAGACGCCCGCTTAAAGCAAGACAAAGATTTTGAAGAAAGCAAAGACGAGATTGTTAAAGCTAAAACTAACCTGACTGATGAAAAGGATAAAAGTCTGGGAAGATTGGGCGAGATAAAACAGCAATTTGAGTTGGATAAGCAAATCACAGATCGCAATCAGCAGGTTGTTGAGCGAATTAAAGAACAGGAAAAGGTAGTTAAGAAATACCGCGATCTGAATCAGCTTTTAGGTGGGTCGAAACATGCTTTTAATACCTACGTACAGCGCTTAACCTTACAGAATCTGATTCACCTGGCTAATCTTCATTTGTACGATCTGAATAAACGTTATTCGTTAAAATTACCTGAATCTTATAAAACTAATGAAGAACTTAATTTTGTTTTGGTTGATCATTATCAAACCGATGAAACACGCTTAGTTGATACTTCCAGCGGTGGTGAAAAATTTATCATCAGCCTTTCTCTTGCTTTAGGACTATCGGATCTGGCCAGTAAAAATGTTAGTATCGGTTCATTGTTCATCGACGAAGGATTTGGTACCCTCGACAGCACCACACTCGAAACAGTTATTGCAACTCTTTCAACCTTACAATCCAAAGGTAAAATGATTGGTATTATCTCTCACGTGGAAAACCTGAAAGAAAGAATATCGACTCAAATTCAGGTACAGAAAAAGCAAAATGGGGTAAGTGAAGTCGCAATCATTTAAACAGAAGTGGAATGATATGATTACATTCGTAAAAACAGACATAGAAATAAAATAATCAAGCATGAAATCATACAAATTAATATTGACGGTTCTACTTTTAGCTGTTCTGCTTGCTTCTTGTAACAGCAAGAATAAAACCAAATCAGCGGAAACTGCCAAAAAGGAAATAGTTACTCCTGCAAAAAGTCCTGAAGAAATGGCGGTTTTCTATCAGGCAGCACTCGAAGGCAATATTAATCTTATAAGACAGTACTTAAATGAAGGTGTGGATGTGAATAGTACGGATGAAAATAAGAGAACAGCCTTGATGTTGGCATCATTTAATGGTCATACAAATGTGGTTAGACTATTGCTTGATAATGGAGCTGATATAAAAATGGTTGATGATGTAAACAGAACTGCATTAATGTTTGCTTCAACGGGTCCTTTTAATGAAACGGTAGTTGAACTAATTAATGCCGGTTCAGAAGTGAATGCAACGGATAGCCATGAAAATTGGACACCATTGATGTTTGCAGCAGGGGAAGGGCAGTTGGAAGTAGTTAAAACATTAATAGCAAATGGAGCCGATAAAACTATGGTGGATATTGATGGAGAATCGGCACTATATTTTGCAAGAACCAAAGGTCATCAAAAGGTGGTAGAATATTTAGAGAAGCAGTAATGATAAAAAGGCCACCCGATTATGGATGGCCTTTTACTTTGTCTTATAATTTAAAATTTATACCAGTTAAATATAGACCGCCTATATTATCCATTGCGGCAAATTCATTTTTATCATCATTGAGTAAATTACGCATATTTACAAATAGAGATAAAGACTTGCTCATTTGATAGTTAGCCTTCAGGTTTAACAGTACCTTCGAATCTACATTATAGGTGTCGTATTGATTTAAAAAGGTTTGTTTACCATAGAAATAGGCGTTGGTAAAAATATTCAGTTTGTCAATAGGTCTGTAATCAACTCCAACGCTTCCCCAAAACGACGGCGTTGCTTCATGTTTGAAATCATTCTCATAATCTGTAGGTTTCAGATCGGTGGATACGGATAGACTTGTCATATCCGGATACTGTGGAATCTGACCGGAAATAGCACTTTCATAGATTTTCTGAGCCAATAAACCATTGGATCCATCACTTGGGTAGATAGCATTTGCTTGTAATCCTATAATCTCATCACGGGTTACCGGTTTATAATTATCTAATTTAGTTTGCTGAACTGTCAGGTGAGATTTGGCAACCAGTTTTTCTGAGATTACCCAATCGAGGCTGACAGTAATACCTTTTTGTTCTGCCTCCAATTCAATATTCTGATATCTCATGTATGCTGTTACTGTAGGCATAGCCAATATGGTTGGGTCAGCTCCAACCATGGCAATCGGCAAAGTAAAATTGGTACTGTCTGGCGCCAAAACAGTAAAATTTTTTGATTTTGAGTAGAATGCCTCGATATCCAATAATATATTTTTCACAGGTCGTGTTCTAAAACCAACTTCAATCAGGTCAGATACCATTACGTCCATATTTTCATTACCTCCGAAATAAATATAGTCAGGAGACGGACGACCTTCTCTGTCCCAAAGAAAGTTCGAATGCATATCAATAATAAAAGGTGATCGGTTGGCACGTGAATACACGGCACGGATATTGTTTTTATCATTAATCTTGTAGGACGAAATAAATTGCCATGAAGGAGTCCATTGGTCAGAATGAGAGTATTTTTCGGCGCGTAAGGCTGCCACTAAGCGTAACTTTTCGGTAGCCAGATAATCAAGTCGTAAACTGGTGGCAAAGATGTTCATGTCTTTCTTGCCATTAAAGAAACCAGCACCCAATTCCGGGATATGTTTGGTATCATCATAAAATACCGACATGTAATTTAAACCTGGTCGAACACTTAAGTTTTTCAATTGCCAGTTATATTCAATATTAGAATTTAACTGTCCCATATCTGTTTGAAAGCCCAGGTTACCAACTCCAAAATCCTGAAAGCCGAACATATAACTTCCTTGTACATCAAATCCATAAATATTAGCATTCAAATCAACATACGAAGTCTTTGATTCTCTTCCGGCTATTGAAGTTGCATTGTCTCCTAATGTAGTAGTGTTGGCAAAAGAATACTGATAACCACCAGATAAATTAATGATGGCATCTGAATTAATCTGATACGAGAGATATCCGTTTACTCCTGCTTTTTCTTTCGATAATTCAGGATCGGGAAATAACTCATCAATATTATCGTTAGGGTCAATATAGGTGTAACCGTTGCCATCAGTTAAGGTCTCGAATTCATCTTTTGTGAATTTAGCACCTTCTTTAAATATAAATAGTTCATCACTATTTCTGTTGCGTACTTCATAATTACCGGTTACTCCGATACTTACTTTTGATGACAGCTGTTTGCGAATGCCTATATCACCCATATAAGTATTAAGGTTTCCTCCCTGAATATTAGCTGACAGAAGCGGTGTGGATGAATCAATTGTTTGAGTGATGATGTTGATAGCTCCCGAAACAGCGTTGGGACCATAAAGAGCACTGGATGGGCCACGAACAACCTCAATACGATCAATATCGCCCAGGCTAACGGGTAACGATTCCCAAATAATACCACCCATAGCATAGTTAAATACCGGACGTCCATTTATCATTACCAAAGTGCTGGTATTCTCTGATTGAAGCATCATGTTTTTGGGTGGAAGGTTATCTAAACCTCTGATATGAACATCATAGTTACCGTTGGTTTTTTCTCGTACTATTACTCCCGGAACCAGTCGTAACGCTTCCTCTATACTAGTTGCTCCTGATGATTGTATTTCCTCGTGGCTTAAAACAGTAGTTGATAATGGAGAATCAAATAAACTCTCTTTTTTTTTCGATGCCGAAGTAACGTCTTTGTTTAGTAGTAAGTCGTACAATTCTTCCATGGAAGAAACACCTACAATATCCATTAAGTCCATTAGTTCTTCAAGAGGTAATGATGACATTTCTTCCATTGTCATACTAAGCACCTCTTTACGTGTTTTTTTCTTTTCTTGCGAGATAGAAGGCATAGTTATAGCAATAGCCACAACCATGGCAAATATATACCTTAGTTTCATTTTTGTCAGATTTTGTTTGGTTAGTTTACTGGTATGCCCAGCGACAGTAATTTGGTATTGACTTTAAGTCCATGCTTTTCAATATTTGAAGAGCAGATTTCATAACGTAATTTGCCATCAACTGTGGTAAATGAGATAGCTGCTCCATCATTGCAAAGACCTTCCTTACTGCTTATCAGTAATGTGGGATTTTCTTGCTGTTCGGCCGATAGCATGGACATTAAGCTTGATTTGCCAGAGCTTAAGAAAATTACATGTGAATCGGTAAGGCTTTTAATTTGAGAGGATTCTTTAATAACAATTGTTTTAGTCCCCACTTTTTTTACTTGAGCTAACTTTTGTAACTCTGCCGCCATTTCCTTGTCACCAATAACCGTAATTACAAATTCGTTTTGATTGGCATTGGAGGGCCACTCAACATTTTGCGTGAAATTGTAAAGAAAAAGTGCTTTAAATTTAGCCATCTGGCTATAGGACTCTTCTGTTGTTGTAATAAAAAGTACAAGCAACAAAAAGATTAGTTTTTGTTTCATCTGGACTAGGTTTAAAATTAATTAAGACATCCAAATATACGCAGCGCAATTGAATTTGTTATAGGTTGTTATAAAAAACTAACAAATAGTAACAGATGAGAGATGTAAAGTTTTAAACCGGATTCTGAGTAAAACAAAAAAAGGGATTGCAAAAACAATCCCTCTTTAAATAAAAATTTTTTATTATCTACCATTTAAAGCTCAGGCCGGCAAGATATAAACCTCCAATTTTATCCATATAAGCAAATTGAGTTTTCTCTGTGTTAAGCAGATTTCTACAATTTACAAAAAACGTAAGGTTGTCTGTTGCTTTGTACGAAGCTTTTGCATTAATATTTATTGATTTCTCAATATCAATGATGCCGTATTGGTTGGTAAAGCTTTGGTCACCATAAAAATAAGCCTGTGGGAAGAATTCAAATTTCTTCCATGGTCGATACGAAAAAGATAAACTTCCCCAATATGAAGGAGTTGCTTTGTGTTCGAAATCATCTTCTTCTCCTTCCGGTGTTTCACTTACCGAATTAATAACTGCATAGGTTTGTTGGGTTGGATCAATTTCGCCTGTTGCAACACCAGTGCCATAATCAACTAATGCCTGACCAATTTTAGCCATTAAATCAGGATCTGATTGAGCAATAGTAGCTTGATACCCTAATATTTCGTTTCGTGAATAAGGTACATAGTTATCAACGGTTGTTTTCTGATAAGTGAAGTGTCCTGTAGCCATTAGCTTTTCAGATAATACCCAATCAACAGAGACAGAAGCTCCCAATTGATTTGATATCAAATCCATATTTTGAAAAGATAAGTTGACAATGGCATTGATGTCCGGTGCTTGAGTTTCGGCAATAACTTCCAATGGATTAAATACTGCCAAAGAAGTCATATCGGGTGCCAGAGCAACAAAGTCTTTTGAACGATTGTAAAATGCTTCCACATCAATTAGAATGCTTTTGTCAGGTCTTGAACGAAACCCTAACTCAACCATATCCATGGTTTTTAACTTATTGTCAGTATGACCATCAAATTGCATGATTCTTGGGAATTCCATATTAACAATATTCCAGGTGTAATTGGAATAGGTATTCACTAAGAAAGCCGATTGGTTAGCTCTTGAATAAACAGCTCTGATGAGGTTTTTATCATTTAATTTGTAAGAGCTAACAAACTGCCATGAAGCATATACATCGTCCATATTGTTATACTTCTCAGCTCTTAGAGCGGCCACTAATCTTAATCTTTCGGTTGGCATATAATCTAAACGAAGACTACCTGCAAAGATATTAATGGTTTGTTTTTGATTTAAATAACCTTTACCTATCTCCGATATGTGCTTACTATCGTCGTATGATATACTCTGGTAGCTAACACCAGGGCGTACCGATAGGTTACTAAATGTTTTATTGTACTCGGCTAAAAATGAGTATTGTTCATTGTCTAACTCAAAACCTTCATTACCCGACATATAATCAATAGTACCTCCATTGTAGTTAGCTTGAAGAGAAAAATCATGGATTTTAGCCCTTAAATCAAGATATCCTGTAGATGCGATCTTGGTTGAATAAGGAGTGGGCACATCTCCCATTGTAGAGGTCATTACTTCTGAATTTTGATAACCTCCCATCAAATTAATGGATGTTTGACTTGTTGGGTCAATATTTAAATAACCGTTTACCCCATATCGGTATTTTGATCGCTCGGGATTAGGGAATGATTTATAGATGTCATATACTTCATCACCAACCATGTATGGAGGCCATATTTCCTGTTCTCCACTCCTCATACGGTTAATTTCATCTAAAGTAAAATATCCATCATCTACATTTTCTCCATCAACAGATAGCTGAGCTCCATCGCGACTGTAGATAAAGATCTCGTCTGTCTTTCTATCGCGTGTTTCAAAATTACCGGTAACACCCAGACTAATTTTATCGCTGACCTGTTTACGTAGTGCTAAATCACCAATGTATGTATTTTGACTTCCTCCATTAAAATTACCTGAAAGTAGAGGAGTGTTATAATCAATGGTTTGGGTGATGATGTTAATAGCACCTGAAACGGCGTTGGGGCCATATAAAGCACTGGAAGGACCTCTAACAACTTCTATACGATCAATGTCTTCAAAGCTTACAGGTAATGTTTCCCAAAGAATACCACCATGCGAGTAATTAAATACGGGTCTTCCGTTAATCATTACCAGTGTATTCATATTTTCGGAATACAAGAGTAAATTCTTGGAAGGTAAATTGTCGTTTCCACGTATATGAACGTCATAGTTTCCGTTTGTTTTCTCGCGAACAATTACACCCGGTACCAGGCGAAGTGCTTCCTCGATGCAGGTTGCACCTGAGGCTATAATTTGATCGTGTGATAAAACGGTAGTTGAAAGAGGAGAGTCAAAAACACTCTCTTCTTTTTTAGAGGCTGAGACAACATTTTTATTTAGCAGAAGATCGTATAACTCTTCTATTGAGGATACCCCAACAATATCCATTAGTTCCATTAACTCTTCAAGTGGTAATGACGACATTTCTTCCATCGTCATATTTAAAACTTCTTCCCGCGTTTTTGATTGAGTTGGTTCCTGGGCAAAACTGTGGCTGAAAAATGTAGCAGCCAGTAATATTATTAATAAGTGTCTTAAATTCATTTCTTCTTAGATTCATTGATTAGTTAGTGGATATTCCCAATGAAATTAGTTTGTTATTTACCTTCAAACTTCTGGCAATGATATTGTCTTCATTGATTTGATAACGTAGCTTGCCATCAATTGTGGTAAAGCAAATGGCAGCTCCATCTTTGCATAAATCTTCTTTACTACTAATCAGCAAAACGGGTTGACCATCTTGCTGAATCGCCAAACGCGACATTAAATCAGATTTGTTTGAACTTAAAAAAACAACATGCGAATTGGTAACATCTTTAACTTGACTAGTTTGTTTAATTACCATTGTTTTTGAGCCTACCTTTTTGACCTGAGCCAACTTCTTAAGCTCATTGGCCATATCATTGTCTCCAATTACCGTTATTACAAACTCTTTAGATGAGATAGTATTGGGTGGCCATTCAACATTTTGCGTGAAATTGTAAAGAAAAAGAGCCTTGAACTTTGTCATTTGTCCAAAGGCTTTTCCTGATGATCCAATTAGAAGCAGGAACATCAGAATTAGAAAATTTTTGTTCATGTATGAGGGTTTTGAATTTTAATCCCCTCCTATACGCTGATTTATCTATAAAGTTATAAATAATTGGTCAATGAAAACGGAGTGCTAAAGGTTTGGAATGTTACTGGCTAATATTTCAGGAGTTAGATCTGTTAAACATTTTTTTATCTCTTTTAGTTTGCACTTAGTACTGCCATCTTTAGTGCATGGTCTGCAAGGTAAATCAACTTCCATTACTTTAATTTTATCTCCTGAAGGATAGCCAAATGCAGTTGGACCAATAATGGCCAAGCCGGGTTTTTGAAAAAGATCGGCAGCATGTAAGAAACCTGTATCGCCACTAATAACAAATGGAGAATGCCAAATGGTACAGAAACTCTCCATTAGTGAAGTTTTTCCGGCCAAATTAATAACCCGATCGGGAGCTACAGATCTTATTTCTTCGCAAAAAGTATCGGTGGGACCACCTAAGATAACAAAATGTAGATCTGGCTTTAATTCGATAAGTTTTTGCCAATAATTAACCGGCCAGCGTTTAAGTTCCCAAGCTGCAGAAGGAACCAGTGTTATCCATTTTTGGTTGCCTGGGATTTGGTTCAAAACCAACTGCTCAATTTTACTTTGAACATTATCTGGAAACTTCCAATTGCTGAAAGGAGTATTAATATCGTTTATATCCCATTTGCTTTGAATGGGTTTTCTAAAAGAATCTAATGCCTTAAAAGGATTGGGAAGAAGGTTAATACCAAACTTAAAAAGAAGCAAGCGTTTGAGTCTGTCTTTATGTCGGGTAACCAGCTTATTCTTTTTTAGAAGGTTGCAGATTCCAAAAGGACAAAGAACCAGTTTAAGAATATTAGAACGAATGTTGCTGTGAGCATCGTATATGAGGTCGTATTTTTCCTTCTTTAATTTTGCTCCTAACTTAAATACTCCGCTAAATCCTTCTTTACGGTCAAACTCCCAAAGTTTATCAATTCTTGGATCAATCTTCACCAACGATGCCATATCAGATCGTACAACCCAATGTATTTCTGCGTTTGGATATTTATTTCTGATACCTGTTACAACAGACATACATTGAATAATGTCGCCGATTGAGCTTAAACGTATGATAAGTATTTTGTCCATTATTGAATTTTCATCAAAAATAGAAAATCCCGGATGAACTCCGGGATTTTAATTCGTATAATGTTGTTTAATTAAATACTATTCATGTATTAAAATGACCATTTTATTGTTCTTGCACTCAACAACTCCACTTTTACAATCGAAGTGCTTTTCATGACCATTTTTACCAATTACTCTAATGCTTCCTTCTGTTAATACAGATATAATGGGAGCATGGTTTTTAAGTACAGTAAACAAACCTTTTTCACCTGGAACCTGAACCAAACCAACAGGAGCATCATATACTACCTGCAAAGGGGTTATTATTTCGCAATGTAAATCGTCCATTATGCACTTTTAGCTTGTTTCAACAATTCTTCTCCTTTAGCAATGGCATCTTCAATGGTACCTACCAGGTTAAAAGCAGCTTCAGGATATTTGTCAACTTCGCCATCCAAAATCATATTAAAACCTTTAATGGTATCTTCAATGGATACAAATACCCCTTTCAGACCCGTGAATTGTTCAGCTACATGGAAGGGTTGTGATAAGAAGCGCTGCACTCGACGTGCCCTGTGTACAACCAACTTATCTTCTTCTGATAATTCTTCCATACCCAGAATAGCAATAATATCCTGCAATTCTTTATATCGTTGTAAAATCTCAATTACTCTTTGAGCCGTTTTATAATGATCGTCTCCAACTATCTCAGGTGTTAACATCCGGGATGTCGAATCCAACGGATCAACAGCTGGATAGATACCCAACTCAGCGATTTTACGACTTAACACCGTTTTTGCATCGAGGTGGGCAAAAGTTGTTGCAGGAGCAGGGTCTGTCAAGTCATCGGCGGGTACGTATACAGCCTGAACTGATGTAATAGATCCATGCTTGGTAGAAGCAATACGTTCCTGAAGAGCACCCATCTCTGATGATAAAGTAGGCTGATAACCCACTGCTGAAGGCATACGTCCTAATAAGGCTGATACTTCTGATCCGGCCTGTGTGAAACGGAAAATATTATCAACAAACAATAGTACATCACGACCTTTACCTGTACCGTCTCCATCACGGAAGCTTTCTGCAATGGTCAGTCCGGATAAGGCAACACGGGCACGCGCTCCGGGGGGTTCATTCATCTGGCCAAAGACCATTGTCACCTGTGATGAATCCAAGGCTTTTTCATCAACCTTTGACAAGTCCCAGCCACCTTCTTCCATCGATTTTTTAAATTCTTCGCCGTAGTTAACAATTCCGGCTTCAATCATCTCACGTAAAAGGTCATTCCCTTCTCGCGTACGTTCACCAACGCCTGCAAAAACAGAAAGGCCATCATGACCCTTGGCAATATTATTTATTAACTCTTGTATTAATACCGTTTTACCAACGCCTGCACCACCAAATAGTCCAATTTTACCTCCTTTGGCATATGGCTCAATCAGATCGACTACTTTAATTCCTGTAAACAGAATCTCGGCTTCGGTAGACAGATCAGCAAAAGCCGGAGGATTGCGGTGAATTGGATTACCTCCTTCTTTGGTAACCGATCCAATACCATCAATGGCATCACCTACAACATTTAATAATCGACCTTTTACTTTTTCACCGGCAGGCATTGTAATTGGATTACCCAAATGAGTAACTTCCATTCCCCTTGTTAAACCATCGGTTGAATCCATTGCAATACAGCGAATAGTATTTTCTCCAATGTGTTGCTGACATTCAATCACGGTTGATTGGGCGTCAGTACGTTTGATCTCCAGTGCATCTAAAATATTAGGTAGTTCCTGATCTTTCAGGTCAAAGCTAACGTCTACAACTGGTCCAACAATTTGAATGATGGTTCCAACAAGATTTTCCATAAAAAGCGAGTATTTATCTCTAAAATTAATACTTATTCCTTATACTATCGTGATCTTTTAATCAGTTTTACAGCAAATTCTCTTAATTCTTCCTTCATACTTTCTTTGCCATTAACTTTCTCAAGCGATGTAAGAGCCTTTTCGAAGTAATCATTCATCTTTTTCCGGGCTATTTCATCTACACCAATTTGATTGTAAATGTTTCTAACTGCCTCTATTTTTTCATCCCGATTGAATGATTTGATATTAACCCATTCTTGCAATTCTTCCATTAAAGATCCTGACGCCCTTTCTAACGCATTAATTAGCAAAAATGTTTTCTTATTTGCAACAATATCTCCACCAATTGCTTTTCCAAAAGTCTTTTCGTCTCCATATACATCTAAGAAATCATCCTGTAGCTGAAATGCCAAACCAATGTTCTCCCCAAATTCATATAGATGAGTAGCATCTTTTTCGTTGGCTTTACCAATGATTGCGCCTGCCTTTAAACTACCAGCTAATAGTACTGCTGTTTTTAATCTTATCATATTAAGATATTCATCAACAGTAACATTTGTGCGACTTTCGAATTCCATGTCGTATTGTTGACCTTCACAAACTTCAATGGCTGTTTGACTGAAAAGATCAAGAACTGATTTAAGAACTGATTCATCTACCTTGCTGAGGTATTGGTAGGCTTTAATTAGCATGGCATCGCCAGATAAGATAGCAGTGTTCTCATCCCACTTTATGTGTACTGTGGGTTGATTACGTCGAACTTCAGCATTGTCCATCACATCATCGTGAAGAAGGGTGAAGTTATGAAACACTTCTACTGCTAGTCCGGCAGATAATGCATTCTCAAAGTTGTCGTCAAATAAATAGCACCCGGCCAGGCACATGGTAGGACGAATGCGCTTGCCTCCCAACGACATTACGTATTCAATAGGTTGATAAAGGGCTTCAGGTTCAGTAACGAAGTTTTCCTTGTTTAAAGCAATTTCAACAACTTTTTGAAGTTCGGCTATTGTAGTCATATTTATTGGTCAATGTCTTTATTCTTCAATATGGGCTTTTTCTCTTTCCTCTTTTTAATCACTAAATCTTCCAACTCAATATCTTCGTCCTCGTTGTAGATATGAAGTAAAGGTTCTTTAAAGGATTTGTTGGTTATAGCTTTTTCCAAAGTTAATAATAATGATGGTAGGAGGATAAGATTTGAAAAAAGTGCAATTAAAAGAGTTATTGCTACAAGCACTCCTAGAGCTACCGTTCCTCCAAATTGCGATACGCTAAAGATACCAAAACCAAAGAATAAAATAATGGAAGTGTAAATCATGCTTACACCCGTTTCTTTAAGCGCGAGAACAACAGCAGCTCGTATACTCCAATTTGTTTCAGTAAGTTCCTGACGGTACTTGGCCAAATAATGAATAGTGTCGTCAACCGAAATACCAAAAGCAATACTAAACACCAATATGGTTGAAGGTTTAATAGGAATGCCAAAATATCCCATCAAGGCAGCCGTCATTATTAAAGGAAACAGGTTGGGAATTAATGAAACCAAAACCATTCTTTTGGATGAAAACATCCAGGCCATAAATGATGCAATAAGAATGACTGCTAAAAGTAAGCTGGTGAATAGATTGCGTATGAGGTAATCTGTACCTTTAAAAAATACTACGCTGGCGCCTGTTAATGAGGTAAAATAGTTTTCAGAAGGAAATACCTCGTCAATAACTTTTTGTATTTCTATATTTAACGAAGCCATCTCAGATGTGCCAATGTCTTTCATTCGGTAGCTTAATCTGGCTCTTTGCTTTGTTGAATCCACAAAATTATTCACAATGCCTGTCTCCATTCCCTCGTTACTTTTGCTCACATAGGAAAGGATAAAGTTTCGTTCCTGATTACTAGGTATTTTGTAAAAACTTTCTTTGCCGTTAAAGAAGGCCTGACGTGAAAATTTGACTACCTCAGCTAATGAAATGGGTTTTGAAATTTCATCTAATTTGGATAATTCATCCTGAAGTTCATCAATCTTCTTTAAGTTTTTTCGTTGTATAACACCATTTGGTTTCTTCGTGTCCACCATTATTTCTAATGGCATAAGACCATTGAAATTGTTTTCAAAAAATTGAAGGTCAACATAAAGAGGATCGTCATGAGGAATGTCATCCAGCATATATCCGGTTGTTTTAATACGGCTAATTCCGAAGATACCTAAAACTAACATGATGGAAGTACACCAGTAAATTAAAGAGCGGTGATTAAGAGATATACGAACAAGATAGTTAACTACGCCACTAATTACCTGATTATCGAGGTGTTTAATGTGTCGTTCTTTGGGGCCATCTAAAAAGCTAAAAATGATAGGTATGAGTAAGATGGATAAGAAAAACACAACCAAAATATTGATGGCGGCAATCACTCCAAACTCTACTAAGATCTTACTACTTGTAAAAATAAAAGTCCCAAATCCTGATGCTGTTGTTAAATTGGTTAAGAATGTTGCATTTCCAATTTTACGGATTACTCTTTGAAGCGCTTTTATTTTATTTTGGTGAATTCTGTACTCCTGATGGTATTTATTAAGGAGAAACACCGAGTTGGGAATACCAATAACTATAATAAGGGGTGGAATCATTCCGGTGAGAATGGTTATTTTATAACCAAATATACCTTGTATCCCCAGTGCCCAGATAACAGCTATGCCAACAACCAGCATTGAAAAGATAACCACTTTGAAGGAGCGAAAGAATAACAAAATAATGATTGCTGTTATCCCAAGAGCCAGGAAGATAAACATATTCAGCTCTTTTTTGATCATTTCAGCAGTAATTACTCTTATAAAAGGTAATCCTGAGTAATGAAGTTCCTGCTCGTTTTGCTCAAAGTAGTTATTACCTGCTTTTTTAATATCCTCAACCAGTCTTACCCGATCTTTACTGTGCAGTATGTCGTCATCTAATGTTATGGCCATCAGATACGCATCTTTTGCTTTATTGTAAACTAGCTCATCGTAAAAAGGTAATTGATAAAATGCTTCTTTTAATGAGTCTAATTCGGTCTGAAACTGAATGTGTTCAGGGAAAATAGGTTGTATCTC
The DNA here is from genome assembly GCF_018271995.1 of Carboxylicivirga linearis. Classification (GTDB taxonomy): domain Bacteria; phylum Bacteroidota; class Bacteroidia; order Bacteroidales; family Marinilabiliaceae; genus Carboxylicivirga; species Carboxylicivirga linearis. The sequence goes on from NZ_JAGUCO010000001.1 coordinate 217,725, forward strand.
AAACCTTTTCTCTTCTGTGTTCTTTTTCAGATTGTACGTTTGACCAATAGAAAATACCGAAGTAACACCGTTGATGTTTTTAATCTCATTTGCCAGTTCATTCCACTGGTTGAATTCATCTACTTCAAAAAAGTCTTTGTTCTTAACCCCTATAACAACCAGATTTCCTTCTGATCCAAAGGTCTCTATAAACGATTCGTATGCTAAATAAGTTGAGTCATCTTCTGGTAGCAAAGGTGCATACTGGTACGACATTTCAATTTTACGGGATTGAAACCCCATAAATAAAGTCAACAGAAATAATCCTATTAATATTGCTATTCTGTTGCGTAATATAAAACGTGCAATTCTAATCCACATCTCAGTTCAATCTTCAGTCTAATTTAATCTTGCGAAAATAGGTAAAAACGTTGGATGGCCAATCAATTCTTCATTTTCTGTTTTAAAACGATACCTGTCCGTCAATGGCAATTAAAGCCTCTGACTGCTGCAACTCCGATTGAAGAAAAATATATTGGTTGGCACCACATTGTTGCTTAATAATCATTTCAGCATCTGCAAAATCAACCTCGTTCGGAAGGTAAATTCTAAGTAGATCAAATTTCAATTGCGAAATACCTAAACCAGTGTCTCTACTTAAAGTTTCCTTAATAAGATTAAGAATTTCTTTTATTTGCGAAATAATATTACTATTCTCATTAACCATTTTGTTAGTGCTGAATTTAGCCTGTTGCCATTCCTTAGCAATTGAAGAAGAAATACCCGGATTTGTTTTAACCTGATGAATGGGGAATGTATCCTTTACTGCAGCACTGAATGAAAGAGTAATTCCACCATTATTGACAGTGCTTAAATTCAATGGTGGTAGGTTTTGATTAAATAATTCAGGGTCGAGATATAGTTCTTTTATTTGTTCTACTGTTCTCCATGAGTTGCTATCATTGGATGTTTGAGTTACGAAACTTTTTTCAATCTGAGCATTTAAGAAATCAACATGACCAAAATGCATTTCCTCATGATCTAACAATTGCTCTGCAAAATCAAAGGCCATTTGAGTAGATCTTAAGAGATCATTATCCTCATCAAAGTGAATTCCTCCGGAAAGTAATGTTTTGCTTTGTTCTTTACTACAAAGGGTATATGGAAATTTTTGAAATTCTTTGTGTTCAATTTCGCAGCTCTTATCATTACAGATAGTAAATAATAAGATGGTTCCGGAAGAAGTTAAGTTTTTGCAAGTAGTTATGTTGTATGCTGGAAGTTGTTTGCCAAATACTTTTGACAATACTTCCTGAAGGTTACTATCGGTATTTAAAAAATCCTCCTTATTGTTTATGTCAACGAATAAATCAACTTTCGCAATTTGTTTAGTATCTATTGTGTTGTCCTTCAAAAAGGTTGAAATGGTTTTGCTCAGAGAGTCTGTTTTTCCGATTAATACTTGTTGGGTATCTATGATTATGCTTTGAAATGATAGCTTCATTATTGATAATTTTGTAATCCTTTAAAAAATAGGGTTTTCCCTTGTTTTTGGTTGCTAGGCACTTGCAAATGTAACAGAATCAATATAAAGCAAAGTTATATTGAAGGCAATCTTTCTCTTAAAAAATCAAAAATTATTGAATTTAAGGAAACTAATCTATTTCATTTGCGTACCATGGCGCATTAAGAAGTTGAATTTGAAAGGATGTATTGTTATGAAAAAGATTTTGTTCTTTGTGAGCTTAATGCTATTGCCTTTAGCTGCCAACGCACAAATTGCTAAGTTTAAATCAGTTTTTACACTGAATTTTATTCGTCATATCGGGTGGCCTGAGGCTGCTAAAGAAGGCGACTTTGTAATTGGAGTTGTGAAAGATAAAGAAATTGTAAGTTGGCTTGAGAAATTATCTGAAGGGAAGAAATTCGGATTTCAGGAAGTAGTGATTAAAGAGTTTAAATCCATTGAAGAAGTGCAAAACTGCCAGGTGTTGTTTGTGTCTTCATCTATTAATTTTAACCGTCATGCTTCAGAAATTGTTAGCAAAGTAGGAGGTAAGAATACTTTAATAGTTTGTGAATCGGAAGGAGCAACGGATAATGGGGCTATGTTTAACTTCGTTGTTCGCGAAGAAAGATTGAAGTTTGAGATTCATAAAGCCAATGCTGCTAAATTTGGTTTGCAAATAAGTTCGAAATTGGAAGGTATGCAAGCAGCAATATCATTGTAAGCTGCGTTTCTTTAATATATTTATTGACGAATTGTATTTTTAATTAATTTGTGAAATTAATTTACCATATTTAAGTTGAATTGAAATATAAGACTATTCTGTTTGATTAATAAGGATAGGATCTTATTTTTGCCTAGCGACACCAATTCAACAAAAATTGGAAGTCAATAGATACGAAAACTAAACTCGAATGAAGAATATCAAACTAAATATTGCCCAAAAATTATTGTGGGGTTTTGGTGTCATTCTGTTACTGATTATTATAAATGGAGTATGGACGTTTTCGACCTTAACATCCAGTAAGAATCTAAATAATAAGTTAACAGGCACTTACTCTCCTTCGTCGGAAAGTTTAAATCATTTATCAATGATGGTTACGAACTCTAAAATGTTAGTTCGTAGTTGGGTGTTTATCGACAAGCAGTCGGATACACCCGATAAAATCAGGTTAAAAGATTTACACGAGAAAGACTTTCCTGAATTACAAAAGGAAATAAAACAATATTATGCAGAATGGGAGTCTGCTGATGTTGCAGAGGCTGATAGCATATTTAATGACATCGAATCATTATTTCAGATGCAGCAATATGTTATGACTAGCCTTAATTCTTTTGCCTCCTATGAAGATGTAATGGTTTTATTTGAAGTGGAGCCTCAAGTTCAGGATGGAGGAGAAATAATCGTTCTCAGCGATAATATTACTGAAAGAATTGATGAGTTAGCTACTAAATATGTTACAGCTAGTGACGAAGCACTTGAAGCAACAAATAGCAGTTTTACTGTTCTTCAATGGGTTATCCTTATCATGAGTTTGTTGGTTATTTTTGGAGCCTCGCTTACCGCTTACCTACTGTATAACGCCATTGTTAGTCCTTTAAATAAAGGAGTTAATTTTGCTAAGGCTATCGGAGATGGTGATTTAACAGCTACGGTTGAAGTGCATCAGAATGATGAGATCGGAGACTTGGCAAAAGCATTGGTTGCAATGGCTGAGCAACTTAAAAGAACAGTTGTTTCAATAAAAGAAAATGCAAATGATTTGGTTACTTCAAGTACTCAACTGAAGTCCAGTTCAATGCAACTTTCGAAAGGATCGGCTGACCAGGCTGCATCTGCTGAGGAAGTATCTACCTCAATTGAAGAAATGGTGGCTAATATCGATCAAAATACAGAGAATGCAGTAGAGACGGAAAAAATTACTGTTGAAACGGCTCAGGATGTAGGTGTTGCAGATAAATTGTCATCACAAGCTGCAAAAGTGATGAAAGATGTTTCTGAAAAGATCACAATCATTAGCGATATTGCATTTCAGACCAATATATTAGCTTTGAATGCAGCAGTGGAGGCAGCTCGTGCCGGTGAGCATGGAAGAGGTTTCTCTGTAGTAGCCGCAGAAGTTCGAAAATTGGCTGAAAGAAGTAAGTTAGCCGCAGATGAAATTGTATCTCTTGTTAAAACCGGATTAAAAGTCTCTCAGGAAGCAGGTGCCAAATCAAAGGCATTAGTACCTGATATTGAAAAGACAACCCAGTTGATTAAAGAAATTTCAGCCGCTAGTATGGAACAAAAGACGGGGGCTGAGCAGATCAACCTTGCAATGCAGCAACTGAATATGATTACTCAGGAAAATGCTTCATCATCTGATGAATTAACGCAAAGTTCTGATCAATTGGCAAATCTGGCTGATAGCTTACATGAAGTTGTCAACTTCTTTAAGATTGGTGATGAAAAAGAGGTGAAACCTAATTTTACTTCAGAGGAAAAGACTGTATTGAAAGAACCAAAGAAAGAAGTTAATCAGGCTGCTCCGAAAACTGCGGATACAGAAGTGAAAAAGGAGACCACAAAAAAGGATAATCCTTTCTCAAATTTCGATAAGGATTTTGATTTAGATAATTACGAAAAGTTTTAAGATAACGACCATGGATAATCTACCGTATAACGTAATCTATGAAGAGTTGCCCGAAAAAGAGATATTACGCTTTTCAGGCCAACTTATAATAAACTATATTGAGAATATTACCGAAGCGGTTAAGAATAAAGTATCAGTATCAAAAGATCTGGATGTTCAGATTGATAATCCTGATAGTATTGATGTTACCTTTATTCAACTACTATTGTCGATAATTAAAACCTTTGAAGCAAACGATAAAAACGTTTCAGTTACTTCGGAGCTTAAAGATGAGTTAAAAACCTTAATCGGAAATTCCGGTTTCAGCTATGTGCTTAATTAACCTAAAATAAATAGAACATTATATTATGGCTAAAACAGTTCTTATTGTTGATGATTCAGAAAGTATACGTGAAGTTGTCAACTTTACTCTTCAAAACGAAGGCTATGATGTATTAGTTGGTGTTGATGGTGAAGACGCTCTAAAATATTTAGATGGCCGTACCATTGATATTGTAATTACCGACTTACACATGCCTAACCTTGATGGCCTTGGATTAATTCGTAAGGTAAGAGAGATGGATGCATACAAGCATATTCCAATTTTGTTCCTAACAACAGAATCACAAGCCTCAAAGAAGATGGAAGCAAAGCAGGCAGGTGCTACAGGCTGGATTATCAAGCCCTTTGTGCCAGCTAAATTATTAAGTGCAATTTCCCGCGTGTTACGATGATTGATAAGATCAAGCATATTTTTATTGAGGAGACCAATAATGATTTAATGCAACTGAAAAAAGAACTTCAATTAGTAGAACCAGTGAAACCCACTGGTGAAGCAGTTGAAAAAATATTCAGGGCAATGCATACCATTAAAGGTTCCGCACCTATGTTTGGTTTTACCCAATTAACTGAGATTGCCATGCCAGTTGAATCTGTTTATAGAGATTTATATAATGGCAAAATTGTACTGAATAGTACTATTATTGATAAGACGAAGGATGTTGTATCACTAATTCAGGAGGTGTTGAATAAGAAGGATGAATGTCTTCCTTCAGTGGAAGAGAAGAAAAAAACTTTAATTGATTTCTTTACCAACATCGACAGGTTAAACGTTCGAACAAATGATTGATAAGTTTAGAGAAAAATTCGTTGAGGAATCGCTTGATAATATCAATGACCTGGAAGAAGCATTGTTCCTTTTAGAAAAGGATATGCACAACAGTGAAATCATTGAGCGAATTTTCCGGGCTATGCACTCTCTTAAAGGAGGGGGAGCAATGTTTGGATTTAACCACTTAAGTGAATTTACACATCATCTTGAAACCGTTTTTGATTTGATTAGAAATGATAAGCTGAAAGTGTCAAATGATATTATATCAATGACATTTGAAGCCATCGATCAAATCAAACATTTACTTCAGATTGGAGATTTAACGGATGCCGGAGATATTGCCAATCAACAAGCTTTTATTAAGCGCATTCAGGAAGTATCGAATCAAGAAGGTAGCACTTCTACAGCTAGTGTTGGGGGTTCAAATGTGGAGCAAATTGCTGAAAGTGATGGATCAAAAACCTTTTTGATCAGTATTAAACCAAATGAAGATATTCTTCGAAACGGTACCAATCCGTTTTATTTACTCGATGACCTTCATGCAATGGGGGATGCAAAGGTAGTTGCTTTTGCAAAAGATATCCCTGAATTGACACAATTCAAACCGGTTACTAACTATAGTCAGTGGCAGGTTGTTTTAAATACATCAGAATCAATTAATGAAATTAAGGATGTATTTATTTTTGTGGAAGATGAATGTGAAATTGATTTACAAGAGTTAAAGGTTAATAATGTTATTAATTCAGATGCTCTTGTTGCACTAATTGATAAAGCTGTTGCTGATCGTGTTCTGTTAACAAAAGAACAGATTGAAGCAATTGGTGAAGCAGGTAGTGGTAAGGAAGATGATAAGAAGGATGGCAAACGCAAAGTTCAGTTAAAAGAACATAAAATATCAAGTATCAGGGTTAACTCAAATAAAATTGATGATTTGGTTAATCTGGTAAGTGAGTTAGTAACTATTCAGGCACAGCTTAACTTATATGCCGAAAAAGACGGAAATAGTGATATTGTTGGCTTGGCTGAGAATATTCAAAAACTAAGCCGTCAGCTTCGCGATAATGCTTTTGAAATAAGTTTGATTCCGCTACAAAGCGAATTAATGCGTTTCCAGCGATTGGTGCGTGATTTATCAAAAGAACTTGATAAGGAAATAGATTTTATAATAGAAGGTGGAGATATTGAGCTTGATAAAAATATTATTGAGCATCTTACAGATCCTTTATTACATATCATTCGTAACTCTGTTGACCATGGAATTGAAATGGCTGACGAGCGAATTAAGAATGGCAAATCGCCAAAAGGAACAATTGTTTTCAAGGCTTTTTATTCAGGAGCTAGTGTAATTGTTCAGGTAATTGATGACGGTAAAGGTATAGACCCTGAATTCATCAAATCAAAAGCAATTAGCAAAGGTTTGATTGATGAAAATGTAGAGTTAAGCCGAAAAGAAATATTTGATTTAGTTTTTCTAAGCGGATTTTCTACCAAAGAAACGGTTTCTGATGTCTCGGGACGTGGCGTTGGAATGGACGTAGTTAAGAAAAAGATTGGTGAAATTCGTGGTGAAGTGTCTCTCGATTCTGAAGTTGGAAAGGGAACAACACTTACGCTTGAATTACCAATGACACTTTCTATTATTGATGGCTTACTGGTTAAAGTGTCTGACAATCAATATGTAATTCCAATTGCTAACATCGAAAAGATTCATGCAATTGAAGATGTAAGTTTTGGGAATACAATAAACCATATCGTTTCTATAGGTGAAGAACAATTTCCATACATTGACGTGAGAGAGGTGTTCGAAACCAAAAATGAAGATTCGGGTGGAAAGCAGTTGATTCTTGTTAAGTTTGAAGATAGGAAAGTGGGATTATTGGTTGATCAGGTGATTGGAGAATATCAAACTGTTGTTAAACCTTTAGGACGTTACTTAAAGAAACAGGAAAATATTTCAGGAGCAACCATTATGGGAGATGGAAGTATTGCATTAGTGATGGATACTAATCGTATGATTCACAATAATGCATCTAAGAAATACCGAACTAAGAAATAATTACAATGAAAGATCAAATTACATCACTGATTTCATTTTATGTGGACAAGGAAGTCTTCGCATTTGATACTCTTAAGGTTCGGAATATTCTTGAATATGGAAAGATGACCTGGGTGCCTAATACAAAAGATTATGTGCTTGGGGTGATGAATCTGCACGGAAACATTTTTCCTGTGGCCGATTTAAGAGTGATGATGGAGACAAGTAAAGTTGAAAACACTGCTGATACTTCAATTATTGTTGTATCAAACGATGGAAAAACTGATTCTTTAATAGGAATTGTTGTTGACGGCGTTAAAGAAGTGTTCGATATTGATGGATTAGAAATTAAAGAGTCGGTTTATCATGGTAACTCCGGCATTGTAAATTCATTTCTGGGCACCATTCATAAAAATGAAGAGTTTGTGCACATAATTGATTTGGATGAAACAGTTCTTGAAATTGAAAAATAAAAAGTGAATTAATGAGTGAGCTAATCAATGCATATCTGACTTTCTCTGTAGGTTCTAATACCTTTGGAGTACATGTAGGTAAAGTGGTTGAGATTTTAGAGTATGTAAAACCAAAATCGGTGCCAGAAAGCTTACCTTATATCACGGGGGTAATTGACCATCGCGAAAATATAGTGCCAGTGATTGATACAGGTTTGAAGTTTAATGTGGGTACTATTGATGTTACCCCTCAAACATGTATTGTTGTTCTTGAAATAGATAAACCCGATAATTCAGGAAAATTAATCATTGGAGCAATGGTGGATGCGGTGTCTGATGTATTTGAATCAGATAACGAAAAAATCAAAACAATAGAAAACGATTTTAAACCGGGATATATCTCGGCTACATATAAAACGGATGAAAATTTAGTGATGATATTAAATGCCGAGCAGGTATTTAATGACAAAGATATAATTGCACTTGACGAGCTAAAAAGTAGTATAGAAGCGGAATAATGTTTAAGGGTAAGGAGAATAACGTTCAAAAAGATCTGGATTGTTTCAAGGCAGAATTGACAGAATCAGATTTTAAGGCTTTTAGTGAATTCATATACAACGAATTCGGTATAAAAATGCCCCCCATTAAACGCATCATGCTTCAGGGACGATTATTGAAGCGTATCCGTGAGCTAAATATGCAGTCTTACACTGAATATAAAGAGTACTTTTTTAGTAAAGATGGGCAGGAAAAAGAGATCTTTAATTTTTTGAATGTTGTTACAACAAACAAAACCGATTTTTTTAGAGAACCTGTACATTTTGATTATTTGAGGGATGAAATTTTACCTCATTTTGCTGATAATAACAGAAGTTTGAAAATATGGAGTGCAGGTTGTTCAAGCGGTGAAGAACCTTATACAATCTCCATTGTGCTGAATGAATTTAAAAACAATAATCCGTTGTTTAGTTTTAGTATCTTAGGATCTGATATATCCAACAAAGTACTTACAACGGCTTCCAAGGGAATTTACAATGAGCATAAAGTTGCTTTGTTGCCTCTTGAGATGAAAAAGAAATATTTTTTAAAGAGTAAAGATAGAGAAAACCCATCGGTTAGGGTTAAGCCAGAATTACAAAAAAATATTGCATTGAAATATGTGAATTTAATGGATAATTCATACAATGTAGGGGATAAGTTTGATGTAATATTTTGTAGAAATGTTTTAATTTATTTTGACAGAGCCACACAAGAGAAAGTGATCAATAAGCTTTGTCAGTATTTAAAGCCTGGAGGAATTTTCTTTATCGGTCACTCAGAATCGTTATCGGGGATGAATGTGCCATTAAAGCACATAAAACCTACCATATTTTTAAAAGAATAAAAGTAAGTCCGGAATAAAAAATAAAACAAGAATTATGAGCAACTTATCGGATAGGCAACTATTGCGCGAATTGAAAATAAGGCTTGAGGAAAGAAAAAAGCTCGATACAGAAATGAAAGAGCTTTCGAAAGATTTTCAGTCTGTAACAAAAAAGTTGAAAGAATCGGAGGCTTTAAAGAGTCACTTTATCTCTAATATTTCCAACGAAATAGTAAACCCGTTTACCTCAATTCTTGGTTTGTCAAAAGCCATTTTGTCGGTTGAGAAAAACGATTGGAAGAAAGTGGTTTCAATGGTAGCTCTTATCCATAGTGAAGCCTTTAATCTTGATTTTCAGCTGAGAAATATCTTTGTTGCAGCTAAGATTGAAGCCGGAGAAATTGCTCCAAATATCACCAAAGTAAATGTGAGAAGTCTCACTCAAACTGTGATAGATTCCTTTAATATCATCTCGAGAAAAATGGGAATTGATATTGATCTGCAGTTTAATGTAGAATATGGCTTTGGTAAGAATTTTTATTTCAAAACGGACTCAGAGAAACTCAAATTAATATTGAGTAACCTTATTAATAACGCTTTAAAATATAGCTACAAGGATAGTAAGGTTATTATTAAAATCTGGGTTGATGATGATGAATTGAATGTATCTGTTCAGGATTTTGGAACGGGTATTTCAGAGAAAAATCAAAAAATCATTTTCGAGCGTTTTAAGCGATTGGATTCAGGTATCAATTCCATTAACCGAGGACACGGATTGGGATTATCTATTACCAAAGCATTGCTTGATGTTCTGGGAGGAAATATTGAGATTGATAGTAAAAAAGGTGAAGGGTCAACGTTCTCAATTACTTTACCTGAAGCGAAAAACATTATAGATGGCTTCAGTGGTGATGGTAACGATGTGTTCTTTGATGACGGTGATGAGATTTTTTAAGGCGAAGTTAGATGGAGAATAGATATTTACAACATTTTCTATACCCCTCTTCCTTGTATGTCAGCAAAGAACCTTATGTGATCAAAACCATATTAGGTAGTTGTGTTGCTATATGTATCTGGGATAAGAAGCTAAAGTTTGGAGGCATGAACCATTATATGCTGCCAAACTGGAACGGTAATGAATTAGCTTCTCCTAAATATGGTAACATAGCTATTGATAAACTGATTGAGAGAATGTTCTATTATGGTAGCAACCGAAAAGATTTAGTTGCAAAAATATTTGGCGGTGGAGAACTGCTTGAAGCCAGAACAGGAAACTCAATGCTTATTGGGGAACGAAACATAAGAGTTGCCAGATTAATGTTGGAGGAGCGTAACATTCCAATTGTTGCCTCCAGTACAGGTGGAAAAAGAGGTAGAAAGATTTTATTTTTTAGCGATACCGGAGAAGTTAGGCATAAATTTCTCGAAAAAAAGGTATATTAATGCCTGAAAGCCTTCGAACGGCAGTGAATGGAGATGAAGGAGCATGAAGGTTTTCAAACTAATTAGTTGGAAGCAAAAACAACAATTGTCACAGATTGTTGTGGTGTAAATAACATTGACTCATGGAAAAAAAGATTCGGGTATTGGTAGTAGATGACTCAGCTGTGGTAAGACAAAGTTTGTCATCAATTCTTGAATCAGATCCTGACATTGAAGTAATGGGTACGGCAGCCGATCCCATTATTGCTGTTAAGAAAATAATGAAGGAGATTCCCGATGTGATTACCCTCGACATCGAGATGCCTCGGATGGATGGTTTAACATTTCTCCGAAAAATAATGTCGCAACATCCTATTCCGGTAGTTGTTATTTCCAGTCTTACTACTGAGGGTACAGAGGTAGCCATGAAGGCTTTGGAATATGGTGCCAGTGAAATAATTGGTAAACCTGCAATGAATGCAGCACAGTTTATCAATGAGTCAAAAATAATGTTATGCGATGCGGTTAAAGCTGCTTCACATGTCAAGTTGAAGCGCCGTAAAATTGCAGAGCCTGTAGCACCTAAGGTCCAACCAAAACTTTCGGCAGATGTAATTATTGATAAGGCTTCGACCTATAAAAGAATTATCAGTACCGATAAGGTAATTGTATTGGGTGCCTCAACCGGTGGTACAGAAGCAATTAGAACCTTCTTGAAAGCCATGCCAGATAAAATGCCGGGTATTGCGATTGTTCAACATATGCCCGAAGGTTTTACAAAATCATTTGCCAATAGTTTGAATAACATTTGTGGCCTTGAAGTGAAAGAAGCCGAGCAAGGTGACAGACTTTATCAAGGTAGAGTTTTAATTGCGCCGGGCAATAAGCATATGTTGCTAAAAAGGGTAGGAAAAGAGTATTCTGTTGATGTAAAAGAAGGACCTTTGGTAAACCGTCACCGACCTTCGGTGGATGTACTATTTCGTTCAGCCGCAAGGTACGCTGGTAATAATGCAACCGGAATTTTGCTAACCGGAATGGGTAATGATGGAGCAAAGGGACTACTTGAGTTAAAAGAGTCAGGAGCTCATACCATAGCGCAGGATGAAGCTTCTTCGGTAGTTTTTGGTATGCCAAAAGAGGCAATAAAGCTTGGAGCTGCCGATGAAATCTTATCTTTGGACAAAATTGCACCATATATACTGTCGAAAGTAAAATAAATAACTTTAACCTGGTAGCCGTTTAATTTAACGCCATTTCTTATGGGTAAAGAAAATATTAAAAATATTAGAAGCCGTTACACTTTAAGAGGCTTTGTTTTTGGACTACTCCTGTACCTTTTTGTTTTGGTTGGGAGTTTTAGTGTATTAGAATATACCGAATTACGATTTAATGTATTAAATGCATACACTGTGTTCCCCATGTTATGGTTGGTTACAGCAGTGCCCTTTGTTTCTGGTTTAATTGGTTACCTAATTGCCGGTAACTTTGCCAAAATCATTAAAAAGCAAAAGAAGCATTTGAAATATGAGGCAAACAGAAGTAAAGAAGTGCTTCAGTTTGTGGATAACCTACGCAAGGATAATTTTGATAGTGCTTTACATCTGAATCTTAAGAATGATATATTAGCGACTTCACTTTTACGTTTGCGCGATTACTTAATCCAAAGTAAAAAAGATGTTGAGCAAAGAAGAATTGAAGAAGAGCAACGTAACTGGGTTACGCGAGGATTAGCTCATTTTGGAGAACTGCTTCGTAAGGAAAGTGATAATCTTGAAGATTTAAGTTATAATATCATCCGCTATTTGGTGGATTATATGAAGATTAATCAAGCAGGTTTTTATTTATTAAATACCTTAAGTAAAAATGAAAAGTATTTTGAATTAACTGCTTGTGTTGCCTTTGATCGTAAAAAATTTACAGATAAAAGAATAAACTGGGAGGAAGGATTAATTGGTCGTTGTGCGTTGGAAAAACAAACCATTTATCTGACAGACGTTCCGAATGACTATTTGAATATTACTTCAGGATTAGGAGAAGCAAATCCAAGATCGATTTTAATTGTACCACTTAAAACCAATGATGAGGTTTATGGTGTGTTAGAAATGGCTTCTTTTAAACCTTTTGATGATTATGAAATTGAGTTTGTAGAGAAAACAGCTGAAAGTATTGCCTTAACAATACAATCGGTTCAAAATACAATTCGAACTACCAAGCTTTTAAAAGAGACCCAAAATCAGGCTGAGCGAATGTCGCAACAAGAAGAGGAGCTGCGTCAGAATCTGGAAGAGATGCAAGCTACTCAGGAAGAGAGCGATCGTCGTGAAGTTGAAATGAAAGGTATTTTAGAAGCAATTGATCATGCTGCGATTAGTTCTGAATTTGAAGTGGACGGTACATTAATCAATGTGAATCAGAACTTCTTGAGAACTTTCAGATATAACCCTGAGGAGATAGAAGGACAAAATATCAAGATTTTCTTCTTTAAAGAAGACGTTGCCGAGCTGGATCAGATCTTAACTGATTTAAGAAACGGCCATAACTTTAAAGGACGTGTGAAAAGAAGAACCAAGATGGGAGATGAAATCTACCTGTTAACTACCTATACTCCTGTAATTGATCATGAAGGAGAAATTATTAAGATTTTAAGCCTCGAAAATGATATTACTGAGCAAGTAGATATGGAAGAAGAGTTGAAGCGCAGTAAAGACGAATTGGGCATTATGCTTGAAGAGGCTAAAAAAGAAGTAACAGAACAGTTTAAAGAAATTGAAGCTGTTAAAATACGAAACGAGAAAACGCTTGAAGGTGCTTTAGATGCAATCATAACCACCAATAAAGATGGAATTGTTGAGTTCTTTAACCTGGCAGCTGAAAAGCTTTGGGGATACGATAGAAATGAAGTACTTGGCGAGCATGTTTCCATGCTATTCTCTGAGGAAACAGCTAAAAACGATGAGTTTATTTCAGCATTTGTTTCAAACGAGAAAGAAAAGATAATTGGAGAAAGGCGTGAAGCTCCTATAAAAAATAAAGTGGGCAGTGAAGAACCCGTATTGTTCTTATTATCTGAAGCAAAAGTAGGTGAAGATCATTCGTATACTGCGTTTATCCAAAACGTTGAGGTAGAGTTATTTTAAGTGATTGATATGGTAGGGGAGACTGCATTTAGAGAATATCTAAATGAATTGAAGAAACATACTCCGTATGATTTTAGTGAGTATTCTGATAATTCAATTCATAGACGAATCCGGAAGATATTAAAGGATTATGATCTCACTATGCAGCAATTGTTGGAACGTACAAAAACCGATGAGGATTTTGTAGAGAAGGTTGTAGAAGAGATAACTGTTAATACCACAGAATTATTCAGAGATCCAGAGATATGGACAAATATCTACGATAAGATATTTGCCGGGGTAAAAAGTAAAAAAACAATTAACATTTGGCATGCAGGATGTAGCTCGGGTATGGAGGTTTATTCAAACCTTATTATCATGAGTGAATTGGGTTTGCTTGACAGGATTAAGGTGTATGGTACCGATATAAATGCTCGTATGGTAAGACAAGCAAAATCGGGTAAATATGCATTAAAGTTTAATTTAGAACAGTTACAAGCGTTTAATAAATCATTAAAGAAAAAGCCTATTCAAGGCATATCAGAAATTGATTTTACCAAGTACTTTGAGTTTCATGAAGAAGAAGATGTACTGATTGTCAAAGACTTTTTGCGTAAGGTGCCGTGGTTTGTTAAACACGATTTGGTGCAGGAAGAAATACCATTTTATAATAAGTTTGATATAGTGTTTTGTCGAAATGTGTTGATTTATTTCAATGCAAGCTTGCAATCAAAACTCTTTAAACGTTTCCACGATCAAATGTATCCGGGTGCTTTTTTATTACTGGGTAATCATGAAAACATGTCGGGGTTTTATAAAACAAAATTTAGTAAGAATGGTCCTTTATTCGTAAAAAATAATTCCTTTCATTTTAAATATTAATTAAATGGCACTTAATTATAGCATACGTGAAATAAGGGAATTATCAGAGGTTTTGACGCAAGAAACGCAGATGCCTTTTAATCAAATGAGCCAATCATTTCTTAAGCGTAGGTTGTATCTTTTTGGAGAAAAAAAAGGGGTTAAAAAGAATGAGCAACTTTTAGCCGGACTAAAAGATGAGGCTTTTAAGGATGATTTAATAAATAATATAGTAGTACCTGTTACCGAACTATTTCGTGATCCCGGTCTGTGGCGAAAAATCCGTGAGTATTTCTTATCCTTATCAGATCAATCAGTAATAAAAGTTTGGATACCACAAATTGCTTCAGGAGAAGAATTATATACACTGTTAATTGTAGCACAAGAAACGGGTGTTTTAGATAAAATAGAAGTTACAGCAGGTTATTGTGCGTCTGTTACTAAGGAGCTAGTAGAACAAGGCGTTATCTTTAGTAAAAAGATGGATACTAACCTGTATAATTATAAAAGATACGAAGGGAAGCAAAGTCTGGAAGGTTATATGGAGGATGATGAGGGAGTATTGAAATTAAAATCATCTTTCTGGTCAAAAATCAATTTTAAGAAAGGTTGTGTCACTATCAGTAAACCCGATGAGAAAGTTGATTTGGTTTTATTTCGTAATGTGATGCTCTATTATAAAAAAGATTATCATTCAGTTTTAAAGGAGGCAATCGATAGTTCATTAAAACCTGGAGGATGGCTATGTATTGGTGTAAGGGAGCAATTTCCTACTCCTTATTCCGATCGATTTGAATGTATTGATCAAAAAGAAAAAGTGTTTCTAAAGTTTAATGCGTTAACTCAGTAATTGTTATGCTTTTAAAATACAAAGCGGTAGTAATAGGAGGTTCAGCTGGAAGTTTTTCAGTGGTAAGTAAGATTTTATCACAGATTAATCATGATTTTCCCTTGCCTATTATATTGTGTTTGCATCGATTAAAGCATGTACGTTCTGGTTTATTGGAAAGCATCAATTTAAAATCTAAGCTGGAAGTACTTGAACCTCATGATAAGGATAAAATTATTCCCGGTAAAGTTTATCTGGCACCTTCTAACTATCATTTATTTATTGAGTACGATGGATCAATTAGTTTATCTACCGAAGAACCATTGAATCATAGTCGGCCATCAATTGACCATACATTATCATCATCGGCATATTTCTTCAGAGATAAGTTAATAGGCATATTATTAACTGGAGCCAATAAAGATGGAGCTAAGGGCATGAAGGATATAGCTGATAAAAGAGGCTTTACTATTGTTCAGGATCCTGCAACTTGTGATGTGGATACTATGCCAAAAATGGCTTTAAGATTGATGTCTCCATCCAAAATAATGTCTCCTGACGAGATCGTTCTTTATTTGAACCAACTAGTGAATTAACTATGAGTAGAGATAAATATATATATTGGTTAGGAGCTATTTTTCTTTGTCTTGTATTGATAAAGTACTTGTTTGTTCCATCTGTTTTTTCGCCGGTTTACTATTCTATAGAGCTGGTTTCTCTAATTGTATTCGTAGGACTTATCTTTTTTGTGAGTAAGCAATTTATGCTTAAGAAAAACTGTAAAGGTGATCAATTACAAATGTTGGTTGACGAATTGCAAAATGAGAATAGTAGGCTAAAGGAGCAGGTGCATGTACTGGAACAAGAGAAAAATAATAAAAAAGCCTTTTACTCTGCTAAAGAAAAAATGTTGATTGATTTGCGTAAAGTGCATAACGATAACAATGATGTAGCTTCTGGTTTCTTCGAACTTATAAAGAAACATGTTGAACTGGTGGCCGGAATCTCGTATTTACAATGTGAGGAGGAGGGGTGTTATAAGCCAGTGCAATCGTATGGTTTAGATGAAGAGTGGAACGTTGAGAAACTGATTATTGGGGAAGGAATTCACGGACAAGCAGTTGTTGAAAAAAGAGCCATTGAAATTACAGATATTCCTGAGGACTATCTGGAAGCGTCTTCCGGATCAGGAGCTGCTCAACCGGCTTATATTTATTTATTACCATTTATTAAAGAAGAGGAAAAAGGTCTATTAATTGAAGTAGCATCTTTTAAGAAGCTTGGATTAGATATCATTTGGAATGAGTTTTTGGATAATCTAGATATTGAAGAAAACTAAAAGTAACACGACATGACAAAGCTTAAAAAGAGATTGAAACAGATGTTAAGCCACAACGCAATAAGTGAGCGTGAATGGTATTTTCTGGTGATTGCACTAATCATGTTGTTGTTTTTGGTTTGGTCTGGTTTCTTATCATTTACCAACTCTTATTTTTCATTTGAAAACATAGTAGCTATTCACCGTTCGATATTGGTGTGGTTTATTGATTTATTAGTGGTTTCAATTCCTTTAATTGTATTATACGTTATTAATTTCAGCAAGGTAAAAAATCAAAAACTATCTGAAGAGGTTGAAGAATTAAGTCAGCGAATTGATTTAAGTATTAAACTTGCCGAGAAAATTAGTAATGGTGAATTGGATGGTATCCGACATGATGATAATCGATTGTCGAAGACTCTGGTTGATCTGGGTGAGAATTTAAAGCGAAATAAAGAGCAAGAAGAAGTATATAACTGGATTGCACGAGGAAAAGAAAAAATATCAGATATTCTGCGTTCACACAATAAGGTGGATGAACTTACTGATGAGGTGATACGTGGGATTATAGATTATTGTGGAGGAGTGCAAGGTACCTTGTACTTGCTAGAGCAAGGAAAATTAGAAAACTCCGCCACTTATGCATATAACCGCAAAAGATACGAAAGACAAACCATTAGTATAGGTAAAGGACTAATCGGTGAAGTGGCCTTTGAGAAGCAGATGATATATCGCACCGAAATTCCGGATGATTATTTTCATATTACATCTGGCCTATTAGGTGATAAAAAACCCAGAAGCTTAATTATTGTACCTCTTCTGCAGGAAGAAGAATTGCAAGGAGTTGTTGAAGTAGCTTTTTTTGCCAATAATTTACCTAAACATGTGCTTGAATTAGCTGAAGAGTTGAGTGGTATAATCGGGCGTACTATTTATAATCTTAAGATTAATCAAAAAACAGCTAATCTGCTGGAAGAATCGCAGCAAATGACAGAAACACTTCAGCGCAATGAGAAACAACTTCAGGAGAATGCTGCTGAAATGTTGGAAGCAAAAGAAGAGCTGGAGAAGTCAAACCAGATGCTGGAGGGGCAGATTCAGGAAGTGGAGCATGCACAAAAAAGATTAGAGGCATTACTAACCAATGCATCGGAGTTTATTTCCATTTATAATGAAGAACAGCAGCTCTTATTTGAAAGTCCTTCTGTAAAGCAGATTTTAGGTTATTCACAAGAAGATGAAATAACAGGAATGGATCCTGAATTATTGACTCCAAGAGGATATAAAACTATTAATAATCTGTTTCAGTACCTACTGGAAACTCCTGGCGGAGAACAGTCGGCTCAATATACCTACTTGCGAAAAGACGGGCGTAAGTTATTTCTCGAAACTAAAGGGAAGAACCTTCTGCATGATCCGGCAATCAAAGGAATTATTTTTAATACTCAGGATATTACTGAGCGAAAAAGAGCCGAAAAAGAGGAGCGCATGAAGAGTAGGATGCAATCACTATCTGAGAATTCACCAGATATGATCATCCGGATTAATACAGGAGGTAAGTTGGTATATGTCAACCCTAAAGTGTCTGAATTTATTGGCAAATCTGCTGTAGATCTTACAAAGCAAAGAATTAATGACTTAGATGTTGATGGTCGCTTCATTGATTATATGAAGGATTCGTTAAAAGAGATCAGAAGTTCTTTGAAGCAATCTATAAATGAGGTTGAGATTGAAGGTGTTGATGGAACTCACATAATGGAAATTAAAGCCATTCCTGAGTTTAATGAAGAACGCGATTTAGAGTCTATTCTTTTCGTTGCTCATGATATGACTGACTTTAAGAAGATTGAGCAAGAAATTAAAGAGAAGAATAAAAAGATCTCAGACAGTATTAATTATGCGCAGCGAATTCAAACTGCTATTTTGCCAGATACTGATCTGCTGCAGCAATTCTTCCCTCGTTCCTTTATCTTCTATCGACCTAAGGATGTGGTAAGTGGTGATTTCCCATGGATGTTTAAGAAGGATAACCACTTTTATGTTGCTGCTGTCGATTGTACCGGTCATGGGGTACCAGGAGCGTTGCTTTCGTTCATTGGATATTTCTTGATGAATAATATTGTCAATGCCAGTGATGATGTTACGGCTGCTGAACTGTTGGATATGCTTCACCTGGATGTTCGACGTACATTAAGGCAGGATCAGGAAGGAGCCAATGGAAGAGATGGTATGGATTTAGCTTTGGTGAAGATTGATCTGGAATCGGATGAGTTGCAATTCTCAGGAGCTCATAATCCACTTTACCTGCTTTCGGAAGGTGAATTACAGGAATACAAGGGAACACGCAAAGGTATTGGAGGTAAACCACTACTTAAAAAGGTGGAGAAGGACTTTGAAAACCATGTTATCAAGTATAAAAAGGGTGATCAGTTCTTTATTTTCTCTGACGGTTTACCTGATCAGGTTGGAGGACCAAAAGGCCGAAAATTCCAATCTAAGAGAATACGAGAAACACTTACAGAAGTTCCTAATCAAACCATGGCGCATTTTGAGCGACAATTTGCGGAAGCATTCTACGATTGGATGGGTGAGATGAAACAAGTGGATGATGTACTGTTGATTGGTATTGAATTATAAAAGAATTAAACTAAAATATAAAAGCCGGATTCAGTATTGAGTCCGGCTTTGTTTTTTTGAGAATATATTTAAGAAATCTGCAGTACAAAAAGAGATAATATTTTATTGTTTTAGATCATATACTGAAATAAATCCGGGCTGTCGTTTAAGTATTCCACCACAAAGCCATTGGCTTCCATTCGCTCTATTAAGCCATTAAAATCCTCTTTCTTCTGAAGTTCAATACCAACTAAGGCAGGACCCTTTTCGCGACTTGTTTTCTTACGATATTCGAAATGGGTAATGTCATCACCCGGGCCTAATACTTTATCAACAAAATCGCGTAATGCACCGGTACGTTGTGGAAAGCGGACGATGAAATAATGCTTTAATCCTTCGTAGAGTAATGATCTTTCTTTTATCTCTTCCGTTCGGGTAATGTCGTTGTTACTGCCACTAATAATACAAACCACATTTTTGCCTTTTATTTTATCAGCATAAAACTCTAAAGCCGCTACACTTAATGCTCCGGCTGGTTCAACCACAATGGCATCATAATTATAAAGCTCCAGAATTTTCGTGCAAATTTTTCCTTCAGGTACCAATATAATATCATCAATCACTTTTTGACAGATCGAAAAAGTATAATCACCAACTTTCTGAACAGCAGCGCCATCAACAAACTTATCAATTTCCTTTAATTCAATTACTTTTCCTTGTTTCAAAGATTGGTCCATCGAAGGAGCTCCTTTTGGCTCCACACCAATAATTTTGGTTTCGGGGCTCATATGTTTAATATAGCTACCTAAACCAGAGACCAGTCCTCCGCCACCAATGGGCACGAATATATAGTCTATTTTATCCTTTGTTTGCTCCAGAATCTCCAAGCCAACGGTTGCTTGTCCTTCAATAATTTTCGGATCATCAAATGGATGAATAAAAGTTCTGCCTCCTTTTATACACTCATCCATGGCAGCATTGTAAGAGTCGTCAAAAGTATCGCCTGTAAGTATTACTTTAACTTTATCCTGACCAAACATCTTTACCTGATTTACCTTTTGCTTGGGTGTTGTGCTTGGCATATAGATTATGCCATCGATGCCTAACATCTGACAAGAATAGGCAACTCCCTGGGCATGGTTGCCTGCACTGGCACAAACAATACCTGCTTGTACTTGCTCATCCGTAAGGCTCTTTATCTTATTGTAAGCGCCCCTTATTTTATATGATCGAACGCTTTGCAGATCTTCTCTCTTAAGAAGGATATTAGCTTCGTATTTGGTAGATAAATTACGATTTCGGGTGATGGGAGTTGTTTCAACAACATTGTTGAGAGTTAGCTTAGCAGCTAAGATATCCTCAATCTTTGGGAAGTATGAATTGGGCGGGGATTGTTTTTCTTTATTCGTCTTCATTATGTTGGAGGGTAAAAAAAACACCGGTCAATTTCTTGACCGGTGCAATGTGTTTATTTTTTTATGAAATCTGCTAACCAGTCACCGACTTCGGAGGTTTTGCAAGGCTTGCCGTCTCGGGCAATATCCTCTGTTACTACTCCTTCTTCCAATGATTTATTTACGGCATCACGCACTGCTTGTGCCTCATCTAATAAATCAAGAGACTCTAATAACATAGCAGCTGAAAGAACGGTTGCAATTGGATTGGCAATGTCTTTTCCAGCGGCCTGAGGATAAGACCCGTGAATTGGTTCAAAAACCGAAGTGTGAATACCAACAGAAGCTGAAGGTAATAATCCAAGAGAACCTGTAATAACCGAAGCTTCATCACTGATGATGTCACCAAACATGTTTTCAGTTACCATCACATCAAATTTCTTTGGCCACTGAATCAATTGCATTGCTGCGTTATCAACAAACATATAATCAACTTCAATGTCTTTGTGATCGCCTTCCATAGCCTGTGCTGTTTCTCTCCATAGACGAGATGTTGCCAATACATTGGCTTTATCAACAACAGTCAATCGCTTATTACGTTTTTCAGCATAAGAGAAAGCAAGTTTTAAGATGCGCTCAATTTCTTCGGTGGTATAAGTACAGGTATCAAAAGCCTTTTTCAAATCTTCTGAACGTCCTTTTTCTCCAAAATAGATACCACCTGTTAGCTCACGAACAACCACAAAATCTGATCCTTCAACAATATCCAGTCTCAATGGACTTTTATCTAGCAAAGAAGGGAAAGTGGTAACCGGGCGAATGTTAGCGTACAAGCCCAATTTTTTACGCATAGCCAATAGGCCTTGTTCAGGACGAACCTTGGCTTTAGGATCGTTATCGAATTTAGGATCGCCAATAGCACCAAATAATACGGCATCGGCTTTCATACATATGTCATGTGTTTCTTCCGGATAAGGATCGCCTACCTGGTCGATAGCGGTAGCTCCAACCAATGCATTTGTATACTCAACTTCATGACCGAATTTAACAGATACAGCATCAATTACTTTTTGCGCCTGTGCAACAATTTCGGGTCCAATGCCGTCTCCGGCTAATACTGCAATATTTAGTTTCATGTTAATGATTTTACGTTGCTAGCTGCCAGAAGCTAGCCTCTAGTTGCTAGTTTTATAAATTAATGTTTTCGTTTTCAATCAGGTTAAGCATTTTAACGGTTGCTTTGATGGCTGCTTCTGTTTGGTCGGCATCCAATCCCCGTGTTTTAAACAATTTATCGTTGTACTCCCATGAAATAACTGTTTCAACTAATGCATCTGTTTTACCTCCGGGAGGAATGGTTACCCAATAATCAACCAATAATGGATGAGGTTTTTTCAACTCATCATATATCTTCCATAAGGCCTTCATAAAAGCATCGTACTGACCGTCACCAGCAGAAGAAGCCTGATAATCTTTTTCGTTAATTTTAATACTTAACGATGCTGTTGGTTTCATACCACGAGTCAAAGATAAGCTGTAATTATTTACTTTAATATATTCATTTATCGATGCACTTTTTAAGACATCAGAAATGATATATGGCAAATCTTCTGTTGTAACAGTCTCCTTTTTATCACCCAGTGCAATAACTTCTTTTGTTACACGGCTCATGTCTTCAGGAGAAAGACTGATACCTAATTCCTCAAGATTTTTTAGGATGTTGGCTTTTCCTGATGTTTTCCCTAAGGCATATTTGCGCACCCTGCCGAATCGTTCCGGCATCAGGTTATTGAAATAAAGATTGTCTTTTGAATCACCATCGGCATGAATACCTGCACATTGAGTGAATACGTATTCACCGGTCAATGGCTTATTCGTAGGAATGCGAATGCCGCTAAAACCTTCCACAACCTGACTAATTCTGGTTAATTTTGATTCATCAATGTTTGTAGAGGCTTTTAACTGATCTGTTAATACACCAACCACACTTGCCAAAGGTGCATTCCCAGCTCTTTCGCCTAAACCATTAATGGTTGTATGAATTCCTTTAAACCCCGATTTAACAGCAGCAAAAACGTTGGCAACTGCTAAGTCGTAATCATTATGCGAATGGAAATCGAAATGAAGGTTTGGGTATCTGGTTATGATAGCAGAACAGAATTCTGTAACCTGATCTGGATTTAAGATTCCCAATGTATCGGGTAGCATGAATCGTTTAATGGATTCGTCTTGTAAGTTATCTAAAAGGAAAAAAACATATTCAGGAGATCCGATCATGCCATTTGACCAGTCTTCAAGGTAGATATTAACATCAATATCCATTTCCCTTGCTTTTTTTAATATCCCTTTGATATCTTCAACGTGCTGCTCAGGTGTTTTACTTAGTTGACTGGTAACATGTTTCAATGATCCTTTGGTTAAAAGATTACAGACTCTTGCTCCTGCATCTTTTATCCATTCAAGTGATACTCCATTATCAACAAAACCAAGTACCTCAATTTTATCTAAAAGATTATTTTTTGTTGCCCACTCACTAATTTTCTTTACAGCGCGAAACTCCCCTTCACTTACTCTGGCAGATGCTACCTCAATCCTGTCAACTTTGAGCTCCTGAAGCAGAATATGCGCCATGGTCAGCTTTTCGGCATCGTTAAACGATACGCCGGTGGTTTGCTCACCATCCCTGAGGGTTGTATCCATTAGCTCTATAGTCATCCCCTATGTTGGTTTTTGGTTACTATTGTTTTACTATTTGTGGTTATAAAAAACCTACCGATCATGGCAATGAATCGGTAGGTTTGAAAGATTAAAATTTTACAGCTTGTTGTTCAAAAGCTTTCACTTCATCTTTCAAGCTTAACAAGTAATCAATATCATCATAGCCGTTAAGAAGACAGTTCTTCTTGTACGAATTGATTTCGAATGATTCTGTTGCTCCGGTGCTTACATTAGTGATTGTTTGGTTTTCCAGATCAATCTTCACTTCAGCCTTTGGATCTGCATCGATAGACTTGAATAATCCTGCTAAAAACTCATCCGTAACCTGAACGGGTAAAACACCGTTGTTTAATGAGTTATTACGGAAAATGTCAGCAAAGAAGCTTGATACAACTGCTTTGAAACCATATCCTGCAATGGCCCATGCAGCATGCTCGCGACTTGATCCGCTACCAAAGTTTTTACCCGCTACCAATACTGTTCCTGAATAAGTAGAATTATTCAAAACGAAATCTGGTTTTGGCTGACCTTGCTTGTCGTAGCGCCAGTCGAAAAATAAATTATCTCCGAATCCTTCTTTAGTAGTTGCTTTTAAGAAACGGGCCGGAATAATCTGGTCGGTGTCCACATTTTCAATGGGTAATGGAACTACCGTAGTTTGTACTGTTACAAATTTATCTATTGGCATAATGTATTCCTCCGTTTTACAAATTAAAAGTGGTTCGTGGATCGGCAATGGTACCTGTTACAGCTGCTGCTGCTGCTGATAACGGACTGGCCAGCAAAGTGCGTGAACCTGGTCCCTGACGACCTTCAAAGTTTCTGTTGGATGTAGAAACAGCGTATTTGCCTTCCGGAATTTTATCATCGTTCATTGCCAAACAAGCTGAACAACCTGGCTGACGTAATTCAAAACCTGCAGCTTCCAAGGCATCTTTAATACCTTCTTCAATGGCTTGTTTTTCAACTTGCTTACTTCCTGGAACAATCCATGCTGTAACATTGTCGGCTTTTTTGTGGCCTTTAACGGCTGCCGTAAATGCACGTAAATCTTCGATTCTACCGTTCGTACAACTTCCTAAGAATACATAATCTATTGGCTTGCCTTCCAGTTTATCACCGGCTGAGAAACCCATATATTCCATTGATTTCTGGAATGTCACTTTTGAGCTGTCATCAATGCTGTCGAGTGTTGGAATATTTGCAACAATTTTAGCACCCATACCAGGATTAGTACCATAAGTAATCATTGGCTCAATGTCGGCAGCTTTGTAATTCAACTCTTTGTCAAATACTGCATCTTCGTCAGTCACCAATGTTTTCCAGTAAGCAACGGCTTTATCCCATTGTTCTCCTTTAGGAGCCTGCTCACGACCTTTGATATACTCAAATGTAGTTTCATCAGGAGCAATCATACCTCCACGAGCACCCATTTCAATACTCATATTACAGATAGTCATACGAGCTTCCATTGAAAGGTTGCGGATAGCTGATCCGGCAAATTCAACAAAATATCCGGTACCACCACCTGTAGAAATTTTAGAGATAATGTAAAGAATAATATCTTTTGAAGTTACTCCGTTGGCCAAAGTGCCTTCAATGTTAATACGCATCTTTTTAGGCTTAGGCTGCATAATACACTGCGTAGCCAAAGTCATTTCTACTTCACTGGTTCCGATACCGAAGGCAATACTACCAAAAGCACCGTGTGTTGAAGTGTGACTATCACCACAAACGATGGTCATACCTGGTTGAGTGATACCTAATTCAGGACCCACAACGTGCACGATGCCATTATATGGATGATTTAATCCAAACATGGTGATACCATTCTCTTCGCAGTTGGTTTTTAATTTCTCCACCTGTACGCGAGATAGTTCATCCTGAATGGTAAGGTGTTGGTCTATTGTTGGAATATTATGATCCGGAGTCGCTACAACCTGATTGGGGCGTGCAACGCTAATTCCACGTTCTTTTATCCCTGCAAAAGCCTGTGGACTTGTCACCTCATGTATAAAGTGACGATCTATATACAAGACATTTGGCCCGTCATCAATAGTTTTGACGACGTGGCTGTCCCATATTTTATCAAATAATGTTTTACTCATTTTTTTAAAGTATCAAGATTTAAGTATCAAGTATCAAGATTATTTACAAACTGTAAATAATTAATGTCTCACGTTTTGATACTTTAATCTTATGTCTAAATAAATTATCCTATTTTTGAAATAGCATCTAAGAATGCTTCTACTGAGGCGGTTACAATGTCAACATTGGCAGCAAATCCGTAATATGATTGCCCTTTATGATCAACTTGTACATGAACTTTACCAATGTCATCGCTCCCGCGAGTAATTGCTTGAATAAGAAACTCTTCCAAATGAACCTTGCGTTTCACAAGTTTTTTAACAGCTGTAAAAGCCGCGTCAATTGGACCATTGCCCGATGCTGTTTCGGTAAAGACATCGCCGTTGAAATTGACCGATACTGTTGCCGTTGGAATAGTAGAACTTCCTGATACAACCTGAAGTGTTTCCAGCTTGATGGAGCGATCTTCTTTAACTCGCTCAGTCCCGGCTAATGCTTCCAGATCTTCATCGGCAACATCCTTTTTCCTATCAGCCAAATCTAAAAAGCGTTGGTAGATATCGTTCAAATCCTCACCATCAAAATTATAACCTAAAACACTTAAGCGGTGTTTTAAAGCAGCGCGTCCACTACGAGCTGTTAGTACAATGCTCGATTCTTTAACGCCTACCTCAGCAGGATCGATAATTTCGTAGTTCTCACGATTTTTCAATACTCCATCCTGGTGAATACCGGAAGAGTGTGCAAATGCATTTCTACCAACAATTGCTTTGTTTGCTTGAACAGGCATACGCATAAGAGTAGAAACCAACTTACTGGTTTTCATAATCTGTTTGCTGTCAATACCGGTTTCGTAGTTCAAATCGTGATGGCTTTTCATTGCCATTACCACTTCTTCTAGCGAAGTATTACCGGCACGTTCACCTAATCCGTTAATGGTTACCTCTACCTGACGAGCACCATTTATAACGCCTGATAACGTATTGGCAGTTGCCATACCCAAGTCGTTGTGACAGTGTGTTGACAAAATAGCCTTATCAACGTTAGGTACATTGTTCATCAAATAGGCAATTTTAGCACCGTATTCAGATGGCAGGCAATAACCGGTGGTGTCCGGTATATTAATTACCGTAGCTCCGGCTTTAATCACCGCTTCTACCACACGTGCCAGATATTCGTTATCCGAACGCCCAGCATCTTCAGCATAGAATTCTACATCTTCAACAAAGCGACGAGCATATTTAACAGCATCAATGGCTCTTTCAATAATCTCATCTTCGTTAGAATTCAATTTGTACTTAATATGATAAGGTGATGTTCCGATACCTGTATGAATACGGCCTTTTTTTGCATATTTAAGTGCGTCGGCCGCTACTTCAATGTCATTTTTTACGGCGCGTGTTAACGCGCAAATTGTTGGATTTTCAACAGCTTTGGATATTTCAACCACTGAGTTAAAATCACCCGGGCTTGAAACGGGGAATCCTGCTTCGATCACATCCACACCCAGCTTTTCGAGCTGACGGGCTACCTCTATCTTCTCAATAGTGTTTAACTGACATCCCGGCACTTGCTCGCCGTCTCTTAAAGTTGTATCGAATATATGTACTTTATTACTCATGATAATCGGGTTTAAATGATTACTCCCGTCCCTTTCCCCCTGGGATTATCGGGAGCTTCAACCTGTAAACACCGGGCAAAGCATTTTGGTTTTGCCCGATGTGAGTATGATTGAATGTTATTACTGGTTTTCTGGTCTCAATTTACGGACAGCAGCACCTGCTTGCCACATCTCCGATTCGCGGAGTTCTTTGAGTTCCTCTTCCAGTTTAACCCTGTAATCTTCTTGACTGTTTGAGTCGATTGAACGCTGTGCTTCGTTACCGGCAGCCACTTCACTGTATAGTTTTTCAAATACAGGCTTAGTAGCATCGCGGAATGGTTTCCACCAATCAAGAGCACCACGTTGTGCAGTAGTAGATGTGTTAGCATACATCCAGTCCATTCCGTTTTCAGCAACCAATGGCATCAAACTTTGTGTTAATTCCTCAACTGTTTCGTTGAATGCTTCAGATGGAGAGTGGCCATTAGCACGCAATACTTCGTACTGAGCAGCAAAAATACCCTGAATACATCCCATTAATGTTCCGCGCTCACCTGTTAAGTCAGAGTAAACCTCACGTTTGAAATCAGTTTCGAAAAGGTAACCTGATCCAACACCAATACCTAAAGAAATAACACGCTCGTAAGCTCTTCCTGTAGCATCCTGAAAGATAGCGAAGCTTGAGTTCAAACCACGTCCCTCAAGGAACATGCGACGTAAGCTGGTACCTGATCCTTTAGGGGCTACCAAAATTACATCAACATCAGCAGGAGGTACAATACCAGTACGCTCTTTATAAGTGATACCGAAACCGTGAGAGAAGTAAAGAGCTTTACCTGGAGTCAGGTGTTTTTTTACTGTATCCCACATTTGAATCTGACCAGCGTCAGAAAGTAAATATTGAATAATTGTTGCGCGATCTAATGCTTCTTCAATTTCAAAAAGTGTTTCTCCGGGAACCCAACCGTCAGCAATTGCTTTATCCCAAGTTTTTGATTCTTTGCGCTGACCGACGATTACGTTGAAACCGTTGTCTTTGAGGTTAAGAGATTGTCCAGGACCTTGCACACCATAACCGATAACCGCAATGGTTTCGTCTTTTAATACTTCACGTGCTTTTTCCAATGGGAACTCTTCCCTCATTACAACGTTTTCTTCAGTTCCTCCGAAATTAATTTTTGCCATGATAAAATATTGATTAATGTTTATGTTTTAAAGCTGTTAGCTATTAGCAGATGGCTGATAGCTTTTTTAATCTAGTATTGATTTGTCGTTATCTAATTTAACCAAATAGTTAGATAGTAACTCTTGGTTAAGTTTGGTAACTGCTATTCGTCCGGAGCGTACAAATTGTGTTACTCCAAAACGATCGAGTTTATCAAATAGTTCTTGTGTTTCTTCTTTATGACCTGTTTTTTCAATTACCGTATATTCGTTGGTAACCTCCAAAATACGAGCGCCATACTGGCGAACCAACTTTTCAATCTCGTTGCTGTTAAGCAAAGCTTCAGTCTTAACCTTGTATAATGCTACTTCCTGATGAATAATTTCTTCTGCAGTAAATACAAAGGCTTTTAATACATCAATTCTGCGCTCGATTTGACCTAGCAATTTATTAATTGTATCGCGAGATGTAAATACCACAATGGTAAATTTATGAACACCTGGTATTGCAGATTCAGAAGTAGTTAAACTTTCGATGTTAATGTGTCGACGAGTAAAGATGGTTGTAACCTGGTTTAACAGACCAACGTGATTCTCTGAGTATATTGATATAGTGAATTCTTGTTTCATTTTATTAAAGTATCAAGATTTAAGTATCAAGTATGCTTTATTCTAATATTAAACCCTTGTTTATAATTTACTCAAGGCGAATATCCGAAACAGAAGCACCGGTTGGTACCATTGGGAATACGTTACCTTCTTTTTCAACTTTTACTTCAAGTAAGTAAGGACCATCATGTTCAACCATTTTCTTAATAGCTGCATCCAACTCACTGCGATCATCAACGATTGAACTTTCTATGTGGTATCCTTTAGATATAGTCTGAAAATCAGGGTTCTCTAAAAGCGTGGAAGCATATCTTCTGTCGAAGAACAATTCTTGCCATTGACGAACCATCCCAAGATAGTTATTATTCAATAGAATTATTTTTACAGGGGCTTTAGTTTGCCAAATAGTACCTAACTCCTGTATGGTCATTTGAATACCACCGTCACCTACAAAGCAGCAAACGGGTCTTTCAGGCTGGCCTAGTTGAGCGCCCAAAGCCGCAGGTAAACCAAATCCCATGGTTCCTAATCCACCTGATGTAACCACACTTCTGGTGTTTTTGAATTTGAAATATCTTGAAGCCATCATTTGTTGTTGACCAACATCGGTAACTAAAATGGCATCATCATTATATACTTCGGTCACACGACGAACGACCTCTCCCATTGTTAATCCTTCTTTTGCAGGATACAATTCAGGTTGAATAATTTTCTGATCTTCAATTTTATCACAGGCTCTGAATTCCTTCACCCATTCATCGTGATTTTTTTCGGCAGCCATTTCGGTTATCATCGGTAACGATTCTTTTACATTACCAACAACCGGTACATCTGCAAAAATTATTTTATTGATTTCTGCCGGATCAATTTCAAGGTGAATAACCTTTGCATTGGTGGCATATTTTTGAACATTACCTGTAACACGGTCGTCGAAACGCATACCAATGGCAATAATTAAATCGCTTTCGTTGGTTTTAACATTAGGGCCATAATTACCATGCATACCTAACATACCTACATTTAAAGGATGATCGGATGGTAGAGCAGACAAACCTAATAATGTCCAGGCAGCCGGAATACCTGTTTTTTCAAGAAATGTTTTTAATTCGTTTTCAGCACCTCCTAATATAACTCCTTGCCCAATTAAGGCTAAAGGTTTTTTAGATAAGTTAATCAAGCGAACAGCTTCGGCAACAGAATCTTTTTTAACTGGTTTGGATGGTTTGTAACTTCTGATTTTTACATCTTTACTGTATGTAAAATCAAGCATGCCAAATTGCGCATCTTTTGTTATGTCCAGTACAACAGGCCCTGGACGACCAGTGCGGGCAATATAAAAAGCCTTGGCAATTGCTTCCGGAATTTCTTCAGCTCTTTTAACTTGATAGTTCCATTTGGTAATAGGTTGTGTAATACCTACCACATCAGTCTCCTGAAAAGCATCGGTGCCTAACAATGGCGCAGCAACCTGTCCGCTTATCACCACTAATGGGGTAGAATCAACCATTGCATCAGCAATACCTGTTACGGCATTGGTTGCCCCTGGTCCACTTGTAACAAAGCTTACTCCTACTTTACCAGTTACTCTCGCATATCCCTGAGCTGCATGAATTGCTCCTTGTTCATGACGAACTAAGACATGATGTAATTTGTCGTTGTAATGATATAGAGCATCATAAACGGGCATGATGGCTCCTCCTGGATATCCAAACAGTAGGTCAACGCCTTCATGCAATAATGATTGAATTACGGCCTCTGAACCATTCATTCTTTGCTTTTTCATTGGATTTGCTTCCTGTGTTTTTGGTTGCGTTTTTGTTTCCATATCACTTGAAGTTTTATGGGTGTTTCAAGTGCATTTTAATATGTGCACCTGTGTTTTTTTAATCAATTAATCTCACTGCGCCTTTATCAGCCGAGCTTACCAGGCTGGAATAAGCTTTTAATGCTTTTGATATGTTCCTGACTCGGTCACCAGGCTGAAATGCCTTACTTCCTTTTGCTTCTTCTTCCTTGCGGCGTTGAGTCAGTTCTTCGTCTGAGATATTGAGTTCTATTTTGCGATTTGGAATGTCAATGGTAATTGGGTCACCGTCTTTAACAAGAGCAATAGCTCCGCCTGCTGCTGCTTCGGGAGATGCATGTCCGATAGATAAACCGGAAGTACCTCCAGAGAAACGACCATCGGTTAATAAAGCACACTCTTTACCTAAGTGTTTTGATTTAAGGTATGATGTTGGATAAAGCATCTCCTGCATACCCGGTCCTCCTTTAGGTCCTTCGTAACGGATTATAACTACGTCCCCTGATTTTACTTCATCAGATAAGATACCATCAATGGCATCATCCTGTGATTCATATACACGTGCCGTTCCATTAAAAGTAAAGATGGATTCATCCACACCTGCTGTTTTAACAATACATCCTTTCTCGGCAATATTACCAAACAACACGGCTAATCCACCATCCTGAAAATAGGCGTTTTCTATATCGCGAATACACCCCTTGGCACGGTCTAAATCCAATTCAGCATATTTGGTTTTTTGCGATCCCATGGTAAGGTTAAACATGCCGGCTGGTGCACTTGAATACACTTCATAAGCTTCTTCAATGGCAGTGCCTGCAGCAACGTCGTAATCTTTTAAGGCATCACCTAAAGTAGGATAATCAACACGACTAACATCGGTATGCAATAAACCGCCTCGATTCAACTCAGCCAAGATTCCTAAAATACCACCAGCACGGTTTACATCTTCAATATGATAATGTGAGTTTGGAGCCACCTTTGACAATACGGGTGATTTACGCGATAAGCGATCGATATCATCCATGGTGAAATCAACACCTGCTTCGTGCGCTATAGCTAATATATGCAGTACTGTATTGGTTGATCCGCCCATAGCAATATCCAGGGTCATTGCATTCTCAAAAGCTTTATAAGTGGCAATGGAGCGTGGTAAAACTGAATCATCACCATCGCGGTAATGTTTATATGTAATATCAACAATTAAGTCAGCAGCTTTTTCAAACAAGCGTTTTCTGTTCTGGTGTGTTGCAACAATAGTTCCGTTACCCGGTAATGCTAAACCTAATGCTTCATTTAAGCAGTTCATAGAGTTAGCTGTAAACATTCCGGAACAAGAGCCACATGTAGGACATGCGTTACGCTCTACGGCACTTACTTCCTCATCCGAAACGGTATCGTCGGCCGCCATAACCATAGCATCCACTAAATCTAAGGCTTTATCACCCACTTTACCTGCTTCCATTGGTCCGCCTGATACGAAAATGGTTGGAATATTTAATCGCATAGAAGCCATTAACATTCCCGGAGTAATTTTATCGCAGTTGCTGATACAAACCATGGCATCTACTTTATGAGCATTGGCCATGTATTCAACACTGTCGGCGATAATGTCTCGCGATGGCAAAGAATATAACATTCCGTCATGTCCCATAGCTATTCCATCATCAATTGCAATGGTGTTGAATTCGGCAGCAAAACAGCCATTAGCTTCAATTCTTTTCTTTACCATTTGACCTATGTCGTGCAAATGCACATGCCCCGGAACAAACTGGGTAAATGAATTTACAACGGCAATAACCGGCTTACCAAAATGATCTTCCTTCATGCCATTGGCTCGCCAAAGACTGCGGGCTCCGGCCATTCGTCTTCCTTGGGTTGTTGTTGCGCTTCTTAATATTCGTTTCATTTGATTTTTATGGTTGTTTTGCTAAAAAAAAAGCCTTTCTCTATGCTGTGAGAAAGGCTTAATGATATTTTATATTCAATTAACTATACACCATTCTCACGACCCTCAGCTAATAATGACTAAGAGAATAATAATAATATCGAGAACGAGTGTCAAGTTGAATTTCATCTTTGCTTGTGCTTTTTACGTTAGCAAATGTAGAATTGATTTTGGTAACTCCAAAGAAATAATCAAAAAAAATAGAAAAAAAATTACCATCTGAAAGCTAGGAGTAATATTAGCTTATTAATTTTATGTATTTATTTGTGATATTGTGTGGTTCGAAAAAGCTATGTATATAAAAGGACTTTGAGGTGTTATTTATAATAGCAGACAGACAGATATTTAGAATGCTTGGTCGGTTTTTTGATAGTGGTTGATTTTAGTAAAAAACTGTAAGTTCAGAATGTTCAACAATATTTTTTAATGTTTGATCGAAATTGTATCCGTACTCAAAGCTAAAAAATCATCAAAAGCTGCCCCAACCTCAACTAACATATCATATTCCGATAGCTTGGGATCAATTTTATGCTTAGTTCTTAAGAATACAATGAATGAATCCAGTTTTGGTCCTTCAAGTTTTGTGAAGTACTGTAAGTTATCTCTTGACGTAATTTTATTGTAAAGAGCGCATTGCTTTTCTTTGGCTAAAGTATTGGCATACTGCTTTTGATCATTGTTTTTAATTTTACTTACCAGGCTCACAATTGAACCAAGTGAAGTGCCAAAAGTTCCGCTTTCTGCTTTTTGCTCAGCAAGGGCTCCTCTAACATCTATTGTAAATGGAAGTTTGTATTCGCCTGTTTCTAATAAAGGCATATTTGCAACTCTACTTCTAAAGGCAGCATATGATCTAAAGTGCACAACATTTACTTCATCCAGTGCGTAAGTTCTTGGGCTTACTCTCAGAATAAGTGTATCCGTATTCAGATTGTAATCAGTTAATGACCAACTGTTCAAATCGTACCCCATACATCGAAACAAAAGAGTGTCTGTAGTGGATACATCCATTCTAAAAACTCCATCATTATTGGTTTCTTTACCCAGGCCAGTTTTACTGTTAGCAATAAAGGCAAAAGGAACTGGTGTATTACTGTTTTCCTCCAGAACTTTAGCCAATATGCTTTTGTTGGTTTGGGTTTGAGCAATGCCATTGCTAATAACTACTAAGCAAACCGCCAGTATAATATAGATTCTTTTTCCCTTCATTATTGGTTCGATTCGTTCTGATATTGCTTATATAAATACATTACTTTATTGGTAATGGATGTTTCGTTATCTCCTTCATTAAGAGAGATATTTAGGTTGCAATATATTAAAAAATTGTCCAGCTCCTGACCTTCAAAAGAGGTTATTTTCTGAACCAGTTCTCTGGTTAGACGACTTCTTATCTTATCTTCCTGCACTTGCTTTAGCGATTTTACTCTTTGTCGTTCTTTTGGGCTCGCATAGTAATAGATAAAGTTGACTGGTTGAAATATGGCTGCAATAATGGGAGGCTTTTCATTATATATTGGTCTGGCGTGAGCTAAAGAGTCGAAGGGCTTAGTGTTGCGAAATGACGGATCCAACTCCTTTTGTTTTTCACGTATCTCAACTAATTTATCTGTAAATTGATGGTATTCTTTAAATGCGGAGACATTCACTTCATCTAATTCATAGTGAATAGGCTGAAGTTTGATTATTTTAATTTCTGAATCCTGATTTAGCAATGAGTCTAAATAAATTATTTTAGAGATATAACCAAGTGCTAATACCTTAATGCTATCTCCGGCAGGAAAGTTAACTTTAAATGTGCCCAGTGAATCGCACGCAAACATTAAGCTGCGTTTGTAACTTCCAACTTGTGTATTGGGAATAGGTTCGTTGCTTTTGGCGTCAACTACCCTCCCGTGAATCCAATTCTCGTATTTATGCTGAGCATTTATTTGTATGCTTAAAAATAATAGAATATAGATAAGCGTAAATAGTAAATTTATTCTCATTGGTTGGGGTAATTACCTATACAAGATAATGCAAATTGTTTTTGTAGGGTTGCCTGATAATTGAATTAATTGTTTTTGAACGCTAAGCAATAAGTTTTAAAATATTAACATCAATGGATGAATTGGTTAAAATCAGACGAAGTAGTCCTTTTAGGGTTGATTACTTATTTATAAGCTTTATTTTTGCAGCAAAATTTTAAAGTCATCAAATATGAGCGATTTGAAAAATATGATTGAACAAGCTTGGGAAGACCGAAGCTTATTAAATAATGCTGAAACTGTTGAAGCAATTAAAACAGTAGTTGAAAAACTAGATAAAGGTGAGTTGCGCACCGCTGAGCCAAATGGCGACGAGTGGATTGTAAATGAGTGGGTGAAAAAAGCTGTAATCTTATATTTCCCAACTCAAAAAATGGAAACTATTGAAGTGGGACCCTTTGAATTTCATGATAAAATTGCCTTGAAGAAGGATTATCAGAAATTAGGTGTACGCGTAGTTCCTCATGCCGTAGCACGTTATGGAGCATTTATTGAAAGTGGAGTTGTTATGATGCCTTCATATGTAAATATTGGTGCGCATGTAGAAACTGGAACAATGGTGGATACCTGGGCAACGGTTGGTAGTTGTGCTCAGATTGGTAAGAATGTTCACTTAAGTGGTGGTGTTGGTATTGGAGGTGTTTTGGAGCCTGTTCAGGCTGCACCGGTAATTATTGAAGATGATGCTTTTATCGGATCGCGTTGTATTGTGGTAGAAGGTTGTCGTGTGGGTAAAGAAGCTGTGTTGGGTGCCAATGTTGTATTGACAGGATCAACTAAGATAATTGATGTTACAGGTGATGAGCCGATTGAATATAAAGGATATGTTCCTCCTCGTTCTGTAGTTATCCCAGGTTCATATACTAAGAAATTCCCTGCCGGAGATTTTCAGGTTCCGGCTGCCTTAATTATTGGTAAGCGTAAAGAATCAACGGATAAGAAAACTTCGTTAAACGATGCATTACGCGAAAATAATGTAGCTGTTTAATTTTCGATTAATAGATTTATATTGGGCCAATAACTGGCTTAATCAAGAAATATAAAACCGTTGGGCTTACGCTTGGCGGTTTTTTTGTGTGATATTTTTAAAGGAAAAACATTATTTTTGCATCAAATACCTGATTATGGATACTAATGATATTTTAATTAAGATTAGAAAGATCGTTCGGTCTGTTGACATTGAATCAAAAAAGATTCAAAAAGAATATGGTGTAAGTATTCCACAGGTACTTTGTCTTAACTTTCTGCACGATTCTCCTAATTACCAGGCTACACAAGGTGAGATTCGTAAGTTCTTAAATTTAAACTCCTCAACAGTTAGCGGTATCATAAACAGACTGGAAAAGAAAGGCTATTTGGCTCGTTTGCCCAAAACTGGTGATAAAAGGGTTGTAAATATTGCTTTAACTTCGGCAGGTGATACTTTGTTGGATAGGATTCCGGCACTACTGCACGAGCAATTATCCGAAAAGCTTCAAAATTTGGAACCATCCGAATTTAAAAAAGTGGAGGATAGTTTAGATACCTTAGTAACACTTCTTGATATTGAAAAAATTGAAGCATCTCCTTTATTCACAATGGATATCAGCCTCGAGAATAACGAGGATGAAGTGCTTGAATAATCATAAATTTTAATTAAGAATCTTTTAAAATAATCTGAATATCTTCATTTTGTTTTAGAATTGTTATTTTCTTTTCCTAATTTTGTTCGCATAGAAACTAAATACACTTCAGGCTATCAAATTTAGTATTATTCATTAATAATTACAGTCGGTAAAACCCAGAAAATCCGACTTTTCAAAAAATCATTTTATTAACCTTTTGTATATTTTTGCCTGAAAAGTGTTGTATACAAAAAGACAAGAAGAATATTCTATGATTTACAACAGCGCACAAAAAGAGATTGCAAATAAGATTGCTACATCATCAAAGCTTTCTAATTGGAAGGATTGGAGATGGCAATTGAAACATTCAATAAGATCACTGGAGAAATTTGAATTCTTAACCGGAATTAAGTTTGATGATACTGAAAGAAAGGAGTTAGAGAAAACATTTGAGAAATTCCCCTTATCCATCACTCCTTATTATTTGTCGTTAATTGATAAAAGTAACTTTCGACACGACCCCGTTTTTAAGCAGTCTTTTGGGAGTGTTGATGAGCTAACTACTTTGCAATCAGAATTGGAAGATCCATTGTCGGAAGATAAAGACAGTCCGGTAAGAGGCATTACTCATCGCTATCCCGATCGTGTTTTATTTCATGTAAGTAATGTTTGTTCAATGTATTGCCGTCACTGTACTCGTAAGCGTAAAGTGGGTGATGTGGACTTTGTTCCATCATACGATGAATTGAAGGAGGGAATTGAGTACATTAAAAGAACACCTCAGGTGCGCGACGTATTATTATCGGGTGGCGACCCTTTTATGTTACCCGACGATAAGATTGATTGGTTGCTATCTGAAATAACAAAAATACCACATGTAGAATTAGTTCGTATAGGAACTAGAATGCCTGTTGTATTACCTTATAGAATCACGGATGAGTTGATTTCGATATTGAAAAAATACCAGCCTGTTTGGATTAACACGCATTTTAACCATCCAAATGAAATCACTGCCTCTGCAAAAGAGGCTATAAGAAAATTAGCTGACGGAGGTTTCCCATTAGGTAATCAGTCGGTATTGTTGGCTGATGTTAATGATTGTCCGCGTATTATGAAAACCTTATTGCATAAGTTGGTTAAAAACCGTGTACGTCCGTACTATCTATACCAATGTGATTTATCAGAAGGACTATCTCATTTCCGTACTCCAATCGGAAAAGGAATTGAAATTATGGAAAGTCTTGTGGGGCATACCAGTGGATTTGCTCGTCCAACCTATGTGATTGATGCTCCTGGTGGAGGAGGTAAAATTCCGGTTATGCCTAATTATATTATTTCGTGGTCGACTAATAAGGTGGTGCTTAGAAATTATGAAGGGGTGATTACAACCTATAAAGAGCCGGATAGCTACGAGCCAAAGATGTGTGATAGAAATTGCGAGGAATGCGATTTGGAACTAAAAATATCTGAGAAGGATGAAGAATTGGAAGCTGTTGGTATTGAAAAGCTACTGGCTGATAACGATGATACAATTTCGTTAGTTCCGGAGAATAATGAACGTTTTCAAAGGAGGGATGATAATGAGTGATACCATTGAAGTAATGGGACAAAAGTCCTTAATTCAACATGGAAAACACAATAATAGAATATATTTAATGAAATTAGACTTGCAGGAGGCAGAGCAGGTAATTGATCAGCTCTCCGATCTTGCTCGTCAATATGGATATACCAAAATATTTTGCAAAGTACCTAAGCAGGTTGCTCCTTTGTTTATAGCAGATGGTTACCTGATGGAGGGACAAATACCACATTTTTATGAAGGTGAAAACGATGTTTGCTTTATGGCTAAG
This sequence comes from Carboxylicivirga linearis, assembly GCF_018271995.1. Taxonomy (GTDB): domain Bacteria; phylum Bacteroidota; class Bacteroidia; order Bacteroidales; family Marinilabiliaceae; genus Carboxylicivirga; species Carboxylicivirga linearis. The sequence continues at coordinate 255,758 of NZ_JAGUCO010000001.1, forward strand.
TTTCTTAGTTCAGATCGTATCCTTCATATCGAAAAAGATCAATTGAGTGAATTAAGTTCTTTGCTTCAGGAAAATCCGGGTTCGAAACTAAACTTCGATTCCAGAGCTTCGGAATATGAAGTTAGAAGACTGACCGAAGATGATGTTGATGAGATTGTAGGTATTTACAAGGAGGTATTTAAGACTTATCCTTTTCCTATTCATGATCCGGAATACATTCGTCAAACCATGACAGAGAATGTACAGTATTATGGAGCTGTTAAAGATGGGGTAATAGGGGCCTTGGCGTCATCAGAAATTGATTTTAAAGGTAAGAATGCTGAAATGACAGACTTTGCCACAGGAGGTATTCATAGAGGTAATGGTTTATCAACAATGCTGTTATCGGCAATGGAAAAGGAAATGAAGAAGCAGGGAATATTCACCTTGTATACCATCGCCAGACTTAACTCAGTTCCGATGAACAAAACCTTTATCAGAGCCGGTTATACCTATTCTGGTACGCTGGTGAAGAATACCAATATTGCAGGTACTATTGAAAGTATGAACGTATATTTTAAACACATATAAAATCATGTCTAAAACACTATGCCCTTACGCAAAAGATTGTCCTGTATTCAAGGGAAAAGAGGATACGGGAAAAGTACCGTTAAACATTTATCGAAATGTGTTTTGTTACAGAGGCATGGGTGGATGGACTAACTGTAGTACTTATAATAATAACTCAAAAACAGATTAATTAATGGCAGAAAAAAAACTTCTAAAATTATCGACGATTCCAGAGAGAGAGAAAAGAGTTTTAAAGTTTTTACATGAAAACGGAAGCTGTATGTATGGAAATATTTTTAAGGAATTAAAGATCCCTCCAACTAAAGGTTCCGAAATCATTTTGTCATTGACTTACAAAGGGTATATTAAAAATGTGGGTAAAACTTCACATTATCAATTGGATGTAGAGTTGCAGAATTGAGAAAATAAAAATTTAAGGGATGGAACAAATACTTAGATCTGTAACCATGCTTTTGGTGTTACTCAATCCTTTTCTGATCATTGTTTATCTTATTGATATTGTAAAGAAAAAGCCAAAGGATATTTTTCGACAAATCATGTTCAGAGCTTCTTTAATTAGCTCTGTGGTATTTTGTTTATTCGCCTTATTGGGCGATACCATTTTTAAGTCGGTATTTAATGCCAGCTTTGCTTCGTTTCAGATTTTTGGTGGCGTTATTTTTCTGCTTACAGGTATACAATTTGTATTTAAAGGAAGTGCTTCCATCGAATCATTACGAGGAGAATCGAAATATGTGGCCGGTGCCATTGCAATGCCCATATTTATTGGTCCCGGAACTATTAGTTATAGCGTTTTTATAGGAGAACGATTAAATAAATTACACGCAGTTATTGCTATTGTGTTGGCAGTGGCTTTGTGTAGCACCATCATCCTTTTTCTTAAATACCTGCACGATAAAATACATCAACAAAAAGAAGAGCTGATAGAGCAATACATCGATATTGCCGGACGTGTTATTGCTCTTTTGATCGGTACTGTATCCATTGAATTGATTATGGATGGACTCGATCATTGGCTTAAAATTATTGGATAAATGCATATTGTAGATATACTGATTTTTTGTACCTACCTCATTGCTATGCTTGGGGTAGGTTTTTATTTCATGAAGAAGAATAATTCTACCGATGACTATTATGTTGGAGGAAGAAAACTAAGTAGTCTTCATATTGGCTTGTCGGTGGTGGCAACTGATGTTGGAGGTGGCTTTTCCATTGGTTTGGGTGGCCTTGGTTTTACTATGGGATTATCCGGAAGCTGGTTGCTTTTTACGGGCTTGTTAGGTGCTTGGTTAAGTGGAGTTCTGCTTATTCCAAAAGTATCGGACCTGGCACGTGAGAAAGGATTTCTTTCCTTTCCTCAATATCTTGAGCACGTATTTGATAAGCGGGTGGCTTTGCTGGCAGGATTAATTTCAGCTATTGGATATATTGGTTTTACCAGTTCTCAGATATTGGCTGGAGCTAAACTGGCATCGTCTACTTTTCCAGCTCTCAGCATCGATCAGGCATTATTAGTGATGGGTACCGTAGCGGTAGTTTATACCGTTTTGGGTGGACTAAAAGCTGTTATCTATACCGATACTATTCAGTGGATTGTACTAATGGGTGGTTTGATATTGGTTGGACTTCCTTTTGCTTATACTGAAATAGGAGGGATGGAAGCCATACAAAATACTTTAGCCCCTTCTTTTTTAAGTCTGAAAGCCGTTAGCTGGCAAAAGATAGTAAACTGGATGTTTACTATTATTCCTATTTGGTTTATCGGAATGACATTATATCAGCGCATTTATGCTGCCAAAGATACCAAAACAGCTCAACGAGGCTGGTTTATTGCCGGTTTGTTCGAATATCCAATTATGGCTTTTATTGGTGTACTACTGGGTATGTTTGCTCGTGTAGCTCTTGAAAATAATCAATTACCCGGATATACTTTTACCAATCTCGATGCGGAGATGGGATTACCAGTATTGCTAAAAACCATCTTACCAGTGGGTTTTTTGGGGATTGTTTTATCAGCCTATTTCTCGGCAATTATGTCAACAGCAGATAGCTGTTTGATGGCAGCTTCTGGTAATATCTTAACCGATGTGTTGAAGAAACATAAGGCAAAGAAAAGTCTGCGATATTCGCAATTACTTACCTTATTAATAGGAGTGGTCGCTCTTTCGCTGGCTTTAATAAAGACTAGTGTACTCGATATGATGCTACATTCCTATTCGTTTATGGTTTCAGGAATGATTGTACCTGTGTTGGCAGCCTTGTTTACCAAACAAACCAGCTCGGTTGCAGCTCTTGCTTCTATGGTAACCGGTGGTTTTACAACTTTAACTTTAATACTTTCCGGAGTTACATTGCCATTAGGGTTAGATGCTAATATATATGGTATAGCGGGTGCTTTACTGGTATATGTAGCAGCCAGTAAAATTGATGGAAAATAAGATTTGTTCTGCCGGGAAAACTCTTTTGGACTAGAAACAAAATAGAACACTATGGGGTGTATCAAGTCAAAAGTAAAAGTTAAACACTTATCGCTACGCACTTTCTAATTGCTTCGGTCTTCCGTCTCCGGTCTTCTTACATATTATATAGGCAGAAGAATATTTAAGTGAATGATAAAGGCACTATGCACTTCTTACTATGCACTGTAACATATTGTATCGGACTGTGGACTTTGCTCTTCGCACTTTTTTTATTTCAAAAGTTAAAAGTCAAATTTCAAAAGCATTGCACTTTTTATTTCTTGAAATTATATGGTCAGTAGTCAGTAAAGAGTATCAAGACATAAATATTAAAATGATTATGTATTTGTAAATCGCTAATGGTTTTTAATCACTATGCACTTGTTTCGGACTTCGGACTCTGACCTTCGGACTGTTTAAATTTAAAAGCGGTGTACTTTATTACTACTTCAGTCTTTCGTTTCTTTTCAGCAGGCAGTACGTGCAGGCCCTAGCCTGAGATGTCATAGGTATACTGTTTTAAATAGAATAGTACCTAACACGCATTAAACCTAACTACTATGAAACTAAAAAAGGCATTTTTAGTGCTTTGTGCTTTTGTCTTGTCATGTTTAACGTCTTATTCTCAAGAAAAAAAGAATGTAAAAGAAGAATCCTATCAATCTCCTTCCAAAGCTGCTCTTTATTCAGCTATCATTCCCGGTGCCGGTCAGGTTTACAACAAAGCCTATTGGAAAGTGCCTGTTGTGTATGCCGGTATCGGTATGTTTGGATATTTTATTTGGTTTAATAACAAGTTTTATCACGAATACCGCAATGCGTATCGCGACTTTGAAATACGTGATCCTAATAATACATCCTACCTAAAATACGTAAAGAATGGTTGGCAGAATGTTGATATTTATGGCAGCCACGAAAAAGAGTTCGAGAGTGCTTTAAAAAATAAGGTTGATCATTATAAACGCTATCGCGATTTTAGTTATATAGGAATGGCGACCTGGTACGTTCTACAGATTGTAGAGGCAAGTGTTGATGCCCATTTTTCACAATTCTCGGTGAGTGACGAACTAACTATTCATTTAAGTCCCTATTCAAAACCTGTAAATAATACATCTAATTTAGGTTTACAGGTATTGCTTACTTTTTAAAAAAAGAAAAATAACGAATGACACAGATTATTGAATACACCCTCATTCTGCTCAGGATATGCAAAAAATTACTAAAGGGAGAGTGAACCATGCTCATTATTTCAAATAATATTGCTCAGGGGAGTGGCCATATTGCTTGTTGAGCGTGAGATATTGCTCGGTAAATTTAATATTTTACTCAGGGAGATTGAGAAATTACTAATGGGACGCATAAAATCGCTCATTATTTCAAAAAAAACGACCAAAAAGGTGGTGCTAACAGGTAATTGATTGGTGATTTCTACTTGTGGAGATTAATATTTTACCGATTGAGATTGAGAAATTACAAGAGAAGTGGTTTAATTCTTACGAGAGATCAGAAAAAGATTGCGAGAATACCTTACCATTAAACGAGAAGTGGTCAAAATTATCAGAGAGAATGAAAATATTAAACGAGAACTATAAAAAGTCCCCGTGAGCTGGTAAAAACTTCCGGGGGATAGTAAAATAAAGGGTTTTGTGAAAGTATAGTCCTATGTGGGCCATTGCCCTTTCTACCTTACTTTTTGCATTGATGCATCCTACATTGGCTCAGTTGCCATCGGCTATTATATTTAGTGCATTGTTTGGCTTTGCTTTTTATAAAACCAAAAGTATAGGATTGACAATTGTTTTGCATTTTGTGGCAAACACGTCATCGTTACTTATTAAGTACTGGTTGCTAAGTTAGCTTTAGATTGTTAAATAAATAGATTATAAATGAAGTACAGAGCATTAACAATAAGTGCATGCATATGGTTGGTAGTATTTTTGATGATTAAAGTCTACCGACCCTATATTTTTTCAAATGGCATCAACGATTATTATATGGCAGGTTCATTTCCCAGTGTTTTATATCCGACAGGGGTCTTTTTTTTCGGATATCAAATTTGGTATAAAAAGATTACGGTAAAAAAACTTTTGTGGGCCACCATTTGGGCTGGTTACATTTTTGAATTAGCTGATGTGTTAGTACCCCCTCATAACATAGATATCCCCGATTTAATAGCCCTAAGTATTGGCTCAGCTCTCTGTTATTGGCTGGTGATGAATAAAAAAGTGCAGGCTTTTTTACTAAGTCAACGCAACCCATTGTTTATAAATGCATCTTTCATCAAAACAAACCACAAATTGCACATGATGAAAAATCTAACCATTACGTTATTTGCCTTATTAAGCCTGATGGCTTGCAGTAAAGAAAACGAAAAACCCGTTATTGAAGAAACTCCGTTTGCTACCGCGTGTCCTGTTGATTATGTATTTATTACGGAGAACGGTAATAGTCTGATTGATTTGGATCAATCCGAAACTTTTCCTGCTATCTTTTCGATTGATCCATCAGAAATTGACAGGCAAGAGGTTTTAGAGTATCAAAACAAGTTTTATTATAACGGAAATGCCAATGAGGTTTGGTATAATGCAGACCTGGATAAAAACATGTGGAGCACTGTTATTTATGGAATGGTTCCTAAAACTGAAGCAAAATCATTTATAGGGTTTAATAATTTTGATACTGATAGCATTACAACCGTTACCAGCTATTCTGCCGAGTGTATAGGTGCCCAATATTGTGTTACTATCCATGAGGTGTATTACAATCAAACATTAGTTTATTCCGATGGTACTTTATCGGATGAACTTACTCCCGACTATGTACAAATTGTAAAAACAGAAAGTGAAACCGAAGTGCATCTATAGTTGAAAAAATAAAGCCAATGGCTGTTAGATAATAGCTGTTGGCTTATTGTATGATTTAGTTAATTGTAAATAAACAGCTGCCTATTGCCTGAAAATCTAACTAACTAATCATATCTTGCAGGCTCAATTGTAAGTCATCCATTATGCACGACGATTTGAAGAAAGCCCTGGAGGTATTACGTAACGGGGGCATTATTTTATATCCAACGGATACTATTTGGGGAATTGGCTGTGATGCCACCAACGAAGAGGCCGTAAAGCGAATATATGAACTTAAACAACGTACCGATTCAAAAAGTATGTTGGTATTGCTCGATAATACGGCTAAGCTGGCTTCGTATGTAAATGATATTCCGGAGGTGGCTTATGATATGGCTGAGCTAACCAATAAACCGCTGACTATTATTTATGATGATGCTAAAAATCTGGCTAAAAATCTGATTGCCCAGGATGGTAGTATTGGTATTAGGATTACTGAAGAGGAGTTTTCAAATCAATTATGTGCCCGTTTTAAAAAGCCTTTAGTAAGTACTTCAGCTAATGTAAGCGGTGAAGATTCTCCACAGCAATTTGATCAGATTAGTGAGGTTATTAAAGAGGGTGTTGATTATATTGTTGAATTTCGTCAGGAAGAAACAAAAAACCCTGCTCCATCAAGTATTATTAAAATTGGTAAGGGAGGAGAGATAAAGATTATACGGGAATAAGCCGTTAGCCATCAGCTACTAGCTATTAGCTTAAAAATTATGCAAGAAATTATATTCCACCACAGCACTTCGGTGCAGATACGTTTTAACGATATTGATTCATTCGGACATGTGAATAATGCAACCCTTCAGGAGTATTTCGACCTGGGGCGCATGCATTATATTCATGATGTGTTTGGTGATAACTTTTTTAAAAGAACTCAGGCCTTAATCATAGCTTCTATTCATACCGATTTTGTTTTACCCGTGTTCCTAAAGGATCGGATTGAGGTAAAAACAGCCATTGTAAAGTTGGGTAACAAAAGCCTTGAAATGGAACAGCATATTATTGATACGAAAGATAACAGTACAAAGGTGATATGTAAATCGGTAATGGTGGCTTTCGACACTAAAATGCATCAGTCCATTGAGATGTTGCAAGAATGGCGCGAGAAGATTGCTGAGATGGAGAAATGGTTTTAGATGTTTAATTGTTGATTTGTGAATTTGTTGAACTGGCAATTAAACAAATAAACAGTTCAACAACTAAACTATTCAAGGTCAATCAATCCTTCTGGTAATTCAAAAATTATAACTTCGTTTTCGTCGTCGATATTCACAATAAAATCTTCAACGATGGGGATTAATATTTCACGGCCTTCAAATTCGATTTCAAAAAGCGGATTATTCGAGATGTCTTTAATGGCAACAATTTTACCTAAGGGGCCAAATCCTACTACTTGAACTGAATACCCAACCAACTGATAGGCCGAAAAAGCATCGCCTTCTGAGTCCTCATCAATATTTTCTTTTTTAACAAAAACGCGGGCATCCATCAGTCGCTCCATTTCTGTTTCTTCTTTGGCCAGTTCCAGTTTAACCAGCACGTCAGTTTTATTTTTTTCGCGCGCTTCTTCCATGAAAAAAGGAACTAATCCGCCGTCTAACTCAATAAACAAGAACTCGGTATCTATGTGGTCAATCGTAAATTCGTCAAACAAACGAACCACTAATTCACCTTTAATACCATGTGTTTTCACAATTAATCCAACTTGTTTACACTCGTGCTTGTCAATCATCGTTATTGAGTTTTTTGCAAAAGTAAGGATTCTATAATAGATCAATAGGTGTTATTCTTATTTTTTGTGATTAACCGAAGCCGTCAGTCCGAAGTCCGCCACTGGGTGTGACAGCTTAGCCTTTATTCCAATAAGTACAATTAGCCTCCTATGTCTTCTATCTCCGGTCTTCTGTCTTCATTAAAAAAGGTCTTAATACTTCAAAATACTACTGACCACAGACTAATTACTAACCAACTATTACTACTTTTAAGTCTTCAAAAACTAAAATACAATTCAACTATGAGGGTTCATTTTATTGCAATCGGGGGAAGTGCTATGCATAATCTGGCTATTGCCTTACATCTGAAAGGATTTACCGTAACCGGTTCCGACGATGAGGTGTTTGAACCTTCAAAGTCCCGTTTGGCAGCTCATGGTTTATTGCCCAAAAAAGAAGGCTGGGATGAGATGAATATCAGCGATGAACTGGATGCAATTATTTTGGGTATGCATGCCCGAAAAGACAATCCTGAGTTGGTAAAAGCGCAACAATTGGGATTGAAAATCTATTCGTATCCCGAATATTTATACGAACAAACCAAAGATAAAACGCGTGTGGTTATTGGCGGAAGTCATGGTAAAACAACCACAACCGCAATGGTTATGCATGTGTTAAAAGCTTTGGGTAAGGACTTCGATTATATGGTTGGAGCTCAACTCGAAGGTTTTGATACCATGGTTCGCTTAACCAAAGATGCACCGATAGCTGTTTTTGAAGGAGACGAATATTTATCATCGCCCATTGATTTAACCCCAAAATTCCATTGGTACAAGCCTCAGGTAGCTATGTTAACAGGTATTGCCTGGGACCATATGAACGTATTTCCAACCTGGGAGAATTATATCAGTCAGTTTACCATTTTTGCCGACAGCATGCCTGATGATGCCACTTTGGTTTTTTTTAACGAGGATGAAGAGTTGGTTAAGTTGGGAGAGCATCAAAAAAGTAGGTTGAATGTTCAGGAATACTCGACCTTGCCTTACAAAAAGAAAAACGGAAAAGTAGTAGTTTTATGGGAAGGTAACGAATACCCTATGGCAATCTTTGGCGATCATAATCTGCAAAATATGAATGGTGCACGGTTGGTTTGTAATCAAATTGGCATTTCGGATGAAGAATTCCTATCAGCCATAAGTAATTTTGAAGGAGCAGCTAAGCGTCTTCAGTTGCTAGAGAAGAATGAAACAACTCATATTTATCTTGATTTTGCTCATTCACCATCTAAATTAAAAGCAACTACCAACGCTATGAAGCAACAATTTTCTGATCGCAAATTAATTGCTGTGATGGAGTTGCATACATTTAGTAGTTTGAACAAAAAATTCTTACCTCAGTATAAACATACAATGGAAATGGCTGATCAAGCTGTTGTTTTTTATAATCCGGAAGTGTTAAAACATAAGCAATTGCCCGATCTTTCGAAACAGGAAGTTAGTGAAGCCTTCGATCAGGATGGCTTGTTGGTGATGACGCAATCAGATGAGTTAGTAAGTTGGTTAAAAGAGCAAGATTTAACGAATTCAAATTTACTAATTATGACATCAGGTAACTTCTCGGGTGTTGATTTGAAAAAGCTGGCTGCTGAACTGATCTAAGACTGTTGAGGTGTTTGATGGTTCGCTTGATACCTATATGGTTGTGAAACGAATCTGGAATTCAATAAAAAAATAAAAAAAGCTTGTAACTTATTGTAATATCAAGGCGTCCTATTTATCGTAGCATTAAGTTGCTGTAAAATTGAATATTAATTAAAATACCCCTTGATATGAGAAATGTATTCAGAAGCGGTTTGTTTTTGTTATCAACAATCGTTTTAGTCCTTTCTGTTTCGTGCGTAGAGGCACAAAATTTAATCGACAAAGTTGATGAAACTTATAGTAATGTCACTTCGGTGGAAGTTGAAGGTTCTTTTTGTTCTGTTAAAATCGTTGGAGGATCTTCTAATGATGTAGACTTTTCCGGAGAGATTCTGTCATCGCGCGATTATGAAATGAAGATTCGCCATAATATGAGTGGAGGAACTTTGCGTGTTTGGATAGATCGTCCAAGGTCAATCAGTGGAAATATTAAAGGTAAACTGGAGTTTAGGGTTCCTGAGAACACCAATATTATGGTGGATAATTCAAGTGGAAGCGTAAGCGTTGAAGGTATTGGTCAGAGCAATGTAAGACTAAAAGCCTCTAGTGGAAGCATTCGAGCACGAGATATCAATTCCGATTTAAGTGCAACAGCATCATCCGGAAGCTTATCTATTGAAGGAATAGGTGGTGATGTGCGAGCAGGAACATCATCTGGTTCACAACGTATTAATGGCGTTAAAGGAAATCTGAAAACAAAAGCATCTTCAGGTAGCTTAAAAGTTGAGAATGTGGGCGGTGATGTTGATTTGAATACTTCATCCGGAGGTCAGTCTATTCGCATGGTTGATGGTAATCTTTGGACTTCGGCTACATCAGGAAGCTTAAATATTGATGATGTAACAGGTGATGTAAAAGCCAGCACTTCATCCGGAAGTATAAAGTTAGATAGAGTCACAGGAGCTGTTAATCTTTCAAGTTCAAGTGGCAGCCAGCGTGGTACTAATATTAAATTAACCGGTGCATCTTATTTTAAAGCGTCGTCGGGTAGTGTAAGTATGGATTTATTGAATGATATGGAAGAATTGAGTTTTGCCTTGTCTGCTTCATCAGGTGGCTTAAACGCAAAAGGTAACACTGGCAGAAAGAAATTGGTTATTGATCGCGGTCCTATTAAGGTTGTGGGTAATACAAGTTCTGGAAGTCAGAATTACAGGTAAGTTTTGGTGATAAGTGATAAATAGAAAGTCCCTGTTGGAATTGCTTCCAGCAGGGACTTCATTTTTATAGGGGTAAAATGAGGTTCTAAATAAAGTAGACGGTTAACTATTAATAATAAACGACATATGAATTGGAATTATTGTCCTGCGTAAAATCAGCACCTTCAATTTCAATGTCGTTGTATTCCGTCCAGCTGCAGCAATCATCTGATTTACGGCTTGCGTCAACAGTTAGGGTAAACACTTCTTCATCCGCAAGAAACAATTTGGCTGCAATAATTTCTGTTTGCCATCCAATACTACCAATCATTATAACATTGTAATCGTTTTCATCAAGAAAGTCAAACTCAACATCCTCGTTGGTAGATTCATTGATCAGTCGAAGGTTATCAGGATTGGCCAGACCGGATGTGAAAATATTTACATCAGTTTCGGCATCTCTGATTTCAAAATAAAAAGGCGAAGGAGGTGTCATGCATGGATCGCATTCCTCTTTGCAGGAACTCAAAATGAATAGAGTAGTTACAAATAGAATTAGTTTGATTTTCATCTGTTTTTATTAGTTAAAGTAAAAGCCAAGTTTGATTGCCAGTCGGTTGTATTGATCATACAAAGTTGATTTATAATTCATATAAACCTCAGTTTTCTCAGTTTTTATTTCCTGATATTGATAACCAACTTCAGCTACCAATCCAAAGCCTGAATGGGTCCATATTCGTAGTCCTGCGCCACCGCCGTACCTTATGCCTCCCATTGAATTGTATTCGTAAGATGAAGTGTTTTTTCTGTCATCAATAGAGAAAGCCCATCCGCCATGAGTGAAAAGGTATGGAGCTTTCGGATTATTATTGAAGAAATATTGGAGTTCTGCATAAACCGGTAAAATGGCTTCCTGGTATAGTTCTATTCCGGTACCAAGGCCAGCAGATATTTTGGGAAGAATGTAGTATCCCATAGATGAGGTGAGCACAAAAGGTGCTTGCTCGTTGTTTGAAGAACTACCGGCCAGTATTCCAACGGTTGTTTTGTTAAAGAATCCTTTGTTAGTAATAGGTTGGCTGTTGTTTATTCTTTCTGCCTTCCCATTTACTTCAATCTTTTCAATTTCTTGGTTGCTCAGCATAAGTTCATGTGAGCCTGTTTGTATTTTTAAACCCTCATCAGGTATAATTTCCAGTATTTCGCACTTAATAACAGTGCCATTCTTAAGGTAAACGGTGCTTTTGTGCTTTTGAGCAAATACACTTAATGTACTGCAAAGAAGAACTATTAGAAGTAGGTTCTTTTTCATCGGTAAAGGGTTTAGATTCATTTACCCTTATGATGAAGATATGTGAAAAGGGTTGCGTATCAAATTATTTACATTCATTAAAAAAGTTGTTTTACAATTAAAGAATTTTTTTGCTAATGAATTCTTTGGGAAGTATTAATATATTGATAATAAGTGTATATGGTGGTTTTGTCGCTTGATTATTAATGTGAATTTGAGTAACTTTTATTGTGTTCTTTATTACTCATCTAAAATTAAGAATCATGAAAGCAAAAAGTTTACTCCTTGCGTTTTTTGTTATTTCAATAACAGTATCTATATCCTCTTTGGCTCAAAACGAGTCTGGTCATCTCTCGTATTACACCTATGCTCAATCGCTTCAATTTCAGAGGCAGTACTATACCTCTCCAGCCAATTATTTTCAGTATTCCACTATTATTGATGCTAATGGAACCTTGTATTCCCTAGTTGTGGATAACTATGAATTACATTGCTTTACAAAGCAAAACGACTCTGAGGAATGGCAGAAAGAATTAATCCCAACTGGTCATGATGGAGATATTTATATCGCATTTATAGGCTTAACGGGAAATAACCAAAGGGTAATAGCTTATAGTTATAATCCGTACTTTAATTATGGGGCGGCTACTCCTTATGGATATGAGTTTTGGTGCACAACCGTTATTTTAATAGAAACAAGTGAGGGTTGGGTGGAAAAAGTATACTTTACTCAACCTCAAGACTCGTGGTCATATAATTATGGATTGATACCCTTTGCCATTAATTCAGATGTTGATGGGACAGTACATTTAATTTTGCACAGAAGAGGATGGTATAATTATGGAGGCGCGTTGTATGAGGTTATTGTGGATTATAGTAACAATCAGGCAAATTGGGGTGAAATGACGCAGATTCATGTGTACTCTGAAGGGACAATTGACAGAGGTACATCCTGGGTAGGTCGGCAGGTAATTAAGAATGATGAGCAACATTTGGTTTATTATAAGCAGGCACCAGCATCAGGCACTTATTATATCGATTATGCATTAAAATCCGGCGGGGTTTGGCAGCAACCTACAAGATTAAGAACTACTACCAAAGGGAATTATCATTATTATGATTTAGATATGGCTAATGATGGTAACTATTACTTTATGTATATAGAAAACAATGAACCTGAAGGGCCAACCATTTGGCTAAGTAAAAATGGAATAAACCTGAATACTTCTTTCGTGCCATTTGAAACGGGTGATGTTACAATAAAAGCAAATCTATTTCCATTAGATGATGGATCGGCACGTGTGCTTGTTTTTCTTAAGGATAAACTTCCAAAGATATTTGAATATGATGGTTTGACATTGACAGAATTAGATCCGTTAACTTTTGATAATACTCAGGCATCCGATCTGTTTATTGGAAAATCATTTGTTCCCATACCTAATTATGCCATGCTAAATGATGGTGTGAATGCTATGGGCTTTTCATCAGATAATGTAAGTACTTCATCTTCCGGAGATGTAACTACATATTACCAGTACGATAGGCTTTTTGTTGAGGTTGATTGGCAAGGTGTGCCTTCATCAACAAATAATGTTAAAGTTGAAAAGATTATTGTTTATCCTAATCCAGCAAGTGAATCGATTCGTATAAGTAATGTTGACAAAGGAAGTCTTATTAATGTTTATAATATTAATGGAGAATTGGTCAAGTCAATGGTTTATGAAACAGAGGAAATTAATATAGGAGACTTGCCTGTTGGTATGTATGTTTTGAATGTGGGAGATGTATACCTTAAATTTATTAAACTGTAAATTAAGAAAGAGGGTGTCCAAAAACTAAACATCGTAACAACGTTAGTTTCAATTTGTAATAAATATCACTTTATGTTACACCTAAATCCCCTGAAGGGGACTTAAGCCTCCCTTTTAGGGGAGCCTGCCTGCTGCAGGCAGGGTTTGGTGGGGTAAAATGAAAGTAGAGTTACAAATTGAAAGATTGCGTATTTGCGGAATTACTTTTTGGACACCCTCTTTATCTTTCGTATTATAAGATAGAATCAATGTTTTCTGCGGGTCGTCCTAAAACGGCCTTGTCGCCATTAATAATGATTGGTCTTTCAATTAATTTTGGATATTCTACCATGGCCAGTATCCATTCTTCATCAGATAACTCCTTATCTTCAAACTCTTCTTTAAAGATATCTTCTTTAGTGCGAATGATCTCTAAAGGACGTTTTCCTAATTTTCGCAATACTTCTTGCAGCTCATCTGGTGTTATGGGTTCATCAAGGTATTTGAATATTTCAAATTCAACGCCTTTGTCTTCTAGATATTTAACTCCGGCCCGACTTTTGCCACATCGGGGATTATGAAATATTTGTATCATGCTATTGGATTTTAATTAGTTGTCATAAACTTCCTGTGCACCGTATTCCATTAAATAGGCTTTTATAAAGTCATCAATTTCTCCATCTAAAACACCTTGCACATTGGATGTTTCGTGATTGGTTCTGACATCTTTAACCATTTTATAAGGTTGAAGCACGTATGAGCGAATTTGTGAACCCCATTCAATCTTCTTTTTCTGCGATTCAATCTTATTTTGCTCTTCTAATTGTTTGCGTAATTCAATCTCATAAAGCTGCGACTTTAACAAGCGCATGGCGTTTTCTTTGTTGGCAAGCTGCGATCGTGATTCGGTATTTTCAATGATGATACCCGATGGTATATGTCGCAATCTAACACCGGTTTCTACCTTATTCACATTTTGCCCGCCGGCACCTCCTGATCGGAAGGTGTCCCACTCAATATCACTTGGATTAACATCAATCTCAATGCTATCATCAATTAGTGGAATTACAAAAACCGAAGTAAATGAGGTCATTCGTTTATTGGCTGAGTTAAATGGTGAAAGGCGTACCAAGCGATGTACACCATTTTCGCTTTTTAAATAGCCATAAGCAAAATCACCTTCAAACTGCAAAGTAACAGTTTTAATACCTGCTTCGTCGCCTTCTTGATAGTTTACTTCTTTTACTTTGTAGTTATGAGCCTCGCCCCAGCGTATGTACATGCGCATCAACATTTGTGCCCAGTCCTGACTTTCTGTACCACCGGCGCCGGCATTAATTTTAAGAACCGCACCCATTTTGTCTTCATCGCGGCGAAGCATATTTTTCAGCTCCAGCTTTTCAATCAATTCAAGTGTGGCCTGGTATTGTTCATCAACATCCGCAGCTTCAGCTTCACCTGCTTTATGAAAATCAAATAATACCTGCAAATCTTCAATGGATGCTTTTACTTCGTTATATTCATTAACCCAACTTTTCAATTCGCGAAGTTTCTTCATCTGTACTTCTGCCTTCTTGGCATCGTCCCAGAAGTCAGGAGCCTGCGATCGCATCTCTTCTTCATCTATTTCAATAACCTTGCGATCGATGTCAAAGATACCTCCTTAACGCCAATTCGCGTCCACTTAAGTCTTTTAGTGTTTCTTGTGTAATCATTGATTTTTTTATTTGATACAAAGGTAACAAACCAACAGGATATTTTGGTTCAAAAGATGTTTTGAAAGGATATTTGAGGTAGGACTTTTTGTTGATGTATTTAGTTAATCTGGATAAATGCTTTTATCAACTTCTTTGCAATATCTCGAAAGGTATTTATAAGCCTCGTAGTTTCCCAGGTTTCCGGCTTTATTCCAATCACCACAAGCTTCTTCTTTTAAGCCAATATTATATTTAGCAATTCCCCTGTTAATAAACGCATGTACGTCTTCGGCATTTTTTTCAATAGCCTTGTCATAGTCTTCAATGGCACCTAATAAATCTTTGTTATCAGCACGCATTATTCCTCTCAGGGTGTAAATGCCTGATAAGTTAGGATTGAGATAGATAGTTTTACTTATATCTTCAAGGGTGCCTTCTTTGTTGTCGGAATATTTAAAACGTAAACGACTACGTTCGTAATAGGCTGTAGCTTCTAATGAATCGTGTAAAATAGCTTCCGTGCATCGGTTATACGCTTCCTGAATATTTTCTCTTCGTTCGAGATCTATCATTGCTTGCTGAACGATGGCTGCCGCAAAGTTTGGTTGATGATCTAGGCATAAGGTAAAGTTAATCTGAGCTTCATTTTTCTTTTTCTCTTCCAAATCAATCAATCCTTGTAGGTAATACTGAAGATAGAAATTGGGATTTATCCGGTTACAATCCTTAAAATCTTCACGACTTCCTACTTTGTTGTTGTATTTGTATCGGGCATAGGCTCTTAGGCTTCGTGCCTCCACATCATCAATGGTTTGATTAATGTGTTTACTCAGTTGGCGGGCTGCATTAATATAATCTTCAATCAGAATATTGAATATTCCTAAGCTTATCTCAGGACTAAATAGCATGCTCAGTTCTGGATTCATCTTAATATTCTCAATTTGCAGGTTGATATCTACCCAGTTTGAATCATTAAGCAGGTAAGAATTATATACTATCTTTTTTTGTTTTTGTGGTAGGCTTTTGATTATGCCCACCAATTCGCCTTTGTAGTTAATTGCCGGTGCCCCATTGGTAGAAGATGATATAGATTCGCTGATAACACCAGATCGACTCACAAATGGGAAATAAGCAATTTGTGATACCGGAGCCAGATAGGTGCCATCCTCTTCTTCGTCCTCGTCGTTTTGAGGCAATATCATTGTAAGTACTTCTTCATTTTCTTTAAAGGATACTTTCGATGGCAATAAATAATTAAAAAGCCTGGTTCTGTTGGAGGACTCAACCTTAATTAATGCCAGGTTGGTATAAGGATGTACAGATATTACTCGTTCAATATTGTAGTCACGGCCACTTCGCAGCTCTACAATGGCAGAGTCTGCTTTCTCAAAAATTGAACTCGTTGTAATAGCTAAACCATTGGGTGAAATAAAGAATCCGGCCGAAGAACCAATTTGCCTGCCTTGTTTGTCGAAACTTATTGCTTCAAATACTGTCTTTTCACTTTTTTCAATTATCTGTACCAGGCTTTGTGTTTTAGCATTAAAACTGAAAGTTAAAAGAGCTAATATGAATAGTATGGGTAGAGTTTGCCTCATTAATTTCATTTAAATTATCTCAAAAATAATAATTCAAAGATGTAAGTTCTTTAAGTTTTGTCATATGTACAATAAATCAAATTAAACAGCTGAAAATTTTACATTAATTACTAACTATTCGAAGGACTAATTGTTTGAATATAGTTTTTGTTTGCAAAGATTTATGTGCAGATCCGGAATTTGGTTCTGATATTGTATTTATACCAGAATGAGTTAGTATAGAAGAAAAGTATAGAAACAAAAAAAGGACAGCAATTTGCTGTCCTTTTTTTATGGGTGAAAGACCGGTCTCGAACCGGCGACCTCTGGAACCACAATCCAGCGC
The DNA here is from genome assembly GCF_018271995.1 of Carboxylicivirga linearis. Taxonomy (GTDB): domain Bacteria; phylum Bacteroidota; class Bacteroidia; order Bacteroidales; family Marinilabiliaceae; genus Carboxylicivirga; species Carboxylicivirga linearis. The sequence continues at coordinate 272,936 of NZ_JAGUCO010000001.1, forward strand.
TCTAACCAACTGAGCTACAATCACCATTTTTTCTAAAGCGATGCAAAGATAATATTATCGAATTGAATCTTGCAATAGTTGGGCGAAAAAAATTAAATCTTTTTCTTTGTCATCGATTATTCAATACGGTTTTATTGCAATTAGTGCAATTCAATTATTTGGAATTCAACAAAGTAAAATCTGTGATATAAAATCGTTAATGAATGTAAATTACTTTAGAGATGAAATTTTTTATCGAAAATAAGGAGCTGGATAAAGAACTTGAGATGATTTTGAATCAGATTAAGCTTCGGATGAATGGGACGACTGTTGGTCAAATGGAAGGTCGCGGAATAAAATACCGGGTTAATTACGGTGTTGGATTTCCGCATCTAAAAGAGATAGCTTCTTCTCATAATTCTGATTATAATTTGGCCGAAAGACTATGGTTGAAAGAAATCAGAGAGACAATGCTTCTAGGGGCAATGTTGGTTCCTCAAAGCGAAATGACCATAGAAAGATGTAGAGAATGGAGTCAATTAATTACAAATATTGACTTGGTTGAAAGAACATCCATGGTGTTGTGGGGGCATTTGCCTATAGCTGAAGAATTAGTGAATGAGTGGAAGTGTAGCGAGAATCAATGGCTAAAACTTTTGGCAAATTATACAAAAGGGTGGTCTGTTCAATATACAAACAAGTGTACCGAGCTAATGATTGATGAGCTAATTTCGGAAGATTTGACTGAAGCCGATTATGGTTATCTTAAGTCTGTAGCTTTTGCAATCAAAAAAATGTTACGTGTATTGGGTAAAAGTACGGTAAAGCTAAAGGGATGGATTGAAGAAGTAAATTGTATTGAGAATAAGGGGCTTCAGCTTATTGTTCAGGATGTAATTGGTGAAATTGAGTTTGTAGAAGATAAATAATAAAAGAGTTTCTGCATTTTGCAATGTGGAAAAAATCATATTTCATTAGTTTAATAAGGGTTATTTTTGCACAAATTTAGATATGCTGATATCTTCAATGTACAGACTAATTAAATCGTTCAAAAGATGAGTAATCTGGAATCTCATTTCGAAAAGTTTCGCAATAATACTATTGGAAACAAGGCTATGATTCAAACCCCCTATGGTGAAAAACCATTGATTTATGCTGACTGGATAGCCAGTGGAAGGCTATATGAGCCTATCGAAAATATTATGAAGGAAAAAATTGGTCCGATGGTGGCTAACACACATTCCGAATCGAGTGATACAGGAATGATTATGACCAATATTTACAAGTTATCTCATCGAATTATAAAAAAACATGTCAATGCTGGCAATGATGATATTATTATTACCGCCGGGTTTGGTATGACTAATGTTATAAATAAGTTACAGCGTATATTGGGAATGCGCGTGCCTGAACAGGCTAAGCGTTTTTGCAGTATGCCAGCCGAACAGCGTCCTGTAGTATTTGTAACTCATATGGAACATCACTCCAATCATACTTCATGGTTAGAAACCAATGCCGATGTGGTTGTTTTGGAGCCTGATGATCAGTTATTGGTTGATCCGGAATCGTTACGACGTGAAATAAAGAAGTATGAAAACAGAACTCTAAAGATAGGATCTTTTTCAGCATGTTCTAATGTAACGGGAGTGAGAACTCCGTATTATGAACTAGCAAAGATTATGCATCAGAACGGCGGATTCTGTTTTGTTGATTTTGCAGCCTCAGCACCCTACGATACTATAAATATGCATCCTGAAGATCCGCAGGAAAGTTTAGACGCTATCTTTTTTTCGCCTCATAAGTTTTTAGGTGGCCCTGGAAGTTCAGGGGTGATGGTATTTAATCGAGCCTTGTATCACAACATGGCGCCTGACAATTCAGGAGGAGGTACCGTTGACTGGACAAATCGTTGGGGCAAATACAGGTATATCGACGATATTGAGGCACGCGAAGATGGAGGCACGCCTGGATTTTTACAATCCATTAAGGCCGCTTTAGTAGTTAAGCTAAAAGAAGAGATGGGGACGGATAAAATCCATGCCCGGGAAAATGAGATGATTGAAAAGATATTTCGGGAATTTCGTTCTATACCAGGTATGAATATTTTGGCTGATAATGTAGAACAACGATTAGGTGCTATTTCATTTTATATTGATAATCTGCATTTTAATCTGGCGGTTCGGCTCTTGAATGACCGATATGGAATTCAGGTGCGTGGAGGATGTTCGTGTGCTGGTACTTATGGTCATTATTTATTACACGTAGATTATTATACATCCAATAAGATTACCAGTAAAATCAATCATGGAGATTTATCGGAAAAACCGGGTTGGATTCGAATGTCAATCCATCCAACAATGACTGATAAAGAGCTGGATTATGTTATTGATGCGGTAAAAGAAATTGCCACAAACTGGCAAATATGGGAGTCCGATTACGAGTACAATCCAGCCAGAAATGAATTCTATCATAAAGATTTTCCTGCAAAACAACCGGAAGATTACGAGAACTGGTTTTGGTTCTAGGAAAATTAAAATATTCGTATATTTTTGTGGTGAGACCAGTGGTTTCACCATTTTTTTTGTGATTTATGAAGATATTAGAAGTAAAAGATAAAGTTTCGAGAAAGCAGTTCTTAGAGGTTGTTGAGGATATCTACCAAAATGATGATGCTTATGTGCGCCCTTTGGATGGCATGATAGAAGAAATTTTTGATCCTTCGCAGAATATCTTTTTTACACATGGCTCAGCTACAAGGTTTATATTAAAAATTGAGAATCGTGTTGTTGGTAGGGTTGCCGCCTTTATAAACGAAAAGAAAGCTTTTGGTTTTGAACAGCCTACCGGAGGTTTGGGGTTCTTTGAATGTATAGATAATAAAGAAGCTGCTTTTAAATTATTTGATACAGCAAAAGAATGGCTTAAGGAAAGAGGTATGGAGGCCATGGATGGTCCGATAAACTTTGGCGAGAATGACAATTTCTGGGGATTATTAGTTGATGGTTTTACCCAACCTGGATTTGGGATGCAATACAATCCGCCGTATTATAAAAAGTTTTTTGAGGAATATGGTTTCTCGAATTATTTCGAGCAAATAACCAATCACCTGGATTTAACGGTGCCCTTTCCTGAACGTTTTTGGAAAATTGCCGGATGGGTTGTTAAAAAAGAAGGATTTAACTTCAAACATTTCTCTTGGAATCAAGGAAGTAAGTTTTTAGATGACTTTGAGACTGTTTACAACGATGCCTGGCGTTATCACGAAAACTTTAAGCCTATCGATCGAAAAGTGTTGGAAACAACTATGAATAAGGCAAAGCCATTTATGATGGAAGATTTAATTTGGTTTGCTTATCACCATGATGACCCAATTGGATTTATTGTTCTATTTCCTGATGTGAATCAAATTGTTAAGGGGTTTAAAGGAAAGATGAATGCTTTAAACAAGTTAAAATTCTTATGGGGGAAATATTCAAATAAAATGACGCGTGCCAGAGTGGTTATTTTGGGGGTTGTACCAAAGTTTCAACGATCGGGTATTGAATCCGGATTATTCTGGAATTTAAAAGGTGCGGTGGAGAAGAAGCCTTATTTGAAAGAACTCGAGCTTTCATGGGTAGGTGATTTTAATCCTAAGATGAGGGTATTGCAGGAGTCAATGGGAGCTTCTTTTGGCAAGAAACATATTACTTACCGATACCTCTTTAATGGCCAGAAAATAAGCAAAGAAAGGGCTTCGCAGATACCGGTAGATACAAAGTATTCTGAAGATGATAAAAAAGTTTTGTAAATTCTGTGTTTAAATCTTTTGTCATTAATAATTTATGAATTATCTTTGCAGCCCGAATAAGAATTAGAATAGTAAGGATTTAAAGCATATAACAATGAAACAAGGAATTCATCCGGATAATTACAGATTGGTAGCTTTTACCGATATGTCAAACGGGGAAACATTCATTACTCGTTCTACTGTTGCAACAAAAGATACTGTTGAAATCGACGGGACTGAATATCCTCAAGTGAAGTTGGAAATTTCTAACACATCACACCCATTTTACACTGGTAAAATGAAATTAGTAGATACTGCAGGACGTGTTGATAAGTTTATGAGCCGTTATCAAAAACATTTCGACAAACGTAAGTAATAACTACTTATTAAGATATAGAGAAAGCTTCGGAACATCCGGAGCTTTTTTTGTATTTTTAAGTCTACAAATACTTGAAAGATGTAGATTTGATCAAGTATATTTTTGTCTTAGGGGTAATTTCGGGGAAGATGTATCTTTTACTAATACCGACCGTAGGATATTGGAGAAGGTATTCAACGATACTTTAAATTGCAGAAGTGCCCTTCAAAAGTTTTTGGCACGTCTATTGACACTATAGAATTCGTTGAATTTTAATGAGCTTTGCAGACATATTGACAGTTTGTCTGCCTATTTGAGATAGTTAATATGAATAAAAATAAAACAAAGCAAAATAATCTCTACTTTTCAGATGTATTTGAGTCTGATGCTGAGTTTATTCCGATTGTTGCAGAGGGTGATGAAAAAAGTGTGAATGAACTGGAAGTGCCTGACACATTGCCAATATTACCTTTAAGAAATACAGTGTTATTTCCGGGGGTAATTATTCCTATTTCTTTAGGAAGAGCAAAATCACTTCAGTTGATTAAAGATGTGCAGCGCAATAAAGGTTACTTTGGTGCTGTTGCTCAGCGAGATGTTAAAGTAGATGATCCTCAGAAAGAAGATCTATATGAAGTGGGAACTATGGCCAAGGTGATTAAAATCCTTGAAATGCCCGATGATTCTACTTCAGTTATCATTCAAGGAAAAAAACGCTTTCGTTTAGATGAAATAGTTACCGATGAGCCATATCATATGGCCAAAGTGACAGGGTTAGAAGATATTGAACCCACAGATAAAACGAAAGGTGAATTTGAAGCTGTTGTTAGCTCAATCAAAGATTTGTCGTTGAGAGTAATTAAAGCATCTTCGCATATTCCACCAGAGGCATCATTTGCCATAAAGAATATTGAGAATGATGGTTTCCTTATCAACTTTGTTGGTTCTAACTCAGAAATGTCTGTTGAGGAAAAGCAAAAAGTGCTTGAACTGGAAGGGTTACTAGACCGAGGAATGGCTCTTTTGGAACATTTGGCACGCGAAGTACAGATGCAAGAGTTGAAAAACGATATTCAAAGCAAAGTTAAGCAAGATATAGATCAACAACAGCGCGAATATCTGCTTCAGCAACAAATTAAAACCATTCAGGATGAGTTAGGCTCTAGCCCAATTGAGCAAGAGGTAAGAGTTCTAAAAGAAAGAGCTGAAAAGAAAAAATGGGGTAAAGAAGTTAAGGAATTGTTTGAGAAAGAATTGGACAAGTTGCAGCGTTTAAATCCTGCAGCTGGAGAATACTCTGTTCAATATAATTATCTTCAAACATTGCTTGATATCCCATGGAATGAATATACCAAGGATAACTACGACTTAAAGAGGGCTGAGAGATTTCTGAATAGAGATCATTATGGTTTGGATAAGGTAAAGGAACGTATTCTTGAACATCTGGCCGTTCTTAAATTAAAAGGTGAATTAAAATCGCCTATTATCTGTTTATATGGACCTCCGGGAGTTGGAAAAACTTCATTAGGTAAATCGGTTGCTGATGCAGTTGGACGGAAGTATGTTCGAATGTCGTTGGGTGGCGTACATGATGAGGCTGAGATTAGAGGACATCGAAAAACATATATTGGCGCTATGCCAGGTCGTATCATTCAGAATATTAAGAAAGCAGGTTCTGCAAACCCTGTATTTATTTTGGATGAGATAGATAAAATTAGCAGTAGTTTCCATGGTGATCCGGCTTCAGCTTTATTAGAGGTTCTGGATCCTGAGCAAAACGAACATTTTCATGATAACTTTCTGGAAGTAGATTTCGATTTGTCAAATGTGATGTTTATCGCTACTGCCAACACTATCGGTAATATTGCTCAGCCATTGCTTGATCGCATGGAATTAATCGATGTAAGTGGATATATTTTAGAAGAGAAAGTGGAAATCGCTCGTCGTCATTTACTTCCTCATCAAATGGAGAACCATGGCATCGAAAAAGGTAAGTTATCTATCAATAAAAACGTACTAGGTTACATTGTAGAGTCGTACACGCGAGAGTCGGGTGTTCGTGAACTAAATAAGGTTTTGGCAAAGCTTTGTCGTAAAGTAGCCTTGAAAATTGCCAAAGAAGAGGAAGTCAAGAAAAATCTTGTCATTAAAGATGTTGCCGAATATCTAGGAACACCTCGTTTCTCTAAAGACAAATGGCAGGATAATTCAACAGCCGGTGTAGTAACTGGTTTGGCATGGACAGCTGTTGGTGGGGAGATTCTTTTTGTAGAAAGCAGTATAAGTAAAGGTAAAGGCAAGTTGACGCTTACCGGTAACTTAGGTGATGTGATGAAAGAATCTGCTGTGTTAGCGTTGGAGTATCTTAGGGCTAATGCTGAAATGCTGGGGCTGAAAACTGAAACCTTTGACGATTGGAATGTACATGTTCATGTTCCTGAGGGGGCTATTCCTAAAGATGGTCCTTCAGCTGGTGTTACTATGGTCACTTCATTGGCATCCATCTTTACTCAACGTAAAGTGAGAGCCCGATTGGCTATGACCGGTGAGATAACACTGAGAGGAAAGGTTTTACCTGTTGGTGGAATTAAAGAAAAAATATTAGCTGCCAAACGGGCTGGTATTTCAGACATTATTCTTTCGCAGGAAAACAAGAAAGATATTGATGACATTAAGGATATGTACCTGGATGGATTAACTTTCCATTTTGTGAAGGAAATATCGGAAGTACTCGAATTTGCGCTTCTCGATGAAAAAGTAAGTAAACCAATTGATATATAATAAAAAAGGTCAGCGAAAGCTGACCTTTTTTTATTTAGTGAAAATTAAATTTTATATCCTGGTTGCTGTGTAATACTTCTGCGCAGAATAGGTCTTCAAAATTCTCCATTACACTTTCCATCTCTGGATCAATTCTGGAAAGAGTTTTTCTTAATAGAGCTTTGGGAATATGCTTATAGTAGGCCTGAGATAATCCTCCTGTTATTGAGGCAATAGTATTCGAAGGTCCATCAAGCCATATGGCTTTTCTAATAGCGTCTTCAAAATTAGATGAGTCAATAAAAGCAAGTAAAGCTGCAGGAGCAGGTGAATTATATTTCTTCATTAATTCATTTACTTCATCCTTATCAATGGTAGCTGGAAGATCATAACCGATTTTTGTTTTTAAAAATTCTCTTATTTCTTCTTTACTACCTCCTTTTTTTGAGATAAATATAGCACCGGTCATTGCTTGAGCGGCTTTCACTTTTGGTTCGAGTGCATGAGTTATCACAGTTGCTTTTTCAGCAAGTTCCAATGCTTCATCTAATGACTGTGATGCAAAACCAATAGGTGCTACTCTACGTGCAGCTCCATCACCTGAACTATTGTATTGTTGATTAGGTTTGTCAGTCAGGGCCCAGTCAAGGAATTTTTGTCGATAGCCTGCTTTGGGGAATTTTCGTGCCCATTGACGTAAGCTAACGTCAAACGGAACTTTTTTTATGATTGCATCAGCAATGGCGATGGTTAGGACAGTGTCTGTAGTATAAGCCGAAAAGGGCTTTAATAATTGAAATTCAGTAGTGCTTTGGGGCGACTCAATAAAAGCCGACCCGATAATGTCTCCGATTATTGATCCTCTCATGATGTGTATGGGTAATGGGCATTTACATTAAGGTGATTTTGTTAACTCTCTGGTGCATTTTTTTCTTCGGTATGAAAGTAGTGAAAAAATATAGATAGACGTTTAATAATGTTATAATTTTAGTATTTAGATGGCTTAAATAGTGTGTTTTGTCGACTTTTAGACTTATATATTTAAAAAGAAAATATGTTTTTCTCAATATTTTAAGATAACTTGTTAAAAGGATCAAATTCTTCAAATATTTTGTTTAATGACAGAAAGGCTAAAGTATATTCTATGGTTTGTTTTAGCATGTTGTACCGTTGTTCTTTTGTGGTATTTCAGAGCGGTTGTTTCCTTTGTTTTGGTTTCTGTTGTTATATCATTGGTTATTCGCCCAATTTTTGATTTAATAAAGAAGATCAAAATCAGAGATTGGCAAATCTCAAACTCATTATCTGCATTACTAACAGTGCTAATCTTGTGGGTATTCGTTTTCAGTTTTTTTAGACTGACAGTACCTTTTGTAATTAAAGAAATTCATTTTCTAAGTAGTGTTGATATTGACGTTGTTTTTCTAAAGGCCGAAAGATTAGTTGATAATTTGTTAGAGCCACTTAATCATTCCGAGTTCGGAAAAGCCGGCTTAGAGGTTCTTGAAGATCAAATTAAGGAAACTGCTATTACCTTTTTTGATTTTACGCAGTTAAGGAGTTTATTTACCGGAGTTCTTGGTTTTTTAGGAGGCTTGTTCATATTTATTTTCAGTGTATCTTTTATCACTTTCTTTTTTCTAAAAGAAGAGTGGTTAATAATTGAAGGGTTGTTACTATTTGTTCCTTCCCATTACGAGAGTGCTTTAAAGCACATGCTGGCGTCCATTAAAACCCTACTTCGCAGATATTTTATTGGAGTTATCATACAGGTCACATTAATTTCTCTTTTTGTGACCATTGGATTTTTAATTGTTGGTATTGAATTTCAACATGCTGTTATTATTGGCCTTTTCTCAGGATTGATTAATGTGATACCTTATTTAGGACCATTAATTGGTGCCTTTTTCGGATACTTGGTTGGCTTAATAGTATATGTACAGTTAGCAGTGCCACCTGATTTTTTCAATTTTGTATTAGGTATCTTTTTCGTTTACTTGATTGTACAGTTGATGGATAATCTCATCTTTCAGCCATTTATTTTTTCATCCAGTGTAAGAGCTCATCCGTTAGAGATTTTTCTAATAATTCTAATGTCTGGCTATATGGCTGGAATACCAGGTATGTTTTTAGCTATTCCTGTTTATACTATTATTAGAGTTGTAGCCAAGGAGTTCTTCTTTAATTATAAATTGGTGAAAAAGCTTACAGAAAATCTAAAAGAATAAAGGAGTAAAAAATCTTAAAAACTATATTTGTTTGTGTAAACAATCTTCAACTTAAATCGTTATGAATGGTTAAAAGTTGAAATGTTAAAAAAGATTAATAGCTAATAATTCAAAATCTGTTGATTAGATGATACTTATGAAAATAGGTTGGTCTAATTTGATGAAAAATAATAAGTCAATATGGTTAAAACTTTATCTAAGTCCCGTTCTTCCGGGAAGATTTTCTTAAAGTTTTTCTTAATTTTTTTAATAGTTTCCTCAACTACAAATGTTGGGGCACAAGAAAAACATAGTCAAAAGGGAGCTCCGGAACCTGACTTAAAAGTTGGTGAAAGGCTGTATTACGGACTGATTTCAACGGGTGAAGATGCTAAGGCATGTGCCTCTTGCCACACCTATTACACTTCTGATACAATCAATTGGAATCCATCTGCTTTAGAAATGGCACAAGTAGCTGCAGATATGGATTTGGCAACTTTCAAGAGTCATTTATTAACCCCGTCGGGTGCAATGCGCGAAAAGGTGCATATAAATTACGAACTAACGGATGAGCAGTTATTCAATCTGCATGGATACCTAACGGAACTTGCCGATTCTGGTGTTCCTCAAAAGAAAATGTCTATTAATACCATTTTGATTTTTCTATTGTTGGGAGTTTTAATGGCTGTTGCTTTGGTGGATATTTTCTTTACTAAAAAGATTAAATTTAAGCTTATACATATTCTTATCATCATGGCTGGCTTGGCTTATCAGGGTAAAGTTATTGCACATACATTAATCGATTTCGGAAGAAGTCCGGATTATATGCCGGATCAACCCATCAAGTTCTCGCATAAAGTTCATGCTCAGGATAATCAAATTGACTGTAACTATTGTCATTATAATGCACAGCATGGAAAGTCAGCAGGTATTCCAAGTGCGGGTTTATGTATGAATTGTCATATGGTTGTTCGAAACGGTACGAACTCCGGGCAATTTGAAATAGCAAAGATAGTTGATGCCTACGAAAACAATAATGACATTGAATGGATACGAATTCATAATCTTCCTGATCATGTGTATTTTAATCACTCTCAACATGTAAATGCCGGTCAGTTAGATTGTGCCGAATGTCATGGTACTGTTGAAGAAATGCATATACTGAAACAAGAGAATGATCTATCAATGGGATGGTGTCTCGACTGTCATAAAAAAACCAATGTGAATTTCCGTGATAATGATTACTACAAGACCTTTGAAGCCTTGCATAAAGATATTCAGGAGGGTGCTCTTGATTCAATTAAGGCTGCTGATGTAGGAGCTAACGACTGTATGAATTGTCACCATTAATTATTAATCAACAGAGGTATATCCCTTTAAAATATAATCAGTTATTACTATGAAGCAATACTGGAAAAGCATTGAGGAATTAGTACCCGAAGAGGAGGTGGTGCAGGAGAAGAAATCTTCGTTTCTTCTTTCTGACGGGAATGACTCTTCAAAAAATTCACGTCGCGATTTTCTGAAATATTTTGGATTTGGAATCGCTTCGGCTGCTGTTTTGGCCGGATGTGAACGTCCTGTGAAAAAAGCAATCCCATTATTAATACAACCCGAAGAAGTTAAACCTGGCACAGCCAATTATTACGCTTCTACCTTCTACGATGGTTCGGAAATGGTGCCTATACTAGTTAAGGTACGTGATGGAAGACCCATAAAAATTGAAGGAAATGACCTGTGCAAATTAACAGGTGGTGCAGCTTCTGCACGTATTCAGGCATCTTTACTGAATTTATATGATGAGTCAAGACCCGCTCAACCAATGATTGACGGTAAACCTGCCTCATGGGAACAGGTAGATGCTGATATGATAAAGATTCTGGAAGAATGGGATGCAAATAACGAATTTGTTATTCTTACTCCAACCTTGATAAGTCCATCGACACAAAAACTTATAAACGATTTCAAGGATAAATTTCCTTTTGTTGTTCACGAAACATTTGATGCTTATTCGTATTCGGCATTACGTAAGGCTTTTGAACTTAATTATGGTAAGGCTATTATACCATCATATCGATTGGATGAAGCAAAGCTGGTAGTTGGGTTTAATGCTGATTTTTTAGGCACATGGTTACAACCAGTAGTTTTCGGACGTCAATATGCTGAGGCTCGAAAGTTAACTGGCGGAAAGCGTGAGATGATGCGCCATGTTCAGTTTGAGTCAACCATGACTCTTACCGGATCTAACGCCGATGAGCGGGTTCCAATGCCTGCTTTGGATGAGGCTCATTATGTAGCGGCATTATTTTCTGTTTTAGCCAAGAAGGCGGGAGTGAACGTACCTTCAATAAAGGCTCCGGTTCAGATAGAAAAAATTGCAGAAGAACTCTGGCAGGCAAAAGGAAAATCACTAGTGCTTTCAGGAAGTAACAATGTAGATGTTCAGTCCCTAATTTGTGGTATAAATCATATATTAGAAAATGAAGGTCAAACACTTCGATTAGATACTCCAATAAATTTATTTCAGGGTGATGATACAAAGTTAGATGCCCTGCTTAATAGAATAGAACTTGGTAAAGTTAGGGCTTTAATGATGTGGGGTGCTAATCCATTATATCATGCTCCATTATCAGGAAGAATGCAAGCGGCTTTTGATAAAGTAGAATTAAAAATAGCTGCTCAGTCGCAACAAACCGAATCAACTGTAGATTGTAAGTATGTGTTACCAACTCCACATTTCCTTGAAAGTTGGGATGATGCAGAACTGACACCCGGTTTATTTACTTTAACCCAACCTGCCATCAGACCAATATTTAAAACGCGGCATGCGCAGGAAAGTATAATGGCCTGGGCCGGAATGGAAGGAAAGTTCTATGATTACATAAAGCTTAACTGGAAAGAAAATATTTATAATATCAACTTGGCAAAAGGAAAACAGTTTGAAACATTCTGGAAGACTTCCTTGCGTGACGGTTTAGTATTTGATGAAGAAAGAATGCAGACAGCACCTGCTTTTTCAGGTGTTGATACCAATATTGCTTCTCAATACAACAGTACAAAATCAGGTAATGATTTAGAATTAGTATTATATCAGAATGTTCCCATTGGAGACGGAACTCTGGCAAATAATCCTTGGTTACAGGAGTTACCTGATCCGGTGAGTCGTGTGTGTTGGGACAATTATGTGGCTGTTTCTCCTGCTTTTGCTGCATTACGAGGATGGTCTCAGGGAGATGTGGTAACAGTTAGTGGCATTGATTTGCCGGTGTTGATTCAACCTGGTCAGGCACGAAATACATTGGCTGTAGCACTTGGCTATGGGCGAAAGAATGCTGGGCGTGTTGCAACTGATTTAGGAAAAGATGTTTATCCTCTGGTTGAAATGAAGGATGGATATCGCCAGTATTTGGTACCTAAGGTAGAAGCGGTAGCAACAGGTTCTACTTATGAGTTAGCCGCAACGCAATCGCATCATTCCATGGAAGGTAGAGCTTTGGTAAGAGAAACAACCATTGCAGAATATTTGAAGAATCCGGCTTCCGGAAATGAGATGCATGAAAAAGTTGAGAAGCTACATACTTCCCTTTATCATGAACATGATTATAAGGGGCATCACTGGGGAATGGCGATTGACTTACATTCTTGTATTGGTTGTAATGCTTGTGTGGTAGCTTGTTCAGCTGAAAATAATGTGCCGGTGGTTGGACGAAATGAGGTGCGTCGATCACATGAGATGCATTGGATTCGTTTGGATAGATATTATGCGGGTGATTCAGATAATCCAGAGGTGGTTCGTCAGCCTGTGATGTGTCAGCATTGCGATAATGCACCATGTGAAAATGTGTGTCCGGTAGCTGCCACCAACCATAGCTCTGAAGGTATCAACCAAATGGCTTATAATCGTTGTATCGGAACAAGATATTGTAATAATAACTGTCCTTACAAGGTGCGTCGTTTCAACTGGTATGATTACACAGGAGCTGATACGATTCCAAATAACAGAGTGGATCCTGCCGGTATGACACTGGATTTAAAACGAATGGTTTTGAATCCTGATGTAACCGTTCGGGCTAAAGGAGTAATTGAAAAATGCTCGATGTGTATTCAGCGTATTCAGGAGAAAAAGCTGACAGCTAAGCGTGAAGGCCGAATGTTGGAAGATGGTGAAATTAAAACGGCTTGTCAGCAAACATGTCCGGCTAATGCCATCACATTCGGAGATATGAATGATGAGAACAGCAATATTTCAAAATTGTTGAAGGATGCACGTCAATATGGATTATTGGAAGAGCTGCATACTTTGCCATCTGTTGTTTATCTGTCTAAAGTTAGAAATAAAGATCAAAATAAAACGCTAAGCTAATGTACGTATCGCCAGTAAGAGAACCGCTCATTAGCGGAGAAAAAAGCTATAGTAAAGTCACTGAGGAGATATATGCGCCAATGACCGGGCGACCGGGAAAAACCTGGTATGCCGGTTTAACGTTGGCACTCATAGCCTTAATGTTTGGCTTGTTTTCCATTTTTGTTACCGTTTGGGATGGTATTGGAACCTGGGGTCTTAACAGAACCATTGGATGGGGTTGGGGAATTACCAACTTTGTGTGGTGGGTAGGTATTGGTCACGCAGGAACCTTTATCTCAGCCATCTTATTGTTGTTTCGTCAGAAATGGCGTACTTCTATCAACCGAAGTGCTGAAGCAATGACCATATTTGCCGTAATGTGTGCCGGGTTATTTCCGTTGATTCACATGGGGCGTTTACCATTAGGATTTTTCATCTTCCCATATCCTAATACCAGAGATGTTTGGGTAAACTTTAACTCCCCTCTTCTATGGGACGTTTTCGCTATCTCAACATATTTGACAGTTTCACTGCTTTTCTGGTATATGGGATTGATTCCTGATATCGGTACTATTCGTGACAGACTGAAAAATGGTATCAAGAAAAAGATCTATGCCTTCTTAAGTTTTGGATGGACAGGTTCGGCTCGTCACTGGATGCGTCATGAGTCAATGAGTTTAATATTGGCTGGTTTGGCTGCTCCATTAGTTTTATCAGTGCACACTATTGTAAGTTTCGACTTTGCAACTTCGGTAATACCTGGTTGGCACACTACAATCTTTCCACCTTACTTTGTTTCAGGTGCTGTATTCTCGGGTTTTGCAATGGTATTAACGCTAATGATAATTACCCGTAAAGCCATTAATCTCGAAGATTATATCACCAAATCGCACTTGGAGTCGATGAATAAAATCATCATTGCAACCGGGTCGATTGTGGGAATAGCCTATATAACTGAGTTGTTTATCGCCTGGTATTCAGGAGTTATTTATGAGCAATATGCTTTTATCAACCGCGCCTTTGGTCCATATTGGTGGGCCTATTGGATTATGATGACTTGTAATGTGATAACTCCTCAGCTATTCTGGATAAAAAGTATACGTCGAAGTTTTACAGCCACTTTTATCATTTCCATTTTTGTGAATATTGGTATGTGGTTCGAGCGCTTCGTAATTATTGTTACCTCTCTGCATCGCGACTTTCTTCCATCGAGTTGGAGTATGTACTCACCAACCTGGGTTGAAGTAGGAATCTATTTAGGAACATTTGGTTTGTTCTTTACTCTCTTCTTCTTGTTCATTCGTTTCTTCCCGGTAATTGCTATTGCTGAGGTTAAGAGTGTATTGAAGACTTCTGCAGAGAAATTTATTAAAAAAGGAAAATAAAGAGCTATGAAGAATAAGACATACGTTTCAGGATATTTTCCGGATGATAAGGATCTGATTATTGCCATTAAAGAGCTACAGGAAAAAAATGTGGATATCACTGATGTGCGCACCCCATTTCCTGTGCATGGATTAGATAAAGTATTAAAGATGCGTAGATCGAGGCTGCCACGTGCCGGCTTTATTGCAGGTACAATAGGTGCTGTTATCGGCTTTGGTTTTCAGGCTTGGGTTTTTACAGAGGCATGGCCACTCAATTTTGGTGGTAAGCCCTATTTGTCGGTACCTTCTTTTGTTCCCGTAACCTTTGAGCTAACGGTTCTGTTTGCCGCTTTTGCCTTGGTATTTGGGTTCTTATTAAGAAGTCATCTGGGGCCGGGAGCTGATAATCATATTTTTGATGAGGAGGTAACCAACGATCGTTTTCAGATATTACTGGAAGCCAAAGACGGACAAGTAGATTCTTTGCAGGAATCTTTACAGTCGGTTGGAGCATTAGGAGTTCAATTACACGAAGTTAAATCATAAACGATAATCATGTATAAGTCATTTGAATTTACGCAAAAACTAAAAACCTTTTTGATTGCGCTAATGGTTATCGGAGCTGTATTAACGATTGCCGGGGTGTTTCTCAATCTGGACCATACTCATCGAATATGGGCCAATGTGTTATTGAATGGGTTTTACTTTACAGCCATTGCAATGAGTGCATTCTTTTTTGTGGTGGTGCATATATTAGGAGAATCGGGTTGGCATACTACTATTCAGCGTATTCCCGAAGCCATGGGACAATATGTTCCATTTGGCGGAGTGATTATGTTGCTGGTATTAGTGGGTATGCACGATATTTACCATTGGACGCATATCGATCCTGATGATACCGTACTGCTGGGAAAAGCTCCTTTTCTGAATCCTCTTTTCTTTAGTGTCAGAACGGTTGTTTATATATTAGTTTGGACATTATTAGTTCGTAAAATACGCAAGCTTTCATTGGCATCCGACGAATCAACCGATATAAAGTTATTTACCCGCAGTCGTAATTGGGCAGGTATCTTTATAGTGTTATTTGCCATAACCAGTTCTACTTCGGCCTGGGATTGGATCATGTCTATCGACTCACATTGGTATAGTACTTTATTCGGTTGGTATATTTTTGTCAGCACTTTTGTGGCAGCAGTGTCTGTTATCATCATTCTGCTGTTTGTATTGCGTCGAATGGGATATATGGATCATGTGAATGATGAGCATATGCATGACTTGGGAAAATATTTGTTCGGCTTTAGTATTTTTTGGATGTACCTGTGGATTTCGCAATACTTATTGATATGGTACAGTAACATACCGGAAGAGACAATTTATTATGTAACGCGTCAGAATGATTTTGAACTGATTTTCTGGGCTAATGTGATCATTAATTTCTTAGCACCATTTTTAATTCTTATGCCTCGAGGAACCAAGCGTAAGATGAACTGGTTGTTGATTGCTGCCATCATTGTTTTTGTGGGGCACTGGATTGATATGTATGTAGCCATTTGGCCCGGAGCTATTGGGCATGCCGAATTTGGGGTTCTTGAAATTGGGATGACTATTTTAGTGGCTGGTATTTTTCTATTCCTGTTTTTTAAACAGTTTGCAAAGGCACCCGTTGTGCCTGAGAATCACCCGTACTTTAAAGAGAGTTTTGACTATGACAATATTCGCTAACGATATGAAGAAACCAATAAAGATATTCAGTTTGGGAGTGGCCTTAATTGCTTTGATGGCTTCGTGCGATAAAAATCGTAATCATCCGGGATATAGCTATTTTCCTGATATGGAAAATTCGCAAGCCTATGAAACGTATGCTGAGAGTCCGGTTTGGGAAGACGGTAAAACCAATCAGTTGCCTCCTGAAGGAACAGTGCCTCGTGAGATGATTCCTTTCGATTTCGAAAAAACTGACGTTAATCGTACATGGGCTGGACAAGAGTTGGAAAATCCATACCATGGCGAAGCTGAAATAGTAGAGAGAGGTAAAGAACTATATGGTATTTATTGTATCAATTGTCATGGTGATAATGGGGATGGGAAAGGGTTTTTATACACTTCCGGTAAATATCCATATCCTCCGGCTACCTTATTATCCGATAAGATTAAAGATAATCCCGATGGAGAAATATTTCATGTAATTACCGTTGGATTTGGGATGATGGGATCACATGCGGCTCAGGTAATTCCCGATGACCGATGGAAGATCATAAGTTATATTCGGCAAGAACTGCATCAATAATAGTTTGTTAATAATAAAGAAGCCACCAGAGCAATTAGCAATGGTGGCTTCTTATTATATATGATATTTCTTATAATCTGATACCTTCTGAAGAAACAGGTACAACCACACTTTCATTTGCCTCCTGATGAGTTGTTGAAGCCAAATTATTATTCGTTGTGCCTTCTTCCTGATAGGCTTCTTTTACTTTATCTTCTTTATTAGATTCCTGTACACGCATAGCAAGAGCATTTTGGATATTGATTCTACGCCCGTTTTTAAACGACATGATAAATGCATCTTCGAAGCCCATGTCTCTAACCACATCAAGAAATTCATCAGCCTCTTTATAATCTATAAATTCACCTAAAGTAAACTGGTTAATTCCTTCATAAGTATCCTGTTTAATGCCGAGTAGATTATCTTCATATTTATCAAGATCAATACCTGTGTAGGCACCAATTTGAATAGCAAAGATAATGCCGTCATAATCTTCTTTAGGTATGGCTCCTTTATGTGTATTGTAAATTATGTGACTTACAGTGTCCTCTTCTACCGGTTGCTCAGGTACTGTATCTTTAGGAGTGACCACTTCAGCTTGTAGAGGTGCTTTCTCTATAGAACTACCTATTCCGGGAAGCATAATCAATCCTTTAAACAATAGAATTGAAAGTAAGGACACGAAAAATACAAGTTGAAAATATAAACTCCTGCGGAGTGTGCCTATTTTAGAAGATTGCTTTTGGCTGGATGAACGTAAGCGCTGGACTTCTTTTTCCATAGCTTCAATCCGAAGCCTTGTTTTTTGCTCGTTGAACTCGTTTTCGGACATGTCAGGTGTTTTATTTAGCACTAAAATAGTTTAAAAAACTATGATTCAATACAAATTCTTCTTTTTTTACCCTTAAAACCCCTGATTTGTTTCTAAATAGGTGTTAAATTCAATTAATTTGGTGATTTTAGTCTAAAATCCTGCCGATTGAAGCACTTCCAGAATGGATGGGTAAGTGTTTTGTTTGATATCATCCAATTTTGTAACAGCTAACCATTGCGCACTAACAATATTTTCCTCAGTCTGTGGAACAGGTTCTGTAATGGCATTAAATTTCATCATATACCAAACGGTTTCCTTTAAATAATTGATACCTTTTTGTTGGTATGTATGAAAAGTAGAGCATAGTTTATATTCAAGCTGCAACGGAGTTATGCCACATTCTTCTGTAACTTCCCGTAAGGCTGTTTCTTCAATGCTTTCATCTAATTCGGCCTTGCCTTTGGGTAAGTCATATACACCCAACCGATGTATTACCAATAAATCATCATTAGCATTTGAAACTAACCCTCCGGCTGCCACAATAAATTTATAGCATTTTTTCAGTTCAGTTAATAACTGATCTTTGGGTCTTCCGTACAAAAAAGCCTTTTGTAAATCAGTATTGTCTTCAAACGACTCAATAAATAACTTCAACTCATGATGCGAGGTAAATTTATGTAATGCATCAAAGTCGTTAGAAATAAGGTCTTGTTCTAACGAGTCGGTTAAAAAAAGTATTCTATCCTTGAAAAAAACTTTATACATTTGCGACATGGAAAAATTAGCAGAAATCATAGCCAATCAGCTGTTGCAAATTAAGGCAATTAAGTTGCAACCTGCAAACCCATTTACATGGGCATCGGGATGGAAATCGCCAATTTATTGCGATAACCGTAAAGCACTTTCGTATCCTGAAGTGCGTGATTTTATTAAGTTACAATTTGCTCGTCTGGTGATGGAGATGTATCCTGAAGTGGATGTTATTGCGGGTGTGGCAACAGGCGCTATTGCACAAGGTGCTTTGGTGGCCGATTCAATTAATAAGCCATTTATCTATATCCGTTCATCGGCCAAGTCGCATGGTATGACTAACCTTATTGAAGGTGATTTGCAACCAGGGCAAAAAGTGGTTGTGATTGAAGATTTGATTTCAACTGGAGGAAGTAGCTTAAAAGCTGTTGAAGCCATTCGTGAAGCCGGAGCTGAAGTAATGGGTATGTTAGCTATTTTTACTTATGGCTTTGGTGTTGCTGAAGAAGCTTTTAAAACAGCTAATGTTGACTTAACAACTTTAAGCTCGTATGAGCAAATGATTCCATCTGCCAAAGAGTCAGGTTATGTATCAGCTGACGATGTGGCTACTCTGCAGGAATGGAGAAAAGATCCTGCCAGCTGGAAGAAGTAAGATATTTATGCATAAACTCAGAGCAAGTCAGGTAATGGCTTGCTCTTTTATTTTACGCTATGACTAAGTTTGAAAGCAAAGTAAAAAAATCAGCGTATCCAGCTGAAACTATTTATAATTTTTTGGGCGATTTTGATCATTTTGGTGATTTAATTCCTAAAGACAAAATTAGCAATTGGAAGTCGGAAGGCGATAGTTGTCGATTTACCATTGATCCGGTTGGTGAAGTGGGATTGCGAATTATTGAAAAAGAAGAAAACAAAACCATTAAGTTTACAGCTGAGGGTAAAACGCCTTTTAATTTCTTTTTGTGGATTCAGTTAAAAGAAGTGGCCGAAGACGATACCCGCGTAAAGTTGACCATCAAGGCTGATATGAATCCGATGATTAAAATGGTTGCCAGCAAACCAATTAATAAGTTCCTGGAAGTTCTTTCTGATGCAATTGCCAATCATCAATACGATAAATAATTACTACAGGTAGTCCCGGAGGGACGCCTGTAATAGCATCGTACGAAAGTGCAATGTTGTTGATGATAATCAGATAGTCCCGCAGGGATGCCTGTAAAGAATTTAGGCTAATTTTATTCCATCTTTATATAATAGTATAAATAAGATGCGAACCTTATGGCAGCTAATAGCTAATAGCCATTGGCTGATGGCTATTATTCCTCCTTATTCAACTCGTCTTTTATAAGTTGTTCTATCTTTTCGAGTTTACCAAGGGGGATTGAATTAATAGTTTTTACCAAATCTATCTCATTATCTGTTTGCCGAAGACTGTTCAGAGGATGCTCGGCTTCAAGTTCTGATTTCGAATCCGGAATCCAGGCAACTACATCATTAGGAGTACATTTTAATAAAATACATAATTTCTCAAGATGAATCATGCCTAAACGTTTCACTTTGTTGTTTTTGATGCGCGAGGCTAATGTGTCAGAAAAACCTGCATTACGCAAATAGGTGAAAGGATGAGCTATACCCCGTGCCTTAAAAATGCGATCAAATCGATAGATTAACATGGGTCTGATTTTTAGTTACTGATTAAAAGTACTTAATATTTAAAAGTAAGTATTTTTTAACTAAAAATAAGTGCTTTGTAATTTAAAATAAGTCGTAAATGCTATACCCATTATATGTTATGATATATATTGATTAGCTTATTCTTAATGGAAATTAGTTTGTGTTTAAATCAAATACGTTATTGTTCTTATTAAAATCGTTTATGCTTTGCAACAATTACTTTATGATATGCATTAAATGATTTATGCTTACATTAAAATAGCAATTGAAGGGAATTGAATAGGCTTTGATTAATATTAAGTATGCTCTATCGCATAATAGTATGCTCTATCGCATAATAGTATGCTCTATAAGCAACTATTCCTGTACAAATTCAACCTCTTTAAAAGCATATTCGCGTAAAGAACCTTCTTCATCCTTAAGGGTCAACAATCCCATTTCATTCACACTTTTAATAGAGGCTCTGAAGTAGCCATTTTCATCTTTAAAGGGGTGTTTACCAATATTTCGGTAGAGTAAACTAAAATATTCGTGGTCAATATCTTTCTCCATGCCCTGCTTCAATTGATTGTATCTTTTCTGAATATGATTGATAATCTTGTCAAGTAATTCATCCAAATCAAAGTCAGTCATACTAATGCCTTTTAACGATACAGGGTTAGGTGCATCAGAAACAAAGTTCGTTTGATTAACATTTAAACCAATACCAATGATACAATAGTCAAGATGAGGTCCCAGGATAGAATTTTCAATTAAAATGCCTGCCAGTTTCTTATCTCCAATATAAATATCGTTGGGCCATTTAATAGTAATACCACATAAAAACTCTCGAATGGTGTCAATCAATCCCAGCGAAACTATTTTAGAAATATAAAATTGCTTGTGAGGTTCAAGAAAATCGGGACGAAGCAATAGACTAAAAGTAAGATTTTTCCCTTTTTCGCTTTCCCATGTGTTACCGGCCTGCCCCTTACCAGCTACCTGATGACTGGTAGTAATGATGATACCTTCATCAAGTTGATGTCGGCCCAGCACCTGCTTCATTTCTTCATTGGTTGATGGCAGTTCGTTGTATCTTATGTAAGTCTTTTCGAAATTATGTGTCATCCTTTCAGTATTGATGTAAAAATGTCAGTTTATGAAAACTAACTTTACCGAAAGGTAAAAATACATCATTTATATATATCTAAAAGTGCTATCTTTGACAGATTGATTTTTTGCGATATTGCCTAACGAGCTGCACTGTATCGCATTATACTGTAAAAGCTACAAAAATCCGAAACTAAGATTTAAGAAAAAAAGAATCAGAAAGGGAATGAAGGAAGAAAATATGACTGCCAAACAATTAGTGAATACCATTGTTGAAGGAATACAAGAAAAGAAAGGCACAAATATTGCGATACTCGACCTTACTGAGTTGGATAATACCATTTGTCAGTATTTTGTAATTTGCGATGGCGACAGTAACACACATGTTGATGCCGTAGCTAATTCTGTTGATGATTATGTGCGAAAGCATGCTGGTGAAAAGCCAAATCACACCGAAGGATTTACAAATGCAGAGTGGATTTTACTCGATTACTTTGACGTAATAGTTCACGTATTTCAACGATCACAGAGGGAGTTCTACAACTTAGAAAATTTATGGGCTGATGCTGAACGCACAGACATAGAGAATTTGTTTTAAAATTAGATGCATTAACATATGGCAAACGAAAAACCAAAAGGTCAAGGAAACGATAAAGAAAAATCGAAATTGCCCAAGTTCAACATGTACTGGGCCTATGGATTAATTGCCGTTGCCTTGTTGCTGGTGAGTCGCATGGATTTTGGCCAGAGCGCACACAGCATTTCTTATAGCGATTTCAGAAAAGAAATTCTAGAAAGTGGTGATATAAAAGAAATCATGGTCATTCGCAACGAAGGGATTGCGGAAATTACCATGCAGGAAGATAAGTTGGATAAGTATAAACATCTCTTTAATGAGAATATTACTAATTCAGGACCTCCAGCTGCAGGTCCACATTTTAAGGTGACCCTGCCTTCAATGGAAGTTTTTAACCAGGATAAACATCTTGCTGAAGAAAAACTGGGAATGGAAATTCCTGATGATTACGAAAACCGTACTGATTTCTTCGGTGAATTTTTCACATTTATGTGGCCTTTATTGCTTTTAATAGCAGTATGGGTATTTATTTTCCGCAGGATGGGAGCCCAGGGGGGTGCCGGTGGAGCCGGTAACATCTTTAATGTGGGTAAATCAAAAGCAAAGATGTTCGATAAAGAATCCAGCATTAATGTTACCTTCCAGGATGTAGCTGGTTTAGTTGAAGCCAAGCAGGAGCTGGAAGAGATTGTTGAGTTCTTAAAGAAACCGGAAAAATATACCGAGCTGGGTGGTAAGATACCTAAAGGAGCTCTTTTGGTAGGCCCTCCGGGAACTGGTAAAACACTTTTGGCAAAGGCTGTAGCTGGTGAGGCTAATGTCCCATTTTTTAGCATGTCGGGTTCCGATTTTGTTGAGATGTTTGTGGGAGTTGGAGCTAGTCGTGTTCGTGACTTGTTTAAGAAAGCCAAAGAAAAAGCACCTTGTATTGTATTTATCGACGAGATTGATGCTATTGGTCGAGCTCGTGGTAAAAGCCCAAATATGGGAGCTAACGATGAGCGTGAGAATACATTGAACCAGCTGTTAACCGAGATGGATGGTTTCGGAACCAATAGTGGGGTTATTATTTTAGCTGCTACTAACCGTGCCGATATTTTGGATAGAGCCTTGATGCGTGCCGGGCGTTTCGATCGTCAGATACATGTTGAGTTGCCGGATTTAAAAGAGCGTAAAGCTATTTTTGATGTTCACTTACGCCCATTACGATTAAGCAAGGATGTTGAAAGTAAGTTTTTGGCAAAACAAACACCAGGTTTCTCTGGTGCCGATATTGCCAATGTTTGCAACGAGGCCGCTTTGATTGCAGCGCGTGGCAACAAAAAGATTGTTGAGAAAGAAGATTTTCTAAGTGCGGTTGATCGTATTGTAGGTGGATTAGAAAAGAAAAATAAAATTATATCAAAAGATGAACGTTCGGCTGTTGCTTATCACGAAGCGGGTCATGCTACCATTAGTTGGTTACTTGAATATGCCCATCCGTTGGTGAAAGTAACTATTGTTCCTCGTGGAAAAGCATTAGGTGCAGCCTGGTATTTGCCCGAAGAGCGTCAGTTGACAACTACTGAGCAAATATTGGATGAGATGTGTTCTGCTTTAGGTGGACGTGCAGCTGAAGAAATCATGTTTGGTAAAATTAGTACCGGAGCATTAAATGACCTGGAAAAAGTTACCAAACAAGCCTACGCTATGGTTACCTATTTTGGTATGAGTGAAAAGGTAGGTAACAAGAGTTTCTTCGATTCATCTGGTCAGTCGGAATATTCATTCCAGAAACCATATAGCGAAAAAACTGCTGAGTTGATTGATGAAGAGGTAAGCCGAATTATTGATGAGCAGTATGCACGCGCTAAAAAGATATTGATTGATAACCACGATAAACATGTTCAGTTGGCAGAAGTTCTATTGGAGCGTGAGGTTATCTTTAGCGAAGATTTAGAAAAATTGTTTGGTAAGCGTAAGCTTTCTGAGCATGTGATTGACGAAGAAGATTTGGAGGGTGATGCGGATGAGGAAGTTTCAACTGAAATAGAAGCTCCAAAAGCTGAAGAAGAAGCTCCGGAAGCTTCATCTGAAACATCTGATAAAAATGAGTCAGAGCCAAAATAAACAATCAAATAACGACCGTGAAAGAATCTTAAACAGATTAAGATCGGCAAAGAATATAAATGACGGATCGATCTCGGCAAGAGATCGATCCGTTCGTGTTTTTCCTCAGCCTGAAAATTTGTTGGCTACCTTTAAAGATGAACTCTCAAAAATAAAAGGCAAGGCAATTGAGTTTTCGGGAAGTGAAGAATTGATTTTAGTGGTTCAGCAGATGGTTGAAGAGCGCCAATGGAAATATTTATTTACTCGCGATCCATATTTATTTAATCTCTTCAATGATAAGATTAACACCAGTTCAAATGAAGATGATTTTGAGCATATGGAGGCTGGCATAACTACATGTGAGTATCTGATCTCGCGCACAGGTTCGGTTGTCGTTAGTTCCATCCAGCCATCAGGTAGGTTGATGAATATTTTTCCTCCCGTACATTTAGTTGTGGCCAAAGCATCGCAATTGGTTCCTTTTATAGAAGAAGCTATACAAGGAATGAAAGAGAGATATGAAGGTGCATTGCCTTCGCAAATGACGATTATTACCGGAGCCAGCCGAACAGCCGACATTGAGAAGACGCTGGTTATGGGTGCTCATGGCCCCAAAGAACTGATTGTGTTAATAGACATTGATGCTTAATTTTCAAATTTGCAAGGATATATTAACTTTGCACCGCATTAATGTCAATCGATGAATAATTTTATACAGCGCACCTTAACAGGTATCCTCTTCGTAGTAACGGTTGTTGGGTCTATCCTATACCATCCTGTTTTGTTTTTTTTAGTTTGTTTATTGGTTGCATTTGTTGGAATGCTTGAGCTGAAACGCTTGCTGGAACGCAAATACGACAAAGTTAATCTATTGGCAGCCCTATCGCTGGGACTGGCTTTTCAACTTTTGGTTTTTCTCGACACAATGGATCTGTTGAATCAAAGTTGGTATGTGATCTTAATGCCAATTATCTGGATTCCTTTCGTTCGGGAATTGTTTAAAGGAGGTGAAAATCCTTTTCAACGCATTGCTCTTACCTTATTGGTACCTATATATGTATCATTACCCATGTCTTTCTTGTATCTAACAGGATGGGTCGACGGCGAATTCAATGGATTTTATCTGTTGGGTTTTTTTGCTATGGTTTGGTGTAACGATACAGGCGCTTATCTTGTGGGTGTTACCCTTGGAAAGCATAAATTATATGAAAGAATTTCACCAAAAAAGACCTGGGAAGGATTTATTGGCGGAGTTATATTTACATTTGCAGCCGCTTATATTATTTTTAAGCTAACCGGTTTGGCTGCATTAGGTGTATGGATGGGTGCCGGCCTCATTATATCAGTGTTTGGAACATTGGGTGATTTAATTGAATCAATGTTGAAAAGAAATGTTGACATTAAAGATTCAGGTAATATATTGCCAGGACATGGCGGAATACTTGATCGATTTGATGCCGTTTTATTTTCGGCACCAATGGTGTTTGCACTATTTGTTTTATTCGGATAATTGTAATTTTTAAATATGACTATACATAAAGAAGGGTACTCAACATTATTTGTAGTGCTTATTGTTTTATTGGCCATCAATACTGGTATTTATTTTTTAGGCGGTATTGAAATTACAAAATATACCACGCTAGCATCGGTAATATTTTATTTCTTAATTGTTAATTTCTTCAGAAGTCCTAAAAGAGATGCCATAATTCAGGATGGAGCAATTATTGCCCCTGCTGATGGTAAAGTTGTTACTATTGAAGAAGTTGAAGAAGGTGAGTTTTTGAAAACCAAATGTCTTCAGGTTTCAATATTTATGTCTGTTTTTAATGTGCATATTAACTGGTTTCCTATAAAAGGAGTAGTGAAGTATTTCAGACATCATAACGGACGATTTATGGCTGCCTATTTGCCAAAATCATCAACCGAAAACGAACGTACAACAGTTGTTTTGGAGAACAGTAAAGGTACACAGATATTAGTTCGTCAGGTTGCCGGAGCAATGGCTCGCCGAATTGTGTGTTATGCCGAAGAAGAAAAGAAGGTGGCACAGGCAGAGCAAATGGGTTTTATTAAATTTGGTTCAAGAGTTGATTTGTATTTGCCTTTGGATTCAAGAATTGATGTTGAACTAGAGCAAAAGGTAACGGGCCGACAAACAATTATTGGCTGGTTAAAATAAAAAGATACTACTATTTAGATAGAAGGGTTGCCGTTTTGGCAGCCCTTTTTTTGTGTCGTTTATTCATTGAATTTTAACACATCTTAAACCATAGTCCAACTTTATTGTTATAAAAGTGCTTTGGGGATGATGGTTTAAGGTGTTAGTAATGCGCTGTTTGTCATTAAAACATATAATGTAGAAAAAAGAGCAAAATTGTTAAAAAGAATAAAAGATTAAAAAGTATTATTTATATTTTAGCAGCTCGTCAAGAATTGTGAATATATGAGGAAGATATTAATCATTTTAAGTACCGTTTTATTCTTATTTGATTCCGCAGCTCAGAATCCGGAAAAAATAGGAATTATTGAACACCTGGATGAAACTGTTCCTGACGATATTGAATTGGTGGATATAAATGGAGATAAGGTCAAAATTGGTACTTTATTTACAAAGCCTACTGTTTTTAACTTTGTCTATTATCGTTGTCCTGGAATTTGTACCCCTTTAATGGATGGTATTACCGAAGTGGTTAATGGTTCTGATATGGTTTTAGGAGAAGATTACCAGATTGTAACAGTTAGCTTCGATTATACCGAAGGATCCGATTTGGCATTGAAGAAGAGAAATAACTACTCGATGTTGGTTAAGCAGGAAGGTATGGAAAAGGGGTGGTTGTTTTATACTGCCGATAGTTTGAATGTTACACGATTAACCAATGCACTTGGGTTTAGTTTCAAACGTACCGGTAATGATTTTATACATACTGCTGGTTTAATTCTTATTAGTCCGGAAGGAAAAATTACAAGGTACTTAAACGGTACTTATTTTTTACCATTCGAATTTAAATTAGCTGTTATTGAAGCATCCAAAGGAATACCGGGACCAACTGTCAATCGGATATTGCAATTCTGTTATAGTTACGATCCTGTTGGACAATCATATGTTTTAAACATTACAAAAGTAGCCGGAATATTAATATTGGTGATTGCCGCGTTGGTACTTCTGGTGTTAACGGTTAAACCCAAAAGAAAAGTAACTAATTAAAATTAACATCAATCCTTAGTCTATGTCAAATCATATATCAGAAACTACAACACATGTTAGTTTTAGAGAAGAAAAAGGAAGATACAAGGGTATTTTTGCCTGGATCTTTTCAACTGATCATAAACGAATAGGGCTGCTGTATTTGTATGCCATCGTTACCTTCTTTTTAGTGGGAGTTTCGTTAGGGGCTGCCATGAAACTGGAATTGATTGCTCCGGGCAAAACGATAATGAATCCTGAAGCATACAATGCCATATTTACACTTCATGGTGTTATTATGATTTTTCTTGTTGTGGTGCCAGGTTTACCAGCTGTTTTCGGAAACTTCTTTTTACCGATAATGATTGGGGCTAAGGACGTGGCTTTTCCAAAATTAAACCTCTTGTCGTGGTGGGTTTATATGGTAGGAGCAGTAATTGCTTTGTCAGCTCTATTTATGGGAGGTGGACCGCCAGATACGGGTTGGACATTTTATGCTCCATATAGTTTTAAAACCAATACCAATATGCTTCCGGCTGTGATTGGGGCATTCGTTTTAGGATTCTCTTCCATTCTAACAGGTATTAATTTTATTGTCACTATTCATCGCTTAAGGGCTCCGGGAATGACCTGGTTCAGACTGCCTTTATTTCCATGGACACTGTATGGAACAGCATGGATTCAAATTCTGGCCACTCCAATCGTAGGTATCACCTTATTAATGATTGTTGGAGAAAGATTATTTCATATTGGATTCTTTGATCCTGCCTTAGGGGGTGATCCTATTTTATATCAGCATTTGTTCTGGATCTATTCACATCCGGCAGTATATATAATGATATTACCTGCCATGGGAGCTATCTCTGAGATCATTCCGACTTTTGCCAATAAATCGATATTTGGCTATAAAGCAATAGTTATATCAACCTTGGCCATTGCTTTTGTTGGATATTTTGTTTGGGGGCACCATATGTTTACTTCCGGAATGAGTGGAACAGCATTGTATACTTTTTCATTTCTAACATTTTTAGTTGCCATTCCTAGTGCTATTAAGGTCTTTAATTGGGTAGGAACATTGCATAAAGCATCCATACAATTAGAGCCACCGTTCTTTTGGGCAGCTTCATTCTTGTTTGTTTTTATGATTGGAGGTTTATCCGGATTGGCTTTAGGAGCTTTAGCAACAAATGTACATTTGCATGATACTGCTTTTGTTGTAGCACATTTCCATTTTATTGTCTTTGGAGGTGTTGGGTTTGCCTTTATGGGCGCCATCCATTATTGGTTTCCTAAAATTTGGGGTCGAATGTATAACACTAAAGTGGCTACCCGTGGTTGGATTATGTTCTTTATTGGATTTACCACTTTATATCTTCCAATGTTTTTCCTGGGAATAGATGGCATGCCTCGTCGTTATTACGATTATGTTGATCGTTTTCATGGACCGAACATCATTTCAACTATTGGCTCATGGGTTATGATTGCCGGATTAATTATCATTTTGGTAAACCTGATTAGAGGAGCTAAAAAAGGACCAAAGGCAACAAAGAATCCATGGGGAGGAAAAACTTTGGAGTGGGAAGTGGATTCTCCTCCAACACTTGAAAATTTTGAAGAAATACCTGTTATTAAACGTAGTCCATACGATTACAGATAAAATCCAAATAATATGAGTCAAACTATTGCATTATCACATGATATCCATCGCGACGATGAAGGGTCGAAGATTGGGATGTGGCTTTTTATTTTTACCGAACTACTGCTTTTTGCCGGTTTGTTTATTGTGTATGGTGTTTATCGCTACTTAAATCCAGTAGCTTTTCATCTGGCAGCCGAAGAATTAAGTGTTACAGTAGGAACGGTAAATACCATAATACTTTTAGGAAGTAGTGCATGTATGGCAATGGCTAGTAGTGCCATTCGTATGCGAAATAAAGGAATGACTATGCTAATGCTAGCCACTACATTATTTATTGCCTTTATGTTTCTGGTGAATAAATATTTCGAGTGGGAAGGTAAATTTCATCATGGTTTATTTCCCGGGAGTGAAGATTTATTGAAACTGGGGCAGGGAGATACCTTATTTTATGGATTATACTTTTTTATGACAGGGTTACATGCACTTCATATTATAGTTGGTTTTATACTAATCACTATTGTAAGTGTAAGGGTTAATAATAATACACTAACAGCCGATAATCCTGTGTTGTTGGACAATGCCGGTTTATATTGGCATTTAGTTGATTTAATCTGGATATTCTTATTTCCATTATTTTACCTAATCGCTTAAATACAGAACTATGGAAAATCATAATGAACCACATATTGTACCCTTTAAGACCTACGGAATTATTTTGGCAGTATTAGTTGTATTGACCTTAATATCTGTCGCTGTTACTCAAATTGATTTAGCAAGTTTAACAGTGTTTACAGCTATTTTGCTGGCAACCATAAAATCCGGATTGGTATTGGTTTACTTTATGCACCTTAAGTTTGACAATAAGTTGTTGAAAGCATTGGTGTCAGCGGTGTTTATTCTTATTGCACTGGTGATGTTTGTAACATTTTTAGATTATAATTATCGATAAGATATGATAGACAAAACTACACAAGATGCCTCCACTTTTGTTTCACAGGTAGATTCTGCTTTCCTGTTTATTTTTGGCGTAGCGTTGCTTTTCCTTTTTGCGATTACAGCTGTTTTGGTGTACTATATTTTTCGATACAGAAAAAGTAAAAACCCTAAGGCAACTCATATTGAAGGAAGTACTAAACTTGAAATAATCTGGACCGTAATACCTACCATTTTGGTGTTGGTGATGTTTTCGTATGGATGGCAGGGATGGAAGTCACAAAAAGAGGTGCCTGATGATGCAATGCAAATAAAGGCTATTGCACGTATGTGGAGTTTTGCTTTTGAGTATGAGAATGGAATTGTAACAGATACTTTAATTGTACCTAAAGATAGACCAGTTAAGCTTGACCTGAAAGCTATGGATGTTATTCATAGTATGTATATTCCGGCTTTTAGAGTGAAGCAGGATATGGTTCCTGGAAAAGAATCATATATCTGGTTTGAGTCAGAAAGAGAAGGGAATTACGAGGTGTTTTGTGCAGAGTATTGTGGATTAAGGCACTCCTATATGATGTCGGCTGTTAAGGTAATTCCAGAAGTTGACTTTGATAAATGGATGGAAGAAAATACAGTTGCTATTGATGAAAACAATGAAGGAACCAATAAACGGTTGGCTGGTGTAAGCGTGCTACGAAAGTATGGATGTAATGCTTGTCATACAGTTGATGGAAGTAAATTGGTTGGACCTTCATATAAAGGAATACTTGGTAGTACCCGTACGGTGATTACTGATGGTGTAGAGAGAGAAGTATTTGGAGATGAAGAGTATATTCGCCGTTCAATAATGGATCCAAATGCTGATGTGGTTAAAGGCTATGATCAGGGGCTTATGTTATCTTATAAAGATCAGATTACAGAGCAGGAAATTAAGGACTTATTAGAGTATTTTCAATCATTATCTGAATAATGAGTTTGTCATTTCTTCATATCAAAACATTGGGTAAGCTCTCAATATCTTTGCCCGTTGCCCTTACTGCCTATACAGGTTATATCATTTACGATGAGTCTTTGTCTGTTTACGGATTATTAGTGGCGGTAGGAATATTTTTTTTATCTGCAGGGGCGTCATCATTAAATCAGATGCAGGAGCAAAAATTCGATGCATTAATGAGTCGGACAGCTAATCGCCCTCTTCCCTTAGGTGTTATAAATGGCTCATCCGCTTTTGTTATTACGTTTTTGTTTTTTTTGGTAGGGACATTTGCGCTTCTGCCGTTTGGAATTTGGACCGTTATTAGTGGTTGGATGGGAGTTCTTTGGTATAACCTTTTTTACACTCCTATGAAAAGATGGAGTGCATTCTCTGTATTTCCGGGGGCTGTTGTTGGCGCTATACCACCTGTGGCTGGTTGGATTGCTGCCGGTGGTTCAATATTGGATGTGCGTATTCACTTTCTGGCATTATTTTTCTTCCTGGGACAAATGCCACATTTCTGGTTGTTAGTATTAAAATATGGTGATCAGTATCGTAAAGCTGGTTTTCCGGTTATTACAGATGTGTTATCCGAAGAGCAAATAAACCGAATCAATTTGGTTTGGTTTCTGGCAACCTTTATTTCAGCAATGTTTCTGCCTTTTTTTAATGTGATTACTAATCGACCGGTAGTTTGGATTATAACTATATCAACTATTCTTATGATGGCATGGTCGGTTCGAATTACTCTGCAAGTACAAAAAGAAGGGCAGAGTCTTCATCTTAGAAAGATGTTTTTGTACTTCAACTCATTTTATTTATGGGTGATGATATTGATTTATGTAGATCAAATCTAGGATTTAATTATATACATCATGAGAAAAATTTTAAGTGTGCTATTTCTGATGGTTCTTGTTTTAGGAGCCTGTAACACTAAAAAGAGCGAACAAAAAGAAGATCAGCCTGTTTCTATAGAAAATGTTGGCAAGATTGAATTGAATGTGGAAGGTATGACCTGTGATGGTTGTGAAATGACCATTGAAAAAGGGTTGTTGACACTTGAAGGTGTTGCAGAGGTTAAAGCCGATCATGAAACAGGTAAAACGATTATTAAGGCTGATACTGTAAGAGTGAATAGGAAAGACCTGGTCAGAATTATTGAGAAAGTGGGATATAAAGCCAAAGAATAAGAAATAGTTTGACAATTAAAAGGTAGAGGGCGATGCATTGTGGTGGTGCGTCGCCTTTTATATTTATGGCCTGCAAATCGGAACTAATATATTTTTGGCAACCTTAATGACTACTTTAGGAAAGTAATTAAGTGTGATGTTTCAAATTTGGATGGTTCTTTTTTATCTTTTTTCAAATACGTATTTTAAAATTCGAAGTAGGGCATACATCCCTGTAAGGGTGAAAATGATTGTAGCTCCTGATGGCAGATCAAAGATATAGGCAAGTATCAGGCCTGAAATACTTCCTGTTAGGCTAATTACTACAGAGATGTATATAATAGATTTAAAGTTTTTAGAAAATAAATTGGCTGTTGATGGAGGAATGGTAAATAAGGAAAGTACAAGTATGATTCCCATTATTTTAATGGCCAATACAATTGATAAAGCAATAATTATTGAGATAATATAGCGTATTAATGTTGATTTGTAGCCAACTGTTTGTGCATAATCGCTATCAAAAGCAGTAAATAGTATTGGATGGTAAAATATCACTGTTAGAAGAATGATAATACAGGAAAGGATGGCCAGTAGGAATAGGTCTATCATTTTTACAGTTAGTATGTCACCAAATAAAAAACTCATTAGGTTGGGTGTATAGCCTGGAGTTAGAAAAACAAAAATGATTCCAATGGCCATACCTAATGACCAGATGATAGCAATGGCACTGTCTTCTCGTAGGCCTGCTTTTTTGCTGGTCCATTCTATACCCAAAGCCGATCCAATGGCAAAAACGGTCGCTCCCAGTATAGGTGATAACCCCAGAAAATAGGCAATTCCCATACCCCCAAATGAAGCATGTGTTATCCCTCCACTTATAAAAACGTTTCGTCTAGCCACAATATAGGTTCCTACAATACCTGCCATTAACGAAGTAAGTAATGCTGCCCATAATGCATTCTGAAAGAAGTTGAAAGATATTAACTCAATAAAATTATTCATGTTTATGGGTTTTTAGAACTCTGTGTGGAACAGTACCGTGACTAATAATTTCAATAGGACAGTTATAAGATTTTAGTACCTCGTTGGTTATTTTATTGGATTCGTGATAGTGTAATCCACCATTAACACACGCTATGGTTTTAACCATGGAAGAAATGGTTCCAACATCGTGAGAGACCAACAAAATAGCCATGTCTTTATTTAATTCACTCAACAGGTTATATAGGTTCTCTTCAAACGTTTTGTCAACATAGGTGTTGGGTTCATCTAGTATCAATAAATGAGGATTGCTTATGAGCGCTCTGCACAAGAATATTCTTTGCATTTGTCCTCCGGATAAGTCACCTATGGCTGTGTCTTTGTATTGATTCATTCCTACAAATTGAAGAAGTTCATCAATCTTTTGAGCGTTCTTTTTGTTAGAGCCTAACTTCCAGTTGTTGGCATGCCGACCAGAAAGGATTACTTCTTTTACAGATATCGGAAACTTTTTGTCGATGGTATTAATTTGCGGAAGATAGCCTATGCGTAAACCATCCTTTTTTACAACAGATCCTTGATAAGGTTCAATTAATTCCAAAAGCACTTTAAGAAGCGTTGTCTTACCTCCGCCATTGGGACCAATAATACCAACAAAATCGTTTGGGTTTACATTTAGGTTGACTTCTCTCAACACGGTTTTTCCCTCGTATCCGGCAGATATATTTTTAAGCTGAAGCAGGTTCGACATGTTAGTGTTTTTCGAGATGGGTTATAAAACGGTTCATTTCATCCAGCCAGTTCTCTGATAAAGGGTTTACCTGGACGGTTTGAGCATTAATTGCTTTGGCTATTGTTTCAGCGTTTGTTTTGTCAAATTCTTGCTGTATATAAATGGTTGAAATATTTTTGTCTAATGCTTCTTCAATGGTTTGTTTCATTCTGGCAGGAGTAGGTGTTTTTCCTTCAAATTCTATAGTCATTTGGTTAAAGTTATAAGCTTGAGCTAAATAACTGTAGGCTGGATGAAAAATCATAAACGTTAATCCAGGATTGTTTTTTTGTAGTTCAACTAACCTTTCATCCATCTTTGATATCTCACTAGCAAATGAAGAATAGTTGGTTTCAATCGTATTCTTATATTCAGGGAACAATTCTATTAATGCTGATTTAAGCGTGCTAATGATCATTAAAGCCTCCTTGGGTGAAGTCCAAGTATGGGGATCAGTTCCATGGCTGCATTCCTCATCATGATGGTGGTCATGTTCAGCTTGAATGGGAGCAATACCTTCAGACATATTGTACCAGATCATTTCTTTATTGGCTTCTCTTAACTTATCTTTCCAGGTATTTTCAAAGCTTAGATGCCCCATTAGAAAGTAGGCCTTAGAATTACTCAACTTTACCAATTGACTTGGTGTTGGAGAATAAGTGGCATGGCTTGCTCCGGCAGGTATCATAACATTCACTTCAAGTAAGGTGTCTGTTAGTTGCTCAATAAAAAATTTTTGTGGTGCTATACTAACTGTTACCGTTGGTTTGGTGGAGTGTTGTTTGCCTGATTGACATGCAAATAGTATAATCATTCCCAAAATGGGGAAGAAGAATTTCAAGTGTCTAAATTTCATTGGTTTATTTATTACATTTTTGACAGGTGCCCTCAATAATTGTGTTTTGAGTACTAACTCTAAATCCTTGAGGTAAATCGCAACAAGGGAGAGGTGTGTCAGGAAGACAAACTACTTTATCGCATTTAATACAATGAAAATGCGGATGGTCAGTGCTTTTGTTTTCTCTAATAAGTCTATACTTAGTAGATTGTTCATCTACCACTATTTTATGAATAAGTCCTTTATCTTCAAATAATTTTATGGTACGATAGATTGTTACCCTGTCCACATTGTCGTCCAACTGTTGTTCAATTTCCTTGGATGATAATGCCTCGTGGGCCTCAGCTAATATTTGAATCAGCTTAGTTCGTATCGAAGTACGACTTAAACCATGTTTTGCTAAGATATCTTCAGGTTTCATAATTGCAACTTTGTTGCAAAAGTATCACCTTAATTTAAATTCTGCAACATCGTTGCAAAGTTTAGCCATTCTTTTCAAACAGAGTGAAGACTTCTGTTGAATACGTTTTTGATATGGGAACTTCGATGACTGGTTGAATATCAAGTTTAATACGCAACCCTTCTTTACTCCTTTCAATCAGTTTTACTTTTTTAAAGTTCACCATATACGATCGATGGCATCTGATAACATCTAATGGGCGCAAGTACTCTTCCAGTTGCTTTAGAGTGTTGCGCAGAAGGAATTTTTCTTGCTTTTGATGATCATTATAATAAATGGTAACATAGTTATCTGCTCCTCTTAAATACAACAAGTCATCAAGTTTTAAGGTTAAGCGCATGGTTCCTTTTTCATCATTAAATATAACCATGCCCTTTTTTTCATTAGGAACATCAGTGTCAGCCTTCAGTTCTTCCAGTTTCTCTTTGTTGTCTTGCCAAGCAAAGTAAAGCCAAAGTGTAGAATAGGGTAGTAAAAGCACTAATGACGTATTCAAAATAGATACTTTGATGGCTTCTTCAAAAGGGCGTAAATCTTTTAATATAAGTAATTCATATAGGGTGTAAAAAAGAGACATACTTAATATCTCAATGGCAATCCATATCAAATATTTACCCAAAGAAATTTTAACATTCCTCTTTGATATTTGGTACATTATTATTCTACTTATTACTACTACTAATACCCCAGTAAGTATTACCAAACTTGAATAGAATAATAACTCAAGCTTGGAGATATTAAACCAGGTTGTAACACCAAATGGCGAGTAGATGTTAATAAAAACCAAGGCAAAGGCGGCCGTGAATAAAATCAGGCGAACTATGTTCTGTTTTTTTAATAAATATCCTGGTATGGGTTTACTGAAATCCATGCTCTTTTTTTAACAACGCATAAAAATAATAAATAATAATACGATGAGATTGGAATTATGCACTTAAATATACTTAAAATTTTAATCCCTCTATAGTGAATTTCACCCCTAAATAGCCATTTTAAGCCCTGTTTGCCCTTGCAAATCACATAAAATTGGATACTTAGCAATTCTTGTATTGGTTTGCATTGTCGATGCTTACAAACCACAAGAGCATCAGAAATAATTAACCGTAATTACCGAATGAACTACTCTTATCTATATCAGACTCTAAAGGCACAATATTCATCAGGAGCTGCCACACACTCTCCTGATGAACGTGCCCTTGGAATAAGTTTTGAGGAGTTTCATTCACATACCTATGGTTACTCTGTTGATTATGGGTTTAATTCTAATTTTGATATAGAGCAGTGGGAGCATAATCCGAATAATGATTTTTCGTATCCGGTTATCAACCCAAATAAAAAAAACGCAAAGGCCGATAGTTGTATTGTTATGCTACATGGTTTGAATGAGCGTAGTTGGGATAAATATTTACCTTGGGCATATACCCTGGCAGTTTATACCGGCAAGCCTGTTATTCTTTTTCCTATTGCATATCATATGAATCGTGCACCAAAAGAGTGGCGTGATCCACGAGTCATGAATCCTTTCGTTAAAGAGAGAAAATCAAATGATCCGTTGATAAGTCAGGCTAGTGTTGTGAATGTAGCATTAAGTTCAAGATTAACTAGCCGGCCTGAACGATTTCTTCTTTCAGGATACCAGGCGGCGAATGATTTAATGGAACTAACGGCAGTAATACAGTCCGGTAATCATCCATTGTTTCAGAGTAACACCAATATTGATTTGTTTACCTATTCGATAGGTACATTTTTAACACAAATATTGATGTTGGCACACGGTGATGAATATTTTTCTAATACGAGAATATTTAACTTCTGCGGAGGTAGTACGTTTGCAGATATGCATGGTACTTCGAAATATATTTTAGATAGTGCTGCGTTTAATAAGCTTCAATATTTCTATAATAATCAGATTTCGAATGAGGTTAAAAACAATTCATACTTATATGATGTTTTAAATCATACGGCATTGGGAGAGGCTTTTAAAAGTATGCTTTCGATGAATGGATTAAGAAAGGTGAAAGATAAGTACCTTTCATCAATAAAAGATAGGTTTACATCGGTTGTTCTTAAAAAAGATACTGTGATGAGGCCTGAAAATGTAAAAGAATCTTTAGCTGGAACTGATGTTGAAGAGTGGGATTTTAATTTTAATTATTCTCATGTCACACCATTTCCACTACTTACTAATAAATTGGTAACTCAGGTCAACGAGGCTTTTGACAAGTTGATGGTTAAAGCCGCTTTGCTTTTTACAATTTAATATCGGGATTGATCTGAAGAAAAAAAGGAGCTGACTTAACGAAGTCAGCTCCTTTTTTGCCATTATATTATCTACTAACCAAGTATTTCGGTTACTTGCTTAAATACATTGTCGCCTGTAAAGCCGAATTCTTTATCAAGAACAGTATAAGGGGCTGAATAACCAAAGTGATTTAGTCCCCAAACTTTGCCATTAGCGCCAACTAATCCTTCCAGTGTAACAGCTAAACCGGCTGTCATACCAAAGCGTTTTACATTGACTGGCAATATTTCATTCTGATAAGCCTCATCCTGAGTTCGGAAAAGTCCCTCGGAAATAACCGAAACCACATTAACCTTCAATCCTTTTTGATCGCGAAGTAATTTAGCTCCTTCAACTAAAGTACTTACTTCTGAACCTGATGCTAACAATACAATGTCAGGCTGATCGGCATCTTTTTCAACAATATAAGCTCCTTTTTTAGCTTGCAATGCTGTTTGGTAAGATCCATTTGGAAGCTGAGTAATGTTCTGACGAGATAGAATTAATGCAGTTGGTGTTTGAGTATTCTCCAAAGCCATCTGCCAGGCAACTGTAGTTTCATCGGCATCAGCAGGACGAACGACCAACATGCTGTTTTGCCCGTGATGGTTTTGTAACTTCTCCATCAAACGTATTTGCGCTTCCTGTTCTATTGGTTGGTGTGTAGGACCATCTTCCCCAACACGGAATGCATCGTGAGTCCAAACGTATTTAACAGGTAATTGCATTAATCCAGCCATACGAGCAGCCGGCTTCATGTAATCAGAGAATACAAAGAAAGTTCCGCAAACAGGAATTACACCACCATGAAGTGCCATACCATTAGCAACGGCTCCCATGGTTAACTCGGCAACTCCAATTTGAAGAAATGCTCCTGAGAAATCTCCTTTTTTAAAGATGGTTGTTTTCTTAAGAAATCCATCTGTTTTATCTGAGTTAGCTAAATCGGCCGACATCACAATCATATTTTCAACCTGATCGGCAAAGGCAGCTAATGCAGCAGCTGAGGCAGCACGTGTAGCTGAATTTGCTTTTTGCTCAATGGCTGCGTAATCAACTTCAGGAGCCTCACCAGATACATATTTGGCTAATTTTTCAGCTAATTCAGGGTTTGCTTTTTCCCACTCTGCTTGTTCTGCTTTTTTAGCAGCAGCCTCTTTAGCTTTCTCTTCATTAACTTTAGCATAGGCCTCAGCAACTTCAGGGAATATCTGGAATGGATTTTCAGGATCAGCACCCAGATTTTTTATTGAGTCAGCAAATGAAGCACCTGCCGCACTTAAAGGTTGCCCATGAGTAGAAACCATTTTTTCAAAAGAAGCACCATCTTCTTTTACAGCTCCTTTACCCATAATGGTTTTACCAATAATAAGGAATGGTTTTTCTGTTTCAGCGTTGGCAGCATCTAAAGCTTTTCGAATCTCATCATGGTCGTTGCCGTCAATGGTCATGGTTGCCCATCCCCAGGCTTCATATTTTGCAGCGGTATCCTCAATGGTAACATCGTTGGTTGTTGTTGATAACTGAATGTCGTTTGAATCATAGAACATTACCAGATTGCTAAGACCTAAATTACCAGCAATACGACCAGTACCTTGAGAAATTTCTTCCTGAATACCACCATCAGAAATGAAGGTATACGTTTTGTGACTCATCCATTCTCCGAAACGAGCAGTTAAGAAGCGTTCAGCAATGGCAGCACCCAAAGCCATGGTATGACCTTGGCCTAATGGGCCAGAGGTGTTTTCAACTCCACGTTCAACATCTACTTCAGGGTGTCCGGGAGTTGGACTTCCCCATTGTCTGAAGTTGGAAAGTTCTTCCATAGAATAAGTACCTGTCAATGCTAATATTGAATATAGCATAGGTGACATGTGACCAGGATCTAAGAAAAAACGATCGCGGTTAAACCATTTGCGGTCGCTTGGATCATAATTTAAATACTCAGAAAACAGCACATGAATAAAATCTGCTCCTCCCATGGCACCTCCGGGGTGTCCTGATTTGGCTTTTTCAACCATTGCTGCTGATAATACTCTGATGTTGTCAGCTGCTTTTTTCGAAATGTTTTTGTCCATTACAGTTTTAGATTAATGATTTCACCTTACCTTCAGGTAGATGGAACTTGCTGAAAAATGCTTCCTTATGAGAAAGGGAGCATTTTATCAGCTTGTTTCTAATGTTGAATTAACTAAACAACAATAGATCAGTCTTCAAACCGTTTGTAAAAATACATTTTTTTCAGAGTAACTTAAATTTTCAGAGGCTTGTTTTTGATTCTTTATGTATTTGGAAAAGTTTCACTTAAGGGATTCTGCATCTGACAAGCAAAAGATTAACTTTGTAAGCATAACTAAAGAATATGAAAATAATAGCTGACGATAAAATACCCTTCTTAAATGGGGTGTTTGAAAATATCTGTGAAATAAACTATCTGCCTGGTGCGCAAATTACAAATGAAGTTCTTAAAGATGCTGATGCATTAATCACACGTACACGCACCAAATGCAATCAAAATAGTCTGCAAGGAAGCTGTGTGAAAATGATTGCCTCTGCAACTATTGGCTTTGATCATATTGATACTAAGTATTGCGAGGATAACGATATAAAATGGACCAATGCACCTGGTTGTAATGCGGAATCGGTGAAACAATATATAGCATCCGTTTTTGGGATGCTGGTGATTGAAAAAGGATGGATTCTGAAGGGTAAAAAAATTGCAGTTGTTGGAGTTGGTAATGTGGGAAGCAGAATTGCAAAACTTTCAGAAGCGTTAGGTATGCATGTTTATAAAGTAGATCCACCCAGGGCACGAGCAGAAAAAGATGAGCAGTTTTATGAATTAAAAGAAATAGTTGGTGACATGGATATCGTTACTTTTCATACGCCACTAAACAAGGAAGGCGATGATAAGACCTATCATTTATGCAACGATGAACTACTTTCGATGATGAAAGAAACAACATTGGTAATTAATTCATCAAGAGGAGAAGTAATTGATGGCAATGCTCTGAAGAAAGCCTTAGCTGAAGAACAAATGGCTGCTGCAGTTTTGGATGTATGGGAAAAAGAGCCTGAAATTGATAAAGAGTTAATGAATAAGGTTTGGCTTGCAACTCCTCATATTGCCGGATATTCGTTAGATGGCAAAGCTAATGGAACCATGATGAGTGTTCAGGCTATTAGTCGTGAATTTAATTTAGGACTTGATGATTGGGAGCCAAATAATATACCTCTTCCTAAAAAGAATGCAATTGATATTGATTGCACTTTCTTAAGCGATGAGCAGGTACTAGCGAATACTTTTGTTCAAACTTACGCTATTAAGGAGGATGATATTAGGTTGCGGATGAAGACGAATGAGTTTGAAAAACAAAGAGGAAATTATCCGATTAGAAGAGAGTTTAAAGCCTTTGAAGTTAATCTTCACAAAGGTAATGATGAACAGATAAGTTTACTTAAATCGGTAGGATTCGAGAATGTTACCAGAACGTAAATAATTAAAAACTCCCCATACCTGGTTGGATGGGGAGTCAATCAGAAATCCAAATAATTACAACTTCACTCCAGTCAGATGTTTCTGAATAATAAATTCTTTCAATTGTTCTTTTAGTGTTGGGAAACCAATTTCCTGTAGATCGTAATGTACCCTTGTATTGGGTTTATTAATTTTAATAATTCTGTTCAAGTCAATTGGTGTACCAATTATTACAGAATCACATGGTACAGCATCAATCGTTGCCTGTAGGTCTTTAATCTGTTCATCGCCATAACCCATTGCAGGAAGTAGAGCTCCGATATTAGGATATGTTTTATATGTTTCAACTAATTTACCTTTAGCATAAGATCGTGGATCAATAATTTCTGAGGCACCGTATTTTTTAGCTGCCACTGTTCCGGCTCCAATCTTCATCTCACCATGTGTTAGAGTGGGGCCGTCTTCAATTACCAGTACTTTTTTCCCTTTTATAACTGAAATGTCATCTACCATAATTGGTGAAGCTCCATCAATAACCACAGCCTTAGGATTAGCCATTTCAATATTGGCTCTAAGTTGATTGATATTTTCAGGTGATGCGCTATCTATTTTGTTGATGATAATAATATCTGCCATTCGCAGATTAACCTCGCCCGGATAATAGCTTAATTCGTGGTTAACACGATGAGGATCTGTAACTGTTATCGAAAGAT
This sequence comes from Carboxylicivirga linearis, assembly GCF_018271995.1. Lineage (GTDB taxonomy): Bacteria > Bacteroidota > Bacteroidia > Bacteroidales > Marinilabiliaceae > Carboxylicivirga > Carboxylicivirga linearis. Next base: position 314,409 of record NZ_JAGUCO010000001.1, read on the forward strand.
CTGGTTGATAGAAAGAAAAATCGTTGTTGCCACCATCCCATAAAATAACATCACATCCATCCGGATCATTTTCAGCCTCCTCAAGTATAGCCTCATAATCAACCCCTGAATAAATAACATTGCCACGAACAACATGTGGTTCGTATTCTTCCATTTCTTCAATGGTACATTTATGAAAGCTTAAATCTTCAATGCTGGCAAAGCGTTGTATTCGTTGTCGAACCAAATCACCATAAGGCATGGGATGACGAACGGCCACTACTCTGAGTCCTTCTTGCATTAATAGTTCAATAATCTTTCTTGAAGTCTGACTCTTGCCACATCCGGTGCGGGTTGCACAAACCGAAATAACAGGTTTGTTACTCTTTATCATGGTGTCATTGGGACCTAATAACATAAATGAAGCGCCTGCTGCATTTACCCGGGCCGATACTTCCATTACCCTTTTGTATGGCACGTCGCTGTATGAAAATACGCAGGTGTTAATTTCATATTCCTGAATCAATTTTTCCAGATCCTGTTCTGCATAAATAGGAATGCCGTCCGGATAATTTGGACCGGCTAATTCAGTAGGATACTTTCTTCCATCTATATCGGGTATTTGAGCCGCAGTAAAGGCAACCACCGAAAACTCGTTATTATGCCTGAAATAAGTGTTGAAGTTGTGGAAATCTCTTCCTGCAGCTCCGATAATAATGACTCGTTTCATACGCGTTGTTTTAGGATGAAGGGGCTATCCTCAAAAAATTATAGGGTATCTTTGGCGATAGCCCATACAATTTGTTAATTGGTTTGTTATACTACAGATCGGTGTTCAATCGTTCTGATTTCTTTAAAAGGTATATTAAATTTAAGGCTTATGTTATTAATATACACGTTTATTGAAGGTGTTAAGAAACAGGTTTTTAGTATTGGATATCGAATGTGGTTTTATTATCTTTAGTAGTTTTGTATGAATTTTTTGGCACACTTATATCTTTCCGGCGATAATCCTTTAATTCAAATAGGAAACTTTATTGGTGATCATGTAAAAGGACGTAATTATCTTAGGTATTCATCAGAAATACAACAAGGTATATTACTTCATAGAAAGATTGATTCATATACCGATACACATCCTCTTGTAAAGCAGAGTAGCAAACGTTTATATGAAAAGTATGGTCGTTATTCAGGCATTATAATAGATGTGTTTTACGATCATTATTTAGGGAAGAACTGGATGCTTTTTTCTGATGTCAAGTTGTCGAAATATGTTTCTCGGGTTCATAAAACCTTGTTAAGTAATTATTTTAAGTTGCCCAGGGAGGTTAAAAGTTTTCTTCCTTTTATGGTTAAAAGTCGTAGGTTGGAGACCTATGCTACGGTGGAAGGAATACATCGCAGCTTGCAGATTATGTCTAATTATTCTTCTTTACCAGCTCATGCCGATTGGGCAATAGAACAAATGCGCCAATTTGATAAGGAGTTTAATGAGGAATTTTTAGCCTTTTTTAATGAGGTGAAGCAAATGGCCGAACAAGAGTTGCTTAGGCTAGCGTAGCCTTCATCATTCGGGCTTTACCCTGTAAATCTTTTCGGCATTCAATGTCAATGTATCCCATATCTTTCAATAGATTAGTCATTTCTTGCTCTAAATATTCATTGATCTCGAAAAATAGAGAGCCTTTATTAACTAAAGCCTTTTTCCCCAGTTGAGCAATGGTTCGGTAAAAAATTAAAGGATCATTATCTTCTACAAATAGGGCCAGATGAGGTTCGTGCTTCAGAACATTGTCTTCCATCAGTTTTTTCTCGAGATTACGCACATACGGAGGATTGCTAACTATGCATGTAAATGGTAAATTAACTGATGAGCATTGCAATACATCCACCTTTTTAAAGTTAACATCAAGTTGCAGGTTTTTGCCATTCTGCCTTGCTATTTGTAATGCTTCATCAGAAATATCCCAGGCTTCCACATCAGAATCAGGCAGGTTATTTTTTAAAGCAAGAGGAATACATCCACTACCGGTGCCAATATCAAGAATGCGTGATTTATTTGTTTGTGAATCATTCAAAATCCAATGAACCAACTCTTCTGTTTCTGATCTTGGTATCAGTACGGCAGGAGAAACATTTAAAACCAAATCATAGAATTCAGTATGTCCCAAAATATATTGTAATGGTTCTGATTGAGCTAACCGTTTAATTATTTCTTCAAGCTTTGTTGCCTGATCTTCTTTTAAACAGTCATCATTCAAAAGAAGTAATTGTGTTGGTGTTACATTTAAAACATCCTGTAAAATCAGTTTGCTAAACTGAGTTATTTCGTGCTCAGGGTAAATGTTTTTGAGCCGGGTTGTTAGTAATGTCTTAAAATGTTGAATTCCTGAAAGAGCCATTTTTTGTATCTTGTGGCGCAAATGTACAAAACCGCAATGAATACACTTTCAATACACGAAAAATATATGCAACGTTGTTTGCAATTAGCCCAAATGGCCGAGGGACATACTTATTCAAACCCTTTGGTTGGAAGTGTAATTGTTCATGAAGGAAGGATCATTGGTGAGGGATATCATCGAAAAGCAGGAGAGCCTCATGCAGAGGTGAATGCAGTTGCTTCGGTAAAAGATAAATCGTTATTATCTGGATCTACTTTATATGTTAATTTAGAACCATGTGCACATTACGGTAAAACACCTCCCTGTTCCAAGTTGATTATTGATAATAAAATACCTCATGTAGTTATAGGTTGTATCGATGATTTCTCGGAAGTAGCAGGTAAGGGAGTAGAAATGATGGAAAAGGCGGGTGTGAAGGTCGAATATGGAATCCTGGAAAAAGAAAGCCGTGAGTTAAACCGGCGATTTTTCACCTTTCATAATAAAAAAAGACCCTATGTTATCTTAAAGTGGGCACAGACCTTAGATGGATTTCTGGATATTGACAGGGATAGTAGCTTGTTTGGTCAGCCTACCTGGATTACCAATGCCTGGGCACGCAGGGCTGTGCATAAGCAGCGAAGAACAGAACAAGCTATTTTGGTAGGAACCTATACCGCATTGAAAGATAACCCTTCTTTAACAGTTAGAGATTGGGTTGGTCCACAACCTTTACGAATTGTAATTGACAGAAAGTGTCAGCTTACTTCAGAATATCATTTAATGGATAACTCTTGTCCAACTATTGTTATCAATAGCCTGAAGGATGATAAGGGGTGGTTGATTGAATTTATAAAAGCAGATTTTGATCAGAATCTACCTGAACAAATATTGCAAATACTTTGGGAGAAAGGAATTCAATCAGTTATTATAGAAGGTGGACATGCAACATTAGATTCATTTATTATGCATAACCTTTGGGACGAGGCGCACAAATACATTGGAAATACCTTTTTTGAAAGCGGAGTAAAAGCTCCGGTGGTGCATGGAAAAATTGTTGAACAGAGCGTTTTTGGTGATAGTCGCCTGTTTGTGTATCGCAATAATATTGTATTTTAGCTTTCCATAATTCAATATCTAATTCGAATCTATATTTTATATGGATTTTATCGACTCCATATCGCCAACACTAATTACCATTGTAAAAGTTGCTTACTTTTTCTCAATGCTGGTGATTATTGTTTTAATTATGCAAGAAAACCGAAGCCCGTTAAAGGCTATTTCGTGGATGTTGGTTTTGCTATTACTCCCTGGATTAGGAATTATCTTTTACATTTTTTTTGGTCAGAATCTTAGAAAAGAAAAAATAATTGCCCGTAAAGGGTTAAAGAATCATGATCTGATCACTGCCATTGCACATTCACAAAGTCATAAACTGGCAGAAGGTGAAATGAATGAACATCCTGAGTTGGGAACCAATATGAGGTTGGTGCAGTTACTTCTGAATAATTCATCATCGATTGTTACTATCGGTAATAGAGTTAAAGTTCTGAATAATGGGCGTCAAACATTTGATGCTATTATTGATGCATTAAAAAAGGCTGAAAAATTTATCCATCTGGAGTTTTATATTTTTGATTTAGATAACATTGGTAATCAGATATTACAAATTCTAAAAGATAAAGCTAAGGCGGGTGTTGAGGTCAGGTTTCTGGTTGATGACGTGGGAAGTTGGGAGTTGAAGAAAGATTTCTTTGAGAAACTGAAGAAAGATGGAATTGAAGCTTATAGCTTTTTGCAGGTTCGATTTCCAACCTTTACTGCAAAGGTAAATTACCGAAACCATCGAAAGATAGTGGTTGTGGATGGGGAAATAGGATTTGTGGGAGGTTTGAATGTGGCCGATCGGTATATTGAAGGTAGTCCCAATTATGGCATTTGGCGGGATATGCATCTGCAGGTGCAAGGTGATGCGGTAAATGCTTTACAATCTGTGTTTCTGATTGATTGGTTTTTTGTGAGTCAGAAAGATATTGCTGAGCAGTATTATTTTCCTCCTAAGGAGCCCATTGGAGATAAGGTGATGCAAGTTGTAGCGAGTGGTCCTGATACTGATTGGCCGGGTATTATGATGGGATTGTATCAGGCAATTTCATTGGCTCAGAAGTATGTGTACATAACAACACCTTATTTTATGCCCACCGAAAGTGTGTTACTTGCTTTAAAAGCTGCAGCTTTAGGTGGAGTAGACGTTCGCATATTAATTCCTGAAAAGAGTGATGCCTATTTCACTGCTTTGTGTACCAAATCGTATATCAAAGAAATGATCGAGTCCGAGGTCAAATTCTATTTTTATCAACCCGGATTTTTACATAGTAAAATGTTGGTGATAGATGATGAGATTTGTATTATTGGTACTGCAAATATGGATTTTAGGAGTTTTGAACAAAACTTTGAGGTCAATGCCTTTATCTACAATCAAGATACAGCTAAAGAAGTGAGGGAGTATTTTATGGAAGATTTAATGGAATCGCATAAAGTAATTCTGGAACAGTGGCGTAAGCGACCATTGTGGGCAAAAACCAAAGAGTCATTTGCCCGTTTGTTTAGTCCCTTATTATAAGGTTGATTTTACTGCGCCACCTTCAAGTGCATAAACCTGACCAGTTACAAATTCTGCCATAGGAGATAATAACCAAGAGGCCAAGCTGCCTAGATGCATGGGATTACCAAATTGTTTTGCAGGAATAGACTCCAGAAAGCCTTGTTTCACAATCTCAAAGTCTTCACCTGTTATTTGACTTTTCTTTTCAATTAAACGGTTAATGGCTGAAGTATCATGCGACCCAGGTGCAATCATATTAAAATTGATATTCTGGCCACTTACTTCCTGAGATATGGTTTTCATCATTCCAACCACCGAGAGGCGCAAGGAAGTACTCAAAACCAGATTTTCAATGGGTTGTTTTACCGATGAACTCTCAATAAAAACAAATCTACCATACTGCTTGCTTTTAAAATGAGGCAGTAATTTGTGCGTTAACTCAACTTTCCAGCGAAGTAAGTTTCGGTAGGCCTCATCCCAATCCGATAAACGGGTTTCTTCAAAAGACATGGCCGGTGGTCCTCCGGCATTCATCAATACACCATCAATATTTTGCTGTTTAGCTAAGGTAACTGCTGCATTGATGGTTTCTGATGAGGTGATATTCCCAGCTAATGGGATAAATGACTTTTTATACTTTTTTTGAAGCTCAAATAAACCTTCCTGTTTGCGTGCAACTCCAATAACCTTTGCTCCTTCTTTAATTAAAGCTTCTGTCGTAGCTTTCCCGAAGCCAGCTGTACATCCTCCAACAAGAAACGTTTGATTTTTTATTCCAAGATCCATTCTGAAAACTTTCCTTTAACTACAATTAATAGCCGTATAAAGTTTTCAGAAACTAATTGATTATTGGGTTAGTTGATGAAATAATCCTTCTAACCCAAGCTCTTTTCGGGTCATGCCTAAAATGATCAGTTGATTATTTACAGCAAATTGAAATATAGCTGGTCGTACATCTTTTTTTGGATCCGATTTTATTTGGTAATGGTTTACTGCAATTTGTTCAACAAGTTTAATTCCTTCTATTTTTTCAAGGTCGGATGTGTTACATTCCTTATCTAATTCAACCTGAATAATAACTTCAGTTTCACCTTTCAACTCATTGAGTTCAGATGCCGGCGAATCAGCTACAATTTTACCTCTGTTCAATATGATTACACGCTCGCATATTGCTTCAACTTCCTGCATAATATGCGTACTCAACATTACTGTTTTTTCCTTACCAATATTGGTGATGAGGTTTCGAATTTCCAGAATCTGATTAGGATCCAATCCTGTTGTAGGTTCATCCAGAATTAATACTTCAGGATCATGAATTAATGCCTGAGCCAGTCCCACTCTCTGTCGATAGCCTTTTGACAAACTGCCAATTACCTTATGTTGTTCTCTTTCCAAACCAGTCAAGGTAATCATCTCCTCAACTTTTTGTTTGATGTTTGGCAATTTATATATTCCACCTACCATTTGAAGGTATTCCTTTACATACATATCGAGGTACAAAGGATTGTGCTCAGGTAAATAACCAATTTTACGTCGATATTCTTTTGTGATATCAGAATTGCTATGACCACAAACATCAACACTGCCTTCCGATTGTGTTAATAAGCCGGTAATGATCTTCATCATGGTTGATTTTCCTGCACCGTTAGGCCCTAAAAAACCAACAATTTCACCGCTTTTTATATCGAATGAAACCTGGTCTAAAGCCTTTTGCTGACCAAATTTTTTCTCAATACCTTTAACTACTATCGACATACTTTGTTATTTATGGGCAATAAAGTTATAAAAAAGTAACAAGCATCATTAAGCAATGCTAATTGCTTTGTATTACTTTTGTTTTGCTTTTAATTAATGAGATAAAATATCAATCATGTTGGAAGAACCATTATACTGCGAAGATCTGTTTAATTACCGTAGAAATACAACACTTGAAGTGAGAGTTGGAAATACCACCATTGGAGGAAATGCTTCCATACGTATTCAATCGATGACAACAACCAACACCATGGATACAGAAGCTACGGCTGAACAAGTGATGAGTATTTTGGATGAAGGAGCGGATATTGTTAGAATTACAACGCAAGGAAGGCGTGAAGCTTATAATCTTGAAAATATCAAACAGATTATAGGCGATAAAGGTTATAAGGCTCCTATTGTGGCTGATATTCATTTTAATCCTAATGCTGCTGAGATAGCAGCAGAAAAGGTGGAAAAGGTGCGTATTAATCCTGGAAATTTTGCCGGAGGAGCTAAAAAATTCAACCTGATTGATTATACCGACGAAGAATATGCAAAGGAGTTGGCGGGAGCAAAGTCAAAATTAAAACCCTTCCTCAGTATTTGTAAAGAAAACAATACAGCCATCAGAATAGGAACCAATCATGGGTCCTTGTCCGACCGAATAATGAGTCGTTTCGGAGATACCCCACAAGGTATGGTTGAATCATGTTTAGAATACCTTCGGATGTGTCGCGAGTTAGATTTTAACGATATTGTTTTAAGTATCAAAGCCAGCAATACGCGCATTATGGTGCATACGGTTCGTTTGTTGGTAGCCAGTATGAAGAAAGAAAACATGAACTATCCTCTTCATTTAGGGGTGACAGAGGCAGGAAGTGAGGATGAAGGAAGGATAAAGTCAGCTGTTGGGTCTGGTGCTTTACTTGCTGATGGTTTGGGAGATACCATTCGGGTTTCATTAACCGAAGATCCAGAGAAAGAGGTGCCGGTTGCTAAAAAGCTGGTTGATTATATTACTAATAGAGTAGGACATGAAATCATACCTTCTGTAAAAGTGAGTTCCTATACACCTTTTGAATACAATAAGCGAAAGACGCATTCTGTATTAAATATTGGTGATGAGAATATTGCGATTGTAATAGGAGAAAAGGATAATGAGCAGAAAGTTGATTATTTGTTAATTGATAATATTAATGAAATAGATCAGTCGCGCTCTTTCATTATTCCATTTTCGAAGTGGACAGAGGATTTGGGTAATCAGGTTTACCCAATGATGGCAGTTTCTGAATTTATAGACAACAGTAACTTAAATGTTCCTCTTTTTGTAAGGTTATCGTTACCTGAATTAAATGATTCTGTGATTGAGAAGCTGAAGCAAAATAAAAATGTGGTGATTATGGTGTATTCAAACCATAAGAACATCCCGGTTGAGCAACGAGCATTGATTTTTAAGCTCGATACTCTTGGATTGACTCATCCCATTATTATTTCAAATGATTACAGTGAGAATGAACTGGAAGACTTGCAAATTAAATCTGCAGCAGACTGCGGTTTGTTGTTAATTGATGGCTTTGCAGATGGTTTGTTAATCAGGAATAAAGGAGCAGTTGAACAGATGGAGTTAACTAATATTGCATTTGGTATTTTGCAGGCTTCGCGTGTACGATTTACCAAAACCGAATTTATCTCATGCCCTGGTTGTGGTCGTACCCTATTCTCATTGCAGGATACAACTAAAATGATTAAAAGTAAGACCTCGCATTTAAAAGGATTGAAAATTGGAGTGATGGGTTGTATTGTTAACGGTGTAGGAGAAATGGCTGATGCTGACTATGGATATATTGGATCGGGACCCGGAACGGTTAGTTTATTCAAAAATCGTGAGTTGGTTAAGAGAAATTTGCCTGGTGAAAAAGCTGTTGATGAGTTAATAAAATTGATAAAAGAAAACGGAGACTGGGTGGATCCCAAAGGGTGAAAAAAACATTTTGTCAAAAAAAGAACATAGATCATGGATTTTTTACCTGTTCTGAGAATGAAAATTTTGCATTGGTAATTATGTTTTTTAAATTGCTTTCCCAAAAAATAATCTAGATCAAGCCTACATGAAAAAAATACTTTTTGCTTGTTTAGCCACTGTTGTTTCACTAAGTAGCGTTTTTGCCGGTGAGATGGTGCTGAGAGGTACTTTCCAGGGAGAAAACCTCTATGTAAAGAATCCTTTTGCAGCTTCAGGGGTAGGTTTTTGCGTGTACGAGGTAACTGTTAACGGGCAAACAACCACGGATGAAATTAACTCTAGTGCTTTTGAAGTTGATTTAACCGTTTTTGAATTTACTATCGGGCAACCTATAACGGTAGGTATTAAGTATAAAGAAGACTGTGCCCCTAAGGTACTCAATCCTGAAGTACTCAATTCCAGAGCTTCGTTTGAGGTTGTTGATTTAAAATTAACAGAAGATAAAATTAGCTGGACTGCTAAAAATGAGGCAGGTGCATTACCTTATATTATAGAACAATACCGTTGGAATAAATGGGTAAAAGTAGGCGAGATTAACGGAAAGGGTACAGCATCAGAAAACACATACGAAGCAGAAGTACGGGAACATACTGGTGAAAATAAGTTTAGATTAAAACAAGTAGATTACCGTAAAAAACCTCGTTACTCAGATGAGGTTACTATTGTATCGACTAAACCAGAAGTTAGCTTTTCGCCCAGTAGAGTGGATGATGTATTAACGTTTAGTGCACCAACTTTATACGAAATATATGATGAGTATGGTGGAATTGTGTTCAAAGGTTATTCAACCGAAGTAAATGTGGCTTCTCTGGAAAAAGGTAAATATTATATCAATTACGATAATAAAATGGAACAGTTTACTAAAAAGTAGATGGTTTACATGCAAGAAATAGAGGTGATCATTGAAATGGTCACCTTTTTTTATGAGTATTTGAAAGATAATTGATGTTTATTATTGCATTTACCTATCAACTTTACATACAATAAAAACAAATCATTAATTTTGCATTTCCTGATATAAAATATTAAGAATAAAATATGGAACAATTACGTCGAACTAAGATTACCGATCTGTTGAAATCAACCGAAACAGGTCATACAGTAAATGTGAAAGGTTGGGTTAGGACCAAGCGAGGAAATAAACAAGTAAATTTTATTGCTTTAAATGACGGAACTTGTATCCATAATCTGCAAATAGTTGTTGATGTACCTAATTTTGATGAGGCGTTATTAAAACGAATCACAACAGGTGCTGCCATATCTATTAATGGTGAGGTTTGCGAATCAACCGGTAGTGGACAAGCTGTTGAGGTTTTAGCCAAAGAAATTGTTGTTATGGGCGAATGTGATCCGGATAAGTACCCACTTCAGCCTAAAAAACATAGTCTTGAGTTTCTTAGAGAAATAGCTCATTTACGTTTTCGTACTAATACTTTCGGTGCCATTGCACGCGTGCGTCATGCGATGATCTTTGCCGTTCATGAGTTTTACACGAAGAAAGGATTTCTTAATATTCATACGCCTATCATTACCGCTTCAGATGCTGAAGGTGCAGGTGAGATGTTTAAGGTAACTACTCTTGATTATGAAAATCTTCCCCGTACCGAAGAAGGACAAATTAATTATAAAGAAGACTTTTTTGGAAAAGCAACCAACCTAACTGTTTCTGGTCAGTTAGAAGGAGAGTTGGCTGCACTGGCATTGGGTGAGGTTTATACTTTCGGTCCAACTTTCCGGGCAGAGAACTCAAATACATCGCGTCACCTGGCTGAATTCTGGATGATTGAGCCTGAAATGGCCTTTTATGACCTGGATGATAATATGGATTTGGCTGAGGAGTTCTTGAAATACCTTATCAAATATGCATTGGATAATTGTATGGATGATTTGAAGTTTTTAAGTAGCCGTTTGCAAGAGGAAGAGAAGAATAAAAAGGCTGATGAACGTACAATGGAGTTAATTGAGAAGCTTCAATTTGTGTTATCAAATGATTTTATTCGATTGCCTTATTCTGATGCCATTGATATTCTTAAAAATTCGAAGCCAAATAAGAAAGGGAAATTCAAATACCCAATTGATGGTTTTGGAAGCGATCTTCAATCTGAGCATGAGCGCTATTTGGTAGAGAAACATTTTAAGAAGCCAGTTATTTTAACTGACTATCCAAAAGATATCAAAGCCTTTTATATGAAGCAAAATGATGATGGAAGGACAGTTCGTGCAATGGATGTGTTATTCCCTCAAATTGGTGAGATTATCGGAGGATCACAGCGAGAGGAAGATTTGGACAAACTAACTGCACGTATGAAGGAAATGGATATTCCTGCTGAAGAGATGTGGTGGTATTTAGATACTCGTCGCTTTGGATCTGTTGTTCACAGTGGATTTGGTTTAGGATTTGAGCGATTAATGTTATTTGTTACAGGTATGGGTAACATCAGAGATGTTATTCCTTTCCCTCGAACTCCCAAAACAGCAGAGTTTTAAAATACAAAATAAAGAGCTAAATGCCGGTTATTTTTTAACCGGCATTTTTATTTATGCTATAAATAGTTAAAATATCGTGGGTATCTGTCGGTTTTGATGAATAAATTTTAATTTTGTTGAAAGTTGTTCAGGGATTGTTCTTTCTTCTGTATTCGGACTATATAGCCGTACCAACTGTGTTGAAAAAAGATTAAGGGGATGTTAAAACAGAATTTACAACAAAAGCTTCTTCAAAAGTTATCACCATTACAAATTCAGGTGATAAAGCTGCTTGAGATACCTACGGCTCAACTTGAGCAACGTATAAAAAAAGAGATAGAAGAAAATCCCATACTAGAGTTAGATCGAGAACAGCCTGATCCGGATAGTGATGATCAGGATACAAGAGAGCCGGAGAATGAGCGGGATGAGATGTCGATAGACGACTACATCAGCGATGAAGATATACCTGCGTATAAGCTACAACAACGTAATTTTTCGAAAGACGATAAACACGAAGATATTCCTTTCTCTAACGGAACCACTTTTCACGAACATCTGATTGCCCAATTAGGATTACGTAGACTAACTGAACGTCAGCATGAGATTGCAGAATATATTATTGGCAATATCGATGAAGATGGATATTTGCGTCGCGAAGTGGATGAGATTATTGATGATTTAGCTTTCTCGCAAAATATTGAAGTGGATGAAAGGGAAGCGCTTGATGTATTGGAGATTGTTCAGGATTTTGATCCGGCTGGAGTAGCTGCACGTGATCTACAAGAATGCTTATTATTACAAATTGGCCGCAAAGACCGAACAATACCTGACGTAGAAAATGCCTTTCAGGTACTGAAATATCATTTCGAAGAATTTACGCGTAAACACTACGATAAAATTACGAAGCGTCTTCACATTGATGAAGAAGAGTTGAAGGATGCCCTTGCTGAGGTTTTAAAATTAAATCCAAAGCCAGGAAGCTCGTACAGTAATACGATGACAAAAACGGTACAGCACATCATTCCTGATTTTATTTTGGATGTTGAGGATGAGAAGTTTCAATTGAGTCTAAACAATAGAAATGTTCCTGAACTTCGCATTAGTAACACTTATTCCGACATGTTGGAAGACTACAGTGCCAACAAAAAAAATCAGACGGAGGAAAAGAAAAATGCTGTGATGTTTGTTAAGCAAAAGCTTGACTCGGCAAAGTGGTTTATTGATGCAATAAAGCAACGTCAAAATACATTGATGACAGTGATGGAAGCGATTCTTGATTATCAGAAAGAATACTTCATAGAAGGTGATGAAACAAAATTGCGTCCTATGATTCTGAAAGATATTGCAGATGTTACAAATTTAGATATCTCTACGATATCAAGAGTTTCGAATAGTAAGTATATACAAACACACTTTGGCATTTTTGCTCTTAAGTACTTTTTCTCTGAAGGTATGCAGACCGACTCGGGTGAAGAGGTTAGTACCAGAGAGATTAAAAAGATATTGGAAGAATGTATAGCTAATGAAGATAAGCGTAAGCCTTTGACTGATGATAAGTTAGCCAATATTTTAAAAGAAAAATCATATAATATCGCACGTCGTACAGTTGCTAAATACAGAGAGCAATTGGGAATTCCGGTAGCGCGACTTCGTAAAGAGCTATAGGTAATAATGAAGACCTTTTCCAAAGTTATTTCAACTGTTTTTCATCCTTTATTAATTCCTACAATAGGGCTGATACTTATTTTTAATGTAGGTGGGCATTTTGCATATATGCCTTTTGAGCATAAACGAATAGTTTATCTTATCGTATTTTTAAGTACGAGTATCTTACCTCTTAGTTTGATTCCTCTTTTTTTACTGTTAGGAATAATTAAGAGTGTATATATGAAAGAAAGGAAAGAAAGACTCTTACCTGTTGCTTTTACCGGCTTGTTTTATCTTCTGGGATATTATTTTTTGGTGAGGTTTCCTGTGGTACCTTATTTTATTCAGGGATTTATGCTGGCTACCTTAATTACCATTTTAGTGACTATGTTTATAACATTCTTTTGGAAGATTAGTATGCATATGATTGGTATAGGCGGATTGGCAGGTGCGCTGTTTGCTTTGTCCCAACGGTTTGGTCTTGATATCTGGCTTATCTTTTCAGCGGTAGTGATTATTTCCGGATTAGTTGGAACTTCTCGTTTATATCTGAACGCTCACACTCCGCTTCAGGTACATGTTGGTTTTTTTCTTGGATTTATTGTGGTTTTCTTCGGAATACTTTTATAATTATTCGATTAAAATCCCATTCTGCGTAATAACTTAAGCCACCATGATGGTTCATTCTTAATTATCTCAAGATAATCATTTAATGGTTTAATCATTTCGTCACAGGTCTGGTACCTATTATTCATACCCTCTATAAGTATTGAATCAATAGTATCGTAATCAAGCATGCGTGGTGGTTTGGGAAACGAAGCTTTATAAGATGCTTTTTGAATAATCAAGAAAAAATCATCCCGCATAGTGGGTCTTTTTTTGATTGGATAAGTTAATTGCAGATGTAATAGCATTTCAGGATTGCAATCGCAATACGGGGCGCTTCCCGATATCATTTCGTATAAGAGAATTCCAATAGCTGATATATCACTTGATGGATTTAACAGATGTAAACGGTTTAATAATTGTTCAGGAGGACTATAAATTAGAGTAAAACGGTTTCTGAAACCCTTTTCAACCGGGAAGCAAAGTGATTGTTCCAAATCGATAAGCAGGAGTTTATCCGGGTCCCATTGTGTTGGTAATTCACCTTCTTTATGTCTGATGATGATATTAGCCGGTTTAAGATCCAGATGAAGTATTTGCGCTTGATGAAGTACATCAACTGCCTTTAGAAGAGCAATGGTAAGTTTTATGAAAAACTGTTCGGTTACCTTATGGTATAAAGATCTGGTTTCAATTATAGATTTTAAGCTAGTTCCTGAATGGTATTCTCTTATAACATACATCTCATTGTCTTCGTTAATAAGTTCCAATGATTTTGCAATAGCCGGATGATTAATAGACGAGAATTTCTCAAACGATTTTAAATAGGCTTGGTTGTTATGTTTAATCTTTTTAAGGCATACCGGAAGCTGATCGATATTTCGTACGCCAATATGAATGCGATTTTCCTGCTCAGCTTGAAATGTATAACTTCCTGATGAACCGTTTATGTTTAATTCTTTCATAAATAATAGTTAGCATGACAATTAACAAAACCCAAATTTAAATTCCAAGCAAACACAAAATGTTGTTTTGGATGTTGATGAAATATGAATAGAGGATGAACTTATCTTTTATTTATATGTTTAAAGATTACAAGATAAAATTAAACATTCATTTATGTCCGCTACATCTAAAAAAGTAATTATTGTTGGAGCTGGTTTTTCATCCCTTTCAGCCGCCTGTTATTTGTCACAAGAAGGATATGATGTTACTGTATTCGAAAAAAACAGCTATTCAGGGGGGAGAGCTCAACAATTAAAAAAGGATGGATTTACATTTGATATGGGGCCAACCTTTTATTGGATGCCGAATGTATTTGAATCATTTTTTAATGATTTTAATTTTTCATCAGAAAATTTCTATCAACTCGACAGACTTGACCCTGCTTATGAGGTCTATTTTGCAGATAGCTCTGTTAAGATTGCCAATAATTTTGAATCGATAAAACAGACTTTTGAAGAACTTGAGCCTAACAGTGGTAAATCCCTTCAGAAGTTTATTAATGAAGCGGAGGATAATTATAAGATAGCCATTAAAGATTTGGTATATCAACCTGGGCAAAGTATTTGGGAAATAATAACTCCCCAAACAGCTAAAAAACTGGGTTCTTTCGTTACTACTATTTCTCAGTCAGTTCGTAAAGTCGTAAAAAGTGCAGAGTTAAGAAAGATAATGGAGTTTCCGGTTTTATTCCTGGGGGCTAAGCCGTCTAATACTCCTGCATTCTATAATTTTATGAATTATGCCGATTTTAAATTGGGTACCTGGCATCCTAAAGGTGGAATGTATGAGGTTGCTCAGGCTTTGCATAAGTTGGCTTTAAAATTGGGCGTTACCATACATCATAATAGCAGGGTTGAGCAGATAGTTGTAAATAATGGAATATCCAGAGGTGCAATTATTAATGGTAAGGAATATAAATGTGATGTTCTATTGAGTGGCGCTGATTATCAATTTACCGAGCAATTATTACCTGAAAGCTATCGACAGTACTCAGAAAAATACTGGGATAAAAAGACGTTTGCGCCATCAGCCTTGTTATTTTATGTGGCATTTGATAAGAAATTAAAGAATCTGTCGCATCATACCTTATTTTTCGATGTAGATTTTGAGCGTCATGCGAAAGAAATATACGAAACTAAACAATGGCCCGAAGATCCTTTGTTTTACGCTAGTTTTCCTAGTATAACTGATGCAAGTGCAGCGCCTGAAGGTAAGGAGGCTGGAATTTTTTTAGTGCCTTTAGCTGCAGGTCTTTCAGACTCAGAAGAACAAAGACAGAAGATATTCGATAAAATTATTTCCAGAGCCGAACGATTAACTAAACAAAAGTTGAAAGAACATGTTCTATTTAAAGAGTCATATGGTGTAAATGACTTTATATCTGATTACAACTCATATAAAGGAAATGCTTATGGACTTGCAAATACGCTGTTGCAAACACATGTTCTGAGACCCAAATTGCAAAGCAAGAAAGTGAAAAATTTGTATTTCACCGGGCAGCTAACCGTTCCAGGACCGGGAATTCCGCCTTCATTAATTTCCGGTAAAGTGGTCAGTTCATTAATCAAAAAATACCATAAATCATGAAACAGTTATTTGATACATCAAGCTATAGCTGTAGCAGGTTGGTTACCAAAACCTACAGTACGTCTTTTTCAAAGGCAATAACACTTCTGGCTCCATCAGTCAGACCAGCTATTTATGCTATTTATGGCTTTGTTCGTTATGCCGATGAAATAGTGGATTCTTTTCATTCTTATAATCAGGAAGAATTGCTTAAAGAATTTGAACAGAATTATTACAAAGCCTTGGAGCGAAAAATTAGTTTAAATCCCATTTTAAATGCCTTTCAGGAGATTGTGCATAGTTACAAACTATACGATTTAGTCGATTCATTTATGCATAGCATGAAAATGGATTTACACAAAAATAGTTATCAATCAGTAGAAGAATATAAAGATTACATTTATGGTTCGGCGGATGTGGTTGGATTGATGTGTTTAAAAGTGTTTGTTAGAGGCAATGAGAAACGCTATACTGAGTTAGAGCCGTATGCAAGGCGGTTGGGTTCAGCATTTCAGAAGGTGAATTTCTTACGCGATTTTAAAGATGATACTGAAACTCTAGGAAGATCTTATTTTCCAAACCTTCAGAGTTATAATCTGGATGATTCAGTAAAGCGAGAAATAATTAAAGACATTGAAGATGATTTTGCTGAGGCTTATAAAGGTATTGTTAAACTGCCTATTGAAGGTCGATTAGGGGTTTATCTGGCCTACAGATATTATATGCGTTTGTTACGGGAGCTAAAATTAGCCGATAGTAAAAAAATATTGAAAGAGCGCATAAGAGTGAATAATTTCCTTAAGCTGGAGATACTATTGAAATCGTACGTAAGATATAAGCTTAATATACTATAAATGAATGTATTTGTTTTCATTGGTTTGTTGTTGGTTTCATTCTCTGAGGAAGACTCAATAAGAATGCAATACCATCATGTAAATAGCAAGGAATCATTGGAGACATTTATTTCTATTATTGAAAAATCGGACCTTCCTGTATCTGAGGTATATCTTGCTTCGGCATACATGCAAATGGCTAAATATGTTTTCTCGCCATATAGCAAGCTTAAATACTTTAATAAGGGAAAAGACATGCTTGAAGTGTTTATATCTAAAAATCCGAATAATATCGATGGTAAATACGTACGCTATCTGGTGCAAAGTAACGCACCTTCTTTTCTCGGGTATTCTTCCGATATGGTGTCTGACAAAATCTTTATAAGAGAAAATATTAATGAGGCAGATATTGGAGTGTCTCTTAAGAAAATGATGCTTGATAATTTAAGTAATGAATAAAAAGAGATGGTTATGGTACTTTTCTATATTCTAATTGTAATAGCAACGTTTGTTGTAATGGAGGGTATTACATGGTTTACACACAAATATGTTATGCACGGATTTTTATGGGTATTGCATGAAGATCACCATGATTTAGTTAATGAAACTACCTTTGAAAAAAACGATGCCTTCTTCATTATTTTTGCCACACCAAGTATTTTGCTGTTTTACTATGGTATTAATCCAGCATTGAATTTTATGTTCTTCATTGGTTTAGGAATCTTCTTTTATGGTATGGCTTACTTTCTTGTACATGATGTATTTATTCATCATCGGTTTAATTGGTTGAATAATGTTAGTCATCCATATATGCGAGGTTTATGGCTGGCGCATAAGAGTCATCATAAAGGGGGCAAGTGCTTTGGTATGTTATATGTTCCCTACAAGTTTATTAAGGAAGCAAAGTCTATGACGGATAAGGAACTTAAAGGCAGTTTGATTTGAGTTTCCAGAATTATACATATTTGTTGGTTGATTTATTTTGTATTCTAGTACCATTTATTGCCAGTTTTTACCCTAAACATTCTTTTTATAAAGAATGGAAATATTTTCTGCCAGCTAATCTTGCTGTTGCATTTTTCTTCTTAATTTGGGATTATTTATTTACAGAAGCTGGTATTTGGGGATTTAATCCTGACTATTTAACGGGTATATATTTGGGCAACCTACCCATTGAGGAGATCTTATTTTTTATATGTATTCCATATGCCGTTGTTTTTACCTATTTCGCAATACAATATCTCTTTGCTAA
The DNA here is from genome assembly GCF_018271995.1 of Carboxylicivirga linearis. GTDB lineage: Bacteria > Bacteroidota > Bacteroidia > Bacteroidales > Marinilabiliaceae > Carboxylicivirga > Carboxylicivirga linearis. The sequence goes on from NZ_JAGUCO010000001.1 coordinate 332,512, forward strand.
GAATTGGTTAACACCAAAGGTTCACTTTATAACTGGATTGTTGGTTGTAGTATTTATTTCTATTGGCCTGTATTTTTATAATAGACTTTATACCACAATAACATTAATATCAACAGGCATTTATCTCTTAGTTTTGCTTGTTAAGCGGAAAGATATCAGCTGGATTTATTTTTCTTATCTGTTAATAATTCCCTTTTTTTTAGCGAGTAATGGGGTTCTAACAGGTTCCTGGATTGATGAACCAATTGTGTGGTATAATAATGCTGAAAATATGGGATTGAGAATAGGTACGATTCCCATAGAAGATAGTGTTTATGGCTTTTTGTTAGTTTTAATGAATATTCAGCTCTATGAATTTATTAAAAAAGGCAAAAAAAAGACCGTTGAGTAACTCAACGGCCTTCTTCTATATCTTCAATTAAGTTTATTGTATCTGTTTAACCAGCGACATCACAGCTTTGGCACAACCTTCTTGTCCTCCTTTAAATGAGAATGATAGATTGTAAACACCTGCTTTTCTACAAACAAAGCTAAATTCATCAAAAGTTTTCCCATTGTATAAGTTACTGGCAAGAACTCTGGTTGCTTCTTTATCTTTCAATTGCATCACTACCTTATCGATGTTTGATGCACCGTTTGCAACATTGAATTTATATTGTGTATTACTGTTTAAGAAGATAGAAAATTTAACGTATCCTGTTTTAACATCTTTCTTCTCTTTAATTAACTCAACAGTAAAATCTTTGATATACTGACTGCTTCCCATTTCCTTAAGGGCCTGCTTCAATAAGTCATCCCCACATTGAGCATGGCTGGTAAAAACAAAAGCTGTTAAAAGAAATAGTAGACTATATAATGACTTCTTCATATTCGTATATTTATGTGAATCAGAAAAATTAATGTGACAAAAATAAGCTTTTTAAAGATTATTCAAATTATGACACAATGAATTCACGTAGAGCATTAATTTCTGCAATGATGGCACTAACTTGTTCTGGCGTAATATCAACGTGGCTAATCTCATCTTGTACGATAACTAATTTGCCGTCTTGCTCAATAGTTTTTGGATCACCAATTTCTGTAGTAATCGTTACACCTTTATATGACGCCTTTAATTTGGCTAATTGCTCAGCTAATTCAGAGAAACTAGGTTGTTTGTTATAGTTCTGAAGAATGATCTCCAAAATATTGATAATGTCTTTTTGTTCGGCTATACGCTTGATTAAGCCTTCGTTGTTGGTTTGCTCAACAACTTTTCCAGCAATGTACAAGCCTTCAATCCATGCTCCGGTAACAATCAATGAAGAAACATTACTACGGTTCTGACTACGTAGGTATGAATCCATTTTATTGAAACTTGAAATTGAAATCTGCATCAATGAATCAAGATTGTTGCTGTTAGTGGCTAATCTTTTTAGCGAATTAAAATCGAAAAACTGACCTACTTTAATTCCTTCAGCTAATGATTTAATTGAAACCAAATAATCAATTACAATGGTGTTTTTGTCAAATGTGTTGATGTAACCTAAATCAGCACTGTATACACCTAGATTTAAAGCTCTTTTAAAGCTGGTATTGTAATTGTCAATTTGATTAGTGCTGTTTAATATTTTCTGTGAGAATTCTACTCCAGTTGATTTAATCAATGAGGCCATTTCAACAGGCGACGAGATATTTTGAATCACATCACTCATTACCTCTTCTGAAAGCTCAAGTGGTGCTGCATTAGCTAATGAATCATTAAAAGTCAATTCGTCAGATGACGATTTCTTATTCGATGATCCTCCACAAGCAGTCATTAAAAATACACCTGCTAGTGTAAGGGTTAAGTAAGTGAATTTTTTTAACATATTTATAAATTTTAAATTCATTTTAGGTTTGTTATACACTGTAGACCTTGAAAAGGTTACTTTTTGAAGAGTTTTAATTCTCCCAGATAATCTAAAGATTTCTTTAACCAATCAAAGTATAACGCAATATACATAACAATGGTCAATAACCAAACGATGGAAATATTAAACCATAGTGTATCGAAATATTTACCTGCAAAATGTTTTTGTGGGGCAAAAAAGTGAGTTCTGAAGTCTAAAATATTCTCAGGTTCAGGCATTTGGTAAATTGGGTCCACAACCTGTACTAGTTTATTGCCATCTCTCAAGATTTTATTCTTATCAAAGGTTTTTCGAACAATATCGGCAATACTTTCATTCATGTAATCGTCTTTTATGCGATTGAATTTTTCCTTATTGTTCTTCAGATTTTGAGTAATGAATAAATCAATTTTATTATTGGCCTCAAAAAACTGACTGCTATAATGGCTTTTAAGAGTTTTTAGATATGTTTCTACCTCTGATGCCAATTCAGGAGTAAAGCCTTGTGGATTTATTTGATCTAATTTATCAAATCCTATTGTTGGAACTCGTTTTAGTTCTTTGGATATTTCGTTGTGTAAAAGGTCTAAATCGGCAATAAAGGCTTTGTCTTCGTTGTCTGATGATAATTGAAAATGCTGTCTGCAATTGTTTAGTATTTCCTCTAATTCAGGAATGTAATAAACCTGTTTAAAGTCCGATTTACTATTTACTAATTCAGTATCAAAAATATTTTTTCTGTAGTTGTTGTGCTTGTATTGATGTACCATTAAACCTTCATATATGTATCTTGAAGGCATTACTTCAGCAACTATTGGTACTTTGTCAATACTTGTAAAATCCTTATTTAATTTATCAAAAGTAAACATTGCGCCACCCAATACCATCTGAGGAATCATAACCAGTGGGATTAAGATGTATATAGTTACAATTGAATTAAATGAAGCAGACAAAATGAGGCCTAAAATATTAGCGAAGGCTGAGATAGAAAATAGTGCCAGCCAAAACTCAAATGTCATCCCTTTGATACCTAGAATAAAGTTACCAACTACCACAAATAGTACCATTTGAATAGCCGAAATTGTAAATAGGATCAAGATTTTGGAAACCAGATAACTCGATCGGCTTAGATTCAAGAACGACTCTCGCTTAAGAATTTTAGCATCCTTAAATATTTCTTCCGCACTCACAATCAAACCAAAAAACAGCGCAACAATAATTCCCATGAAAAAATAGGGAGGTATATTGTCGTTTTCTCGAAAGATATAAACGTTCGATTCCGGATCTACAATGTAATGAATTAGGTATGCCAGTATAAATCCTAATAAAGGAGCTTCCAATAAATTCAGTAAAATATATTGTTTGTTACTAACCTTCGCAAAGAAGTCTCTGATGGTATATATCTTAAACTGATTAAGCCATGAAGGAATATTCAATGATTTTGGAGGAGCTGAATTTACCTGATCTACCGTTGGTATCTCAATATTCTCTTTGTAATGCTCATGCCACTCTTCCGGTTTTGTTTTTCGCTTATTGGTGTAATTTCCGTATTCATCAATAACATTGGCGTCAATAATATTGAAGATTTGTTCTGGATTTAAATTACCACAAACAGCACATTCTCCTTGATCACTATTGATTTGCGCATCTAGGCGTTTAAAGTAGATAAGCGATTCGCTTGGGTTACCATAGAATACAGGATAGCCACCTGTGTCTAGAATATACATCTTATCAAACATCTTATAGATGTCGGATGATGGCTGATGAATAACTACAAAAATGAGTTTGCCTTTAAGTGCCAACTCACGAAGTAGGTTCATCACATTCTCAGAGTCACGTGAAGAAAGACCGGATGTTGGTTCGTCAACAAACAATATTCCCGGTTCTCGAATTAATTCCAGAGCAATATTTAGCCTTTTTCGTTGACCACCACTTATCATTTTATTCAAGGGCGAACCTACCTTAAGATGGCGACGTTCATATAAACCCAGATTGATAAGCGTATTGTCAACCAACTCCTTTATCTCATCTTCTTTTTTATCTTTAAAACAGAGTTTGGCATTGTAGTATAGGTTATCAAAAACAGATAACTCTTCAATTAGAAGATCATCTTGTGGAATATAACCAATAACACCTTCAACATTATCTCTGTCTTTATGAAGGTTGTATCCGTTAATCAAGACTTCACCTTCAGTAGGAGATTCAATACCAGAAAGTACATTAAGCAGAGTGGTTTTACCAGCTCCACTTGCTCCCATTATTCCGATTAACTTCCCTTGTTCCTCTGAGATGTTAACATCGCGTAGACCAATTCCACCTGATTTAAACTGATACTTAACATCTTTAACTTCATATGAAATTTTAGAACCTGTAGAATCAGATAGAAAGTGCGAAACCACATCGGTATAGTATACCGGAGGTCCTTTGGGAAGTTTAATGAAACTACCTTTAGAAAATAGGTAGATTCTACGGTTACTAATCAGCAAGCTATTCAAAAATATTTCTTGCTGACCAGTATATCTTAGGAAGTATAATCCAGCACTTTTAATCCTTAGAATAATTACATTACCATCAAGTGTTCCGCACTGAATATGTTTGGCATTTGTAAAATTCTGCTCACTGTCATTAACAATCATTGTATTTGCCAAATCTAGCTTTGACAGATCGTCGTTGACAGTGTAGGATTCAATTGCATCTATTTCTTCCTTTGGTAGTTTAAAAACATCTGCAACAGTGTTGATAATAGCCATCCGTTGGTCAGTGAACTTACGGTCGGCGTTTACCAATTCGTACAAACGTAAAAGAACAACTACCTTCTGTTCTTTATTTAGTTTCTTATTAATCTTTTTACATATCCCCAGAATCTTCACAGAATCCTTCATAGAGGTTAGTTTGACCTTGCCTTCTGGCTCGTCCTTACCTAACTTCGAATCCTTTGAAAACTTTAAAAAAAGAGAGAAATATTCCTCTACAGCATCTGAACTCAGCTGTTGCTTTAGAAATGTTTTTACATATTCAGTCTCATTCGCTTCAACTCCGCCATCTTGTTTGGCAATCAAACCAAACAATTGCATCAGTGCTCTTAGAATTTCTTCACTCATTGTTTAAATGTAGGGGTGTTTTGTTTTTTAATTAGTCGGTGTAAGCAATGTATTCAAATGGAATTTCAACGATGTCAGCATATTCCTCACCAGCTTCCAACATATCTTCTTCCTCTTCGTGGTAATGCCAGTTGATTAATACTTCATGACCATTTTCAACAATTTCTTCAAATTTTAAAAGTATATCAAGGATAACTTTCGAAGAAGCTGTATTGAAATATTCTAATTTAAAATTAAATTCAGTTTTTTCACATGGAGCTTCTGCATATGAATCAATCCATTCAAGAATAGGTTCATAGAACATATTTACATCCTCTGGAAGAGATCGGCCTGAAATTTCAAATTTAGCGTTGTCTTTATCAAGAATTACATTGGGGGTATCATCAGTCCCCTTAATGTTTATAAGTTCCATATATGTATTATTTAAGTACGTTTAATAGTTGATGTTAAAATAAAAAAGCTAACTTCTTCATTCAGCTCTTTGAACTGAAATCCAAGTTTACTACCTGTTTTCTTGGCGATATCGATAAATCCTAAACCGGCACCTCCTTTTTCAGAAATTCGGCCTTCACGCATTTGTTGTTTGTAAAGGTCTGATAACCCCTTTTTATCAAGGCTGTTTACGTGCTCAAGATTTTTCTTTAAGTCATCTACTTTTTCGTTTTTGATGACGTTGCCGGTAATGATGTTATAGCTTTCTTCACCATGACTAACCATTACGATTCCTCTTCGATCTTCATCTTCATCAGATAATGAATCGGCATGTTTACTAATGTTCTGAAGGCATTCCACCATAACATTAAATACTTTGCGCTGAACAGTGTTCGACTCTTCAGATTTTGCCAGATTTTTTTCTGTTAATGATGTGAAGGTTTTCGTAATTTCTTGAGTCACTTCACCTTCGTAAACCAAATTAATCTCATTGGTTTTCATGCTTTTGTACATCTGGTAGGCAAAGTCCAGAAAACCTTGATTTTCACTTTTTTTATCCATGTCTACATGTGTATTATACTGTCTATAAAGGTTCTTAATTCTACCTATGCTTTACCTCTCAAAAGCAAAAATAGAAAGAACCATATATATACCCAATCATTCATTTCTAATATTAGCATTTAAATATGCTAATAATTTTCCGATTAAATGGTGAAATTTGGGGTTTAAGTCCAAAATATCAACCTATTGCGTTCGTTGCTACATAAAAATATGTAGGTATCGAATTGCTCTTACGGGAAAAATGATGAATAGTTCGATCTTTTTCGGCTATTATAAGGGTTTTAAGGGTAAAAGTATGGTTTTCGGGGTTGAAATTTTTCTTTCCGCATTAATACCTTTACTCTTATGTACTTAAATACAGATTATTCAATCTGTTTAATGTCTTTTTTAAATCGATCTGTTAATTCATGAATAAAACGATCGATCACTTTTTGTTCATCCTCATTGATGCCGTTGCTCGAATGCGCTACTTCTTCCATCACATCTACCATCATTTGGTATTCAGGATCAGGTCCGTTGTCCTGGCAGATGTTTAAAACCTTTTGATACAAATCTTCCACATTGCTCTGATGTAGCCGTTCGTAATCAAACGACCATTCTATATCTTTACCTGCCGGATGTTTTTGCAAAGCATTGTGCAAAACTTCAATTTCTTCAGGTTGAATAATGCCGTCTGCCATTGCCACCACATAAAGCATTTCACCAAATGCATCGTAAAGTCTGCTTTTAACACTCATAATTTTTTAATATTAGTCTTTAAAAATAGCTACTCCTTTTTCACCTTTAGAATTGGCCCAAGCTCTAAACATACCGGAGGAATTCATCTCCAATACCAGATTTCCTTTTTGATCTACTGCTATCACTCCGCCATTACCAGCTTTACTGTTAAGTTTACCATTTACAACAAGGTTTGCAGCTTTGGCAAGACTTAATTCTTTGTATTCCATCAAGGCCGAAATATCGTGAGCCACCGTATAACGAATAAAATATTCACCATGGCCGGTTGCTGAAACGGCACACGTTTTATTATTGGCGTATGTTCCAGCACCAATAATCGGCACATCTCCAACTCTGCCATATCTTTTGTTGGTCATGCCGCCAGTTGATGTGGCGGCAGCCAGATTTCCTTCTACATCCATAACCACGCAGCCTACTGTTCCGTTTTTTTCTGATTTTTGCAGAACACGTTGCAGGCTTTTCCATCTTTTATCAGTATAAAAGTAACTACTGTCAACTATTTCAATGCCATTTTCAGCAGCAAACTTGGAGGCTCCTTTTCCAACCATCATAACATGAGGTGATTGATCCATTACTGCCCGGGCAGCCCTAATAGGATTTTTAATATCTCCCACTCCCGCAATGGTTCCAGCATTCAAATTTCTACCGTCCATGATGGCTGCATCTAATTCATTTCTTCCATTGTGCGTAAATACAGCTCCTTTACCGGCATTAAAAAGAGGGTTGTCTTCAAGTACAGTTACTACCTTCTCAACTACATCTACTGCTTTTGCTCCTTCTTGCAGCATTGATGATCCTGTTTCAAGGGCTTCTTGTAAAGCATGGTTATATTCTTGAACTAGCTTTTCATCAATTAAATCTCTCGTAATATTTCCAGCTCCTCCATGTATTGCAATTGCCCATTTAGTTTTTTCTACTTTGGGTCCGCAAGACAACAGCAAAGTTAAAAAGAGAAGAAGTAACGAATATTTAGCCATAATAAAATAGGATTGTATTTTTAGGTAGTATCAAAAATAGTAAATTACGCTGTTGATTAAAGAAAAAATTGATTCCGGTTTATTCCATTCGAAACTTATAATTAACCTATTCGTTCATAAATTCACAAGATAGAAAGATATAAAAAATATTTTTACAATATAAATCAGTAATAATGAATACGATCCAGTTCCTAAATCTTGTTTTGATTGTATTAGCTGCCTCTTTTGGATTAAGTTATTTCTGGAGTTTTTATACCCATAAATTATTTAAACCTTTTGTTTGGCTAGATGATCAAAAAAAGGATTTGCTAACTAAACTGACTTTAAAACAGGAAAAAGCAGATAAAGATAAAATTCGTTTTTACAGTCATTGGTTACAATTAAAGCGAATTAAAGCGAAAAATATAGAAGGTGATTTAGCAGAATTAGGTGTTTATAAAGGCGAAACTGCTAAGTTGATTCATCATATGATGCCAGATAGGGCGCTATATTTATTTGATAGTTTTAGTGGGTTACCCAAACAAGTAATCAGAGAAGATTGTGATGGTACAGTACGACCTCAGACAGTAAAGTTTGATAATACAACACCCGGTGAAGTGCTTCAATACATTGGAGGAAATCAAAATGTTGAAATAAAAGAAGGTGTTTTCCCAGAAACAGCAATAGGTTTAGAAAATAATAAGTTTGCTTTCGTACATATTGATGCCGATTTATATCAATCAACAGTCGACGCCTTACATTTCTTTTATCAACGTCTTACTCCTGAAGGTTGTATTATTGTACACGATTATAACCACAATTGGGAAGGGGTTAAGAAAGCTGTTGATGAATTTGAAGCCACTATCCCTGAGTGTTTTATTGCATTGCCTGATATGTATGGCTCAGTTGTATTAATTAAAAACAAATAAAATTAAATGACCAAACCCTTTCTACTTATATTTTTCACATTGTTTTGCCTTCATTTATCAGGGCAAGAAAAGGAAACTGTTGCCACTCGCCCAAAAGTAGGTTTGGTACTTAGCGGAGGAGGAGCAAAAGGCTTGGCGCATATTGGCGTTATTAAAGTGCTGGAAGAAGCCGGAATTAAACCTGATTATATAAGTGGCACCAGTATGGGAAGTATAATTGGTGGTTTGTATGCTTGTGGTTATAGCCCGCAAGAAATGGACTCCATTGTAAGAAATATTGATTGGTCTGTTATTTTAAGTGATATGGTGCCCCTAACCGATGTGGTGCCAATTGAAAAGGGTGACTATAATAGATTTCAATTGGAGTTTGATATTAGCAGGAACGGTTTACGAATGCCTTCTGGTATGGTTAGGGGACAACGAATATCAGAACTTCTTTCAGAACTTACCTGGCATGTATCAGATATCGAAAGTTTTGATGATCTCCCTATCCCCTACAGATGTGTGGCTGCAGATTTAATCCGAGGCCAGACACATGTGTTTGATAGTGGCGATATGATGCTGGCTATGCGATCAAGTATGGCTATCCCAACTGTTTTTACTCCTGTTTTACTCGACTCGATGTACCTTGTGGATGGTGGCGTTTTGGATAATTTTCCAGTTAAGACTGCTCTTAATATGGGTGCTGACATTATTATTGGTGTAAATGTGGGAAATGAGGATCTGCCAACGATGGAAGACTTAAACAGTATTACAAAAGTATTACTTAACTCGGCCATGATTGGAAGTAATCAGGCAGTAATGGAATCTATTGGTAGCTGTCATTATCTGATTACTCCAAAGCTCGATCCATTCACAGCTTCCAGCTTCTTTGATGGTATTGCTATCATGGAAAGAGGAGAAACTGCAGCCCGGCTTCAATTTGATGCTTTTAAACAATTAGCCGATTCGTTAAATGCAATTTCACCAAATCCAACTCCGAATGAGATTAAAAAAGAAAGCAAAATACTGGTTAGTAAAATCAGTATACTTAATAGAAAGGATATCTCTAAAAGCTATTTCTATAGTAATCTTGGTTTTAGTGCTGGTGACTCTATTTCAGTAGATGATATTAACAGTGGTATGCGTCGGTTAATTGGAACACGCTTTTATGATAAGATAACTTACCAGATTGATAACGCAGACGGTGAATATCATTTAATATTCAATACAACAGAAGCCACTAAGGCAAAAGCCAAGTTTTCGCTTCGGTACGATAATGAGCTAAAAGCGGGTATTGTTGCCAATGTTACTTTACGAAACTTAGTTTCAAAAAACAGTCGTTTGAGTTTGACAACAGATATTTCAGAGGATCCAAGACTCTCAACCAACTTAATCACGTACCTGGGAGATAAGCAAAAGGTCGGCTATTTAACCGACTTTTATTTAGAAAGCACTCCTTTGCCCATTTATAGAGAAGATGCTAATAAATACGGAACATTTAACTACTATACAACGCGCGCATCATTGGGGGCCTCCTTTACCTTAAAGCGAAGATCGATGCTGGCCATTAAGGCGAACTGGAAAGAAGTAAGAATAACTGAGAGAAGTGGTATTCCTGAACTTTTTGAATATGGGATAGAACGGTTCGGTAATGGATTTTTTAGAGCTCAGGCTCTGTTAGATGTTAACACCTTAAATAAGCGCTTTTTTGCTACTCATGGTCATTTGATTAGAATTGGCATTAATTCAAATATAAAAAGTTACGAGTTATATAAAGGGTTGGAAGAAAATCGTGTTTTAGTTGAACCGTATATAAATGTTCCTTCTAAATTTTATTTATCAGGAACCGCAACCTTTCAACAGCATTTTCCTGTGTCAGAAGATATCCATTTTGCTACACAGTTAACAGGGGGGGGCTTCTTTCACGATGCACCATTTCTCGAGCAATTTTATATTGGAGGTAACATGTATAATCAGGGAGTGGAAGGTGTTTCTTTTGCCGGTTTGAATTTCAGAGAAAAAATCGTTGAGAATTTCTTGTTGGCCCGTTCAGAATTTAACTATAAGATTGGTAAGTTTCTTTTTGGTAATGTAACTGTAAATGCTATTTACGCCACTGATTATGGAAATAGTCAGTTCAATTCAGCTAACTATGTTATGAATCCAGGTGAATTTATCCTGGGTGGAAGTGCCGGACTGGCTATCAACAGTGTAATTGGACCAATAACTTTTGGTGTTGGAACGAATGCCTCAGATTATAAATTAAGAGGTTATTTAAGTATTGGTTATCCTTTTAAATAAAAGAACGAACCCACTAATAGCAGCTTTCGTTAGAAGTGTTTGCTATTAATGGGAGCGTTTTTCTGAATTTTAATTTTTTACTTCAGGCCATATTTTAAGGCAATCTGATCTAATGTCATTAAAGAGTTCGGTAATAAATCAGATGGGCAAACTCCAAACTTAACTTTTGATTGGTAGCGCTTGCATTTTGAATATTGAGGCTCACCTCCCGAGCAATACTGCATCTGATAAGATTTTGTGGTCATTTTACGGTCCTTGAGGACACCATTAAAAATTGGGCATTTCTCAACATTTGGACAATTGTTGTTCATACTTAGGTTGGTTAATTCCTACTCATCTGGCTTTTCGGTTACGCCCCGTTTAGCTGGTTTCTGGACTCCAGATTTACTAAAAGTAGTTAATAAAGAAATATTTATCTAATTATTAACTAATTTAGATTCAATCCACAGATTTATATAAACAAAAAAAGCTGCAAAGAATACTCTCTGCAGCCTAAAATATTTTGTTATAGAATTATTTTTTCAAAGCTTCGGCTCCGCCCACAATTTCGAGTATTTCAGTTGTAATAGCTCCTTGACGGGCTTTGTTGTAAGCTAATTGTAAATCGGAAAGCATCTCGGTTGCATTATCAGTAGCTTTGTGCATCGAAGTCATTCTGGCTCCATGTTCCGATGCCATTGACTCGAGTATTACCCTATAGAACATCGTTTGTAATGCATTTGGAATAACTTTTTTAATGAAAGAAACATTGTCTGGCTCTATAATATAATCAACCTCAGATGTGTAATCTTCATTTATTTCTGGCAATTGCAACGGCAAAAACTGATATGATCTGACAATTTGCACAGCGGCATTCTTAAACTCGTTGTAAATAAGTACTATATTGTCATAAGTGCCATTCTGGAAGGCGTCCATTACTTCTTTAGCAATATCTTTAACAGCTTCAAATGTTAAATGGCTATATAAGTCATTAAAGTCTTTTGTTACAGGATAACCATGAGACTTCAGAAGTTTTTGTGCCTGCTTACCGATTGCAAAAATATCAAGGGTCCCTTGCTTAAACTGTTGTGCGAATTTTGTTCGAATAACCTTTTCCGTTTCCTTTATAACATTGCTGTTAAATGCTCCACATAACCCACGGTTTGAAGATACAACAACTAGCAGCACCTTTTCAGGATCTCGTTGAGAGGACCATTCAAATTCAACACCTTCATCAAGCGACTGACTAAGATCAAATATAATTCCTGCCAAACGATCAACATAAGGGCGGATATGCGAAATGTCATCCTGTGCTTTCTTAAACTTAGCTGCCGATACCATTTTCATGGCACTGGTAACCTGTCTTGTTGTTTTAACAGAATTTATCCTGATTCGTATATCCTTTAAATTTGGCATAAGTACCTATCTATTTTTTAAGTTTTACCAAAAGGCTATTATTCCTTTATTACCTGTGCTACTACATCAGCAGCAATCTCTTCTATTTTTTTTGTAATATCATCACTGTATGCTCCTTTCTCAAGGTCTTCAATCAATTGAGCATGGCCTAAATCCAATGATTCTATGAATTCTTTTTCCCATTCTTTGATTTTTTCAGCCGGAACATTTCTAAGTAATCCTTTTGTACCACAATAAATAATAGCTACTTGATGACCAACTCTGGTTGGGTTATACTGTGGTTGTTTTAGAAGTTCAACGTTTTTACGCCCTTTGTCTAAAACTAACATTGTGGCCGGATCAAGATCAGAACCAAATTTTGCAAAAGCTTCCAGTTCCCTATACTGAGCCTGATCAAGTTTTAATGTACCGGCAACCTTTTTCATGGGTTTGATTTGTGCGCTACCACCCACACGAGATACTGAAATACCAACATTGATAGCAGGTCGTACACCAGAAAGGAACAAATCGCTTTCAAGAAAAATCTGTCCGTCGGTAATGGAAATTACATTGGTTGGAATATATGCTGATACATCACCTGCCTGTGTTTCAATAATGGGTAATGCCGTTAATGAACCACCTCCTTTTACAATGGGTTTTAATGATTCAGGTAAATCGTTCATCTGAGAAGCAATCTCATCTGACTCAATGATTTTAGCAGCACGTTCTAACAAACGACTATGTAAATAGAACACATCACCTGGATAAGCTTCTCGGCCTGGTGGTCGACGAAGCAACAAACTAACTTCGCGGTACGATACTGCCTGCTTTGACAAATCGTCATATACAATTAAAGCTGATCGGCCGGTATCACGAAAGAACTCACCGATTGCCGTACCTGCAAATGGAGCATAAAATTGCATAGCCGATGGATCTGCAGCTGGCGCCGAAACAACCACTGTATATTCCATTGCTCCATGTTTCTGAAGCGTGTTAACAATTTGTGCTACTGTACTTCCTTTTTGCCCGATAGCAACATAAATACAATATACTGGTTCGTCTGCTTCGTAAAAAGAGCGTTGATTAATGATGGTATCAATTGCAATGGCTGTTTTTCCGGTTTGTCGGTCACCAATGATTAATTCTCGCTGACCTCTACCAATTGGAGTCATTGCATCTACAGCCCTTAGGCCCGTTTGAAGGGGTTCTTTTACCGGTTGACGATAAATTACCTGTGGGGCTTTTCTTTCTAAAGGCATTTCATAAGTATCACCGCTAATTGGACCCTTTCCATCAATGGGTTCGCCAATTGCATTGATTACACGCCCTAACATTCCCTCGCCAGCTCTGATGGAAGCAATGCGTCCGGTACGTTTCACTAAATCACCTTCTTTTACATCCTGCGAAGAGCCAAATAAAACAATACCTACATTGTCTTGCTCAAGATTTAGTACTACACCCATGCATGAATCCAGCTCAACCAATTCGTTAGATTTTACATTGGTTAGACCAAAAACACGGGCAATACCGTCACCCACTTGCAAAACAGTTCCCACTTCTTCCAAATCAGTGGCTGTTTGAAAGCCCGCAATCTGTTTTTTTAATAAATCCGATACTTCTGCCGGTTTTATCGTATCCATCGAAAATTAATTTAGTTTACGTTTAACTGAGTAATTGCTTCTTCATATTCTTTAACTTCGAACTCAGGCTGGCATCTGCCATTTTACCATCTATGGTAAGTTTGAATCCCCCTAATAATTCAGGATTTACTTTTAGAGTAATTTCAACAGGAGCATTAAACTGTTTCTGAAGGAACTTATTTAATGTTTCTAATTGTAGTTGATCCATTTCTACGGCAGTGTATAGTGTTACAGATTTAATGCCTTTTTCTTGTTTATACAAGCTAATGAATCCTCTGTTTATATCTTCAAGTAAAGATTCCCTATTATTAGTAATCAACAAATCAATAAACGACATGGTTGATGATTCAACTTTATTTTCTAATACAGAGTGTAAAGCTTCTTTTTTTTGTTGAGGCTTAATAACAGGGCTGATTAATAATTCCATGAATCCTTCAGCTTCGTTACAATAACCTTGCAATAAGCGAATGTCGTTATTAACCTGTTCAAGGTTTTCTTGCTCATATGCTAACCTAAACAAAGCTTTTGCATACCTATTGGCTATTAAACTCCTATTCATATTTACTCTGTAATTACCCCGATTCTAGTTAAAGTTTACTTCTTGCAGATACCTTTCAATAATGGCTTTCTGCTTATCGGTAGATTCCAATTCCTGTTCTAATAACTTCCCAGCTATGTCAACAGACAGTTCAGCTACCTGTTTCTTCATATCGCGGATAGCTTCACTCTTTTCTCTTTCTAGCAATTGACGTGCTGATTCCAAAATCTTGTCAGCTTCTTCCTGAGCTTTGTTTTTGGCATCATCCACAATATTTTGCTTTAATTCCCTGGCTTCTTTTATTAAACTATCACGTTCTGATTTTGCCTCGGCAAGAATTTTTTCTTTTTCAACATTTAAATCCTCAATTTCAGCCTTTGCTTTTGCTGCAGCAGCTAATGAGAATTCAATGGTTTCTTCTCGAGTTTTCAAAGCATGCAAAATAGGTTTCCATGCAAATTTCTTCAACAAGAAAACTAAAATGCCAAACGTAATGGCTGTCCAAAAGATTAAACCGGGATCAGGCGTTAATAATCCCATAATGCTTTTGTTTATCCTTTCATCAAGGCAACAACAATAGCAAATAGCGCTACACCTTCAATAAGTGCTGCTGCAATAATCATTGCTGTTTGAATCTTTGAACTAATTTCGGGTTGACGAGCCATCGATTCTAAAGCACTTGAAGCTAGTCTACTAATACCATAAGCGGCTCCGATAATTATCAAACCTAATCCTATTGCTGTCAATGACAAACCTTCCATATTCTAAATTTTTAAATGACTATATAACTAATTAATGTTCTTCTTCATGTACGGCCATGCCAATAAATAATGCCGAAAGCAATGTAAATATATAAGCCTGTAAAGCTGCCACTAGCAACTCAAGCATAAACATCATTAACGACATTAAAATAGATACAGGCGCAATGGCCAATGATTTCATAACAAAAATGAGTGAAAACAAACTCAAAATTATGATGTGTCCTGCAGTGATGTTAGCCATCAAACGAATCATCAATGCAAAGGGCTTTGTTAAAATTCCAATGAATTCAATCGCCGACAGAAGAATGCGTATTGGAGCAGGTACTCCCGGCATCCAAAAAATATGCTGCCAATAACTTTTGGTGCCACTGAAATTAGTAACTAAAAAGGTTATTAATGCCAACAGCATGGTAACCGATATGTTTCCGGTAAGGTTACTACCTCCAGGGAAAAACGGAACCAGCCCAATAAGGTTATTTATCCAAATGAAGAAAAATACCGTTAATAAGTATGGCATGTAGCGTTCATATTTTTCTTTACCAATTTGTGCTATCCCAATGTCTTCTCGTACAAAAAGAATCAGTGGCTCTAAAAACGACTGTAACCCTTTGGGAGCCTTTGGCTCAGGTCCATATCTTCGTGCTGCTAAAATAAATAATAACAAAATAATAACAGCACTCATAAACATGGAGGCTACGTTCTTAGTAATTGAGAAATCCCAAGGTTTTTCGTTTAAAACATCATGATTTTCATCGTAATGTATTGCACCATCTGCGTCTGTTATGTATATCTTTTCGTGATATAACTTGTAGTAATCATCTCCTTTGTGCACTAACTCTTCTCCATGGTGAAAAGCGGATGACATAAATACTCTTAATTTTCCATCATGAAAGATTATAATTGGTAAGGGGATGGCGATATGAACTTCTTCTCCACTTTGCTTAGCATACGAAATAACATGCCATTCATGAGCATCAGCAATATGATGATTTATCATTTCCATGGCATCAAACTCTTCTTCGATCTCCTCAGAATGCTTATCAGATGCATATGTAACCAATGAGCTAAAGAAGATAGCTATTAGAATTAAAACCTGTTTTGTATGTCGCATTAAGCAGTGTGGAATTTTCAAATTATTGTTTCATTAACTGTACTTTGATGGCTAAATCAGTTACCAACAAAACAAAATACGTTTTAAAGAACAAAAGTGTTTCTTTTTTGTTTTCTTCATCCATTGGATTTAAAAAAATGAACAGAAAAGCAATCACTAGTCCAGACTTTAAAAGTAACATTACCAAAAAGATAGGAGCAATCTGTTCGGGTATTTTTTTTTGAGTAAAAATGAACAGAAAATAAAAAAGAAGATAAACACCTCCCAAAAATAAAGAGGATTCTATTATCTTCTCAGCACCAACTTGCAGATGTTTGTCTGCCAAGTGATTAAGCAGGAAGCTGAAAGCTGCTGCCAATATGTAAATAAGCGTAAACTTTACTATTCTTTTTTTTGGTTTACTTTTTTGCATCTGGTTTAGTAGAAACTGAGGCAGGTGTATTACCCGTCATGTCACATGTTCCGGTAAAGATGGCTCCTGGCTCAATAGATAATTTACCTGTTTTTACATCACCAGTTAATTTACTGGATGATTTGAGTGATAATAATTCTGAGACTAATATTTTGCCATCAAATGTACCGTATATGTCGCAATTGGTACATTTAACTTCTCCATTAACCACTCCGTTTTGTCCAATTAAAACCCTACCTTTTGAAACAACATTGCCTTCAACCGCACCATCAATTTTTATGTCGCCGTTTGTTTCAATGTCCCCTTTTATCTTAGTCCCGGGTCCAATCATGTTTGGCAACTTGTTTTCGGGTTCAAAATTTTTAGCCATTTTTCTAATTCTAAAATTTAACGTTAAACAAATATAGATAATTTCTGAGTAAAAAGAACCCCATAATTATAGTTCAATTAGTTCCTTTAGTTTTTGAAGTTGTCTTTCTTTATTTACTTGTCTTAGGTTACGGGCTGTATTAGTGTAATAGGTATGGTTTGATATAAATTCAAACTGCATCTTATTCCACTCTTCCAGGTTCATTTCTTTACTATGAATGTTTAGTTCACGGTATAAACTCTCAGATACGGGAATGAAGTCTGCGCGTCCCAGATAATCGAGATCAGCGTCTTTCATTATCTTTTCCATGAAGTTGCGTGGTCTTTTACCAACTTTTGTTACATCAATAAGCTCAATAATCTGCTGAATCTGATAATCGATGTAATTATATTTCGGAAGTATTTCCTTTGCAAAGGCAATGCTATTGTCCTCGTGATTGTTATACTCGAAAATAAATCCTATGTCATGTAAAAGTGCCGCTGTTTTTAACAGGAGAAGGTCTTCCTCTGAAACGTTCTCACTTCTTCCAATTATTTCAATTTGTGTTAGAACATCCTGTGTATGCTTCTTATTGTGATAATGCAGTTCATCCAGTAATTCAGAATCCAATTTATTCATTATATGTTCTTCCAAATCACCAAACCTAATATGTTGAAGTTTTATAAAGAATTTGCTATTAGGTTCTATTCCTAATTCATCTTCAGATAGTTCAGGTTTAATCTTCCTCACATAATACATATCTGTCTCTCCTTTGTATTTAATCGGCATTTTACCCCGATATTCGCAAATAAAAAATTCTTTTATTAATTGATAAGTTATACCGGTAACATTTATCATGCCTACGGTGCCTGATGATTCCATTCTGGAGGCTATGTTTACAGTATCTCCCCAAATATCGAAGGATACATTTTTTCTTCCTATTTCGCCCGAAATTACCGGGCCGGTATGAATACCAACGCGTAATTCCCAATATCCGTATTCGCCACTATGTTTCTTTTTGCTTTCTTCCATAAATCGCTGCATTTCCAATCCGGCAAGCGCAACTTCAATAGGGTTGGTACGATTTTTATTAGGTAAGCCTCCAGCGCACATGTAGGCATCACCAATAGTTTTAATTTTTTCGATGTGATATTTTTCAACTACTTCATCAAAATAAATGAAGAAACGGTCTAGTTCATCAATAAGTTTTTCCGGATTGATGTGTTCAACAATTTTTGTGAACCCTTGTATATCGGCAAAAAGAACGGTTACTTTTTGATATTTTCTTGAACGGACACGTCCTTGTGATTTAACGGCATTGGCTAATTCTCCACTCTTCTCTTGCCCGGCTTTAAATTTCATCCGGTATTCTTTCTTTAATCTTAATTCAACCTGACGAGTTGTAGCCTTAATCTTTTGTCGATAAAAGAAAATTAGAAATGTTACCAAAAGAAGAGTGATGGATACAAGAATTATATAACCTGTTAATGTAGCAGTCCAAAAAGGATTATCGACCAAGATGTGCAGCTCCATTTCGTTCCCATTTGCCTGTTGTATCTGGAAAATATATTGCCCATCAGCAACATTAAAATAGGTTTGGCCAGATTTTTTTTTCCATTTCGTCCAATTAATATTTTTAGGAATTAATCTGTATCGGGTAAGATTCCAATCCTCTTTAGGTTCATTCCAATACAATGAAAATGAATTGCCTGAAATAGTAATTAGACTATCGCTTGAAGCGTCCAGTGTAAGGTTTTGAGATGAATCCTCAAGCAAAATTTTCAATTGCGGTTTATGGTTTTGCGCCCAAATTCTGCTTGGAAGGATAGCAAGAAAAAAAAGTAAGGTGAATCCGAAGGAATTAAAAAAAATAAATTTATTTAAACTTTGCACTCTCTTGAACTCCATTAATATATATAAATAGATTAATTCCCTCTACTTGCTATTAAATTCAAAAGTACTATATTTATTCCTGAATTGCAGAACATTCATCACACGTTTTTATGGAGACATCAAAAAACACAATTCTTGTTCCGTTTGATTTTACGGAGATAGCTAATAATGCTGTGGAGCATGCTATATTAGTTAGTAAACAGTTAGATGCAGACATTCTATTATTGCATATTGTTAAGAAAGATACTATGGTTTCTGAACAAGAAAAGCAATTGATGGAAAGGGCAGAAAGTATAAAAAGTAAATGGGGAGTCTTACCAAAAACACTTGTTAGAGAAGGTACCATTTTTAAGACTATTAACGAAGTGGTTGAGGAACTTAATTGTTTGCTTGTGGTGATGGGGACTCACGGAATGAAGGGCTTGCAAAAGCTTACAGGAAGTTGGGCTTTAAAAGTGATAGTTGGCTCTCAGATCCCTTATTTAGTGGTTCAGGCACCGCCAAAACATGATCAGTATAATAAGGTTGTATTCCCAATTGATTATAAAACCGAAAACAAGGAAAAGCTTAAGTGGGTTGATTTTATCAATAAAATGTTTGATACGAAAACGCATATATTCGCTACTGCTTCAAAAGAAGGAATTTTAGATAGC
Source organism: Carboxylicivirga linearis (assembly GCF_018271995.1). GTDB lineage: Bacteria > Bacteroidota > Bacteroidia > Bacteroidales > Marinilabiliaceae > Carboxylicivirga > Carboxylicivirga linearis. The sequence goes on from NZ_JAGUCO010000001.1 coordinate 352,114, forward strand.
AGAACAAAGGCAAACGTAGTTTTCTCAAAACGTTTTATGGAGGAAAAGAATATTGATTATGAATTAACGCTCTCTGAAGGTGAATCATCATTTTCGCAGGAAACAATTCAGTACGCTGAGAAGATTGATGCGGATATGGTATTAATAATGACTACCAGAGATATTTCGTTTCACGATTATGTCTTAGGTGCATATGAGCAGTATATTATTGCTAATAATAGCCAAATACCGGTTTTAGTTATCAACCCTAGAACAGACTTGATGAAGTATGGGTATGGAGGTTTTGGTTGATAAAATGAGTAATTAAAATATTGAAACAGGCGACTTAATTTTTGAGTCGCCTGTTTATTTTTGCATTGAAATAAAATAGTTTTACCCTTTTATTCGTTATTCTTCTATATAAAATCTCATGGAACTAGTTTTTGCTACAAATAATAATAACAAGTTAAAGGAAATACAGGCAGCTGTTGGAGAAAAAATCCAGTTGAAAAACCTTTCGGATATTAATTGTTTCGATGATATTCCAGAAACAAGGGAAACACTGGAAGGAAATGCTTTGCAGAAGGCAGAATATATCTATGATAAATATAGTATTAATTGCTTTGCAGATGATACCGGGCTTGAAATTGATGCATTAAATGGGGAGCCAGGAGTTTATTCTGCTCGCTATGCAGGACCTCAGAGAGAAGCTGAAGATAATATGGCAAAAGTGTTGGAATTAATGAAGTCCGAAACCAATCGAAAAGCAAAATTCAGGACTGTTATGGCATTAATAATTGATGACCAGAAATATCTTTTTGAAGGTGTTGTTGAAGGGCAAATTTTAACAGAAAAAACAGGTAAGGATGGTTTTGGATATGATCCAATATTTCAGCCAGATGGTTATTCGTTATCATTTGCAGAAATGTCTTTAGCCGATAAAAATAAAATTAGCCATAGAGCAAAGGCTGTTTATAAACTAGTTGAATTTCTTAAGAAGAAACAATGAAAAACATTATTGTAATAGGTCTTTTATTACTTGGTTTAACTTCGTCAGTAGAGGCACAATGGAATAATAATTGGCGCGATCATTTTTCATGTAGAGGAAGTGCTCATGTTGCTGAAAGTGAGAATTATATTATTGCAGCGAACGAAACAGGACTTATTGTTTATGACTATATTAATGGACTGACATCTAAACAGAATATTGTTACAGGTTTGAGTGATGTTGATATATCTGCATTTGCAAGTATTGGTGATGATAGATTTATTATAGGTTATGAGAATGGTAATATTGATATTTTCTCAATGAATGGGGTTATTAATATTCCGGATTTAAAGAATAAGCAGTTACAAGGGAGTAAACAAATAAATCACTTTGAAAAGGCGGGAGATAAAGTATATTGCAGTACTGATTTTGGTATACTTGTTATAGATATTCTCAAATTAGAAATAGCAGACACTTATTATTTGGGAATTGAATCTTCAAACCTACTCATTAGTGAATGTGCTGTACTTGGTAATGACATATATGCAGCCACAGAAAGGGGTTTATTAATGGCAGATCTAAATGACCCATTAATTGCCTATTATCAATCCTGGACAGATGTTGGAAATTCATCTGATGAATATGTTGCTGTTACTATTTTGGATGATGATATAGTAGCAGTATCAAAAAATAACAGTAGCCAATACCAGGTTTTTAAAGGCAAAGAAGATAATTGGCAAATTGTAAAAAGTTCTACTAGGTTTAAGAATATTGAGTCTGGGAATGATTATTTTATAATTGCTGAAACGAATACAATTAGTAAGTATGATTCAGATATAACTTTGATAGAAACAATTAATAGTTATTCTAATCCAGAAATTGAAGATACTACTATCCGCCTTAATCATTGTTTCTTTTCCGATCAAAGACAGAGTTATTTAATAGCTGATAATGTTAAAGGGCTTGTGATTAAGGAAGGGGATAATGAGCAATTTATTTTGCCTAACGGGCCTTATTCAAATAGTGCTTTTGAAATTCTGTTCTCTCCACATGGGTTATATTCGGTTGCAGGTGCACTCAATTCAGAGTATAACAACACTAATACAATGGCCGAGTACTCTTTCTTTAGAAATGAAAATTGGACACACTACAAGAATCAGGTTGTTGACAATAACTACTTATGGCGTGATCTGATAAGAATATGTCAAGCTTCTAATGATGATGATATTGTATATATGTCGTCATGGGGTGGAGGAATATTTGTAATAAAAGAAGGTGAAGTAATCAATCACTATAATCATTCTAATAGTAATCTTCAGAATATTTTTCCAAATGGAAATCAGAACTATGTTAGGATTGGGGGTATTGCTACAGACAGTCAAGGGAATTTATGGATGTCAAATAGTGAAGTGTCAGAAGGAATAGTTGTGCGCGAGGGTCAAGATACTTCTAAATGGCATTCTTTTACTTATGAAACATTAAATAACCTGCATAGTACAGACAAATTTCTAATATCTAAAGATGATTATTTATGGGTGATTATTCCGAGGACTGATAGGAAAGGGCTTTTTGTATTAAATACGAACGGAACATTACTAGATGAGTCTGACGATCAATATAGAGGAGCCTTAAGCAGTTCCGTTGAATCTGATTCCCGAAATGTGGGTCAACTTAAAATTTGGGATGAATCGCCAAAAGAAATTACGAAACAGATATACTGCATAGCTGAAGATAAAAATGGTTACATCTGGTTAGGTACCGATAAAGGAGTTGTTGTTTATTATCGCCCTTGGGCCATTTTTAGCGAGAACTATCCAATAGCCAGCAGAATTAAAGTGCCAAGAAATGATGGTACTAATCAGGCAGACTACCTTTTAGAGAACGAAAATGTGACATGCATTGAGGTAGATGGCGCAAATCGAAAGTGGATTGGAACACAAAACTCTGGATTATTTCTTGTGTCAGATGATGGAATAACCACATATGAAATATTTAATACTGATAATTCGCCATTACCATCAGATTATGTAAGGGATGTAGCTATTGATCCTCAGAGTGGAGAGGTGTTTATAGCTACCAACAAAGGTATCGTATCATACAAAGGAAAAGCAACGGAAGGAGAGGGGACTTTAAATTCAGTTTATGCATTTCCAAATCCGGTGAGAGAAGACTTTTCGGGAGAAATTACCATTACGGGTTTGGTTAAGGATAGTAATATTAAAATTACAACTGTTAGTGGGAAGTTAGTTTATGAAACACGATCGCTAGGAGGCAGAGCTTATTGGAACGGAAGAAATTTTAATGGTGAAAAAGTAAAATCAGGTGTGTATATTGCTTATATTTCTGCAGAAGATGGAACTGAAGTACAAACAACTAAAATAATGATTGTACGTTAAAGTGAGTTTTTGAGCTTTTGTTTGGCTATCTTCTATAGCTCTTTTAGTTTTGTAATAACTATTGGGGGTCAAATATTTTGATAATTTAGCTAAATGAGAAAACAGCATTTGTACATTGTTTTTGCAGTTGCAATCAGCATTTTAATTTACATTCTTTTTCAACTAACTCGTTTAAAAAACTTTGATCATAATGAGAGTTCAATCGGTTTAATTCCTAACAGTGCCGCTGTTATAATTAAAGCAAAGAATATTGATTACCTTAGAAAACAGATAGTCGAAGAGATTGATTTTTCTGAAGAACTATTTAGCTCCTCAATATTAAATCAAGCCTTTGCTCCTTTGTTTGGTATTGATTCTTTAAATCAATCAGAGGAGTTTGCATCGCTTGGACTTTCGAAACATCCTATTTATATATCTCTTCACAGTCAAGGCAAAAATAGTGTTGAAACACTGTATTTACTAGAGTTACAAAACAAGAAAGAAGCTATTGCTATTCGTGAATATATCGAGAAGTTACCGCCAACTAACTGCTCCGTAAACGAAAGAAAGTACAGCTCCTCAAAGATATATGAGATAAAATATAACGAATCGAACAGTGGAATTTTTGTTTGTATAAACGAAGGTGTAGTTTTTATAAGTGAGTCGGGGTTGTTGCTTGAGACAAGCCTGAGACAAATAGGTTCTGATGATGATTGGACAAGTTCTAAGGAATTTAAAAACGTTAGTAAAACTGCCGGGGTTGGAGCTAATTGCAATATTTATATTAATTTCCAAACACTACCGGATGTACTCGTGCCCATAGTTAATCCTAAGTTCGAAAGGCGTTTAAAACAGTTAAGAACGCAATCAGAGTGGGGAGAGTTAGATCTTGAAATTAAAAATGACGGTATACTTTTGAATGGCTTTTTAACAGAAGAGTCTGAAGGTGTTTATCCCACTTTGTTAAAAGGAACCAAGTCGTCAAAAAAGAATATTCTTCAGTATTTACCCAGCAATACCAATGCATATATTACACTGACTTTTAAAAGTGGAGAAGAGATAAAAAACAGAATCACTTCTTACTATCAGAAAAACAATAAAGCTTATCCGATTGCAAAAATCGAAAAGAAGAAAAATACTGACTTTACCAGTCCTTTATTTTCCATTTTATCCGGTGAGATTGCTCTGGCATATGAAGGTACAACCCAATCTGATAAAGGTATTCTGGTATTGTCGTTAAATAGTCAATCGGAAGGAGAGAAAACTTTAAAGGAACTCCTAAATAAGGCAGGTAGTTCTGCGTCTCCTGCAACCATTTATAAGCCAGATGATGGTTTGAGCTATCATATTTATAAAAGCTATGATGATCCTGTCTTTGAAATGTTGTTGGGTTCGTTGTTTTGTGATATTCCAGATAGATATTTTACATTCTATAAAAACCATTTGATTGTTGCAGAAAAATCTAAGCAGTTAGAGCAGTTTTTGTATAGTAATATTTTAAACAAAACCCTTAAATACAATAAAACACATCAACAGTTTCTCGATAATTTTTCATCAAAAGATAATGTCTTTGTTTTTGCTAAAACCGAAGCGTTACCTCATACTACCAATCAATTCTTCCAGCCTCTTTGGAAAGATCTGAAACGGAATCAATCAGAGGCACTGTCTAACTTTTATGGGGTTGGTTGTCAGCTGAGTGGTACAGGTAATATGATATATTCAACTATTTATCTTCAGCACTTGCCCAATAAAACATCAGAACCTCAAACTATCTGGCAAAGTTTATTAGATACACTGGCAATTACAAAACCAACATTGGTTAAAAATCATTATACGAACGAAAAAGAGGTGGTTATTCAGGATGCCAAATACAACCTGTATCTGATGAGTAACAGTGGCCGGATGTTATGGAAAAAACCTTTGAATGAACCTATCCTTGGAGAAATCACTCAGGTAGATTATTATAGAAACAATAAACTGCAATATATTTTTAACACGCCTTCAAAAATTTATATACTCGACCGCAATGGAAATCATGTTGCTAATTTTCCGGTAACATTGCCCTCAAAGGCAACTAATGGTTTAACAGTTGTTGACTATGATAACAATGATAACTACCGGATATTTGTAGCTTGCCAAAACAAAAAGATAAATCTTTACAATAAAAAGGGTAATATCATTACAGGCTGGGATTTTAACGGAGCAGAAGGAATCATTCAGAAGCCTGTTCAGCATTTCAGAAGTAACAATAAAGATTACATTGTGGTATCTGATAATCGCAGGAACTACATATTGAATAGAAGAGGTGATATTCGCGTTCCGATTAAAAATGATTTTGTTTCCAATATTAATACACCATTCTATCTATTGAATAAAAACAGTTCCAACGACGAATTGGTAACTATTTCTCAGGATGGACAAATCAAGAAGATTAGCCTTAAGACAGGAGCTGTTTCAAGTACCGGTATTGGAAGTGTTGACACGAACCATAAATTATCCGTATTTTATCAAGGCGGTAAAGAAAATTATGTGATATCAGAACCTCAAAGGGTAACGATGTTTAATCATCAATTCAAAAAAACGTTTGATAAGAAGTTTGATTCTGAAATCAACTTAAATGTTGATCTCTATCAATTCTCATCTCAAAACACTAAGTTGGGTGTATCTGAACTGGATGGGAATAAAATATACCTGATCAACAATGATGGTTCTTTGTATAAAGGATTTCCGTTAATTGGCAAATCAAGGTTTAGTATTGGTTTTTTAAAGTCGTCATCAGTAAAGTTTAACTTAATTGTGGCAGGAGCAAACAATTATTTGTATAACTATAGAGTTGAGTAATATGCAAAAATTAAAAATTGGTGTTTTAGGTGCATCTAATCATTTTATTAAACGAGTAGTGCTTCCGGTTATGCAACTTGATAATGTAGAGTTGTATGGTATAGCATCTCGATCTGATATTAAAGCACAAGAGGTGGCCAAAGAATTTTCTATTGCAAATCATTACGGTAGTTACGAAGCTTTGCTGGCCGATAGTAATATTGATGCGGTTTATATTCCGTTACCCAATCATATGCATGCTGAGTGGATTAAGAAATCAGCAGACGCAGGAAAACATATTTTATGCGAGAAACCACTTTGTATGAATACAGCCGAGGCTGAAGATGTTTTGGAATATACTCAGCGAAAAGGAGTGGCTTTAACAGAGGCATTCATGTATAAATTTCATCCGCAATGGCAGTTCGTCAGGGATGTAATCAGAACCAATAACATTGGAAAGATAAACTATATACATACTTCTTTTTCATACAATAATCCCTCGCCTAATAACATCAGAAATATTTTAGAGTATGGAGGTGGTGCAATTAGAGATATTGGATGCTATGCCATATCGGTACCAAGGTTTATTTTGGATAAAGAGCCCGATCAGGTAGTGAGTCATGTAACGAAACATCCAGACTTTAAAACCGATATGCTCTCATCGGCTTTACTTGATTTTGGTGGAACTAGAGCGTCGTTACATGTTGGTACTGCTTCTGATGGATATCAAAAAGTGGATATTGTTGGAACAGCCGGAAATATAATTGTTCATCTGCCTTTTAATACCTATTCCGATGTGCCGGCTAAAGTTACTGTTACTACCGGAATTGGAGTAAGAGAGGTAAGTTTTGATCCTGTGGATCAGTATGGGTTGATGTTTGAAGCCTTTGCCGATTCAATTATCAATAAAAAACCATTACCGTTTACTACCGATGATGCCATATTGAATCAAAAAGTAATGGACGCAGTATTCCGCTCAGCCAGCACTAAAGGTTGGGAGTTGGTAGATTAATAATCGGTTGTTTTATTGAGATATATAAATCGGTATTAGACTTTTTTACGCTTTGTTAACATCATATTTAAGTTGATGGTTTAATAATTGCTATTTCATGTGCTTGTAAAGCAACGATATATGAAAGCAGATAATCAAATCAACCTACTTGAGTTAACCGATAAGAAGAAGTTTATTCGCCAGGAAGGGGCAACCCATAAAATATCAATCCATCGGATAAAGAATAATTCACTTGATACACACTCGTTATACAATAACGGTTTTATTCAATCATTGGGTGATTTTGAGGTAACCTCTAATTACAAAATTATTACTACCTATTTATCAGTGCCGGAAGTTCATTTTTACATTGGTATATACGATAATGAAGTAATTGGCACATTCGATTTTGTTATTAGTGCCGATAATCAAATTGAGATCAAGAATTTTGGAGTTGGTAATAATCGAAAGCATCAGGATATTGCCGATCAATGGCTGTCAAGAGCAATTGAATATACTTTTCAGCTGAATCCCAAGCGAATATTTTTATACGTTCCGAAAAGCAGTGGAATGAAAAGACTATTTAAAAAGTGCGGGTTTTCATTTAAAAAACCAGGCCAATCAGGAAAGCTCATGCCATCGGGCAAATCAAACTTTGGTATTATCTCTAATTTCCAGATAAACTATAATTAGTAAGCCTGTAGAGGCACTTGGTAAGCCGTTTTAGGCAATTGTTTTTCATATTTGGCAAATACATTTTTAGTGTTGGCAAATGTATTAATGGCTTTGGCAAATACATTTAAGGTCTTGGCAAATGCGTTGGTGGCTTTGGCAAATACATTTACCGCTTTGGCAGATGTATTTACGGCCTTGGCAAATGCATTAATGGCTTCGGCATTTGTGTTGATGGCTTTGGCAAATGAATTGGAGCCTTTGGCAAATACATTATTGTGTAAATATTATTAGTAAGGGCTAATCAATACTGTTTTGTTCCAGTCGGTTTTTAACTAATTCTTTGTATTGCCGGCCAATGGGGATGATTTCAGAATTAATTTTAAAACTACCCGAAGTAAAACTATCAATTTTATCAATGGCAATGATGAAGGAACGATGCACCCTTAAAAAGTTGGTTTCGGGCAGTTTCTCTTCAATATTACTGATGGTATTCATGGTTTTAATAATCTTACCATTATTCATGTTGATAGCCACGTAATTTCTCAAGCTTTCAACATACGTAATTTCGCGAAGCAAAATTTTAACCATCATCTTATCTGATTTTACAAAGATAAAAGCCTCGTTGTTTGTTGAGGATTGTGATGATTCGCTAAGTGTAATGGGAGATTTTCGTACCTGAAAAAATCGATTGATAGCTTTAACAAAGCGATCGAAAGGAATGGGTTTAATCAGATAATCCAATACTTGCAGTTCAAATCCTTCCAACGCATATTCCGAGTAGGCTGTGGTCAATATAACCTCAGGTCGGTCTGTTATGTTCTTAAGAAGTTGCAAACCTGTAAGTCCAGGCATTTGTATATCTAAAAAAACAAGATCGACCTTATGCTCATTTAAAAACGCCATTGCCTCCATTGCATTTCTACACGATCCTGCTAATTCAAGATAATCTATCCTACTCACATATTCTTCCAGCACATCAATAGCCAAATCTTCATCATCCACAATTAAACACTTGATTGTATCCATCGGCTTAGTTTTTCAGGTTCATCTTTAAAATCACTAAAAATGATTCATTTTCATCTTCAATCTTCAGCTGGTGTTGATTTGGATACAGAATATCCAGTCGTCGTTTTACATTATGCAGTCCTATTCCACTGGCTAACTCACTTTTTTCGTTGCCAGAAGGTTTACTGTTTTCAACTTTCAAAATCAGCTCGTGCCCTTTACAGCCTATTTCAATAGCAATCATGGCAATACCCGAAAAGCCTTTGGTACTGTGCTTAAAACTGTTTTCGATAAAAGGAAGTAAAAGCATAGGTGCTATTCGGTGCGAACTAAAATCGCCCCAAACATTAAAACTTAATTCCACACGTTTGCCATAGCGTATCTGTTCCAGTTCAAGATAATTCTTAATGCTCTCCAATTCCTTATCAAGACTTACCTCAGGAGCATTGGTTTCGTATAACATATATCTTAGCAGTCCCGAAAGTTTCAATACAACTTCCAGCGATTGATCTGATTTTTTTAGAATTAATGAATAAAGACTATTGAGTGTATTAAACAGAAAATGCGGATGTACCTGGTTTTTCAAAAAAATCAATTCTGCTTCGAGTTTATCATTGATTAGAGCTTGTTCGTGCTGTTTTACTTTGGCCAGATAGTCCATAAATTTCACTGTCATGGGTATGGCCAGCACGGCACCAAAATTTACAGCTGCCCTTACCAATTGCGAAATGCTGAGTATACTAACATTATCCCACATCGGGAAAAAGTTTTCAACGATGATGTAATAGTCGGTAATGCGTTGAATAAAAGAAGCGATAAAAAGAATAATCAGGAATGAAATAATAAACTTCCAGATTTTTCCCTTGTACAAATAGCGCGGAAAAAGAAAATATAAAATGGTGTATACCAACAATATCTTAGCCGGAAGATTGATTATTTCAATCAATATAGTCTTAGCAAAATTATTGTCGTATGTACCCCATGCAAAAGCAAAGAACACAATAAACAACACCCAGTAACTAATGTGTTGAACCACACGGTTATTTACTATTTGGGCTATCCATCCCGTATTTGTTTTTACTATTTGCATTCAAAAAAATGGTTTGGACAGCAAATTACAAACTTAATAGCTACAGACCATCCTTTTCAGGACGAAAACCTTATTGAAAGGTATAGATGGCATGAGGTGTTAACTCGGTTGTTTATAATTGAGTTTGTGTTATTCGTCCATTAAAATTGCAGATGCTGTTCTGGCCAACTTTATTTGACATTGCAGATAAACTATCGGAAATTAAATTGTTACCTGGTAGTTGGGTGTAAAAAGTACATCAGCTTATTGTCTTCTGACTAAACACTAATTAGATATAAATATTATGCAAAAATCAGGTTTTCTTCTGTTGATGATGTTATTTCTTGGATTTAATGTTGTCGCAAAAAATAAAATTGACCGTGTGGAGCCATCCTTTTGGTGGACGGGCATGAAAAACACCGAACTACAGATAATGGTTTATGGAGAGAATATTTCAGAGCTTCGTCCGGAAATCAATTATCCGGGGGTTCAACTAGAACGCTCTGTATTGGTTGAATCACCTAATTATCTTTTCCTGTATTTAAACATTGATAAAACTGCTAATGCCGGAACATTTGATATAAACTTTACCCGTAAAGGGAAAAAGGTTCTTAGCTATAACTACGAGTTAAAAGAACGACGCGAAGGTTCTGCTCAGCGTAAGGGATACAATACCTCTGATGTTATCTACCTGATTACTCCCGATCGTTTCGCCAATGGAAATCCCGAAAACGATAATGTGGAAGGGTTTACAGAGCAAGCCAACCGTAGTGATTTAAATGGTCGTCATGGTGGCGATTTGGAAGGAATCATCAATCATCTTGATTATATCGATGATATGGGATTTACGGCTTTGTGGCTCAATCCGGTGATGGAAAACAATATGACTCGTACTTCTTATCATGGCTATGCTATAACTGACTTTTATAATACTGATGCTCGATATGGTACCAATGATGATTATTTAAGAATGGTTCAGGAAGCCAAGAAAAGAGGGATCAAAATTATTATTGATATGATTTTGAATCACTGTGGATCGGAGCATTGGTGGATGAGCGATTTACCAACTTCTGATTGGTTAAACTTTCAGGATGGATGGAAGCCAACCACTCATTTACGCGAAACGAATGTGGATCCTTATGCTTCTGACTACGATAAAAAGATGCATGCCGACGGTTGGTTTGTAGAGTCGATGCCTGACTTGAATCAACGAAACCCTTTAATGGCCGATTACCTTATTTATAATACTATTTGGTGGATTGAATATGCTGATTTAGATGGCATCAGAATGGATACTTATCCATACCCCGATAAAGATTTTATGGCTGAATGGACAAAAAGGGTGATGACTGAATATCCGCATTTTAATATGGTGGGTGAAGAATGGTCGGTTAATCCGGCAATCGTTTCCTACTGGCAAAAAGGAAAGCACAATACCGATGGATATGTTTCTTGTCTTCCGGGTGTGTTTGACTTTCCCTTGCAGGAAGCATTGGTGAAAGCAATGAACGAAGATGATAAAAACTGGGGGCAAGGTTTAATTCGATTGTATTCAACTTTGGCTGATGATTTCTTATATGCTGATCCTACTCAACTGGTGACTTTCCCCGATAACCACGATATGAGTCGTTTTTATACTCAGATAAATGAAGATTTTGATCTATTTAAAATGGGTATGGCCTACATTGCTGTAACCCGTGGAATTCCTCAAATTTACTATGGAACAGAAATATTAATGACGAATCCTAATTCGGATTCTCATGGTGAGATTCGTTCTGACTTTCCTGGTGGCTGGACTGGCGATGAGGTAAATGCCTTTACCGGACAAAATTTAACTGGCGATGCTAAAGAAGCGCAGGATTTCGTTAAAACGTTATTGAACTGGCGAAAAGGAAGTAAAGAAGTGCATGAGGGGTACCTAAAGCATTTTGCACCGGCATCAGGTTCTGGTATTTATACGGTTTTTAGATATACCAATGAAAAGGCTGTTATGCTTGTTATGAATAAGAATGCCGAGAAAAAGCAGATTGATTTAACTCATTATAAAGAAGAGGTGATTGGAAGTGCTGTTTCAGGAACCAATGTAATTACAGGAGAAAAAGTGTTGTTAGGTGATTCGTCGGTATCCGTTAACGGGCGTTCATTTTTATTGATTGAGATTAAATTATAGTAGAAGTTATTTACAGAGAGATATACCACAAAAATAAAAGCAGTATTAGGCGTTTGTGGCTTAATACTGCTTTTTTATTTAACCGTTAATTCTATTAAACAAATATTAGTAATAATATCCCAACGATTAATAAAACTCTGGCAATAAGTGAAAAATCTGGTTTTCCAAGTTTCCATTTTATTTTCACATCTATTCTTTCTCTTTTTGTATTGGTTGCATTCATCTTGCCCAAATAATGAGTTTTATTCTTTCCATTGCTGAAATATCAAATCTAATGCCAATTTTGAAAGTTCAGTAAAATAAAAAGGGACTGATGTTGCTCAGTCCCTTTGATATAGTGGTAAAAAAATGTATTTCTATTTGTACTCTTCCCAGTGTTTGATGCTTATTTGATCTTGTCCAAACTTACAGAATGAATAGATAAATGCACTTGCTAAACGGGCATTGGTAATCAATGGAATGTTAAAGTCAATTGCATCACGACGAATTTGATATCCATTCTTCAACTCATCTTTCGATAAGTTTTTAGGAATGTTGATAACCAAATCAATCTTCTTCTCGCGAATTAAATCAATCACATTTGGCTTCTGATCTTGGTTTGGCCAGTATACCAAAGTGGTTTCAATGCCGTTTTCTTCAAAGAACTTGTGGGTTCCACCTGTTGCGAACAAGTTGTAACCACGCTCTTTCAATAAAGCCGCACTCTTAAGTAATTCCAGTTTTGAACGAGCAGGACCAGATGAGATTAACACATTCTTCTCTGGTACTCTATATCCAACCGATAGCATCGACTGAAGAACAGCATCGTAGAAGTTATCTCCAATACATCCTACTTCACCTGTTGATGACATGTCAACACCTAACACAGGGTCGGCTTTTTGCAGACGGGCAAAAGAAAACTGAGGAGCTTTAATTCCTACGTAATCCAGTTCGAAAGAACTCTTGGTTAATTTATCAACCTGTAAACCTAACATAGCACGTGTAGCCATATCAATCAAGTTTACCTTTAATACTTTCGAAACAAACGGAAAGCTTCGTGAAGCACGAAGGTTACACTCAATTACTTTTATATCATTGTCTTTTGCCAAAAGCTGCATGTTGAAAGGACCAGTAATATTTAATCCTTTAGCAATCTCACGAGCAATTCTCTTAACTCTTCTGATGGTTTCAACATACAATTTCTGAGGAGGGAAAACGATGGTTGCATCACCCGAGTGAACTCCTGCGAACTCAATGTGCTCGCTTATTGCATAAGCTATCACTTCACCTTTATTGGCTACGGCATCAATCTCAATCTCCTTAGCTTCTTCAATAAATTCAGAAACAACAACAGGGAATTCTTTTGATACGTTGGCAGCTAAAGTAAGGAAGTGTTCCAATTCATCCTTGTTTGAAACCACATTCATAGCAGCACCCGAAAGCACGTATGAAGGACGAACCAATACCGGGAATCCAACTTCATCAACAAAAGTAAAGATGTCTTCTATTGAAGTTAATTCGCTCCAACGAGGTTGGTCAACTCCAAGATCATCCAACAAGCTTGAGAATTTTTGACGATTCTCGGCATTATCTATATCCTCAGGAGAAGTTCCTAAAATAGGTACATTCTGGCGGTGAAGTTTCATTGCCAGGTTGTTTGGAATCTGACCCCCCACGGAAACAATAACTCCTTTAGGTGTTTCCAGGTCAATAATATCCATCACGCGCTCTTGAGTCAACTCGTCAAAGTAAAGACGGCTACACATATCGTAATCAGTACTTACCGTTTCGGGGTTGTAGTTAATCATTATAGAGCGGTAATTCTCTTTGTTGATAGTATTAAGTGCGTTAACACTACACCAGTCAAACTCAACCGAAGAACCAATACGATATGCACCCGATCCTAATACAATAACAGATTTACCATCGTTTTCATAATCAATGTCATGAACCGATCCGCTGTAAGTCAAGTACAAGTAATTGATTTGAGCAGGGAACTCACCAGCCATTGTATCAATCTGCTTCACAACTGGTAAAATGCCATTGGCTTTGCGATACTCACGAACTTTAAGCAGACCATCTTCCATATCTATACCGTCGGTTTTAAGAACCAATCGAGAAACCTGGAAATCGGAGTAACCCATTTTCTTAGCATTCAAAAGTTCTTCTGTAGGAAGAGACTCTAATGTATTGTGTTTCTCCAATAATTCTTTCTGGTCTGTTATATTTTTAAGCTTCTCAAGAAACCATTTGTCGATGCGCGTCAACTCATGAATCTCATCAACAGTCATTCCTTCCTGAAGAGCTTCAGAAATGGCGAACACCCTTTGGTCTGTTGGTTCAGCCAATTCTTCTTTGATGTCTTTATTTTTTAGTGGTTGGTTGGCAACAAAACCGTGCATGCCTTGTCCCACCATACGAAGTCCTTTCTGAATGGCTTCTTCAAAGCTACGTCCAATAGCCATAATCTCACCCACACTCTTCATGCTGGATCCGATTTGCTTCGAAACGCCCGTAAACTTACCTAAATCCCAGCGAGGAATTTTACAAACAATATAGTCAAGAGCAGGTTCAAAGAAAGCGGTAGTGGTTTTAGTAACCGAGTTTTTCAACTCATGCAAACTGTAACCTAAACCTAATTTAGCTGCAATAAATGCCAATGGATAACCGGTAGCTTTTGATGCCAAAGCACTAGAGCGAGATAAACGTGCATTTACCTCAATTACACGATAATCTTCGGAATATGGATCTAATGCATACTGAACATTACACTCACCAACAATACCAATGTGGCGAATAATTTTTATGGCCAGTTCTCTAAGTTTATGATATTCGGAATTGGATAAGGTTTGTGATGGAGCTACTACAATACTCTCACCTGTATGAATTCCAAGTGGGTCGAAGTTTTCCATGTTACAAACAGTGATACAGTTATTATATGCATCACGTACAACCTCGTACTCAACCTCTTTCCATCCTTTTAATGATTCTTCAACCAAAATCTGGTTTGAATAAGAAAAAGCGTTTTCAGCACGCTCAACCAGTTCTTCTTTATTCTGGCAGAAGCCTGAACCCATACCTCCCAATGTATAGGCAGCGCGAACAATGATTGGAAAACCAATTTCATCAGATGCTTTAAGTGCATCTTCAACGTTAGTTACCGCAATACTAATAGGTGTTTTTACATCTATCTCTTTAAGCTTATTAGCGAAAATTTCGCGGTCTTCCGTATCGATAATCGATTGAACAGGTGTTCCTAATACTTCTACGTTGTATTTTTCTAAGGTTCCTGCTTCATATAGTTTAGTACCACAATTTAAAGCAGTTTGTCCTCCAAAAGCTAAAAGAATACCTTCGGGCTTTTCTTTCTTCATCACTTCTTCAACGAAGTACGGTGTAACAGGTAGATAATAGATTTTATCAGCGATACCTTCTGAAGTTTGCACGGTTGCAATGTTGGGGTTGATCAACACTGTTTCAATACCTTCTTCTTTTAGGGCTTTTAACGCTTGCGATCCTGAATAATCAAATTCTCCTGCTTCTCCGATTTTCAGCGCTCCTGAACCCAGTACAACGACCTTCTTGACGTTCTTCTTCATTTTACAATGCAGTTTATTGTTTGCTAGCTACTTATTATTCTAATTTATTTTAACACTTCCTGTCTATCAATATTTATTTCTACTTCTCAATCTTGATGGAAAAAATTCATTTTTTATACAAAAAAAAGCCTCAAGCTTAAAATTTGAGGTTAATTTTTGATGAATAATAAAGAAAATAGAGAAGATGAATAGAAATGATATGTATGAAAATATCGATAGAGTGCCTGTATTCAGTAGTGTTAAAGTCACTTGACCACCTTTTTATTATGGTTTTCAATTAAAATTGTCATGCAAAAATACATAAATTTTATAAAAAACAGCTTTGAAATTAATAATAAATGAATAAATTTGCATCGACACCGAATAAATATACATTTAACGAAGAATGAAAATAAAAGCACAAAGATTAATGGCTATTAAACATCTGATTAGCTCGCGAAAAATTAGTTCGCAGGAAGAGCTGGTTAGTTTGTTGGAAGAGGAAGGTTTTAAGCTTACTCAGGCTACATTATCTCGTGATTTAAAATACCTAAAGGTTGCTAAGGTACCTGATGTGGAAACAGGATATAAATATGTAATACCTGAGGTTTCACAAAAGGCAGAAAATCCTTTTCCGGTGAATGAAGAATTTCCGGTTAGTGGAGTTGAATCAATTGAATTTTCTGGTCATATGGCTATTATTAAAACACGACCAGGTTTTGCCAATGGCATTGCGTCGGTAATTGATAGTCATGGACCGTACGAAATATTAGGAACCATAGCGGGTGATGATACTATATTGCTTATCAGTCGTGAAGGGGTTAGTAAAACAGACGTAATCAACGCACTGTCGCTGTTTATGCCAGGTTTAAAAGAAAAAACTTTATAGAAAAACAGAACAGATAGTAAGACAATGGAGTTCAATATTTTTGTCGCACAAAAAGAACATGCCGCGTATGTGGATATTATTCTGGATACCATTGCAGAAGCTGCAAAGGTTAGGGGTACTGGTATTGCCAGACGTAGTCCGGATTATATTCTGAAGAAGATTGAAGAGGGGAAGGCGATTTTGGCTCTGTACAACGGCGAGTTTGCCGGTTTCTGTTACATCGAAACATGGGGACATGAAAAATTCGTTGCAAACTCAGGTTTGATAGTGGTTGATGAATATAGAGGAAAGGGATTGGCTAAAGCCATTAAAAGTAAGGCTTTTGATCTATCTAGAAGTCGCTACCCGCAAGCTAAATTGTTTGGTTTAACAACCGGATTAGCAGTGATGAAAATTAATTCAGATTTGGGTTACAGACCCGTAACATTTTCGGAATTAACTGATGATGAAATGTTCTGGAAAGGCTGTCAGACCTGTGTTAATTACGACATATTGTTACGAACCGAACGGAAACACTGCTTATGTACAGGAATGCTTTTTGATCCTGAAAAAATGAAATCTGCTTATGATGAAAAGCAGAAATCAAAAAGTATAAAAAGCCGTTGGCAATCGGTTCGCGAATCGGTTATGCATTTGAAAAAAAATAAAAATAATAATAAGGATAACGTTCTAAGTAAGTTCAAGAGAGCAATGGCTCTTTTATAATTGTGATAAAGGAAAGCTAACAGTAAAAAGATGAAGGATAAAGTAGTATTAGCGTATAGTGGAGGGTTAGATACATCGTTTTGTGTAAAGTACCTAACCGAAGAAAAACAACTGGATGTATATTCGGCTTTGGCCAATACCGGTGGTTTTTCTGAAAATGAATTAAAGGATATCGAAAGTAAAGCCTATGAATTAGGTGTAACTGAACATACCGCTTTGGATGTGACCAACCGCTATTATCAGCGCTGTATTCGTTATATGATATATGGCAATGTGCTAAAAAATAATACTTATCCTTTATCTGTTAGCTCAGAACGTATTTTTCAGGCATTGGCAATTGTTGAATATGCGCGTAAAATTGGTGCTAAATATATTGCTCACGGTAGTACCGGAGCGGGTAATGATCAAATTCGATTTGACTTGACTTTTCAGGTGTTAGCTCCTGAAATTAAAGTTATTGCTCCTATTCGTAATCTACAGCTGTCGCGTGAGCAAGAGATTGACTTCCTGAAAAAGAGAGGCATCAACCGCGATTGGACTAAAATGGAGTATTCCATTAATAAAGGACTTTGGGGAACCAGTGTGGGTGGTAAAGAAACTTTAACATCTAATCAAACCCTTCCTGATGAAGCATATCCAAGTCAATTGCAGAAAGAGGGTGAAGAAACCCTTACAATTAATTTCGAAAAAGGAGAGATCACTAAAGTAAATGGTGAAGCATTTACTGATAAAATAGAAGCCATAAAAACCATCGAAGGTTTAGCTGCATCATACGCTGTTGGACGAGATATGCATGTGGGTGATACTATTGTGGGTATCAAAGGTCGTGTTGGTTTTGAGGCAGCTGCTCCTTTGGTAATTATTAAGGCACACCATGTTCTTGAGAAGCATACATTAACTAAATGGCAAATGCATTGGAAAGAACAGTTGGGTAACTGGTACGGAATGTTTTTGCACGAGTCGCAATATCTGGAACCATCCATGCGCGATATTGAGAAATTTCTTGAGAGTACCCAACGTAATGTTACAGGTAAGGTAATTATCAAGTTAAAACCTTATCGATTTGAAGTAGTTGGAATTGAGTCTGATCATGATTTGATGAGTAGCGTGTTTGGTGAATATGGTGAGATGAACAAGGCATGGACAGCCAGTGATGTAGAAGGGTTTACAACCATGTTGGCCACACCAATGAAAATTTACAACGCAGTTAATAAAGGAGAGCTTAATTTAGAGGATGCAGAAGATTAAAGTTGGCATAATAGGTGGAGCCGGTTATACAGCCGGTGAGTTGATTCGTATACTGGTTCATCATCCGCAGGCAGAAATCAGTTTTATTCAAAGTGCCAGTCAGGCTGGGTTGGATGTTTGTAGCATTCATGCTGATTTGATTGGCGATATTGAAATGAATTTTGTTGCTGATGTTGATTACGATAAGGCTGATGTATTGTTTTTATGTATGGGGCACGGACGTTCAAAGTCTTTTGTAGAAGCCATGCCTGAAACTTACAAAGGCAAGATTATCGATTTAAGTAATGATTTTCGCCTGAATAAAGATGCTGACGGTTTTGTATATGGTTTACCTGAATGCAATAAAGCCCAAATCGAAAATTCCGATAAAATTGCTAACCCGGGCTGCTTTGCAACAGCTATACAACTGGCTTTGCTCCCATTGGCTGCCGAAGGACTATTAGACGAAGTGCATATACATGCTGTTACTGGTTCAACGGGAGCAGGTCAGGCACCTTCAGCAACAACGCATTTTAGCTGGCGTAACAATAATGCATCGGTTTATAAATCATTTTCGCATCAACATTTAGGCGAAATAGGTGAAACCATGGTGCAGTTGCAACCAGCATTTGATAAAGAAATAAATTTTGTACCCATGCGAGGTAATTTCCCTCGAGGAATTTTAGCATCGGTTTATTTAGATTGCAATTTAAGCGAAGAAGATGCAAAGGAACTTTATAAAAAGTACTACGAATCTCATCCGTTTACAATTGTTACTGATAAAAGTCCGGATGTGAAAATGGTAGTAAATACCAATAAAGCAGTGGTACAAGTTAAAAAGCATAATAATAAAATTCATATCGTCAGCGTGATCGATAACTTGCTCAAAGGGGCATCAGGTCAGGCGGTTCAAAATATGAATATTCTTTTTGGTTTGGATGAAGTAAAGGGGCTACTCCTCAAACCCGTCGCATTTTAGACAGGTTTATTTGGTTTAAATTTTTAGGTGTTCATTCTTCTTTGTATAGAGTACGACTCCTTACTTGCCAGTACTGCAGACTAACGAGTCTGTGGTACTACATCCACACCGTTCCTATTATTTTCCATTAAGTAATACTGTTTATTCAGCATAAAATACAGTACTATGAAACTATTCGACGTTTATCCGTTGTTTGATATCACTCCTGTAAAAGGTCAGGATTGCTATGTTTGGGATGATCAAGGTACGAAGTATCTCGACCTATATGGTGGTCATGCCGTTATTTCTATCGGGCACAGTCATCCTCATTATATTCAGCGTATTTCAGATCAGGTAAATAAAATTGGTTTTTACAGTAATTCAGTTCAAAATCCATTGCAAAAAGAATTGGCTGAAAAACTGGGGGAGGCATCTGAAATGCCCGACTATCAATTGTTTTTATGTAATTCTGGTGCCGAAGCTAACGAGAATGCATTGAAATTAGCTTCATTCAAAACAGGTCGAAGCAAAATAGTTGCATTTGAGAAAGGCTTTCATGGACGAACTTCAGGTGCTGTTGCTATTACCGACAATCCAAAAATTATTGCACCTTTCAATGCTGATCATCAAAAAGAAATTTTATCACTAAATGATTTGGATTCAGTTGAAAAAGTCCTTTCAAAAAAGGATGTGGCAGCTGTAATCATTGAAGGAATTCAAGGTATTGGGGGAATTGTTGTACCTGATGCTGACTTTATGGAAGGATTGGAAAAATTATGTAAGCAATATGGCACCTTATTAATACTAGATGAGATTCAATCTGGATATGGAAGAAGTGGTAAGTTTTTTGCTTTTCAATATACCAACATAAAGCCTGATATGGTTACAATGGCCAAGGGTATGGGAAATGGTTTTCCGGTTGGAGGAGTTCTAATTTCACCGGAAATTGAAGCAAGTTATGGCCTTTTAGGTACCACCTTTGGAGGAAATCATCTTGCTTGTGCTGCATCCTTAGCTGTTTTAGAAGTAATAAAAGACGAAAAACTCATTGCAAATAGTTTTAATCAAGGAAAAATATTAAAAGATCAACTTATCAAAATAAATAAGTTTAAGGAAGTTAGAGGAGTTGGATTAATGATTGGGGCTGAACTTAATGATCAGGTTAGCCCTATAAGAATGGGATTGTTAAGAAAAAATCATATTTTTACTGGCGTTTCCGGCACAAATACTATGAGGTTATTACCTCCTCTTACACTACAGGGGAGTCATGTAGACTATTTTATGAGTAGTCTGGGTGAAGCTATGGATAGTGGTTAACTTTATTAAATTGAAATGATTAAGTCATACTGGAACGAAGAGTGGAAAGAAATACCATTTGATGAAGGCGCGTTGAAGAAGCGTTATGCAATTTCAAATTACGGAAGAATAATTAGTTTTATTGATAATATTGACGAAGGCGATCAAATAAAAGGAGGTACGTTACGGGGGTACCCAACTCTTCCATTACGCCCTTACGGTAAATCAAAAACATACTATATTCATAAGCTTGTAGCCGAGCTTTTTATTCCTAATAATTCAGATGACAAACAATCTGTAATTCATAAAGATTACAATAAATCAAATAATTACGTTGAAAACCTACAATGGGCTACTAAGAGCGAAATGTTTGCTCATCAGCAAGGTAATCCATTAGTATTAGAAGCTAGAGAAAAGCAAAAAGGACGTAAAACTCAACAAGGTCATAAATTATCTGCCACTCAGGTGATGCTTTTAAAGAAGAAGATTTTGGATCCTAATCGAAAAACTCGCCTGAAACTAATAGCTAAGCAATTTGGTATTAGTGAAATGCAGTTGTATAGGATTAAGTCAGGTGAAAACTGGTCGCATATTGAAGTAGACGTTGAAGAAGGATGTCGCGACAAGGATTAAGGTTAACTTAAATTACCCTGATTAATTCATAGCCGATTATTTGGGAGTTTTGTGTAAATTTATAATCTCTAAAGAGGTTTTCAATTATAAATTAACACTGAGGATTCGCAAATAATCGCAACATGGAAGTAGCTAAATTAACCATTATTGGTGGAGGTAACTTAGGTTCTGCAATAGCCAGAGGAATATTAGACAAAGGGTTGTTAAAGCCTTCACAACTAACCATTACAAGACGACGTGTTAAGTTGTTAGAAAGCTTTGCTGAAAAAGGAGTTGTTATAACAGATGATAATTTGTCTGCAACAACAGGGGCTGATGTCGTTTTTCTGGCCGTAAAGCCTTATCAGATAGAAGAGGTTATTAAAGAAATTACTTCGAGCTTAACCGATAATACTATAATTATTTCTTTAGCTACTGGTGTTTCTTCGCAAGAAATAGAGCAATACTGTGGTATGAAATTGCCTATCTTCAGGGCAATGCCCAATACTGCTATTGAGATTGGTGAATCAATGACATGTGTTTCGTCATACAATGCCAATCAAAAACAAGAAGATACCGTAATAACCCTTTTTAAACAAATGGGACAAGCCTTAATTGTTCCAGAGGAGTTGATGGCTGCGTCAACAGTATTGGCAGCTTGTGGTATAGCCTATGCAATGCGTTTTATTCGCGCAGCTACACAAGGCGGTATAGAAATTGGCTTTGGTTCTCAACTGGCTTTACAAATTGCTGCACAAACAGTAAAAGGTGCAGCTGACTTGCTTATTCAGAAAGGAAATCACCCGGAAGACGAAATAGACAAAGTAACTACTCCGCGAGGCGTTACTATTTCAGGATTGAATGAGATGGAACATCAAGGTTTTAGTTCATCTCTAATAAAAGGGTTGTTAACATCGTATAATAAGATTGAGAGTAGCAAGAAATAATGTATTCCAAGCTAACCATAAAAATAGGGTCTAATGTTTTAGCCAATAATACCGGTGGATTGAATCATGACAGAGTAAGTCATTTGGTTGATCAGATTGCAGCCTTGCATCATTCGGGTAAGAAAATTGTATTGGTTTCATCGGGTGCTGTGGCTTCGGCAAGAGGATTGATTCAAATGGATAAGAAACTCGATAGGGTTTCTCAACGCCAGGTTTTATCTTCGGTAGGACAGGTTAAATTAACCAATATTTATTCCGATTTGTTTGCCAGGCATGGTATTCAAGTGGGTCAGGTATTGGTGACAAAACAAGATTTTAGAACCAGAGACCATTACTTAAACATGAAGAATTGTGTAAGTGCTCTTTGGCAAAATAATATTTTACCCATTGTAAATGAGAATGATGCTGTTTCGGTAACAGCATTGATGTTCACTGATAATGATGAGTTGAGTGGAATGATGGCATCAATGATGGGGTGTAAAGGTTTGATTATCCTTTCTAATATAAATGGTATCTACAACGGACATCCTGAAGATCCTGAATCGAAAGTAATAAGGCTTATTTCAAAAAAGGATGAAGATTTAGGTAAATATATTTCTACTACCAAGTCTGATTTTGGTAGAGGAGGTATGCTCACAAAATGTAATATCGCCAAAAAAACAGCAACATCAGGTATTGGTGTTCATATAGCAAACGGTACGCGTGATAATGTGTTGATAGACTTGTTAAAAGGAGATGATTCGTTGGAACATACTCACTTTGAAGCTTCGGAACCAAAACCGGCCATTAAGCAATGGATGGCGTATTCCGATGGATTTGCAAAAGCTGAAGTGAAGATTAACGAGGGCGCTTGCAATGCATTGTATGCTCCAAAGGCAAATAGTTTGCTACTGGCCGGAGTGGTATCATTCAACGGTAGCTTTAAAAAAGGCGATTTGTTGCGAATAAAAAATGAGCAAAACGAAACCATAGGAATAGGAAAAGCAGCCTATGATATTAAGAAGGCTGAAGAGCATTTAAATGATAAAAAATATAAACCGCTGGTTCATTACGATTATTTGTATTTGTACCCGGAACTCATTAACGAGACCCAAAAGTCTTAAGCTATGTATGAAAATTATTTCCAAAAGGTAAAAGATGCTGCCCGAAGCATGGCAACATTAGGTGATAAAGAATCTGAAGCAATATTGTTATCCTTGAGTAAGGCTTTGTTGGTGGAAGAAACTAATATTCTCAATGCTAATAAGCAGGATCTTGACAGAATGGATCCCAATGATCCGCGTTACGATCGTTTGAAACTGACATCAGAAAGGTTGGAAAATATTGCCAGTGATCTGGAGAGTGTGGCTAAATTACCTGTGCCTGTTGGGGAGGTTCTGGAAGAAAAATTATTACCCAATGGTCTTAAGCTCGAGAAGAAGAGAGTTCCACTTGGTGTTATTGGAATTATATATGAGTCGCGCCCTAATGTTACTGTGGATGTATTTGCACTCTGCCTGCGTTCGGGTAATGCATGTGTTTTAAAAGGAGGTAGTGATGCTGAATACAGTAATTTGGAACTGGTGAAAGTGATACACAATGTACTTCGTGATCATGGCGTTAACCCTGATATTCTTCAATTGTTGCCGGCCGATCGTAAGGCAACTGAGGAATTACTGAAGGCCGACGGTTTTGTGGATGTTCTAATTCCCCGTGGATCACAGGGCTTGATAAATCATGTGCGCGAAAATGCTAGCATTCCTGTAATTGAAACAGGTGCTGGAATAGTACATACCTATTTTGATGAGTTTGCCGATTTAAATATTGGACAAAAGGTTATCTTCAATGCAAAAACCAGACGTGTAAGTGTTTGTAATGCTTTGGATTGTTTGGTTCTTCATAAAAGCAGACTGAATGATTTGCCTGTTTTAGTTCATTCAATGGCAAAAGAAAATGTAGAAATTTTTGCTGATGAATTATCTTACAAAAAGTTAGAAGGACTTTATCCTGATGCTTTATTAAAGAAAGCCACAGAAGAGGATTTTGGAACTGAATTTCTATCGTATAAAATGTCGATAAAAACAGTTGATAAATTCGATGATGCCTTAGATCATGTATATAAGTTTAGTTCTAAGCATAGTGAGGCTATTATTTCGCAGGATGAAGGACGGATTCAAAGATATTTGAATGAGGTGGATGCTGCCGTTGTTTACGTAAATACAAGTACGGCATTTACCGATGGAGCCCAGTTTGGTTTAGGTGCTGAAATTGGTATCAGCACGCAAAAACTTCACGCGCGCGGTCCTATGGCTTTAAAAGAACTAACAAGCTATAAATGGATTGTCAGAGGAGAAGGACATATAAGAGATTAAATTATAGTATAAATGTAAAAGTTCCTCAAGGTAGAAAGGTGCGTTTTGTAAATAACTACAGACTACTGCCTTCTGACTAACGAACTAATTAAAAACACAGGGATGAAACGTTATTTGACTGTTGATGACATAGGAGATTTGAGTCAGGCTTTGAAAGAGGCAGCAGAAGTAAAGAAAAATCCATATGCATGGGATACATTGGGAAAGAATAAAACCATTGTGTTGATTTTCTTTAATTCAAGTTTGCGAACTCGTTTGAGTACTCAAAAAGCAGCCATGAATTTGGGAATGAATGTAATTGTACTGGACGTAAATAACGACGGCTGGAAGTTGGAGACTGAGTTTGGCGTTGTGATGGATGGCGATAAACCGGAACATTTGCGCGAAGCGGTTCCTGTAATCGGAAGATATTGCGATATCATTGCAGTCCGCTCATTTGCTTCTTTTGAAGATAGAGATGCTGATTACGAAGAACGAATTCTAAGCCAGTTTATCGATCATGCCGGTGTTCCTGTGATTAGTATGGAAAGCGCAACACGTCATCCGTTGCAGGCATTTGCCGATTTATATACTATCGAAGAACATAAATCAAAAGATAAACCTAAGGTTGTTTTAACATGGGCGCCACATCCTCGTGCTTTACCTCAGGCAGTTCCCAACTCTTTTGTTGAATGGATGAAAGTAGCTGATGTTGAATTGGTAGTTACGCATCCTAAAGGTTATGAGTTGGCCCCTGAATTCAGCGATGGAGTAACCGTAGAATACGATCAGAAAAAAGCCTTTGAAGGAGCTGATTTTATTTATGCTAAAAACTGGGCGTCGTATAATGATTACGGAAAAATTTTATCAAAAGATAAGAGCTGGACGGTGGATGAAGAAAAAATGGCTCTAACCAATAATGCCAAATTTATGCATTGTTTACCTGTTCGAAGGAATATGATTGTTACAGATGGTGTTATCGATAGCGAAAATAGTATTGTTGTAGAAGAGGCTGCCAACAGGGTTGTTTCTGCGCAGGTTGTAATCAAAAGAATGCTCGAAAGTTTAAATAAATAGATAATGCAAGAACGTTTAACCATAGTAAAGGTAGGCGGTAAAGTGGTTGAGAATCCTGAAACACTTACCTCATTTATTAATGATTTTTCAAATATTGCGGGTAAGAAAATTCTTGTGCATGGTGGCGGAAGGTCGGCTACTGCAATTTCTGAAGCTTTAGGAATAGAAACTCAAATGGTAGATGGCAGACGCATTACCGATGCTGAAACATTAAAGGTTGTGGTGATGGTGTATGCAGGGCTGGTGAATAAGAATATTGTTGCTCAGTTGCAATCATTAAATAAATCTGCAGTTGGTTTGTGTGGTGCCGATCTGGATGTTGTTAGAGCAAAAAAACGTGAGGTGAAAGATATTGACTATGGTTATGTGGGAGATGTTGTTGGAGTGAATGTTGAGCAGTTACTCGATCTGATTAACAATGATGTTGTTCCTGTGGTAGCCCCCATTACACATGATGGGAAAGGGCAATTGTTAAATACCAACGCCGATACCATGGCATCTGAGCTGGCCAAAGCTTTGGCTATGGATTATAAGGTTCAACTTGCTTTTTGTTTTGAAAAGAAAGGAGTTTTAAAAGATCCGGAGGATGATAATTCAGTGATTGATACTTTAGATACCGAGTTGTTTCAGGAGTATAAAGCTGAAGGTATTATTTCTGACGGAATGATTCCAAAATTAGATAATGGATTTGCTGCATTAAAAAGAGGTGTAGATAAGATTGTTATCTCAAATACAGATGGATTGAAAAATGGTTTTTCACAAGGAACCAACTTAAAACTATAATAGTATATGACTCTATTAGAACAAAATACAATAGAGGCTATCGATCTGTTGAAAAAGTTAATTCAGGTTCAATCTTTTAGCAGAGAGGAAGAAGGCGTTTCTGAGATGATGGCTGATTATCTTAGTTCAAAAGGGCTAAAAGTAAATCGCCAGGGGAATAATGTGTGGTGTTGGGCGCAAAAGTACGATTCTGCAAAACCTACCATACTGTTGAATTCTCATCTCGATACTGTTAAGCCATCTAAAAAATGGACATACGATCCTTTTCAGGCAACTATTGAAGGTGATAGACTTACTGGATTGGGAAGCAACGATGCAGGAGGACCACTGGTTTCGTTGATGGCAACTTTTTTAACGTTAAAGGATACTGAACAAAAATACAACCTGGTATTTGCTGCTACGGCAGAGGAAGAAGTGTCAGGGCAAAAAGGGGTAGCTTCTATTTTAAGTGAGTTAGGTAAGATTGATTTGGGAGTGGTTGGAGAACCTACTCAAATGCATATGGCTGTAGCCGAAAAAGGTTTGATGGTACTCGATTGTGAGGCTCACGGTAAAACGGGGCATGCTGCGCGTAACGAGGGTGATAATGCATTATACAAAGCATTACCTGATATAGAATGGTTTAAAAATCATCAGTTCGAAAAAGTATCACCGCATTTGGGTGCTGTAAAAATGACTGTTACTCAAATTCAAAGTGGTAGCCAGCACAATGTGGTACCTGATAGTTGTAGGTTTGTGGTTGATATCAGGCTAAATGAATGTTATAGCAATAAAGAACTACATCAGATCATTCAGAATAATGTGAAATGTGATGTGATTGCACGATCCTATCGTTTAAATAGCTCATCCATTTCGATGGATCATCCTTTTGTGAAAAGAGGAATAGAAATGGGAAGAGAATATTATGGTTCTCCTACAACATCCGATCAGGCAGTAATGGATTTTACAACAATAAAGATGGGACCCGGTGATTCGGCAAGATCACATACTCCGGATGAATACATTCTTTTAAATGAAATTCGTGAAGGAGTTAAAATATATATTAAATTATTAGACGGATTGATAGTTTAAAAGCATTACAAATTATGACAAAAGTCATTAAAAATGCATAATTGATTTTAATTAGTAGAAAAAAGTGAATATATTTGACGAATCGAAATAAATACGCTCTGATTGTTTTCAATCAGTAATGATTATTTCGAACCTCTTCACTTTTTATCTACCTCTTAAATTGGTATGACTTATGAAGTTATGGGATAAAGGTATTTCGGTAAATAAAAAGATAGAAGAATTCACGGTGGGACGCGATCGTGAATTAGATGTGTTGCTTGCTCCTTTTGATATAATGGGAACCATTGCACACATTACGATGCTTGAGAGTGTTGGACTGTTAAGTAAATCAGATTTAGATCAATTAATACCTGAATTAAAGGCATTATACATCAAATCTGAAAATGGCGAGTTCGAGATTGAAGATGGGATTGAGGATGTACACTCACAAGTAGAACTTTTATTGACACGTAAACTGGGAGATATTGGTAAGAAAGTCCACAGTGGTCGATCAAGAAATGATCAGGTGCTTTTGGATTTGAAGTTATACATCAGACATCGGATACACGATGTGGTTATAGCAGTTAACAACCTGTTTGATGTTCTTCAGGCAAAAAGTGAAGAGCATAAAGATGTGTTGATTCCTGGCTATACTCATTTGCAAGTGGCTATGCCATCATCATTTGGATTATGGTTTGGTGCTTTTGCCGAGAGCTTGGTTGATGACTTGCATATGTTGCAGGCAGCATGGAAAACGGCTAATCAGAATCCATTGGGTGCCGCTGCTGGTTATGGTTCATCTTTTCCGTTAGATCGAAAATTAACAACGCAGTTGTTGGGATTTGACGACTTGAACTATAATGTGGTTTATGCGCAGATGGGAAGAGGTAAAACTGAACGTACAGTTGCATACGCATTATCATCTATCGCTACAACAGTTGGAAAGCTGGCTATAGATGGTTGTTTATATACAAGTCAGAATTTTGGCTTCTTAAAATTACCAGATGAGTTAACAACAGGATCGAGCATTATGCCTCACAAAAAAAATCCTGATGTTTTTGAGCTGTTGAGAGCACGCTGTAATAGATTGCAAGCATTGCCTGAGAGTATTGGTATGATTACAGCCAATTTGCCAACAGGATATTTCAGAGATTTACAATTGATAAAAGAACAATTTCTTCCTGCATTTGATGAGTTAATTGATTGTTTAGAAATAGCCACTTTTGCTATTAAAAACATTAAGGTAACTCAGGATGTAATGAAAGATGAAAAATACCAGCTTGCATTTAGTGTTGAAGAAGTAAATAAGTTGGTATTACAAGGAGTTCCTTTCAGGGATGCCTATAAGCAAGTAGGCGAGCAAATTCAAAAAGGAGCTTTCAAAACGGATTATAAAGTAAAACATACGCACGAAGGTTCCATAGGTAACCTTTGTACCAGTGAGATTAAGAGTAAGAAAGAATTAGTAATAAGTGAATTCAGTTTCAATGAAGTAGCTAATGCTGTTGAGAAACTGGTACGTTGAAAATAAAACATAGTCTATGTCATTATATGATAAATTAGCTGAAGGTGCTGTTAAATCGAGCGATATTGATAAAGAACTTTTTGACAAGTTTAATGTAAAAAGGGGATTACGAAATGCTGATTTCTCAGGAGTACTTGTTGGCTTAACAACAATAGGTGATGTTGTTGGATATGACAAGATGGACGGTAAATTAGTTCCTCGTGAAGGACGCTTGTATTATCGTGGTGTTGAATTGAAAGACCTTGTTAAAGGATTTCAAAGTGCAGGGCGACATGGATTTGAAGAAACTGCTTATTTACTGCTTTCAGGTCACCTTCCAACATCAGCTGATCTGAAAACCTTTGATGATTTACTAGTAGCAGAGCGCGATCTTCCTCCCTTCTTCTCAAAAAATATGATTCTTTCGTTACGAGGTCGTGATATCATGAATATGCTGGCTCGTTCAGTGTTAGGATTATATACGGCTGATGAGGAAGCCGAAGATTTATCTCCAATTAATTTAATTAAGCAGTCAATCAGTTTAATTGCTAAGTTTCCGGTTATAGTGGCATATTCATACTTTGGTATGCGCCACTCATATCAGAGAAAATCATTGGTGATACGTCATCCTCAACCAGAGTTAAGTGCTGCTGAGAATTTTCTTTATATGTTGAAAGGAGAAAACTATACAAAGCTGGAGGCAGACTTGCTTGATCTATCATTGGTAATTCATGCTGAACATGGTGGTGGTAATAATTCATCATTTACTACCCGGGTTGTAAGTTCCGCTCAAACGGATACTTATTCTGCTATAGCGGCTGCCTTGGGTTCGTTAAAGGGCGGATTACATGGTGGTGCAAACCTGAAGGTAATGGATATGATGGAAAACATTAAAGCTAATGTTTCTAATTGGTCAGATGAGCAGGAAGTAGCTGAATATTTAATGAAGATATTAAATAAAAAGGCATTTGATAATACAGGTAAAATATATGGTATTGGTCATGCTATTTATACGTATTCAGATCCTAGAGCAGTATTGTTGAAAGAAAAAGCCAAGGCGTTGGCTGAAGAGAAAGGCCGATTGGATGAGTTTAATCTTTATGCATCAATTGAAAAATTGGCACCTGAGGTATTTTATAAATTTAAAGGTGAAAATGCTAAGGTAATTTGTGCTAATGTAGACTTTTACAGTGGGTTTGTATACGACTGCTTAAATATTCCAAAAGAGATTTATACACCAATCTTTGCTGTATCTCGAATTGCAGGTTGGTGTGCTCATCGTTTGGAGGAAGTTTGTGGATCAAGCAAACGTATTATCAGACCGGCTTACAAAAATGTATTAGAGTATATTCCATATTTAGAGATGGATCATAGATAAGAAATTTTGTTGATTGGGTATGAAGGGCTGTTCCAAGGGGGAGATTGGACAGCCCTTCTTTTTGTATATATATGCAGTAAAAATAGTCTACACTAATATTTATACATTTATAAATTTAATATTGGCCAAACCCACAAATAATTATTACATTTGTACCGCATAAAAACGAAGTGATATGCATGCATTTATCAGAGAGTAGATAAATGCATTTTTTCTGTATTATTGAAAGCAAACGACTTATTTGTCAAGAGGTATGCCAGAATTACAAAAGATTAAATTAGTGTTGGAAGACGGAACAGTCTTCGAAGGAAAATCATTTGGGTATCATAAATCGGTTGCCGGCGAGGTAGTTTTTAATACTGCCATGACCGGATATCCTGAAAGTTTAACGGATCCCTCATATGAAGGGCAGATTTTGGTGGCCACATATCCACTTATTGGAAACTACGGAGTGCCGAAGGATGACAAAGAGAACGGAATACCAAAGTTCTATGAATCAGATCGAATTCACATTTCAGGATTAATTATTTCGGATTACTCATTTGAGTATAGCCATTGGAATGCTGAAAATAGCCTGCGTGAATGGTTGATGCAAAACGAGGTTCCAGGTATTTTTGATATCGATACACGTGCCTTGACAAAAATTTTGCGCGAAAAAGGATCGATGTTAGGAAAGATTGAAATCGAAAACGAAACGATTGATTTTGTTGATCCTAACAAAGAGAATCTGGTTGCAAAGGTTAGTGTAAAGGAGAAGAAAGTATACGGTACAGGTAAGAATAAAGTGGTTTTGGTAGATACCGGTGCAAAATACAATATTTTGCGCTGTTTGCTAAAACGCGATACTACTGTGACAGTTGTACCATGGGATTATGACTTTACTCAGGATGACTATGATGGTGTAATGTTATCTAATGGACCAGGTGATCCACAAATGTGTCCTGATACAGTAAAACATATTCAGAAAGCCATGGAAATTGGCAAGCCAATATTTGGTATTTGTCTGGGTAATCAATTGTTGGGTATTGCATCTGGTGCAAGTACTTACAAGTTAAAGTATGGTCATAGAGCGCATAATCACCCAGTAATAAAAGTTGGAACTGATACTTGTTACATTACAAGTCAAAACCATGGTTTTGCTATTGATAACGAAAGTTTATCAAGTGACTGGGAGCCATTGTTTGTTAATGTAAATGACAAAACAAATGAAGGCGTTCGTCATAAGAGCAAGCCTTTCTTTTCTACTCAGTTTCACCCGGAAGCTTCAAGTGGACCAACTGATACGGAATTTTTATTCGATGAGTTCATCGGATTAATTGAAAAAAGTAAGTAAGCTTACTCAATATATCATTAAAAGAGTTGTTCATTTGAGCAACTCTTTTTTGTATCAGAAAATGGGTTTATTTATTAAGTATTTTAGTTTATCTTTAATAAAGGTTCAATTTAATACGTAAAGCTATGAATGATACAAGTGATATGGTTCATGTATTTAGTAATACAGAACTGACCGTAACTCATCTGAAAAATATTTTAGAAGATAATGGCATTACATCTTTAATCAGGAAT
The DNA here is from genome assembly GCF_018271995.1 of Carboxylicivirga linearis. GTDB lineage: Bacteria > Bacteroidota > Bacteroidia > Bacteroidales > Marinilabiliaceae > Carboxylicivirga > Carboxylicivirga linearis. The sequence goes on from NZ_JAGUCO010000001.1 coordinate 384,065, forward strand.
GATTATGAATCTGGAAACTCAGCTGGTTTTGTAGGTGGATCTTATACAACCATTGATTTGTATATTCAAAAAGATGATGAAGCAAAGGCACGACCTATAATTGAAAAATTTCAGGCTTCGTTGGAGAAATAAATTTTTATATTGAAATAGCTTTAAAAAGATAAATGGTTCGACCGGGGAAAGTCGAACCATTTTTGGGAGTTGTAATAAGTAAAGAATTGAGATTGCTTATAAAGCAAAACTTAGTATTACATCCTTCTTTAAACAATTATTATGCCATCAATATAAAAGTGAAGCAATTTATATCTGTTTAAATTTGGGTAACATTAATTAAGTATTTGAATTTCTGGTTTGGTTGAGAACTTAGCTCAATAGATTATCATTGTCATCTGAATAATCCTTATAACCTGATTTTATAAATGCCTCACCAAGAACCATATCAGATGGTGTTGTGATTTTAATATTCTCTCTGTTTCCAGCTACTAAATGTATGGTTTCACCATATGTTTCTACTACCGATGCATCATCTGTAAATAATGGGCTGAAATCTTGACTGTAGGCGTTTATCAATAATTCCGATTTAAAAACCTGTGGGGTTTGTACCAACTTTATAGTACTTCTGTCTAACGCACGGCTTTTTTCTTCATCAACCTGACGAACCGACTCAAAGGCATCTAAGACAGGAATCGCATTTCCTAATACTTCTGCATGATGATAACAGCGTTTCAGAGTGTCAGGTGAAACAAAAGGTCTTACTCCATCATGAATGGCTATCAAAGAAGGGGTGTCTACAATCTGCAATCCATTTTTAACACTTTCAAACCTAGTATTACCGCCGGTTGTAATGTGATGTTTTATTTGAAATTTATATGTGGAGCATAATTCACGCCAATAATCAACCTGATTGGTCGGCAGAACAAGAACGATTTTTATTTGATTGTCAAAATCAAAAAAAGTGTTGATGGTGTGCATTAATACAGGTAGACCGTTTATTTTCAAAAACTGTTTAGGAATCTCACTTCCCATCCTTGTTCCGCTACCTCCGGCAACTATAATCGCGTATCTTAACATGTATTATCGATTAATATTCAAAAATGGATACATTCAAAAGTACACTGCTATTAATAATGAAACAAGAGTAAATCCTAACAATCTTTGTTTTGTTGATAATTAGTATTTCATTACTTTTCATTTCTTTAAAATATATATCATGATAGAGCCGATAGTCTATGAGTTTCTTAAGCAGCTAAAAGACAATAATAATAGAGAATGGTTTACTGAGAATAAGCCGTGGTATCAAGATGCTAAGTTATCGTTTGAAAATTCTATAAAGGGAATAATTGATTTAATTAATACAATTGATGATAGTATAGGACTTATTGAACCTAAGGATTGTATCTTCCGAATTTATCGCGACACTCGTTTTGCAAAGGATAAAACTCCTTATAAAACCAATATGGGTGCTTATATAGTTAGGGGGGGACGAAAAAGTCCGCGAGGAGGATATTATATACATGTTGAACCTGGGCAGTCATTCATAGCGGGTGGCATTTATTGTCCTCCATCAGAAGAATTAAAAAAAGTTCGTAAGGAGGTATATAATTTCACAGATGAATTTAAGGAGATTATTGAAGACAAAGATTTTGTATCGATCTACCCTGAGTTATATCAGGATAAATTAAAAATGGCGCCGAAAGGTTTTCCAAAAGATTTTAGTGATATTGATCTACTCAAATACAAGTCATACATAGTTTCACATTCAATTGCGGATAATGATATGACCGGGAAGCAAGGGCGAAGTATCTTAAGCAAAGCGATAAAAACGGTTAAGCCATTGAACGATTTTATAAATAGAGGATTGGATGCTGAAGATGAGGAAATAGTTTTATAATTTATATAACAACAGAATATGCAATTAGTAATTGATCCTACCGGTGGTATCGCTGGGGATATGTTTGCTGCTGCACTGATATCGGCGGGTGCAGATGAAAAATTGATGATTGATGCCATGCTTTTGGCTGGACGAAAGATTGGAAATGCTCAAATTGAAATTGAAAATTCTGCTGATGGTGCCAAAAGATTAAAGATGCAAGTGGAGCATCATCATGGGCATTTATCGGGGCATAAAGCTTATCATTTGCTCGAACATATATTTGATGATTTAAATATCGAAGGAGTTTATCGTGATTTTGGTTTTAAAGCGCTGGATGTTTTGGTAAAAGCTGAAATAAAAGCTCATAAGGAAAATACTTTTTTGACCGATCATATACATGCTCATACTCATCACGATCATGATCATCATCATGGCCATACGCATGAGCATCCGCATGAAGATGCCTATTTGCATGAGGCTCAGGATATATTAATAGATATAACAGGTGCTGCGTATGGGTTACAGTTGTTAAAAGCTCCAACTGAGGCTGTTTTAAGTCATCCGGTTAATTGGGGAGGCGGCCACATTACATTCTCACATGGACATTTACCAGTACCCGCTCCGGCCACTAAAATTATATTCGATATGTTTGAGATTCCCGGTCAGATGGGGCCTCTTGAAGTGGAATTGTGTACGCCAACCGGATCTTCGATATTAGCTGCACTTAATTCGAAATTAGGAGATGCAGGTGATGGAGAAATTATCTCAAGTGGAATTGCAAGAGGTGGGAAAGATTTTGATATACCACCATTAAAGATTGAACTGAAGAAATAAGTATAATATAAAGGCTGATTCAATGAATCAGCCTTTTATTTTTTTAACTAGATGTAGACATTTCCAATCTTAATTAGTTTGGGGATGTCTAAAAGCTTAATTCTTCGGCCGTTTAATTCAATGAGTTTATCTGTTTTAAACTCTGATAATAATCGAATAACCGATTCGGTAGCAGTCCCTACCATGTTAGCTAACTCTTCCCTTGTTAGAGAAATCTGAAGCATATTATCTTCATCCAAATCAAAGGTGTCCATTAAAAGTAATAATACTTCGGCAAGTCTCTCCCTTACTGTTTTTTGCGCAATATCAGTAAGAAATTTGTTTGATTCACCTAATTCGCGACATGTCAATTTCATTAGCGACATGGCAAATTCGGGATTTACCTTTATTAAATTGGTAAGTAAATCTCCCGGAAGGTAGCACAATACTGCATCATTTACCACTTTGGAAGTTGTACAGGCTAATTCATCACTAATGATTGAACGAAACCCTATCAAATCACCATCTTTGGCAAAGCGTATTATTTGCTCTTTACCATCAAAACCGGTTTTGTAAATCTTTAATATTCCCTTAATCACCATGTAGGTGCCGTTAATTCGGCTACCCTCGTGATATAGAATATTGCCGCGTTTATGATGAGTACAACTCATTGACTGCGATAACATCTCTAACTCTTCTTCGCTCAATCCATGAAAGATGTCATAAGAAAGAAGGTCAATATCTTCATTAAAAGGCACATTTTGTATGCTTTTCATAACAAGAACAACTTAAAGATTATAAAAAGTGATAAATGTCATAAAACTACACAAAGATATAAAAAGAGATTATATTTGCAGTACATGCAAATATCTAAAACTTTGAATATATGAAAAGCTCAGTAAATTTAAAATGGACCGGCAACATGTCATGGGAAACAGAATTGTTTGGTCACAAATTAGTGCTAGATGCCGGAACTGAAAATGGTGGAGAAGATAAAGGACCACGACCTAAGCCTCTTATGTTAACTGCGTTGGCCGGATGTACAGGTATGGATGTTGTAAGTATTTTAAAGAAAATGCGAGTGGAATTTGAAGACCTACAAGTGATTGTGGAAGGTGATATGACCGAAGAACATCCTAAGTATTACGAAAAAATGCATGTGATTTATCAGTTCAAGGGTAAAGATTTACCAATGGATAAATTGCAAAAAGCAGTTAGTTTATCGGAAGAAAAATACTGCGGAGTATCGGCACTTTATAAAAAAGCTATTCCACTAACTACCGAAATAAGGATTGTAGAATAGTAAAAAATATGTTTTTAAACATCTCTTAGATGAGAAATGTCATAAAAAAATCCCGCAGCTAGCGGGATTTTTTGTGTTCGTTATATCAGAATTTAAATCTGAGCTGATTTAAATTGATCTAAAAATCGTTTATCATTCTCAAAGAATAATCGAATATCTTTGATCTGGTATTTCAGCATTGTAATACGTTCGATACCCATACCAAAGGCAAATCCTGTATATTTTTCGCTGTCGATATTGCTGGCTTTTAATACTTCTGGATCAACCATTCCACATCCTAAAATTTCAACCCAGCCGGTGTATTTACAAACATTACATCCTTTGCCTCCACATAATGAACATGAAATATCCATCTCCGCAGATGGTTCAGTAAATGGGAAATAAGATGGACGAAGTCTGATTTTAGTTTCAGGACCAAACATCTCCTTGGCAAAATAAAGCAAGGTCTGTTTCAAATCGGCAAACGAAACATTTTCATCGATATATAAACCTTCAACCTGGTGGAAAATACAGTGTGCACGAGCTGAAATGGCTTCGTTACGGAATACCCTTCCTGGGAATATTGCACGGATTGGCGGTTGTGTTTTTTCCATCACACGAACCTGCACTGAGGAAGTATGTGTGCGCAACAAAACATCCGGATTAGTAGCAATAAAAAATGTATCCTGCATATCTCTGGCTGGATGTTCGGGTGGGAAATTAAGTGCTGTAAACACATGGTAATCATCTTCAATTTCCGGTCCTTCTGCTACGTTAAATCCTAAACGGGCAAATATCTCTACAATTTCGTTTTTGACAATCGACAATGGATGACGACTACCTAATTCGGATGAAGTTCCGGGTAAAGTAAGATCTGTTCCTACTTCGCTGTTTGCAGATGCAGCAAAACCATCCTTTAATTCGTTGATTTTATCGAGAGCTTGCGTTTTTAAGACGTTCAATACCTTACCAACTTCACGCTTCTGCTCATTAGGTATGGTTTTAAACTCATCAAATAATTGGGAAACCAAACCTTTTTTACTCAAATATTTTATTCTCAGTTGCTCAGCCTCTTCTGCCGATTGTGCAGCTAAGCCTTTTATCTCCTCAACTAATTGATTAATCTTATCTAACATGTTTCTTTATTTACTTTATAAAAGCGAGTTGCAAAATTAATAAAAGCATTGGTTTAGGGCAGCCTTTAAAACCATTTTTGTTTCTTTTGCTTTATTTTTTCAATATCTCAATGGTTTTAATTCTTATCTCATCAATAGGTCTGTCGATGGCATATGTTTTTGAGGCAGCCAGTTGGTCAACCACATCCATTCCTTTAGTGACCCAGCCAAAAACGGTGTAATCGCCATCTAAATATGGAGCTCCGCCAATTGTAGTGTACGCCTGCCGTTGTTCGGGAGTATATTTTATTCCTTTTTCTTTTTCCAGATCATCTAATTCCAACTCCGTAAAAATACGACCGGATATGATATAAAACTGCGAACCATCGCTTCGGTTGTTTTTATTTCTGTCTGCCGGCAGTTTTGATGCCGCTATCATGCCACGTTTATGAAATAAACCGGGTACTATATTCATAGGAAGCGTGTAGCCTGGCCCTTGCCACCCAACCACATCATCTTTTTTAGCGTATTTGGTGTCGGAGGCACCTGTTTGAATCAGAAAATCTTTGATAACGCGATGAACCAGCAAGCTATCGTAAAAATGATCGCTGACCAGTTTTATAAAGTTATCGCGGTATTTGGGTGTTTTATCCGATAGAGCTATTTCAATGTTACCTTTATTGGTGATGATTTTAAATCCTTTAACCTTATTGTGTGAAATGTATACTTTATTGGTTTTATCACGCAGGTTCCAGGTTGATTCAGAATTTTTGCTTTTATTTTTTAGGAGTTTATCAATCCATTCTGCCATTAAAATTGTCTTGAGAGAATCTTTCCCTTGCACGATTCCCACCGGACGATGATTATCTGCAAAAACAGGCTCCCCAAAACGGGCATTAATATCAGCTAAAGCATAAGAGATAGTATCGGTAATTACAGTATTTTTAATCAGACCGTTGGTAGCATACAACTTCCTGTTTTTACGGAATAAACTATAAATAGTATCCGGATTGCTTTCAGCTTCTTTTAAGTGAATGTAGTTGAGGTTTTTTCGGTTTACCTTTAAAAGAACGAGATCACGATCTAAATCGTATGATACATAGCCATGAACCGATGAGAAATCTTCTATATCGAGCGGGGAACTTTTTACTTTGTAAGCCCCTTTTACAAAACTTAAATTGGTTACTACCAGATTGGGAGCCACATAAAAACCAAAGCCATCATCAATCCTACGTGTGTAATGATCAAAAGTACGCAGGCTGACAATTCCCTGAACATTGTCTTTGTATGATCCTTTAAAGGTCGATTTTTTGTCTTTCGAAGATTTATCTTGGCCGGACTGACAAGCGATAATCATTGTTGATAGTATGGCAATCAGCAGGAAGCGATACATAGAATTACAGTTTTTCGACAGTTACCTTAATTTTCACATCAGTGTAGGGTCTATTGGCTTTGTCTACATCCATTGCTGCAATCTTACGTATTACATCTAATCCTTCAACCACTTCGCCAAATACAGTATACTCTCCATCTAACTCAGGTGTTCCGCCAATTGTTGTGTATGCCTGACGTTGTTCTTCCGTAAATTCTTTTTTATTGGAAATGCTGTAGTGGAAGGCAATTTTATCTTTTATCTCGCGCAGCAACTTATTAAATGCTTTTGGATCTTCTGTTTTTAAGCGAGCTAATTCTTCTTTGTGAGGCACATAAAACTGCTTTTTTAATTCGATCTTAATAGGATTGTTTGTTGCTTTTTCAATCAGATCAAGTTCCTCGTTGGTGTATTTTCGGCCTTGTACAATGTAAAACTGCGAAATGTCCGACATCTTAAAATGGTTAACATCCTCGGGCTGGCGAGGAGCACATATGGCTCCTTTTTTATGAAAGCACTCATCGTCGAATTCAGAATCAATGTTGATTGCTTTACCATAACCGATGGCACGTCCTGGAGCTGCATTTCTAGAGTCGGATGATCCCCCTTGAATAACAAAACCTTTTACTACGCGGTAAAACAATGTTCCATCGAAATGCTTCTCACCGGCGAGCTTCAAGAAATTGTCGCGGTGATTGGGTGTTTCGTTATATAGTTTAACCTTCATATTGCCCATATTGGTTGATATGGTAACATAGAAAACAGGTTCTTGCGATAGTATATTAATGCCACCCAGTAATAAAACTAACAGAATAGCCAGGTACTTTCTTCCAAGGGGGTTATTCATAGTTGAAATGTTTTTAATTTCCGGTAATCACTTTTTTAATAATTATATTTTGCAGCGGGCGGTCATTTTCATCGCATTTAACGGCGGCAATAGAATCAATCACATTAAAGCCTTTTACTACTTCACCAAAAACGGTGTAGTTACCATCCAGGTGCGGAACGCCTCCAACTGTTCTATACACTTCCTTTACATTTTCAGGAATGTTAACGTCAGGAGCATTGGCCAGTTTTTCTTCCACAATGTCATTTATCTTCATTTGCAAATCCATAACAGCCGCTTGATCACCTGCCTGACGCAAGCTCATTAATGTATCTTTGTATACTTCCAGTGTTTGATAAAAGATACTTTGTTTTTGCATCGATTTTAGTCGTTTTTCAACCTTTTCAAAATCATCATCATTAAAAACTTTTCCTTGTACAATGTAAAACTGCGATCCCGAGGATTTTTTCTCTGGATTCACATTATCACCCATTCTGGCTGCGGCTAAAGCTCCTTTCTTATGAAAATACTTTGGGTAATCAATCTCCGCATCAATTGTGTAACCAGGGCCTCCGTTACCTAATTCTTTACCGCGAAACGCATTTTTCGATTCCGGATCACCTCCCTGAATCATAAATTCATTGATAACACGATGAAACAGTAATTGATCGTAAAAGCCTTCGCTGGCTAACTTTTTAAAGTTATCGCGGTGCTTAGGTGTTTCGTCGTATAGTTCAACCAATATATCTCCTTTGTTTGTTTTTAATAATACCTGGTTGGGTTTTAATTTAGGAGAGCATGCTGCAAAAGTGATTGCTATAGCTATTAGGGCAATGAATTTATTCATGTTATTTAGTTTGTGAATTCTACATCTTTAAAATACTCGATAATGCCTTTTTTTATTAGTTGGTTTTGGTAAGAGGGCATCATGGATTTTAATTTACTACTTGCCTCAAAAATTGGCCATCCTTCGGGATCAGTGCCCGTTTCTTTAATATAGCCTTGTCGGGCCAGAATGCGACAACGAGCCACATTAATCAAATCCATTTTTTCGGTTTTACTAAATTCGCGAAAACCGATACCCATTTCCTGAATACCCATCATAAAAAGGATAAATTCATATTCGGCTGTTACATTAAATTGTTTGCTCAGCCTTAGTATTAGTTTATCCCATTCCAGTTCAAACTCTTCTCCCGTCATATTATTCATAGTTTTCAAAAATACCATTTCACATTTGAAGCCCCAAATCAAGAGCTAAACATTAAAGTAAATTCTGAAGGTATTGTTTATAAATATAATTTGGTTTGAAGGTGAATGTTATTTCGGGTATTCAATAAAATTATAGGATAGCCATAAGTATACGATTATGCCGTGCATGTTTACGCAAAGCTCCAATTCTTGAGAAAAGGGGGTTTTCTTATTTATGTATGTGTTAAGGATTGTAAAAATCAATCCTTACGTATTTACGCAAAGCATCCTTTTTACATTAAGATAGTCATGCGTAAATACGCAAAGGTAATTTTCTGAACGAGACAAGGTTTGCGTAAATCCGGATGACTTTCTTTTCTGAAGTAGTGTTTATATAATCAATTAATTAGCCATGTTATGTGTGGTGCAATTGCAAGGTGCAGGGATAGAATCGCAGAAAAGAGAGGCAAGTGTTTGCTTACAGTTTTGCCTAAACAATAACTTAACGCTGACAAATTTCCCTGCTATACAACACTTTTCCTTATAAAGTATCCATTTTAATATGGATTATTTCAAGCATCAGTTATCTTTGCGGAAAATTTTTTTTCAGTATATGTCATTTAAAATATTAACTCCAGAAGAAGCTGCATCATATATCTACCATGATGCAACTGTGGCCTTTAGCGGTTTTACTCCGGCAGGGTCACCTAAAGTTGTACCTAAAGCAATTGCAGCAAGAGCAGAAGCTGAACATGCTGCAGGCAGAGAATTTAAAATTGGTGTCATCTCAGGTGCATCAACAGGCGACTCGCTTGACGGTTCATTAGCTCGTGCTAATGCTGTTAAATTCCGTACTCCATATCAGTCAAACAAAGACTTACGAAATTCAATAAATAGCGGTGGTGTTGAGTACTTTGATATGCACTTGTCTGCTTTAGCTCAGGAGATGCGTTACGGCTTTTTTGGCGATATTGATGTGGCTGTTATCGAAGCTGCTGATATTTCTCCAAACGGAGAGGTTGTTTTAACTTCGGGTGTTGGTATCTCACCTACTGCCGCTCGTTTGGCTAAGAGAGTTATTATTGAATTAAATAAAAAGCACCCTGCAAAAATTAAGGGGCTTCATGATATTTACGAACCGTTAGATCCTCCTTACAGAAAATCAATTCCTGTTCACACGCCTGAAATGCGTATTGGTGATCCTGTGTTAAGAATTGATCCTGCCAAAATTATGGGTATTGTTGAAAATGATGCTCCTGATGAGACAGGTGGCTTTGCTCCAGTTGACGAGGTAACTCAAAAGATTGGAGATAACGTAGCCTCTTTCTTAGCCGGAGAAATTGGAAAAGGCATTATACCAAAAGAGTTTTTGCCAATTCAATCGGGCGTTGGTAACATTGCAAATGCAGTATTAGGTTCGTTAGGCTCAAATCCTGAAATTCCTCCGTTTAAAATGTATACTGAGGTAATTCAGGAATCGGTAATTGAATTAATGCGTAAAGGCGAAATTACTTTTGCTTCGGGTTGTTCTTTAACTGTTTCACCTCCGGTATTAGAGGGTATTTACGAGGATTACGATTTCTTTAAAGATAAATTAGTTCTTCGTCCACAGGAAATTTCTAATAACCCTGAGTTAGTTCGTCAGTTAGGTTTAATTACCATTAATACAGCTATTGAGGCCGATATTTTTGGTAACATTAACTCTACTCACGTATTGGGTACTAAAATGATGAATGGTATTGGCGGTTCGGGCGACTTTACACGTAACTCGTTCTTGTCAGTATTTACTTGTCCTTCTGTGGCTAAAGGTGGAGCTATTTCAGCTATTGTTCCTTTGGTATCGCATCAGGATCACTCTGAGCACTCTGTAAAAGTTATTATTACCGAGCAGGGAGTTGCCGATTTAAGAGGAAAGTCTCCACGTCAGCGTGCAGAAGCAATTATTGAAAATTGTGTTCACCCTGATTATAAGGATGTTTTAAGAGGATACTTAAAATTAACCGAAGGTGCACCGCAAACTCCGCAAGCATTAAATGCTGCATTTAAAATGCACATCGAATTTTTAACTTCGGGTGATATGAAAAATACTAAATGGGAGTAGTATAACTCTTTAGTAAATAATTAAATATAAAGGCTGTTTCGTTTTGAAATGGCCTTTTTCTTTTTTTATTCAGGCCATATTAGCTTATTAAATTGGCGAGCAATTATAATGATATGGTTTTGGTTGAAGAAGTTTATGAACAGATATTGGTAGTTGGAATGTTTTTTGTTGTAAATTGCTTGTAACCAATGATCGAAACAATGAGTAAAAATTTATTTTTAATTTTCGCAATTGGATTATTTGTTGCTTGTTCTTCCACAAAAAACATCAATAATCAATCGAAGGCTGAGGTGGCTGTTTCGGAAGATAGTACCGAATATGAATTAATAGTTATGGATCCTCGGTTTGAAACCTATCTGGCTTCGCAACCTTATCCCAAGAACTTTTATTCTAATGATTATTACAGGCAGTGGAATATACAGTACTGTGTTGAATGGAATATAAGACATACAAATCCGTTAAGGTTTGGAGATTTCTACCAAACAAGTATACCTTACGAAAGCAATGTAGATTATGGATTGGATTTTAACTTTCGATTATATCATTATTTCCAGTTTATTGAACAGGAATATGGAATTGTCCTCATATCTCGCAGGGGGCAACAAGTAAGGTGAGAATTATTCTTTAAATAATTCAGGTCGTTGTAATCCAGGTGTTTGTCAGTATTTTGTTGGGAATGCTTTTTAGTGTCGGCGAATTATAAAAAATGCTTTTAGTATAACTTTATCAGTTTTGGCTGACAGCATAATATTCTCAGTCAAATCAATTCTTATGTTCGTTAATCTGTCAATCCTCTTTTTGAGTAAGTAGCGAGGAATTACAAAGAAGCAAGCCAAAAAAAATCAGATTAATTATAAATAGTAGCAAAAATAAAACATATCAAAACAAATTATTTTTAATTTCGATTATATTTGTGAAAATTATAAAGACCTAAAATAATGAAAAGCATTTTTCCGGTAGTATCATTGATTATTGCAACCACTGTTATATTTGCTTCATGCAACATGGGGAGTAAATCATCTTCAACGAGCAGTGCTCCTGAGATTAAAAAAGAAAATGTTGAAAAAGAGGTTAGAGAATTTGTATATCCTTTGCCAACATCATTCCAGGTTACTGAAATGCTTAATCGCATTGAAGCTGCCTATATTCTTTCGTTAAGTAATCCCGTTTCAAATGTTGAAAAGTATTTAACAGAAAAAAGTCAGGCCTTGAATTTGGGTGTTTATAGCGCTGATCTTAGTTATGCAAGTACATACAATCAAAAACAAGAGACTGTTGATTTTATGAATGCTTCAAAAAGCTTGATTGAAGAATTGGATATTGCTCCAGCTCTTGATAAAGATTTGTTGCAAATGATTGAAGCAAATCTTGATAATAAAGATGAGTTGGTTGACTTAATTACGAATTCGTTTTACGATACTTATGAGTATTTAAATAAGAATGATCGCGAGTCGGTTTCTCTATTGGTGTTAGCTGGTAGCTGGGTTGAGGCTCTTTACATTTCAACTCACATCTCGGAGGATACCTTCAATAATAAAGAAATGGTGGTGATTATTATGAACCAGAAAGAGCCATTGAATAAGTTGATGACTCTGTTGAAGCAGAATGCTGATGAGGATGTTCAGGAAGTTATCGAGAATTTGAAGATTCTGCACGAAATATATAATAGTATTGATACTGGTAGTATTACTGAAGATCAGTTAACTGCAATTAAAGAAAATGTTGCTGTAGTTCGCGAAAAATTCATTTCGTAATCTAATCAGGCTGAAAGATATTTGGGGAAGCCGTATGGTTTCCCTTTTTTTGTTTATGAAAAAGTCAATTGACTTTCATTTAAAATCAAATTCCAGGTAAATGAGTGAATTATTGCTTGAGGCACTGATGCAAATCTTTGCATTGTTGACTGATCAGAAAGAAGAGCAGGAAACAGGCAAAGGCGTTGTTGCGGTCAAAAACTTTTTGTCGCGTAACCTCAACAACGATTATGTTGAGATGGCCTTGGAGCGTTATAATTTCTACATTAAAAAATACCATGCTAATTCATATAGCCATGATCAGGCAGCCCGCGATAAGCAGACTTCCTATAACATGGATAAGCTGAAAGCTATTTGTGATGAGCTGAATCAGGAATTGGAATTAACAACCAAATTCTTATTGGTTAGTAATATGCTCAATTTCATTATGCGTGATGAAATTGTATCCGATGCAGAAGAATTATTTACCGATCAACTGGCGGAGAATCTCAAGCTGGCCAATGATGAGTATGACAATCTGAAGCAATTTGTTGTTGATCATCCATTAGCGGTTAACCAAAAAGAGAATGTATTACTAATTAGCGGTCAGAACGAAAAGCCCGACGAAAGAATAAAGCATATTCATAACCCTAAACAGCAGGTGTTTGTTTGGGTGTTGCACATAAAGTCAACCAATCAATTTATATTCCGATATTCAGGAAACAGAAACCTTTATTTAAATGGTCATAAGGTTGAGCAAAACAGAGCTACGGCCATTTCACCCGGTTCTGTAATTAAAACATCCCGTATTGCACCAGTTTATTACGGTACCATCGCCCAGAAATTTATTGCCAGAGCCGACAGAGGGCGTATTGTATACAGGGCAATAGATGTATCTTATAAATTCAACTACAACCAAATTGGAATCCACCCTTTTAGTTTTACCGGTCGTTCCGGTCAATTGGTTGGTGTGATGGGAGGCAGTGGAACCGGTAAGTCAACACTTCTTAATGTGTTGAATGGCCAGCTAAGTTTGGATAAGGGTAAAATTACCGTTAACGGATATGATTTGCATAAGGAACCTGAAGCACTGGAAGGTGTTATCGGGTATGTGCCTCAGGATGATTTATTAAAAGAGGAACTTACAGTATTTGAGAACTTATTCTATAATGCTCGATTGTGTTTTAGTCATTTTACCGAAGATGAGATTACTGAGGTTGTAGAAAGAGCCTTGCATGATTTTGACTTGGTAGAGGCTCGTGACTTGGTGGTGGGTTCTCCTTTAAACAAAATATTGAGTGGTGGGCAACGTAAGCGATTGAATATTGCACTGGAGTTGATTCGCGAGCCATCTATTTTGTTTGTTGATGAGCCAACATCGGGATTATCATCGATGGACTCAGAGAAAGTAATGGTATTGCTTAAACGCCAGGCATTAAAAGGTCGATTGGTAATAATAAATATTCATCAACCCAGTAGTGATTTATATAAATTGCTTGATAAGTTGTTGATTATTGATAAAGGTGGACGAATAATCTATAACGGTAATCCAACCAATGCCATCACTTATTTTAAGCAGATGGCTCATTACGTTAATCCTGAAGAGAGTGAATGCTATGCTTGTGGTAATATTCATACCGAGCAGCCATTGCGGATTATTGAAGCACGTATGGTGAATCCGAATGGTAAATTAATTCGCCAGCGTAAGGTATCGCCCGAAGAATGGTATGAGCAGTACCTTGAGAAATTTGAAAGCAAGTTCGAGTGGAAAGCAAAGCCTTTAGCTGATAAAAAAGAAAAGTTACCACCTAACCTATATAACATACCAGGACGCATAGAGCAGTTTAAAATTTATTTTAAACGCGATGTTCTATCTAAAATTAAGAATAAGCAATACATTTTCATCAACTTGCTTGAGGCTCCTATTCTTGCATTAATTCTTGGCTTCTTTACCAAGTATATTAGTGGTGACGATGGTAATTTGAATGTTTATCTGTTTAGTAAAAATGTAAACCTGCCAGCCTATTTGTTTATGGCGGTTGTGGTGTCGTTGTTTCTTGGATTGACGGTAAGTGCTGAGGAGATATTTAAAGATAAAAGGTTATTACAACGAGAGGCATTTCTTAATTTAAGTCGTTCAAGCTTTTTAAATGCTAAGGTGGTTGTGATGTTTATCATGTCTGCTATTCAAACGCTTAGTTTTGTGTTGATTGGTAATAGCATTCTTGAGATTGAAGGATTAACATTCAGCTATTGGATAATTTTATTTAGTACCGCTTGTTTTGCTAATATGGTAGGATTGAATATTAGTAGTGGGTTAAATTCAGTAGTTACCATTTATATATTAATACCTTTAATATTAGTGCCTCAGCTGCTGTTTAGCGGTGTTATTGTTGGGTTTGATAAACTACATCGAACAATTGCTTCAGAAGAATATGTGCCTCGGATTGGTGATTTAATGACTTCGAGATGGGCATATGAAGCATTGGCTGTAAATCAATATATGAATAACGATTATGAGACATTGTTTTTCGATATTGAAAAAGAGGCTAGTAATGCGTCTTTCAAGGGAAATGTGCTTATTCCTGAGTTACTGGATATTAATGACCAGTGCAAAAGCCTACTGAATGACCAGAAAACAGAGGCTTTACATAACCGATCGCAGCTGCTAATCTCTGAAGTTAGGGAATTAGCCAAGCGTCCCATATCACACTTTCCAACTATATCATTCTTTACCAGTGGTAATATTTCCTATTCTGAGGAAATGTATGAGCGTATTAATAATTTTCTAACTTCTGAAAAGAAGGCCTTTCATACAAAGTACCGAACAGCTAAAAAGCAAAAGGATAAAAAGTATGAAGAGCTGATTGCCCAATATGGTTCGGTAAATGAATTTCTCGATTTTAAAAAGACCTATCAGAATGAAGCGTTAGAGGAATTGGTTCTGAATAAAAGGGAACTGCAGCAGGTTGAAGTCTCTGATCGCTATATTATTCAAAAACGTAATCCGATATTTAAAGAACCTGTATCCAATTGGGGAAGAGCACATTTTTATTCTGCTTCAAAAAGAGTGATGGGAATTAAAATAGAAACTCCCATCTTTAATACTATAGTTATGTGGCTGGGGATCGTTATTTTCTACATAACTCTGTATTTTGATGTGTTAAGAAGAATTATACATTACTTCGAAAACTTCAAACTACGAAGGTTAAATAAACGATTACAGAAAATCAGACCATAATCTATCAGAAATATTAAGGAGCTAGTCGATTTATATTCCATGAATCGGCTTGTTTTGTATAAACAAAACGGTCGTGTAAACGGTTAGTACGGCCTTGCCAGAATTCAATTCGAGTAGGATTCAGAATATATCCGCCCCAGTGTTCTGGTCTCGGAACGGACTGGCCTTTATATTGGTCCTGTAACATTTTATATCTCTCTGCCAGGTAATCTTCACTTTCCACAATTTTACTTTGTGGTGATGCAAGTGCCCCTAATTGACTTTCTCTCGGGCGCGATTGAAAATAGCTATCGGATTGCTCTTCTGTAGTCTTAGTTATAGTGCCACTAATTCTTACTTGTCGTTCCAATTCGCTCCAGAAAAAATTAAGGCATGCAACTTTATTTATTTCCAGCTCATTACCTTTAATGCTATGATAATTGGTGTAGAAAATAAATCCATCTTTGCTCGCATCTTTAAGCAATACAATCCTTACATTTGGCATTCCATCTTTGTCTACTGTGGCCAGACTCATTGCGCTTGGATGCAGGCATTTACTTTCAATAGCCTGATGCATCCAAAAAGTAAATTGTTCAAACGGATCGTTTTTTAAATCAGCTCTGCTTAAGGAGCCTTTTCTATATTCATCTCTTAAATCAGCGAGTTTAGTCATTCTTGTACATTTTGATACCATAACAATAGGATCTTGTAATTGTTGAAGAAATCATTTTCATCTCAACATTTCATCGGATCTGTTGTTTGCATTCAGTAGACAATAGAAAATATTAAAGTAATTATGAAGATATATACTAAAACCGGTGACCGCGGCCAAACTGGTCTTTTAGGAGGTGTAAGGGTAAGCAAAGATGATATACGAGTTGATACTTATGGAACATTCGATGAAGTAAACTCTTTTATTGGTTTATTACGAACCAAAATGGATCCTAATCATAGCTGGCAAGATAAACTGCACCGTATTCAGGTTGAATTGATGAATACCATGTCGCATTTGGCTACTCCAGAAGATATGAGAGAGAAGAATCAAATGCCGCTGCCTGAAGGGATGGATGTTTTTTGTGAAGATTGGATTGATGAAATAGAAAACTCATTAAGCAGTAAATCAGATTATTTTATTTTACCTGGGGGTGACGAAATATCAGCTTTATGCCATGTGGTTCGAACTCAATTACGAAGAGGAGAACGTAAATTGATAAGTTTGCATACAAATCATAAGGTTGAGCGATCCATTTTGCTTTTTATTAATCGTTTATCAGATTTGTTTTTCAGCTTGTCGAGAGCTGCGTTGGAAGAAGCAGATTTACCTGAAGAGAGGTGGCGAGCCTTTTTGTACAATCGTGAGGAAAAGTAATTATGTATAGCTGGTTACAATAAAATGAAGCAGGTCAGCCAGGTATTGGCCTGCTAATAATACTACTGATGATAGGGTAATAATAATATCCCAGATAATGATAGGTTTGCCGGCAGTAGCCTTTACAATTAACCATCCTCGCCATATTAATTGAAGAATGAGTAGCATTAATAGTGAGTATGCATTATGATTGGCTTCCATGGCTCCTTCAAAATCTCCATTGTACAAAAGGTGCCAGGCTCTGGATAAACCACATGAAGGACAAGGCTGGGAGCTAAGGTGCTCAAGTGGGCAATTGATTTGTGTTACTCCATTGTGGCTTAATAGTGGAAATATTAAGCCTAGACTAAGCCCAATCAGTAAAAAAAATTGAAAGATTTTCCAATCTTCAAGATTACTACTTTTCTTCATTCTTTTTAAGTTCAAGAGTTATAGAAAAATCGTCAACAATTTGTTGCATATCTTCTTCAAGCTTTTCAAGCTCGTGTTCTAATTCTTCTATCTCTTCCGAACTCAGTTCTTCTCGGGGGACTTTAATAGTAATGCTTTTGTTATTCGATTTAATGTCAATTGACTTTATTCCTTTCAGTAGTTTCGTAACAATTTCCTGAGCTACTTCCCCGGCTTTTTCAGCTTCTTCTCTTATTTGATCAATTTCTTCTTCACTTAAACTATGCTCTTCTATTTGAATATGTATGTTGGCATCCTTAATGTCTTCTTTTATATCTTCAATTATATGTTCTACATGCTTTTCAATACGTTCATCAGCATGGCTGGATAATGAAGATATGATGCCAGTCCAGGCACCGGCGATTAACAATGTTGTTGTACTCATTACAATACCAACAATGGCAATGCTTTTAGGTGTGCGATGTTTCTCATTCTGAGCCAATCCAATTAAAGCGAAGACCAACCCCAGTAAGGCAGGCACAAACGCAATCATACCAAAACAAGGTATTAATGCGATTACAAAGGCCATAACGGAGAGAGCAAGCCCGGCTATTGACAGGGTATTTGATGATTTTGGGTAGTCCAAGGTTTCCATATGTACTATAATTGACGATTAAAATTAAGGAATTGCCAACTAAAATGAAAGAATATTTTTACCCCTTTCGTAATTCACCGTGATAATTTCGCGGTTGGCCGATTATCTCTTTTTTATAACGTAACAACCTGATAATTTAGTATCAACAATTAAAAAAATATCATGAAAGAGTTTACAAAAAGAGAAGATCATCCTAATAGAAAGCTTCATAGAGGATCGGTCGGTTTATTTTTAATTATTGTGGGTTTAGTTTTATTGTTAGGAACGTTGGACGTTTTACCATATCGGGTCAGTGATGTACTATTCTCGTGGCCTATGATTTTGGTTGGAATTGGATTGTTTAATTTGGTGAAAAGAGAATATACTGCAGCCATTATTTTATTGGCAATTGGTGGTTTTTTTATAGCTCCGGATTTATTTCCTTATGTTGATTTTCACGATATCTTTAAGTTTTGGCCTTTGTTAGTAGTTCTGATAGGTTTAAGTATCTATTTTCGGAAAAAGCCATTAATTGAACATCAAAACATAAGTGCCACTTCTGATGAGATTATTGATGAGGTGAATGTGTTTGGAGGAGGAGTTAGTCAAATTGAATCCAATAATTTTAAAGGTGGCAAAATAACGGCTGTGTTTGGGGGAAGTGAAATTAACCTGGAACGCTGCCAGATGGCTGAACAAGGTGCTGTTATTGAAATGGTAACTATTTTTGGAGGAGCCAAACTAATTGTGCCACGTGGCTGGAATGTTAAAACCGAAGTAGTATCAATTTTTGGAGGTTTTGCCGATAAGAGAACTTACTATAACGAAACCGTAACAGATCCTTCAAAAATTTTATTGATAAAAGGAGTGGCTATTTTTGGTGGAGGTGAATTACGTAATTTCTGATTATCTGTTTTCTAAACTGATGCAGCTTACTTCATAAGCAACTGTCTGTAATAAATAAAGTAAAGTTTTCGATGATTCATCCAATCGTAAGTGAGAAGAAAGTATTCCGGTTGTACATATTGGTTTGGGGATTATTTACAATTCTTCATGTGGCCATTAATTGGTGGATATATTCTCTGGAGTTAAAAGCAGTATTGGCCGATGGTCTGGTGTTTAATGTTCTGATGTTTTTTATTGGTCTTAGTATTTGGTATCCGGTATTGTATATCGATAAAGGAAAAGGTCAGTGGAATACTTTCATGCAGTTTTTTATTGCCGGTATTGTAATTGTATTTGTTTGGTTCATACTCGGAAAATCATTGCTTCAATTTGTATTGGATAAGGATGAGGTGAATGTGCTTTTTAATAACAGAGCCAATATTGTGCGAGGTATAGTGGGGGCATTTCAATATATGTTGTTTGTACTGATTTATTATATGTTTAAGTTCTTTAATGAGTTGGATGAAAAGAACAGAAGTCAGGAAAAGTTGAACCGCCTATTACGAGAAACTGAATTGAAAGCTTTAAAGTCACAAATGAATCCTCATTTTTTATTTAATAGTCTGAATAGCATAAGTGCGTTAACCATTATCAATACAGATGATGCCAGAGAGATGATAAATAAGCTGTCAGAATTTCTACGATATTCGTTAAAGAAAAATGAACAGGTACTCTTGCCCCTCAGCGCTGAATTGGAAAATGTTGAAAGGTATCTTCAGATTGAAAAGGTGAGGTTTCAAGAAAGGCTTATCACCACATCTGATGTGCCATCATCCTGTTTAAACATGTTGTTGCCGGTTATGATTCTTCAACCCTTATACGAAAATGCTATTAAATATGGGGTTTACGAAAGTATTGAGCCGGTTGAGGTTCGTACTTTTTGTCGATGTTTAGAAGGTGATCTTGAGATCAGTGTGGTTAACAACTATGATGAAGGTGCTCTTAAATCAAAAAAAGGTGAAGGTGTGGGGCTGCTTAATGTAAAAGATCGTCTGCAGCTTATATATGGTAGAACTGATTTATTGACTATTAACAAAGAAAATGGTTATTTTGAAGTGGCCCTAAGAATACCACAGAATACCCATTTGTCGAAAGAATAAGCCAATGAGTACAAAATATAAAGCTTTAATTATTGATGACGAACCGTTGGCGCGGAATATTATTAAATCGTACCTGAAGCCGTGGGCGAATATTGAAGTGGTTGAAGAGTGTTCCAATGGTTTTGAAGCATTGAAGGCTGTTAGGGAGCATCAACCGGATTTAATGTTTCTTGATATTCAAATGCCCAAAGTAAACGGGTTGGAGTTGATGGAAGTTATTGATGACCCTGTTCATGTTGTTTTTACCACTGCCTACGATCAATATGCTTTAAAGGCATTCGAACTAAATGCCGTTGATTATTTATTAAAACCTTTTAATGAAAAGAGGTTTGCTAATGCTGTTCAAAAGGTGCTGCAGAAACTTGAGGTTGGTGAAAATTACAATAATCAGCAAATACAAACGATGCAAGACCAAGCCGAGGAAAAGTTGGAACGTATTGTGGTGAAGAAAGGAAGCAAATTAGAAGTAATTCCATTGGATGATATATTGTATTTGGAGGCTCAGGATGATTATGTGATGATTTATACTAACAGTGGTCATTTTCTGAAGGCGAAAACGATGAAGTATTTCGAGAATCATTTGCCAACAGAGAATTTTATACGCATTCATCGTAGTTACCTTGTGAATGCTGAAAAAATTAAACGGCTTGAACCATATAACAAAGACACTCAGTTAGCTGTGATTAATGATGACTGTAAGTTAAAAGTGAGTCGTACCGGCTACAAGAAATTAAAAGAAGTGTTAGATTTTTAAACGCTTAGATGCGATAACCATATTGAAAGTAGAATATTACCTGCTTGCCATTGATTTTTGCTACTTTTGCCAAAAAGAATACAAGTGAAAGTCCATTCCGATTTATCAACATTTAAAGCTACGCGACCAGTTGTTACTATAGGTATGTTTGATGGAGTACATTCCGGGCATCGTCAGTTACTGGCTCAGTTGGTTGACAAAGCAAAATCATTACAAGGTGAAGCCGTAGTTATTACATTTTGGCCACATCCACGTATGGTTTTAAATCAAGATAAAGATGAACTGCGATTTTTAACTTCCCCCGAAGAACGTACTATTTTATTCAGTCAGCTGGGTATTGATCATCTGCTGCTCATCCCTTTTACCAAGGAACTATCAAATCTTACATCAGAAGAATTTATTAATGAGTTTCTGGTTCAGAAGATTGGTATTCAACATTTATTGATGGGCTTTAATCACCGGTTTGGAAAAGACAGGGAATCACGATTTGAGAAATATACCGAGTTAGCGCAAAAGTATGGCTTCGGTATTTCTAAGGTAGAAGCGGTAAAAACAGCGGGATTAAAAACCAGTTCAACAGATATTCGAAATCATCTGTTGGCTGGAAATATTAGTAAAGCCAATCAGATATTAGGCTATCCTTATTTACTAAGCGGAAGAGTGATGGGTGGTCAGAAATTAGGAAGAAGAATTGGTTACCCAACTGCTAACATTGAAGTGAATGAATCCTTTAAATTGATTCCTCCCGATGGAGTGTATGCTTGTTATGTGCATGTGGAAGGTAAACGTTTTGGAGGAATGTTGAATATTGGATATCGACCTACCGTTAACCACAATGTAGATCACCGATCACTGGAAGTACATATTTTTGATTTTAACCGTGATATCTATTCTGAAGAAATTCAGGTTGAATTTATACAAAGAGTAAGAGATGAGATGAAGTTTGAAAATGTGGACGCTTTAATTGGGCAACTAAAATTGGATGAACAAACTATTCGATCAATTGTACAATAAACGGAGCGCATGTTAAAACTCATATTTTAAACCGCTTCATATCTTGTTTCTAAATAGTTAATTCGCATTTATTTTGTAATTTTGCAATCCTAAAAACAGAACGATGGCAGATATTGTAACAGATAAAGTTGACTATAAGGTAGCTGACCTTAGTCAGGCTGAGTATGGCCGTAAAGAAATTGAAATAGCAGAAAAGGAGATGCCTGGTTTAATGGCACTTCGTGAAAAATATGGTAAAGAGAAGCCTTTGAAAGGTGCACGTGTAATGGGATCGTTACATATGACTATTCAAACAGCCGTTTTAATTGAAACATTGGTTGATTTAGGTGCATCAGTAAGATGGTGTAGCTGTAATATATATAGTACGCAGGATCATGCTGCTGCTGCGATTGCCAAAGCCGGAGTGCCGGTATTTGCCTGGAAAGGTGAAACATTACAAGAGTACTGGTGGTGTACCGAGCGTGCCTTGGATTTTGGTAATGGTGTAGGGCCGGATTTGATTGTTGATGATGGTGGTGATGCTACTTTAATGATTCACAAAGGAGCGCAGGCATTGCAGGATGCTTCATTCCTTGATGCCGATTATAGCAACGAAGGCGAAGATTTCAGAGAGTTGATTGCTTTGGTGAAACGTACTTTTGAAGCTGATCCTCAGCGTTGGAATAATGTGGCTAAAGGATTGAAAGGAGTTAGTGAAGAAACAACTACTGGAGTGCATCGTCTGTACCAGATGATGGAAAAAGGAGAATTGCTTTTCCCTGCTATCAATGTTAACGATTCGGTAACTAAGTCGAAGTTTGATAACTTATATGGTTGTCGTGAGAGCTTAGCTGATGGTATCAAGCGAGGTACTGATGTAATGGTTGCTGGTAAAACAGTTGTGGTATGTGGTTACGGTGATGTAGGTAAAGGATGTGCGCAAAGTATGCGTGGGTTTGGAGCTCGTGTAATTGTTACCGAAATTGACCCGATCTGTGCGTTGCAGGCTGCCATGGAAGGATATGAAGTATCAACCGTTGAAGATGCTTTGATTGAAGGTGATATTTATGTTACTACTACCGGAAACAAAGATGTGATCACTATCGATCACATGAAAGGGATGAAAGATCAGGCTATTGTTTGTAATATCGGTCACTTCGATAACGAGATTCAGGTTGAAAAACTTGAGACTTTCCCTGGAATTGAAGAGATTAATATCAAACCTCAGGTAGATCAATTCCGTTTTCCTGACGGACATAGCATAATATTGTTGTCGCGTGGTCGTTTGGTTAACTTAGGTAATGCAACAGGTCACCCAAGTTTTGTAATGAGTAACTCATTTACTAACCAAACTTTGGCACAATTAGAGTTGTGGCAAAATGATTATGAGGTAGGTGTATATACTTTACCAAAGCATTTAGATGAGGAAGTAGCGCGTTTACACCTTGCTAAATTAGGGGTTAAATTAACTCGTTTGAGCGACGATCAGGCAGCTTATTTAGGTATTAGTGCTGATGGTCCGTATAAACCAGAACACTACAGATATTAAGATTGATCTGAAATATAAAAGTAAAAGCTCATCTTGTGATGAGCTTTTTTATTAGTACCCGTTTCTAATGGTTAGAGTAGAACCATTTAAACTGGTTTGATATTGTCGTAAAGGATGTTGAGCCGGCCCCTCGATGGGTGCACCATTAGCTCCTAAATTAAAATGACTTTCGCATTGGGGGCAAACAACTTCTATGTCACCTTTTGTTGCAAGCTTGGTAAAAAAGTATCCCGGAGAATCGTGTTCATGTGGGCACATCAGGTCATATGCATAAATATCGTAGTTGGATAATTTTAAAACCACAACTCCGTTATGTCCGAATATTTGACCGCTTGCTGAACGTGTTACGGTAAACGAAGTATAATTATACTGTGGTAAATCGAGGTTAATAGTTCCATAAAAAGTAATATTTGGAATGGGGTTGTAAGTGTCTTTCTTACAGCCTAAAAAGACTATTGTTATCAAGCTGATTATCCAAAACTTTCTCATCTTATAATTGTTTACTCTTATTGAACGTACAAAGTTACTTTTTATGCTTTAAATCAGCACAAAATACTTTAGGAGTAGTGAAAAAACAGGATTAATTTTGAGATTCATTGAAACCCTCTTAAATTTAACCTTGGTTTATTTATTATAGATAGAATAAATACATACCTTTACTAATTAGTTAAGCTGTTGAAGCGGATTGGTATCTAAGTTAATTTATAAGTTATGGAAGATTTTGGCGACATTCTTTACATATTAGTGATGTTAGGAGCTTTGGTTTTTAGTGTTATCCGAAAAGCACAACAATCAAAAAATAAACCTCCCATGCCTGAATCTGACAAATCCAGTCCGTATGATCCAATGGCTGAAGAAGAGCCTTTGATGGAGGAGCTGAGGGAAATGTTTGCTAAACCTAAACGACCGGAACCACAGCCAGTGGTTGAAAAGCCGGTGCAAGTAAAAACAAAACCAGTTGAACAAACATTTTCAAAGAAAGTCAACCGTACCGTTACGCCCAAAAAAACCGAACCTTTAAAAGTTATCAATACTGATGATGAGTATGAAGGATTTGTTTTTGATACCGATGAGGTGGACATGCGTAAGGCTGTTATTTACTCCGAAATACTCAATCGTCCCTATCAATGACAATGATCTGTATTATAGGTGATTAAAAAAGTTGCTGTAAATAAATTTATTTGTGGTTGAAGTAAACTTTCGTATATTTGTACGAAAGAGTTCTGATGTAATCGGGATTCTTTTGTTTTTTTAGGTAATGCTGAAAATTTTTAAAAAAGAGGAAAAATGTCAATACAATATGTAACCGAATCAGGTTTAAAGAAACTTAAAGAAGAGTTGCACCAGTTAGAAACAGTTGAACGTCCATCTATCTCTAAGCAAATTGCTGAAGCAAGAGATAAAGGTGACTTATCTGAGAATGCTGAGTACGATGCTGCGAAAGAAGCGCAAGGCTTACTGGAAATGCGTATCGCCAAGTTGAAAGATACTATTGCCAATAGCCGTATTTTAGATGAATCAAAGTTAGATACTTCAAAGGTGCAATTATTGAATAAGGTGAAAATTAAAAACCTTAAGAATAATGCAACCATGACTTATACTTTGGTACCTGAAAGCGAAGCTAACCTTAAAGAAGGTAAAATTTCGATTGAGACACCTATAGCCAAAGGTTTATTGGGTAAAAAAGTAGGTGATGAAGTAGAAATTAAGGTGCCTTCAGGGTTAATGACTTTTGAGATAATTGAAATTTCATTATAAACTGTCTTTGCCATGCCAACCATCTTTACAAAAATTATTAACGGAGAAATACCTTGCTATAAAATAGCTGAGGACGATCGCTTTTTTGCGTTTTTAGATATTAATCCCTTGTCGGAAGGCCATACTTTGGTTATTCCTAAACAAGAAACGGATTATTTATTTGATTTAGATGATCAGTTATTGGCCGATATGATGGTTTTTGCAAAAAAAATAGCTGTAGCTCAAAAGAAGGTAATTGAATGTAAAAGAGTTGGAATAGCAGTGTTAGGTCTTGAAGTACCTCATGCACATATTCACCTGGTTCCTTTACAGGCAGAAACGGATCTAAGTTTCTCAAAGCCTAAACTGAAGTTTACACAGGAAGAGTTTATTGCAATTGCAGAGAAAATAAAGGGAGCTCTCTAGAGCATTTCACTTAAGATATGAAGGGTTGTTTCTATGGAGCAACCCTATTTTTTTACCCGCCCGGGGTTTTTATTGATGAACTCTTTCCAGCTTTTTACACCACCGGAAAGCTTTACTTTCTGATTCTGAAGAAAATGACAATATGCCGCTGCTAAACCATCTGTAGCATCCAGGTACTCTGGTATTTCTTTTAGTTTAAGCATTTGTTTTAGTAAGATTGCAACTTGCTCTTTAGAAGCTCTACCGTTACCCGTAATGGCTTGTTTTATTTTAAGCGGGGCATATTCAAAAATAGGGACTGAACGAGATAACGCTGCAGCCATTGCTACTCCCTGGGCTCTTCCCAACTTAAGCATCGATTGAACGTTTTTACCGTAAAAAGGAGCTTCAATAGCCAGCTCATCCGGATGATAGCTGTCAACCAGTCCAACAACCCTTTCGAATATCTTTTGAAGTTTAAGGTAATGATCAGTGTATTTCTGTAATTCCAGTACCCCTAGAGTAATCACTGAGGCCGATTTTCCTTCAACCTTAAGAACTCCATACCCCATAACAGTGGTGCCGGGATCAATACCTAATATAATACGTTCTTGCGACAATCTAAATTTCTTTAAGTATAGAGCTGAAGTGAAGGCATTTTTCGCCTAAATGACCTTTTAAATTATCCATCAAAATAGTATTGTATTTATTGATGGTCTCTAACTCCTCGGGCGATTTGCAAAGTAACTGACATGAGAAGTTGGTGCTTTCTTCGTGTACTACGGCCATCACCTCGTATAATTCAACCCTGATCCCTTTAATCATGTCTTGCATGGTGGGTAAGTAATTACGATCCATCCACGAACGCCAGTTTTCAATTGAATTATTTTCTACCGAAAAAGTAGTGTTGAATATAAACATAAGAGAATAGTAAAGGCGGAATGGTTAAGTTCCGCCTGTATATATATTATTTAATGATATCAAACCCAGTGTAAGGCACCAATGCTTTTGGTATGCGAATGCCTTCTTCTGTTTGATTGTTTTCAAGCAATGCGGCCATAATGCGAGGCAATGCTAGCGCGCTTCCGTTTAAAGTGTGGGCCAATTGAGCTTTCTTTTCTCCTTCTTCTTTAAAGCGAAGTTTCAATCGATTAGCCTGATAGCTTTCGAAGTTAGAAACAGAACTAACTTCCAACCAACGTTCCTGAGCTGCTGAATACACCTCAAAGTCATAGGTTAAAGCAGATGTAAAACTAATGTCGCCACCACATAAGCGAAGGATTCTCCAGGGCAACTCCAGTTTTTCAACCAACGTTTGCACATGCGCTACCATCTGATCCAATACTTCGTATGATTTAGAAGGATGTGCTACTTGTACAATCTCAACTTTATCGAATTGGTGTAAACGATTTAAACCACGTACATGAGCTCCCCACGATCCTGCTTCGCGACGGAAACAAGCAGAGTAAGCACAATTTTTAATCGGCATTTCCGAAGCCTTTAAAATTACATCGCGATAGATGTTGGTCACGGGTACCTCAGCCGTTGGAATTAAGTATAAGTTATCAGCAGTAACGTGGTACATCTGACCTTCTTTGTCGGGCAGCTGGCCTGTACCAAAACCAGAATCTTCGTTAACCACCAAAGGAGGCAGTACTTCAAGGTATCCTGCTTTGTCAGCTTCGTCTAAAAAGAAATTGATTAAAGCACGTTGTAGACGAGCACCTTTGCCTTTGTAAACCGGGAAACCGGCTCCGGTTATTTTAGTACCTAATTCAAAATCAATCAGGTCGTATTTCTTAATTAAATCCCAATGAGGTTCAGCGTTGTTAAGTTGAGGAAATTCGCCACCTCGTTTAACTTCCACATTATCTTCCTCACCCTTACCTTCGGGAACAATTTCATTGGGTAGGTTAGGTAATTGTACCAACTGATCGTTTAACTGAGCGGTTGTTTCGGAAAGCTTATTATCCAATTCTTTGATGCTTTCTTTTAATTCGCCCGTTTTGGCTTTTGCCTGATTAGCTTCTTCTGCCTTACCACTCTTAAATAGCTGTCCTATTTCTTTGGATAAACTATTCATTTCCGACTGAAATGATTCTACCTGCACTTGTGTAGCTTTGCGTTCATTATCAAGTCGTATAATTTCTTCAACTATATCAGTGGCATCAAAACGTTTTATTTTAAGTCGTTCGATGACTTCATCCTTATGGTCTTGAATGAATTTTAAGGTCAACATACTTTTTCAATTAATTGGATAAAAAAATCTCCTGAATTCATCACGAAAGTAACAAAAACAGGAGATTTAATTGTGTTTTCAGTGATCTTATTCAGCAAAAGGAACTACTGAAACGTAAGATCTGTTGTTTCTTTTCTTACGAAACTCAACTTTACCGTTAATCAAAGCGAATAAAGTGTGGTCTTTACCCATACCCACATTTTCACCTGGGTGGTGCTGAGTTCCACGCTGGCGAACTAAAATGTTACCAGCTTTGGCAGCTTGACCGCCATAAATTTTTACGCCAAGTCGTTTACTTTCCGACTCTCTACCGTTCTTCGAACTACCGACGCCTTTCTTATGTGCCATCTTATTCTAATTTTTTAAAATTATCAACCTACGATTTCTTCAATTTGAATTTGTGTGAAGTACTGACGGTGTCCGTTCTTCTTTTTGTAACCTTTTCTTCTTTTCTTTTTGAAAACGATTACTTTATCTCCCTTAACGTGAGATAGAACTTTAGCCGTTACTTTAGCGCCATCCAAAACAGGAGCACCAATCTTAACGTCTCCTTCATTGTCTAACAAAAGTACTTTTTCAAATTCTACAGAGCTTCCTTCCTCTGCACTCAATCGATGCACAAAGATCTTTCTGTCTTTTTCAACTTTGAATTGCTGTCCAGCAATATCAACTACTGCGTACATAATCACCAATTATTTATGGTTTTATCCAGGAGGTGGGCTTTAACACTTTTGGCCACTTTTTCTACCCCACAAGATTCAATGGAGTGCAAAAGTATAAAAAATAATTACGCCGCACAAACAAAAAAACTTTAGTTGTGCTGAAAATAAGAATTTTATAATATTTAAACACAAGTATGTCATTTTTAAATCAAAAGTTAGCGCCTTTAATGTTTAAAACTAATTGCTATATTTGTTTTGGTATACCATTTTAATTTTAGAATTCATCCTGTTTAGTGGTTTTTCAGGTGAAGAAACAAATGTTTTATGAGTAATAAAAAGGTAAAACTCAATATTTTAGGATTATCATATAGTCAAACGCAATCGGGAGCATATGCTTTGGTGTTGGCCGAGGAAGAAGGAGAAAGACGAATACCTATTATTATAGGTGGTGTTGAAGCTCAATCGATAGCCATAAAATTAGAAGGGTTGGAACCGCCACGTCCATTAACGCATGATCTTTTTCTGAATTTTTCAAAGTCTTTTGAAATAGAGATTCAGGAGGTGGTAATTTACAAATTAGAAGAAGGCATATTCTATTCAGAATTGGTTTGTAAAAGAGGTGATGAGATTTTACATATCGATTCCAGAACATCTGATGCTGTTGCCTTAGCTTTGAGATTTGAATGTCCGATTTATACTTATGAGGATATAATTGAAAAAGCGGGTATTGTTCTTGACTTTGAGAATAAAGAAGAACAGCCGGTTAAAAAGACATCAGCTTCAAAACCTGTATCAATCGAGAAGTATAAAGAAAAGAGTACCGAAGAGTTGAAGCGACTATTGCAGGAAGCTATTGAGGGTGAAGATTACGAACGGGCTTCAGAAATAAGAGATGAAATTAATTCCAGAGAGGAATAATTAAGATATATTTTTACGAATTGAAAATTGACAGGGTGAATCATTCACCCTTTTTACATTTATAAAGTCTTCCGATGAAGAAACTACTTTTTACGTTGTTAGCACTTGTGGCAATGCAGTTGGTTTCAGCTCAGCAACCTGCTTTACAAACGGTTGTTGATCCAACTTCTTCTTTTAGTTTTGTTACTATCCTGCGGGGATTGTTAGGTATGGCTGCCATAATAGGAATAGCCTGGATTTTTAGTATTAACCGAAAAGCCATTTCGTGGAAAGTGGTTGGAATAGGTTTGGTTATTCAGGTTTTGCTTGCTGTTTGTGTGTTATATGTACCTTTTGTACAAAGTATTTTTGAATTTTTTGGCAAGCTTTTCACCTTGGTTCTGGATTTTACCAAAGTAGGAGCTGAATTCTTGTTGGGCGACCTGATGGATTCATCCTCGTTTGGCTATATTTTTGCTTTTCAGATTTTACCTACTATTATATTTTTCTCAGCCTTAACAAGTGTGTTGTTTTATTTAGGTGTGATACAAAAAATTGTTTGGGCTTTAGCCTGGCTGATGACACGAGCATTAAGACTGTCCGGTGCTGAGAGTTTATCTGTAGCAGGTAATATCTTTTTAGGACAAACAGAAGCACCATTAATGATTAAAGCTTATCTGCCAAAAATGAATACTTCCGAAATGTTTTTGGTGATGGTAGGCGGAATGGCGACTGTTGCCGGTGGTGTACTGGCAGCTTACATTGGCTTTTTGGGTGGAGATGATCCGGTTCAGCGCTTGATGTTTGCTAAGCACTTATTGACAGCATCGGTTATGGCAGCTCCGGGGGCCATCGTGGTAGCGAAAGTATTGGTTCCACAAACCGATGATATTGAATCAGAGGTTAAAATATCGATGGATAAGATTGGTAGTAATATATTGGATGCAATGAGTAATGGTACTACCGAAGGATTAAAATTAGCTGCTAATGTAGGCGCTATGTTATTGGTGTTTTTTGCTTTTATTGCCCTTATTAATTATGGATTTGATAAGGTAGGGCAATGGACAAATATTAATGCTGCTATTGCAGAAATGACGAATGGACAGTACCAGCATTTTAACCTTGAATTTATTTTGGGCTACGGTCTAGCT
The DNA here is from genome assembly GCF_018271995.1 of Carboxylicivirga linearis. Lineage (GTDB taxonomy): Bacteria > Bacteroidota > Bacteroidia > Bacteroidales > Marinilabiliaceae > Carboxylicivirga > Carboxylicivirga linearis. Next base: position 414,413 of record NZ_JAGUCO010000001.1, read on the forward strand.
CCTTTAATGTGGCTGATTGGAGTGCCTTCGCAAGATATTGCTTCTGTAGGACAGTTGTTAGGAGAAAAATTAATAGCCAGTGAGTTTGTTGGTTATACCAGTTTGGCTGAGTTTAAAACAACCGGGATTCTTACTAATTCAAAATCTATTTTAATGGCAACCTATATGCTATGTGGATTTGCCAATTTTGCATCTATTGGAATTCAAATTGGAGGAATTGGTGGCCTGGCTCCTAATAAAAGAGAATTTTTATCTAAGTTTGGCTTCAGAGCCTTGTTGGCTGGTACGCTGGCATCTCTGTTGTCTGCCACTATTGTAGGTATGATATTGGGGTAAAGTTATTGACGACAATAAAGTAATAACAATATATAATCCTGGCCTTTTGGTCGGGATTTTTTTGTTATATCCATTAAAAAAAACGCTAGAGCGCAATTGTATCGCGTTCATTAGAAATACGACAAGATAGAACCTGAAGTTTATTTTCTGCAGCTTTTGGTTTATACCACGCGAAAGGATCCTAAAATCCGCATGTAGCAGCGGTAAAATTGAAGTTGCAAAGAATAGCGCATTGCGATAATTATAAGCATAAAAAAGCGCCCATATGGACGCTTTAAATTTTATCTTCAGCTTTGTTTATACACCGCGTACATCAAGAGCTACTTTCTTTTGTAAGATATAAAGCAATCCATCATGAGTTTTGGCTACAGCAACAAAGTTTAGTGTTTTATTTAATGATGATCCTCTTGGAACATTAATGGTTAATTGTCCTTTAGTATCAGAAATAGGACGAAGAGGTGTTAAGTTTTTGTGATAATACTTACCCTCAATTAATTGTCCGTGGTAGAAATCAACAGATTTAACACGATCTGCATTTTCACCAGTTAAAGAGCAAGTGATAATATAATTACCTTTGGTTCTTAAGTTATCTTGCTTTTTAATAGATAAAACCGGAGCATCGCGTTTTACGCCTAAGTTGGTATATTCAACCAATCCAACTCCTGGTAATCCAGCTTTGTAAGGATATTCAGCTACCATATTGCCATCTCTGTCGTAACGCTTACAAATACCATCTAACAGGTTGTTTTTGTACATCTGTTCTTTGTAAACTTTACCGTTTCCGTGATAGGTGGTTCTTAGTCCTTCTTTTTTATTGTTAACGTAGGTGAAAGTTTCAGCTAGTTTACCAGTTTTATAATATCTTTTGGCTAATCCATGCTTTAATGCCGGACCATCGTCCACTAGTTTATAGGTTACTTCCCACTGAACCGGAGCTGAAGGATCGTTATTGAAATTAGTTTTTTTAACAACGGTTCCATCAGGATTTTTACCTCCGCTTGTATTTGTTTGTGTTTCCGGAGCAAAAAACTGGCAGCTGGAAAGAACAAATATGCTTAGTGCTAAAATGTAAGATAGTTTTTTCATAACAAATTTTTGTCTTGTGTAGATATAAAAAAGGCTGTCATATTTTGACAGCCCAATATTATTTTATGTCATACTATACCAAGGCGTCTAATTTAGATGCCAGGATAGTTTTAGGGCTTGCACCAACTTGTTTGTCAACAACCTCACCATTTTTAAAAAATAATATGGTTGGGATGTTGCGGATACCAAACTTCACTGAAGTTTCAGGGTTGTTATCAACATCCATTTTGGTGATTACTGCAGTTTCTGCATATTCTTCAGCCAATTCTTTCACTATAGGAGTGATCATACGACATGGACCACACCATTCAGCCCAGAAATCAACCAAAACAGGCTTGTCTGATTTTAAGACAACCTCTTCAAAATTCGCATCAGTAACTTCAATCAACATAGCAAATCTGTTTTCTTAAATATGATTAATAATTTTAACTATTCTAAAATAAGTATGAAAGCCCAAAGTTATCAAAAATAAGTTCTTTCATTCCAAAAATATACTTTTTTTCCTTATGTGCCTAATGTACAAATAAGAACATCTGTTTCTATGCAATGTTCATTGTAACATCAGGATGTTCTTCAATATACCTGACTAATTCATCTGTTAAATCAATGCGCATACTTCTGGATAGTAGTTGTACTGTATTCTTGCTTTCGTTATCAATAACTTGAAATTTCAAGGTTACATTACCCTCATTTTTATGCAAAAGAGCCGACATCTCAGTAATTAAATCTTGTGTGATGGACTTTAACGGAACCTTCAGCGTAATGGTATTAACCATCTTCTCGCGTAGCTCACTCAGGAAGGAAATGTGATTGATTTTAACTTCTAATTCCTCTTTATTATATCTACGCTCCTGCACACGACCTTTAATCATGATAAAATAACCAATTTCAAGGTAGGGCATGTAATCCGTAAAATCATTTCCAAAAAAGGCAAATTCATACGATCCACTATAATCCTCCAAAGTCATAATTCCAAATGGATTTCCCTTCTTAGTGGTTCCTCGTCTCATATTAACTACCATACCGGCAACAGCAATATCTCTTCCTTTCAGGTTTTCAAGATTATCTAATTGCTTTAAGTCATTATGAATGAAATGTGTTATTTCCAACTTATAATCATCCAGCGGATGTGCTGAAAGGTAGATGCCGATGTAGTCTTTTTCTTTGTTTAGTTTTTCAATGTTAGAAAATGGTTCGCAAACCGGAAGGTCTGGCTTTTTAATTTCAACAGCACTTCCCATGGCTCCAAACAAAGAGTTTTGTGAGGAGGCTAAATCGGCCTGATAACGGTTTCCGTATCGTATCAAGTTCTCGATAAATAAAGTTTCTTCATTGGGTAGAGGAACAAAGAACTGTGCCCGGTGATATTCTCCCAAATTGTCGAATGCACCTGAGTAAGCCAATGCTTCAATGTTCTTTTTATTTACGGTTGTTAATGGTAAGCGTTCAACAAAGTCGTAGATATCTTTAAATGGACCGTTTTCTTCGCGTTCTTTAATAATGGCTTCAACAGCACCTTCTCCAACACCTTTAATACCGGCCATTCCAAAGCGAATAGCGCCTTCTTTGTTTACTGTAAATTTACGGTAACTTTCGTTTACATCAGGCCCTAATACATCCATCCCCATGTGGCGACATTCCTCCATGAAGTTGGTGATTTTGGTAATGTCGCTTAGGTTACGGCTTAATACACCCGCCATAAACTCAGCCGGGTAGTGCGCTTTTAAGTATCCTGTTTGATAAGCCACATAAGCATAACAAACCGAGTGAGATTTGTTAAAGGCATAACTGGCAAATGCTTCCCAGTCACCCCATATTTTGTCAATTAGCTTTTTCGCATCTTTATTAGTGGTTTTACCATCTTTGCATGCCTGCATAAACTCTTCACTGTTTAGGCAACCATCGATAAACTTCTCTTTCAGTTTATCCATCATGGTAATGATTTTCTTACCCATTGCCTTACGTAATGAGTCAGAATCACCACGGGTAAATCCACCCAGAGCCCTTGACTGAAGCATCACCTGCTCCTGATAAACCGTAATTCCGTAGGTGTCTTTTAGGTAGGGTTCCATCATTGGATGATCATATACAATTTCTTCCTTGCCATGTTTACGGGCAATAAACGAAGGAATGTATTCCATTGGACCCGGTCGGTACAGGGCGTTCATGGCAACCAAATCCTCAAAACGGTTGGGCTGAAGCGCACGAAGGTGCTTTTTCATACCCGGCGACTCAAACTGGAAGATGGCCGTTGTTTCTCCGCGACTAAAAAGTTGAAACGTTTCTTCGTCTTCCAAATCAACATGGTTGATATCTACATCAATTCCTTTTGAGAGTTTGATATTACCCAGTACTTCTTTGATGATTGAAAGGGTTTTCAATCCTAGGAAGTCCATTTTCAGAAGTCCGATATCTTCTACAAATCGACCATCGTATTGCGTGGTTAACAATTCCTCTCCCTTGGTTGGCATTACTGGAAGGTGCTCATCTAATGGGTTTTTCCCAATCAGTACTCCACAGGCATGTACACCTGTTTGACGAACAGAACCTTCTAAAGCCTCAGCAAATTGCATTGTTTTTGCAATCAGTGGATTCGGAGAATCCTTTTCTTTTAATAGGTCAGGTTCTTCTTTAAATGCTTTTTTGAAACTCATTTTAGGAGCTTCAGGCACCATCTTGGCCAATCGGTTGGCTTCGGCCAAATCCAATCGAAGTACACGGGCAACGTCTTTGATAGAACTTTTGGTTGCCATAGTACCGAAAGTACAGATATGAGCTACTTTATCATGCCCATATTTTTCGGTCACATAATCAAGAACAGCCTGTCGTCCATCATCATCAAAGTCGATGTCGACATCGGGCATTGATATACGATCGGGATTCAGGAAACGCTCAAACAGCAAATCATATTTAATCGGATCCACATCGGTAATGGCAACGCAATAGGCTACGGCAGCTCCTGCTGCCGATCCACGACCTGGCCCCACCAGTACACCATTATCTTTAGCCCAGTTGATAAAATCCTGTACGATAAGGAAATATCCTGGGAATCCCATAGTTTTGATTGTCTCAAGCTCAAACTTAAGCCGGTCTGTTACGTGTTGTTCCGGATTTTCTCCGTAACGGATTTTGCACCCTTCAAAAGTTAAGTGCTCCAGATAGTCGGCTTCTAGTTTAATAGGGAGAACCTTGTCGTAACCACCTAATTTTTCGTATCTGTCTTCACCAAATTCTTTTATCAGATCTTCTTCACTATATTTTTCAGCATATCCTTCCATTGTTCCAAAATCTTCCGGAATATCGAAAGGAGGCATGATAGGGTTGGCATTCAGCTCAAACTTTTCAACTTTATTAGCGATCTCAATTGTATTGGCTAAGGCTTCGGGTATATCGGCAAATAGCTCGTTCATCTCCTGTGTCGTCTTGAACCACTCTTGCTTGGTGTATCGCATTCTTGTTGGGTCATCGTAATCACGACCAGTACTTAAACAAACCAATACATCATGAGCCTCTGCATGATCCGGTTCAACAAAGTGAACATCGTTGGTTGCCACAAGCTTTACGTCCAATTCTTCTGCAAATTGACGAAGCATCTTATTCACTTTTACCTGATTTTCCCAAATGTCAATACGAAGACGAGGGTCGTCATTTTTATGGCGCATGAGTTCAAGGTAATAATCATCACCAAAAACATTTTTATACCAAAGGATGGTTTCTTTGGCTTTGTCGAAATTTCCGGCCATAATATTTTGGGCAACTTCACCACCCAGGCAGGCGCTTAATGCAATTACACCTTGGTTATGCTTGGTCAGAAGATCTTTGTCGATACGCGGCTTATAGTACATTCCATCTGTATGTGCGATGGAAGTCATCTTAAGTAAGTTCTGGTATCCTTTGTAATCCTTAGCCAGTAAAATGAGGTGATGTCCACTAGCATCTGTTTTGTCATCTTTTCGAAGGTGTCCTCTCTTGGCGACATAGGCTTCAACTCCTATAATTGGTTTAACATCTGCCTTGCCACATGCAACGTGAAACTCTTTGCTCCCGAACATGCTTCCGTGATCGGTAAGGGCTACAGCTGGCATATTATCAGCTGCTGCTTTGGCTGCCAGATCAGCTGTTTTGGCTGCTCCATCTAAAATAGAATATTGAGAATGGACATGTAGATGTACAAATGGTTGAGAACCGGCATTGGCAGCGGCTTCTTTTAGCTTTCGCTCTTCCTCTTCAATTGATATGTCGTCAAAAGTATTCTCTTTAAACGATTCATATTCGATTCCTGCCGGTTTAATCGGGGCAGGGTTATTTTGTTTGAAGGCATCCACCTGGTTGCCTGTCATCTTTAGTTTTTCTGGTGGAATTGCTCCAACACGAACTAATTCAAGAAAACAGCGAGTGGTATATTCAACATCTGCTGCAGCATTATGTGCTTCGGGAAATGGTTCGTTAAAAAGCTTGATGTGAAGCTCTGTTAGGGTAGGAGGTTTGATGGTGCCACTTTTGTTACGCAGGCCACAATAGTCGGTACTCTCATCTTTGGTACAAAGGCTGGGAGCAGTGGTCATTATCTCCTCCATCTCGCAACGAAGCAGCTCTGATCCAACTATGTTAATGTCGAATTCAACATTATGACCAATGATAAACTTAGCTTGTTTTACATCGGCAATAAAATCAACTAAAGCTTCTTTCAGTGGAATACCTTTTTCCTTAGCTATTTCATTGCTGATGCCATGAACGGCAATAACATCTTCCGGAATGGTAAATCCATCGGGCGTAATTACATGGTTTTTTGCAAATAACAGGTTTCCTTCCAGATCGTGACATTGCCAGGCCAATTGTATCATTCTTGGCCAATTATCAAAATCAGTTAATGGAGCTTTAAACTTCTTTGGTAAACCAGTGGTTTCGGTATCAAAAACTAGAAAAAACATGCAACTACACTTTATTATATCCAACCTAAAGGGTGTAAAAACCCAATGTGCGAAGTTACGTTTTTGAATGGGAAAGGGAAGTATTCATACGGGTATTTCATCAACATGTTTTTCACAAAAAGTGTTTAAATTTATAATTGCAATGAATTATTGTGAATGAGGGCTTTGTGGTTAATTTTTTATGGCGTATCTTTGCAGCCGCAAAACGAGTTTTTGCAATTGTTTAATAATAAAACGAAATACTATGCCTGTAAAAATTAGACTGGCACGTCATGGACGTAAAAGGTATGCATACTACCACATTGTAGTTGCAGATAGCAGAGCTCCACGTGATGGAAAGTTCATTGAAAGAATTGGTTCTTACAATCCGAACACAAATCCTGCTACAATTAATTTGAACTTTGACAAAGCTCTTACTTGGCTTTCAAACGGTGCTCAACCAACTGACACTGCTCGTGCGATTCTTTCGTACAAAGGTGTGATGATGAAAAAGCACTTATTAGATGGTGTTAAAAAAGGTGCTTTCGATGAGGCTGAAGCTGAGAAACGCTTCAATGCTTGGTTATCTGAGAAAGAAGGAAAAATCCAAGCTAAAAAAGATGGTTTAGCTAGCGCTAAAGCTGACGCTGACAAAGCTACTTTGGAGCGTGAGACTAAAATTAACGCTGAGAGAGCAGAAGCTCTTGCTAAGCAAAAAGCTGATTTGGCTGCTGAAGCTGAAGCTGCTGCGAAAGCTGCCGCTGCAGAAGCTGCTGGTGAGGAGGCTCCTGAGGCAGAAGCTGAAGGATCTGAAGAAGCTACTGAAGAGCCAAAAGCTGAGTAATTCAGAAGAACTTTTTCGAAAAAAAATAGAAATAGGCTGTCCATCGGGCAGCCTATTTTTTTATCTTATTCTTTTTGATCAGATATATTATTTATGCGTTTTGTTTTGATGCGTTTGGCATCTTTCAAGGCCTTGTGAATTATCCACTCTAACTGCCCATTCACACTTCTGAACTCATCTGCTGCCCATTTTTCAATTTGGTCATACGTTTCAGGATCTACTCTTAATACAAAGGACTTCTTTTTTGCCATAAATTATTATGAATGTAATGTACCTGTGTTAATAACAGGTGTTGCTTCTTTATCGCCACACAATACAACCATCAGGTTGCTTACCATGGAGGCTTTTTTATCTTCGTCAAAATCCACTATGTTATCTTCCGTTAGTTGACTTAGTGCATCTTCAACCATGCCCACAGCGCCTTCCACAATTTTTTTGCGGGCTGCAACAATGGCTACTGCCTGCTGGCGCTTTAACATCGAACTGGCAATCTCAGGTGCATATGCCAAATAGCCGATACGGGCTTCCATTACTTCAATACCGGCAATGGCTAATCGTTCGGTGATTTCGTTTTCAAGGGCTTCATTAACTTCATCCATACCGGATCGTAAGGTAATGTCAGCTTGCTCATCATCAAAATTGTCATAGGGATATGAGCCTGCCAGCTTGCGAACAGCTGCATCGGTTTGAACGCGAACAAATTCTTCGTATTGATCAACCTCAAAAGCTGCTTTATAGGTATCTCTAACTCTCCAAACCAAAATGACATTGATTAAGATTGGGTTTCCGATTTTATCATTAACCTTTACTCTTTCGCTGTCGAAATTACGAGCCCGTAATGAGATGCGTTGCTTTGATAAAAATGGATTAGCCCAGAAGAATCCATTGTCCTTTACAGTTCCTTTGTAGGCTCCAAAAAGTACTAGGACTTTAGAGCCATTGGGGTTAACAATAAAGAAACCGGGAAGAATTAAAACAATTGGAAGGATCAATACCCAAGCGAAAATTATTCCGCTAATAAAGCCAAATACAAGGCCGATCAATAAAAGTGCAAGTATGATTAACATGGTGTAACCACTATTTGCATTGATTGTTTTTTCAGTTTTCATAGTGATATTAAATTGATATCACTATATTATTGCAATAAATTTAAATAATCAAGTTTTTTTAAATAAAAATGCCCGGAATGAATTCCAGGCATTAAATAAAATATGTGATCGTTTCTATTTTTTTATCTTGATAGGTTTTGACTTATCAGGTAAAATTAAGTTTAAAATTACGCCCGATAATGAGGCTAAACCTATTCCTGCAAGCGAGAAGTTACCAATATTTATTACTGCTCCTCCAATACCAATGGTTAAGATGATGGAAACAATCACCTGATTCCGAGTGGATGTTAATTTGGCTTTGGACTCAACGAGCGTTCTAATACCCACGCTGGCAATCATACCGAATAGTAATAGCATAATACCGCCTAAAACGGCCGAAGGAATAGACTTAAGAAATCCACTCACCTTACCAATTAATGAAAATACAATGGCTGTAATTGCTGCAATGCGCAATACACGCGGATTGGTAATTTTCGTCAGGCTAATAGCTCCCGTTACTTCTGAATAAGTGGTATTGGGAACACTTCCCATTAATGCCGCCAATGAAGTTGCAATTCCATCGCCCAGCATGGTGCGATGAAGTCCTGGTTTTTTAATAAAATTCTTTTCAGCAACAGCACCTATAGCATACATGTCTCCAACATGTTCGATAAGTGGGGCTATGGCAACCGGAATCATATAAATAATAGCCTTCCAACTCCAAACAGGTGCTGTAAAAGGAGGTAATGAGAACCAGGCAGCTTCTTTGATTGGAGTAAAATCAATTTTACCTAATGCCAGAGCTAAAATATAACCAACTAATATTCCCATAAAAATAGGAATCAGTTTAATTAACCCTTTTGTGTATATAACAACAATAATTGCTGTTAAGAGAGCAACGATAGCCAGAGTCCAATCTGTTTTGGCCATCTTAACTGCTTCGGGTGCCAGTGATAATCCAATAACCATAATTACCGGACCAACTACAACAGAAGGAAAAATGCGTTCAATAAATCCTCGTCCCCATAGCTTAATTAAAGCAGACATAAGAATGTAAACAGCACCAACCGCTATTAAGCCCGAAAGTGTTCCAGGTAAACCAAATTGCTTGGTAGCCTCAACTATAGGGGCAATAAAAGCAAAACTACTTCCCAGAAAGACTGGCACCTGCCCTTTGGTTATTAAATGAAATAATAGGGTTCCGATTCCCGCAGAAAGAAGAGCTATTGAAGGATCAATGCCAACCAAAAGGGGGACAAGAACGGTTGCTCCAAAAGCAACAAATAGAAACTGAATTCCAATAATAATTTGACGCGGCAATGGCATCATATCAGACTTTTTATTCATTGAGTGGCGATTTGAATATTTGACAATCGAGGCAAAGATAAAATTGTCAGGTTGATTCGCAAAATAGCAAGATGTCAGCTTTGTTTTACATAAAGAGTTGTTGCCCAAATTATTTAAAAATGCTAGGTTTGTTGTAAACAACGTTTTTATGCAAAAATCTCTCACAAATCCTAATGCCGGTTTCGGTTCTGTGGCTGTTTTCATGACAGCTATTTCAACAATATTAGGAGCTATCTTATTCTTACGATTTGGATATGCTGTGGCTCATGTTGGTTTAGGAGGTGTGATCGGCATTATAATAATAGGTCATATTGTAACTGTTCCAACAGCTTTGGCAGTCGCCGAAATAGCAACTAATCAACGTGTGCAGGGGGGAGGTGCATATTATATTATTTCCCGGTCATTTGGTTTGAATATTGGTGGTGCCATTGGATTTGCTCTTTATCTCTCGCAGGCTATAAGTGTGGCATTTTATGTGATTGCGTTCGGTGAGGCTTTTGATCCATTAATACCTTTGTTGAATATTGATCTTGATCCTTCTACCATTAAGCGAATTGTTACCCTTTTCTTAATGACTATATTGGCTTTAATAGCACTGTTAAGAGGGGCTAACATTGGAATGAAGGCTTTGTATGGAGTGGTAGCCTTGCTATTTGTATCTATCTTCTTTTTTCTTGCTGGTAATCCTATTAACGGACATCATACAATAGCATTAAATGAAACGGTAGAAGGACATGATTCATTCTTCTTTGTTTTTACGATTATCTTTCCTGCTTTTACCGGAATGGCAGCAGGTCTTGGCCTGTCGGGAGATTTAAAGGATCCGAAAAAATCAATTCCAAGAGGTACTTTATTGGCAACTTTGGTGGGGATGTTGGTGTATGTTGCGGTGGCCATTAAATTATCGGTTTCTGCTTCGGTTGAAGATTTGGCTTCAGATCAGCTGATAATGTCTCGAATAGCTGTTTGGGGACCAATCATTCCTATAGGATTAGCAGCCGCGTCTTTATCTTCAGCAATAGGATCGTTATTAGTTGCACCTCGTACCTTGCAGGCCATCGGATATGATTCCATTTTACCTTTCAATAATTTAAATAATTGGATGGCTCAAGGGCGAAAAGCAGATAATGAACCAATTAATGGTAGCATCATTACTATTTTTATAGCCTACTTTTTTATAGTTATTGGAGATGTTGATTTTGTAGCTCAAATTATTGCCATGTTCTTTATGGCTACTTATGGTGCTATTTGTTTAATCTCATTTTTGGAACATTTTGCAGCCGATCCTTCGTATCGTCCAACTTTTAAATACAATAAATGGATATTTTCACTATTTGGAGCTCTGCTTTCTTTTTGGTTGATGTTTAAAATGAATTGGGCTTATGCAGCTTTATCGGCTTTAATTATGGCTGTTACCTATCATTTAATTACCATTGCCCGTCCTGAAAAGCAAGGTTTGGAGAAGCTGTTTAAAGGAGTTGTGTTTCAGTTGAGCAGACAAATTCAAATATTTGTACAGCGCGCCAATAAGGAAGAAAAGCAATCGCACTGGCGACCTTTTGCTATTTGTGTTTCAGAAGACTCTTTCAAACGTCAGTCGGCTTTTGATATGTTGAGATGGATTTGTTATAAACATGGATTCGGTACCTATATTCATTTTATAAAGGGATTTCTAACTAAAGAAACTCATCATGAATCAACCAAGGTGCTATCTCGTTTAATAAATCAGTCAGAAGGAAGTAAGAGCAGGCTTTATCTCGATACTATTATTAGCCCATCTTATACATCGGCTATTGCACAGGTTATTCAATTAACCGGAATAAGTGGAAAGGGAAATAATCTGATTTTGTTTGAGTTCTCACGCAGTAATCCTGAGTCATTAACTTATGCTTTAGATAACTATCACTTGTTTCAGGCTACTGGATTTGATGTTTGTGTGCTAAATTCATCATATAAAGGATTTGGTTATAGGCGAGAAATACATGTTTGGATTACAGCCAAAGACTTTCGTAATGCCAATCTTATGATCCTGCTTGCATATATCATTTCCGGACATCCCGACTGGCGTAATGCAGTGATTAAGATTTTTGCTACCTTTCCGCAAAGTCAGGTTGAAAAGCAGCGGGCGCGTCTTCTGGAGCTGATTCAGGGAGGTCGTTTGCCAATTTCTCCATCCAATGTAAGTTTCTTAGCTTTGGAAGAGAATCAAACTATTCAGGAAGCTATTGTCAAGCATAGTTCAGATGCGGATTTGACCATTGCAGGTTTTACACCGGATCAGGTTAAAGAAGACCAAAGTAGATTAATAGAATATGGCGATTTGGGAAATGTGCTGTTTGTAAATACTTTTATTAAAAAAGATATAGAATAATCTTAACGTTTCAGTACCTTAAAAAATGAAGAAACAGAAAGAAGAGCAAATCGATTTTATAGATAAATTTGAAAATTTCTGTAAAACCAAATCAACTATCATTTTAACAATATTATTAGGTCTTTTCTCCATAATGTCGTTGTTACTTTTCAACCTTCGGGTAAGCATTGGCGGCGATGATAGTACTTATATAATGCGTGCTGTTAACTTCTTGCAGGAAGGTACATATCCCTCTTTTCAAGGGCCGGTATATCCATTGTTTCTATCGTTATTTATCGGTGTTTTCGGAATTAAGATCGGTGTATTAAAATTTACTTCTTTTGCGCTGATGTTGATTTCTATGTATGGTTTTTATAAGATTTTTAAGGATCGGATCCCGTACTGGATGATTTTTACAACAATGTTGATGTTGAGTGTTAGTAGTTATTTCATCTTCTTTTCCAGTCAAACATATAGCGAAGCCTTATTTCTGGCTTTGCAAATTTTGGTTTTTCTTGTATTGTTTAAGGATTTTGATGAAGAAAATAATTTTAATTGGAAAAGGTTACTTCTATTAGCCGGATTAATAGTTGCTGGTTATTTAACACGCACCATTGGTATTGGGGCTTTAATTGCGGTGTTAGTATTTTATATCATTAATAAAAACTATAAAAAGGTAGGTGGAGTCTTGTCCGGCACAGTTATTATCTTTTTGGGCTTTTTATTGCTTAAATCATTGATTTGGGATGCGGCTTTGATGGAAGGAGATCAGGCAAGTACATTAATTTATAAACATCCATACGATAAGTCGCAAGGTTTGGAAACCTTTGGTGGCTACCTTATGCGATTTGTTGATAATTCAAATTTATATTTAGGTAAGAACCTGCTCAAAATGACAGGTTTAAAAGATGCACTATCAAGTTCTTATAATGCTTTAGCAACTATTTTGCTTTATGCTTTATTTATTTTCGGGTTTTTAAAGACATTAAAAAACAACAAATACCTTCTTTTCTCAGCTATTTATGTTGCGGTAATGTTAGGAATCACCTTTGTTGTGCTGCAAAGAATATGGGATCAGTACAGACTAATTATTCCATTTTTTCCATTTATGTTAGTGTTGATTCTTTATTCATTCAATCAAATTGCGAAGATTTTTAAAATCAAGTTATTGGGGTATGCTTTAGTTGGTTTAGTGGTGTTTTCAACTTTTTCATCTTTTGTTATTTCGTTTGATAAGGTTGATCTGATGACTTTACGTAAGAATGTAAAAGGAGATAAGCTATTAGGCTATACCGATGATTGGGTCAACTATTTGTCTATGGCTAAATTTATTGATGAGAATTTACCTGAAAATGCTTATGTAGCCGTTCGAAAACCTAACATGGCACGGTTGTATGCAAATGGGCGAAAGTTTTATGGTATTTATCGATTTGATACGCAGGATCCGGATAAATTATTGCAGATGCTGAAGGATAAAAAAGTAACTCATATGGTGATGGCCAGCTTACGCAAAAATCCAGCTGTTTACAATAAGCAAACCATAAACACCGTTCAACGATATATGTATTACATAGCACAGAAATATCCACAGGTATTTACTGTGAAACATAGGATTGGGGAACAAGAACCTGCATATTTATTTGAAATACATTACGACAGGTTGTTAACTCAAGAGCAGCTGGATGCGAGAGCCAGTCAATAGAGAATATTACAATGAAATGTATTAACCAAAGTAACTGGTAAAATAAAAGATGAGAGCAAATCCGGAACGTATTAAATATTTTGAGTCAAGGGCCGATAATTGGGTTAAATATCGCAAAAGAAGATCCTATTACTGGGATTCCATTACACGATATTGTAACTATTATATTCAGGAAGGTAATACGGTTCTCGAAATTGGATGCGGATCTGGAGAGTTGCTTGCATCAATAAACGGGAAAGAAAAAGTTGGGATTGATTTCTGTGAACCGATTCTGAGCAAGGCAAAAGAACAGTTTCCGGAATTACGATTTGAATTGATGGAAGCCGAGAATATTGATCTGGACAAAAAATTCGATGTGATTATCCTCTCCAACTTAATTGGAGTTTTAGACGATATTGAACATGTATTTAATCAGCTGAAGAAAGTTTGTCATGAAAAAACCCGGATTATAGTAACCTATTATAATCGTTTATGGGAACCTGTGATTCGATTTGCGGAATTCTTAGGCGTAAAAAAGCATACGCCTGTTCAAAACTGGTTATCGAATGGCGATATAATGAATTTACTTTATTTATCAGACTTTGATGCCTACAAGAGTAATAGAAGTATGTTTTTACCATATCGTATTCCTATCCTTTCTACTTTGTTTAATCGAATTCTGTCGCGGTTACCATTACTTCAGAATTTAGGGTTGAATCAGTTTGTTTTTGCCCGACCATTGCCTAAGCAATTGACTGAAGAGGAGGTTGATCAACGTTATTCTGTATCCGTGGTAGTTCCAGCTAGGAATGAGAGTGGAAATATTGAAGATGCCATTCTGCGAACTCCTTCCATGGGAAAATTCACCGAGTTTGTTTTTGTAGAAGGAAATTCAACGGACGATACCTGGGAGACCATACAACAAGTAGCTGAAAAATATAAGGATACTCACCGTATTAAAATAATGCAGCAAGATGGAAAAGGGAAGGGAGATGCTGTTCGTAAAGGATATTCAGTTGCTGAAGGTGATATTTTGATGATACTGGACGCAGACCTGACGATGCCTCCTGAAGATTTACCTAAATTTTATAAGGCAATAACCAAAGGAAAAGGTGAGTTTATAAATGGGGTTCGCCTGGTATATCCCATGGAAAAAAATGCAATGCGTACGCTAAACTCAATGGGAAATCACTTTTTTAGTCGATTTTTCACATGGATTTTAGAGCGACCGATTAAAGATACCTTATGTGGCACAAAAGTGATGTTTCGCAGGGATTATCTGAAGTTGGCAAAAAACCGAAAGTTCTTTGGTGATTTTGATCCGTATGGCGATTTTGATTTGCTTTTTGGTGCGTATAAATTGAACCTTAAGATTGTTGATTTGCCTATTCGTTATAGAGAAAGAACATATGGCGACACCAATATTTCGCGATTTAGTGGCGGTTGGTTGCTATTGCGTATGTCGGTATTTGCAACAGTTAAGATTAAATTCTGGTAGTTAGATTAAAGGAGTAATTTCTTGCACAGCGTTGGTATTTTTCCATATTTTGCAAGCTTATGAACCATTGAAATTTCATACAATGAAAAGAACAGCTATATTTCCTGGATCTTTCGATCCTTTTACTGTTGGGCACGAGGATGTTGTGCGTAGAGGATTGAGCCTATTCGAGAAAGTTATAATTGCAGTGGGCTATAATTCTAACAAAAAGGATTTCTTCCCGGTAGAAGACAGAATGCAATGGATTCGCGATGTTTTTAAGAATGACAATAGAGTAGTAGTTGAGAAATATGAAGGCCTAACTGTTGAGTTTGCTAAAGATATGGAGTGTACACATATTCTTAGAGGAATTCGCACGGCGGCTGACTTTGAGTATGAGCGTGCCATAGCACAGGTAAATAAAACAATGAGTGGTTTCGACTCTGTGTTTTTACTTACCACTCCCGAGCATACTCCGGTTAACAGTTCTATTGTTCGTGATATTATTAAGCATGGCGGCGATGCAGGACAGTTCTTACCAAAAGCTATTCAAATAAATATTGAAAAATACCTGTAGGGTGAATAAAGCTTCTTTAATAGTTTCAGCCATACTAATTTGTGCTGTTCAAGCCATAGCGCAAAAAAATGTAGTTATAAAAGGTAAAGCACCAGAATATGCTAACTACAGTCTGGTATTGGAAACCATGATCAATCCTATTTCTTCTGAGATGAGAGATCTTCATACAATCAAAGTTGATAAGGAAGGAGCTTTTTATGAAGTTATTGAAATTAATGAAATAACCTATGCCTCGTTAGATGTAGGGCGTTTCAGAGGGAATATTTATTTAGAACCTGGTCAGAGTTACGAGCTTATTTTACCACCGTTTCAGCCAAGAACTGATGCCGAACGTTTCAATCCTTTTTTTATTCCTGAAGATGTGGTGATTGGTATTGCTAATAAAGAAGCGCAAGCTTTGAACCGAACAATTATCGAATTTGATTATGCTTTTCAGCAGCTGTATGATGAAAATGCAATGAGTATTTTTTCGAGGGGTAACGTAAAAAAGGCAAACTCAATCATTAATGAATTAGATAGTTTATATCCAGCTAATGTAGGCAGCTATTTCTATAAATATAAAGAGTATGCATATGCCGAACTTAAAACACTTGCATATAAACGTCAAAAAAGGAGAGTTATTGAGGAGGTGTTTACAAATAATGATGTAGAAACTAACTTGCCAAGTTTTAAAACAGCTCTTAATACTGTTTTTAAAAGCTTTTTCACTTCTTACTTTTCAACTTCTATTGGTGATTCCCTTAAAGGTGCTTTTACTAATCAGGTAGGGTTCGATACTTTATCAACTATTTTGCAGACTGATCCATTGTTTACTAATCCTGAATTGGCTGAAGTTGTTTTATTGAAAGGATTATATGATGCCTTTTATACAGGTAGGTATAATGAAGTTCAGATTATTAATCTATTTAATAATGCCGAGAAGGTTGGTTGTTCCAAAGAAATTAAAAATCTGGCAAAAGGACTACACAAAAAAGTAAATTGGTTACGGGCGGGAACCAGAGCCCCAGGATTTACTTTATATCGATTGGATGGTAAAGAAAAATCGTTAAGTGATTACGAAGGCCATTTTGTATACCTAAGTTTTATCCACACCGAGAATCATGCTTGTAAACAAGACTTGCAGTTATTAAATGTAATTGCAAAAAAAATGAGGCGAGATGTGAAACTGGTTACCATCATTTTAGATGAAGATCCTACAAATGCCGAAAAGATGGTTAAAGACAACAAGTATAAGTGGGATTTTCTGCATTATGGTTTAATGCCTAAAGTAGTGCTGGATTATGATATAAAAGCACTTCCCGTTTATTATATAATTGATCCGGAAGGAAAGCTCCGATTATCACCTTCTCCTTCTCCAGGTGAGGATTTCGCTCCTGTATTTCAGGAGGTTATCCGCCAATATAAGTATGAAAACCTTCGACGTAATCGATCAAAAGCAAAGACTATTTATGACCTTTAATAGTATGGTATTTTAACCTTTTAAGTTGAATATCATCTTTTGAACTTCAACTCCTGGAATAACAGTAAGTTTCTGTTCAAGTTTTTCTTGTTCTTTAGGATCGCCAAAAAGCTCAAGTATTATGAGTCCACTATGACTGCAGAAGTCTTCAGTTACTTCATGTAATCCAAGCCTTGTTTTAATAGAGCAACCATATCTTGTAAGAAGTGTTTGTACGTGACCTGCCTCTTTTGTGCGGTCAAAAACGCTGATGCCTAAAATAGTAGTTAAATCATTCATTTTGTTGACTGTTTTTCGAACAATAATTTATGGCAAAATCAGGCTTATATCAACAGGTTATTGTGTAGAAATTAGCTTCTACAATAAATTATTGAAGAATGGAATTTAATGTTGATAAACTTTCAGATAAACAATAAGTATAATAAAGTTATTGTAGGTAGGTTTGGAATGTATTGAAGAAATATTTGTAATCCAACATTAGTCATTGTTGTAGTGTGTAGATTAGCATAAGAGAGATATAGATTTGCTGAAATAATATATGGATTTGGTATAATTATGATTTACAGATGCATGACAGTCTTTTGATTGTGTATTATTCATTTTGTTTCTAAACGATATTTTCCTAAATTTTAGATTGTATAACCAAATCTAAATCATATGAAATTGTGGAATAATATGAAGATTAAACTCAAGCTTTTAGTGAGTTTTGGGTTGGTCTTGTTTTTACTCTGCTTAGTGGGATTAGTCGCTAACTTAGGAATTTTTGGCATTGTTGGAGATGCCAATCAGGTAATTGATGGAAACAAGTTGCGGGCTGAATTGGAAACCCGCTATACACAGCATCTATTATGGGCCAAACAAGTAAGTGAATTTTTAACCAGTCCGGAAGCCACCGGATTAGGAGTTCAGACAGATCATCATTTATGCGATTTTGGACATTGGTACTATGGTGAAGGTAGAAAACATGCAGAACAACTGGTGCCTGAGTTAGCAGGTACGTTGGCGAAGTTTGAAGAACCTCACATGAAACTTCATCAATCTGCTATTTCAATTGAATCACTGCATCAGCATGTAGATCTTAATTTAGCAATAGCTTTAAATAAGGCTAAAGCTGATCATTTGTTTTGGTTATTAAATGTTGAGAAAGCCATTTTAAACCAGCAATCACGTTTAGGAGTTCAAACTGATCATACAAAATGTGGTTTAGGTACGTGGTTATCTCAGCCTGACACAGAGCAGATATTGGCAAAGGATTCTTTACTAATGAAAGCATTTAAAGAGTTGGATGAACCACATCGAATGTTACATAACTCCTCCAGGTCTTTGCAACGGCTGATAAGTGCAGGAAATTATCAGGGTGCTCAAGCTTACTTTAAAAACAATACGCAACAGGCGGCTGACAGAGTTTTATCAAAACTTAATGGGTTGATTCAACAAACCAATAATAAGTTAGCAAAGTCTAAAGAAGCAAATGGTATTTTCTATACAAATACCTTGTTACAACTCGATACCTTGGGTAAGTTATTTGATAAATCCATTGCCATTTCAAAGGATCATATTCTATCAGAAGATGAAATGGTAAAGGCAGCTAAATCTACAGGTTTAATTTCACTGATTATTTTGCTTACTTCATTAGGAGTAGGATTGTTTTTAGCCTTTTTTATCTCCTCCTTTCTTGTTAAAGGTATTAATAAAGGCGTGGTATTCGCACAGCAAATTGCTGAGGGTGATTTAAGTCAGAAACTGGAAGTGAACCAAAAAGATGAAATAGGTGACTTAATAGTCGCCTTGAATGAAATGGTAAATGGAATTGGGCAATTGATTAATCAGATTAAAGTGAGTTCTGATGCTTTGGTTACAGCCAGTGGGCAAATGAATACAACTTCTCACGATATTTCTTCAGGAGCAAGTGAACAAGCATCTTCTACTGAAGAAGTATCGGCTTCAATGGAAGAAATGGGTTCAATTATAAATCTAAATAAAGATTTTAGTTTACAGGTAGAGCAGATAGCCTTAGCTATGGCGGTGAGTATACGCGAAGGTACCGAAGCATCAAGTAACTGTGAGGCTATAATGAATAAGGTTGCTGAGAAAATTGTGGCGATCAAAGAAATTGCTCAGCAGACTAATATTTTGGCTTTAAATGCTGCTGTTGAGGCGTCTCGTGCCGGTGAAGAAGGGCGTGGATTTGCGGTTGTAGCTGCTGAAGTCCGAAAGTTGGCTGAACGAAGCAAAGATGCATCTGATGCTATTAGTTCGTTAATAGATCAAGGTGTGATGGATTCTTCTAGCGCTGGTGAAAAGTTAAGAGGGGTATTGGATGATGTTACTAAAACTACTTCAATGATTCAGGAGATTTCAGAAGCCAGTAAAGAACAGGCTATTGGAGCTCAAGAGGTGAATAATGCTGTTAGTGAATTAAATCATGTGACTCAGTCAAATGCTGCTGCTTCCGAGGAATTAGCATCCAGTTCAACAGAGCTAGATAGTCATGTTCGCGAGCTGACAAATATGATTGCACGATTTAGATTGCAGTAATTTTAAAAAAGGAAAGAATAAAATAAAAAGAGCAAGGGAGATAACAACCTTGCTCTTTTGTTTTAAACCTGTATTCTTCTATAATTTTATTCCCATAAAAAGAACATCATCAATTTGCTCTAATTCACCTTTCCAGTTTTCAAAGTTTGATTTTACTTTTTGGTATTGTTGATCAGAAGGTAATTCATGAATTTCTTCAACCAAATTACGAACTCCAACCTTCATGAATTTTTTACCTAACGGGCCTCCAAACTGATCAGGATAACCATCCGAAAACAGGTAAATTTGATCACCTATTGAACAGTTGTACTCAATGTTTACAAAAGCATTCTTACCACTATCCTGATAGCTGTCTCCTATACTCCTTCGATTACCTTTATAAATATTCAATTCGTTATTGATAATGAGGTATATTG
Source organism: Carboxylicivirga linearis (assembly GCF_018271995.1). Lineage (GTDB taxonomy): Bacteria > Bacteroidota > Bacteroidia > Bacteroidales > Marinilabiliaceae > Carboxylicivirga > Carboxylicivirga linearis. Next base: position 434,522 of record NZ_JAGUCO010000001.1, read on the forward strand.
GACGCTTAGCTGATGCTAATCTTATTTTGCGTGTTGGTATATGAACTTCTACAACTGATATGTCCATACCGTCCTTACTTTGGGTCTCTTCACTCTTTTGAAGAAGTTTTTTAATTTCTTCATCAAGTTTCTCAAGTACACTTGCAGGAGAGTTAATCTCGGGTAAGCGGAAGATATCATTAAGGATGGTAGTTCCAATCATGGACATAAATGCTCCAGGAACACCATGTCCTGTGCAATCGGCGCAACAAATAATCAGATAATCACCACTTCTGTTAAACCAATAGAAATCACCACTAACAATATCACGGGGTGAAAAGTAAATGAAAGATTCAGGAAGTACATTCATTAAATCATTCATTGGTGGTAGAATAGAAGATTGAATCTTTTTGGCATAATTGATACTATCTGTTATATCTCTGTTTTTACGCTCAATTTCCTCCTTCTGTTCTCTTAGTACAATGGTTTGAGAATCGACCTCACGCTGTAATATTTGTTTTTGTTGTTTTAACTTTCGTTCTCTGAACTTGATGAGTAAATAAACTAAATAACCAAGTAATAAAAAAGCCAACGCAATTAGCCAAGGGTTATACCAAAATGGATTAGCTACGGTAATATTAACAGTTAATGGAGTTCCTGTGCCTACTCCATCTGCATTATAAGCTCGTATTCGTATCTTATGTTTTCCTTCCCGCAGATAATCAATTTCTTTAAAGTTAATGTCTCCAAGTTGCGTCCATTCCTTGTCTTTGTCACTATCTCCAACATCATCAATTTTAAATTCATAAGAAACACCTTCTGGATTTATAAAACTTATTGCTCTAAAATCGAGTCTTAGATTATAGTACCTTTTACCGTATGGGTATGGTAGATTAATTTCTTCTTCTGTTGCATAGTGTTCGTCATCAATTTTTAATGCAGTAATATTTAAAAGAGGAGCCACATTATTTTTCGAATCCATTAAAGGATTATAGTTAATAGCTCCCTTATTTGAAGCGAACCAAAGAGACCCATCTTGCGCCTTTGTTACTTGATTAAATTCAGCATCCATTGAATTGTTGTGATCAAAAATCCGAATTTTATTAGAATTCAGGTCCACACAACTTAGTCCAACATGATGACAAACCCATAAACGATTTTGACTATCACATTCAATGTTATAGCAATAATTCTTTTTAAGACCATCTTTAATGGTGATGGTTCTCATGCTATCAACAGAATAATAGATGATTCCTTTGTTTTTAGTAGCCAGCCATTTGTTTCCATGCACGTCCTCTGTCATATCAACTACATTAACAGCTGCTTGCATTAACTTATGGCGTTCGATCTTATCTTCTGAGATACTGCAAATTCCGTTATCCTTTGTGCCTACCCATATGATTCCATCAGAGTCTTGATAAATGAAATTGATAGTATTGTGAGATAAACCACTACCCATATCATAAAATTTCTGACTGTGTTTGTCTGTATTTAACTGATATAGTCCTTCGCTTGTAGCAAGATATATAAGAGAGTCGATACCTAAAAGATCGTTAATTTTTTTACCTGATTCAGATTTGGTGTAAGAATAGGGTTTAAACCTAAGCTCGTTTGGGCTGCGATAATACAAGCCTTTATTTGCTGTTGCAGCCCAAATTATTCCTTTTTTATCTTCATAAAGTTGAGTTATCTTATCACGCGGAACACCAAGAGCCGGGTCATAAAATTCGAAATCAGTAAAGCATAATGGATCATGTTTAATCAGACCATTGTCTAATCCTAGCCATAACTGATTGCCTGACTTTAATATAGAGTGAACCTTCTGACTTTTAAAGCCAATTTCCTCCAGGTTGTAGAAGATAAAATATTGATTTACTAGGTTGGCTACTCCACCTCCGTAGGTTCCAAACCAATAGCTACCTTCTCTGTCACTTAATATCTTAGTGATATAATTTACTTCCAAACCGTTAATGGTAGAGAAGTTCATTGATTCAGTGTAGACGTCTTGAGTGGAATTATAGAAAAGTTTTATTACTCCATTCTTTTTGGTAGCCAGCAATAAATTACCATCCTGATCTTCATAGATATCATTAACAGTTTCTTTTTCAATATTGAACTTTAAACACAGCTTGTTATCGGTCATGTGTTCCGTTTCGTCACTTCCTGTTTGATATTGATAAAAACCGTTATCATCGGTACCAATCCAATACTGACCATTTCTGCTTTTACTTTCAACAATAGTGTTTATTCTTGTTTCCGGAATACCTTCAACCTTTGATACTTCTACCTTGTTATAAGTTTCATCTTCAAAAATAACGTGATACAAACCTTCGCTAGTACCTATTAAAAAGTTGGTTTTGTTGATGGCAGCTAGTGAATAATAGTTCCGTATCTTATATTTCTTTCGTCCAAAGTAGGTGGTAACATTATAATCTTTGTCGACTTTAATTAAACCTTTGCGCTGTTCTATTGCCCAAATGTTATTTTCCTCATCCTCATCAATAGCATTGATTTTTTGATTGGTTTCTTTCAATATAATTTTATGAAAGACACCATCTTTTATGTACGAAAGGTTTCCATTTTTATGTCCACACCATAATGATCCTTTATGATCTATAAAGAGTGTATTTACAAATGCATCTGCTAATGAATCCTCTTCTGTATATACTTTAAATTCAAACCCATCGTATCGTACCAAACCCTCTCCTGTAGCTATCCATAAATAGCCATTATTTCCTTGCTTTAGACTATATACATAGTTTTGAGGCAAGCCAATTTCACTATTGTAGCTTTTAAAATCAAAGGATTGACCAATGAGATTACCTGGTAAAACAATAGTAAGGAAGAGGATTAATATACAATGCTTTACTGATAAGAATTTTTCTAACATATTATTGGGCCTTTACTTTTCTATGAGTTGGTTTTGGGATGTATTTAGGTACGCCTCCAATAGGAACACTGTATAGTTTAAGTCCTTTACCATCCTGGTTCTCTAAGCGGATAACCACATTGTTGTTTCTTATATGAGCACTTTTATTTTTTACCATGCGTATATCCAGAGAAGAAAAATATTCTTCTTTTTTAATCTTAAAGTTACTTTCCGCCCAATCATCATCGGCAGAGATTTTCATTGGAGACCCAGGTCTGGCAACAGACCGCACCAGAATAATACCATCTTTGTCCCAGTCAAAATTTGATTGTTTAATGTAAACCGTCGAAGTATCATTAAGGTAAGGATAAATATGAGATGTTTGTGTTACATCATCATGCATTCTGAATTTGTACTTGAAGTAATAGGCAAATGCCCCTTCAACCTCATGATTGTCGTTGGCGTTATTACTTAAAAATAGCCGATACATATTTCCATCATCGCCCGATATACCTTCAATAATTACTTTAAATATATAACCTCCGTCTTCAGGTAAATACTCACCTTCGCTTGGATTGTAAGGGCCAAATGTATACCAGTTAAGGTTATATTCAGGATCGTTGCCAAATATTTTAGAGTCCAGCTCTGAACCACTGTCGTAATCACCATCTAGGTTACCATCACGGGCATCTTGATTAGAACAACTTCCTTTACCACCGTATACGCTAAATCTAGTTCGGGTATTCCATTCGCCTTGAACCTCATCATTATCTCCTCCGGTATCCGGATCGAATACGCGGATATAGATAGGGCTATTAAAATTCTCAGGTACGGCAAAAAAGATAATCTGACAAAAGTTATCATCTCCCCAATAGGTTTCTCCTTCTGATCCAAATGTGACCAGATTAGGAATATTCTCATCGGTTCCAGGCACAGGTTGCGCCTTAGATAAAATACTTGTCAGTAAAAGTGGCAGGAGTAGTTTGAGTAATTTGGACATAATTAATCGCTTACAATTATTTCTTTAATTGAACACATTTTTAATAGGGGGTGTTTAGTTGATATAGCACCACACTTAATAAGGTACTTTCCTTTTGTTCGAAATATATGATGAATTGTTTCACCTTTTAGTAAAGTTCCATCACCCATATCCCAATAAAATTCTTTTGGAGTAAAGTCACCAAGGTGAGATTCAGTAACATCAAAGGTGATTTCCTGATTTATTTTAATATCTTCCTGAGCAGTAATGTAAATCTGCTCAATCCTGGTTACATCAATGGTGTATTCCGATAAAGCGAAGATCTCTTCACCAATAGATGTATCTATCATACTTAGTTTTACACTGTATTCTCCCGGACCTTTAAAACAATACAAGACGGTATCGCCCATGGCTTTATCTGTGTTGTTAAAAGTCCATTGGTATTTATAAGGTCCTTCGGTATCATCTGCTTCTAGTGTCATATCGTCATAAAATTCGAAGCAATAGCTATCTTCCTGCTGTAATTCACATGCTTCAAATATGGGAAACAAACGATCGAATCGGTAAAGGTTATCGGTTCCATCTCTGTCGGAGCCAAAAAATCCCCATTGTTCATCTTCAGAAATAAAGCAACTGAAATCATTTGCTTCGGTATTTATATCATCATCTAAAGCTATTGGAGTACTCCATCCTTCTTCCGTTTGAAGGGAGTAAAACAAATCCAGACCTCCTTTGCCACCATGACCATTGGAAGCAAAATAAAGCTTGCCACTTGAATGATAGAAGGGAAAGAGTTCCGATTCACTGGTGTTAATTTTGTCTCCCATATTTATTGCAGGTCCCCATTCTTCGTTTATTTTTTCAGAGTAATAAATATCTGTTTTACCATAACCTTCTTCCATATCTGATATAAAAAACAGAAATTGTCCATCTGAGCTTATGGTTGGTTGAGCAGTATTGTAATTCCGACGTGAGTTAAAAGGTAGATTGTTTTTTCGCGACCATCCTCTATTGCCCATCTCGGACTGGTATACGCCCATCAAATTACCCGATCGACTTCTTTGACTTCTTTTATAGGTGTCGTAATGGTTCTGACCAACAAACATCACATTTCCATCTTCTGAGAAAGTTATTGACCCGGTATTAAAAGGAGAAAGAAAATCTTTTTCAAAACGTACCGGTTTAGTAAATGTTGAATCGGCATTTAATTGGGCACTGAAGATGTGGTAAAGTAGTTGTTTGTTGTCGTCGTAATAACGTTTCAAAAAACTTACAGGTTGGTTTGAACTATAATATAGAATTGAATCCCTCAGAAAAGGAGACATTTCGTTGTTAGAGCTACTGCTAAAAGGAAGTTTCTGTATTTGAACATCCTGAGCCACTGCACCTGAAGTTATTGCTATTAGTAGAGATATGGTTAAATATATTACTTTCATTGCAAGTGGATTAGAAAAATTTAGGGTTTGGAGTACTAATTTTATATCCAAAATCAAACTGTATTGAAATCTCGTGAGTTCCGTTGTTGTATGATTTTAAATAACTACCAGCCGAATAGTCGAAGCTATAAGCAAAGCGCATTTGATTGGTAATCTGATAACCTATTAATCCTACAATATCCTTGTTATTTCTGAATGATGCTCCCAGCCAAATCATTTTATTATAAATGGCTGTAACATTTGCATCAATTATAGGTTTGAATTGTGGATTATATTGGGTTAAAACACTTGGTTGAATATCGAAGTGTTCTGATAAGTTGAACAGATATCCGGCAGTTGCTATGTAATCTGATTTATCGGGAGCAAATCCTTCCGTTTCAGATTTTCCAATGTCAAAATAGATGAAGTTAGGTACAGATATTCCGGCAAAGAAGTGATTGTTATACCAGGCAATACCCAAGCCTACCATTGGTGAGCCAGCACTCTCGTTGGAAGAGAAAATGTTACCTAAATCAGGGTCTAAGGTTTTTACGGAGGTCCAGTTTGAGTTATAATTAACAAAACCGGCATTTAAGCCAAAGCTTAACCTTTTATTATCATCCATCAATATTCGGTAGGTATATGAAAGGGAAGCTCCTGTTTGCCTTGTTACTCCATACTCCTGATTGAAGACATCAAAACCTAAAGCCACTTTTTTATTCTTTAAGGGTGCATGTCCGCTTAAGTATTGTTCGCTTGGAGCACCATTAAAACCAACCCATTTTTGTCGGTATGAACCAAATAATGAAATAGCTTCTCTGTTTCCGGCAAACGCAGAATTAACAGCATAGCGATTGTGCATATATTGACTCATCACCAGATCTTTTTGAGCAAAAGCAGCAACTGTTGGAATGGTCAGAAAAATGAGTATCAGTTGGGTTATTCTTTTCATTGTGCTTTGCTGTTTAGTATTTTATTACCAGAAAATCTTTCTTAGTCTGAAGTTCTTTAGTGTCTTTTGTTATTCCGGTAAATGTATAATAATAGGTGTCTGCTGGTAGTAATTTTCCATTGTTATCAAAGCCTTTCCACCATCCGTTAGAGCCGTATTTAGTTTCATCATACACTAACATTCCATTCCGGTTGAAGACATATAATTGTGTATCGTCTAAATGTTCAGCTCCGCCAATTATAAATTCATTGTTTGAAATAGCATTTGGTGAAAATCCATTTGGGGCAGTTAATAGTTTTTGGGTTATGACGAACTCATCACTTACAACACAATCATCACTGCTACTAACATTCCAGGTAAGATAAGTCTCTCCTTCCGGAATTTCTATAGCTCGTCCGCTTCCGTCGGGTAATGTTTGCATAATAACATTTTGAGAGGAGCTTTCCCACCAGCCAATCATACCTTCTTCCCATCCGGTTGGATTAAGGCTTATTGAATCAATTAAATATAGAGTCTGGTTATCACCGGCAAACACATTTTCGGGTAATTTATTAAAGGTTATATCAACCGTTTGTGTCGATACGCAATTGGCATTGTTCACATTCTCTACACGCCAACTTAAGGTATGCGTTTCCTGTACTTCTTGATTGTTTCTGTCAATTGTGAAGGTTGAAGACTGCGAATTAATATCAGAAAACTCTCCGTAAAGTGAAGACCAGGTTCCTTGTTCTTCATCGTCCAGATTAGCATTAAGAATAATTTCATTACCGCATTCAGGATAATAATCCCCGGGTACTGATTTCGGAATAAAATCAACCTCTACCGAAAATTCCTCACTTAAATCTGAAGAGCAACCCAAGTTGTCGGTCAGCTTTGCAAGCTGGTAGGAGTTTAATCCAACTTCAACAGGATTGAGTATTGTTTCGGTGTATGAATTACCTAATGAAACTTCCTGATAGTCATCGTCAGTATAGTTAAGTGTTAGAGGATAATATTCACTGGTTGTTTGAGTTCGTAGTACAGCATTTGCTCCTTCACAAATGGCCGTATCGCCTTTTGCCAGAGCTAGTGTTGGCGGATTAATAAAAGTTATATCAACAGTTGCAATATCGCTGCAACCTTCATTTGTTTCCTGCCATGAGAGGGTATAGGTTCCAAAACCATCGGCAGTGGCAACAGCGTTGGTTGAAATTGCATCGTCGAATGTGATACCAGTTGTTGGTAGCCATTCTCCACTTCCTTTATCTATAATTGCATTTAAAGTATAACCTTTAGTTAAATCTGCGTTGCACCAGTTAGCATCCAAACCGGCATTGGGAGTGGGTTTATTGTCAACAACAATGGCTTCACCATGTAAGCTGTCGATATGTGCCGCGCAACCTCTTTGGTCAATAACTTCGGTTAAATTCCAAGTGGTTTCTTGTGTAGCTTGAATAGAAATAAGATCAGAAGCTAATATATTAGTTCTGGTTTGTTCATCTTGGCCATCAGAAATGGTATACCTATATGGTGAAGTACCGTTTTTAATTACAGTATTAACTTCCAGTTGGTAATTAACCCCATCGTTTGAGCAAATAATCTGATTACCACTGATGGTTGCTTCCGGTGAACCCCATAAATCAACAACAATCTCATCTGTAGCTTTACATGCACCGTTTTCTTCAGTGAGAGTTAGCGTATATGTGTCAGCTGTTTCACTAGTGAAAATGGCATTGGGGATGGAGTTGTTATTAAAACCACCTCCGGTAACATCATCCCAATACATAATGTGGTTAGGGTCACTGAGAGTTGCATTTAGAGGTGCTACATATCCACATTGGGGAGTAAAATCGCCTGCGTTGGGAGTAGGCATTGCATTAATGTTCATTGTCATGGATCCGGAAACATCTGTTGATCCATATCCATCATCGCTTGGGGAATATTTCCAGTCGGCTGAATTAATGGTATTATCAAAAACTTCAATCAATGTAATTTCCGAAGTATCAGACATGGTTAAGGTAGACGTTGTCCACACGCCATTTTCTAAATCATTTTCAAAAATATCCTGATTAAGTTCCAGCTGATATCTGGCTCCATTCGTTTCTTTATTAGTAATAACATAGACAATACCGAACGGAGCTTCTCCTTCAAATAAGATTTTTAGCTCAGCTCTTCCAGATTCGCAAGAGTCAGTATCTGCACTCACAATAGTTGCGGTAGGCTGAGCAAATAGGCTTATATAAGATAGGGCCCAGAGGGCCAAAAACGTCCAAAGAAATTTCACTTTCATCCCCAAAAGTTTAGTTATAATGTGTAACCAAGAACTCCTCAAATGGCTACATAAGAACATTATAAGTCATACTATACAAACATAAATATTAATTAACAAAGGGCATTAAAATTTAACATTGATATTACGGTGTTAGTAAACGAAAAGATTCATTTTATCAAATTTATAATTTTGAAGGCTAGTGATTGCAGTGATTGGCATCCTTTAATAAGGATTGTTGATTGCTTTATTGTTAAATGAGAGAGTTTATCGAACTCAGCATTAATAAACGAGTAAAAGGAAGTTGATTTTGGTCAGCCAATTCCTTACTTTGTGTCGATTGTCGATAATATTTGGTTGTTTGTCCTTAAGTAATCTTCTCGTAATCTAATTTGAATAAATTCGTTGATTGATGCTAAGAATATAAATCGGAAATAAATACAGTGCAATGAAAAAATTACTATTCCTTATCAACATGGTATTATTTGCTTCGGTGATGTATGGACAAAGTCTGAACTCACCAGATGGGAATTTTAAAATGCAATTCCAGCTAATTGATGGAAAACCAAGTTATAAACTCGATTTTAAAGGGAAAGAGCTTGTGAAAGAAAGTCATTTGGGATTTGAATTATTTGATGCTCCTGATTTGCTTGATGGATTTACAATGGTTGATAGTAAGACATCTGCCTTTGATGAAACATGGCAACCGGTATGGGGTGAGTACAAAGAGATTCGTAATCACTATAATGAACTGGCGGTTACTGTCAATCAAGAAGAAACAAATCGTAAAATGATTATTCGTTTTCGATTGTTTAATGATGGTTTAGGATTTCGATATGAATTTCCTGAGCAGGAAAACCTGACTTACTTTGTAATAAAGGAAGAACATACTCAGTTTGCAATGGCAGGTGATCATACAGCCTACTGGATTCCAGGTGACTTTGATACACAAGAGTATGATTACACCATCTCAAAAATGTCGGAAATAAGAGGTTTGATGGAAGGTGCCATTACAGATAATGCTTCACAAACACAATTCTCTGAAACGGGTGTTCAAACTGCTTTAATGCTGAAAACTGATGATGGTCTATACCTTAATTTACATGAGGCTGCTTTAATAGACTATGCTTGTATGCATCTTGAATTAGATGATAAGAATATGATTTTTGAGTCGTTCTTAACGCCCGATGCCCAAGGCAAGAAAGGTTATATGCAAGCACCTTGCACAACGCCTTGGCGCACGGTGATTGCCGGTGACGAAGCAGCTGATATACTACTTTCGACCTTAACGCTTAACCTGAATGAGCCTTGTGCTTACGAAGAAACAGACTGGATTGAGCCGGTTAAATACATTGGTGTTTGGTGGGAAATGATTACTGGTAAAAGTTCGTGGGCATACTCCGATTTACCTAGTGTGAAAATTGGAGAGACTGATTTTTCAAATGCAACTCCTAATGGAAAACATGCCGCGAACAACGAGCATGTAAAAAATCATATCGATTTTGCCGCTGAACATGGCTTTGATGCTGTTTTGGTTGAAGGATGGAACATAGGTTGGGAAGATTGGTTTGGTAAATCAAAAGATTATGTGTTTGACTTTGTAACACCTTATCCCGATTTTGATGTAGAAATGCTTCGTGACTATGCCAAAAGCAAAGGAGTGCGCCTGATGATGCATCACGAGACTTCAAGTTCGGTACGTAACTACGAACGTCATATGGATGAGGCTTACCAGTTTATGGTTGATAACAATTATAATTCGGTCAAGAGCGGTTATGTTGGTGATATTATACCACGGGGAGAAACGCATTATGGTCAATGGATGGTTAACCATTATTTATATGCGGTAAAAAAAGCAGCTGATTACAAAATTATGGTAAATGCCCATGAGGCTGTTCGTCCAACCGGGTTATGTCGTACATATCCTAACTTAATTGGTAACGAGTCGGCTCGCGGAACAGAATATGAAGCTTTTGGTGGAAGTAAACCTTATCACACAACCATTTTACCATTTACCCGATTAATTGGAGGCCCGATGGATTATACTCCAGGTATATTTGAACCGGATGTTAGTAAGTACAATCCTGATAATCACTCATGGGTGAATACTACCATTGCTCGTCAGTTGGCATTGTATGTTACCATGTACAGTCCTTTGCAAATGGCTGCTGATTTACCAGAGACATATGAGAAATATATGGATGCATTTCAGTTTATAAAAGATGTACCTCTTGACTGGGATGAAACCAAAGTGCCGGAAGCTGAACCGGGAAAATATATCACTTATGCCCGTAAAGAAAAAGGGGCTGATAACTGGTTTGTTGGTAGTACAAACGGCGATGATGGACGTGTATCAAAAGTAGCTTTCAACTTTCTTACTCCAGGTAAGAAATATGTGGCAACGGTTTATGCCGATACAAAAGATGCACACTATAAAAATAATCCTCAATCGTACCAAATTAAAAAGTACGTGGTTACAAGTAAGTCAAAACTGAGCCAGTATTGTGCTCCGGGCGGAGGTTATGCTGTAAGTATTACTGAGGTTGTTGAAAAATCAGAATTAAAAGGATTAAAGAAACTCTAACAGAGTATTTATAGATTATTCAAAGAGCTGCACCCGTTTTGGGTGCGGCCTTTTTTTTGATGAAAGGCACTTCGCTTTTACGAGGTACGCACGTCACTTTTACGAGGTACGCACGTCACTCTTACAAGGTACGCATGTCACTCTTACCAAGGTACGCACCTCACTTTTTCATGATACGCTACACCTGTATTGCCCTAATAGTTTCGATTATTTTGCCTGTTGAGAACATATCTTTTTCGGACATTTTTATTTGAGGCGAAAATTATTCTTTTAATTTTGTGAGGCTAAAACGCACTAATTCGAAATAAAACTATCTTCATTGATTTCGAATTACAACCAAAAACCAGGAAAAGTGAATAAATTATCGTATGACAATGGTATATCTTCTACTCCATTGCTGGGTATCACCATCTCGCAACAATTAAAGCAAACCGTTGATAAATATCCTGATAATGAAGCCTTAGTAGTACCCTATCAAAACTATCATGCTACGTACAAAGAATTTTGGCAACAAGTGGAAGAAGTGGCTAAAGGAATTCTTTCATTTGGAGTTAAGAAGGGTGACAGGGTTGGTATCTGGTCTCCAAACCGATATGAATGGGTGTTGGTACAATTTGCCACTACTCGTATCGGGGTGATTATGGTTAATGTGAATCCGGCATACAAAGCCGCTGAGTTGAAATACGCTCTTAAGCAGTCAGAAATTAGTCTGCTGATTATGTCGAGGGGATTTCGCAAGACTAATTATATTGATATATTAAATGAGGTACGACCTTCGTGTATTCATCTGAAGCATATTGTGGTAATTGATCACGATTGGGATTCGATGCTGGAAGCTGGAAAGAAAGTTTCGGATGAGCAATTGCAGGAGCTGGAAAAAAGTCTTCAATTTGATGAACCGATTAACATACAGTATACTTCCGGAACAACTGGTTTCCCAAAAGGTGCAACGCTTTCGCACCATAACATACTTAATAATGGTTTTTTTATTGGTGAGCGTTTAAGTTACACCGAGAAAGATAAGGTATGTATTCCGGTGCCACTGTATCATTGCTTTGGCATGGTGCTGGCTAATCTGGCATGTATCACCCACGGATCGTGTATGGTGCTAACAGGTGAAGCTTTTGATCCGGAAGTAGTGATGCAAACGGTTCAGGATGAAAAATGTACTTCACTGTATGGGGTGCCTGCTATGTTTATAGCTGAACTAAATCATCCTGATTTTGATAAATACGATTTTTCGAGTCTTCGTACCGGAATTATGGCTGGAGCCTCTTGTCCAGAATCGGCTATGAAGGCCGTTCGTGAGAAGATGAATATGAAGGAGATTGGTATTTGCTATGGTATGACTGAAACATCGCCGGTTAGTACCCAAACTTTTGTGGATGATACCGAATATCGTCGATGTGCCACGGTTGGTAAGGTACATCCTCATTTAGAAATTAAGATTATTGATCCTGAAACCAGTAAGGTAGTTTCGCGAGGTGAAAAAGGTGAATTCTGCACACGTGGGTATTCAGTTATGCTGAAATACTGGAATAATCCCGAAGCTACTGCATCAGTAATTGATGAAGGGCGATGGATGCACACCGGTGATTTGGCTGAGATGGATGACGACGGTTATGTGAAAATAGTGGGGCGTATCAAGGACTTAATCATACGTGGCGGCGAAAATGTTTCGCCTTTCGAGATTGAGGAGTACTTGCATAATCATGATGAGATAAAAGATGTACAAGTAATTGGTGTCCCTGATTCGAAATACGGCGAGCAGGTTATGGCCTGGGTGGTGTTGAAAGATGGATCGCGAATTACGGAAGAAGATTTGGTGAATTATTGCAAGGGGCAAATTGCTACTTATAAAATACCACATTACTGGAAGTTTGTGGATGAGTTTCCAACAACTGTAACGGGTAAAGTTCGTAAGGTGGAGATGCGTGAGATCTCAGCCAGAGAATTAGGCTTAGAACAACGTAAGTAAGATATTACACCTAACAGGTTTGTTTGCAAGATGCGATTAAACCTGTTAGGTTTTTATATTATGCTTTTACAGCTTCCAATTCATTCAGATGCTCCATCTTTTTGGTGTGCAGGAAGCCTTTAATATCGCTTAGGTGCTCTTTTACTTTTTTGTTACCAAACTCATAAACCTTCGATACCAATCCGTCAAGGAAATCACGGTCGTGTGATACCAGAATTAAAGTGCCGTCATAAGCCTGTAAGGCACTTTTTAAGATATCCTTGGTTTTCATATCCAGATGGTTGGTAGGCTCATCCAGAATCAAAAGGTTAACAGGTTCGAGCAACAATTTGATCATTGCCAATCTGGTACGTTCACCACCCGAAAGTACTTTCACCTTCTTGGTTGATTCCTCTCCACCAAACATAAAAGCACCCAACAAATCTTTTACTTTAGTACGTACATCGCCCACAGCAATATCGTCGATGGTCTGGAAGACAGTTAAATCTTCATCCATCAGCGAAGCCTGATTTTGGGCAAAATAGCCAATCATGGTATTGTGTCCCAGTTGCAATTCGCCATCAAACTTTATTTCGTCCATAATGGCTTTAACCAATGTTGATTTACCTTCGCCGTTTTTACCAACAAAAGCTACTTTTTCGCCTCGCTCAATGGTTAATGAGGCATCTTTAAATACCAGATGTTCATCGTAACTTTTACCTACTTCGGTCGCAATTACAGGGTAAGAACCTGATCGAGGAGCCGGAGGAAACTTTAATCGCAAAGCTGAAGTGTCTTCTTCATCTACTTCAACCAATTCTAGTTTTTCGAGCATTTTAACGCGCGACTGAACCTGAAGTGTTTTGGAATAGGTTCCTTTAAAACGCTCAATGAATGCCTGATTTTCAGCAATCATCTTTTGTTGTTCTTCGTAGGCTTTGAGTTGATGCTCGCGACGATCCTGACGAAGAACTAAATATTGTGAGTAGTTAACTTTATAATCGTATATGCGCCCCATGGTTACTTCAATGGTGCGTGTGGTGATGTTATCCACAAAAGCACGGTCGTGGGAGATGATAACAACAGCCTTTCCGCAATTGATCAAAAACTCTTCGAGCCACTGAATCGACTCAATGTCGAGGTGGTTGGTAGGCTCATCCAACAGTATAAGGTCAGGATTTTGAAGTAGAATTTTGGCTAACTCAATACGCATACGCCATCCTCCACTAAATTGACTGGTTGGAGCATTGAAATCATCGCGGGTAAAACCTAAGCCCAGTAATATTTGCTCAATTTTAGCATCGTAATTGGTTTCTTCAATGGAGTAATATTTCTCGCTAAGGGTTGATACGTCTTCAATCAATTGCATGTATTCGTCCGATTCATAGTCGGTGCGGGTAGTCAGCTCAGCATTGATTTCTTCAATACGTTTTGCCATTGCCTGAATTTCGGCAAATGCCTGCGATGCCTCTTCAAATACGGTGCGGTTATCTTCAGTCATCAAATGCTGTGGAAGGTAAGCTACCACCTTGTCTTTAGGAACAGATACTTTTCCTTTATTAGCCTCACGGGCTCCTGCCAATATTTTCAGCAGGGTTGATTTACCGGCGCCATTCTTCCCCATCAAAGCAATCCTGTCTTTTTCGTTAATCACAAACGAAATGTCTTTAAACAAGGTACTTGCACCAAACTCTACGGTTAATCCATCAACTGAAATCATACTTTACATTTTTCGAGCTGCAAAGATAAATCTTTCAACCATAAGCACAACAAGTTATTTTAGATTGGTTGAGGATGATTATATAAAAGAAAACCACCACCAAAGGCAAAGCTTTAGCAGTGGTTTTCAGGTGTTCAAATTTGAAACCAGATGTGTTATTGGTAGAATCTAGAATATAAATCCAACTCCTAACTCAAATTGGTTTCCTTCTTTAGGCGCATCAGCGTATCGATTATTTCTAAACTGATAATTGGCTTTAAACGTCCAGTTCTTTTTAGGTCTAACATTTAATCCTACTGATAAAATCTCTAGATCTTTTAAGTCGGCAGTAACGCCCTCTTCGCCAATTAATGGTTTTAAGTTGTCGTCAATCTTCTGGTGAGTGTTCATGCTTTCGTAGCGTACAAACAATGGTAGTTTCCAGGTTGAGCCGGGTTTGACAAATGGCATAATGTCGTAACGACCTTCAAGGTAATACCCTACTGTTTCGGCTCCCACTATTTCGTTATTGATTTGGAAAATCTGTTCGGTTCCGCTTAACCATCCTTTAGAGTATAAACCAAAAAGTGTAAAGTCACCAATGTTATGGGCCGCTGTAATGGTCATCAACCCTAGGTTTGAATTTAAGCGCTCACCCGCAAAGTCACCTTCTTCAAAGCGATAAGCTCCTGATGCATCACCATAATATCCGGCCAGAGCCAACATGGTTCTGTCTTCATGACCATAGGCTAGTTTTCCATTAAATGCAACGGTAGGTGGCCATTCAGTCCAGTCTGTATAACGTCCGTTGCGGATCCAGGTTCCGGAGGTGAAGTCTGCCCCTCTTAATCCTTTTGTTATACCAAACTGGTATTCGGTTTCGCCTACTACCTGTCCATAAAACAGAACTCCTTGCTCCAACCATTGAGTTGGAATAATGGTGCGTTCTACTTCGGGGCGATTTACTGTGTAAAACGCAATGGGTTCTTCGTTAACGTTAACCCAGCCAAGGTTAAGCGGGTAGTTACCAACCCTTATATTGAAATTTTTGTGAAGTAAATAATCAAACGATATTTCAAGGTTGGCCTCAAAGTGTCCTTCACGGGTTCCATCGTGCAGGTACTCCATTTGCACTTCCGACATGGCAATAAATTTATCACTGAATCGATACCCAAAATAAAAACCACCACGGTAAAGGTTCGAGTAATATTGTTCTATCTCTTTATCGCTTTTATTGGCAACAGGGCTGTCGTAATTTACATAATTCACCTCTCCAAAACCACTAATGGTGAAGCGTCGGTCGGCACTGAATATTTTTGATGATGCATTGGCAAAACCCGATTGTTTTATGTATTTCAGTTCTGATACAGCCCCTTTTTTTGATAGGGTGTCTACGGATGTAATGTCTTCTTGGGCATTAGACATGCTAAAGAAAAGCGCACTAATAAGCAGTGCAATGTATTTTAATTTCATTGTAATTAATTAATTATTATCACTAAAGGATTGTCAGGCTCCGTATATCATAAAGCCTAAAAAGGAAAAGTTGGGTTGTTGATGTGTTTAGGATAATCGGGGAGGTGGTGTGCTGATTTTTTGAGTGGGAGATTGGTAATTGCAAACATAGTTGCTATGTGTGATTTTTTCGGTAAGTGAGAAAAACTCTATTTGAGGAAGTGAATGACAAAACCAAGCTTTAAATAGCGAAACAGAACCACTGTCTTCATCTTCCATGTCGGCAATTTCATTATCGGCATCTACCATAAGCATTGCTAATTCCAGAAAACTTTGAACTTCATTGAAGTTGTCGTTTGCTCCCATGTTTTTATTATGGATGTTGAGCATGTTGTTAATCAACATCACAATTACTAACCATAGGGTAAGTCTGAGACCTGTATGTAATCGACCTTTCTTCATCTCTGAAATTGCAGGTGCAAAGTATCAAATATCGTGCCTAAAGGGAATGGATTGCTTAATTGATTTTATATTCTAAAAATTCATTTTGTTATACCATTTTTTGAAATTCTGACAAGGACAGAGAGGTAATGAATTGTAATTTTGAAGTTGATAGATAAACTTAATCTGACATAGAAAAATAATCATCAGTAATGAATCCACAAATAATAGTAAAACAGAATCAAATCCATATGAAAACCTTGGGGCATAAGTTTGTTAAAAGTATAGTTGTATTGGCCGTTTCTTTAATTTTGTTTCCTAAAATAATTCAGGCACAAGTTAACGAAGGAAATGTAGTAACTGACGAAGGGGCCTGGTGTTGGTTTGCCGATCCAAGAGCCTTGCATTACGAAAATGAAGAAGGAACCATCAATAGCACATACATTGGGTATATTGATGTACACGGAAACATTAAAGCCACACAACACAACTTTCTTACAGGTGTTACCAACGAAGTGTTGATTCGCTCTTATTTTCAACCCGATGATCATGACAATCCATCATTTTTGATTTTGCCTGATGAGCGGGTGATGATTTTTTACTCTCGTCATACAGATGAGGCCTGTTTCTATTATCGTATTTCAACCAAGCCCGGAGATATTACTTCATTAGGCGACGAGGTAAGATTGAACACACAATACAATACAACCTATCCGTCACCATTTATTTTAAGCGACGATCCGGATCATATCTATCTGTGCTGGCGAGGTATTAATTGGCATCCTACTATCGGACGTTTAACCATGCCTGATGAAAACGATCAAGCAACATTTGATTGGGGACCTTATCAAATGGTTCAGTCTACTGCCGCCCGCCCATATTGTAAGTACGATTCTAACGGTAAGGATAAAATAAATCTGACTTTTACTTTAGGTCATCCTGATAATGAATATCCCAACTATGTATTTTATAGTTATGTAGATGTAAATACTAAACAACTTAAAGATATTGCAGGAAATACAATGAGTACTATTGCTAATGGTGCATTGGGTGTTAATCAAACTTCTTTTCCTACAAGCTATCCCAACGCAGTTGTCGACAGTCCATCGAATAAAAGAGACTGGGTTTGGCAAACAACATCTGATACGGATGGAAATCCGGTTATTGGAATGGTGCAGATTAGCTACGATAAATCGTCACATGATTATTACTATGCCAAATGGACCGGTAGTGAATGGAGAAAAACCTTTCTAGCCAATGGAGGAGGGCACTTCCATCAAACCCCAGGTTTAGAACTTTGTTATAGCGGTGGTATGGCTATTGATGATAGTGCTCCTAATATTGTATATTGTTCGCAGCCTGTGAGTGGAACATCCGGAGATACGTATGAGTTAGTTAAATACACACTTGATTCGGATGGTGAAGTTAGTTCTTCAGAGCAGATTACAAGCAATTCAAACCTGAATAATATTCGCCCCTATGTAGTTACCAACGCTGGTGATAGCCCATTAAAACTTACCTGGATGCATGGTAATTATTACGATTGGATTGTGAGTTCATCGCGCCCTCAGGGGTATCCAACAGGTATCAATAGTGATTACGAGTTGTATACAGGAGCTGTTGATTTAGCAAATGGATTGGTACTTAGCGAATCTTTTGATGGTGCCGTATCAGGTACAGCAACAACTAAGGATGGTGTTCTGGTAGTTACTGAAGATACACAAGCTACCTTATCGGTTGAATCAACTTCATCTTTCTCTGTTTCTTTATCGCCTTATCTGTATTCCGAATCATATAAAGGAAAGATATTATCAATTGGAACCCTTGAGTATGGTTTAGATGATATAAGTACAAAACCTTACCTTCTGATAGATGGGCAAACATATAACAGTTCAAATCTGTTGGGTACATCCGATGTTTGGCAAACAACCAATAGAGGAACGGGTGGTCAGTGGTATACTCCAACAAAATTGGAATATTTCAACATTACCTTAACTTATTCTGATAATGTTCTTACTATTTTTAGAAACGGCTTGATTGATCAGGTTGTTGAAGTTGAGGGATTAGCCTTAAGTGAAGTTAGTTTGGGAGGATTTAATGGTTGGATAGAAGATTGCAATATTTATAACAGAGCTTTAAATCAGGAAGAAGTGAGAGAGCTTACCCAAACAAGCTTATCGTATATGCTCGATGGAAGTATGTTAACTGATATAGAGTTAGACGATTTATCTGTACCTGCCAATGTTTATACTGATATTGTTTTGTCAACTTCAACAAATTCGGGTAACAGCATTAGTTGGACATCAAGTAATACTTCTGTAATTGCTAATTCCGGTATTGTAAATCTACCAACAAGTTCTACTTCTGTAACTTTAACAGCAACTATTAATGGTACAAGTAAGCAATTTGATATTGAGGTAAGTCCTCGTGATATTGATAATAATTTACTCTTGAACTATACCTTTGAGAGTGAAGATCAATACACACAAAATTCTACTCGCTTTGTAAAAGATCAATCAGGTAATGGTTTAGATGCAGTTGTTTATGGCCGGGCTCAAATCAATGGAGCTCTTGATCTGACATCTAATACGTCTTATGGGTTTTCAACAAATGGTTATGCAGTAGCTCCTGAGGGAATATTAAAGGATATCCGGAGCTTCTCTTTTTTAGTTACCTTAACTCCCGATGCTTTAAATAATTTGCCACGAATTTTCGATTTTGGATCAGCCAGTACGAATAGTTATTTTTTAAGAGCCAGTGGATTTGCTGCCGGATATAAATATAATGGAAACTCAACTACTTTAATAAATGCTTCTCAAGCATTGACAATTGGTTCGGAGGCTAAAGTAGCTATGACCTTTGATGCTAAAACAAAATCAACCAAAATTTATTTGAATGGTGTTTTAGTTGCTAATAGTACTTCGATTAGCCATGAACCTTATGAGTTAACCCATATTAGTTCTGATGATAGAAACTATATTGGTCGCACTCAATGGTGGGATACTGGAGTGGCTAATGATAATGTTGATTTTAAAGGAACTATTGACGATGTGTATGTATATGATATTGCTCTTACAGCCGATGAAATAGCTGCTTTGCAAGACGATAATTCTACTATGGTAAATAATATAGAGGTAGTTGATTATAAGGTTTTTCCAAATCCAGTATCGTGTAATAGTATAGTTAATGTTGATTATGCATCAGAAGGAAGTAGTCAGAAAGATATGAAATTAGAAGTGGTTAACATTAAGGGGGATTTGGTGAGTAGCTATCTGCCTGATAGTTTTCCTTTTGTTATGGAAGGAATTTCTGCTGCTGGAATTTATTTTGTTAGTTTATTCAGTGATAATAAAATAATCGCCAAACAGAAACTAGTTGTTATGTAGTTGGTTGCTTAAAGAGATTCTAATCGTTCAATCACTTCGTTTTTAAAGCTCCGGCTTATAGGTATCTGATGTTTGTTAATATCTATCGTTTCATGAGTGAACGAGCTAATTTGATTAATGGCAACTATAAACGAACGGTGAGTGCGAATAAAATTCTTCGATGGTAATTTTACTTCAATGTTGCTGATGGTTTCTCGGGTTATGATAGTCTGGTCAGTCAGGTGAATTTTAATGTAATCGCTGATGCTCTCAATAAACAAAATGTCATCAAAATTCACCTTTACCATTTTTCTATCAGAGCGGACGAAGATAAAATCATTTGTATCTGTTTGAATGTCTTCTATGGATGCTTTTTCAATTTTAGGTGTTTCATCCAGATATTTTTGTACCGACTGTAACAGTCTCTCAAAAGCAATGGGTTTTAATAAATAATCCACTGCTTTCAGGTCGAAACCATCCAGGGCATATTCTCGATAGGCAGTTGTAAAAATTACTTTGCTGTTGTGGTTGATGGCCTTGGCAAAGTCAAGCCCCGAAATCTCGGGCATATTAATGTCCAGAAATATAAGATCTATAGATTGATTGGTGATTTGTTGAAATGCTTCCAGGGCATTTTTGCAAGATGCAACAATGTTCATTTGGTCAATCTTACTTAAATGACTTTCAAGTATATCGCGAGCTGTTGTTTCGTCATCTACTATCAGACAGTTTATTTTTTTACTCATGAGTAAACTGATTAAGATCTTTTATTATTAGTTCAACTTTATACCATTGTGGTTGAGACAGAATGGTTAATTCGTAGTTGTTCTGGTAATGTAAATCAAGTCGTTTCTTTATGTTTTCAATACCTATTCCTTGTTTAGTGTTTTTGTTTATTTCTCTTATAGTGTTTGCAATGCTAAAGCTTAGTCTCGATTCTTTCACTTCAATATTCACATCAATGGATAGAAAACCATCAATCATTTCGCCATGTTTAAATGCATTTTCGATAAACGGAATTAATAACATGGGAGCTGTTTTTATGTTTTCTCCATTTACAGAGCTTGTAAAGTTCACTTTTAAATGATCTTTAAATCGTATGCGCTCTAATTCAATGTATTCTTCTATATGGGCTATCTCTTCTTTTAATGACACTTTTGGCTGGTGAACCTGGTATAAAATATAATCCAGAAGGTTAGATAGACGGAGGATAACTTCAGGAGTGTGCTCCGATTTTTTAATAGCTAATCCATATATAGTATTAAGGGTGTTGAATAAGAAATGAGGATGAATTTGTTGTTTTAGATATTGTAATTCCTGTTCTCTAAGCTGAAGTTGAGTGGCTAAAATTTTATTCTCCAATTCTTTGTTTCGGGCATCGGTCTTAAAGTTGTTGTTGAGAATGTGAATAAAACTAATTATGCCCACAATTAAATACACCAACATAAGTATAAACAAGAAGTTCTTACTCATAGGAGGCATTACTGAAACATTAAACTGAAGAAGAAAAATCAGGCAACCATACAATGCCAAAACAATCAGATACGATGAAACAACAAATGTGTAGAAAGAGTACAGTGCAAATAATTGGTATTTCTTGGTCAACAGGAACCGAGGAATTAAGTATCGTTCCATAAAATAGGTAACTCCCATAGTTAACGGTAGTAAACAGCTCGAAAACCAGGTGATGTAGACTTTGTCTTCAGAGTTGTAGCTAAAAAAATAGTAATAGAAAAACCAAACACCAATCCAAAAGATAAAATGCAGTGCAATAGTTTTGAATGATATGTTTAGGGAATTTCTCATTCATACAATATTAAGGTTTTTTGTACTTTTAATTGGCTTTTATCGACCAAATACCAAATTAAGAGTCGTTTTTACCTGAATTAGAAATGTAAATCCAATAACGATTGGTTTTGTGTTAAATAGCAGAATGAAACTGATGCTTATCGCTAATAAATTTTTGGTGTTGAAAAGCCAATTACATTTGAATCAGTATTCATTTAAACTTAATTCTTATGACTGGATTTATTGGCAAATTAAACGATGGCGGTCCTTTTTTTACCTATCCGCTTTTACTATTAATGATTGTTATTGTAGTGATGATCGTTAAGGCAGCAATCTCAAAATCCTCCAACGGAAAATCAATTGCTTTAATAAAATCATTGGGATGGTTTGTTCTTGCATGGGGATTTTTAGGCAGAACTTTTGGATTAATTATGGCATTCGATAATGTTTCGGCACACGGCGAATTAACTCCCAGCTTATTAGCAGGCGGATTAAAAATGGCACTTATCAATCCTTTGTTTGCCATTTTCATTTTCTTAATTGCAAGAGGTGGTGTTCTTTATTTATTATGGTCTAAAAAAAAGGATGACTTTAAGGAAAGTGGAGAGTTAATGGAGGCTTAAACACAACAGAAGAGGCAAACATAATGGCTTGCCTCTTTGCATTTTCAAGTTATATAAACTACGGCATCAAGAGTCTATTGGAGTCTGTTTTCGGTTTTTTTCAATATCAAATCCAGATTGTCTTCAAATAAATAGGTGTATTTAATTAAATCGGTGATGTATTCTGTCGATTCATCACTAAATTGGAATGCTATATCAACTATCCACTCACCGGTCTCTTCCTCAAGTAAACGGGCAACTGCATTTCCATTGGCAATTATTGTGTTATTTGCATAGCGAATGCTGAGAATAGAATTGTCGTTTACAACATTAGCTGTTTGGTTGGCTAATTCTTTACTTGCAAGCTTTTTGGTTTCAATAACTGAGATGTCATTTAGTAAATCGGCGCTGTTTACTTCTGCTATTATTTTTATATCACCAATTTGAGTTGATGAGTATATGTCGTTAATAACGGGTTTGTTTTCAAAGTCACCTTCATAGATTCCAGCAATATATTGCTCAAAAACCAAATTAATATCGTTAAGCAAGGTATATCGCCACGAAGCATTACCATTAAACGCTGACATTTCAATTTGGAAGGAGTAAGGAATAGGATTGAATGTGAGGTTAATATTTTCAATATTACCAGAGTCGGAAAAGTCCATTATAATATTGCTTGATGCGATTAGCTTATCTTCCACTTTTATATCAAGGTACAGACTTTTTAAAATCTCATTTAATATAGTACCATCTTCTAATACGTCACCTTTACCAGAAAAATTACCATTGTAGCTGGTAAAATCATACAGTCTTAAAGTGACATTATTATCTGTATGATTACTGTCAGAAGGAAATAGAAAGGTGATATCTTCACCATCAGCCGATGTTTGTATAAAATCATTTAACTTAAGGTCCCATTCCCATATTCCATAACCCTCATTCCAAATGACTCCTATATCATTGCAGCTATTGGTGGTCAATGTTAACAGTTCTTCAAATTGTGTTTGAATGAAGGTTTTATCAACCATTTTTGTGCCTATTTCAGCAATTGAGTGAACCAGATTCTGATGGTTACTCACATCAACTTGCATATAACCAGCAAGGTTTAAACATAGGTTTGCAAAATCTGTTTGCGCCAGACCATTTGTTTCTGATGCAAGGGAAATTCCTGCTTGTATAATGTTTTGCTTATCCTTAGGAGCGCCTAAGGTACTGAACTGATCGTTATCTTCTTCTTTGCTACATGCTGAAAGTAAAATGGTAGCTATGAAAAGGATAGTTTTTATTTTGGGTATTATTTTCAAGATTTGAATTTTAAGGTTTTTTCTCACTCTGATAATATGACAAAGGAGAGGTCGAAAACACGTATGCCAGACATTAAAAAGTTTGATCAATAGGTTGTTTATGGTTGTGTAGTTCAGAAGCTAACTATGTAATTGTTGTAAGTTTTAATTAATTTTATCTACATATTTATGTGAGGGCCAAAGGTGTCTAAACTATAAGCCAAAATACAAATTTAATATCCAATCATATACTATGAAAAGAAGACATTTTATTCTTAACTCGTTATTGGCAGGAGTTGCATTAGGTGTAAATGCGTGTAAGCCTGGTGGGAAAAAAGTATCAGAGCCAATAGATGGAGATTTGCAGAGTAGTTTCGAACTTGATGAGATTAGTGTGCAGGAGCTTCAGGTTAAGATGCAAAAGGGAGAATTCACTTCAAAGCAGATTACTAATTTGTATATAAATAGAATTAAAACCATTGACCATTTAAAAACGAATGCCGTGGTTGAGATTAATCCGGATGCTGTTGCTATTGCCGAAGTTTTGGATAAGGAGCGACAAGAAGGAAAAGTGAGAGGGCCATTACACGGAATACCCGTTTTGATAAAAGATAATATAAATACAGGTGATAAGATGATAACCTCTGCCGGATCATTGGCATTTATCGACCATAGCGCTTCAAAGGATGCATTTATTATAGAGAAGTTACGTGAAGCAGGGATGGTTTTATTAGGGAAGACTAACCTGAGTGAGTGGGCTAACTTCAGATCTACCAATTCAAGCAGCGGATGGAGCGGCAGAGGAGGTCAAACTCGTAACCCGTATGTGTTAGATCGTACTCCTTGTGGATCTTCTTCCGGATCTGCTGTTGCAGTATCAGCTAACTTTGCCCCAATAGCAATAGGTACAGAAACGGATGGTTCTATAGTATGTCCATCTGGTATTAATGGTATTGTAGGGATTAAACCTACTGTTGGTACATGGTCTCGAAGTGGAATAATTCCCATTTCTGAAAGTCAGGATACTGCCGGACCTATGGGTAAAAGTGTAAAAGATGCAGCGTTGTTGTTACGTGCCTTAGTTGCTAAAGATAATGATGATGCAGCAACACAGAAACAACCCGATAATTTTGGTATCTACCTCAATTTTGATGAATATGCCCTTCAGGGATCAAGAATTGGATACTTAAAAAGTTTGGCAGGGTTTGATAAGCGTGTATCGGCAATTATGGATGAGGTAGTTTCTACACTTAAAGATAAAGGAGCTGATGTAGTTGAGGTTGATATGGGTGATGAACTAAATAGCCTGGGACAATACGAGTGGACTGTATTGTTATGTGAATTTAAGGACGGGGTTAATAAATATTTGGCTGCTCATCCAGAACTGCCTTATAAATCACTGAGCGATTTGATTGCTTTTAATAAAAAGAATTCAAAAGCTGAAATGCCATGGTTCGAGCAGGAAATTATGGAGATGTCGGATCAAACAAATGGCCTTGATGATGAAAAATATATGGATGCAATAAAGAAGTGTCGTGAGCTATCGCAAAATAAAGGAATAGATAAGCTGATTGATAGTAATAAATTAGATGCTTTAATGGCGCCAACTAATGGTGCAGCATGGGTGATAGACTTTGTTAACGGCGATAACTTTGGAGGAGGAAGTTCACAATTGGCTGCAATTTCGGGTTATCCGAGCGTTACTGTTCCCGCCGGTGATATTAAAGGATTGCCAATAGGAGTTTCATTTTTTGGAAAAGCATGGACCGAAAGTAGGCTAATACAATTGTCGCATGCATATGAAGTGGCTAGTAAGAAAAGGATTGTGCCAGAGTTTAAAACCAGCTTGTTGGATGTTTAATAAATAAAGTGAGATAATAAAAAGGCCGGGTAATCTTTTCAGAAAACCCGGCTTTTCAGTAACAACCCTAATCGATAATTCTTAGAGATTTATTCATTGCTTCAAAGAAGCAACGATTGACTTAGCTTAAAAATTCATGTACTTTCTCTGCCGCTTCACGACCTTTAGCAATAGCTGTAACTACCAGGCTGGCTCCGTTGGAAGCATCACCCGCAGCAAATACTTTATCTTTACTGGTTTGATAGTTGCCATCAATTTTGATATTGCCACGGCCATCTAAATCAAGTCCGAATTCGTTTACAATACCTTCGTGAACTGGACTAACAAAACCCATTGAAAGAAGAACCAATTCCACATCTATAACTTCAGCGGTTTCCGGCTTTTCATTCATTTTCCATTGGCCATTTTCATCTTTGGTCCACTCAACTTCAACCAATTCCACTTGTTTTAGCTTACCTTCTTCACCAATAAAACGTTTGGTGTTCAGGCTCCAGCGTCTTTCACAACCTTCTTCATGTGAGGTAGATGTTTTTAACACGGTTGGCCAGTATGGCCAAGGGTTTCCATCTGCACGCTCTTTAGGAGGCTTGGGTAATATTTCAATTTGTGTAACCGATTTGGCTTTTTGGCGAATAGAAGTACCAATACAGTCGCTACCAGTATCACCACCTCCAATCACCAACACATTTTTACCAGTGGCAATAAGTCTTTCTCCATTTGTAAATTGCTCACCTCGGTTAACCTTATTCTGTTGTTTCAAAAAGTCCATTGCAAAATGAACCCCGCTCAATTCACGACCTTCCACAGGTAAATCTCGTGGTTTCATGGCGCCAATTGTTAAAACAACAGCATCAAAATCTTTTAGTAGTTCTTCACCAGTTATATCCTGGCCAACAGCTGTACTTGTTTTGAAAATAATACCTTCCTTCTCAAAAATAGCCAGACGACGGTCGATAACTTTTTTGTTTAACTTAAAGTCTGGGATACCATATCGTAATAAACCTCCAATGGCATCGTCTTTTTCAAATAAGGTAACAGTGTGTCCTGCCTGATTCAATAAATCAGCAGCTGACATACCTGCTGGTCCTGATCCAACAACAGCTACTTTCTTACCTGTTCTTTTTGCAGGGATATTAGGTTGAACATATCCTTCCTTAAAAGCTTTCTCAACAATTGAAGCTTCGTTTTCGCGGATGGTGACTGCTTCTTTATGAATAGCCAAAACACATGATTTTTCACATGGGTTTGGACAAATACGACCAGTGAATTCCGGAAAACTGTTAGTTGAATGAAGGATTTCGCTGGCTAATTTCCATTCTCCCTTATAAACTGCGTCTTGCCATTCCGGAATTTTACTTCCTACCGGACAAGCCCAGTGACAAAATGGAATACCGCAATCCATACAACGTGATGCCTGAAGGACGCGATCTTCTTGATTAAGCGTTTGCTCAACTTCGCCATAGTCGTCAACACGCTCACTAATGGGGCGATTTCCCCCTTCTTTTCGTGGTATATTTATGAAACCTCTAGGATCTGCCATAATCTCTCTTTTTAAAAGAAAAACCGGGATGGGTTCCATTGAACCTCACTCGTTCTCAATTCCCGGTTTGCTCTTAATTATTCTTTAAATACTATTCTCTAATAAATGGAGCGTCTTCTGTTTCACGCAACTTTTGTTCAAGCTCTTTAATTTTTTGTTCCTGAAGTACTTTTTTGTATTCAAACGGAATAACCTTAATGAATTTAGGTAAGTACTGAGTCCAGTTCACTAATATATCCTGAGCTTTTTCACTATTAGTATGTAGCAAATGTTTGTTAAGCATAAACTGTAATTCTTTAATGTCAGCATGATCTTCGACGGGTGTCAGATCTACCAATCCTTTATTACAGTAATAGTCAAAGTTACCTTCTTCATCAAGCACGTAGGCTATACCTCCACTCATACCTGCAGCAAAATTACGTCCTGTTTTACCCAAAACAGCAACTCGTCCGCCAGTCATGTATTCGCAACAGTGATCTCCTACTCCTTCAACAACAGCATAAGCACCTGAGTTACGAACAGCAAAGCGTTCGCCGGCTACACCTCTTACATAAACAAATCCTTGGGTAGCACCATATAGTACAGTGTTACCAATAATGATATTCTCTTCAGGTTTAAAGCTTGTACCGTGCGGAGGAACTACAATGATTTTACCTCCCGACAAACCTTTACCCATGTAATCATTGGCATCACCTTCAAGTTTAAAACTTACTCCTTTGGTTAAGAATGCACCAAAACTTTGTCCGGCAGATCCTTTGAAGGTACAGTTAATAGTATTTTTGGGTAATCCTTCTTCACCATATTTTTTAGAAACCTCACCAGAAAGCATTGCACCTACAGTACGATCGATGTTGTTAATATCATTAGCAATCCATACTTTTTGTTGATTCAATAAAGCCGGTTGAGCTAATTTAATTAAACTACGGTCAAGTACTTCATCAATCTTATGATCCTGAGTGGTAGTATTTCTAAGTGGATATGTTTTTCCTTCTTCAGGGAAATACAATACTTTACTTAAATCAACACCTTTAGATTTCCAGTTACTTACTTCTTTGTCTTGCTCTAGTAAATCAGTTCGTCCAATGATATCATCTAATGATTTATAGCCTAATTCAGCTAATATTTCACGAACTTCCTGTGCAATAAAGTTAAAGAAGTTAACAACGTACTTGTATTTACCAATAAAGCGTTTTCTTAATGCTTCATCTTGTGTAGCAATACCCGCAGGACATGTATTTAAGTGACACTTACGCATCATTATACAGCCTAAGGTTACCAGAGCAGAAGTAGCAAAACCGTATTCTTCAGCTCCCAGCATAGCCATCTTCACTACGTCTAAACCAGTTTTTAGCTGACCGTCGGTTTGAATTTTAACCCTACCTCTAAGGTTATTCATTACTAAAGTTTGCTGAGCTTCGGACAATCCAATCTCAACTGGTAAACCAGCATGTTTAATCGAACTTGTTGGGCTTGCCCCTGTTCCACCTTCTGTACCGCTAATTACAATTAAGTCGGCATGTGCTTTAGCAACACCTGCAGCAACGGTTCCAACTCCATCTTCCGATACCAGCTTAACACTGATACGGGCAGCAGGATTGGTGTTTTTAAGATCGTAAATTAGCTGTGCCAAATCCTCAATTGAATAAATATCGTGATGAGGAGGAGGTGAAATTAAGGTAATACCAGGTGTTGAATTACGCAGGCGTGCAATAATTTTATCCACTTTAAATCCTGGTAGCTGGCCACCTTCACCAGGTTTAGCTCCCTGAGCAATTTTTATCTGAAGTTCATCAGCATTAACCAGGTAGTTGTTGGTTACACCAAATCGTCCACTGGCAATTTGTTTGATGGAACTACGTGCATCGCTTTTGAAACGTTGGGCGTCCTCACCACCTTCTCCGGTGTTGCTTCGTCCTCCTACAGTATTCATAGCTCTAGCCATTGCTTCATGAGCTTCGCGTGAAATCGAACCATAAGACATTGCTCCGGTTACAAAGCGCTTCATGATAGCTTCTACCGGTTCAAC
Source organism: Carboxylicivirga linearis (assembly GCF_018271995.1). Classification (GTDB taxonomy): domain Bacteria; phylum Bacteroidota; class Bacteroidia; order Bacteroidales; family Marinilabiliaceae; genus Carboxylicivirga; species Carboxylicivirga linearis. Next base: position 463,562 of record NZ_JAGUCO010000001.1, read on the forward strand.
CTCGCTAATGTCGATTGATTTCCCTTTTTTAAGTCTCATCAATCCTCGCAAAAACAAAGGTGTTTGATTGTCCTCTGCTACGCGTTGACTATATTCTTTGTATTTCGAATAATCATTTTGCGATGTAGCCCACTGTAATAACCCAATTGTTTCGGGGTTCCATCCATGCTTTTCACCGTACTTACGATACGCATAACTTCCTTTTGTGTCAAAAGGATTTTTGTTGAAAGTTGGAGCAAAGGCTTTTGCATGATCTAGAGCGCTTTCTTTGGCAATTTCTTCAAATCCAATACCTCCAATTTTCGAAGGTGTTCCAACAAAACATTTGTTGATAACTTCCTCAGAAATTCCCAATGCTTCAAATATCTGAGCTCCATGATAACTTCTAAGCGTACTGATACCCATTTTTGAGAATATCTTGAGCAAACCTTTGTCAACGGCTTTGATATAATTTCTACGCGCTTCCGGGAAATCAATATCGATTTTGCCAGTAGAAGTCAGGTTATCCAGAACACCAAAACATACATAAGGGTTAATTACGGATGCTCCATATCCTAATAACAATGCAAAATGCATTACTTCTCTAGCTTCACCTGTTTCCACTATTAAACCAACCTGCATACGCTTTTTGGTTTTAATTAAGTGGTGGTGAGTGGTGGCAACTGCAAGTAAAGAAGGAACAGCTGCATGGTCGGCATCAATATCCTTATCACTTAAAATAATATAGTTGTTGCCATCGTCAACTGCTTTTTCAGCAGCGGCACAAATAGAATCAATTGCTTTTTCAAGACCTTTTTTTCCATCTTTTACCTTATATACCATTGGAATGGTAACATGAGTAAATTCTTCGCGACGGAAATCCTTAATCTTAGCCAGATCATTATTAGTCATGATCGGACTCTCAAATTTAATTGAACGGCATTGTGATGGTTCTTCGCTCAATAAATTTTTTGAAACAGAGCCTATATAATTTGTTAAGGCCATTACCAAACCTTCACGAATTGGATCGATTGGTGGGTTGGTAACCTGAGCAAATAACTGTCGGAAATAAGAGAAAAGACGTTGTGGCTTATCTGATAATGCTGCAATTGGAGTGTCATTACCCATTGATCCAATAGGTTCACCTCCTGTTGTTGCCATTGGTGCAATCAGATGTTCAAAGTCTTCCTTATTATAACCAAATGCTTTAATATAAGTGTCAAATTTGTCACCTAGCTGTGATTTTACCGGATTGCTGGATTCAATCTCACGCAATCTGATTCGGTTTTCTTTCAACCAGTTCTCGTAAGGGTGACGCTTTGAAAGTTGTAATTTTATTTCTTCATCAGGAATAATAATTCCTAATTGAGTATCAACTAATAAAAGTTTACCAGGTCTTAAACGACCTTTTTCTTTAATGTCTTCAGCAGGGAAAGTTTGTACCCCTACTTCAGAACCCATCACAATCATATCGTCTTTAGTGATGACATATCGTGAAGGGCGCAATCCATTACGGTCAAGTGTACCTCCAATATATCTACCATCAGAAAATACAATAGAAGCAGGACCATCCCATGGTTCCATTATGGTTGAGTGATACTCGTAATAAGCCTTTAAACTTTTAGGAATTGGGTTTTTACTGTTCCACGATTCCGGAATCATCATACTAAGAGCATGAGGAAGAGTACGACCTGTTAAGAAAAGGAACTCCAAAACGTTATCTAAAGAGGCAGAGTCACTCTTGTTTGGTTCTATTACCGGGAATATTTTTTTCAGGTCATCACCAAATAAATCTGATTCTAATAAACTTTCTCTAGCTTGCATCCATAAACGGTTACCTTTAATGGTGTTTATCTCACCATTATGGGCCATAATACGGAAAGGTTGTGCTAAATCCCATGTTGGGAATGTATTAGTACTAAAGCGTGAGTGAACTAACGAAATAGCACTCTTAACATTTGGATCTTTTAAATCAAGATAATACTGTCCCAACTGCTCGGGGGTAAGCATCCCTTTATATATAAATATCTTTGATGATAAACTTGGTATATAGAAAGCTTCCTTTTCTTTTAAGTCGGACTGATAAATTGCGTTTTCTGCCTGCTTACGCGTTAGATAAAGCTTTCTTTCCAATAAATCCTGTTCGTAGTTTCCTTTAACAAATATCTGACGGATAACAGGTTCTGTACTTTGGGCAATTTCCCCAATTACACTGCTATCAACCGGTACATCACGGTAACCAATAAGTTCGAGACCTTCAGCAAGAATAAATTTGTCAAGTATTTGGTGGCAATGGTGAGCTTCTTTTTCGTCGGTTGGTAAAAATATCAACCCCGTTCCGTATTTACCTCTTTCCGGAAGGTTGTAACCACAGGTTTTACAAAAGTCGTGTGGAACCTGCATTAATATACCCGCACCATCACCTGATTTATTGTCAGAGCTCTCTGCACCACGGTGGGTCATATTAGTTAATACCTCTAAACCACGTTTAACGATATCATTGGTTTGTTGTCCTTTAATATTAGCAACAAATCCAATTCCGCAATTGTCACGTTCATTGGCCGGGTTGTACAAACCCTGAGGTTTTGGAAATCTTTTCTGCATCATACTATCATCATTATGGAGAGTTACTCAACTACTAATCCCCTGAAAGGTAATTCAATCTCTCTGTCGTAATACTTATAAAACATCTTTCATTTAGAAAGTGACAAGCATTTCCTTGTGAATAATCGTAAGCAAAAGTACGAATTTCAACATCAATCTCCAACTATTTGTAAGCGATCGGCTGAAAATTATGACTTTTCGCATGTTTTCTTACCTCGTTGAATTATTGGCTCTTTAGCCAAAAAAATACTTTTTTTTGAAACGATCCCTATTTTAAAAGGGGGTTAAATAATATATGACATTAAATATGTGTTGTCAACCCCTGTTTTTTAGGGGTGGAAAAAATAAAAAAGCAAAAAAAATAAAATTTACCCCTGAAAAATTAGGATATGAATTTTTTTTTCAGATATATTTGCAGTGCACACCCCTCAGAAGTGAGGGTAAAATTTTAAAAAAGTACATTTTAACGTTTAACTCCCCCAATCAACAAATAATTAATAAGGCAAATATTAACTATTTAATTAACCACATTCCGATGAAAAAAATTTTTAGCACTATTGTTTTGGGGCTTGCACTAGGTTTTTTTGCAACAGCTCAAGAAGAAGAAAAGCCAGGATTAGAGATTTCTGGTTCGGTAGATACTTATTTTAAGTACGATTTCTCAGGTGAATCACAAATACCAACAAGTTTTGCATCAGATCAAAACTCGGTATCAATTGGTATGATTGATTTAGGTCTATCACAAACCGTAGGTAAGGCTTCTTTTGTTGGTGAGATCTCTTTCGGTCCGAGAGGACAAGCACAATCGTTAGTTCAAGGTGAGTACGGTAGCTTTAATATTCAAAACTTGTATGTAAGCTATGCATTAAGTGATGTAGTTTCACTAACAGCTGGTTATATGGGAACATTTGTTGGATATGAAGTAATTTCGCCAGCAGCTAATTTTAACTATTCTACCTCTTATTTGTTTACGAGTGGTCCTTTCCAAAATGCAGGTATTAAAGCTGATTTTGCACTAGCCGATAATTTTGGTTTAATGGTAGGATTATTTAACGACTGGAACATTTATACCGATTTTAATGGAGTGTCTGATATAGGTGCTCAAGTATATTATTCGCCAGCAGATGGTATGGATATTTATTTAAACGCTATCCATGGTTATAATGATGACGCCATTTATATGGGTGCACCTGGAAAATCTACTGAAATTGATTTAACAGCAGGTTTCCAGTTATCAGATGCATTTTATTTAGGAGTTAACGCAGCAACTGCTACTTATGAACTTAATGATGGTAGTGATGAAAAAGGTGGATTTTCAGGTATCGCCTTATATCCACAATATTCATTCTCAGATAAGGTTGCTTTAGGTTACAGAGGTGAGTACTTTATGTTGAAGGATACTGAAATAGGTGATATGACTTATGATGGTTCTAATGTTTTATCAAACACTTTTACATTAAACTACTATGCTGGTCCACTTACATTCTCAACAGAATTAAGATTTGATAGTGCAAGTGAAGAATGGTTTTATGATAGCGATAATGAACCAACCAAGTCGGCTACTCAATTCTTACTAGCAGCTATTTATTCATTCTAATACATAAAAAGATTAAGGCAACTAGTATATAATTGATTGGTTGCCTGTAAAAAAAAAATATATTCCAAATCTATGAAAGTAATAGAGCATCCGAACAAAATTTAACGTTCACAATCAACTACACCTTTATCACACGCCACCAGGATGCTCTATTACCTTTTTAAGACAAACATGAACCATAAAAAATAACGCCATGAAAAAAATTGAAGCAGTTATCCGTTTGTCACGTTTTGAAGCAGTTAAAGCTGCTTTAGAGGAACAGGATATTACTTTTTTCTCATACTGGGATGTAAGAGGAACCGGAGTGGCTCGCGAAGGACACTTATATAGAGGTACTCTTTACGATACTAGTATTATCGAACGTCGTCTTTTATCAATCATTGTTAGGGACGAGAATGCAGATAAAACAGTTCAAACTATTATTTCAGCTGCTAAAACTGGTGAGATAGGTGACGGTAGAGTTTTCGTATTTGATGTTGCTGATACCTATAGAATCAGAACTGGAGAGTCGGGTCCTGAAACCCTTTATGAAAAGTAATAAACCACAAAACAGAACACATTAAAACTAAGAAATTATGGACGCAAACGGAGCATTAGATATATTATGGATCCTGCTAGCCGGTATTTTGGTCTTTTTTATGCAGGCTGGATTTGCAATGGTAGAAGCAGGTTTTACCAGAGCTAAGAACGTTGGTAACATTATTATGAAGAACTTTATGGACTTTTCAATAGGTTCATTGGTTTTCTACATTATTGGATATAGCATCATGTATGGTGGAGAAGGAGCATTTTTTGGAGCTTTTGATCTTTTCTATGATAAGCCTGATGATTTACACAATTTATTCTTTCAGACAGTATTTGCAGCTACTGCAGCTACAATCGTTTCAGGAGCTATGGCTGAAAGAACTAAATTTAGTACTTATTTAGTATTCTCATTAATTATTACAACTATTATTTATCCTATCTCAGGTCACTGGGTTTGGGGTGGTGGATGGTTAAGTGAGCTTGGCTTCCATGACTTTGCTGGATCTACAGTGGTACACTCTGTTGGTGGATGGGCTGCTTTAGCTGGTGCTTGGACTATCGGACCTCGTATTGGAAAATACAACGGTAAAGCAAATGCAATCCCTGGTCATAATATGGTATTGGGTGCATTAGGTGTATTCATTCTTTGGTTAGGATGGTTCGGATTTAACCCTGGATCGCAGTTAGCTATTAGTGGAGATAACGCTTATGCTGTTGCCTTAATCGTAATTACTACTAACCTTGCCGCTGCTGCAGGTGCTGCTGTAACAATGTTTGTTACATGGTTCCGTTATGGTAAGCCTGATTTGTCAATGACATTGAACGGTGCTTTGGCTGGATTAGTTGGTATTACTGCAGGTTGTGATGCTGTTTCGCCAGAAGGAGCTATTGCAATTGGAGCTATTGCTGGTTTTGTTGTAGTATTCTCAATTGAATTTATTGACCAAAAACTTAAAATTGATGATCCAGTAGGTGCTGTTTCAGTGCACGGTGTTGTTGGTGCTGTTGGTACCTTAATGGTAGGTTTCTTTGCAAAAGATGGTGGAGTATTTTATGGTGGTGGTTTCTCACTACTTGGAGTACAAGCATTAGGAGTTGTTTCTATCGGAGCTTGGGCCTTTGGTTTAGGACTAATATTATTTAACGGTCTTAAATATACTATGGGACTTAGAGTTTCTGAACAAGAAGAGCGTGAAGGACTTGATATTCATGAGCACGGTCAAAGCTCATACAATTACTAGACGTTGCGTTGTTTTACTATAATTGAAAGGGAAAGAGGCTGTATCTAACGAGATACAGCCCTTTTCTTCTTTATAAGGTAAGAGTTATATTCTTGGCGGTATTTTTTTTAGAACTCAGTTAAAAACAGTCGTAATCCAACATCGACAATAAGTCGGGGTATTCAAATTGATAATTTAAGAAAGATTTAATCTTCTTATTGCTGACTTTCTTTCCATCAACAATCGCATCTGATTCGTTAATATTAATGGTAGAGCCAAGTTTAAGAGTGGCTTTTGTGTAAAACTCTCTTTTGCTTGGATGTGTATCTGCACAGCCATTGTATATTTCATTCCAGCTATCTCTTTCAAGTATTTGTTTTATAATACCAATGCAATCGTTTAAGTGAATAAGGTTAACAGGCATATTAGGATTTGACAAGCTTTTACCCGTGGCGAAGAACCTTCCCGGATGTCTTCTTGGTCCTACTAAGCCAGCTAAACGAAGAATGGTAACTGACTTATTTAAACCTTGAAAAATCCGCTCAAAACTTATTGTTTGATTATAATTATCCGGCAAGGTCTCAGTATCATCCTCAATTGCATTACGATTGTCTGAATCATAAGCAGAAGTTGAACTTATAAAAAGTACTTTCTGGATAGGGCTACTTTTTATGATTGAACCAAGTTTTTTGTATTGATTAAGCGCATCATCTAGTTTGCTTGGTGGTATATTAATTACCAAATATTCCGAATCGAAAAAAGAATTGGGGATATCTTCAATACTATTGTTTAAATTAATTTGATACGGTTCAATTTGGTGTTGCGAAAGGGTTTTTTGTTTACTTTCTGATGTTGAAGAACCTTTAACTTTCCATCCACTGCTTTGCAGATTTAAGGCTAAGGGGTATCCTAGCCACCCACATCCTAAAATACTAATTGTTTTGTTTTCCATCGCTTAATATTCCTCCATGCATGTGTTGTTTAAGGTTTTTACGAATCGATCCGTTTTTCTTAATTCGGCATAAAAAGAATCGATATATTTTATAAGCGACTTCTTCTTTTTTTGTTCAAGCCATTCGAATTCTAATATGGTTTGATAAATGAGCTCCTCTTTGTCTAGAAAGTCTGTAATTATCTGGTAATAATTTTGATTGTTAATTCTACATTTACCTAAAAAGTCTCTTTCTGTTACGGTTTCAGCAACTGACCATTCTGATGGGCTTGCATAGGATGTGTTGATAAAACCTGCATGATCAAAGTCGTATGGTACCGGGTTAACTTCCAGTATTTTGAAATTATTAGGTTTGATAAATTTAATGTTATGACCGCTTTTAATCCTCCAATCCGTATTGCCAACCATATACATAAATAGTGCTACTCTATCAGCCTCTAATTCGTTTACCTCATTAAGATTAAATGAATTGCTTTCTAGTTCAATGCAATTCATTCTTCGGCACATGGCTTTTATGGGCTCAATCAAAAAACCTATGCTTTTAGCATGTTTGCCTCTTTTGCCACTATCTATGTAGTCAACTTCTACCAAGCGGGTTTTTAAGCTATAAGGACTTATTATCTCATATAGCTTATAAATTAAATATTCTTTTAAAATGTAGTCTTTGTATATCTTGGACTTCTGGCAATGCGTAACCAGTTTAATTTTACCATATGATCCGTCGGCTGTTAGTAATGAATCGGGTTTAAAATTCAGCATCAAAGGAGGGAAATAACAACTTAACCTTCGGTGATAGCCGCGAGCTTTAATTCTCAACATTTGTTGAGTTTTAAAAGTTTCAGACCAATGTATGATGCATTCGCCACTAAAATAGACTTCTTTATCGTTTTTGCTCCTTAAGAGTTGCGTAAAGTTGGTCTGTAACGATATCTCTAAAGGATTCACTTCGTCAAAAAGAATATTATTCCCGCTATTATTTATGGTTTGAGCAAATGATGCAGGTAGCGAAAAGATAATTAATAAAGTGCATATTATCAGTTTATTCATGATAAAGTACTTAGGACTATTATAAATAAAAGAGGAACAATATGCCTGAAAGTTAGGAAAATTAGCGTAGAACCGAAATTGTAGTTGAATTTCAATAAATTAATTAGTAGTTTGAAGTATAAAACTGAAGGTATGGCTACATATAGATTTATAATAGATAACGAAGAAGAGTTGGGCGAAGGTGTTGTAAGGGTGGCAAGTGAACAGCTAATGTATATTAAACAACAGGCTCGCATTCCGGTGGGTATGGATGTTTCCGTTCATGAAATTAGAAAATCGTTCAAAAGGCTACGTGCTTTATTGCGCTTAATAAGGTACGACATTGGAGAGGAGTTGTTCTTAAGTGAAAATACTAAATATAAAGAATCAGCTGCTAAGTTGTCACGCCTTCGCGACATGCACGTTATTATTTCGTATTTAGCAACTTGCTTTGAGGCTGAAGAATTGGTAATTACAGAGGAAAGCTTTATTCGCTTTGTGGGCTATTTAAATGAACAAAAAGAACGAGAAATGAAGCAGCTCGTTGAAAATTCTGTAATGGATTCAATTATAAATCAGTGTAAAGAACAATTAAAGGTTATAAAGGAATATCCTCTTTCGAATCTTGGTCCGCATACTATTCATAATGGTGTTATACATGCGTATAAAAGATGCCTGGATAAAATGAAGGCTGCCCAGCTAAATTTAGATGACGAAGCTTTGCACCAGTTGCGCAAAAAAGTTAAATACCTTTATAATCAAATGTTATTGATGGAGGCTGTTTGGCCTGACTACTTTATTACTTATTCTTCCTCATTAAGTGCAGCTTCTGAGTTATTAGGTAATGATCACAATTTGGCTGAAACTATTGTAATTATAGAAGAAGCCCCTGAACAAATATTAAGTGAGGAAGAGAAACAGAGTTTAATTAAAAGTATCACTAACGAAAGAAGGCATATAACGGATGAGTTGTGGCCTTTGTTGGGTAAAATCTTTGCTGAGTGTTCAGGTGCTTTTGCTAAAAGAGTGAAATCATATTGGTTAATTAGCAGAGAATAGGCCCCGAAGGGCCCATTCAAATTTAATTATCGGGAATCAGGCACTAATTCAATTGGGAAGAATTGGTGCTTTTTATTTTTGTAGAGGCTTTCATGATAAAGGCAAGTGCAACAAATAATCCAATATTTCCTGCTAAAAAGGCAAAGTCGTTTAACTGAAGTAATACAAATAAGAAAGTATAAAGCACTATTAATAGTGCCGCTACCCATAATGCTTGTGCCTTATCTTTTAGTACTCCGTATGAATAAAGTGTTACCATTAGTATGATAGAGGCAGAAGCTGCTAAATATGCCCATGCGAATCCCAGGAATTCACTTAACGCGGTGAGGATAGAAAAAAACAAAACCAAAGCCAGGCCCACCAACATATATTGTAAGAGTTGGATTGTTTTCTTTTTAACCAATTCAATAAAAAGGAAAACCAATAATGTAAGACAGATAATAAGAATTCCATACTTTGCTGATCTTAATGATTTTTGATAATGATTTACAGGAACATATAATTCTACTCCAAGCTGATTTTCATTGATTGAATGTTTGGTGCCGATCCAGTACTGTGGGAAATTTCGATTTAAATGAGTAATTGTCCAATTGGCTTCGAAGCCTTTGTCGGAGATTTGGCTTTTAGTTGGTAGGAATGAACCATTGAAGCTTGGATCTTTCCAACTTGAAACTAGATTGATGTTTGTTTTCTTGCCGATCGGATTAAACGAAATAGCTTTTGCTCCACTAATATCTATGGTTATGTTGAAGTTGATCTTTTCTGAAATGAGCTGAGGATCAATCGGGTACTTTACCGACATGCCGGAAGTGGCCAGATCAGTAGATATTAATCCTGCCTCAGGCTCGAACAGCTGATTGTTTATTTTAAAATCAACCTTGCCTTTAATTCCTCTGTTGTCGGTTATTGCTAGAGAAATAAACCCTTTATTCCAGTCAACCTCATCGGCATCGATAGTAAGTTTATTTAACGAATCGAAGTTGCCATTTATAGAAAGTTGGCTATTAAAAATAACTGTCTCATAAATACCACGATGCCGTTTGTGAGGTTCAATATACCCTTCGGTATTTAAGTCATCAGGCATGATATGCAGCCATTTTTTAGTTTTTTTTATATGTCCATTTTTATCCTGAGTATAGTAGTAAACTGGTAAATGAAGTATTGGGCCTGATATGATTTGGGGGCCACCCCATTGTTCCATTATTTCGGTCTCAACCTGTTGGTCTGTTTGCTCCCTTTCTCTTATTACAGATTTAACCATGCTTAATGGTATAAGCAAAATTAAAATAAGTAAGCCAACTGTTACTAGCTTGAACGTTATGGTCTGATACCATTGTTCTGTTCCGGTGGTTTTTAGTTTTACTTCCATAAGATCGTATTAAAGTACTTTGAAAAACAAAGTAAATGATTAAAAAAAATTATGTATTACCTAGTAATTGCTCAAGTGCAGTCAGGTGTTTTTTAAAAGCTAACCTTCCGTATTCGGTTGCTTCGTAAGTGGTATTAGGTTTTCGTCCAATAAATCGCTTTGATACCAAAATAAGTTCATGTTTCTCTAATGCTTTTAAGTGACTGGCTAAATTTCCGTCAGTGACACCCAATAACTCTTTTAATGCGTTAAAATCAAGTACGTCATTCACCATCAGAGCTGACATTATTCCCAGTCTGACACGATTTTCAAAATTTTTATTTAGTCCTGCTATAATCTCTTTCATCGATCGTACTTAAGGTACATTACTATTCCATAAATAATATGAAATACTCCAAAACCCAATGTCCAGAATATTAAGCCAAAATTAAGAAATAATCCCGCAGCTAATCCTAATAGTATTTCAGTGTAGCCCAAATATTGAATGTCGCGCTGTGTGTAGCGCGAAGCCATGATTAAGGCTAAACCATAGAAAATAAGCATAACGGAAGCTACTAATCTAATATTCTCATGATAAATAAGAATTAAGCTAAAAAGGCCACCAACGGTTAAAGTACTTACCATGCTCCACATCACCTTTTTGGCAGTATGTGTCCAAAATGAAACCTTTGCTTTTTTAGCTTTTCGGTAACTCAACCACCATGCCAGAGTAACGGCAACAATAAAAACAACAACAGCGGTTGTGAATAATCCAAGACGTATTGATAATGTATTGTTGCTATATAAGTCAACCATTCTTTCGTCGTAAATAATGGTGCCTTTGTCAAGGACAAAGTAGTAAGCAATAGCCGCTCCAATAATGGCTGTCAACCCGGCGGCAACACCAGAAAGTCCGCTAAGAGATAGGAATTTTGACGAATCTTCCATCATTTGGCGTATTGCCTTTATGTCTTGAATAGTTGGATTAGTTTCTTTCATTACAATGAACTTTGAGAGTCAAAGTAAGATAAATTTACTGAAGAAAACAAACAAGAAATAAACTTTTCAATATTCTGTATGTTGTAATCAAAAAACAAACTATATGTATACAGGACTATTACACGCCCACAGTGGTTTAAGATATATAGTAATCATTTTACTATTGGCAGTTATCATTCAAAGTTTAATAGGTTGGATAGGAAGAACTAAATTCTCTAATATTCATAAGAAGGTGGCCATTGCTTCAATGTCATTGGTACATATTCAGTTTTTGATTGGAGCCGTTTTGTTTTTTATAAGCCCTAAAGTAGTATTTGATCCTAGCTTGTTTGGAGGTGCAATTATTCGCTTTTTCACACTGGAACATCCTTTATTAATGATGGTTGCAATAGCTGTTATTACCATCGGGCAAATAAAATCAAAGTCATATACAAATTATAAAAGTCACAAGCGATTATTTTGGGCTAACCTAATTGGTTTTCTTCTAATTATGGCTTCCATTCCATGGCCATTTAGAGAACAACTTGGATCGGGATGGTTTTGATAAATACTTAAAGTAAAAGTAAGATGATGCGAGTTATGGCATACACGCCGTAGGTTGCCAGTATAACACCCATTAGATCTTTAATGGAAAATTCGTTTGCTACGCACCTTTTCTTGTAACTTGCTACAATAGATTCTATAGAACATTTTATAATTAACATTAATGGAAACATTAAAGTTAATATCAGGAAAATAATCACCTCAACTACCAAAACTATGCTTGTTTGCTGTTCGTAAATTCCACAATCAGTAATGCAATGGTTAACAAATAAGGCAATAAATAAAAATAGCAAGCTTATTGAGCTATACGAAAATAGTTTGATTTTCATTGTTTTAAGTTTTTGTTTTGAACAAATTGAAAATTGGCATACCTCATCAATAAGCAAATTGCTTTGATAATGTATGAATTACTTATTCGGTAGGAATTCTAACTTTACTATGCTGTAGGGACTTGCATAGTTATTTATTTACTTGGTATTTGCCTTAAGTACAGGTCGAAGTAAGTTATAAATAGTTTAAGATACAAGTAAAATATTAAAATTTAATTCGGTGGTGCTTGTAAGTCTAAATCTGCAGTTAGATTAATACTCATAAAGTTGTATGGTGATTTTAAAAAGATTACACTGCTAACCTTCGAATAAGTATAACCCAAAAGTATTTCTTTTTTAAGCTTCTGAAAAAATGTATCTTCACGGTTGGTTTAAACTAATAACTTAACAGTAACCTATGATGTTTTTAGAAGCTAATAAGGTGGTAAAGCAATATGCTGCACATCTTGCTCTTGATCATGTGGATTTGCAAGTGCCTGAAGGATCTATATACGGATTGTTAGGTCCTAATGGAGCAGGAAAAACAACCTTAATTCGCATTATCAATCAAATTACAGGTCCTGATGCAGGAGAAATACTTATCAATGGTCATAAATTAAAACCAGAAGATGTACATCGTATCGGATACCTGCCCGAAGAAAGAGGATTATACAAAAAAATGAAAGTGGGAGAGCAGGCTATTTACCTTGCTCGATTAAAAGGTCTATCACGAAACGATGCCATTAAAAAACTAAAGTATTGGTTCGAGAAATTCGAGATTCAGGCATGGTGGGATAAAAAAGTGGAAGAGTTGTCGAAAGGGATGCAGCAAAAAATCCAATTTGTTGTAACCGTTTTACATGAACCTAAACTTCTTATTTTTGATGAGCCTTTCAGTGGTTTTGATCCCATCAATGCAAATATTCTAAAACAAGAAATTATTGCTCAGAAAGAAAAGGGAGCAACAATCTTATTTAGTACGCATAATATGGGCTCAGTCGAGGAGATTTGCGATCATATTACCTTAATTAATAAATCAAAAACCATTTTAGATGGTCAGGTTGATGATATTAAACAAGAATACAAAGACAACCTTATTAAATTAGATTTCTCTGGAGACTCCGATATCTTGGATCAATATCTTGGAAAAGATTATCTTATTCAGAGTGTGTTGCAAAATCATCGAATGAGTACAGCTATGATTCAAATGCCTGAAGATGGAACGGTTAATAATATGATTAGTCGATTGGTTGATCATGTTCAGATTCACGGTATGCAGGAATTACTTCCATCAATGAATGATATCTTTATTAAGGTTGTAGAACAAAGTAACCAAACTAAACCCGTTAACAATTAGTCATGAGTAAAATTTCACTTATTATACAGCGCGAGTACCTTACAAGGGTGCGTAAAAAAAGTTTTGTGGTGATGAGTATTATTGGCCCTATATTGTTTGGGGCCATGATGGTTTTGCCAGCTTGGTTTTCGTCCATGGAAGATACCACCGAAAAGCGTATTGCTATAGTCGATCAAACCGGTGAATATGCTCAAAGTATTACGGATACTGAGTTTCTCAAATTTGACTGGCTGCAAAATAGTAATCAGAAAGAAGTAGCATCCGATTATAAAGAAGAAGGTTATTACGCCTATTTATTTATTGAGAAAGATTTATTGGAGCATCCTGATGCAGTTACTATTTATTCTGATGCACAAATAACCATTGATGTAAAGGATCATATTTCAAGAAAATTGGAACAAATACTTGAAGAAAAGAAACTATCGAGTTATAATATCAGTGGTTTAGATGCTATAATTCAAGAAGTAAACAATGTAAGAGTCAATGTTAAAACTATAAAGTTGGGTGAAGACGGAAGCGAGAAGGAAAGTTCTCAGTTTATAACCATTATGGCAGCGTTGGTTTTTGCTATGTTGGTATATTTCTTTGTTCTGCTGTATGGTACCCAGGTAATGCGTGGTGTTATTGAAGAGAAGACGAATAGAATTGTTGAGGTGATTGTTTCTTCAGTGAAGCCATTTCAGTTAATGATGGGTAAAATAATTGGTATTGCCATGGTTGCGCTTACTCAGTTTGCTATCTGGGTGGTACTCACGGTAATGCTGTATTTTGGTATTTCGGCTTTCGTTTTTGATGGAGGTAAAGTTCCTACCCGAATGGATAGTCAAATTGAAAATGTAGAGGCTTTAAATAGTGAAGAAGCGCAAGCTGAATTAACAGAGTTTCAAAAAAGCTTTACAGATGTAACAAGTAAAATAAAAGCCATTAATCTGGTTGGAATATTATTTGCCTTCGTATTCTATTTTGTGGGTGGATATTTGTTGTATGCCAGTTTGTTTGCAGCTCTTGGGGCAGCTTTGGATAGCGAAGCCGATAGTCAGCAATTTGTAATGCCCGTTATGATGCCGCTCATCTTATCAATTTATGTTGCCATGGCGGCTTTCCGAAATCCGGCAGGTGATCTGGCATTTTGGTTTTCAATGATTCCTTTTACTTCTCCCATTGTAATGATGGCACGAATGCCTTTTGAACCGCCAATCTGGGAAATGTTATTATCAATGGCAATATTAACAGGTACTTTTATTTTTACCACCTGGTTTGCCGGAAGAATCTATCGTACTGGAATTTTAATGTATGGTAAGAAGGTATCCTACGGTGAACTTTGGAAGTGGTTTAAATATTCAGGAAAATAATATACACAGAAAGCCGGGTTATCCCGGCTTTTTTCTTTCAATTTAGTATTTTAGCCTGCTCAAATTGTTTTTTATGCGAATAGCAATTCTTGATTTAGGAACGAATACTATTAACCTGCTAATTGTTGAACAAGATGGGCAGGAATCTTATCAGATATTACACGAAAGTAAGTACCCTGCAAAGCTGGGGAAAGGTGGAATCAACGATCGAAAAATATTGCCCGAGGCAATGGATCGTGGAATTCTTGCTTTAAAAACGCACCAGAAAACCATGGAGCCTTATCATGTTGAAAAGGTGGTTTGCATTGCTACGGCTGCAATCCGAAGCGCTTCTAACGGACAAGAATTTGTTCAAAAGGCAAAGGATGAATGTGGGTTGGATATTAATGTAATCGATGGTCAAAAAGAGGCTCAGCTTATTTTTGATGGAGTTAAGCAGGTTGTTCCTATTGGCGATGAAAGAGTGATGATATTAGATATTGGAGGTGGATCCAATGAGTTTATTATTGCCAATAAAAATGGTGTTTTGTGGAAACATAGTTTTGATTTGGGGATGGCGCGTTTACTGGATCGTTTTCAACCATCCGATCCAATATCAGAACAAGAAGTAATGGAAGTTGAGAAGTATATAAAAAAAGAGCTCGCACTACTATATGAAGCATTTGAAAAATATCCTTGCGAAACCTTAATTGGTTCTTCGGGTTCTTTTGATACCATCGCAGGTATGATTGCTGCTATCCATCATCCGCATTTAGACATGAAGAAAATTCTCACTTACCATGTCCCTTTGAATTTTGTGGAAGAATTACATCAGAAGTTTTTGAAATCGACACATGCCGAAAGAGAAAAAATGGAACGGATGGACTTGCACAGGGTGGAGATGATTGTTTTAGCAAGTATTTTTATTAACTTCATCGTTCACGAGTTTAATATAAAAACCTTCTGGCAATGTGCATTTGCGCTTAAGGAAGGAACCATTTATCAGATTTTAAGAAATAAGTTATAATAACACAGCATGGCTAAGATATTAGTGATCGACGATCAACGTAGCATTAGAAATACCTTAAAAGATATATTAGAATACGAAAGTCATACCGTTGAATTGGCAGAGCATGGCGAAGAGGGAGTAGAAATGTACAGTGCCAATAAATACGATGTGGTTTTATGCGACATAAAAATGCCTAATATGGATGGTATGGAAGTGTTGGATAAAATCATCAATCACGAAAATGACGCACCGGTAATAATGATTTCAGGGCATGGTAATATTGATACTGCTGTAGAAGCAATTAAAAAAGGTGCATACGATTTTATTGAAAAACCTCTCGATTTAAATCGCCTGTTGGTTACCATTAGAAATGCTATTGAAAAGAAAGATTTAGTTACCGAAACCAAAGTGTTGAAGCGTAAGGTGAGCAAGACTTTCGAAATGATTGGAGAGTCTGAGCCGATTGCTAAGGTGAAAGATATGATTGATAAAGTGGCTCCTACTGATGCTCGGGTTTTAATTACGGGTGAAAACGGAACAGGTAAGGAGTTAGTGGCTCGTTGGTTACACGAAAAAAGCAACCGTGCTTCCATGCCTTTTATTGAGGTGAATTGTGCGGCAATACCATCTGAGTTGATCGAAAGTGAGTTGTTTGGTCATGAGAAAGGTGCGTTTACATCTGCACACAAGCAGCGTAAAGGTAAATTTGAGCAGGCTAACGGTGGTACAATCTTCCTGGATGAAATAGGGGATATGAGTTTACCTGCTCAGGCAAAAGTGCTTCGTGCTCTACAAGAAAATATTATCAGTAGAGTTGGAAGCGATAAGGATATAAAAGTAGATGTTCGTGTTTTGGCGGCTACCAATAAAAACCTGAAAGAGGAAATTGCCAACAATAATTTCCGAGAGGATTTATATCACCGTTTAAGTGTTATCCTTATACATGTTCCGGCATTAAATGATCGAAAAGAGGATATACCGTTGTTAACAGAGCACTTCAATAATATTATTTGTGCGGAGTTAGGAATGCCTCTAAAATCTTTTACCGAAGAGGCTGTTAAAGAACTTCAGGATATTAACTGGACAGGTAATATTCGCGAATTTAGAAATGTGATTGAGCGTTTGATAATACTTGGGCAAAGTAGCATTACCGAGGAGGATGTGAAAGCATATGCCCGTCCAATGTAATTTTATTACTCATGAGAAAGGAAAGTGATTTTCTGGGTGAATTAACTTTACCATCTGATGCCTTATACGGGATTCATTCGTTAAGGGCTCAAGAGAACTTTCCTAATCAAAAACCATTTCAATTGGAATGGTTCAAAGCCATGGGTAAAGTAAAGTTAGCCTGCTACAGAACGTATGCCAGATTTAAAGAGGCGGCCGGAGAAAAGTATCAACAACAAAAACTACCAATCACTTTTTTTGATTCGTCAATAATAAATGCTTTGGAAGAGGCTGCATTTGAAATAGCCCAAGGAGATTATTATAAACAGTTTATAGTGCCGGCTGTGCAAGGCGGCGCAGGTACTTCTGTTAATATGAATATCAACGAAATAATCTCTAATGTGGCTTTGATGAAACTGGGTTGTAAGCCTGGAGATTATCAGAAAGTAGATCCTTTTGAGCATGCCAATGTATTTCAATCAACCAACGATACGGTGCCAACAGCTTTAAAAGTGGCAACAATGGTTATGCTGGATCAGTTGGAAGAGAATATTAACGCACATCGCAACCAGGTTGAAAAGCTGGAAAGAGAGTGTAGAGATGTTCTGCGGCATGGCTTTACACAGATGCAAAAGGCTGTACCATCTACCTACGATAAGTTGTTCAGTTCGTATAACAATGCTTTATCAAGAGATTGGTGGCGGGTTTCGAAGTGTGCTGAGCGAATTAAGGAGGTTAATTTGGGTGGAGGAGCTACAGGAACAGGGTTAAGCATACCTCGTTTTTTTATAATGCATGTGGTGAATGAGTTGCAGGTAATTACAGGCTTACCTGTTACGCGAGGTGAAAATTTGAGCGATACAACCTCAAATCTCGACAGTTATGTAGAAGTTCATGCTACCTTAAAAGCACATGCTGTCAACCTTGAGAAGATGGTGAATGATTTACGCTTGTTGGCTTCAGATCTTTCCGCCACCAGCCATTTAGAAATCCCACAGAGGCAAGTTGGAAGTTCTATAATGCCCGGAAAAATTAATCCGGTGATTCCTGAATTTGTGATCAGTTCGGTGCATAAAGTGTATGCAAACGATGTGTTGATATCCAATCTTTGTGGTCAGGGATGCTTGGAATTAAATGCCTACTTACCTGTTATTGGTGATGCTTTACTGGAATCGATTCAACTGTTGATTGATGCCAATGCAACTCTGTTAAGTAATCTTATGAAAGGGCTGGAAGTTATATCAATGGACGATGGTATCTACGATAATCCGGCTATTAGTACAGCTTTAATTCCCTATATTGGTTATCATCAGTCAACCAGTATAGCTAAATTGATGAAAAAAGAAGGCCTTTCAATTTTTGAAGCTAATAAGAAGCTAAAACTTATAAAAGATGAAGCGTTACAGGAATTGATGAAACCGGAGTCTCTTAAGCGTCAGGGCTATAGTTTAAATGATATTGTTAACTTTTCTTGATGAAAAATAATGCATTAAGCATTGATTCTCAAACATCTTTTTTATATTTAACATCAGAATTCAACCCAAACGCCTCAAAATCTGAAGAATTGTGAAAACTAACCTACTCAATCAATCATCACATCCCGGTACTAATTATGAACATGACAATGGCTTAAAAGTGACTTTTGATTTTTCATATGAATTGAAGTCAGGAGGTAAAGCTGCAGGTAAAGTCATTTTTAATAGCAAAGAAATTGAATATGAAGTTACCAATAGCGGAAATCCTCTTTTTGAGCTTCTTAAAGGTATGGCGAAGCTTATTTTTGAGCCCTCTCATATTTGGGGTGAAGAGAATGTAAGCTGGGTAGATTGGTACGATGAAGCAGATTGCTTAAGGTGGGTTATATCAACAGAGGATGGCGCTAATGTGGCTGTTAAGCTTATTCATTATGAAGATGTTTTTGATGAGTCAACAGGTTCATTGATTGTTGAAGGAGAAATGGATATGCCAGATTTTTACTATGCAATCATTCATAAGTTGGATCGGTTCATTAAGCGTTTGGGGTTATTAAATTACGAACAAAAATGGCAAAAGGATGAGTTTCCGTTAACCTACTTTTTATTATTAAAAAAATACCTGATTGAAAAAGGATGTTGGATCCCAACTAATGAAAAGGTAGGATCATTAAATGATGAACTCGATTTTTTATTGGCATAAAGTAGGCTTGTAACGTTATCTTTTGGTTATAGATTAATAAATTTAGCTAATAAATTTATATATTAGAGATAACGATAATTTTTCAATCCTGAATGGAGCAAGAGCCTACATACGAAGAACTACAGGAAGAAGTCAAAAGATTAAAGACCTTATTGGATAATAGAGAAGAAGAGAATCTTATTCAGCAACTTAAAGAGAGTGAATCGAGATTTAAAGCTTTATCTGATGCTGCACACGAAGGGATCTTTATTCATGATAAAGGTTTGGGCCTTGTTGTGAATAATGTCGGTTGTGAAATGTTTGGTTATGCACCGGGTGAACTGGTAGGCATGCACGCCTTAGAGATTTTTACCGATGAGTCGAAAGAAATTGTAATGGATAACATTAAAAATGGTGTTACTTATCCATATGAGGTGGTTGGTCTGAGAAAAGATGGATCTATTTTTGATGTTGAAATTACAGGAAAGAATTGTGAGTATGAAGGTCGGATTGTACGAGTAGCTGCTCTTAGAGATATTACAGATAGGAAAATTGCAGAGCAGGCTTTAAAAGACAGTGAGAGTAAGTTTAGGGAAGTTTTTGAAAATGCGGGAGATGGCATATTAATTGGTAATCTCAATGGTCAGATGATTGAGGTCAACGATGCATTTCTTAAAATGACGGGATATGAGCGAGAGGATATATTGGGATTTCATATTAAAAAAATATTTTCACCTGAATCGTTGAAAACCAAGCCGCTTAGATTTGATATATTAAATGAGGGGCAATCTGTAATATTTGAAAGAGATATTATTGGTAAAGATGGTCAGGTTATTCTGGTTGAAATGAACTCCAAAAGGCCACATGCTAATTATTACTTATCGATTGTGCGTGATTTGAGAGAGAGGCAACGTGCTGCCAATGAGCTTAAAAGGAAGAATAAGGAGCTTTTAGAAGCTAAGGAAAAGGCAGAGGAGAGTGATATGCTAAAGAGTTCTTTCTTAGCTAATATGAGTCACGAGATTCGAACACCAATGAATGGGATATTAGGATTTGCTGAATTGATTAGAGCAGCAGATTGCGACGAGAAAACCCGGATGGATTATCTGGATGTGATTATAAGTAGTGGACATCAGTTATTGGATATTATTAATGATGTACTTGAAATTTCGCGAATTGAAACGGGACAGATCAATATTTTGGAAGCAAAAGTAAAAGTGAATGATCTAATCAAGGATATTGGAATATTTTTTCAGCCACTGGCCCGTCAGAATCACAATGAAATTAAATATGAGTTCCCGAATGAATCTGAGAATCAAATTTTGATTACAGACGAAATGAAAGTTCGTCAGATCCTTACCAACCTTGTAAATAATGCACTTAAATTTACTTTAAATGGAACAGTGAGTGTTGGGTATGGTATTGAAGATAATTGGATTAATTTTTATATAAAGGATACGGGAATTGGAATACCTCAAGATTTTATTGATAAGGTATTTGAAAGATTTCTACAGGCTGAGTATGATGATCAGATGAAGCAAAAAGGTACTGGTCTGGGATTAGCTATCTGTAAAAAACTGGTAGATATTTTGGGAGGAGATATTTGGGTGAAATCTGTTGAGAATGAGGGGTCCACTTTCTATTTTAAACTGCCGTTAAATAAAAAAGCTGACTCTTAGGCCAGCTCTTTTTATTTATCCTTTCTGATTAACCGATATTTTTTGGTGAACAAGGTTGGTTAACATCTCGTAAGATGATTGTTCCGGATATACGGGTTTAAGAAATTCAACACTTACTTTTCTCCAGGGTTTAGGAAACTTTGAACCTTTGGGTAAAGCATCTTTAGCCCCTTTAATTGATACCGGAACAATGGGTACGTTTAACTCCTTGCTTAAAATGGCAAACGTCTTTTTAAATTCACCTAAAGTGCCATCAAACGATCTTGTTCCTTCAGGGAAAATGATCAGGTTTTTCTTCTTTTTTAACGCTTCACCCATCTTTTGAATAGATTCTTTAAGGTCTTTATTCAAATCCATGATGATCACATGGTGGCGATTGGCAATGTATTTCAGAAATTTAGAGTTAACATGCTTCTCTTTGGCATAGAAGTAGGTGTTTCTGATTGTTTGCTTCTTTAAAAATGAGGCTACAAACAAACCATCGAAAAAACTCTGGTGATTAGGTGCAATAATACACGGCCCCTCAGGTATATTTTTCATCCCTTTGCCCTTAAAACGGAAATACAAACGGAAGAAATACTTCGAAAACTTAACAAAAAGAGTGCCTGTAAGCCAGGTTTTTGGAAGTTGAAGATTTACTTTTTCCTTAAGAATGTTTGACCAGTTAATTTTTTCAATTGAAAGGCGGGTACGCTTTGAAGCAACAAATTCACTAAGTTTTAGTACGGATGGAAATTCAACCAATTCATTAACTTCCATCTCAACACCAAAAGTGGATTGTAAAAATACCTGCAAACCTACTTTATCAAGGGAGTCCATTCCCAAATCCATTTCCAGATGATGCCCCGGACGAACATCGCAATTCTTTTCATTTGCGATGAAGTCGCTTATCACCTGGTATTCTTTTAATGATATTTCTTCAGTTACCTCTTCTTTTTGAGCAACCTTGTTTTCATTTGCCAGTTCCTGAAGCATAAAGCGCTGAAGCTTACCTAATCTTGTGCGAGGTAATTCAGAATGATAGATCGTAAAAGCAGTAATCTTTTTGTATGGAGCAACAGACTGATTGTATTTGTCAATTACTTCCCATTTTAAAGTATTATAAATGCCCTCTTCGTCTTGATTGTTTAATTCAGCCTTATTAGGAACTATTATTGCTCTTAACTGATCTTTATCGGCAAATACTCCAATATCAGAAACGCAGGCGGCCATGTTTTCAATTTTGGCCTCTATTTCTGAAGGGTTAATATTCTTACCATTAGATAATACTATAATCTCTTTCTTTCTTCCGGTAATATATAAATAACCATTCTCATCTAAGCGGCCTAAATCACCGGTATGTAACCATCCATCTTTTAAAACCTCAGCGGTTTCATCAGGACGGTTAAAATAACCTTGCATTACATTATCACCTTGTACTGTAATTTCTCCATCTTTTATTTCAACATGTGCACAAGGTAAAACTTGGCCCGGGCTACCAATTTTTACTTTACCCGGACGAGTAAAGCTAATCATTGGAGCAGTTTCTGTCATGCCATATCCTTCCAATACCTCAAAGCCCAGTGTTTTGTAATCATTTCCCACTTCCGGATCTAAAGCAGCTCCACCTGAAACCATAAATTTCACAGCTCCGCCAAATTTAGCATGAACCGATTTAAATACAGTACGGGAGAATTTTTCGGAATTGAGTTTCTCAGCTAATGAAAACAATGATTTGGCTATCAAACTATTGTCAATTTTGGTACGAATTCCTTTGCGAATTGCGGCATATAAACGTGGTACCCCAATAATAATACTAACCTTATTGTCTTTAAGTGTTTGTAAAATATCATCCGATGCCATTGATGGGGACATTGCAATTTTTGCTCCAACAAATAACGGAACCATCATTGTTCCCATTAAAGGGAATATATGATGTAGAGGTAGTAGCATCATCACCACTTCCTTATCAGAATATATTTTTACCCCATTGGATACTGCGTCAATATTAGACAGTAGGTTTTTGAATGAAAGCATAACGCCCTTTGGACTGCCAGTTGTACCTGAAGTATAGATAATAACGGCTGTTTTATTATCCTGCGTTTGCATCTTGTCTAAAACATAGTCGTCCGGTGCTGATTGCTTATCACATTCTTCAATAACAAATACTTTGGTATGGATTCCTGAATTTTCAATCGCTTTTTCCAGATCAGCCTTTTTATCTTTTGAGGTAAAGATAATTTCAGGATAACAGTCCTTTATAATATATGCAACCTCGTCAGTGGTTGACATAAAGTCAATAGGTATCATGGTTGCACCATGGTGCCATCCTGCATAGAAAGCATAAATCCATCCAAGCTGATTCTCAGAAAAAATGGCAATACGCTCTGCGGGTAAATCTTTTATTTGGTACTTAAAATTGGCAACTTTCTTATTAAGTTGTTTGTAGTTAATGGAACTTTGTCCACACACTATTGCGGTATTCTCTCCTGCATTACAAATCATAACTCCTCAATTGCGTTGTAATCGAACAAATATAGAAAAAACAACTTGGTATTATTGTTTCTTCGATTTTAATTTAAAATAGTAACAGTACTATAAATAATCTGGTTTAACAGAGTGACCGCTCTGAATAAAGGGAGCAACAGCACGCTGGTAAATTCCTTGGACATAAGCAATAGTCATGCCATAGTTAGTAATAGGAATATGGGCTTCTTTAGCCAGATTAAGCCTATTGTGTAATTGTTTGCGGGTTATCATACAACCACCACATTGAATTACCAATGAATATTCTTCAATTGGCTTTTCTATTTTATCGAGACCTGCTACTACATCAAATGTTAGATCTTTACCTGTATATGCTGAAATCCATCTTGGAATTTTTACTCTTCCAATATCGTCGCATGCAACATGATGAGAGCAGGATTCAAGCAGAAGAATTTTATCACCGTTTTTAAGATCATCAATTTTTGGTGTTCCTTGTAAATAGCTTTCAAAATCACCTTTAAAATGAGCCAGTAAGATGCTAAAACCGGTTAATGGGATATCTTTAGGGACAGATGCGTCAGCCTTTAAAAATAATTGACTGTCGGTAATAGCCAATGCAGGTTTTATTTGTGTTCTTTTTAAAAATGAATCAACTTCTCTTTCTTTTAATACAATGCAAATAGCATCGTTATCAAGTATATCTCTAATAGCTTGTACCTGGGGTAGAATAAGTCTTCCTTCCGGAGCTTCGATATCAATTGGAGTAATTAATAACACAATGTCACCATACGAAATTAAATCGCCAATCAATGAGGGTGTTGTGTAAGCAGATTCAGGAATGGCTTTCTTTATGGTTTTTACCAGTGGTTCGATTGAAGATGTTATGCTTGAAAAAGAGAGTATAGCACTTGCTCCCAGCTTATCTGCCATAAAGTTCCATTCAGAAGAGGGAGCTTCAATATCAATTTTATTGTGAATAATGATAAATGGGGTGTTCTGTTTTTTAAATGCCTCTATTAGGTCTTTTTCTGGTTGATCCCATTGGTTATTGGCTACAACTAAAATAGCAAGATCAATGAGTTGTATTGCCTGAGTGGTTTTTTTTACTCTTTGTGCTCCCAGTTCTCCAATGTCATCTATACCTGCTGTGTCTATTAGAATCACCGGACCAAAGCCTGTTATCTCAAATGATTTTTTAACCGGATCGGTAGTGGTTCCTGCAATGTTTGATACAATAGCCACTTCTTGTTCGGCAAGTTTATTAATGATGGAACTTTTACCATTATTGCGTCTTCCAAAAATCCCAATATGTGGTTTACGATCTCTACTCATGCTGATAAATAATACCACAAAGTTAGATTAAATGTAGGATATCTTACGGATTGAAAGTGCAAAAGATTAGATAGATAAGTTCTGGTCAAAGAATAATAGAAGAAAAAAGAAAAGGAGAGTGTTGGAAATCTCTCCTTTTCAGGTAGTTTGGTGTTTTGGTGATTATCCTGTATAAGCAAATAAGTTTTGCTTGATAAATATTTTATAAGTCAAAGTATCAAGCTGTTTAAATGGTAAAACAGCCATGTTATCAAAGCGTAAGTGGTGCTCAAATTGATTGATAATATGATCAACCTCTTGTGCATATCCAGGGTACTGGTTTCTTATTTTCTTACAACTTTGTCTGATAATCTCAATTTTTACTTTGTTTTCTTCTTCTGGTTCTGCTAGGTATGATAAGCGATTGTTGATTTTTTGTAAAACTTTAATTTTGTTAGAGATGTTGAGTTCAATGTCTGTCCATGCCTTGGTACCGTTCTCGACCAATTTGTCTAGTACTTCGTTGCGAATCTTCATAGTTCTGTAGTTAGTAGTTTTATTCTCTACCTGTTAATTGCAGAACTTTCAAATCGTAACACGTTTTAAAGAAAAAAAATTAATTATTAGATTTACCCTTTAGAGAGATGTATTTATTAGAGAGTGGGTGTAAGTAGTATATATTCAAGGCAATACGGCGGTTTGATTTTATTTATATCCCATCGGATAGGATATTGTTTGGCTCAATTGTTATATTATTTAAGGAATTTTGTTGAACAAAATTGCAAGTTGGTGTATGAAAGTTATCTGTTTGTCTAAATTGTTTGCAAAATGGCCTGTTTTAATAGCAGAAACAATTTTTACAGTCCTTCTTTTACTCCAAATATTTTTTCAAGTTGTTGTTTGCTTTGGCCAATTGAGATAATAATAAGGTATTGATTCTTATCAATGATTTGATCGTCGGAAGGATTCTTAACTACTTTATTATCGATAACCAAACCGATAAGAATTACATTGATATCTTTTTTCATTTGAACAAAAGCATCAAAATATTTCATCCCTAAATATGGGTTTTGTTCATTCACTTTGAACTGTTGAATATCCTGATCTTCCATGTCAATGCTGGTTGAAATTAGGTCTTCGGTGTATTCAGCTACGTGTGGTTCAAATAAATAACTGGCAACTAAACGAGAGGCAACTTCGCTTCTCGAAACAACATGTTTAATTCCAGTATTAATTAATGTTTCCTTTAAATCGGGGTTGCTGCAGTTGACAATGATATTTAAGTTCGGAAATTCTCTTTGTAGATTTAAAACAAAAACAAGTGTTTCGGTATCTTCATTAAAATTGATAAACACAGCTTTTGATTTTTCAATATTAGCCTTTTTGTAGGCATCCATGTTATTGTAATCGGCAAACATAGCAAAACACTGATCATGTTGGTAGAGGTCTTTTATCAATTCCAAATCACTTTTTGAATTGGTAATAAATGCAATGTTGTGTCCGGTAGGAAAGATTTGATCTGCCACTTTTTTACCAAAGCTATTCCATCCAATAATCATATAATGATCCTCGAAATCTGTTCCGAAAAAACCGTTTTTCTTCTTTTCCATATATGTATTTATTCTGCTGCTTATTTCACCAATAAAGTAACCTATTACACCAAGGCTACCTAAAATTACAAATAGTCCAACTATTTTTCCAAAAGGAGTAACCGGATAAAAATCGCCATACCCAACTGTTGTTAAAGTTACTATTGCATACCAAAGAGCATCTGTTAACGATTGAATATTGGCATTAGGATCGGTACGTTCCAGTACCGAGATTAGATAAATTAAAAACAGATAGACAATAAAACCTATAACCAATCCTGCCTTTTTCTTCATATAGTTGATATTCTAATTGGTTTTAACTTCTGTTGTACAATTTAATTCTTCCATTTCGTTTTCCCACTTAAACGAAAAACTGCTTTGGTTGCATAAAGTTATAAAATTCACTGTCTTTTCTTTATTGCAACTGCTCAGTTCAATGTACGACCATCCACTATTAGTAAATGTGTGAATGGCCAGGTGTGATTCCGCTAATAACCAAAAAGCAGTAAAGCCATTTAATGGGAATTCATGGTCGGTGTAGTTTAATATTTTAAAACCACTCTTCTTTAAGGCAGAATTAAAAGCCGATATTAAATCTGAAGGTTGAGTTAAATGAATCCAACCTTTTATATTAAAAATTCTGGGTGGCAGATCAACTGCTTTAATTTGTGTCATTTTGCGTTTGCTTTAATATAAGTCCCAGTTTCCTTTTAAGTAGTATTTGTATAGCACAGGATCGTGAATTCGATTAACTTTAACAGGATCGGTCTGTCCCGGAAAAATATCTTTTCCAAAGGAGGTTATCAATTGCATCGATTCATGATTAAGCCATTGAGTTTCTATATTCTTAAATTCTAAAGCCTGAGCTTCTTTCTTTAAATCCAGATCCCGCTCGGTTTTAATTCCCATCGACCAACCCCATTCTCCTAATGTAATAACCTGGTTGTGTAACGGTAAGGTTTTAAAACCTGCCTCTGTCATTGTTTTTACAATGCACTTAAAAGCTTTTGTTGCAAAGTATGGACTTCCGGCCTGAGTTATAATTAATCCTCCTGGACGAAGGTGCTTATAACATACATTATAAAACTCAACAGAATACAATCTACCTAATTCAACAGTTCGTGGATCAGGAAGGTCAATGATAATGATGTCGTAAAAATCTTTGTTTCTTGTTAGATAATGATATCCGTCGGAATTGATTACTTCAACTTTGGGATTGGTTAACGCCCCTTTATTCATTTTGGTTAGTATGGGATGTTCCTGACCCAGGCGTGTCATGGCAGGATCCAAATCAACCAAACGAATATTTTCAACAGATGAATATTTCAATACTTCACGAGCTGCACAACCATCGCCTCCCCCTAAAATTAGTATTCTTTGAGGGTTAGGGTGTAGGGTCATAACAGGATGAACCAATGGTTCGTGGTACATCACTTCATCCATGGTGCAAAGCTGTTGATTGCTATTTAAGTATAACCAGTATTCATTCTCCCATTGGGTGATAACAATTTTTTGATATTGACTTTGCTCTGAATAGATGACCTTGTCTTTGTATTTTATTTGTTCACCGTATTTGATGATAGGATCAGAAGTGACTACTCCCGAAATGATTACTATGGTTACTACCCATATGGATATGTTGATGTACTTTTTGTATCGATCATCAACCAGTTTTTTTAGCGTTATAAAAACACCAATGGCTACTCCAAAATTAACAGTCCCTAAGAAAAAAGGCAGGTACGTTAAACCTAAAAATGGTAAGCCCAAAACCACAAAGAAGATGCCTCCAATTAAGCTTCCATAGTAGTCTTTTTCCAAAACATTGGAAATATTTACCCTCAGCGATTCATATTCATCATTAATACGCATAACCAATGGAATTTCCATACCTATCAAGGTTCCAATTAGTATGGAAAAACCATAAATGACAACCGCTAATGAACTGGTAAAAGCTGAAACGGTATACACTATCATGGGGGCGAAAGAAACTACCAGTGATAATGCAAATTCTAGGATAAGAAACTTTTCGGTTAGGTTTCTTTTAAACGATTTACTAATACGACTACCTAGGCCCATGGAAAACATCATGGTAGAGACAATCATTGTCCATTGCAGGATTGAATCGCCCAGAAAATAGGTTGCTAAGGTTGATAGTAGATATTCAGCTATAATACCGCTGAATCCTGTAGCAAAAATAGCGGCCAAAAGTATGGCAGAGTATTTATTACGGATTTTGAACATATAATAGAGAAACACAAAAACACGAAGATATAGTCAGCCTATTTTCTTCGTGTTCTTATATCAGAAATGTTATTTTATAAACACCAGGTTATCAATATAGAGCCGCCAATATATGCAAAGGCTTCAATAATGGCAGCTCCCACATTAGGATGTTCCTGGTTAATAATTTCATCTGTCAGGCGCTGTCCAGGTAAAAGAATCTTATCGGTTAAGAAACGCATTACCGGAAGTAAAATAATACCTAAAGCAAGTTCAAAACCGGCTTCTGAAAAGGTATATCCCCATCCTTCAAAATCGCCCATTAAAGCATGGCGAATTAAATTGGCAATGGCAATTAACGCTCCTGCAAAACCAACCCCCACAGCAACATTGTCTTTTTCAATATGCTCGTGTACATCGTAAGGGGTGATGAACTGATAGACAGCTGCAGTGATAAAAAGTGCTATCTGACCAGCCAACCAAAACACCACAGCTGATGTTATGCCCTGAATCAAAGTTCCACTCTCTCCGGTAACAGCACCGAAAATAATCAGACCCGAAGCTACTGAGATAGCACCTTCAATCACTCCGGTTCCTGAATTACGATCCTCAATAATCTCCTTTTTAACTGAAAACTTGCGCAGGATGATTTTATCATTGAGCCATATAGAGATGTTAAGCAATATGATGGCTAATATTCCATAAATAGCAATGTCCTGGATGTCGAGTAGTAAGCCTCTCGACGGTCCAACTATTGCACTGCCAATGGCAGCTAATAAACCGATGAAATATCCAACATGGGCAAATGAGAATGCCAGATTATCCTTTTCAACAAGTTCTTCTTTTATATTAAAATCTTTGTGAACCAATTGGTAGACCAGTTTCCCAATGAAGAATACGGCAAAACCAACTGCTATATAAATTACTGCATCGTATAAGATGATTGATATTTCTGAAAATGTCATGTCTTAATAGGTTGAGTTAGTATTATTTGCCAAATCCTCCACTTCTGCTTCTTGATGAAGAACTGCTGTAACGACTTGAACTACGACTGGTTTTATTTGAGTAGCTTGAACCAGATGAGTAGCTTCTTGAGCTTTTAGCTGAAGCTGATCGTTGCACCTGGCTTCTCACATTTTGTTTAAAAGATGAGGGTTTGTTGCCCCAGGTACTGTTTTTGCCTGTACCTGACGAAGTATAGGTGTTGGTTCCGTATACAGTTCTTCCTGAAGGTCCGTAGTATGGACGGGATCCATAGTAGCCACCCCGATAGTAATCGTCGTAATAGGAGCGACGAGCAGGATAAGTCATCATATTAAACATTGACGACATAAATGCATACTGACCGTAGAAAGCCCAGAAAGAGTTGCCGTTACGTTGTTCCCAATGACCATATTTAGGATTGCCAACATAATGATTATAGCCGGCCGGACTAGCTTGTTTGCTTAATTTGCCATCTTTTTTTGATACAATTTCCATACCCATATTGTCCACATTGGCAGAAAAGAACACATCAGGTACTTCTTCCCAATCAGTGGTGCTTGACAATACTGTGTCAGGATGTTCAATAATCACATTGTACATGTGATAGTATTTGTTACTCCTCGAATCCATATCCAAAAGGATAATGGAATAATTCTGTTCGTTGTTTAGTTTGGTAATTAATTTATCAACCGGTGTTTTTTGCCATGTACTACTTACGGTATCAACTCTTCTGGATCGGTTGGTGCAGTTATTGCAGGATCGTAAAACGATAAATCCCAGTATTACTGCTATTATAACTTTTGCAATTCCGTTGTTCATAATTAAGATGTTTGGGGTTAGTCTTCTCCCGGTAAAATATTTGAGATTTCAAATGGTTTAACACTTTTCCCGATGGAAGCTTCAAATTCTTTCTCATCCCACTGTTCTATGCATAGCAGGTGTTCTCCTGTTTCATCTTCGAAGTCCCAGGAGCGAAATTCTTCCCACTCAGTACCTTTAGTGATATTATGGAAATACCCGGGAGCTTCCTTTTCGAGGTGATAAGTAATGCCTTTGTAGGTAATTTTCTTAGGGGGTTGCTGACGTGAGATTAGAGTATCAGTAAGGTCATCCTGTAACTTTCTTACTTTTACTTTCTCCATGAATGATATTTCCAATTCGTCATCTTCTTCAATCCCCAGAAAACGGGTTTCAGAACCATTATTAATCTGAAATTCGCGAGTGAAATAATTATTGCCCCAGTCGTATTCCATAATGGCATCCACTACCCAGGTAGATAGGTCGTATTCGAAAACAAAGCCAACATCCAGATCGTTAACCTGAATGTTGGTGCTATCGTAATGTGGTTCTTGTTTCTTTTTGAATCGATCAAATAATCCCATAAGTTAAAGTAGAGGGTATGTTATTCACTCTTGTTTTTTAGTTTGGCTTTCAATTCTTCCAGCGAATTAGATGCCTTAACATTCTTTTCTGAAAGAACATCATCTATTTCGTCATCCAAACTTCTGTTTTCCAAACTTATTTCGCCATATGCTTCCGAAAGAGCTTCTTGCTGAGCTACTTTTTCTTTCATCTTCTCAAGCATCGAAACCGTACCCGAACTGTCAATACCACTTAATTGTTTATTGATTTTTTGGGTGGCACTACTTACTCTTGCACGAGCTTTTAAAGTCCTCAGCTCATTTTCATAGCTGGATATGGTACTTTTCAGCTTTTTTACGTTTTTATCAAGTGTGGCAATGTTATTATCAAAGCGTGTTACTTCTTCCTGAGCTCTTTTTGCAGCTTCCAAAGCCTCTTCTTTTTTCGAAAGCGATTCGGTTGCCAACCGGTCGGCTTCAGCAACTTCTAATTCTCCTTTTTCAGCTTTTTGAATTAGAAGGATGGCTTTTTGCTCATAATTCTTAGCCATTGATTTACTGTCGTTCAAATCTTTTTTGCTTCTGATCGACATGGCTTTTACTTCAGCCAAAGCCTGAAGGCTCTTATCAAGATCTTTCTTTAGGTCGCGTATGCCCTGCTCGGTCATTTTTATTGGATCTTCCAATTTATCAACCATAGCATGAGCTTCAGCCTTACCTACATTAAATATTCTATTGAAAATTCCCATTTCTGAATTTGTTTTTTAAGCTTTTGAAAATTCGATTAACTCATCTGAATACTCAGACAATAAAAGTTTTAGTGAATTTAAACTTCCTTCTAACTCGTTTAAGTCAAGATTTTCGAGTTGAAGGGTGTCGCGAAAGATCACTTTCTTTCCTTCATCATCCAGTACAAAGGCACCATGCACTATCTGACGGTTCATTACCAGTAGTGATTTGTAAATATCTTCTGAACCTTTAGAGAGCTCAAAAAGTAAACCTTCGATAATTAGGATTGAGTCTTCACAATCGACAATAACATTTGAAATGCCGTCTTCTTCTTTTTCAACAACAAATAATTCTTCTGTTGCATCTTCCGACACAATGCGGTATTCAAGGTCAAGGAGGTAGTCTCTAACCTTGTTAAAATGTTCACTCATGTTTAATGCGTTTATATAAATTGGTTATGGGACATATCAAATATATAAAAAGATTGTCAGTAAGAAAAGAGAATTATAGTCATTGCCAGGAACTCCTTTTTCTTAAGAAGGAATATTAGAGGAGTAGAGGTGATTATTAATAGTTAAGCAACTATTAATTTGACTGTTTGAAATATCTTTCAACTTTCACTTCCTTAAATATTTGGTCGGTTTTTTCCTTTAGAAGTAATGCAAATTGATGGGAAAGATATGGAGCCAGTAAAGAACCACGTGAACCTAGGCCATTAAAAATCCCAATCGAAGGGTTTTCAGGAAGAAAACCCAAGACGGGTCTTCTATCGTGCATGGTGGGTCTGATACCGGTTAGATGTTGTATTATTTTTGGCTGAAGCGTTGAAATGGAAGCCCATTTATCCAGTAATTCTTGTTTCTTATTTGGTGTTGGATTCAAGTTGTTCCATTCGTGTTCGAAAGTAGCCCCCATTTTGTATAGGTCCTTTTCAACGGGAAGAATAAAAATTCCTTTTAAAAGTATGTTTTTTAGTTTTAAGTTAGGTAATTCAATATCCAGTAATTCGCCTTTGGTATTTCTGAAATTAAGCAAAGTAAATATAGGACTTAAACTGTCTTTTTCTCCACGACAGAAAATAACTTTGCTGGCCTCAATGTTTTTCCAATGCACACTTTTGTCGAAAATTTGAAGATCTTTATCATTAAAATCGTCCTCTATTAACAGTTTTGATTTATTTAAGAAGGATCTGTAAGCTTTTAAAAAAGTTAGCATGTCAAGCCGTGCCCCTTTTTTTATTTGTCCGTATCCATAGGGTGCTAGTATGTTCTTTGAAAGAAGATCATTTTTAGGATCGGGGTCAATGTAATCATGCAAGAGGCCTTTTCCCAGTCGGTGTTGCCAGAACTGTTTATCTTTCTCACCATATATCTTATCCATTAATTTAGGATGAAAGAAGGATGCTTCAAGGAATTGTTCCATTTCCTGATATAAGCTATGGGCATAGGGCAAAAATAGGTCAACATTCCAAGATTTAACCATTCGTTTAATTCCGATAGGATTAATTAGGCCAGCCGCTACTTTTGACGCAGAATTGCTGCTGGGTTTATCAATTACCAGATGGTGAATCTTATTCTTGTATAACTGATAGGATAGTAGTGTGCCAGCTAATCCCTGACCTACAATAAGAATGTCAGTCTTTAAACTCATAATCTTCTTTGAAGAATTTCTTTTTTATTACCAAAGAAGAAAAGACTGATATTGTTCATTATTCACGAATGTATTTTTTGGGGATAGAAAAGTAGAAAGTGCTGCCTTTACCACTCTGAGATTCCAGCCATATTTTGCCGTCTAAAAGTTCAATCATTTCTTTACAGATGGATAGACCTAATCCGCTGCCGCCTGATCGATTAAGTCTTTCAATCTCTATTTGTTTAAACTTCTTAAATAAGTTCTGATGGAGCTCTTTTTTGATACCTACTCCTGTGTCTTCAACAAAGAAAATGATCTGATCTTCTTTGAGTTGATAGCCAATAACTATTTTACCTTTATAAGTATACTTAATAGCATTATTAACCAGGTTATGAAAAATTCGTCTTAACTTCTCTTCGTCGGAGAAGATTGTTACTCCATTCTGTGAACCATTATTAAATAGCTCCAAACGAACATTTTGCCCCATGATTGGAGTGAAGTAACTATAAACGGTTTTAATAAATGGTTGAATCTCAAAATCTGCAGGATTAACGTTCATTGCTCCTGAAGAAAGTAGTGATGTGTCTACTAAATCTGTTACAACTGTTAGCAGTTCTTTCGAGCTTTTTTCAATTATCTTTAGGTATTCCTTGGTCTCATCGTTGGTGTTTTCTAATGACATGGTCAATTCCGAAAAACCAATAATGGCATTCATAGGTGTGCGAAGCTCATGAGATATGTTTTTTATGAATTCTGTTTGTAAAAGTTCATGTTTTTCTGCTTTGGTATTAGCATTTTGCACCTTTTTTATAAGGTATTTTGTAAGTAAGAAAATGACAATAGTACCAGCTATAATCGAAAACCATTCTTTGTAAATTAATACGTTAACAAGTAGTTGCTTGTCATCCATTGCAATTAATAACAGGTTGTCGGTTGTAATCAGCCATACTAAACCAATAACAAAAAAAGTACCGGCTAACCGATATTCATAAGGTATATTTTTAAAAAACTTGGCAAACATATTTAAATGTAACAAATAGACGATTTGAAATCAAATAATATGAAATTTATTTATGAGTGTACAAACTAATCTATTTGTTACATTTTTATCTTATCTGTAGAATTTTCGTTTAATAAATAAGGTTAATTCCAAGTCTAACATTCAGGTATTTTGAATTTTGAGGACTTAATACCGAGTTTAAATGATCTGTCATGCAGTATAATTGAATAGGCCCACCTTTTAGCATAACTCCTGCACCAATATTAGCAGGTGCATTCTTCATTATTGAATAGGTAAGTACTGATGATACGAAATGACCAGCATGTAATCCGGCTGCTACAGTCGTTTCAGGAATCCATTCACCATTGATAATGTAACTTTTGGTTATATTTCCTAAGGTTAACCATTGACGGGGTTCGTATTGAGCCGTAATATTAACTGATGCCATAATTCCTGTTTTGTAAGTGGAGGATTCATCCGTTACTTTAAAAGAGTTCTCAAAATCTTCTGCCAGTTCATCCCAGTAGTCGTCGTTATCACTTCCTTCATTAATTATTTCATCGGATATATCCATTCCATCGTATATGAATTCACCTTCTGAATAAAAAGTTTGGGTGTTGGATTTCCACTTAATGAAACCTAGATCGTTAATTGCCGCACCAATCGTTAATCTTGAGTTTGGCTGATAGGTTGCCCCAATGTCAAATCCCCAGCCGCGGTTATCATTGGTGAAAAAGGTACCCCTGTCAACATTCTCATCAAAATTAATTGAATTAACGTAGCCATCTTCATCGTATGAAATGATTATTGGCATTGAAGTTCGGATGGCTACATCGTTTTTAATTTCAACGGTTGAGTTCTCGTATGTCTGCATCTCAACATTAAATTTTTCACTTTCGAGGTTACCAATACCGAACAAATATTTTACTCGAATACCAACACTAAAATAATCACCAATGTATCTGCTATATCCCAGAGCTGCTTCGGTGTAGGCCAATGTGTTCATGTACATGTTAGACAGGCTGTGGTTAATGGGTCGATCATTGTCGTAATCCCAATTCCCATATCTCAGATTAAGTATACTTGACGGATAATTGACTTTGCTCTTAAAACGACTGTTTAAATCAAATGTAATGGCTGCTTTTTCGCTTGAAAACCCAAAGCCAATAATTTGTATTGAACCCTCGGTAGCTAAAATGTTGTTGTCCTGTAGACTTGCAGAAACTTTGTCAAGGTTTACTATTAGAGAATCAGATTGTAATCCTGTACCCGGTGTAATAATGTCTGACCAGGCGAAACCGGTATTTTGAGTATTAATTTTGACACTTCCTAAAGCAGGGAGTGACAAGTAATTTCCTTTGAATGGTCTGAATGCCGGGTTAACTTGCGTTGACTGTGGTATGCCTTTTAAAAACACCAGGGCATTATCTTGTGCCAGAACTACTGTGCTAATAAATAGCAATAGCAGTGAAATATATAAACTTTTCATTGATGATTCTTTTTCTGAAATGGTTACTAGTAATTTACTTCTCCTTTGATCGATACCTGCAGCGACAATTCATTGTCTGTTAATAATACCACAGGTTGATTCTGTTCGTAGTTTGAAGTGCGCAACATAAGTTGCATAATAACCTTATCTGCTTCGGTCAGTTTGTTAATCTGCTCAGGAGTTAATTCAATGGCTTGAGTGTGTTCTTTTTTTTCTGTTACAATACCATTCTCATCTACTATGGCTGCTGCTATAATATTCGATTCAATTGTTTCGGAAATTGACATTGTTTCAGTATTGTAGAAATGGAGTAGGGCACCCGCCTGAAAAGGAAAGCCATTAAGGCTAAAGAACTCGATTTTAGCTTTCGTTAAATCCTCGATGAAATCGAAATCTTCCAGATCAATAGTGTCTGCATCCATCGTAGAATTCACTATAATTTTTAAGGGGACTTCTACCTGATATCCCATATAAATTCTACTTGCTTCATCTAATTCAATTTCGCCTGTATGATTGGCATCTGGACGCAGCAGCATATCTCCTTTATAAACGAATTCAGAAGGGACCTCATACAGAAAATCTTTAATGTTTGAATTGTTTTTATCAATTACAATGGTATCAGAGTTATATTCTTCATTCTCCGGACAGGAGGAGAAAAACAAATTATTAGGAGTGTTAAGCTGTAACGATTCGTTGTTGTCAACTTTTCCAGTAATGTTGGTATTAAATATACCTTCTAATGGTGTTGAGTTATTTACAAGAATCTTAAATCTTGGATCGTCAAATTCAATTCCATCAGGTAAGTTGTCGAAAACATCAAAATCAAATTGGTGGTTACCGTTGTCTATATCAATAGCTATTTCATCTATCTGCCCGCGAGCATAGGTTAAACTTATATTTTCCAGCGATACATTAATGTTTCCAATGTGAGAATAAGAGGTACTGCCATTACTTGGCCTAATGGTAACTTTTAATGGTAATTCATTGTTGGTTAGCTGTAACTTTTGACTGACAGAATGACTAACGGTTCCGTTTCCACTTAACTCAACTTCTAAAGGGTTAGTGCCTTCAGTTAATGATTGAAAATCAATTGTAACAGTAATTGGATCGTTTAATTGTGAGAAAGTGAAAACAATATCATACGATGCTCCTATAGTGCTAAGTTGTGCATTTGATATATTAAAAGGTATATTTATATTTTGGGTGATCTCTTGTTGATATTGGAATGAGCTATAAGGTACAGGTATATTAAAGTCCTGACCTGAAATTTTTAAAAAGTCATTTAAACCAATGTGAGATACAGAATCACTGTCCTGAAATAACATGATTCGTTCATTGCCATCTTCATCTTTGTAATATTTTACAAAGTCGGTTTCTTCCGATAAAATATCTCCAACTGTTATACTGGCTCTCGCCAATGGTAAAGCAATACCAGACGTTAATTCCATTTCGTCCGATAACTTGTCTACATTAAATTCATCCCCGATGCAGCTGGCCATTACTCCAAGCAATAGCAAGCTTGTCCAAACTACTCTCATAAAATGTAATATTTCAAAAAGGTGTTTAATTTTTAATCTCAATTAATTACTTATGAAGGATGTAACGATGAGCCTATTCGAAGGTTTCATGGTTTTGATAAAGAAATGTTACTTTTTTTGTCAAAATAGTATGTTGTTGATGAATAATCAGGGTGTTAATAATGAGGTGATAAGGTTGTTTTGTGATCAATGATTATGAGAAGAAAAGTATAAATGATGTACGAAAGTATTGATTAAAGTAGTTTAGAAAAAGGCAAAAAAAAGAGCCGCAGTGGGCTCTTTAGTATTGGTATGTTATTCAAACATATTTTTCATCCTGCTGAAGAAACTTTCTCCTCCGCCGTTGGAAGGATCGAAGCTTTCAGAAGTCTGTAATTTCTCAATGGCTTTGCGGTCATCTTTAGAAATATTCTTCGGAATAAAAACCTGAATCTGAACAAGCAGGTCGCCTCTTCCGTAGCTGTTTACTTCTGGTAATCCTTTTCCTCTTAAGCGTAGAATTTTCCCGGGTTGTGTTCCGGGTTCAATCTTAACTTTAACTTTACCTTCAACCGTTGGTATTTCAACAGGAGTGCCTAATATAGCATCCGGAATACTAATGTTAAGGCTGTAAATTAAGTTATTACCATCCCTTACTAATTCAGGATGTTTTTCTTCTTCTATCAGAACAAGTAAATCGCCATTAACGCCACCTCTGCGGGCTGCATTACCTTTACCTGATACAGAAAGTTGCATGCCTTCTTCAACACCAGCAGGAATATTCAGACTGATGACTTCTTCATCGCGCACAATACCTTCTCCGGCACAAGGAGCACATTTATTGGTGATGTTTTTACCGTCACCTCCACATGTAGGACAAGTGGATGAGGTTTGCATCTGACCAAGTATAGTATTTGATATTCTTGTTACCTGACCTGTACCATGACAAGTAGAACAGTTGCTGTATGATGAACTATCTGCAGCACCGTTACCGCCACATGATTTACACTGAACGTATTTCTTAACTTTAATTTTCTTTTCGGCACCGTTGGCAATCTCCTCCAGGTTCAGTTTAACTTTTACACGAAGGTTAGATCCTTTGTTAACACGTCTGCCACCTCTGGATGATCCGCCGAATCCACCAAAACCACTGAATCCACCAAAGCCTCCACCGAAAATATCTCCAAAGTGAGAGAAAATGTCATCCATTGACATGCCTCCACCACCGAAACCACCTCCGGCAGCTCCACCAACACCAGCATGACCAAATTGATCATAGCGTTGACGTTTTTCAGGACTGGATAATACTTCGTATGCCTCAGCAGCTTCTTTAAACTTTTCTTCAGCAGCTTTATCTCCCTGATTTTTATCCGGGTGGTATTTAATAGCTTTTTTACGGTAAGCCTTTTTTATCTCATCCGCACTTGCACTTTTCGATACCTCTAATATTTCGTAATAATCTCTTTTTGACATTTGCTTTTTTGTTTATTCCCCTACAACAACTTTTGAAAAACGAATCACCTTTTCGTTTAATGTGTATCCTTTTTCAATGCAATCAATCACTTTTCCTTTCATATCCTCTGTAGGAGCAGGAATTTTAGTGACAGCTTCGTGCAGGTCGGTGTCAAAATCTTTTTCTTTTGCTTCAATTTCTTTGATGCCTTGTTGTTTTAGGTATTCGTTAAACTTGTTGTAAATTAGCTTAATACCTTCTTTTAAAGCGTCAATATCTTTGGCTTCATCAATATGAGCCAAGGCGCGATCAAAATCATCAACCACCGGAAGTAAGGAAAGTAATAAGCCTTCGCCTGCTGATTTACTTAATTCCATCTTCTCCTTTAGAGTTCTGCGTCGGTAGTTGTCAAACTCAGCACTTAAACGAACGTATTTGTCGTTCAGTTCATTTACTTTTTCAGCAAGTTTCTCTTCTTCACTTTGCTCAGGAGATTCGTCTTCTTTTGTTTCTTCCACATCATCCGTTGTGTTCTCCTCAACTGTTTCCTCAGTTTCTTGCGCTTGCTCGTTAGTAGGCTCAACTGTTTCTTCTACTTCTTTAGCCTTCTCCGCATCCTGTTTTTTTGATGACTTCTTTACCATGTATATATTTTTTATTTATTCTATATCAAGATGAATACATTTCGAAAATGTACTCGCGCGCAAATTTACACAAATATTCTGCCAACCCGTTTTTGTTGGTCAAATTGACAGTTTTTTCTAATGTGCAGTTCAACTGTCTGTAATAATGACAAAAAGGCAATGCTCTGAAAGAGTATTGCCTTAAAGGAGATGTTATGTTGTCAGTTTATTTAACTTGCTGACTTAATTGTGCTTGTAAAGCAGGGCCCCTTAGGTTTTTTGCAACAATTATACCGTCGCCATTAATTAAAAAATTACTTGGGATGCCTCTCACTCCATACATTACCGCTGTTCGGGTTTGCCAGCCATTAAAATCACATACATGATACGACCAAGCTAACTTAT
Source organism: Carboxylicivirga linearis (assembly GCF_018271995.1). Lineage (GTDB taxonomy): Bacteria > Bacteroidota > Bacteroidia > Bacteroidales > Marinilabiliaceae > Carboxylicivirga > Carboxylicivirga linearis. The sequence continues at coordinate 503,198 of NZ_JAGUCO010000001.1, forward strand.
CATCTTTAATTGCCTGCTTCCATGCATCCTCATTTTTATCCAAAGATACACTGAAAATAGTAAAGCCTTCACCGTTTTTAAATGTTTCAGATTTATACGCATTGTAAGCTTTTACCACAGTAGGGTTCTCATATCTACATGGTTTACACCAGCTTGCCCAGAAATCAATCAATACCATTTGGCCTTTGAGATCAGAAAGCGAGATGGTTTCGCCATTTACTGATTTCATTTTAATATTGGGTGCCTTATCTCCAATGTTAATGCCTTTTTTTTGAGCGTTAACATTAAAAGAAAAAAGCACAGCCATTAGTATTACAGCTCCAATGGAGTGTTGTATTTTTTTTTCCATGATGTTACTTTTAGTGATTAAATCGCTGCAAGGAAGTTAAGCGATTTTTCAATTTTAGACAAGCCTGTATCTTTGGCCAGAATGCGTCCTTCACCGTCTAACAGAATGTTAACGGGTTCGTTGATGTGGTATTTTTGTGCGATGTTACCTTCTTTTCCGGAATAATCGCAGATGTGCATGAAATCAACAATTTCATCTTGATGAATGGCTAGATTCATAGGTGATTTAAAACGATCCAGAGAAATGTTTATAATCACAAGATCTTCTCCATTCTGAAAAGATACATCGTTAAATTGCTGATTAATCTGTGTGAGTTGGTAGTTATTCATACGTGATTGTGCGTGATATGACGCCCAAAAATTAAGAATTACCATTTTCCCTTTAAAATCACCCAGATCAAAATTTGCTCCATCAATAGTTTGTGTTTTGATAGCAGGTGCCTCGTTTCCGATGTCTAAACCTACCTCTGCGTTGTTCCTGTCATCAATGAACGACAAAAACGTTACGCCCACAAACACAGTAGCTAATATTATTTTTAGCTCCTTCATATGAATTTGTTTTGATTAAAATCGAGTTAAAGTTTCAAAAAAAAAAGAATGCGATGTTGTAGTTTTTAGATGAACATGCCGTTAAATGTGATTAGTGGCTTAAATGCGGATGCAAAGTTATTTAGGGTTACAAAAATGGACAAGAAAAAACAGCTAGGATTTATGGTTTATATTTTTATATTATGAGACCTTTGATGAGTTAAATATCATGTAGTCAATGTAGTATATAAGTTGATAAGGGTGTTTTTAGGGGTAAAATAAAGCTGGAATCATTCTAAATAGGATGATTTTAACCTTATTAAGTATATAAAAAATGTTAAAAAAGGTAGCGATTAGGCAGAGTAATTTATTAGTGAACTTCTACTCGTTTGATTTTTGCTCCTAACTTTTGTAACCTAATATCGATGTTTTGGTACCCTCTGTCAATCTGTTCAATGTTTTGTATTGTGCTTTTACCTTTTGCGGATAAAGCTGCTATTAATAAGGCAACTCCTGCACGAATATCGGGTGAGGTCAACTTAGCTCCGCGAAGCATATTTTCTTTGTTTAAACCAATAACAGTTGCTCTGTGAGGATCACATAAAATAATGCGGGCACCCATATCAATAAGCTTATCAACAAAGAATAAGCGACTTTCAAACATTTTTTGATGGATAAGTACACTTCCTTTTGCCTGTGTAGCAATAACCAGAAATACACTTAATAGGTCTGGTGTTAAGCCTGGCCATGGTGCGTCAGCAATGGTCATGATTGAGCCATCAATGAAAGTATCAATCTCGTAACTCTCCTGAGCTGGAATATGAATGTCGTCTCCTTTAATCTCCATTTTAATTCCCATACGCTCAAAAGCCATTGGGATAACACCAAGGTGTTTAATGCCGGCATCTTTAATGGTAATTTCTGATCCAGTCATGGCAGCCATTCCAATAAAGCTACCTACCTCAATCATATCAGGTAAAATTTGGTGCTGGCAGCCATTCATTTGTTTTACACCTTCAATGTGCAATAAATTAGATCCTATGCCTTCAATTTTGGCTCCCATTGATACCAACATTCTGCATAACTGCTGTAGGTATGGTTCGCAAGCTGCGTTATAGATTGTGGTTTTTCCAGGAGTGAGGGCTGCGGCCATTACAATATTGGCAGTACCGGTTACTGAAGCTTCATCAAGTAACATGTAGGTACCTTTCATTTCTGAAGCTTCTACGGTATAAAAGATATCCTGAGCATCGAAATTAAATTTGGCTCCCAGTTTTTCAAAACCAATAAAGTGAGTGTCTAGTCTTCGGCGACCGATTTTATCTCCTCCGGGTTTAGGGAAATAGGCTTTCCCAAAACGGGCCAAAAGTGGCCCCATTATCATAATAGATCCTCTGAGAGAAGAGGCTCTTTTTTTAAATTCTTTGCTTTGAAGAAATTCCAGATTTACATTGTCGGCCTGAAATTCACAAGAATTGCGTGTGACTCTGTTAGTCTTCACACCCATTACATGTAATAAATCAATCAGGTTGTTTACATCCACAATGTCAGGGATGTTAGAAATAGTAACTTTTTCGGAAGTTAGTAACACGGCGCAGATGACCTGTAAGGCTTCGTTTTTTGCACCTTGGGGAGTGATTTCGCCATTTAAACGAATACCACCCTCTATTTCAAAGCAATTCATTCAAGGGGAGTTTTAATTTCGCAATAAAAATACTTATTTTTTATCGTTATTGCGTTTTTTGTTTGTTCTGCTTCTGTTTTGGAAGTTGTCTCTTATCTCTGGTAATTTAGTTCCTTCACTAACCGTTAATTTACCGTTAGAAAGTCTTGACAAGTCGTTAAAGATTCGATCATCAGTAACAGAATCGTGATTCCAGTGGTACAATGATTTCTTCATGTGACCAGCAATTAAAAGAATAAGCTTCTCTTTCTGCTCCTCATCCTCAAATTCGATGGCTTTGGCGATCATTTGTTCAATTAACTCGCCATAATGCATATAACTGATCTTGTTATTTCGGTAAGGAACCTTGTCCGGTTTAGCATTGAGAGTTTCTTTTTCTGGTAGATCATATGGAAAATCAATGTCTAATTTAAAGTCAGACATTATGGCCAAATGGTCCCAAAGTTTGTGTTTGAAGTCATTCACATCTCTCAGATGCGGAAACATGTTACCCATAATACCAATTATGGTTTTTGCACATTTAGTTCGTTCTTCACGATCTTCAATGGTAACAGCATGGTCGATCATCTTCTGAATATGACGCCCGTATTCCGGCATTGCCAGGGTTTTACGATTCGAATTGTAATCCATGTATTCTGAAATTCTTCTACAATTTTTTTATACTCCCCAATGGTTGGTGTTTCAGGAAAAAGTTTCTTATTAATTATTCCTTATGGAGGTAGGTTACACTATTATCTAAGTGACAGGTAACTGATGACACAAAACTAAGTCAAAATTTTAAGTTTGGCAAATTTGAGTAATAATTGTTTTTGTCCTGCATTTTCAAATGCTACCGTTGCTTTTCGATTTGGTTCCAATCCTTCCACATTGATAACTTTTCCGCGCCCAAATCGTTCATGCTCAACCTTTACTCCGGGTACTATCTGATCGGGAGTAGCAGCATTAAAATTAAGATTTATTTTAGGCTTGGTTGGGCTGCCTGAATAATTCATTTTGATATTAGGTCTGTCAGACGGTTGGTTGCCAACTTTTCTAAAGTTGCGAGGAATAGAAGCGGTGTTATTTTTAGGCTGCACTGAAGTTATATCTTCAGCATTCACTTCCAGATAGCTTTGGTCGATATCTCCAATAAACCGACTTGGACGACTATAGGTTAATTCACCGTATTTGTACCTTGATCGGGCAAATGATATGGTTGCATTTTCTTCAGCCCGTGTAACAGCAACATAAAATAAACGTCTTTCTTCTTCCAGAGCTTTTTCGCTGTCAACAGATTGAAGCGAAGGAAACAAACCTTCTTCAACTCCAACAATATAAACGTTCTTGAATTCAAGCCCCTTAGCAGAGTGAATAGTCATCAGGGTTATTTTATTAATGTCGTCTTCCCCTTCATTATCCTGATCCGTTAATAGGGATACTTCTTCAAGAAAGGTTACAAGGCTGGGCGTAATCCCTTCTTCTTGTTTGGTGGTACTAAAATCTTTAATACCATTTAATAATTCATTGATGTTATCAATTCTACCCTGGCCTTCAATGGATTTATCTCCATGTAAATCATGCATTATACCACTGGCCGATGCAATGTCGGCTGCCAATTCGTAGGCTGATAGTTGTTCGAGCTGGGCTGCAAATCTTGCGATTAAGGCAACAAAGGCGTGCAATTTCTTTAGGGTTCCGGCATTTACATTTAGCTGAGTAGCACTCGCATTAAGTAATATCTCCCAGATGGTTTTTCCTGAAGCATCGGCTGCGGCCGTTACTTTATCCATGGTGGTTTTACCAATGCCTCGGGCAGGGTAATTAATTACTCTTTTTAATGCTTCCTGGTCGGCCGGATTAACAGTCAGTCTGAAATAGGCCAGAAGGTCTTTAATTTCCTTGCGCTGATAAAAAGATAAGCCTCCGTATATTTTATAGGGTAAATTCTTTTTCCGAAGCGCTTCCTCAAAAACCCTTGATTGAGCATTGGTTCTGTAAAGAATAGCAAAGTCTTTAAACTCTTGCTGGTACTTCATCCGCTTCTCGTAAATATCATTGGTAATCAAAAAACCTTCTTCAACATCAGAATAGGCCTTTAAAACTCTAATGGGATTACCTATCTGATTTTCGGAAAAAACATTTTTTTGAATCTGTCCCTGGTTTTTATCAATGATGCTATTGGCGGCATTTACAATGTTTTGCGACGAACGATAATTTTGTTCCAGCTTAAATATTTTATAACCCGGATAATCATTTCTGAAGTTCAGAATGTTTTCAATTTTCGCACCTCGGAAACTATAAATACTCTGCGCATCGTCACCAACCACACATATGTTCTTATGATTTTCAGCCAGTTTTTTAATAATCAAGTATTGCGAAAAGTTGGTATCCTGATACTCATCCACCATTATATAATCATACTGATGCTGGTATTTTTGTAAGATATCCGGAAAATCGCGAAATAAAATATTGGTATTCAATAATAAATCATCAAAATCCATCACGCCTGACTTATAGCATTCGCGCATATATTGCGAATAAATTTCATAAACCATTGGCATTTGTGATGCTTTGTCGGCGCTTATTCTGTTGGCATCACGTGCATAGGCAACAGGAGTAACCAAATCGTTTTTGGCAGATGAAATACGAGAGAGAACACTACCCGGCTTATATGCCTTTTCGTTTAATTTCATCTTTTTGACAATGCTTTTAACCAGATTTTTAGAATCGGTAGTGTCGTAGATGGTAAACGAAGATGGATAGCCGAGATGTTTAGATTCAAAACGTAATATTCTGGCAAAAATGGAGTGAAAAGTACCCATCCAAAGGCTGGAGGCATTGTGTTGACCAACCACAGTGGCAATACGCTCTTTCATCTCTCGCGCAGCTTTATTGGTAAATGTCAGAGCTAAAATACGGTACGGTTTCACCTCTTGCTGCAACAAATGAGCAATCCGATAGGTTAATACCCTTGTTTTTCCCGATCCGGCACCTGCAATTACTAAGGATGGTCCTTCTGTTTCGACCACTGCTGAGCGTTGTGCCTCATTTAACTCGTCTAAATAATTCTGCACAATAAACTTTTATGATGATTGATGATTTTGCAAAAATAGAAGATCATTTGAGATAATTGGGATGATATGACTATTTTTAGAAAGGATTGTATTTTTAATGAATGAAAATGGCTTTTGGCTGTAATAAGAAGTTGTTTTTTACCGTTTGAAAGAAATATTATAGTTTTGACTTGTTGAATCACACTTCAAATTTTGAAGTTATCCACTTGATACATGAATCAAATACAACAGATTTTAATAGTACTTATTTGTGTTCTGCCTCAATTAGTGACAGGACAGCAGATTACTTCCAATGCTCTTTATTCCGAAGAAACTGACTACCCAAATGGTGAGAATGATCCGGTTTTTTTCTTCTCATCTATGTCTGATGCTCGGTTAAACGCGCCAGTCACTACCGGAGCAACTTATAACTGGTATTCATACAATGTATCAACCGGTGCTTTTGATGTATTGGAGCAAACCGGAGGCGATGCCTTACTTTCAGTGTCTGAAAAAGGATATAGGGTTGAAGTAAATGCGAGCGGTACTGTATCTAATTATTATTGCTGGAATTTTGTTCCTGAGGCTGTGATCGATTCTATTGGCATACCATCCGATTCAGAAACATGTAATAACTTGAGATTAACAGCCTATGTTAGTAATAAGGCTTTGGTATATTACAATCACAAGGATGATGGCGATTCTGAGTTAATCGATTATGGATATAATTGGACTTCGGTACCAACAGGTGAGATGGATGGAGAAACGGTAGTGTCGAAATCAATTGCAGCACCTACTGAGGATACCGAATATTCAGTTACTATAGGGCAAAAGTTTGTAGCTGTTATCACTCCTGTTACAGAAAGTTTATTATATGAAGCAATTGCTGTTGAAGCTGCTTTTAGTTTTGAGTCGGAAGATACACCAGAAAACGAAGCTAATGAAGGTTCAGCGCCGATGGTGGTGAGATATACTGATGAATCATTAGGGAATGTAACCGATTGGGAGTGGACCTTTGGTGAATCGGGAAAAGATTATGTGCCTGATCCCATCTTTACTTTTCAGGACGCTGGTGAGTTTCCGGTTACTCTTTGGGTGATGAACTCTGATTCGGGATGTGAAGATCAGATTGGCCCAGAGATTTTTACGGTGAAAGAAATTATTTTGAAAGTACCGGATGCCTTTACACCATTTAGTAGTCCAGGTAAAAATGATGAATTTAAGGTGCTCTATCGTTCTATTAAAAAGTATCGGATTGTTATTTATAATAGATGGGGGCGCAAAGTATATACCAGTACTGATCCGGCTGAAGGATGGAATGGAAGGATAGGAAACAGAAAAGCAGAGCCGGGAGTTTACTTTTACGATATTGAGGCAGAAGGCTTCAATGAGGGTGAGAAAATTACCCGAGAAGGAGCTATTCACTTAATTATTACCAAAGACTGATAGAATAATTTAATAATAGAAAAGAGGTTGATTTTCATCAACCTCTTTTGTTTTTTGTATTGAATTTTAAATTAAGCTTCTACCTGTTCTTTTTCAAATGCTTTAATTAGTTCAGCTTGTACTTCTGGCGGAACTTTATCGTAATTAGCAAATTCCATGGTGTAAAAAGCACGACCTCCTGTAATACTGCTTAAGGAGGTAGAATATTTATTCATCTCTTTTAAAGGTACTTTTGCTTTAATTACTTCAAAGCCTTTTTCGCTCGACATACCTTCAATCATAGCACGGCGTCCCTGAAGATCACTCATAACATCACCCATTCGATCGCTCGGAACTTTTACTTCTACGTTGTATACAGGTTCCATAATTTTAGGCCCTGCTGTTTTAAATGCCTGGCTAAATGCATTACGTCCGGCCAGTTTAAATGATATTTCGTTTGAATCAACAGGATGCATTTTTCCATCATAAACAAATACACGTATATCACGGGCGTAAGATCCGGTAAGAGGACCTTCTTCCATTTTTTCCATAATACCTTTTAAAATGGCTGGCATAAAACGTGCATCAATAGATCCGCCTACAATACAGTTATTATAAACCAATTTACCTCCCCAATGCAATTTAATCTCATCTGTATCACGCACGTTCAACTTAATTTCCTGACCATCTATCTTCATGGTAGCCGGAGTATCCATACCTTCGTAATATGGCTCTATAATCATGTGTACTTCACCAAACTGTCCGGCACCACCTGATTGTTTTTTATGGCGATAGTCGGCACGAGCAACTTTGGTAATGGTTTCGCGATAAGGGATGCGAGGAGATAAAAACTCGATATTAATCTTATCGTTATTTTCAATACGCCACTTCATGGTATTCAGGTGGAATTCACCCTGGCCAAATACTATTATTTGTTTTAATTCTTTTGAATATTCAATAACTAAAGTAGGATCTTCCTCGTGCATGCGCTGCAGAACTTCTCCTAATTTTTCATCATCACTTTCACTTACTGCTTTAATGGCAGATCGGTATTTAGGATTTGGATAATGTATAGGTTCGAATAGATAATCGCAGCCTTTTTCGTTTAAGGTATGATTGGTATGCGTTTCTTTTAACTTAACGGTAACACCAATGTCACCAGCAACCAGTTCTGTTACTTTATGTCGGTTATTACCCGCCACGCAGTTTAGCTGAGCAATGCGTTCTTTTGCATTTTTATTGGCATTTACCAAGTCCATGCCTTCTGATACTTTACCCGACATTACTTTAAAGAATGATACCTCACCCAGATGAGGCTCAACAGACGTTTTAAAGATAAATAATGAAGTGGGTCCGTTTGGATCACAACTTACTTCAACACCATCTTTAGTAACCGGAGCAGGCATGTCGGATACATTAGGAACTACGTTCCCCAGGAATTCCATCAGTCGTCGACCTCCCATATCTTTCTCCGCAGAAACACAAAAAACGGGGAACATGTCGCGGGCAATTAAGCCTTTGCGTATTCCCTGACGCATTTGATCTTCGTTTAAGGTTCCTTCTTCGAAGTAAAGCTCCATTAAAGGTTCGTCATTTTCGGCGGCAGCTTCAACTAAAGCATTGTGTAATTCGTCAGCTTTTTCTTTTTGGTCAGCTGGAATGTCTAAAATTTCAGGTTCGCCACCATCAGGTCCCCATTGATACATCTTCATTTTTAAAACATCAACTACAGCGTTGAAACCAGTGCCTGCAGTTACTGGGTACTGAACTACAACAACCTTATTGCCAAAAACCTCAATAGCATTTTCCAGCGTTTGATCATAATTGGCCTTTTCATGGTCAAGCTGATTCATTACAAAAATTAAAGGTTTGTTGTATTGTTCGGTATATCTGAACAGGTTTTCGGTACCTACTTCAACACCTTGAGTGGCATTAAGAAGCATAAGAGCTGTATCGGTAACATTTAATGATGTGATAGCTCCACCAATGAAATCATCGGAACCGGGGCAATCAAGAATATTAAATTTACGTCCCTGGTATTCGGTAAATAATACAGACGAAAAAACCGAGTAGCCATATTCATGCTCAACCCGGTGATAATCAGATACAGTATTGTTACTACCGACGTCGCCGCGTCGGCTGATGACACCACCTTCGTATAGCATTGCTTCTGCAAGGGTGGTTTTACCCGAGCCGCTACTACCAAGCAGCGCTAAGTTTTTAATTTGATCAGCTTGATATACTTTCATAAAACTTGATTTAAGAGTTTGTAACTAATTTTCTTAGGTAATAAATAAGGGTACCTGTAAAATTAGCAATTATTAGCAAACGATCAAGTAAAAGCATCACAAACTGAAAGCTTCCTATCTTATTTATTATCGGTATAAAAAACCAATATGAAAAAGTGATGAGTACAATTTGCTTATGATTTTTTAATGAGGTAGAGTTTTTATTGAAATTGTAAGTATTAAGTCGTAATTTGACTTTATTCATAAAACAAACCAAGCACACTTATGGTACTAGATGGAGAAGCAAAAAAGCTAAAAATTATTGTTAGTGAAGATGGCGTAGTGTACCAGCGTGCACTGCACGAAGCGATATTGTTTGCCGCCAAAAAATACAAAATAGCAGGGGCTACTATGTATAAGGGCATGTTATCTTATGGAGCTGATGATATAGTTAATAATACCAAGGTTTTTTCTATATCGGAGAATCTACCTATAATTATAGAAATGGTCGACCGGGAGGAAAGGATCTATGATTTTGCTGAAATAATATCAAAGTTGGTTGATAAGGCAGGTTGCGGAGGTATTATCTATGTAGAGAACGTTGATGTGATATCTTATAAAAAAAGCGTTTCTTAGTACTTGATCCTTTTTATTTAGTTGTTGCTATGGTTATATTTGGCCTTCAAATAAAATCATAATGACAAGAATAAAACTCCCCATTATTATATTCATCCTATTGCATTTTGCGCATACTGCAGTGGCTCAACATCGTATTGCTTCGCCTAAGCCTAAGTTGGTAGTGTTTTTTTTGATTGACGAACTGAGTACAGATCAGTTGGTGGCTTTCAGAGATAAATTCACAAATGATGGTTTTAATCGAATAATTGACGGAGGAGCCTTTTATCGAAATGCATCTTTCCCGGCTGGTTCGGTGTATGCCGGGTGTAACCTTTCAACATTATACAGTGGGGCTTATCCGGCCACACATGGTATTATTTCTGATACCTGGTTTGAGCCGTTACGGTATTCAAGAGTAAAAGCTGACGGGGCTGACACAGATAAGGGAATTTTACCTTCATCAAAAAATATGTTGGCTTCAACTTTTACAGATGAACTGAAATGGATGTATAATGGACAGTCAAAAGTAACTTCCATTGGCTTTAATACCGATTTTTTGGTTTGGACTGCCGGGCATTCTTCAGATTATCTTTATTATCCGGATGCTATTACAGGCGATATGAAATTGAATGCTGACACATCAAACGTTAGTCTGCCGGATTGGGTTCAGGAATTTAACCAGAAGAAATTACTGGATGTATTTGCCGAGCGTCAATGGGGACCTGTTGCTGATTTAAATGAATACCATCAGTTACTTTATTATACCGATGAATTACCTCAGGGACATACCTTTTTATATTCATTAAAGAAAGGGAAGGATAAAAAAGCATATCAAAAAGTGTTGGAATCACCTTATGGTAATAAATTAATCCGTGATTTTACAGTTAGCCAGGTATTAAATGGTGGATATGGAAAAGATGATGTGACCGATATATTAACCGTTCAGTTTACCAGTAAATCTGTTCATCGTCCATCGGCAGCTGCCTTTGAGGCCGAAACAGAAGACATGCTTTTGCGACTGGATAAAGAGATTGCTGATATGCTTCAAATATTGGATGATGAGGTAGGACTGGAAAATACTCTAATAATAACTTCGGCTATTTCTGCTCCGGTTCGATCAGTTGGCGAGAATGGAAGGGCAGGAATACCAACCGGATTATTTAGCGGTAAAAAGGCAGCTTCTTTACTTAATTTGTATCTGATGGCTTTGCACGGACAAGGTAGTTGGGTGAAAGCTTATCATGATGGACAGATCTATTTAAATCATGAGTTACTGGAGCAATCGAAAATATCGAAAAAAGAGATTTTAGCGCAATCGGCAAAGTTTTTAATGCAGGTGGAAGGTGTTGCCTATGCATTACCAGCCAATGAGCTGATGGCTTCAACATCTGATTTAGCTGCTTTAGAGAGCCTGAAGTTGAATTATCATCCCAAGCGATCAGGTGATTTATTAATCAGACTTCAGCCCGGATGGAACGAAGAAATAGAGGGGCAGGACCCGGTGCATCGACACTGGACTTCATCAACCGTACCATTGGTGTTTTATGGATGGAAAGTGGGGCGTAGAAATATTTATGAGAAAGTATCTATGACTGATGTTGCACCAACTATTTCATCTTTTCTTGAAATACCTTTCCCAAATGGATGTGAAGGCAAACCCTTAAAAGAGGTATTGCCTTAATCCATTTTATATCCAACATAGGTTATTATTTTTTTTCAGATTCAAACAGTGCTTTTGCCTCTTTCGTTTGCGGATCGAGGTATAGTTTTCCTTTGTCATAATCAAATGTTACTAAAAATTGATTAAGGAACTGATAACCTAATAAAGGTTTTACATCATCACTGAAGGTAATGGGTGCATTGTATATAGAAAAAGAATGATCGAAGTCGATGGTTTTTACAAACTGTTCGGTAATGGTAATGGTTTTTACATCGTCTAATTTCACCTTGTACGATTGCATATTGGTATTATTTCGGTAACGCACTTCCAGTGCCGGTCCATTCCAAGCAAGAACAATGCCTAATGGTACAGATACTTCCACTTCGAGGCGCTGAGTCATGTATTGCCAGGGTTGAATTTCAATAATAGGGATATGATTTAAGAAACTTTGGCTAAAAGGAATGTAATTAGTTCCTTCAGGTATATTAAGTTCTTCTTTGGTGTCGGCAATGCGAATTACTTTCTTCTGAAAGTCGAACTGAACGCTCAAATCTTTGAACAGTTGTGAACCAATGGTTCCTAATACGGCATTGGGAAATGAGTATTCACTTCTTTTGCCCAGCTTATTTTTAGTTTCAAATTTAACCTTCTCAATGGTACGATCACCCATTTTTATATGAGCAAACTTATAGCCCTTTTTTAAGGTGTCAAGGCCTAAAGTGCTTAATCGGTAGTTCATATCGCTTCGCAGGAAGTTACCTCCCGATGTTTCCACAATAAATAGTTGAGGTAAATCTATGCCATCTATTGTGAGCTCAACAACCAGCTGTCCGGTGGGTAGTTGTGTATAGGGTATTTCAGTTACTTTGGCGTATGTCGAACTAAATAGGAGGCTGACTATAAGAAAGATGAATATTTTTTTTGCTGACATTGTTTGATGTGTTATAAATTACTATTGGCATAAAAATAAGTATTTGTTTCATTTTGATAATGAAGTTTTGAAGAATAATGGATCAATTTATATTGTTGCAGAACAGTCATAGATTCACTTAAAGAAATTTGATTCTTTAATTCAAGTTTGAGATTTATAAAACGGATATTGAATACTGCAATAAACTTTCAACAAATATTGTTATCTCGTCACTCCAACCTCAGCAACACAGCTCGTGGAAAGAGTTATTTATATTTCTTTTTTAGAAAACCTGCCTGTCGTCAGCCAGGGGAATCAAAAATCTTTCGCATTGAGGCGATTGCTGCGCAACGTTGACGAATTTAAGGCTTCAGGTCCAACTTCTGGTTCCTCTAAGCCACCATTCCGCCATGCTCGCAACTATCGCTGACAATCCCAAGTTCGAAACTTTGTTTCGGGTGGGGTGATCCTGGTTCTAATAGCTATTCGAATATAAATTTAATCGGTAAGTAATATGTATTAATATACTCCTGCTCTTTCACCATTAAAGCCATAGGATGAGTTTATAATCACAGGGCAATTTTGATGAATCTATGGGCAGTTTTCATAAGTCATTGGGCAACTTTTATTCATTGGGGGGCATTAGCAGCTGATGGCTTAGCATTTTAGATAAACAAGCAGGCGGTTTCTGACAATCGGTTCGCACAAAAGATAAATAGGTTTGTAATGGAAGTACCTATGTTGATATTTTTCGCAGGGTTATTTGTGTTTTTTGCTATTTAGTTAACTTAAGTTGAGCAAGAATTACCATTGGAAGCACCTGGGTTAAGGTTTTTGGTGCGTCGGTTAATCAATTCCGTTGGTGAGTTTACAAAATGTGTAAGTGAGTTTATTTTTTATGAGGGGAGGGGTACTTCCGAAGTACCCCTCCCCGGTAATCAACCATCATTTATTAGCAGACCAGTTGGTATTATCTGTATTGATTAAGATTCTGTTTGGCCTTTACCTCCGTTACGGCTAAACCGTTCTTTTAATTGGTTGTAAATGCTTTGTGCACCCGGTACGCCGGCTTTACCTGCTGTTTTGGCCATGTTATAAACCAAAAGAGAAGTTGAGTAGGCCTCTGATCCGGCCAGCATTTGCGTGTCGCGTACTTTATCGTATAAATAAGTTAACGGCACCAGAATTTCCTCCAATGCTTCATAAAGTTCCAAATCTTTTGTCATCTCATCGGGTTTGATGTAAGCGGGAAGGATGTTGGTATCGCTTTTGATGGCATTAACCGCATCAACTACAAAATCTTTGTTTCTGCTATCCATTTTTGGCAAGCGTTTTCTATCATCAGCAGATAAGCCCTGCAGGAAAGGCATCTTTTCAATTACATTATTCAATAAAGTTTTGATTTCTTCTCGAACTTCAATGGTGAGTTCCGCTGATACTCGATTTTCTGTGTTGTTCATTATACAACTGATTTAGGTTATAAAAAAAAGGGATTTTATGGGGTGTTAATAATTTTAAATAGCACTTATGTTTATTAGTTAATGTCAATACTGAAGTTTTGTAACACTATTTTAATTGGTAAAATGATAAACGTGTATTGATTGTAGATGAATGACTTTGTTTTTAATGTGGATGGGTTCATATCTGCTATCAAATTCTTAAATACACTGCCAACCCAATAAAAAAACGATGGCCAATGCGTATCGCATCAGCCATCTCCTTCTTCCCTAAAATCACCCTCACCCCAAATCAATGGCAAGTTTCAATTTGCCTAACTGTAGATTTTATTTCTGGATATTATATTTTAAAAAATGAGATTATTTCACTCAGTTGTTCAGCCTGACTAGCCAGTTCTTCTGATCCGGTTGCCATCTCCTCGCTCGATGCAGCGTTTTGCTGGGTAATATTACTCAGCTCTTGAATAGCAGAATTAATCTGTTCCGATCCCTGATTTTGCTCATGCGATGCTGCAGCTATTTCGTTTACTAATCCCACTGCTTTTTCTATTTCAGGAATAACCAGGCTCAGTTGTTTTCCGGCCACCTGTGCTTTTTCAACGCCGTTATTAGAAACGGTTAAAATCTCCTCTGCTGCAACCTTACTTCTTTCAGCAAGTTTACGTACTTCAGCAGCCACTACGGCAAATCCTCTACCATGTTCACCTGCTCTGGCAGATTCTACTGCTGCATTTAGTGCCAGTATGTTGGTTTGCATAGCTATATCGTTGATAATTTGAATTTTTTCAGCAATGTCAACCATCGAATGGGCAGCATCTTTAGCCGTTTCGTAGCCCGTTTGAATACTTTTAGCAGTAGCTTGCACTGTTTCTGTCGCCTGCTTTGAGTTGTAATTGTTTTGCTCAATATTGGCAACCATTTCTTCCATTGATGAGGATACTTCTTCTGATGAGGAGGCTTGCTCGGAGGCCCCTTGAGATATTTGTTCAGAAGCAGTGCTCAATTGACTACTGGCTTCGGATACATTATTGGCTCCCTGTTGAACGCTGGTTATGATCTCCTTTAGTTTATACGACATTTTGCTTAATGCATCAGCCAGAATACCAACTTCATCTTTTTGATTTAGATCAATCTGATAGCTTAAGTCGCCCTCAGATAATGCTTTGGCTAAATCAACGCCTTTGTTAAGTCCTTTACTAATGTTATTACTTAAGTAAGTATTTATTAAGAAGAACAGTACAAGCGATACGAACATAGCCAATAATATAGAGCGACGAGCCATGGTAACCGGTTGCATTAAATCATCATGGTAAACAAGGGCAATAACATACGAGTCAATTGATTCAATGTACTCGTAATAGATCTCAACATCTTCATTTTCCCAGGTGGTTTCCAACCTTCCTACTTGTTCTTTTGAAGCTTTAATGGCTTCATAAATAGGTTGGTCGGAAAGATTTGTTCCTTCTAATGATTTGTGAATAAGTATTTCGCCGTCTGATTCCAATAAAAACGGATAACCATTATTGTAATAGGTTTTGGCGTAAAACAATTCTTTTAGTCCACCCAAATCTTTTTCATTAACACCAAAGTATAAAATTCCCTGTACTTCGTCGTTGATAATAATAGGGCTATATCCTGTAAGGTACCAGTCGTTAACAACAAAAGCACGACCGAAAAAAGCTTTTCCTGAGCTAATGGTTTGTGCCACTGGTGAACTATCAGGTATATAAGTGCCAATGGCTCTTTTACCTTCGTTGTTAATTACGTTGGTTGATATACGAAGGTATCCATCTTCAATTCTTTGAAAAATGGTTGCTGTACCTCCAATTTTATCTTTTATAGCATCCACTATGGAATTTTCACCTTGAATAGTTTCTCCGTTAATAGTCCATTTATCAAGACTTACATACTTTTGGTCTTTTGTAATCTGGTTGGTGGCATTGAAATCTATCTGGTTCTTACCATCCACTTTTAATTCTCCTAAATTAGAGAAGTAACTTTCTACATAGTGAAGACCAATGTTTACTTGTTCCTGATTTAATTTGATTTCATTATCCAGAAACTTCGAAATATCATCCACTTGTTCTGATAATCGGCTATGGGCATCATTCAAAATTGCCACTTTTTGTGTTGTAACAGTATAAAAAGTTAGCGTTCCAAATATTACTACCATAGCTAAGCCCAAAACAATGTTTAGTCTAACCCCAATCTTTATGTTGTTTAAAAACTTCATAATATTCTCCTCCCCTGGTTTATGTAATGATGTTTATAGGTTTTTAATTTTTAGGTAGTTTGGAAAAGAGTATTCGTTGTTGTATACCTGATTAAGTGTTTTTGACATATGATCAAACACCGTGTTTTTAGGCACAAAGCCTTTAAAGCCGGAACTTATTAAGTCATTCAAAAAAACTTTATCAGTATGATTGGTTACAGCCACAATTTTAAGATGATGGTACTTATACAGCAGCCTTTTGGCAACTTCAAAACCATCCATATCCGGCATTTCAATATCCAGCAAAATAATATCTACCTGATTTAGTTTATAGCTATCAAGTAGTTCAATGCCGGAGTTGAATTTATCAATAACGTTAAAGTGTAATTTCTCCTCAAGAAAGAATGTCACAGCTTCCAGAAAACTTTTATTATCATCTACCACTATTAATTTCATCTTACCCACATTTTTGGATCTGTTAAAACGAACAGAATTATACAACTCGTTTTAATTTTCTTTCATGATGTAAAAGTAGATGTATAGATGTTGTAATATAAGAGGGGAATTATAGGAATTTATAGGGTAAAATTACCCATTGTTAGAATAGGGTTTTCCATAAGTGGGGTGAGGGTAAACTATATTCGTACGAGATCTGATAAGAATTAAATTTCGATTAGTTGATGTTTTATGGCATATACAACAAGGCTTACAGCGTTTTTGCAGCCAGTTTTTTCAAGCATCAGAGTTTTATAGTTAGAGACTGTTTTGGGCGATAGGTGTGTTTTTTCAGCTATCTCTTTAGCTGATAGTCCATCAACCATGAACGATATAATTTCAATTTCTTTTTCGTTTAGCTGAACTTCTTCTTTGGTATTGTTTTCGTTTTTCTCGTTTTGATACTTTATAATCATTTCCTGTAATAATGAAGAAGAAAAGTAGGTGCCTCCTTTTAAAACCGATTTTATGGCGTTTATCAGTTCGTCTTTATTGGCTGTTTTAAAGATAAACCCTTTAGCGCCCGAGGTCATTATATCGTAGTAATATTGGTGGTCGGTAAACATTGAAATAACAAGAACCTTTAAGGAAGGGGTGATCTCCATTGCTTTTTGTAAAGCCTCAATGCCATTCATGTTTGGCATTTCAATATCCATTAACACTATATCCGGAGTGCCTTGCTTTAGTGTATCAATAAATTCTAAACCATCTGAAGCCTCTGCAATAACCTGTCCCACAGAATTAAGTTCGAGGAGTGTTTTTACTCCATCTCTGAATAAATCGTGATCGTCAACAATTACTATTTGGGGCAAACTTTCTTTCATTCTATATTATGAGGTTAATTCGATTTTGTATCCTCATCAATGAGGATATTATTGTTTGCAAATATTTTTATTTTAAAACCTTTGTGTTTGGGGTAGTTGAAGTTACAAATGCCACCAACGCTTTTTACCCGGTTAATAATGTTATAGAGTCCAATGCCAGGATCGGGTGTTTTTTGTGAATTTTGAGGTAAGCCAATTCCGTTATCAGAATAAGTAAAATGGATATCGTCACCCTCTTGTTTAAATTTTAGTTTGGCATTAATTGCATTGGCATGTTTAATTGTGTTGTTAATAAGTTCAGTACATACCCTATAAAACATTATCTCCAGATCTTTATTGAGCCTTCCTTTTACGTTGTGTTTTAAGGTAATGTTCAGTTTCCCTGATTCGTTAATACGGTTTACAAATATATTTAATGCTTCAATAAGACCATAATTGCTTAGTACATGTGGACTTAAATTATGTGATACTTCTTTAATTGATTTGGTAGCCTCGTTAATGCTTTCGTTAATTTTTTTCTTAATAATTTCTATATGCTCCTGGTTGTCTGTGTCACTGAGCCATTGAAGATACAGCTTAATGGTTGATAAAATAGGACCGATACCATCATGTAGCTCCTTAGAAAAACGCATTCTCTCCCTCTCTTCTGTTCTGATGGTGGCCATACTGAAGTTTCGTTCCAGTTTTTTAAATTCGGTTATGTCTCTTACAATTGCCTGTACAAATTTCTCATCATTTATATTGATGCCACTCAATGATACCTCGCAATACACAATACTATTATCTTTTTTTCTTACTGTCCATTCAAATATATGTGAGTGACCGTTTAAAACTTTATTTCTGTGTTGTTCCAGTTCTTTTACTGAAAGTCTGCCATTGGCCTGATGATTAGGGGATATGTCAATGGGTGTTGTGCCAAGCACATCTTCTTTATTTGATAATTGTAAGAGTTCAAGGGCTTTGGAATTACATTCTACACAAATATTACTGGTGGTATAGATAAAAATAGCATCGTTGGCATTTTCAAATAATGCCCTGAACTTATTCTCACTTTCGGCTAATAATGCCTTGGTTGCCTCAAGATCTTTTATGGTGTTATTTAGTTCAATTGTTTTGGCTTCAAGAGCTTTAGTTTGAAGCTGTAATTCGTTAATATTTTGTTGTAACTGAGGGTAGTAGCTTTTACTGACAGAATCCTCTCCAAGACCAATTACCTTTCTCCTTATTAACTCCTTATTATCTTTTTGTCCGCTCATGTTTGTGTAAGGTTAATGATAGAATGATCTACATTTATTTAATTAGCTTTTCGAAGATCATTTTAATATCCTCCACTTCGGCGTTACGAGGATTGGTAACAATACATGGGTCGTTGTATGCATTGATTGCTATTTCTTCTAACTCGTGATGTTGAATATGATAGTGTTCAAACGAATCAGCAATGCCTATTGAATTACTTAATTGATTTATTTTTTCAGTCAAATGTTTTTTAACTTCTGATGACTCCATGGAAGGATCTCCTCCCATTGCAATGTAAACATCCTTGTATTTATCCGGACAACTTTCAAAATTAAAATCAATGCAATGTTCCAAAAGAATAGCATTACATTCTCCATGAGGCAAATCTTTTAAACCTCCTAAACTATGTGCCATAGCATGTACAATCCCTAAACTTGCATTCGAAAAGGCAATGCCGGCCAATGTGCAACCCATCATCATGTTATTGCGAGCCATCATATTGTATGGTTCATTTACTGCATTAATTAGGTTGTTATTGATTAGATTAATTGCCTCTAAGGCATGTATGTTGGTTAATAAAGAACTGGCATTTGACACATAGGCTTCAATACTATGTACCAGAGCATCCATTCCTGTATTGGCTGTAAGCTCCTTGCTCATTGTAGTGGTAGTAATGCCATCTATTATAGATACATCAGGAACTAAGGCTTTACTTATGATAGCAATCTTTTTTCTTTTGGGAGTATTTAAAATTATAGCAAACTGAGAAATATCCGCAGCAGAACCGGCGGTAGTGGGTACACAAATGAGGGGCGGCATAGGTATACGAATATTGTCAACGCCTTCAAACTCGTTAATATCCTTTTTATTTGTGCAAACAATTCCAATTCCTTTAGCACAATCTAAAACAGATCCTCCACCCACCGCAATTAGTAGGTTACATTTTTCTTGTATATAGCTTTGGGCCCCTTCGTTAACCTCATAGTCCTTAGGGTTGGGAGTAACGTTTTTATAAATAATATATTTAAGATAGTTGTCGTTTAGTATGTCTTCAATTACTTTTATCCACCCGGCATCAATAACCCCCTGGTCGGTAACAACCATTATCTTTTCTGCGTTATAATTTTTAGCATATTTTGCTACCAGTTCAATAGATTTATCCCCGTATACAATTTCGGGAACTTTATATTTTCTTAAATCCATATGTGAATTTATTCGTTGTGTTGCAGACATAAGTTACAAGAAAAAAATCTTTTTTGCCTTATTTTTTACAAAAGGGGGTAAGTTATGCTTTACGATAATATTTTTTTCGGTATTGCAAAGGTGTAAGCTTTGTAATGTTTTTAAACTGACGATTGAAGTAAGAGATACTGTTATAACCACTTTGGATGGCAATACTTCCAAAATTATCATTTGTTGCTGCTATTAAGCTACCTGCATATTCAATTCTCATTTCATTTAAGAATGTAGTATAGGGTTTTCCTGTTCTTTGTTTGAAATAACGGCAAAATGAGTTGGGTGTCATATTGGCTACTTCCGATACGTCTTGTAATTCAATGTTTTCCTTAAAGTTTTTAGATAAGTATTGAAATACCACATTTATCCTTTCGTTATCAGTTTGTTTCGATGGAGAAATATAACTAATGGAGGACAAAGTTCGGGTATCTGATGATTGTGCAAAAATATTTAAAATACTCATAAATGTATGAAAGCGATCAAATCCATCCAGGTTCTGGCAGTCTTTTATTAACTGCGATACCTTTTCTTTGTCGGAGCCTTCAAGTCTTAATCCTTTGGAAGCCTGAGATAACAACCTCTTGATATGTGCCATTTCCGGTATTTCAAAAAACTGATGGCCAAATGACTCATCTTTAAAGAATAATGAAATGCTATAAACTGTTAGTTCAGAATCAGGTTTGTAGTAAGCTTCATCGCAGCGTGATACGTGGGGAACATTCTTGCCAATCATAAATAAGTCACCGGGCTTAAATCGTTCAATATGATTGCCAATAAAGCTCGTTCCTTCTCCTTTTATAATTAATGTAATCTGATGTTCAGGATGATAGTGTATGTTATCGTAAAATGTTACTCCTTTATCTATCTGGTGACGAAAAGAATTACCTCCGGTTTTTGGAATAACAAAACGTATGGCCTTCATAATTTCTATTTTACTCTAATATTACCTTAAATTAATTCATCTATTATAAAAGTAGAATAAATAGTTCAAAAAATGGTTAAAATAAGAATATAAAAGGATGATATTATCTGATATGTTTGTGATAGTATTAATCATTAAAACTATTTGTATGAGACCAAGCTGGACAGGTGTTTACCCTGCTGTAACAACAAAGTTTAAAGAAAATGGAGATCTTGATATTCCTGCATTTGTGAAAAATGTTGAATTTCAAATAGAATCAGGTGTTTCAGGAATTATTCTTGGAGGATCATTAGGAGAATCAAGTACCTTAAGTGCCGATGAAAAATTGCAATTAGTAGAGGCACTTCAACCATATAGATCAAAGGTGCCTGTAATTATGAATATAGCCGAATCGAGCACAGTACGGGCCATTGAAGCAGCTAAAAAAGCAGAAGAGGCCGGTGCTGATGGATTAATGTTATTGCCACCTCTGTTGTACAAGGCCGATGGTGATGAGACGGTAGCCTATTTTAAAGAAGTTGCAGCTTCAACCTCTTTACCAATACTACTTTATAACAACCCGGTTGATTATAAAATTGAAATCACAGTAGAAATGTTTAAGCAGCTGCAGGATGTTGAAAATATTGAAGCAGTTAAGGAGTCAACGCGCGATCTAACAAACATAACGCGTATGAAAAATGCGTTTGGTAATCGCTTTAAAATTATGGGCGGAGTTGATACGCTATGTTTGGAAGCTTTATTGCTTGGTGCTGATGGATTGGTGGCCGGACTGGTTTGTGCCTTTCCAAAAGAAACTGTTGTGTTATTTGAGTTAGCAAAGCAAGGGAAAGTAGAGGAAGCTGTTGAATTATATCGCTGGTTTATGCCTTTGCTTGAAATGGATATCCATTCGAAGCTGGTGCAATACATTAAGCTTTGTGAGGTATATACCGGTATTGGAACTGAGTTTGTGCGTGCGCCACGGAAAATGATTACCGGAGTTGAAAGAGAGAAGATAACTCAAACCATTGAAGTGGCTTTAGAGAATAGACCAAGCTATTAATTATTAAAAGTTTAATTTATGAAAGCTATTGAAGAAAGTGTTCATAAAGTTATGATGGAAGCTGCTGAAGCTTTCGAAGTTTATAAGCATATCTCCGGAAAGCAAAAAGCTCAATTTCTGCGAAATATAGGAGAGGAGATTGTTAATCTGGGCGATGAGCTTATCCAAACTGTTATTGAAGAAACGAACTTACCAGAAGCAAGAGTGGTTGGGGAAAGAGGAAGAACGGTAGGGCAATTAAATAAGTTTGCTGATTTGGTTGAAGAAGGATCGTGGAAAGAGGCGGTAATTGATATTGGTGATGCCAATCGAGAGCCATTGCCTAAACCCGATTTGAGAAAGATGCTTATTCCAATGGGACCAGTGGTAGTTTTTGGAGCTGGTAATTTTCCATTGGCCTTTTCGGTTGCAGGTGGCGATACTGCTTCTGCTTTAGCTGCAGGTAATCCTGTGGTAGTGAAAGGTCATCCGGCACATCCAAAGACCAGTGATCTGGTTGCTTCGGCCATTCAAAAGGCTATTAAAAAGAACGATTTACCATATGGGGTTTTTGCTCTGGTGCAAGATGATGGAATTGAATCAGGAAAGTTTTTGGTACAGCACCCAAAGGCAAAAGCTGTTGGATTTACAGGTTCGGGCAATGGAGGTTTGGCATTGGTTAAACTAGCTTCTGAGCGGGAAGAGCCCATTCCTGTTTTTGCTGAAATGGGCAGTGTAAATCCGGTTGTAATATTAGAGAATGCATTGAAAAATAACTATTCAGACATTGCCTCAAAATTGGTTGCTTCTGTAAATATGGGAGCCGGCCAGTTTTGTACCAACCCGGGGTTATTGATTACAATCAAAACAGAAGGATTTAATGAGTTTGTTGATGCTTTGTCGAATAATATAAATGAAGCAACCGGGGCTCAAATGTTCAGCCCTGGTGTATTACGCAACTATCTTGTGAATGCCGATCAGGTGATGTCGCATGAAACGGTTACTACTATTGCCAAAGGTGATGAGGTTGAACCGAATGTTGTGCGTCCGGCCATAGCAACGGTTTCTGCTGCCGATTTCATGAAGAATCCACATTTGCATGAAGAGGTTTTTGGACCTTTTAGCTTGCTTGTTGTTTGTGATGATACAAAAGAAGTAAAAGATGTTGTTGCCAGTTTAAAAGGGCAGTTAACAGCAACTCTTCAGGCTAAAGATGAAGAATTAACTAAGAATCAGGAGCTAATTGATTTGTTGGTTGAAAAATGCGGAAGGTTATTGCTAAATGGAGTGCCAACAGGTGTAGAGGTAGGTGCTGCAATGCAACACGGAGGGCCGTTTCCGGCATCCAGTGACTCGCGATTTACATCAGTTGGAGTAGGTGCAATCAAACGATTTGTAAGACCAGTGTGCTATCAGGATTTTCCTGATCAATTACTACCCAAAGAATTGCAAAATAGCAATCCGCTTGATGTTTGGCGATTAGTTGATAATAGCTGGACTAAAAATGCTATTTAAATAATTCTCTAAACCTAATAACCATAAGCTTATGGCGAGAAAATCATTTTTTTGTATCGACGGACATACCTGCGGTAATCCTGTTAGAGTAGTTGCAGGTGGAGTTCCTAACTTAAAGGGGAAAAGCATTTTTGAAAAACGTGAGCATTTTCAAAATGAATATGACTGGATACGAACTGGTTTAATGTTCGAGCCACGTGGTCATGAACAAATGTCCGGCAGTATCATCTTTCCGCCGGAAAACCCTCAGAACGATGCTGGTATTTTGTTTATCGAAACCAGTGGTTGTTTGCCTATGTGTGGTCATGGCACCATTGGTACGGTCACCATTGCTATTGAAGAAGGCTTAATCACCCCAAATACACCAGGTGAATTAAGGTTAGAAACTCCTGCTGGTCTGGTGTTGGCAAAATATAAGCAGAATGATAAAGGAAAGGTTATTTCAGTTAAAATTATTAATGTTCCTTCTTTTCTATATAAAAAAGGATTAACCATTATTAGTCCTGATTTGGGTGAGTTGACCGTAGATGTAGCTTATGGAGGTAATTTTTACGCCATTGTTGATGAGCAAGAAAATTTCTCTGGAATGCATCATTACAGTGCTGATGAATTAATCTCGTTTAGCGGCGAGATTAGACGGTTACTTAATGAGAAATATAGTTTCGTGCATCCACAAAACGAGAAGATTAGTGGCTTAAGCCATGTGCTGTGGACGGGTAATACGATGAGTGAAGAGGCAGATGCCCGAAATGCGGTCTTTTACGGTGAGAAAGCTATTGATCGGTGTCCATGCGGAACGGGTACTTCTGCACGGATGGCTCAATGGTATTCGCAAGGAAGGCTGGAAGTAGGTTCTTCTTTTTTGCATGAAAGCGTGATAGGTAGTCAGTTTATTGGAACAGTAGAATCTGATCAGAAAATAGGAGAATTCGACGCAATAGTTCCGGGCATTGAAGGATGGGCAAAGATTACCGGATACAATCACATTATTATTGATGACGAAGATGATCCGTATGCTTTTGGTTTTAGGGTAGTTGGTAAATTATAGTCTATGAAAAAAAAGGTACTCATAATTGGAGCTGGAGTAATCGGTCTTCATTGTGCTTATTATTTAAATGAGAGAGGGTGTGAAGTAGAAGTTATAGACGCAAATGAGCGTGAAGATGAAAGTGGATGTTCCTATGGAAATTGTGGTCTGATTGTTCCCAGTCACTTTCTGCCTATGGCCTCGCCTGCTATGTTGCAACAGGGGCTTAAGTTAATGTTTGATCGTACAAGTCCGGTTTATCTTCCTTTGGCCAGAAATATAAAAAATGCAAGTTGGTTTTTTAGGTTTATTCAGGCAGCGAATAAAAATAAGGTAAATCAAGGGATTCCTATTCTTTATCAATTGAATGCTGAAAGTCATAAGTTATACAAAGAGTTGAATAAGATTTCGAGGCAACAGAGTAACTATCATCATAAAGGATTATTGATGATGGCAACTACTCAAAAAGGATTGGATGAAGAAGGTCATTTGTCAGAAAAAGCACAGAGCCTTGGCATTAAAACGCAGATGATGAGTGCTTCGGAAGTTGTTGCCTTGGAGCCTAATGTTAAAGTTGATATTAAAGGGGCGGTTTTTTATGATAGTGATGGAAATGTTTCGCCTGAACATCATATGAGATGGTTGAAATCATGGCTTGAAGAAGCCGGAGTTATTTTTCATTATGGAACAAAGACTGAAAAAATAATAGTGAATAAAGGCAAAATTGATGGTGTTCAAACAAGAAGTAAGAAGTATAAAGCTGACGATTATATTTTGGCTACCGGAGTGCAAACATCAGCCCTTGTGCGCTCACTTGGAATTTCTTTGCCAATAATTGCCGGTAAAGGCTATAGCATTGATTTACCTTCTGCTGAATTACCTTTAAAGATTCCTGCAATATTATCTGAAGCTAAAGTTGCAATAACTCCTTTGGGTAATAAGGTAAGATTAGGCAGCGGAATGGAGTTTGGAGGAAGAGTAGGGGAATTACGAATGCAACGGATACAATCCATGTTAAATCAAACCTGTGCAGCAATACCATCAATAAAACCAAAGGTAGCTAAAGAGCAAGTTGTTTGGGAAGGGCTACGGCCCTTGTCGCCCACAGGTATACCATACATTGGAGGCTTTAAATCATACAAAAATCTATTTGTGGCATCCGGGCATGCTATGATGGGAATGAGTCTGGCTCCAATAACAGGGAAATTGATATCGCAGCATGTTATGGGTGAAAAACCAATGATTGATTTAGGAGCTTATTGATTAAAAGACCTGACTATATCGCTGAATTCTTCAATTAGTGAAAGGTCTTTTTCAAAGGCATTGCCAATAACAATTATGTCAGCACCTGCTGAGCATGCGTCTTTTACTTTGGCTGCAGTATTTAATCCGCCGCCTATCATTAGTGGTATATCTAATTGATGCTTCACTGCCGAAATCATATTTGCCGGTATGGGCTGAATAGCTCCGCTTCCGGCATCCATGTATATAAGTTTCATGCCAAGGAATTGCCCCGCCAAAGCAGTGGCAATGGCAATGTCATTTTTATTGGCAGGTATGGGCTGTGTCTGGCTAATATACTGAACAGATGTTGTGCAGCCTCCATCAATCAGTAAATAGCCTGTTGAGATGACCTCGGTATTATTAGCTTTAATCAATGGGGCACTTGCCACATGATGACTGATTAGATATTCAGAATTACGACCGGATAACAATGATAAAAATAAAATGGCATCTACATTGGATGCATATTGGGTTGAAGAGCCAGGATAAAGAACTACCGGAAGGTTTATATGCTTTTTAAGCTGTTCAATAAAAGTAAAAGTATCAGTACTGACAAGGCTGCCTCCAACCAACAATAAGTCAGGAGTTACTCGCTCTAATATTTCGGATAAAGATCGCATTTGCTCATCACTGAACTTATCCGGATCGATTAACAACGCTAATTGTTTTATATTTTGCTTATGGTTTTCTGATATCTGTTTATAAATCATTTTAGTCATTTAAATGATAGACCAGCGCGTAATTGGGAGTAATCTCATAATCGAGAACCAGATCTTTGTTGTGTTGTTTATACTTGCAATGTGATTTAAACTGACCCTTTGAAGAAATTTCAAATGATTTTATTCTGAAATGTTCTTTAAAAACCACGCCCCATTCATCAAAGTACTTATACAATGTCTCTTTGGCTGACCAAATCAAGGTAAGAAAATTTACTCGTTCCTCATCAGTAATAAACAGCCATTCGTCAGTATGAACAAATCTGGAGGCTGCTTTTTCAACGCGAGGTGAGCAAATTTCAATATCTAGGGCTGTAGGGAAATCAGAAATGCTAACTGCTACATAGCCCGAAGCATGAGAAATACTGATATGATTTGATTGATTCGAAAGAAAGGGTTTGCCGTTATCCGTATATTCTATTTGAGGATATTCACCTAATAAGTGCTGAATCAGAATTCTTGAACAGATCCACTCTTGTTTTCTTTTATCCAAACGAAATTCTTTCAGAGTTTCCTGATCTTTTTTCGATAAGTTAATCAACTGCAATAAATCATCCAGAGATTCAGTTAAATGCCAGATTGCAACCTTTTCTTTTTCAGATTTTTCTATGATTCTTTCAAGCGGCATTACAATCTTATTTCCATTCAATACTCTCAATAATGTGCTCAATATCTGCTTTTACAAACTCAATCACCGGAGCCAATGAATCTTTATTGGGCACCGTATTAAAATATAATGAGCCACGTAAAAAATGTTCGGTGCTATCCGTTACAAAAAACTGAAATGGTGAAGCTGCATTACCTTTGATTTCATACAAAATACCCATAACCTGTTTGTCAGGATTTTCAAAGAATCGTTCGTTAATAGCATCCGCTTTTATGGAGTGTTTGTAAGCCAAATTACGGCTGTCTTCCAAAAGTTCGTAAAACTGATCGCCAACTGTTTTGTAGCTTAAATGAATTTGTCCGTTTAACGATGGGAATGCAATGTTGCACCAATAGGCTTCCGCACCAGGTAATGTGTCCATAACAATCTTCGAATACTTTGGGTATTCAAATCTATACGGGAAAGTGGTATCGAACTGCTGATAGCTATGTTCAGGAAACTCAATTCGAAAGTATCCTCTCGGTTTAGGTGACTGATGTCCTCTGCATGATAACATAGTTGCTATAAACAACATTAGCACAACTGATAATTTAAGTGAATCTATCCAGTTTTTTCTCATTTCTTCTTCTCCTTTTTCAACTCAAATTTCAATCTTTTAATTCTGCGGTTGTCAACGGATATTACTGTGAAGATGAAATTCTTATAAGTAATTTTTTCGTTTTTTTGAGGAATCTCACCTTTTAATTCCAATATTAGTCCGGCCAGCGTTTCGGCTTCACCTCTTACCTCATTGAAATATTCTTCATCTGTATCAGTGACTTTATGGAAATCGTTGATTTGTGTTTTCCCTTCAAAGCTATAGGTTCCATCAGGAAGAATAGTATAAAAATCCTCTTCATCGTCCAGCTCATCGTTGATATCTCCAACAATCTCTTCCAGGATATCCTCTAAAGTAGCAATTCCTGATGTGCCTCCATATTCATCAACCACAATAGCCATATGAATTTTCTTGGCCTGGAATTCTTCCAGCAGATCATTTAGCATCTTGGTTTCGGGCACGTAATAAGCTTCCCGAATCAGACTTTGCCATTCAAAGGTGTTGTCATTATCTAAATGCGAAAGCAAATCTTTTACATATAATATACCTTTAACATTGTCAGGCGTATCCTCAAAAACAGGTATGCGCGAATAACCTGAATCAATAATGGTTTGAAGTACTTTGCTAAATTCGCTCTTAATTTCCACATCAATCACATCTACACGGGCCGTCATAATTTCAACCACATTGATGTTACCAAACTTAACGATGCCTTCCAGAATCTCCTTTTCGTCTGTTATGTCATTACCTGTTAACTCCAAAGCATGAGAAATATCATCCATCGAAAGATTCTTTAATCTTCGGGTAAGCCTGCGATTAACAAAACCTGTTGATTTCGTTAATAAGAAACTAAGTGGACTAAGTATTTTTGTTAAGACCCATAAAGGAAAAGCCATTAATCCGGCAAAAGTAACAGGTGATTTTGATGCATATACCTTAGGAAGAATCTCACCAAAAAACAATATTATTGAAGTAATAAAAACAATTTCAATAATAATTTGAATGAGGGTATTGCCGTTAAAGACAATTAACTGACTGGTTATATACGACGTTAGTATAACAATAGCTACATTAACAAAGTTATTACCAATTAAAATAGTGGCCAATAAAGTTTCTTTGTCCACTAAGTGTTCCAGTATTAGTTTGTTCTTTCTCGATTTTTTCTCTTTTAATTTATCCAGATCAATAGGTTCTAGAGAAAAATAAGCAACCTCGGATCCTGAGATGAGTCCTGAAGACAAAAGAAAAAAGAGATTTAAGATGATGGCAAACGCAGTACCTACCGTTAAAGGTAAAAAGTGCACGCCTGCGCTTGCCTGCATTATCAGGGGAATACTATCTGCTTCCAATCAATAATAATTTAAATAGAACTAAAATGGCAGATCATCGGTTTCATCTTCCTTCAAAAAGTCATCGTTTTGAGGAGGAGCAGAGATCGGCTGTGATTGCGGAGAAGAAGGCTGTTGACTGCTGCCTGGAGCAGAACTACCTGGATTATCGCCGCGTCGGCCTAATAATTGTAGGTTATCAGCGTAAACTTCAGTTGTATATCTCTTATTACCGTCTTTGTCGTCCCACGATCTTGTCCTAAGTTTACCTTCAATATAAACCTGAGTTCCTTTTTTTACATAGTTCTCAACGATTTTAGCCAAACCTCTCCATGCAACCACATTATGCCACTCTGTACGCTCCGGAATTTCTTGTCCGTTTCGTGTTGTGTAGCCTCGTTCTGAAGTTGCAACAGGGAAATTGGCAACTGCACCATCGTCTTCAAAATGTCTGACTTCCGGATCTTTACCTACGTTGCCTACTAAAATTACTTTGTTAACCGACATTATATATTTATTAAATTTTAGAATTTAAAAGTACAAAACTTTCATTTTAAAACAAACGCTACTCATTTTTGTAACCAGGCATTTGCTGTTCGTTAAAAAAGTTTACAACCAACTGAGGAAAAGCATATTCAATGCAATTTTGAGTTTTAATTTTTTGGTAGTTATCAATTCCTAATTTGGTTAGGGCCTGAACTGACGTACTGAAAAAGCGAGAATGAATAACCTGATGACTTAAAATATGTTTGGTTTCTTTGAGTAGTTTAACTTCTGCATTCGTTGTTTTCTTTAAGTGATTAACCGATAACTTTTTGTCGGCTTCCAATAATGGTAGCTGATATAGGTTTTGCCAAATGTCTTTTGCGTTGCGTTGCTGGATTAGCACATTGTCTTTCTCTGGATGTACAAGAAAGTAGTGAAAGTAACGATGACGTTGTAGAATTTTCTTACTTTTTACAGGCAAGAAGTTTATTTGGCCGGTTTGAAAAGCAGCACAATTGGATTGAAACGGGCATTGATCGCACTCGGGTGATTGAGCCTTGCAAATGATGGCTCCCATCTCCATCATGGCTTGATTATGATGGGCCGGATCTTTTTTATTTAATAATACATTGGCCAATTCTGTAAATCGTTTTTTGCCTTCATTTGAATCAATAGGTGTGTCAATCCCTTTTAATCGAGCCAGGAAACGATAAACATTACCATCTAAAACAGCATAGGGAAGTTTGAAAGCAAACGAAGCTATAGCAGCAGCTGTATATGGTCCTACTCCTTTTAATTGTAGTATCTCTTTATATGTGTTTGGAAATTTGGCATTGTGTTTTTCAACAATTGTTTTAGCTGCATAATGTAAATTGCGAGCTCGAGAGTAATATCCCAAACCTTGCCATAAACGTAATACCTGATCCTCTTTAGCGGCTGCAAGAGATTGTACGTTAGGGAAATTGTCAATAAAACGATGGTAGTAATCCATTCCTTGTGCAACACGTGTTTGCTGAAGAATGATTTCAGATATCCAAATTTTATAAGGGTCAGTGGTTTGGCGCCAGGGAAGGCTTCTGTAATTGTTATGATACCATTCTAGCAAGCGGGTTCCGAAATCAGTCATTATTAAAATTTTAAGCAAAAATAATGGTTTTGTTTTTTTTTATTGAGATTTCATTTATCTTTGCAATCTGAATTTTAGAGAATTAGCTGTAAATAATTGATAATTAAATAATTTTAAGAGAAAATGACAAAGGCTGATATTGTAAACGAAATTTCGAAAAATACTGGAATCGAGAAGGTTACTGTTCAGAAGACTGTAGAAGCCTTCATGGACACTATTAAAGGTTCATTGGTAAAAGGTAAAAATGTGTATTTGAGAGGTTTTGGGTCTTTCGTAGTGAAGAAAAGAGCAGAAAAAACTGCACGTAATATTTCTAAAAATACTACTATTATCATTCCAGAACACTTTATCCCATCATTCAAGCCTTCAAAAAGCTTCGTGACTAAAGTGAAGAATAACGTAAAGTAAGTATAACCAATTAAAACGTACAGCCATGCCAAGTGGAAAAAAGCGTAAAAGACATAAGATGGCTACGCATAAGCGTAAAAAGAGACTAAGAAAAAATCGTCATAAGAAGAAGAAATAATTTTCTTTAGTCTAAAAAATTAGCAAACAGAAAGTGTTACACTTTCTGTTTGTTGTTTGTATTTATATACAACGATCTTTGAAATAAATTGCGATCATATAGTGAATGCAGAACTGTTTGTAGATGTTACTCCTGAGCATCTTTCAATGGCTTTATTGGAAGATAAGCGTTTGGTAGAACTCCGTAAGGAGAAAAGTAATGTTCAGTTTGCTGTTGGAGATATTTATCTGGGTAGAGTAAAGAAAATTATGCCCGGTTTGAATGCAGCATTTATTGATGTAGGATATGAAAAGGATGCCTTTTTACATTATCTAGATCTTGGACCACAATTTCGTTCCCTACAGAAATTTTTGAATATTGCTTCCAATAAAAAAGGAGTAGTTGCATTGCACAAGCTTAAACCGGAACAGGACATTAATAAAAATGGTACCATTCCGGAAGTTTTAACAGCAGGACAAAATGTTTTGGTCCAGGTGGCCAAGGAGCCCATTTCAACAAAAGGGCCACGTTTAACATCAGAACTATCAATAGCAGGAAGAAACCTGGTACTATTACCCTTCTCCGACAAAGTGTCGGTAAGCCAAAAAATTTCTTCAGCAGAAGAAAGAAATCGCCTCAAGCATCTAGTTACGAGTATTAAGTCCAAAAACTTTGGAGTTATAATTCGCACCGTTGCTGAAGGAAAACAGGCTGCCGAACTGGATAAAGAATTACGTACATTAGTAAAAAGGTGGGAAGAAAATACCGCCAAAATAAAAGACGTAAAAGCACCAGGGCTGGTTATTGGTGAAATTGGCAGAACCTCTGCTTTGTTAAGAGATATTCTTAACCCATCATTTAATTCAATTTTTGTAAATGATGAAGGGGTCTGCAGTGAAATAAAAAATTATGTGGGGTTAATAGCCCCCGATCGGCAAAAAATTGTAAAGCACTATAAGGGTGGAGCGCCTATTTTTGACCAGTTTCAAATTCATCGTCAAATAAAGGCCTTGTTCGGAACAACAGTATCGTTTAAAAGCGGTGCGTACCTTATTATAGAACATACCGAAGCCCTTCATGTAATTGATGTTAATAGTGGAAACCGTTCAAAATCTGCCTCCAATCAAGAGAATAATGCTCTTGAGGTAAATCTGGCAGCCGCTGACGAAATTGCTCGTCAGTTGAGGTTGAGAGATATGGGTGGAATTATTGTTGTTGACTTTATTGATATGCAGAATAATGAAAACCGTCAGAAGGTTTTCGAAAAAATGAAACAGGCCATGGCGTCTGATCGAACCAAGCACAATATTTTACCATTAAGTAAATTTGGCTTGATGCAGATTACCCGCCAACGTGTAAGACCTGAAATGCATATTCAAACAACAGAAGGGTGTCCTACCTGTAATGGTAAAGGAACTATTCAGCCTTCTATTTTTTGGCCAAAAGTATTAGAAGATGCTGTTAAAAAAGCTGTGCAAGCACTTAAAATGAAAAAGTTGATCCTGAAGGTTCACCCCATGGTGTATGCTTACCTTAAAAGAGGTTTTCCGTCAACAGTATTAAGATGGAAATTTAAATATACGCATGGATTAAAGGTGTTTCCTTCCGACTCTCTAGGCTTTTTGGAATACAAGATTGTAGATAATGAAGATAACGAGGTTGACCTTTCTTAGGTCAACCTTTTTTTGTGCCATTTTTTCTGCGAAAAACTTGAAACCAGACAGAATATCAGGAATTGTATCAATATAATACTCTACTGAATATTTGGCAGTGATATAAATCATGTTAAAATATTGTTAATGCATTCACCCTTTTTATTCTCTTTGGTGTCTTAATTATAACATGTTAACCTTGTCTAAAGAATTCTGGTGTCATTAATGGGATTGATAAAATTCTTATTTTTAAAGCATTCAAAGTGATATCTTTGTTTTTCAATGCTAAAGAACGCTTTTGTGTGTATCAGTAATTTTGTTTAAATGAATCGAAACACATACACACATATAGAAATGTAAATATAATGGCAAGAAATTTGTAGTTTTTGGTGTTATATGTTTAGAAGGTTTAGATTTGATTATAAGGAATTGAAAGAAAAATAAGCACATATAAAAATATGAGAAGAACATTTTTAACATTGGTAATGATGTTGACTGTTGTAAGTGGTCTACTTGCGCAGATGGAGCAACATATTTCTTGGCAGTTTTCAACTAAAATGTTGGAAGATAATAAGGTGGAGGTAATTTGCGAAGCAACCGTTGATAATGGGTGGCATGTGTATTCATCTGTTTTGCCTGAAGGTACCGCTATTCCAACCTATATTGAAATTGAGGAAAGTGATGCTTATACCATTTTAGATGGTATTAATGAATCACCTGAACCAACAAAACACTATGATGAAACCTTTGGTGCAGAAATGCAATGGTTTGAAGGTAATGTGAAGTTTTCTCGTGTTGTTCAATTAAAAGAACAAAATAATGTTCTGATAAAGGGATATGTTGAGTCAATGATATGTAACGACGAAACTTGCATGCCTCCCGAGATGGTTGATTTCGAACTTCAGGTAGGACAAACTAATAGTAAAGAAACGGTCCAATCTCAAGATGCTGCTGAGGCAGAAGAATCAATGGCAACCACTGAAGAGGAAGAAGAATCGTATTGGGCAATATTTCTATTGGCATTTGGTGGTGGTTTGGCTGCTTTATTAACTCCATGTGTTTTTCCAATGATACCTATGACCGTTAGTTTTTTTACTAAGCAAAGTGCCACGAAAGCTGCCGGTATCAGAAATGCTATCACTTATGGACTTTCTATTATTGCTATCTATGTGATTTTAGGAGTTGCTGTTTCGGCCATTTTTGGAGCGAGTGCCTTAAATGCCTTGTCTACCAATGTGTGGTTTAATCTGTTCTTTTTCTTGTTGCTGGTTGTATTTGCGGCTTCTTTCTTTGGAGCCTTCGAAATAGTTATGCCTAGTTCCTGGGTGAACTTCACTACAAAAAATGAAGACAAAGGAGGTATAATAGGTATTTTCTTTATGGCTTTTACATTGGCTTTAGTTTCATTTAGCTGTACCGGTCCTATAGTTGGATCATTGCTGGTCAAAGCTGCCACCGGTGGTTATATGGGACCAATTATTGGTATGCTTGGATTTTCTTTAGCATTGGCGTTGCCGTTTGCTTTATTTGCAGCCTTCCCGGGTTATTTAAATTCTCTTCCTAAGTCTGGCGGCTGGTTGAATTCAGTTAAAGTTATACTGGGTTTTCTTGAATTAGCATTTGCATTCAAGTTTTTATCGATTGCCGATATGACGATGGGATGGCACATTCTGGAACGTGAGGTTTTTATAGCCATCTGGATTGCTATTTTTGCTGCCATGGGATTCTATTTAATGGGGAAAATAAAATTGCCACACGATTCACCAATGAATCATGTGCCGGTATCACGTTTTATGATGGCGTTGGTTGTATTTAGTTTTACTATCTATCTAATTCCTGGTTTATGGGGTGCGCCGGTTAGTTTGATTAGTGGTTTTCCTCCTCCAAAGAATTATGCAGAATCGCCTTATGGCGTTGGTAACGAAACTCCGGGTATTATTACTGGTGCTGACTCTCATGCATTCGGTTTACCAGAAGGTATGCATCCCGGACCTCAGGGGATACCGGCTTTTGATGATTACGAAACAGCTTTGGCATACTCAAAAAAAGTCAATAAGCCTATGTTGCTCGATTTTACCGGTTTAGGATGTACTAATTGCCGGAAGATGGAGGATGCTGTATGGTCAAATCAGTCTGTTAAGTCAATACTTACCAATGATTATATATTAGTTTCTCTGTATGTTGATGACAGAAAGAAATTAGATGAAGTATATGTATCTGAAGTTACAGGTAAAAAAATAAGAACAGTTGGACAGAAATGGGCTGAGTTTCAATTTGAGCGTTATCAGCAGCAAGGACAACCATACTATGTAATTGTTGATGAAGAAGAAAATACATTAAATAAACCAGTTGCATACGATCCGGATGTTGAGCGATATAAAAATTGGTTGCTAGATGGATTGAAAAAATTCAATGAGAATTAAAAGTTAGAAATCACGAACTTACGAGCCTCTTCAGTAATTGGAGAGGCTTTTTTATTAAAAAAAGTGTAGTTGTATTGATTTTTAATCAATCTTGTAGTATCTAATTTAAAATAGATCTATGTTTTTATTTGCAACCAAAATATTGAATAATGCGTACAGATCATCATACTGAATTATGATTATATCGACTTTCAAAAGATGCGTTTAAAATGAGAGAGTGTTGGTGGAATTACGTGATAATGTAAAAAAGGGTTAAACGTTCAAATTTTTAATCTAAAACAATACAAAATATAAATTTTAAGCATATTTTTGCGGCATTTACGCAGCGATATTTGTGTTTTCACGTATTATTTAGTCACATTTATGTGACTAAGGTGGCGAAGCTGTGTGAGAAAGCAAAAAAAATAGATCGAAAATCCATAGATTTAGAATAGATTCAAGCGTTTTTTGAAAACAAAATTCAAATGAAGTATTTTTTAATAGTATTTGTAACTGTAATATGTTCGTTAGGCAATGTTGTAAGAGCGCAACAAATTGATCCTTCAAGTGTAAATGTAAAAGAACTTTCTGATAGTCAAATCAATCAAATTGTAAATGAGATTGAGAAAAGAGGACTTTCTGATGAAGAAGCCATTGCAGTAGCAAGGATGAAGGGAGCATCTTCTGCTCAGATAAATGAAGTAATGCAGCGCATTCGACAAGCACGTAATGGAAGTGTAGGCATTGGTTCAACAAACGGGGGTGCTAACTATCAAACGATAAATGATGATAGTACGAAAGGTAACTCGTTATCTAAGAAACAATCATTTGAATTGAATGATGCGGATGAGACTTTTGGTTATAGTCTGTTTAATACAAAGAATTTAACCTTTGAACCATCTGTTAATATTCCTACTCCTAAGAACTATATATTAGGTATTGGGGATGAAGTGGTGATTACTGTTTGGGGTGCTTCGCAAGCTACTTATCAGTTGCAAGTTAGTAAAGAAGGAACTATTAATATACCGGATATTGGTCCTGTAAACGTATTTGGACAGACGTTTGAATCAGTTTCTAAAAAAATAGAAAAGCATTTAACTGGTATTTATCAGGGGATGAAAGGTCAAAATCCTAATACTTATGCCGAAGTCAGTTTGGGAGCATTACGCTCAATAAAAGTAAATGTTGTTGGGGAAGTGAATGTACCGGGTACTTATACGGTTCCTGCAACTGCCGCAGCCTACAATGTATTATATCTCTCAGGTGGCCCCAATAGAAATGGATCATTTCGCAGCATTCAGATCCTTCGTGATGGAAAAAGTATCGAAACAATTGATGTTTATGAGTTTCTTCTTAGAGGAGAAGTTATTGATAATCTTAACCTGAAGGAAAATGATATTATTTATGTGCCGAGTTACAGAAGTAAAGTTCATTTGTCCGGATCGTTTAAACGAAGCGGTTATTTCGAAACATTAGAAGAAACAACTATTGCGGATATAATTGAATTGGCTGGAGGATTTGAGAACAATGCCTTTCAAAAAAATCTAACAGTAATCAGAAAGACCGATAGCGAGTTAAAGTACAAGGATGTGGCCAAAGCTGATTTTGATAGCTTTATCCTGGAAAATGGAGATGAAATAATATCGGGTCAATTATTGAATAGATATGAGAATAGAGTTACCATATCAGGTGCAGTATTTCGCCCCGGTAGCTATGAATTATCTGAGGGTATGATGTTAACAGACCTGATCGATAAAGCGGAAGGTTTTATACCTGAAGTATATATGCAAAGAGGCATTATTACACGTCTAAATGAAGATGGATCATATCAAAATATCTCCTTTAGATTAAATGATGTTCTTGAAGGAAGTTGGAATACTCAGCTACAAAGAGAAGATGAAGTAACCATCAGAAGTGTTCAGGATATGAAAGAAGAGGAGCTTATTACTGTTAAAGGATTTGTGAATAATCCTGGTGAG
Organism: Carboxylicivirga linearis; assembly: GCF_018271995.1. GTDB lineage: Bacteria > Bacteroidota > Bacteroidia > Bacteroidales > Marinilabiliaceae > Carboxylicivirga > Carboxylicivirga linearis. The sequence continues at coordinate 540,259 of NZ_JAGUCO010000001.1, forward strand.
CTGCCTTTTGCTTCTAATATGACATTAGCGGATGTAATTTTTATAACTGGTGGTTTTCAAAATGATGCAGATATTAATGAAATTGAAATATCCCGTCGTCTTTCTTTTGACGAGGGACAAGAATATACCAATCAATTGGGGCATATATTTACATTTAATGTAAGTAGAGATCTGCAACTTTCTGATGCGGATCAGGATTTTAAAATAGAACCCTATGATGTAATTAATGTAAGAAAAGCACCTGGTATTCGTGAAGGTGGTAGTGTTATCATTACAGGAGAGGTAATGCGAACAGGAACCTATAGTTTGGATAACAGAAAGGAACGAATCTCTGATTTGATTAACAGAAGTGGAGGATTAACACCTCTCGCTTATTCTAAAGGAGCTATGCTTCAACGTGAAGTTAAACTTACAGAGCAAGAAAGAGTTCAACGTCAATTGATGATTGAAAGAGATTCATTGTTAGGCCTAGAAATGGAACAGCATGAACAAGTGGGTATCAGACTGGATAAAATTTTAAATAATCCGGGTAGTTCAGATGACTTATTACTGGCAGCAGGTGATAAAATTTATATACCAAGAGAAATTAGAACAGTTAAGATTTCCGGTAACGTGATGAACCCTATCTCCATGACCTATAAAAATGGTAAAAGGGCTAAATTCTTTATAAAACAGGCTGGTGGATTTGATATCAGACCTAAAAGAAGTAGCGTCTATGTAGTAAGTGCCAATGGTATCTCAAAAACTACAAAAAACTATGTTTTATTCAAACGTTATCCTAAAGTTGAACCCGGCAGTGAGATAATGGTGCCACAGCGACCTGAATCAAATGTGGGCGTTGGGCAATGGGTAGCAATTGGTTCTGCTATTACCGGTTTGGCGATTAGTATTACCTCATTAGCTAATATTTTAAAATAAAATAGTGATAGGGAACGGTTCTTTATAAACTTAATGTAGATAAAGAACCGTTCCATAGATAAAATATAACAACCTCATCCCAACCCTCTCCTAAGAAGAGTAGAAGTCAAACTCAAGCAAGTATTGAGGATAGTTTGGACGAGGAATTAGTGATGAGAATGGCTTCCTCTCCTCAAGGAGAGGATCAGAGGAGAGGTTTTAATACTAAAAATGAGTACCAACATACCAAACTTCTACCTTCTGCCTCAATAACTAACAAACTAATATAAAACCATGGAACAAAAACATATATCCCCCGAAATAGAAGATGATGAAATTGACTTAATTGCCATTGCTAAGACTATATGGGATGGACGTAGAATCATTATTAAATCAGTTATAGTTTTTACTATTATAGGTTTGTTTGTTGCAATCTTCTCACCCAAAGAGTATGTTGCCAGTTGTATTTTTGTGCCTCAGGTATCTGATGCCAAAGCTTCAGGTGGTAGCTTAAGTGGCTTGGCTGCAATGGCCGGAATTAGCTTAGGAAGTGGCGGGCAAAGTGCAGAGATCTCTCCTGCTATCTATCCTCAAGTAATTGCAGGAACTTCTTTCTGTAAAGAACTAATGGCAACAAAAATAAAGGTTTCTGATATTGAACAAGAAGTATCTTTTTTTGAATATTTTAAAGAAATAAAATCACCTTCAGTTGTTAGTAGTATAAAGAAATATACCATAGGATTACCGGGAGTTATTAAAAATGCGATTTTACCTAAAAAAGAATCAGAATTAGGTGGTGAAATTGAGATAGGTGTCGAAACGTTAACAGAGGATGAATATAAAATCAAACAATTAATTGGGGATATTCTAAGTTTAGAGGTAGATGATAAAGTTGGATATGTAAGTATCTCTGCAAAAATGCCGGAAGCTTATTCAGCTGCCCAGGTAGCTAAAAGTGCCCAGGATTTATTGCAAAAGTATGTCACGGATTATAAAATCAGCAACGCTCAAAAAGATTTGAATTTTGTAGTAGAACGATTTGCTGAGAAGGAAAAAGAGTTTTATCTGGCTCAGGAAGAATTAGCTAAATATACCGATCAGAATAAAAATATTACTTCAGCATATATAAAAGCCCAGTATGAAAGGTTGTCTTCAGATTACCAATTGAAATTTAATATCTACAATGAATTAGCCAAGCAACTTGAGCAAGCAAAGATTAAGGTAACAGAAGATACTCCGACATTTAATACTATTCAGAAAGTGACAGTGCCGAATGAAAAGGCTGCACCAAAAAGAGGGTTGATAATGGTAGTTTTTGTTTTTCTTGGTGGAGCTAGTGGCATTGGAATTGTTTATGGAAAAACATTATTGGCAGAAGTTAAAACTAAATGGATAGAATAATCGATTTTTTGTTGAGTTGACTATTGGATAGTAATTATGTTAGTCTAGGTATTAATTATGGTAAAGAAGAATATACTTACAATTATGGATAACCACATATACACTACGTTTGATAAAATAAAAGACAGGCAAGCCAAAGAGATCTATCTAAAACAAAAGGGGAAAGTCATTTGGTTTACAGGTCTTTCTGGATCGGGTAAAACAACTTTAGCCAGCTTGTTGGAAGAACAATTATTTGAGCTAAATTATTTCTGTCAGATACTAGATGGAGATAATGTTCGATCAGGGATTAATAAAAATTTAATTTTTACTGAGGAAGATCGATTAGAAAATATCCGGAGAATAGCTGAAGTTTCCAAGTTATTTATGAATTGTGGTATTATTTTAATTTGTGCATTCATAAGTCCAACCAATAAAATGCGTTCATTAGCGCGTGAAATAATTGGTGATGAAGACTTTCTTGAAGTGTTTGTTAATACTCCATTGGAGGTTTGTGAACAAAGAGATCCTAAAGGGTTATATAAAAAGGCTCGTAAGGGTGAAATTAAGAATTTTACAGGGATCTCATCTCCATTTGAACAACCGGATAAACCTTTTATTACAGTTGATAATACAAATGCTAATATGGAAGAGACGGTTAGAGAAATGTTGAAGAAAATACTACCGGAAATCAAATTTGATCCGATTTCAATACTTTAAAGATTGATTTGTCAAAAAATTAGGTTACAACAGTATAAAAAAATAATAATGTCTGATAACTATTCATTATCCAATTTAAGGGAATTAGAAGCCGAGGCTATACACATTATTCGTGAAGTTGCCGCTGAATTCGAAAATCCTGTAATGCTTTATTCAATAGGAAAAGATTCTTCAGTGATGGCTCGGTTAGCAGAAAAAGCTTTCTTTCCTGGTAAAGTTCCTTTTCCACTGATGCACATTGACTCCAAATGGAAGTTTCAGGAAATGATTGATTTTCGTGATCAATATGCAAAAGATAATGGATGGGACTTAATAGTTCATTACAATAAGCAAGGATTTGAAAGTGGAGTTGGTCCTTTTACTCATGGCAGTAAAGTTCACACTGATGTAATGAAAACACAGGCTTTATTAGAGGGACTGGATAAATATAAATTTGATGCAGCTTTTGGAGGGGCGAGGCGTGATGAAGAAAAATCACGAGCTAAAGAACGAATTTTTTCATTTCGGGACAGGTTTCATCAATGGGATCCCAAAAATCAGAGACCTGAATTGTGGAATATATATAATGCAAAAGTACATAAAGGAGAGAGTATTCGTGTTTTTCCAATTAGTAACTGGACAGAATTGGATATCTGGCAATATATTCGTTTAGAAAATATTCCAATCGTTCCACTGTATTACGCAAAAGAACGGCCGGTAGTTGAAGTAGATGGAAACCTAATTATGGTGGATGACGAACGGATGCCTGAAGAGTTAAGAAATAAAGCTGAAATGCGAATGGTTCGGTTTAGAACTTTAGGTTGTTATCCATTAACCGGTGCGGTTGAATCTGAAGCAGATACTATTGAGAAGATTGTAGAAGAAATGATGACTGCTACTCAGTCGGAACGTACTACTCGCGTTATAGATTTTGATCAGGATGGGAGTATGGAACAAAAGAAGAGAGAAGGTTATTTTTAGTAGAAGGTAACGTTCTTAATTATATAGCGGATAGGTGCCTAATTTAACCATTTACAAGCATTAGTATAGAAAATGACAAATAATAAACTCGATATACAGGAGTTCTTAGATCAGGATCAAAAAAAAGATCTACTTCGATTATTAACAGCAGGATCCGTGGATGATGGAAAATCAACCCTGATTGGGCGTCTAATGTTCGATAGTAAGATGCTGTATGAAGATCAGCTGTCAGCCTTAGAGAGGGATAGTAAACGAATTGGCCATGCCGGGGAAGAAATAGATTATGCATTGCTTTTAGATGGACTAAAAGCAGAACGGGAACAGGGAATTACTATTGATGTTGCGTATCGCTATTTTGCAACAAATAAAAGGAAGTTCATTATCGCTGATACTCCGGGACACGAGCAATATACTCGTAATATGATTACGGGTGGATCAACGGCCAATTTAGCAATCATACTGGTTGATGCAACAAAAGGTGTAATAACGCAAACCCGTCGTCACACCTTTTTAGCCTCTTTGCTTGGAATTAAGCATATCGTTTTAGCCGTAAATAAAATGGATCTGGTTGATTTTGATCAGCAGGTTTTTGATAATATTTGCGCCGATTATACTCGATTTATCACTCAATTGGATATTCCGGATTTTCATGCAATACCTCTTTCAGCTTTAAAAGGGGATAATGTTGTTGATTTATCGGATAAAACACCTTGGTATCACGGGAAAAGTTTGCTTGAATTTCTGGAAACTGTTCATGTAGGTAGTGATCGAAATCTAAATGATTTTCGTTATCCAGTGCAAAATGTTTTACGCCCCGACAGATATTTTAGAGGATTTTCAGGAGTTGTTGTTTCAGGGGTTGTTGAAAAGGGAGATTCGGTTGTAGCATTGCCATCTGGTAAACAATCTCGTGTCAAATCTATACCTACTTACGATGGGGAATTGGAAAAGGCATTTGCACCACAGGCTATTACTATTGAGCTCGAAGATGAAATTGATATTTCACGTGGTGAGATGTTAGTTCACCCTGATAATGTGCCCAGAAAAGAGCGTCATTTTGAAGCGATGCTGGTTTGGATGGATGAAAAGAACATGGATCCTAATGCACAGTTTTTCCTAAAACAGACATCCAATACAGTAAGAGCCAGAATAGACCAGATTAGATATAAAACAGATGTTAATACTCTGGAGCATTCAGAAGTTGACCAACTTAAGTTAAATGAAATTGGTCGGACAGTAATTACGACTGCCAAACCTATTTTCTTTGATCCGTATAAGAAAAATAAAGCTACAGGCTCTTTTATACTTATCGACACAATGACAAATAATACGGTTGCTGTGGGTATGATAATAGATAAAATTGAGTCAGAATATCTACCTTCTAAAATAACATCAGAGGAAGAAGTAAAAATTGAAAAGGGAATTGGATTAGTACAGCAAAGCGAATATCAAAAAAGATATAATCAAAAGGGTGCTACTATTTGGATAACTGGTCTGCATGGTTCCGGTAAAAATAAGTTGGCTTTTAGTTTGGAAAAACAGCTCTTCCAATCTGGTGCAACTGTTGTTTTATTGGATGGAAGTACTCTTCGTTCCGGGTTAAATAGGGAACTTGATTTTTCCCCTTCTGACCGGGCTGAGCATTTACGGCGAGTTTCTCATATTGCTAAAATTTTAAATGATCAGGGAATTATTGTTATCTGTTCATTTATATCACATGATGAGGATATTCGTAGTCAATGTGCCCAAATTGTAGGAAAGGATCGCTTCCATTTGGTATATATGAATGCCGATATTGAATACTGTAGAACAAACCGTCCGGAATTATATAAATTAGGCGAAGACGGAAAAATATCACATATCCCCGGTTTTGATATTGAATATCAGATTCCTAATAATGCTAACCTTATTTTAAAGTCTTTCGATAAAGATCTTCATCCTAACATTGTATTAAACTATTTAGGAGAAAATGAAATCTATCCATTAAAATAATCCTAAGGTTTGGTTATTCTGAAGAAAAATTAAAACGGTAATAAATTAGACTTGGTAAATAAGATAATATATAAAATAAATGCCATTGGCAATAAGTTAGATATTCATACGCTAGAAGTAATAAAAAAATCTTCAGCTTCCATGCTTGTCAAGATTATAGGTATGTCAGCTACATTTGGCATTAGTATCATTCTTGGTCATAAAATTGGTCCTGAAGGTCTAGGGATTATTAATCTAGCTAATCGGATTGTGGCCATTGTAATTGTTCTGGCTATGATAGGTATGAATAATGTAATTTTAAAGGAAGTAGCAATAGCCTTTGAAAGAAAAGATTGGCATCATGTAGCCAATACAATTTATACAGCTTATTTAGTCAATATTCCCTTGGCTTTAGTTATTAGTATAATATTTATTATATTAACACCTTGGGTTAATAAAAATTTTTTCCAAGAGCCTTCTCTTGATATACCTTTGATTGTTGCTTTATCTGTAGTTGTACCTCAAGTTCTTTCACGAATTTTTGCCTCAGGAATTAACGGTTTCAGGAAGATATGGCAAAGTAGTGTGGTAAATGATACATTAAGTTCTGGGGTCGTGGTAATTGGCTTAGTAACACTTCTAGCATTAGAAATAGAGATAACAGTAGTCCGTGTTGCTATATTATTTGCTATTAGTCGTATTGTGGTAACTATTGCTGTTGGAAGCTACTGGAAGAAATTATTTAAATTTGAAGGAAAACGAATCCCTAGAATCCATCCGATGATAAAAGTTGCCATGCCATTACTAATTGTATCTGCTACAACTTTGATAGCAAGTAATGCTGATACTGTAATGCTTGGTTGGCTAAGTAATGCTCGTCAGGTAGGGTTTTATAGTGTAGCAGCAGGCTTGGGGCTTTTAACAAGTTTTTTTCATATTCTTACAGCTTCAACTCTCACTCCAAAAATTGCAGCATTAAATTCACAAGGGAAATTGCAGACTTTACAAACTATGGTTCAACAGGTGACTAAAGGATTGATAGTTATCGGAGGTGTAGGATTACTCATATTTTTTCTTGGAGGAGAATATATATTAAAATTATGGGGTGAAGAATTTAGTGCTGCCTATTGGCCTTTGGTTATTATTTCTATAGGCCAACTATTTAATATTGGAACCGGTGCAACAGGGATAATATTAATAATGACAGGTCACGAAAAAATTGTTGGTTATATTACATTAGTATCAGCAGTTACCAATCTAATGTTAAACTACTTTTTAATTCCTCTATATGGTGCGACAGGGGCTGCTATTGCAACAGCAGTTACTGTTATTTTAGAAAACATTATAAAAGTCATTATTGTTAAACAACAGGTGAATATCTATACAATTCCATATTTAAAATAATTAATTAACAAATAAGATGAAAATTATTCCGAATATAAAGCTCATAGTCAAACGAATACTTAATTACAAGGTGCCTGGTAAATACCTTACAATTAGACCGGATGATATTTATCTGGTTTCCTATCCTAAGTCGGGTAATACTTGGTTGCGGTTTCTATTTGGCAATCTACTATATAATGACGGAGTAAGCTTTCTGGATATTAATTCCAAAGTACCTGATATATATATGACATCTAAAAAAGAAATCGATGGATTATCGTCCCCACGAGTTATTAAGAGTCATGAGCCTTATGATGCAAGATTACCAAAAGTAGTATACATTTATCGTGATCCTAGGGATGTAGTTATCTCATATTATTATTGGTGTCAAAAGTTTTCTGTTATTAAAGAAGAGAGTTTTGATTCTTTTTTTCAATCTTTTATAAAAGGAGATGTCCCATTTGGGCTTTGGTCGGATCATGTTAATGGTTGGTTAAGTGCTGCAAAAAAATTTCCCGAAAAAATTCTGACAATTACTTATGAAGAATTAAAGGAGGATACTTATGAAGGCTTCAAGAAAATCCTGGATTTCTGCAATTTTGATTATAACGAGAAAGATATTATGAATGCTGTTAATGCATCAAGTTTTGCTGAAATGAAGAAAAATGAGAAGGAAACGGAAGCAAATTCTTTTTTTAATTCAACGAATAAAAATATTTCTTTTGTGAGATCTGGAAAGAGTGAGTGGAAAAGTAAACTCACAGAAACTCAATTGAGGATTATAAATGATAAGTTTAATTTATGATTAGAGGATTATTTATTTTGTTCTTAAAAAATCCAATTTTAATATGGTGTAGAAGTTTCTACAATGGATGCAAGTTATTATGGCGCCATAGATATAAGAATTTAAAAATTCATTACAATGTCCATATAGGTGGAACAATATTAGGTATGTATAATACCTTCTATGATAATGTTGAAGTGCGTAATTGCAGTGTTGGAAGTCATGTATATGTTTCTCAAAATACAATTATATCAAATGCCACCATTGGTAGTTTTTGCTCTATAGGTGCCAATTGCAAAATCGGTTTAGGAAAACATCCGATAAATTATTTATCAACTTATCCTGCCTTCTATTCAAATCGTAAACAATCTCAGATAAGCTTTGTAAAAGAAAATCATTTTGAAGAGATAGGAAGAGTCGTCATCGGAAATGATGTATGGATTGGAAGCAATGTTACTATTTTAGACGACGTAACTATTGGGAATGGTGCCATAATTGCAGCTGGTGCTGTTGTTAATAAAGATGTATCTCCCTATTCGATTGTTGGGGGAATACCTGCGCGTCATATAAAATTTCGATTTTCAATTGAGGTTATTGAAAAGCTAAAACAATTTAAATGGTGGGAAAAAGAAGAGAAATGGCTTCTTGAAAATCTAAACTTCTTTACCTCTGAGAAAGGGGTTGATGAATATCTTAAAAAGAATTTCGATGAAACGAATATTATCTGATTCTCCGAAAGTATCTATAATTACAGTGGTTTACAATGACTCTGAGAGAGTTTTGACTACTTTAAAGAGTGTATCAAAGCAGACTTATCCTTATATAGAATATATTGTAATTGATGGAAATAGTAATGATAATACATTAGAAGTAATAAAAGAATCTAATGTTAAGATTGATATTTTGATTAGTGAACCCGATAAAGGTATTTATGATGCGATGAATAAGGGCTGTAAATATACATCTGGTGAGTTCATAATGTTTCTTAATGCTGGAGATACCTTATTTTCGAATGACACTATTAAAGAAATACTCGATTTTGATAAAAGTAAAGATTGTGATGTAATTTATGGTAAATACATGAATGACTATGTAACCTTCAAAAAAGAGATAAATCCAATGCCTATTGGCAAGATGTATAAAACTATGCCATTTTGTCACCAAGCAACTCTTACTAAGCGAGAATGGTTAATAAAATATCCCTTTAACCTTAAATATAGGCTTATTGCTGATTATGATTTCTTTAGAAAGATTTATAAAAATGGAGCCCATTATTTATTTCGCCCTATTGTTATTTCTAATTATTTATGTACAGGGGGGGCTTCTGCAGATAACTTGTTAAAAGTTTATAAAGAGAATTTCTATATAACAAAAGATATCAATGTGATTTTAAGATCTTATTGGTTAATAAAGAAAGTGTTTAACTACTATCTCTCGTTATTTACAAAATTTATTCTTCCAGAATCGACCGTTAATTGGATTAAGAAATTAAAATCCAAATAATAAATAGCGAGTAGTATCTTCAATTATTTTATATAATTTATTAACGAGATTAGACACAATTAATTAGAAATGAAAATAATCTATCTTGTTCCTTTTGGTGGTTTAGCTAACCGTTTACGGGTAATTGCATCCGCAATTGAGTTTTCAAAAGAATACAATTTTAAATTGAAAGTATTTTGGATAAATAGACCCGAACTTAATAGTAGTTATGATGATTTACTTTGCAGTATTCCGAATGTAGAGATTATATCAAAAAAGAATAATATCTTATGGAGAGCGCTGATACATATATCGTCTCATTATACAATATATTCATGGTTAAAAAAGACATTGTTATTAACTGACTATATGCTTAAGTCTAAATTTGAGAAAGGCTACTTTGATATAGAATCAGAAAAATTCTGTAATTATTTGATGAAATCACATAAATCTAAAAACTGGTTAATAACTTGTAGAAAATTTTATAATTATTCAAATAAAACACTTAATCTTTTCGTTCCTCAAATTAAAGTTCAAGACAAAGTAGATAAGTTTATTAAAGAGAACATTGGGGGGAAATTTATTGCTGTACATATTCGTAGAACAGATAATAGTATCTCTATTGAAAATTCACCACTCCATTTATTTGAAGCTGTAATTGAAAAAGCTATTCTTAAAAACACAAAAATTTTAGTTTGCACAGATAGTTCATCAACCAAACAATATCTTAAAGAAAAATATTCTAGTAGTTTGGTTATACCTGAGTCAAATTTATCTCGTAATTCTAAAGAAGGAATTACAGATGCTTTTGTAGAATTTATTTTACTAAGTAATTCCCTTAAGATATATGCTTCACAAGGTTCTACTTTTTCGCTTTTAGCATCGGAGTTTAAAAGTATTGATCTTGAGATTGTATCAAAAACTGCAGAAATTAGTTCCTAATTATAATGATTTTAATCTTAAGAATCCTAGCAGATATACTTTGGTTTATAAAACCTGTTAATATATCTGTCAATATTATATTATTAATACCATTTTTAAGGCAAATAAAAAGAGGAAAAATTAGGAAAAGTCTGCTGGGACAGATTCTGAAGTATATGGTGTTGATTTTCTTGTTGCTATTTATTGTCTCATATTGTAGAGATATAAGTACTGGGTCAACAAAATTAATTTTTAAAATCGCCTTCTCATTCATAATGTTTTATTATGGAACTCAATATAAAGGTGATTTAGAAATTTTTTTAAAAAAAATATGTAATTTTTCTATTATAGGTTTAATCACATTCTTCTTTCTTTCGTTTATTCCTGCTTCATATCAGAATTGGGGTGATAAAAATACATTTGTTGGATTATACTATTTTAAAACGGATATGGCTCTTTCTATTGTAATATTTCTTTCATTTGCTATAATCGATAATATCAAGAAGATGTATTTGTTTTTGTTGACCATAATCTCTTTATACCTTATAATTATTACTAATGCTAGAATTCATTTGCTTTCATTCTTTTTTTTAATTTGTTTAAGAGTTATTCCAAATTCTATCTTCAATAATCTTAGAAGAAAATTATTGTATGTAGTACCAATTTTTATATTCATTTCATTGCTTTTCTTAAAATTATATTTTGAGCATATAGCTTCTGCTGATACACTGAAGGTTAGTTTTAGTGAAGAAGAACTTTTTTCAGGGGAAAATACTCAAGGTAGAAATGTAATTTGGTTATCAGTGTTAGATGGATTTTTTAAAGAGAATGGAATAAACAAAATTGTTGGAACTCATTTATTACAGGATGAAGAATATGTATATAAATATAGTAAGTTAAGTCATAATGCCCATAATGGATATTTGTTTGTTCTTGTCTCAACTGGAGTTATTGGATTACTTTTATTCTTGATAATTATTTTTATAATTTTTGATAGGCTAATTAACCTTGGACAAATGATGTTTGATTTTAATTTACTAAGGAAAAATGAATTTTCTTATAAAATTCTATTCATAACAATTGTCCATTTGTTTGTATTTGTAATTACTAATTTGACAAATAATTCAATACTATTTCAGCAACAGACGTGGTTTTTTATGTTCTTTGCAGGAATCCTTTATAATAAAAAAGTAATTAACCAAATAATTAATTTATAGTTTAATGCTTGCTCCTATTTGCCTGTTTACCTATAATCGACCCGAAGAGGTTAAACAAACTATTTGTGCCTTAAAAAATAATTTTCTATCCAAAAAATCGAAGCTTTATATTTTTTCAGACGGATATAAAGGAGAAAGCGATATTAATCAAGTAAAAGAGGTAAGAAATTTATTAAAAAATATTGATGGTTTTGCTGAAGTAGTGGTTTATGAAAGTGATATTAATAAAGGGTTAGCAGAATCTGTAATTTCTGGTGTATCAATGGTATTAAAAGAAAACGATTCAGCAATTGTTTTGGAAGATGATTTATTAACTTCACGGAATTTTTTAACTTTCATGAATCAGGCTATTGAATTTTATGTGAATTCTAATAATATTTTTTCCATTTCAGGTTATACGCTAGATCTGCCCGGTTTAAAGACGTACGAAAGGGATTACTATTTTGGATATAGGGCGTCATCATGGGGATGGGCAACTTGGAAAGATAGATGGAATAAAATAGATTGGGATGTAAAAGATTATAATATTATATTACGCAGTCCATTGAAGCAAATTAAATTTATGAAGGGGGGGTCGGACCTCCCATACATGTTATGGAAACAGATGAACGGAAAAATTGATTCATGGGCAATTAGATGGTGTTTTAATCAATTTCAATCTAAAACGTATACAGTTTTCCCTAAGAAATCGAAAATTGAGAGTATTGGGTTTGGAGCTTCAGCGACCCATACTAAAAAGACAACTCGCTTTAATACATTACTTGATGACGGTGACCAACAAGAGTTTGAATTTGAGGAATTTGATGGAGTTGATAAGAATTTAGCTAAACAATTTCGAAATAAATTTTCGATAAAAAACAGGCTATTAGGAAAGATATGGTAGCGAAAGAAAAAGTCCTATTTCTCCTCCACCTCCCACCTCCTGTTCATGGTTCTTCGCTGGTAGGTCAATATATCAAAGGGAGTGATCTTATAAACAATAAGTTTTCAACACGATATATTAATTTACTGGCATCAAAAAGAGTAGATGATTCAGGAAAAGTCAGTTTAAGTAAACTATTAGGGATGATTGTAACTATTATTAATCTATTAAGAGAGTTAATATTACATCGCCCTCAATTGTGTTATTTAGCATTAACTTCGACAGGAGCCGCATTCTATCGTGATGTACTATTGATTAGTTTACTTAAATTATTCGGTGTAAAACGTATTTACCATATGCACAATAAGGGAATACGTAGAAATGAAGATTATCCTTTTCATAGTTTCTTTTACCGATTTGTTTTTAATGGAAGTAATGTAATTCTTCTAGCAAAAAAACTGTATAAAGATGTTCAGACTTTTGTACCTGAGAAAAATGTAGATATTCTTCCCAATGGTATTCCTCAGAAACCATTTAAAGTAGAAGAGATAAAAGACAAGGAAATAATTAATATATTGTTTCTATCCAATTTAATTGAGTCAAAAGGGGTATATGTGCTGCTTAGAGCGATGGCTATTCTTAAAAGAAAGGGGATTGTTTTTAAAGGAACATTTATCGGTGGTGAAGGAGATATTTCTAGTGATCAATTAACACAGAAAGTCAATCAGTTTGAATTACAGAATCAGGTGGAATATCTTGGAAAGAGATATGGTGCAGATAAAGAATTAGCATTTTGTATAGCAGATATCTTTGCATTTCCAACATTCTATGCAAATGAATGTTTTCCATTAGTTTTGTTGGAAGCTATGCAACATTCTTTACCTGTTATTTCAACAAATGAAGGAGGAATACCTGATATTATAGAAGAAAGTATAACAGGGTTTATTGTTACTAAAAATGATTCACTGGCTTTAGCTAATAAATTGGAAGTACTAATAACAAATCCTGAATTAAGAAAGAGTATGGGAAAAAAAGGTTATGAAAAATTTCATACTCATTATACTATTGATCAATTTGAAAATCGTCTTTGTGAAATTTTAGAAATAGTACTGCAAAAAGATTAATAATGTTAAAGTCATTTGATGTATTTAACGGTTTACTTGTTAGTTTGAGTTCGAAGAAAATGTTGATATCAACAATAAATGCACATTCTTATAATGTTAGTAAGAAAGATGATGTATTTCGCCAAGCGTTGCAAAAGAGTCAGGTGTTAATACCTGATGGGGTCAGTGTTGTTTGGGCTTTTAAATGGTTAAAAGGACAGAAATTAACTAAAATTGCCGGAGCTGATTTGTTTTATTATGAAATGAAGCGATTACAGGAAAAGGGCGGCAAATGCTTTTTCTTAGGGAGTACAGTTGAAACATTGGATAAGATAAAGAAAAGAGCTTCTATTGAATTTCCAAATATTAGTATTGAAACATATTCACCTCCATATAAGCCTGAATTTACAAAGGAAGATAATGGTGTCATGGTGGAAAAAATAAATTCCTTTCAACCGGATGTACTTTTTATTGGTTTAACTGCCCCGAAACAAGAAAAATGGGCTTATAAACATTATGATGATTTAGATGTAGGGCATATTGGATGTATAGGTGCAGTGTTTGATTTTTATGCAGGAACGATCAAAAGAGCTCCAAACTGGATGATAAATCTAGGATTAGAATGGTTTTACCGTTTGATTAAAGAACCCAAACGAATGTGGAAGAGATATATAATTGGGAATATGATTTTTATTTTTACTATAATAATTGAAAAATATTTTAGAACTTTAGAATAAAATGGCAAATCAAAAAGTTGCATTTATAACAGGTATTACAGGTCAGGATGGTGCATATCTGACTGAGTTTTTATTAAAAAAAGGATATATTGTACATGGTTTAAAGCGTCGTTCTTCGATGTTTAATACTGATAGGATTGATCATTTATACCAGGATCCTCATGTGGAGAATCGCAATCTGGTTCTTCATTATGGTGATTTAACAGATTCAATGAACCTGACTCGGATCATTCAGGAGGTTCAACCAGATGAGATTTATAATCTGGCGGCTATGAGTCATGTTAAAGTAAGCTTTGATACTCCTGAATATACAGCTAATGCGGATGGTATTGGTACTTTGCGTATTTTAGAGGCAGTACGTTTGTTAGGCCTAACTGAAAAAACTCGTATTTATCAGGCTTCAACTTCTGAGTTATATGGTTTAGTACAAGCGGTACCTCAGTCTGAGACAACACCGTTTTACCCACGTTCGCCATATGCTGTGGCTAAAATGTATGCATACTGGATTACAGTAAATTACCGTGAAGCATATAATATGCATGCATCAAACGGTATCTTATTTAATCATGAAAGTCCGGTGCGAGGAGAGACTTTTGTTACCCGTAAGGTAACACGGGCTATGAGTCGTATTGCTTTAAGCATGCAGGAAAAAGTTTATATGGGTAACCTATCAAGTAAACGTGACTGGGGACATGCAAAAGATTATATCAAGGCTATGCACTTAATCTTGCAGCAAGATCAGCCGGATGATTATGTAATTGCAACAGGTATTACAACCACTATTCGTGATTTTATCAAAATGGCAGGAGCAGAAGCAGGATTGGAGATCATCTTTAAAGGTGAAGATGCTGATGAAAAAGGATATATTGCATCTGTTGATGAAAATATTTTCTGTGAAAAAGTAGGTGAACAATACCTGGCTAATATCAAAGAAAAAATTGCTTCACAGTCTGAAATAGTTGAAGTAGATCCTCAATATTTCCGTCCGACAGAAGTGGATTTGTTAATTGGAGATCCAACAAAATCTAAAACAGTTCTTGGATGGGAGCCTGAATATGATCTTAAAGGCTTAGTTGAAGATATGATGCAGTCGGATATTAAACTAATGCAAAAAGATGCCTATCTTAAAGCCGGAGGATATCAGACTTTAAATTATTTCGAGTAAGGAAAGAGTGTTAGTACAATAATTAATAGGTAAAGCAGATCGTATTATGGTCTGCTTTTTTAGTTATGGAAAAAATGAATAAAGATTCAAAAATATATATTGCAGGTCATCGTGGTTTGGTAGGGTCTGCCATCTTAAAGAATTTAATAGAACAAGGTTATACTAATCTGATATTTCGTACTCACCGAGAACTGGATTTAACTGATCAAAAATCTGTAGCAGACTTTTTTGAAATAGAAAAACCTGAGTATGTTATTCTTGCTGCAGCAAAAGTTGGAGGTATTGTAGCCAATAATACTTATAGAGGTGATTTTATTTATGCAAATATGCAGATTCAGAATAATGTGATTCATCAATCGTATTTGCATGGTGTAAAGAAACTCTTATTTCTCGGTTCTACCTGCATTTACCCAAAGAATGCACCGCAGCCTATGCCGGAAGATTGTCTGCTTACCGATACATTGGAATATACCAATGAGCCATATGCTATTGCAAAAATAGCCGGATTAAAGATGTGTGAAAGTTATAATCTTCAATACGGGACTAATTTTATATCTGTAATGCCAACAAATCTGTATGGTCCAAATGATAATTTTAACCTAGAGACTTCACATGTATTACCGGCAATGGTGCGTAAAATTCATTTGTCAAATTGCCTTGAGGAAAGCAATTGGGATGCTATCAGAGCTGATTTAAATGCTCGCCCTATAGAAGATGTCGATGGTAATGTTTCAGAAAATGAGATGATTGGTATTTTAAATAAATATGGGATTTCTAATAATGAGCAAACAGGAGAAGTAAGTCTGGCATTATGGGGTAGTGGGAAACCGATGCGTGAATTTCTATGGAGTGAAGACATGGCTGATGCATGTATTTTCATCATGGAGAATCGTGATTTTAGTGATGTGATTGAGCAAAGTTTTTCCAAAGAAAGAGCTAATGAAATTAGAAATACACATATTAATATTGGTACTGGTAAGGAACTAAAGATTAGTGGATTGGCAAAAATTATTAAAGAAACAATTGGATTTAGTGGCAATATTTGTTTTGATTCTTCTAAACCGGATGGTACCATGCGTAAATTGACTGATCCATCTAAACTTCATAATCTGGGTTGGAAACATAAAGTTGATTTGGAAGAAGGAATTAGATTGATGTATCAATATTATTTAGAATCAATTACAAAATAGTTTATTATTCTAATGCTTATCAAGCCCATTCACCCCGAAGGGGCTTTTTTTTGCCTGAACCTCTGATTTCTTCGGTATCCAGGAGAGTATTCTTCGATTTGTCTTCGGACCTCCTTCGAATCTTCTTCGGTGTTTGTTCGTAGATTGTTCGATCATCTTTCGATCAATAGGATGCGAAGAACTAACGAAGCAATATCGATTAAGAAACGATTAGGGTAACAAAGCTTCAATTGAAAATGAATTAATGTTAGTGTAATTTTTCACCACTTTAGTAAAAATTCTAATTAAGAATGGTTTTATGACGTGAGTAAAAGCTTTAGCTTTACTTGTTAGTGCTAAATAATTGCATATGAACCGTTTTTCAACCCTTATTTGTATATGGTTACTGAGTTCACTCAGCTTCTCATCTATTGCACAGATTGATTTTGCCAACCTCGATGAAGAACAGATATACCGTAAAGAAAATAAATATAATACCTGGGCGGTGACGCTTGGGTATGGTCCGGTAATTTACTATGTTGATGTAATTGATTATACCGTATTTCCTAAGAATGACTGGAAAATGGGCCCAACCATAATGCTGAGTAAGCAGTTTAATCGCCCATGGGGATTAGATGCTCAGTTTATGATGGCGGATATGTATGGCCAAAAGAACACTCGCTATTTCAAGGGTGACTTACTTGATTTTTCTTTAAATCTAACTTTCTCAATCAATCAGTTTGCCATATTTGGACCAATAAATGACAAGTGGAATATTTATGGAAAGGTTGGATTTGGTTTAACCTATTTCAGAAGTAAACAATATCGCCTAACCAATGGCTCTTATACCAATCCGGATGGAACTGTTGAGCAGTTAATACCAGGTCAGGTGTTAAGGGTAAAACATGTATATGACTATAATCTGGGCTACCCAGATGCTTATGGTTGGGATCGGGAAGACTATCTTGCTATTGGCTATGCGCGTAATGGGGAGGGAGCGCCTGATAAAGAGATAGATCGGCACAATGAAATTGTCATTCCCTTTGGATTAGGTGTTAAGTATCGCATCAATAAAAGTTTTGATATTGGGGCAGAAGTTCTGATGAGAAGTATGTCAGCTGATAATTTGGATGTTAATTTAAGTGGAGCCGATAATGACAGTTACATGTACACGTCAGTTAACTTAACTTACAAAATAGGAAAGAAAAATAAGCGACATGCAGCCTGGACATACAAAGACTTCAATATGGAGTATAAACGATTACGCCAGAATGATCCTTTGGCTGTGCGTTTAGATTCTATAAGGTCTGAAATCGAATATCTGGCGGCTCAGGATTCTTTGGCCTCTGATACAACAACTATCTACACAGAGTCAATTATCTATCAGGAAGGTATTTCAGAATCGGTATTTTTTGATTTTGATAAGTCAGATATTGATAGGAGGTCAGAACGAACCCTGGCTAAATTGGCAAGGGTAATGAAGGCTAATGAAGAAATCAGAATTCGTATTGTTGGGTATTGCGATGAACGTGGTTCGGAAGAATATAACCTTGCATTAAGTAAGCGCCGTTGTAACTCAGTCTTGAATACATTGGTAAATCAATTTAAGTTACCGGCAGAGCGCTTCCAGATTGATCCAAGAGGTGAAAGTGAAATGTTATCAGATACAAAACAATTGCAGCCTTATGGCTTGCATTTGGTCAATCGCAGGGTAGATATGTTTGTAATTGTTGAATAATATGAGCCGTAGTTACATTAAAATATTGTTGGCGGCTGTGTTATTTGTTTTCGGACATTGGGCTAATGGTCAGTACTCAACCGATAATCGGGTGATATTTGAACATATGCGCTACAGCGCTGAAAAGCCATTTAATACATGGTCGGTTTCTTTAGGTTACGGACCTTTAATCATGTATAACGATTTGGCCAATTATAAAGTATTTCCAATGCATTGGAAATTTGGGCCTAATATTACAGTGGCTAAGCAGTTAGTGCCGGCCTGGGCTTTTGACCTGCAGTTTCTTTCTGGTGATTTTGTTGCTGGTGGAAGCACGTTCTACAGTGAAGGAAATATCATGGAATTTTCCTTAAATAGTCAAACCTATATTAACCAATTACTACTATTACCGGGACCACTCAATGATAAATGGAACTTTTATTTTAAATTGGGATTTGGATTAACAGCCTTCAGAACTAGAGTAAGATATAACGATACAGATGAGTTTGTTCATTTTGGAGATTTTGGTGAGGCAAATGAGGAGGATGGTTATATTGTTTTAGGGTACGATAAGGATGATCCAACAAAGAAGATTGCACGTGCAAAGGAGTTTGTTGTCCCCATTGGAGCAGGGGTTCAATATCGTTTAAATCGCAGTTTTGATTTGGCTTTTGAGACTTCGATGCGATTATCATTGGAGGATAAACTGGATAATATTTTAGTGGGTGCTCAAAATGACAAATATTGGAGTACCAGTATCAGCATCTGTTATAAGATTGGAAAGAAGGATAAGAGGCATAGCCGATGGACCTATAGGGGATATGGATTTAATGTATTTGGAGCACCTAAAAACGATCCTCTGCAAAATGAGATAAGAGTACTGGAAGAAGATTTTAAAAAGTATCAGGAAGGCAGAGTGGTCAAGAAAGATTCAATTACAGTTATTCATAGTGCACAAAAGGTATATGGAACAGCTAATCTGGTAACTGTGTTTTTTGAATTGGAAAAGTACAATGAAGTGGATAACGAGTCATTGGTTGAGTTGGCAACACTGGCTTTGAATATGACAAAGAACAAATCGTGGAAAGCTGATATTTATGGTTATTCCGATGAGTATGATAAATCAGAAAATAATATTGAGATTAGCCGTAAACGCTGTGAAAGGATATTACAGTTTTTTGTCCGTGATTTAGGACTTGAAAGAGAACGTTTTGTTATTCATCCTTTAGGAGAAGAAGATATTTTACCCCAGGATATTACATCAAAGAAAGCTCGCTTAAGTATTAATCGAAGAGTTGATGTAGTGTTGAAAAAGTAATTCCGGATTAACTTTTTGCCATCGGGCTGTTTTGAACTGGGCTTTAAGCCCGACTTGTAGCTTATATAACGGCTAATCTTTGAGAAGGAAGATTGCATTACTGAAAAAAGTATGGAGGGTGTTAATAAATGGAGCCGATAAGTTTAGATTGAAAATTGTACTAAACTATACTCGCCACGCAGTGGCAGCTTAACTTAACCCAAAGGCAGCGCCTTGGGGTAAGTAAACATTACAAAAATCATTTCGTCCTGAAAGGACAGCTAAAGAATTAAAATTGTCTCAATCGTTATCAAAACTATTCATTCATATTGTCTTTCATATTAAATATGATAGTCCAATTATTCTAAGTGAGAATAAGAAAGAACTTTTTGCTTATATTGGATCTATAATAAAAGACAATGATTCATTTCCAATTATAATTAATGGGATGGAAGATCATTTGCACATTCTATGTATTATGTCGAAAAATATTGCACTAGCAAAGCTTCTTGAGGAAATCAAAAGACATAGCAGTAGGCATGTTAAAACATTTGGGCTACATTATAGAAATTTTGCATGGCAAGGTGGATATGGAGCTTTTTCAGTAAGTCCATCATTACTTGATAAGACCAAGAACTATATACAAAAACAGGAAGAACACCATAAGAAGTATAGTTTTAAGGATGAATATTTGTTATTTCTTAATGAATATGGAATTGTATATGATGATAGATATTTATGGACTGATTGATAATAAACTGTCCTTACAGGACGCCACTCAATAGACTTATTATCTACCAGAGGCGTTGCCATTGGGTTTAATTTAATTGGGCTTTCAGCCCGGATAATTTTATTTGATAATGTCTACTTAATTAGAAGAGGGGATGTTGTTATTGTAGCCTTCCCTGAAAATCGGACAGTTTAGAATTAGACAAATTATTAATTTTAAGCAGTCTAAAAGAATATGAAAAAAGTACGATTTACAGAGAGCCAGATCGTAAAGATCCTGAAAGAATTTGAAAGTGGCATAGATGCCCAAAGTTTATGTCGAGAACACGGCATATCAAAGGCTACATTTTATAATTGGCGAAAGAAATATTCCGGCATGGAAAGTTCCCAATTGAAACGTCTAAAAGAACTTGAGGAGGAGAACCGCAAGCTTAAACAGATGTTTGCAGACATTAGTCTTGATAATGTTATGCTCAAAGATTTATTAGGAAAAAAGTTTTAAAGCCCTGTGATAAAAAAGTACGATCAGAATACTTGCAGGTGACCTACTCCATCAGTATTGGCAGGGCGTGCCGATTAACAGGGCTGCACCGTTCTATGTGGTATTATCAAAGTAAGCGTGATGACATTGAAGTCATAGATAAGCTTAATGCTATGGCTGAAAAATGGCCACATAGAGGCTTTGATGAGTACTATGGACGTATACGGAACGAAGGGTTGGTATGGAATCGCAAACGTGTTTTACGAGTGTACCGCCTGATGAAATTAAACCTGAGACGGAAGCGCAAGAGAAGATTGCCAGCTCGTATTAAAGAACCATTGACACAACCTCTAGGAATCAACCATACATGGTCGATGGATTTTATGAGCGACAGCCTTATATATGGTAAACGCTTTCGAGTTTTAAACATTATTGATGATTTTAATCGTGAAGCATTAGCCATAGAGCCAGATTTTTCATTACCTGGCGAGCGAGTTATAAAGGTGCTTAAAGAAGTTATATTTTGGCGTGGAAAGCCACGTGAGATAAGAGTGGATAATGGTCCAGAGTTCATCTCCAAAGCGCTTCAAAAATGGGCTAGTAGGAATGATATTAAGTTGAAATACATACAACCGGGTAGCCCAACTCAGAATGCCTACATTGAAAGGTTTAATTGCTTTTTTAGAGAAGATATACTGGATGCTTATCTATTTAATGATTTATCCCAAGTTCGTCATTTAGCATGGGAATGGATGACTGATTATAATGAGACACATCCACATAAGTCTTTGGGTGGAATTAGTCCTTTACAATACATAAAACAAATAGATAACCACCAGATTCTAAATGGCAAAGAAAGTTCGCTTTGTGAATCTGTCAAGGATATATAAACGGCTTCGTACCTCCGCCGTCCTTGACAGAACCACCTAGCTCACTGAAAAAGCATTTAGAAATATGGTTTAACGAAAAGAAAAATGTCTATTTTGCATGTGTCTGATAAAGGGTAAGGCTAAATTATGAAGAAGTAATAATAGTTTGAACTTTTATGTAGAGGTGGTGTTTCTTTGATACACCGCCTTTTTATATCTCAATTGCAATCATAATGGTTTCTTGTATCGATTAGGTAAGAGAATCCATATTTATTAACCTTAAAATCGAAACTTATGACAAAGAAAAAGACAAAAGTTTTTTGTAAAGGCATAAGTGACAAAGATTTTATTTATGAGATATTCTCTGATAAAGGTTTTGTTGCAGATGCAGGTAGTTTTTTTCATTCGGAGAATACCAGAAATTCAGATGGAGAAATAAGTAACAGCTTATCCGATTCTAATAATGAGGATAGCTGTTCTTCATGTCTTTAAAAATGAAAAGTAAAACATCAAATACATCTTCTGTTACCACTATTTTTTATGATGGTTGGTGCAGATTGTGTTCTGGTGTGGTGGGTGTATTGATGAAAACAAAATCGGGTAGAAGGTTTACTTATGTGCCCATACAGCAAATTGATGATTATATTGATGATTCATTAGCAACTCCAAATGCAATAGATGGAAATGAGATTGTTGTCTATGTGAACCAAAAGTTGGTAAAAGGAGCAGATGCTGTACTTCTTATTTTAAATAATATGGGAGGTGTTTATAAGTTGCTTTCCAAGGTGTTAAATATTCTTCCTTCGCGATGGCTGAATGGTTTATATAGCTATATGGCCAATAACAGATACAGGTGGTTTGGTAAAAGAACCTCTTGTGAAATAGGTTAAAGCTCTAACTTCCCCATTTCATCCTGTTTATATTTTTTTGCCAATGTAGCTAAAAACTTACTTATTGATTTGACAGCAAGATCAGTTTGTGGACTTACCTCTTGTTTTTTTAGTTTAAGCAGAAAAGTGCTGTAAATGGCTGTTAGGCAAATCTCAATATCATTGGATAATTTCTGTCCCGACTTTTGATCAAATTCTCGGATGGTTGGTAATACGCTGTTGAATAAGTGTTGGTAGGTAACTTCATTGGGAGCTTTCATCAACTTCATATGTAAATGATTGATATCATTAACGGTGTTAGTGTTAATCTGGAGATGACCGGATGATTGTTTATTCTCTAATTGCATCATTTCCGTCAGGTTAGCCCACCAATCTCTGATTTCCAATAGAGTATCTTCCGATTGATTGTAACTGGGTATGATGTTTTTATCAATGTTGGCCATGCTTACATTATTGGCTCTGATTAAATCCTCAATCTGCCACATGTAAAGAACATATTCAATAATGTTTTCTTGTTTCTTTTGGTTTGCTACAATCATGATCTACTATATTTTAAAAATCCCAATCACCTTCCTGTAATCTCTCTATATCTCTTCGGTCTTTTTTGGTTGGTCGCCCAAGACCTTTGTTGCGCTGCGCACTGGAAGCCATTCTGGCCAGTTCAAGCATTTCTATTTGATCTGGTGGAGTAACATCTTCAATAAATCCGGGAGTTAACTTTGCACCCATTCGTTTTTCAGCTACATCTAAAACTTTATATGTTCGTGTAATAGGAGGTACACGAATATCAATTAAATCTCCGGTTTTCACCATGCGTGATGATTTAACCGGCAGTTTGCTAATTGTAACTCGTCCTTTTTTACAAGCTTCGGCAGCCAGACTGCGGGTTTTAAACAGTCGAACGGCCCATAAAAATTTATCGATACGTACTCCTGAGTTATCCATTTTATTTATTATTGAATTGATTCATGGTTTGTGAGGCTCCAATAGTACCGAATGCTTTGATGATATCAATAGCTAGTTTTTTTCGATCTTTTAAAGTCTCGTTCTCATCATCAGACCATCGACCTAAAACAAAATCTACTTGTTGGCCTTTCTGAAATTCGTTACCGATACCAAATCTTAATCGTGAGTAATTGGTTCCTCCTAATATGCTCTGTATGCTTTTTAATCCGTTGTGGCCTGCATCACCACCTTTTGTTTTTAGTCTTAATGATCCAAAAGGAAGAGCCAGATCATCCACTATTACCAACAGATTTTTCAATGGAATCTTTTCCTTTTGCAGCCAATAATTAACGGCCTTACCACTTAGGTTGACGTAAGTGTTGGGTTTTAAGAGTATAAACTGGCGCGATTTAAATTTATAGGTGCAAACAGCACCATATCTCTCATCTTTAAATTGCAAATCATATTCACGAGCTAATTCATCTAATACGTCGAAGCCTATGTTATGTCGGGTTTGAGCGTATTCATCCCCTATATTTCCAAGTCCAACAATTAAGTATTTCATTGACGGATCCTCTGTTTTATTTTGAGTTGATGTAAATATGGATTTAATAAAAGTTAGCATGTGTGCAAAAGTACAAAATGCCATTATTTATAAAAGTGTTGATATTAAAAAGACTCTGATAAAGAAAGCTTTATTTTTGAGTCTTGTGAAGCTGATGAATTGGGAATTTACTTTTGTAAATGACCAATTTAGAGGCAAACGTAAAGAGAAAAATGGAGTTTTCTTGCAGAGACTAAATACAAAAAACCTCCATATAAGAATATGGAGGTTTGTATTTTGTGTAATTAAAATTACTCTGCTGATGCTTGCTGTGCAGCACGAGCTGCTCTTGTAAGTCTTACGGCAACAACTACTGCATTTTTAGCAGTTGTTAATTCGATGTTGTCGTATGACAATGCACCTACCTGAATAGTTTTACCTAATCCAAGTTCAGTAATGTCAATTTTTAATGTGTCTGGAAGGTCTTTAGCTAAACCACGAACTTTTAGCTTACGCTTCTCCAACTGTAATTTACCACCGGCTTTAACACCTTCAGCTAAACCTGATAATTCAACAGGAATTTCAACGTTTACAGGCTTATCTTCTTTTACTTGTAAGAAGTCAAGGTGAAGAATTTGCTCTTCTACAGGGTGGAATTGTTTGTCCTGAAGAATACAAGGAACTACTTTACCATCCACATCAATATTAATGATGTATACATTAGGAGTGTAAATAATTTTTTTGAATTCTTTAGCAGGAGCTGCAAAGTGAATAATTTCTTCTCCACCATAAATTACACATGGTACCTTGTCTTCGCTACGAAGTTGCTTGGTTGCTTTTTTACCTAAGTCAGTACGCTTAGTACCTTTGATTTCAATTGTTTTCATAATTCTTTTTTAAGTGCTACTCAAAATTAAGTACTATGTGTTGGCTTAATTTCCCATCACACGTCGCCATAAGCGGCTGCAAAGATAATACTTTATAATAAGAATTGATTGCTTATTGATTGATAATTATATACTTTTTCTATTGTATCGGCAAAAAGCTGTGCTACAGAAAGAACTTTAATCTTCGAGCTTTGCTTTTTTAAAGGTAAAGAATCGGTTACATACAATTCTTTTAATGATGAGTTCTCGATACGCTCATAAGCTGGACCTGATAGAACAGCATGTGTTGTAAAGGCACGAACACTTCTTGCACCTGCCTCCATCATCATGTCGGCTGCTTTGGTCATTGTGCCTGCTGTATCAATCATGTCATCAACAATAATTACGTTTTTGTCGGTAACATCACCAATGATCCTCATTGAGTCAACCACATTGGCTTTTGAACGCGATTTATGACAAATAACCATTGGTGTTTCCAAAAACTTAGCATATGTATTGGCTCTTTTAGTACCTCCCACATCCGGAGAAGCAATAACCAAATTTTCAAGGTTCATATGCTTAATGTGCGGAACAAAAATAGATGAAGCATACAAATGATCAACCGGGATATCAAAGAATCCCTGGATTTGATCGGCATGTAAATCCATTGTTATTACACGGTCAACACCTGCTGTCATTAGCATATCGGCTACAAGTTTAGCCCCAATTGATACACGAGGTTGGTCTTTTCTGTCCTGACGGGCATATCCGAAATAAGGCATAACTGCCACAATTTTATAGGCAGAAGCTCTTTTAGCTGCATCAACCAACATTAATAATTCCATTAAATTATCTGCAGGTGGAAATGTTGATTGGATGATGAATACATGAGATCCGCGAACGGTCTCCTCGTAAGCTGTGGCAAATTCGCCGTCACTAAATCGTAAGCAATTGTGACTTCCCAGTTCGCGACCCGAACTAAGGCTGATCTTTTCTGCCAGATATTTCGTAGCTGTTCCCGAGAATATCTTAATTGGAGCTTTCGGTGGCATTTAATAAGATGTTTATCAGATTAATTGATGAATGTTGCAATTTGCCGCAAAGGTAAGAAATTCATATTTGCTTAACATGGGCAAGGCCATAAAAAAACTTAATTGTTTTGATTTTAAATTGTGTAGGCCAACACTTGATTTACCATTTGTTGTTGATATCTTCTATAAATGAGAGAATTTCATCCGTTCCTTCTCCGTTAACGGCTGATGAATAAAAGACCGGAGGAAGTTCTTCCCATAATTTGAGGAGCTCTTGCTCATAGGCTTTCATATTCTCAGCGTATTGTTTTTGATTTAATTTATCTGTTTTGGTAAATATTATGGAGATAGGAATGCCATTTTCAACCATCAGATTCATAAAATCAACATCCGCTTTTTGTGCCGGGAGACGAGAATCGATGAGAACAAAGAGACACATCATGTTCTCGCGGTTTCCAATATAATCAAGTATGATTTTACTAAATCCCGATCGAAGCTTTTTCGAAACTTTGGCATAACCGTATCCCGGTAGATCAACCAGGTACCATTGGTCATTATTAATGGTGAAATGGTTTATTAATTGAGTTTTTCCTGGGGTAGAAGAAGTTTTGGCTAGTGCTTTTCGTTTGCAAAGCTTATTAATCAACGAAGATTTACCAACATTGGAACGACCGATAAAGGCATATTCGGGTTTGTTGGGTTTGGGACATTGCTTTACGGTAGAGCTACTTTTTAAAAAGGCCGCTTCTAATACTTCCATTCTCAATAATTTTGGTGCAAAGGTACAGCTAGTTCTTCAATAATAAAATCCACTATTCTTAATGGATGTTAATAATGCCTCGGTATTTAGTGTTTCTCTATCAATGTTTTTCAAATAAAGATAAAGAAGTCTATTTTTGCATAAAATGATTTTTAAGCGATGAGTAAATTATATCCACTCAAGTTTCAGTCCATACTCAAAGATAAGATATGGGGTGGTCATAAACTTGAATTGTTGTTAAACAAAGAGATTTCGCCTCTGCCTAATGCAGGTGAAAGTTGGGAGATCTCAGGTGTGCCTGGCAATGTGTCTGTTGTGTCAAATGGTTTTCTGGCCGGTAATTCATTGTCGGAGATTATTGAGATTTATATGGGAGACCTGGTCGGAGATAAGGTTTTTCAAAAGTTTGGAGAAGAGTTTCCTTTGTTGATTAAATTTATTGATGCCAATAATGTGTTGAGTATTCAAGTGCATCCGGATGATGAATTGGCAAAGGAACGACACAATTCTTTTGGTAAAACAGAGATGTGGTATGTTATGCAAGCAGATAAGGGAGCTCAGTTAATATCTGGTTTTAGTAAAGAACTTAACAGGGATGAGTATGTGTCAAAGTTGAATTCTAATGAACTGGAATCAATAATGGCTTCTCACGAGGTGGCACCGGGTGATGTTTTCTTCATTCCAGCCGGTCGAGTTCATGCTATTGGTAAAGGTATTCTACTAGCTGAAATACAGCAAACATCTGATGTGACCTACCGAATTTATGATTTTAACCGAAAAGATGATAAAGGTAATACCCGTGAGTTGCATACGGATGAAGCGTTAGATGCCATTGATTATACTTATGTAGCTGAACCCAAAACAAAATACACGGTTGATCCAAACAAAGTAAATGAGGTTGTTAAATGCGATTACTTTACAACCAATGTTTTAGAATTAGATCAAACGGTAAAGAAAGATTTTTACGGTTTAGACTCATTTTTGATTTACATGTGTGTGGAAGGAAAGGCTGAAATTGTTTATAATGGCGATGAGTTAGAAACTATTTTAATGGGTGAAACGGTATTAATACCGGCTGATTTGAAAGAGATTAATATTAAGCCTGAAGGTAAAGCTCGATTAATAGAGGTGCATCTTTAGACTTGGTTTATATGAAAAGATAGAATCCGGTTCTGTGAGGGCCGGATTTTTTTGATTGTTAGGATTTTTTCGCCTGTTGATTTTCTTGTGTGTATTTGGTTAAATATGCGTTCAGATAGTTAATATTTGCATTTAATGTTAAATAATTAACAAAATGAATAAAGATCTTACAGCTAAATATTGTAGTTTTGTATTGCTTATTTAACTAAAAGCGAAAATTTTAAGATAGCAAAACAATGAGAGTACTAAAATTTGGTGGAACATCAGTAGGCTCTGCACAACGAATGAAGGAGGTCGCTGATCTTATATCAGACGAACATAGAAAGATTGTGGTTTTATCGGCTATGTCCGGTACAACAAATAGTTTGGTTGAAATAACTAATTATTTATACAAGAAAAACCACGACGGTGCAAATGAACTAATTAATGAGCTTGAACAAAAGTATTATGCTGAGGTAAAGGATTTATACTCAACTGATGAGTTCAAACAGAAAGGTTCAGAACTAATCAAATCTCATTTTGATTATATCAAATCCTTCACCATTGATATGTTTACCGTTTTTGAAGAGAAAACAATTTTGGCTCAGGGAGAATTAATTTCAACCGCCATGTTTCATTTTTATCTTCAGGAGAATGGTAAAAACTCTGTTTTGTTACCAGCCCTGGAATTTATGAGGATTGATAAAAACAATGAGCCAGATAATAGCTACATCAAAGAAAATCTAACGACACTTTTAGATCAGGATAAAGATGCTGATATTTTTATCACTCAAGGATATATCTGCCGTAATGCTTTTGGTGAGGTAGATAACTTGCAACGGGGAGGAAGTGACTATTCTGCTTCGTTAATTGGAGCTGGTTGTAATGCCGAAGAAATTCAGATTTGGACGGATATTGATGGTATGCACAATAACGATCCCCGATTTGTTGAAAATACCAAATCTATTGAAGAATTATCTTTTGATGAAGCAGCTGAGTTAGCTTATTTTGGAGCAAAAATTCTTCATCCAACCAGTGTTTTGCCAGCAAAGTTGGCTAATATTCCGGTTCATTTATTGAATACGATGCAACCGCAGGCTAAGGGAACACTTATTTCGTCAAATCAACGAAAAGAACGACTGGCCGCTATTGCTGCAAAAGATGGAATTACAGCAATTAAAATTAAGTCGGGACGCATGTTGTTGGCTTACGGTTTCTTGCGCAAAGTATTTGAAATTTTTGAAAGTTATAAAACGCCAATCGATATGATTACGACATCGGAGGTTGGAGTTTCTGTTACCATTGATGAAGATAAGCACCTACAAGAAATTGTGAATGACTTGAAAAAGTATGGTACTGTTGAGGTAGATACTGATCAGGTTATTGTTTGTGTTGTAGGAGATTTGGTAGCCGAAAATAAAGGATATGCCAATCAAATATTTGATGCATTAAAAGATGTGCCAATTCGAATGATATCATACGGAGGAAGCAATTATAATGTGTCGTTATTGATTAATGCAGAAGATAAAAAGAAGGCTTTAAACCTGCTGAGTGATAATTTATTTAACTAAAAGGAGAAATGAAATTTAATTTTCCGGTTGAGACCCTGACTAAGATAGATACACCTTTTTATTATTATGATATGGAGTTGTTGAATGCAACTCTGGACGCAGTTGCAACTGAATCGGGTAAGTATGGATACAAAGTGCATTATGCAGTAAAAGCAAATGCTAATGATCGTATTCTAACAGCCATTGAAAGCAAAGGTTTTGGTGCTGATTGCGTAAGTGGACAGGAAGTGCAAAAGGCCTTGGATTGTGGATTTGCTTCCAAAGGAATTGTTTTTGCCGGTGTAGGTAAATCCGACTGGGAAATCAATCTTGGATTGGATAACAACATTGCTTGTTTTAATGTAGAATCTATTCCTGAGCTTGAAATTATTGACGAGTTGGCTGGTAAGAAAGGGAAAGTGGCAAAGGTAGCTTTGCGTATTAATCCAAATGTAAATGCCAATACACACCATTATATTACCACGGGTTTGAATGAGAATAAATTCGGTATTAATCAATGGGATTTAGAGAAAGTGGTTAACACTCTTTCTGAATTAAAAAATGTTGAGCTGGAAGGTATTCATTTTCATATTGGGTCACAAATTACCGATTTACACTCTTTTAAAGATTTGTGTTTGCGCGTTAATGAATTGCAAAAATGGTTTGTTTCTCACCATATCATGCCTAAAGTGGTGAATGTTGGTGGAGGTTTAGGAATTAACTACGAACAACCCGATGAACAATCTATTCCTGATTTTGCAAGTTATTTTGCTTTATTCAATGAGTTGTTGGAGCTAATGCCAGGGCAGGAGTTGCATTTTGAGTTAGGCCGATCAATGGTTGGACAATGTGCTTCGTTGCTTTCAAAAGTGCTTTATATCAAAGAAGGAGTACAAACTAATTTTGCCATTGTTGATGCTGGTATGAGTGATCTGATTCGTCCGGCATTATATCAGGCCTATCATAAAATTGAA
The DNA here is from genome assembly GCF_018271995.1 of Carboxylicivirga linearis. Classification (GTDB taxonomy): domain Bacteria; phylum Bacteroidota; class Bacteroidia; order Bacteroidales; family Marinilabiliaceae; genus Carboxylicivirga; species Carboxylicivirga linearis. The sequence goes on from NZ_JAGUCO010000001.1 coordinate 570,782, forward strand.
AATCTGACTTCGTCATTGGACGAAGAAAAATATGATGTTGTTGGACCTATTTGTGAATCAAGTGATTGTTTTGGAAAGGCCGTTGCTTTGCCTAAAACAAAAAGAGGTGACTTGATTGCTTTGCGTTCAGCAGGAGCTTACGGTGAAGTAATGGCTAATCAGTATAACCTTCGCACATTACCTAAAGCTTATTATTCAGATAGTTTATAAAAATAGCTTGTTAGTTATAAGGCAGTAGTTTTTTAAGGTTAAAGACTATAGATTAAAAGCTAAAACATGCAAAAATATTGTGCTTAGTGCAGTAATAGAATAAAGAGCGCGTGAATAATCACGCGCTTTTCTTTTTTTAGAATTCGTAATCCACGCAAGATCTGGCTTCCAATACCTCTCTCACAATTTTACCAACTGCCACATGATCGGGGTGTTTAGCATAGGTTTCTAAATCTTCCATGCTGTCAAAAGTTGTGGTTAAAGCAATGTCAAATTGTTCTGCCTGATTTGTGTTTAATCCTACTTCAATTGATTTCAATACACTTACTTTCTCTTTTAATCCCAATAAACCCGATTTAATTTCGGCAAGCTTAGCATCTTTAGTTTCCTTGCTTTCAAATGGTTTTAATTGAAACAGAACGATGTGCTTAATCATAGTCATTATTTTTAGTAGTTTTGTAGTCTTAAATTTTTTATAGCAAAAGTACAAAAATGCTGATAATTGGTATTGCCGGAGGGACTGGATCGGGTAAAACTACCGTAGTTCGAAAAATAATTGAACGATTACCTAAAGATGAGGTGGCTGTTTTGCCTCAGGATTCATATTATAAAGATAATAAGCATATTCCGTTGGAAGAACGTCAGAAAATGAATTTTGACCATCCGGATGCGATTGAATTTGATTTATTGTATGATCATCTGGCAGAACTAAAAAAAGGTAATGCTATTGAGCAGCCAAAGTATTCTTATTTAACCTGTACGCGTTCTGAAGATACTATTACAGTATTGCCTCGCGATGTGGTGATTGTTGAAGGAATTCTAATATTAGGAAATGAACGTTTAAGGAGTCTGATGGATTTGAAAGTGTTTGTGGACGCCGAGGCGGATGACCGATTAGCAAGGGTGATACATCGTGATATTGAAGAGCGCGGGCGTACTATCGATAAGGTGTTGGATCGGTATGGTGAGACCGTAAAGCCTATGCACTTGCAATTTATTGAACCAACAAAGAGGTATGCAGATTTAATTGTGCCTCAGGGAGGTAATAATCATATAGCTATTAATATTTTAACTAACTTTATAGAAAGAAACTTATCATGTTTTAACTAAACCCTTTGCCTATGCTTGATAATATTCGTGTGGAAGATATTTTGTTTCTCGATATTGAAACCGTTCCGGATCAACCCGCATTTGATCAAGTGAGTCCAGCCATGCAGGAACTGTGGGAAAAGAAATCAGTTTATTTCCGAAAAGAAGAAGAAACAGCTGAGGAAGTTTATGGCAGGGCAGGTATTTATGCTGAGTTTGGTAAAATTGTTTGTATTTCAGTTGGGGCGATTGCTCAAAGAGATGGGCAGCGAATATTCAGGTTGAAATCGTTTGCTGGTGATGATGAAAAAAAGCTCTTGATTGAGTTTAAAGAAATGTTGGAGCATTTTACATCAAAGCCCACCCGAAATATTTGCGGCCATAATGCGCGCGAATTTGACTTTCCGTTTATTGCCCGGCGAATGTTAATCCGTGGAGTTGGACTTCCCGAAGTGCTGGATGTTGCAGGTAAGAAACCATGGGAAGTTAAGTTTTTGGATACGCTTGATTTATGGAAGTTTGGCGATTATAAACATTACACTTCCCTTAACCTTTTAACTACTATTTTTGGTATTCCTTCACCTAAGGATGATATTGATGGTAGTCAGGTGGCTCAGGTTTTTTACGAAGAAAAAGATATTGAACGTATAGCCAGGTATTGTGAAAAAGATGTATTGGCTACTGCTCAACTGTTTTTACGTCTTAAAGGAGAGTCACTGATTGAGGAGGATGCAATTGAACTGGCTAATTAATCCAAAAGGAAATAAGCCAGCGTTTTAACAAGTAGCTCAGGTTGTTCGGCATGTAACCAATGATCCGCATTGGGGATGGTTACAATTTCGGCATCCTTAAAGTATTTTCGAATGATTAAAGTGTCTTCATCCATCACATAACCCGATTTTTCACCTGTGATAAATATGGAAGGTAAAGCAACATGGTGGGCTTCTGGATCCAGATCTGAAAATCCATCCATAATATTTTCAAGATTCTCTTTTAGCACAGGTAAGTTCAGTCTCCATTGATAATCTCCTGCCTTTGTGCGATCGATGTTCTTCAATAAAAACTGACGTAATGTTTTTGATGGTAGATATTGCGCTAACTGTTTGTCAATGTCAGTACGGCTTTTAGCTTCTTTGTATTCTAATTTTAATAGTGATTTTATTATCAGAGAATGATTATTGGTAATTTGTGCATAGTTGCTGTATGAAGCATATGATTTGGGCGCAATGTCCAATACAACTAACTTATCAATCAACTCGGGGTAGGTTAAAGCAAATCGCATAACTGTTTTACCTCCCATGGAATGGCCAGCTAAATGAGCTTTTTCAATTTTATTATCAAGAAAAAACTCATGTAAATCATCAGCCATAACCGTATAATTCATTTCTGAATCATGTGGTGACTGACCATGATTGCGCTGATCGATCAGGTAAACATGGTAATCGTTTTGCAGTTGACGGGCAATGCTAACCCAATTGTCAGAAGCCCCGTACAAACCATGTAAAATGATTAGTTTGGGGCCATCCGATCCGTATTCTCTGAAAAAGAGTTTCATGGTAAAATTATTTTACTAACAACTCTTTGTACATATGAATTGTTCGTTCTAATCCGTAATATAAGGCATCGCAGATCAGAGCATGACCAATGGATACTTCTTTAAGAAAAGGAATTTTTTCATTAAAGTACTTGAGGTTCTCAAGACTTAAATCGTGACCTGCATTAATTTTCAAACCTATTTTATTTGCCAGGTTGGCTGCCTCTACAAACGGAGCAATAGCCGCTTCTTTATCCTTGCGATAATTGGTGGCATAAGGTTCGGTGTAAAACTCAATACGATCAGTATTGGTTTTAACCGCATTACTAATATTCTCCAGGTCAGTATCAATAAATATTGATGTACGAACACCTGCTTCGCTAAACTGGCCAATTACATCCTGAAGAAAACCCATATTGTTAATGGTATCCCATCCTGCATTAGACGTTAATGCTTCAGGAGGATCGGGCACCAAGGTTACCTGATGAGGTCGAACGCTAAGCACTAAATCAATAAATTCTTTAGAAGGATATCCTTCTATATTAAACTCAGTTGTGATGATCGGACGTATGTCATTTACATCCTGATAGCGTATATGGCGTTCATCCGGACGTGGGTGAACGGTTACTCCTTCAGCTCCAAATTGCTGCACATCAACAGCCGCTTTTAATACATTGGGCATGTTGCCGCCACGTGAATTTCTTATCGTTGCGATCTTATTAATATTAACACTCAGCTTCGTCATTTCTGAATTATTGATGAATAAACGCTTTTTGGTGGTTAAAAAAACTTAATAAACTATGGTGTGGGTTGATTGTTTAATACATTGAAAGTATTTTTAATAAACAAACAACCATTCATTAATAGGGTTTTAATTGTATGGCAAAATTATAAAGTATTTCTAAAAGTATCGTATGTTAGCAAAAGAATTAATATCAGATGTGGTTCCGGCTCTTAAAACCTCCGATACAGGTTTGGATGCAATCAATTGGATGGAAGTGTTCAGGGTATCGCATTTGCCTATTGTTAATAACAAAGCTTTCTTAGGTATAATCTCTGATGTTGACATTTATGATTTGAATAAAGCAAATGAACCGCTGGGAAATCATCCCTTATCCTATGCTAAGCCTTATGTTCTAGAATATCAGCATATTTACGACGTTATAGAATTGGCTTCAAGATTGCAGCTGACGGTGGTTCCGGTTTTAGATGCCAACGAAGATTATCTCGGATTAATTACTCAGCAGCAATTGCTACAGCGTTTTGCAGATTTAATTGCAGCACATACCCCGGGCGGTATTGTTGAATTGGAGCTTCAGCTGAGAGATTATTCTTTGTCGGAGATAGCAAGGCTGGTTGAGGATGCGGATGCAAAAATACTTAGTTTATACGTTAGCCAAATGATGGAGGGTGATAGGTACTCGATAGCAATAAAATTAAATAGAACCGATTTAGAGCCTGTACTTACTGCATTTGACAGATATGGTTATTCTGTAAAAACAACCTATGTAGGTAATGATTCTCATGATGAAACGGTTAAAAGAAATTACGATTCGCTTATGAAGTACCTGAGTATGTGATTCAAAAAGCTACTATGCAATTAAATGAAGATGGTCAGAAAATAGTCGTTATAGTATGGCTGGTTATACTGGCAACGTGTTCATTTGAAGCTTATGGGCGAAAGCTTGAAACGAATAGCGGAAAAACAGAAACTAAAGATAGTGTCCTTGTCAAGCAAATAATCATTTCAGGCAACAAGGTTACAAAGCCGCGTGTCATATTGAATGAACTGGAATTTGTAACGGGTGATACCTTATGGGTAAATCAATTAGGACAATTCATAACTCGTAGCAGAGATAATTTGCTAAATACATCTCTTTTTAATTTTGTTACCATTACCTATAGCAATCAGCTTGACGGAACTGTTATCTTTCATATTAAAGTGGATGAACGATGGTATTGGTGGTTTTTTCCAATATTTGAGCATACCGATAGAAACCTCAGTTCTTTTTTAGAAAGTGGTGATTGGTCAAGAATGAATTATGGCATTTATCTTAAACGAGATAATTTCAGAGGAAGAAAGGAACTGCTTAAATTAAGGATTAAACTAGGGTTCTCAACGCAGTTCTCCTTGCGATTTGATTCACCGGAATACAAGCGAAAAACAGGATGGGGGATGGAAGTGAATGCAAAAGCATTTAATAATATACCCTTTGTTACCATTGAAAACAGACCTGTATTTGTATCTGTGAATAATGAGATGTCGCAATTCTACTATAAGTCGGCTGTTAATTATGGCTTGCGAACTGATTTATATCAAAGGCATAAATTGGAATTAACATATGAAGGGTATAATGTGTCTGACTCAATCATTGATATAAATCCTAATTACCTGACAGAAGGTGATTCAAAAATGGAATACCTGAGTTTGTCTTATCAATTTAAATACGATAAACGAGACTCCAAGGTTTACCCCCTCGAAGGGACGGGCTTTCAGTTGGATGCTACGAAGTTGGGGCTGGGGGTTTTAAACGATAAGTTGGATGATTGGAGTTTGCACCTGTTAATTCAGCAATATGCTGCTTTGGGTAAGCGTTGGCACTGGGGAGGAGTGGCAGAAGGAAGAATAGGAACCAGTGATGCTTTACCTTATGTTCTAAATCAGGGGTTAGGATATAAGACATTTATGAATGGTTATGAGTTATATGTGATGGATGGTGTAAGAAATGGCATGATTCAGAATAAACTATTATTTACGTTGTTGGAACCAAGGGTAAAAAGTATTGGTTTTATGCCATTGACTCAGTTTGCTAAAATTCATTATGCTTTTTATTTAAAGGCCTTTTTCGACACAGGGTACGCCTGGCAAAGTAACCCTGATCCAGCCAATGATATGGTAAATAGCTGGCAATATGGATATGGTATAGGTTTAGATCTGGTAACCTTTTACGATAAGGTATTCAGTTTTAATTATTCTATAAATAAGTTGGGGTACCATGGTTTTTTTGTTCACTTTAACCTCGATTTATAAGCTTTCACTTACCTTTGTTATTATTGCATAACTATCTTTATAAATATTTTGCTTGGTTATAATCATTAAACCCAAGTTGAAATAATAGAATAAATAATTATATAAATCTGAACAGATGAAAATCGCTGTTTTTGGAAAGCAATTCAATACATCCTTTTACGATTCATGCAGAATGCTTTTTAATGTACTGAAGAGTAATGATGTAGAGGTGATTATTTATAAGCCTTTTTATGAATTTTTGCTGGCTCAGGTGAAAATGAAACCCGAGATTGTTGGCTTCTTCGATTCTACTGCAGACTTGGTTGGAGTTGATCAGGTATTTAGTATTGGAGGCGATGGTACTTTTTTGGAAGCAGTAAGTTTTGTTCGTAATACAGAAATTCCTATTGTTGGAATTAATAGTGGTCGCTTAGGTTTTTTAGCTGATGTGTCGCAAAATAAAATGGAATCAACCATTCAGGAGGTTTTGAACGGTAATTATGAAGTACATCAGTTAGATCTGCTTACTCTTAAAACCGACAATCAGCTTTTTATGGAAAATCCATATGCTTTAAACGAGTTGTCGATTGTTAAGCGAGACAGTTCGTCTATGATCACTATTCATACCTATATTAATGATGAGTTTGTGAATTCGTATTGGGCCGACGGTTTGATTATTGCAACTTCAACCGGTTCAACAGCCTATTCTTTAAGTGTCGGAGGTCCTATTATTCACCCTGATGCCGATAACTTTGTTATCACACCTATTGCGCCACATAATTTAACGGTACGACCTATGGTTGTTCCTAATAATGTGGAAATAACTTTAAAAGTAGAAGGGCGTGATACGAAATTTCTGGCGGCATTGGATTCTCGCAGTGAAGCTTTTGAAGATACTGTGCATCTAAAAGTGAAAAAAGCAGATTTTAGTATTAATGTTATAAAACTACCCGATTATTCTTTCTTTACCACCCTGCGTAATAAGCTAATGTGGGGGCTCGACAGGCGTAATTAATTATCTTTATCGGCAATAAAATTGAAAATTAACGTTTATTAGTTGAGGTGATTAGTGGTTTGGTTGAGACAACCTTTGAAATAATCAATTAAATAATACATTTGTGGCAGGAGTTATAAAACGACTTGTGAAGAACTTTAACCCTTGGGTATATTTGAGTTTAAGAAAAGGCAAAAAAAACACAGTAATATTTCTACTGGGCGTTTTGTTTCTTGTTGGACAAAATATATTTGCTCAAGACAGACTTGAGCTAGGTGGTTTTATTGGGACTTCATATTATTTTGGAGATTTAAATCCGTCCAAACAATTCTATAAACCTCGTTTGGCATTGGGGGGTGTTGGCAGATATGCATATAGCGATCGTTTGGCTTTTAAAGCGTCATTATATATGGGAGGAATAAGTGGAGATTATTCAGATGAAAGCTTAAATTATAAAGATTTAAGACCCTCGGCAGAGCAGAATGGAAGGCCTACATATGAGTTTAGTAATACCATTGGAGATGCAACTGTTCAGGTAGAGTTTAATTTTTTATCATATGATCATAAATATATATCAAATACCAACTTCACACCATATCTGTCAGTGGGCTTAGGCACAATGATTTATAGTCGAAAAACGGGGGATGCTGAAAATCTTACTACGAAACCAACTTTTATATTATCTTTGCCCTTCGGTGTTGGTGTAAAATATAAGGTTAACAAATGGGTTAGAGTTGGAGCAGAATGGTCGTTCCGCAAAACCTTTGTCGATGATCTTGATTATGAAGGTCCTGGCGCAATTGACCCAAGTAACCCTTATGGCGACAACACCACATGGACACATAATAATGATTGGGTTTCGTTTGCAGGAGTATACGTAACTGTGAGTATGTTCAGGCGTAAATCAACCTGTAACGGAGGCTATTAAAAACAGAACAGTTGACATGTCAGTAAAAGACCAACTGATAAAAGATAGATTACCTAAGCACGTTGCTGTCATAATGGATGGTAACGGACGGTGGGCCAAAAAAAGAGGAAATGCCAGAGTTTTTGGGCATAAACATGGAGTTACTGCGGTGCGTGAAGTAACAGAGGCCTCGGCTGAGTTGGGAATAGAATATTTGACCCTTTATGCATTTAGTACCGAAAACTGGAGTAGACCTAAAACAGAGGTTGATGCTCTTATGAGTTTATTGGTTACAACCATAAGCTCTGAGACCAAAACATTGATGAAAAACAATGTGAGGCTAAATGCAATTGGTTGTAAAAGTAATTTGCCAGGAAGCGTTCAAAAACGTTTGGATGAATGTATTGATAAAACTTCCGGGAATACAGGTTTAACACTTACACTGGCCTTAAGTTATAGCTCACGTTGGGAGATTTTAGAAGCTGTAAAAACAATAGTTTCAGATGTGGAGGCCAAAAAGGTTGATCTTACTCAATTAGATGATGCAATGTTTGGGTCCTATTTGTCAACCAAAGATATTCCCGATCCGGAATTAATGATTAGAACCAGTGGAGAGCAACGAATAAGTAACTTTTTGCTTTGGCAATTAGCTTATTCCGAGCTATATTTCTGCGATATATTATGGCCCGATTTCAGAAGAGAAGATTTTTACAGAGCCATACTCGATTACCAGGGGCGCGAAAGACGATTTGGCAAAACAGGTGATCAAATAACAAAATAAAAGTTGGAGAATAATGTATTGTTTTCGAAAAAAAAGGGAATAATACATATTTCTAAAACCTAAACGAACAAACTGTTGAATTAAATGAAAGGTATTTACCACTATAAGTATTTATTGGTTTTTGTTTTATTCTTGTCTTCTACATTTGCAATAGGGCAGGATGTTCCCAATATTTCCTATTCAGGTTCTCCTAAGCGTTACGAAATTTCTAGTATTGAGGTTGTTGGTATTCAGAATCTTGATCCAAAGATGCTAGCAAAGCTTAGTGGATTAAGAGAAGGGCAAGAAATTCCGGTTCCGGGAGATGAAATTTCGCAAGCAATCAGAAAATACTGGGACCAAGGACTTTTTTCGGATGTAAAGATTCGAGCCAAACATATTGAAGGACGTAAGATTGATTTAGAGATATATCTTCAGGAACGTCCCCGTTTATCTGAAATGACTTTTACTGGATTGAAGAAAAGTGAAGTTGAAACGGTTCGCGAGAAAGTATCTATGATGAAAGGTTCTCAGGTAACTCCTTTCTTAATTGATAAAGCTGAGAAATATATTAAAGATTACTTTGTTGATAAAGGATTTTATAATACTGAAGTAAATATCATTCAAAAGGATGACCCGGCAAAAGCCAATCATGTTTTGCTGGAGATTAATGTCGACAAAAAAGATAAAGTAAAAGTTAATTCATTGATTTTCGAAGGTAATGAAGTACTTACCGATGGTAAGTTGAATAAAGCCATGAAGAAGACCAATGAAAAAGGGAAAATCCTTAATTTTTTCAGAACCAAAAAATTTATTGCTGAAAAATATGAGGAAGACCTGACTGCGGTAATCGATAAGTATAATGAAATAGGACATAGAGATGCCCGAATTGTATCTGAAGAAGTTACTCGTAATATTGAGGATAATACGGTTGATGTAAAAATTAAGATCGAAGAGGGAAACAAATATTATTTTGGTGATATTTCATGGGTAGGTAACACAATTTATCCAAGCGATTATCTTTCTTATAAATTAAGAATAAAGAAAGGTGATGTATTCAACCAGAAGTTATTGGGTGAACGTATAATGGATGATGAAGATGCCGTTCAAAACGAATACATGGATAATGGTTATTTGTTCTCAAATATTAATCCGGTTGAAATAAGTGTGAAGGGTGATACAATTGATTTGGAGATGAGGGTTTATGAAGGACAACAAGCTTCTATCAATAACGTAATTATTAGAGGTAATACCAAAACACATGAGCATGTTGTTCGTCGTGAAATCAGAACAAAACCAGGGCAATTATTTAGTAAGTCCGAATTAATCCGTACGGTTCGTGAGTTGGCTCAATTGGGGCACTTCGACCCTGAAAATATTTCACCGGATGTACAACCTAATCAGGATAACGGAACGGTTGATCTGGTTTATCAATTAGAAGAGAAGGCTAATGACCAGATTGAACTTTCTGGTGGTTGGGGAGCTGGTATGTTTGTGGGTTCATTAGGTCTGAAATTTACTAACTTCTCAATACGCAATATATTTAATGGAGAGGCATGGCGCCCTCTTCCAACGGGTGATGGACAAACATTGGCTTTACGAGCTCAAACAAACGGTAAGTATTATCAATCATATAGTATGTCGTTTACTGAGCCTTGGTTAGGTGGTAAAAAACCTAATTCATTAAGTCTCTCAATCTATCATTCTATTCAAACAGGTGTAAGTAGTAGTTACTATAATCCGTCGTACGGTTACGGTGGTTACCCTGGTTACGGAAGTAGTTACCCTGGATACGGTGGATCTAGTGATATTACACAGCACATGAAAATTACCGGAGCTTCGGTAGGTTTTGGGAAGCGATTAAGATGGCCTGATGACTGGTTTACTTTGTATACTGAGGCAAGTTACCAGCGTTATGACCTATTAGATTGGAATTACTTTATTATGCAGAATGGTATTTCCAACAATTTAAACTTTAAAGTTGTTTTAAGTCGACGTTCCATTGATAATCCAATTTATACCCGAAGAGGTTCAGACTTCTCTGTAGGAGTTGAATTTACGCCGCCATGGTCGATGTTCTCTGATAAAGACTGGTCCAATCAGAATATTTCAGATGAAGAGAGATATCAACGAATTGAATATCATAAGTGGACCTTCAAAGGAGCTGTCTTCAAGCCAATCGATACTGCTGAGAAGCTTGTGGTAATGGGCCGCATGGAAATGGGATTCCTTGGATATTATAATAAGTACCTACAGTCACCTTTCGAGAAATTTATCTTAGGTGGTGATGGTATGTCGGGTTATAGTATGTATGGTAGTGAAACGATTGGTTTAAGAGGTTATGAAAACTCCTCACTAACACCGTATAATACTGAGGGATCATATGACGGTAATATTTACAATAAGTTATCACTTGAAGTAAGATACCCATTGGCATTACAACCTTCAGCTACTGTTTTTGCATTAGGTTTCTTAGAAGCGGGTAATGCATGGAGTCAATATGAAGATTTTAACCCATTCGAATTGAAACGATCAGCAGGTGTTGGTTTACGAATTTTCTTGCCTATATTTGGGCTGATGGGAATTGACTGGGGATATGGATTTGATGATAGTCCGTACCGACAAAATGCAGGAGGAAGTCAATTTCACTTCGTGATAGGTCAAAGTTTCTAATAATTAGTTGGTTATGTGTTTGGTTTGATTTTTGTGATGATTTGATAGAACCAAAAAAATGATAACTATGAAAAACATTGTATTAGTAGCACTTTTGTTTGTATCAACTTTAGTTAGTGCGCAAAAGTATGCTTTTGTTGATTCAGAGTACATTCTTCGCAATATACCTGCTTATGAAGCTGCTAACGAACAGTTAAATCAGCTTTCTGCTAAATGGCAGAAAGAGATAGAATCACGTTATGAGGAAGTATCGCAATTATATCAGGCCTATCAAACCGAAAATGTGTTTCTATCAAGTGAAATGAAAGCGAAGCGCGAGGATGAAATTGTTGAAAAAGAACAGCAAGCCAAGCAACTTCAACAATCATATTTCGGACAAGAGGGTGAATTGTTTAAGCGAAGAGAATCGCTGGTTAAACCCATTCAAGACGATATATTTAATGCAATTACCGAAATTGCAGCAGATAATAATTACGTAGCTGTATTTGACAAGGCGTCAGGTATGGGTATTATGTATGTGGATCCAAAACACGATATTAGTGATGATGTTTTGGTGAAGCTTGGTTATAAAAGTGAGTAAAAAAGAAAAATAGATTCATAAGAAAATGCCGGATAGGAGTTTATTTTTCCTATTGTCTTTTCTTATGCTTGTAAGAACTAACAATTAAGAATAATGAACAAGGTTGTAGGAATATTAACACTGGTTTTCTTAAGTGCTTTTACAGTTCAGGCCCAACAGCCAATGAAATTTGGACATTTAAATTCAAATGAATTGATGGCGGCGATGCCTGAGTTACAAGCAATGCAAACTCAAATGGAATCTGAGTTTAAAGTAAAAGAAGATCAGCTTGCAGTGATGCAGGAAGAATTGCAAGGAAAGCAACAGGAATATCAGCAAAATGCCTCTGCATTAACTCCACCGGAGCGTCAGCAAAAGGAGCAAGAACTTGCCGAAATGAGTCAAAAGGTGCAAAACTATTACATGTTGGCTCAACAACAAATGCAAGCTAAGCAACAAGAGATGACTGCTCCAATAGTACAAAAGCTAAAAGCTGCTATTGAAGAAGTGGGTGACGAGGAAGGTTTCTTATATATATTTGATTTATCCTCAAAAGTACCTGTTTTTAATTCGGAAAAAAGTATTGATGTTACGGCTTTGGTTAAAGCTAAATTAGGCATCCAGTAATAATAAATGACTAAGAAATAATAAGTATATGAAATTAGTAAAAGTATTCGTCGTATTAGTAGCATTTGCTTTCGGTGGAAAGTCATTTGCTCAGGAGTTGAAATTTGGACATATCGATGTTCAGAAAGTACTTACTGAATTGCCAGCTAAATTAGAAGCTGATAAAACTTTACAAGGAGAAGCGACAAAATTGCAAAATCAGTTGCAGGTTATGCAATCAGAATTAGAGAAAATGTATACCGATTACATGACTCAAAAGGATAGTTTACCTGATTTGATCCGTGCTACAAAAGAAAAAGAAATTCAGGATAAAGACCAGCGTTTGCAACAATACAGCCAAATGGCTCAGCAGGAAATCAATAAGAAAGAGCAGCAACTATTAGCTCCTATTGTTCAGAAACTGCAAACAGCCATAGATGAAGTTGGACAAGAGCAAGGGTTAATTTACATCTTTGATATCAGCTCTCAGGTAGTAGTTTATCATTCTGATAAAAGTATTGATTGTTCTGAATTAGTGAAAGCTAAAATGGCGCAATAAAAAATATTAGCAATGTATCAAAGCGGGTGACTTTTATAAGTCACCCGCTTTTGTATCTTTAAGTTTTAAAACATCACATAAATATATCTAAAATGGGTCCTATTGCAGTTTTCGATTCAGGTTATGGAGGATTAACGGTTTTGAATAAGATTAGAAAACACTTACCGCAATACGACTATATTTATTTAGGTGATAATGCTCGAACCCCATATGGAACAAGATCTTTTGAGGTGGTTTATGAATACACGCTTCAGGCTGTAAGACGATTGTTTGATATGGGAGCACACCTTGTTATTCTTGCTTGTAATACGGCTTCTGCAAAAGCTTTACGAAATATTCAACAGAAAGACCTACCATTAATTGACCCGCAAAGGCGTGTGTTAGGAGTAATTCGCCCAAGTGTTGAGAAAGTTGGTGAGTTGTGTAATAGTGGTCATATGGGTGTTTTAGGTACAACAGGAACGGTACAGTCAGAATCTTATATGATGGAGATTCATAAGCTCTTTCCGAATATAAGAGTTACACAGGAAGCCTGTCCGATGTGGGTTCCTCTGGTTGAAAATAATGAGTTTAAAAGTGAAGGTGCCGACTATTTTGTCAAGAAGAATGTAAACGTTTTAATGGAGAAAGATTCGCTAATTGATACTATTATTTTAGGATGTACCCATTATCCTTTATTAGTGCCTAAGATTAAGCAATACTTGCCTGAAGGAGTAAATATTATAGAGCAAGGTGATATTGTAGGAGAAAGCCTGAAAGATTATCTAAACCGTCATCCCGAGATGAATGCAAAATGTTCAAAAAACGGAACGATTCATTTTTATACCACAGAAAGTGCAGAGAAGTTTAAGCAAACGGCAGGCATCTTTTTTAATGGAGATATCAACGTCGAAAAAATACATTTATAGCCACCGGAAAAAGGTCTCCGGCAGCTATATTGATATGATTGTTTATAGATAATTGTCGCCTGTTTAAGTCTAATTTCTATCTTCCAAACTCTAATTGCTTATTCTTCCTTGTACCAACCTGAATACATTAAGTAGTTGTTGGCAATTTTATTTATCATTTCTTTAGTTTGATTAGGCTCAATGTCCTTTACCTTTTTGGCGGGAACACCAGCATACACACTGTTAGGCTCAATAACTGTGCCTGTTAATACCAAAGAGTTGGCTGCAATAATAGAATTAGATCCTACCACTACATGATCTAAAACAGTTGCCCCAATACCAACCAGAACATTATCTTCGATTTTAGCTCCATGAATAGTTACATTATGGCCTATGGAAACATTATCGCCAATTTCAATGGTAGATTTCTGATACAAGGTATGTAGTACCGATCCATCCTGTATGTTTACTTTGTTGCCAATGCGGATAGAGTTAACATCACCACGTAAAACTGCATTAAACCAGATACTGCAATCATCTCCAATCTCCACATCTCCGATAACAGTTGCATTTTCTGCCAAATAAACATTGTTACCCATTTTAGGAGTAAATCCTCTTACTTCTTTAATTAATGCCATTGTATAATGTAAAATTTGTGTTTGTTTTTAAATAATAGATTGTACAAAAATACAATCATCTGCTTAAGAATTTACATTCAAGAGCGGCTAATGTTGCATTTCAATAAAAAAGAAAGAGGTATTAAGAATAAATGTTCAAAACCTGCTATACAACAGTTTATAAAAAGCGCTCGAATATGACAAAGGTCACTTAATGAAGAAGTGCTTATCAATACCTTTACTGTAAATTTTGTAAGAAATTAATGTATTTATAACTTAGATGAAGGCATTAATGTTATTACAAGGCGTGAGCATAACATTATAACAATAACCGAGTTACTTAAATCAGAACTTGTCGATCATGGGTAAAAGATCAAAAGTTATCGAAAAAGAAGAGGTAGTTGTAAGGTTTTCTGGCGATTCCGGTGACGGAATGCAGCTAACCGGAACATTATTTTCCTACACTTCTGCAATTTTTGGAAATGACATTTCCACGTTCCCCGATTATCCTGCTGAGATCAGGGCTCCACAAGGAACCATTAGCGGCGTATCAGGATTTCAAATTCATTTTGGGCATTCAGAGGTTTACACACCAGGCGATTATTGCGATGTTCTGGTGGCTATGAATCCGGCGGCTTTAAAAGCAAATGCCAAATGGATGAAACCCGGGGGAACCATCATACTGGATGTTGACAGCTGTGATGAGAAAAATTTAGTCAAAGCCGGATATCATACTGATGATCCTATAATTGAAGACAAATTAGGGGATTATCATATTGTAAAGGCTCCCATTACCACTTTAACCAAAGAGAGTTTAAAGGATATGGGCCTTGATAATAAGAGTATCCTGCGAAGCAAAAATATGTATGCTTTAGGATTGGTTTATTGGGTCTTCGATCGCCCATTGGGTCATACAAAAGAATATATTCAAAAGAAGTTTAAAAAGAATCCTTTAATTGTTGAAGCCAATTTAAAGGTATTGGATGATGGGTATAACTATGGTAATATAATACAGGCAGTTACACCTTCGTATCATATTCATCCGGCAGATATAAAGAAAGGTAAATATCGTAACTTAAGCGGTAATACAGCCGTTGCCTGGGGTTTTCTGGCTGCTGCAGAAAAAAGTAATCTGAAGTTGTTTTTAGGTTCATATCCTATTACTCCAGCTACCGAAATATTACAGGAGTTAAGTGCTCGTAAAGATTTGGGCGTTAAAGTATTTCAGGCAGAAGATGAAATTGCCGGTATTTGTACAGCAATAGGAGCCAGTTTTGCTGGTAGTCTTGCCATCACAACCACTTCAGGACCCGGTTTAGCGCTAAAAGGTGAAGCCATTGGTTTGGCAGTGATGGCTGAACTTCCAATTGTTATTGTAAATGTGCAGCGTGGAGGACCGTCAACAGGTTTGCCCACAAAGACAGAGCAGTCTGATTTAATGCAGGCTTTATATGGACGTAATGGAGAAAGTCCGGTGGTAGTTATTGCAGCAAGCTCTCCGACCAATAGTTTTGATTATGCTTTTTATGCGGCCAAGGTAGCAGTAGAGCATATGACACCAGTTATTTTACTAACCGACGGATTTATTGCCAACGGTACTCAACCATGGTTAATTCCGGATTTGGCTGATTGGCCCGAAATTAATGTGCCTAAGGTAGATGAAGGGATGAAAGATTGGAATGCGTATCAACGCGATCCGGAATCACTGTCACGTTACTGGGCAACTCCCGGTACTAAAGGGTTTGAACATCGTTTGGGTGGGTTAGAGAAAGATGCTGTAACAGGAGCTGTTTCTCATGATGCCATGAATCATCAGAAAATGGTTGAAATACGAGAAGAGAAAGTGCAACGTGTAGCTAATCATATTCCGGAACTGGAAGTGATAGGTGAAGATGATGCAGAACTTTTAATCGTAGGTTGGGGTGGTACTTTTGGACACCTTTTTACTGCATATGAGGAATTAACGCATGAAGGCCATCATGTTGCATTGGCGCATTTCAATTATATCAAACCTCTTCCTTTAAATACCTATGATGTATTAAAAAGGTATAAGAAGATTGTGGTTTGTGAATTAAATATGGGCCAGTTTGCCAATTATCTTACAATGAATTTTCCTGATTTGGAATACAAGAAATTTAATAAGATACAAGGGCAACCGTTTACGGTGGTTGAATTAAAAGAACATTTTAAATCATTGCTGGAGGAATAGATGATGTCAGTAGAAAATCAATTAAAGTTTACCGATTTTAAAAGCGATCAGAGTGTTAAATGGTGCCCGGGATGTGGTGATCATGCAATTCTGAATTCTGTTCAAAAAGCAATGGCTAATCTTGGATATTCCAATGAAGATGTTGCAGTTATATCTGGTATTGGATGTTCATCCCGATTTCCTTATTACATGGAAACGTATGGCTTTCATACCATTCATGGTCGTGGTTCGGCTATTGCCTCAGGAGTTAAAGTTGCCAATCCTAAACTAAAGGTTTGGCAAATTACGGGTGATGGTGATGCACTGGCTATTGGAGGTAATCACTTTATTCATACCATTCGACGTAATGTTGATTTGAATGTGATTCTTTTTAATAACCAGATTTATGGATTGACAAAAGGACAATATTCACCTACTTCAAAACGGGGTTTTATCTCTAAAACATCACCTTTCGGAACAGTTGAATCACCTTTCCGTCCAGGTGAATTGTGTATAGGTGCGCGTGGCCATTTCTTTGCCCGTTGCATTGATAAAGATTTAAAACACTCTGTGGAAATGATGGAGGAAGCTGCCGGTCATCAGGGGACTTCAATAATTGAAGTTTTACAAAACTGTGTAATCTATAACGATAAAACACACAATGCAATAACCGATAAAGCGCATTCCGAAGATCGGACCATCAAACTGGAACATGGCAAGCCCATGATTTTTGGTAAGGAAAAAAATAAAGGATTGCTGTTGGATGGTTTGAACCTAAAAGTTGTGACCATTGGCGAAAACGGAGTTACTGAAGGTGATATTTTGGTACATGATGCTCATTGTGAAGATACAACTTTACACCTGAAGCTGGCTGATATGGAGTATCCCGACTTTCCTGTTGCACTGGGCGTGATTAGAGCAGTAAAAGCACCGGTTTATGATCAGTGTGTGGAAACACAGCTGGAGGAGGTGCAGGAAATAAGTAAGATTAAATCTTTTAATGATTTGATACACTCGGGTGATACCTGGGATGTTGAATAAACGACAGAATGAACACCTGTCTTATAGCCGTGATAATTAATTTATCACGGCTTTTCATTGTTCAATAGTTTTGATACAAAATGGCATAACATTTCCTTAACCGGGCTGTAATCTTCGTCTGATATTTTAATGTCTGTCAGTCGGGGCAGGTGAACTGCAAAAAAACTATGGTTGTTTGCCATTTCAATCAGGTTACTGGCTAATGCATGTGGATACTTAAATTGCGGATCTACCTCTTCAATTACTTTTGCAATTTTCTCCGATAATTCTTTAAAATTTATAAAGAAACCATCTTTGTTATCCTTATCCACTGCTTTGGTATGATAGGCTTTAGCTCCTTCGGCAATCACCAATCTTTGCAAAATACTTTCGTTGACATACTCAATGGCCGGATTTTCGCGATAGGCTTCAACCAGGGTATCAATAATGATGTTTAGTTTTTTTCTACTTGATTCAATATTGAGCGTATTGATGTCAATTAAGTAGCTTAACCATTCCCAGTACCACGAAACCAAATATATAAGTAATAGATGTTTATTTTCGAAATAGCGGTAAATAGAGGCCTCAGTTGATTTGATTTTACCTGCCAGTTTCTTAAAAGTAAATGATTCAAAACCTATCTCATCTATCAGAAGGATGCTGTTTTTTATTATTTTCTGTCCCAAAGGGGTTTCCTGAGGATCTCTCAGGTATAGCTTTGGATTAAGGCTTATTTTAATTCCTATCGACATTCGGATTGTATGTTTAAAGCAAAAATAATCTTTTCTGCAAAACAAAATTGATAATGGAGCGTTAAAGTAAAGTGTTCTTGAGTAATAGTAATACTATCATTATAGATAGTATTAGTTAGTATTCTCTAATCCATTGAATCAGTGAAATTATAGTCTATGAAAGAAAAAAAGAATGTCAGTTTACTGGGCAGCTTAAAACAGGATTTTCCTGCTTCAATAGTTGTGTTCCTTGTTGCAGTGCCTCTGTGTTTAGGTATTGCCTTAGCTTCCGGAGCTCCCTTGTTTTCAGGAATCATTTCAGGAATTATTGGTGGAATTGTGGTAGGAGCCATTAGTGGTTCTCAGTTAGGTGTAAGTGGGCCTGCAGCAGGTTTGGCTGTTATTGTTCTATCCGCCATAAGTGAGTTAGGAGCTTTTGAAACGTTTCTTTTAGCGGTAGTTATTAGTGGTATCATTCAAGTTGTTTTAGGATTTGCCAAGGCAGGAATAATAGGTTACTACTTTCCGTCTTCGGTGATTAAAGGGATGTTATCTGGTATTGGTATCATTATTATCCTCAAACAAATACCTCATGCCTTTGGGTATGATAAAGATTTTGAAGGAAGTTTAGCCTTTGTACAACCCGATGGACACAATACGCTTACCGAGTTATATCATATGCTGGGAGCGATTAGTCCCGGTGCTGTTATTATTACTATCGTTTCAATGATTGTGCTGATACTATGGGAGCGTCCGTTTATGAAGCGCATTCGATTATTTAATATTATCCAGGGACCTTTAGTAGTTGTAATATTCGGTATTATTCTCAATCTTATTTTCTCTGGTTCTGAATCGTTCGCATTACGCGCAGAACAAGTGGTAGCCATTCCGGTTGCTGAAAGTTTCACTGGATTTTTGGGTCAATTTACCTTCCCCGATTTCAGCCAATGGTTGAATAAAGATATTTGGATTATTGGTGCAACTATTGCCATAGTTGCCAGTCTTGAAACCCTACTTTGTTTGGAAGCGACCGATAAGTTGGATCCCCATAAAAGAATTACCCCTGTTAATTTGGAATTGAAAGCACAGGGAATAGGTAATATTTTATCAGGTTTAGTAGGAGGATTACCAATTACACAAGTAATTGTTCGTAGTTCAACCAACATACAATCAGGCGGACAGACAAAGATGTCAGCCATTTTTCATGGTGTCATCATGTTAATTAGTGCAATGGCTATTCCAAAAATTCTGAATTTAATCCCCTTGGCCAGTCTGGCAGCTATACTTTTTGTAGTGGGGTATAAATTAGCCAAACCTGTTGTTTTTAAGCAAATGTATAAGCTGGGTAAAGAGCATTTTGCTCCTTTCATGGTTACCATAGTTGGTATCATTTTTACCGATTTGCTAATTGGTATCATCATGGGATTGGTTGTAGCTGTAATGTACATTCTTTATAACAATTTCAAAAAGCCATTTTTGGTTGAGTCGGAAGATGACCTGAAAAATGGAGTCATCCATTTGAGTCTGGCGCAGGATGTTACTTTTATCAATAAGGCCAGTATTATGAATACCCTTAGCGAAATACCCAATGGAGCAAAAGTTGTGATAGATGCTTCTAAATCCATCAATATCGATCAGGATGTAATTGAAATCATCAGAGAGTTTGAAACAAACGCTGAGTACAGAGATATTGATCTTACCATTAAGAAGCGGGAGAAAAGAGGCGTTAGTAATCAACGACGAATTGTAGAATCGGCATTAAGTATGAGTAATTAATTAAATCCCAATGTTATGAATAATTTAATGACACAAACCAAAAATTCGCAGTCGCAGATTAGTTCTGCAGAGGCCCTTAAAATGTTGATTGATGGAAACAGGCGATTTGTTGAGAGCAATGTATTGAACCGTGATTTTATACAACAGATTAATGAAACATCGGATGCTCAGTACCCGTTTGCTGCAATTGTAAGTTGCATCGACTCACGTATACCAACAGAAATTGTTTTTGATCAGGGAATTGGTGATGTTTTCAATGTTAGAATTGCAGGTAATATTGTGAATGAAGATATTTTAGGTAGTCTTGAATTTGCCTGTAAAATAAGTGGATCGAAGTTAATAGTTGTGATGGGCCACACAAACTGTGGCGCCATTAAAGGTGCGTGCGATGATGCCCAACTGGGTAATTTATCTGTTTTGCTTAAGAAAATAAAACCAGCAGTAGATAGTATTCACACCAACTTTGGTGTTGACCGTAGTTCCGAGAATCTCACATTTGTAAATAAAGTTGCAGAAAAAAATGTAGAAATAACTATCCAAAAACTACTGGATGACAGTAAAGTATTGAAAGAGTTATACGAGAGTGGAGAGATTGATATTGTAGGAGCCATGTATGATGTAAATACCGGAAAAGTGAAATTTTCATAGTTTTCTCATTATTATATAGTAGCCATAATAATAGTGTTTTAGGTTGATTGAAAAAGCTTGTGGTTAATACTGCAGGCTTTTTGGTTTTTTACGCTTTTATAGCCACAATTACATATTGCAAACAAAAGAATTGGTGATGGACAATAACTTTTGAGATTATTAAAGTAATATGATGGAACATTTTGCTTAGCGAGCAACTATTTCACTTAGGATTGTAACAATTTTACATAGGCGAGAAAGATATTTATTAGAGCGAGTCGTAAATAAACCCAGGCGAGGCACAAATATGATAGAGCGAGCTAAGCTCGCCTACCTATATACATAGCTCGCTTAAGTAAATAGGCAGCTCGCCTGATCAAAAACATAGCTCGCCAATATAAAAATTACACTCGCCTTATTATATTAGTGCTATAATTTTTAATTCTGATGCAATTCGTTACTAATATCCAGAGTTCGACAGTAATTTTAGGTTCATAACAGAGATTGATCTATATCATAAAAATGCATTTGTGAATGATATTTTATCATTAAATTGCAGCTCTAATAATGAATTTAAAAGTTTTTTGAGGTGCTTCGGATAAAAATGGAATCGATTGTTTGGAATATTCAAAATATATTTCTCATATTTGCATCTCAACAACAAGGAAATAATGAATTTGATTACAAAAAATACAGGCTGGTGGCACCATTTAATACTTTCAACAAGGAGTTGAGGGCCATAGCCGTATACAGTATAACGAACACAAGAAGGCTTACCTAACTCCAGGTAAGCCTTCTTTTTTTTAATTAAATTGTGAAAAACTAAACCAATGGAACTTAAAAATATAACATGCAAAGCAACTCCCATACCGGCCAATGTAGCTGATGTTACCACCCCGGTTAGCTTGTACCTGAAATTGCGCGATGAATATCCTAATACTATCTTATTAGAGAGTAGTGATTATCACGGAAATACCAATTCCATGTCATTTATTTGCTTTAATCCAACCTACGATTTTATTGCAGATAAAGGCAAAGTTTTATTAGGTGAGGCGCATAAAGAGCTGGAGAGCATTACCATTGATAAGGATAATAATGTACCGCAGTTGCTGGATGAATTTATTAAGAGTTTCAAGGTGAGGATGGACGATTGCCCGGTTAAAGTGAATGGTTTATTCGGATACACAACCTTTGATGCGGTGCAATATTTCGATACTTTGGATTTTGAGTCTCCTGTTTTAGATGCGCATAAAATTCCTGAAATGCGCTACACTTTTTACAAGTATATTATTGCATTTAACCACTTTAGTAATCAGTTGTATTTGATCGAAAACCTAAACGAAGGTGAAGAATCGGCTGCCAACGAATTGATTGATACTTTTTATAACAGAGCTATACCGGCTTTCAACTTCGAACCAGCGAATAACGAAACTTCGAACCTGACCAACGAAGAATACATGGCGATGGTGACCAAAGGAAAAGAACACTGCTTTAGAGGTGACGTTTTCCAGATTGTGTTATCGCGTCAGTTCAAACAATCGTTTAAAGGCGATGAATTTAATGTATACCGTGCCTTACGAAACATTAATCCATCGCCTTATTTATTTTATTTCGATTACGGATCGTATAAGATATTCGGGTCGTCGCCTGAGGCTCAATTAGTGATTCAAAACAATGAGGCAACTATCAATCCTATTGCAGGAACGTTCAAACGTACCGGTGATGATGTGAAAGATCAGGAATTGGCCATTAAGCTAAGTGAGGATGAAAAGGAAAATGCCGAACATGTGATGTTGGTTGATCTGGCCCGAAACGATTTAAGTCGCAACTGCGAGAAGGTAAAAGTAAATACGTATAAAGAGGTTCAGTATTACTCGCATGTGTTGCATTTGGTGTCGGATGTAAGCGGACAGCTTCAGGAAGGATCCATTGCTGCTCGTGTGATGGCTGATACTTTTCCTGCAGGTACTTTATCCGGTGCTCCTAAATACAAGGCTATGCAGTTGATTGATTCCATCGAAAATCAAAATCGTGGTTATTACGGCGGTTGCATCGGTAATATTGGTCTTGACGGAAGCTTTAATCAAGCAATTATGATTCGCTCGTTTCTGAGTAAAAACAATACACTTTTCTACCAGGCCGGTGCTGGTGTAGTAAGCGAATCAAAAGAAGAAAACGAGTTGGCTGAAGTCAATAATAAACTCGGAGCATTGAAAAAAGCCATTGAAATGGCACAAGATTTTTAATTGAATAACTAAGCTAAGCAGTAAAGCAGAAGCATTAAGCAATATATTATGAAGATTCTGATTCTGGATAATTACGATTCGTTTACATACAATCTGGTCCATTACGTTGAGGAGATTTTGAATGAGAAGGTGGATGTTTACCGTAATGATGAAATATCAATTGCAGAGATTGCCAACTATGATAAGATTCTGTTATCGCCCGGCCCGGGTATTCCTGATGAAGCGGGTATATTAAAAGAGCTGATTAAAACATATATGTCAACTAAAAGTATTTTGGGCGTGTGTTTAGGTTGTCAGGCTATTGGTGAGGTTTGTGGCGGAAGTATTCGCAATCTGAATAAGGTGTATCACGGTGTGGCTACTAAGGTGAAAGTTACCAGTCGCGATGAGTATTTGTTCGACTCCATTCCCGATGAGTTTATGGCAGGAAGATATCATAGCTGGGTGGTGAACGAAGAAGATTTACCGGCAGAGCTGACCATTACCTCGCGCGATGAAGAAGGACAGATAATGGGGGTATGTCATAAAGAATATGATGTGCGGGGAGTTCAGTTTCACCCGGAATCGGTATTAACTGAGAACGGAAAACAAATGATTCGTAACTGGTTGAAAAAATAGTGATAGAGTGCATAGTGCCAGGTGATAAGTGCCTCTATGCACCATGCACTGATCACTAAGCACTTTTTAATCAAGCCTAAAAACTAACGAACTAATTTTAAACCAATGATTAAAACCATATTAAAAGAGTTACTCAACTATAAAACATTATCGCGTAGTCAGGCCAAAGAAATGTTGGTGAATATTGCTGCCGAAAGATATAATCAGTCGGAGGTGGTTACCTTCCTTACGGTGTTTATGATGCGCCCTGTTACGGTTGATGAGCTTTCGGGATTCAGAGATGCTTTATTGGAGCTGTGTCACAGAGTTGATCTTTCGGAGTTTAACACTATTGATATGTGCGGTACTGGTGGCGATGGTAAAAATACCTTTAATGTTTCCACTCTTTCGTCATTGATTGTTGCCGGAGCAGGTGCTAAAGTAGCCAAGCATGGTAACTATGGTGTTTCTTCTTCATGCGGATCATCCAATGTGATGGAACATTTGGGCTATCAGTTTACATCGGAAGAAGATAAATTGAAAGAGCAGCTTGATAAAGCCAATATTTGTTTCTTGCATGCACCTATGTTTCACCCTGCCATGAAAGCTGTCGGACCTATTCGCAGAGAGTTGGGGCTAAAAACGTTCTTTAATATGTTGGGACCTCTGGTGAATCCATCCTTTCCACAGAATCAGCTGGTAGGTGTTTTTAGTCTGGAGCTAGCGCGGATCTATCAATACATATTTCAACAAGGCAACAAGAATTATAGCATAATTCATTCATTGGATGGTTACGATGAAATATCATTGACCGGCGACTTTAAAGCTATCACGCAAGATGGCGAACAGTTGTATTCACCTAATGACTTTGGAATGGAAGCGGTTAAGCCGGAAGATATCTTTGGTGGAGATACGGTGCCGGAAGCTGCTGATATCTTTGTTAAAGTGTTGGAAGGTAACGGAACCAAGGCTCAGAATAGCGTAGTGATTGCCAATGCCGCATCGGCTCTTCAATGTTATTATCCCGAAAGAAGTCTGGAGCAGTGTATCGAGGATGCCAAAAAATCTTTAAGTGATGGTAAAGCTGCCGAAGTATTGTCAACCCTGTTGAGCCTGTCATAAATTTGTACAATGAATATTCTTGATAAAATAATAATAAGAAAGAAGGAAGAAGTAGTAGCTGCCAAAGCTAAAGTTTCGATAGAAGCATTGAAACAGTCAGAGGCTTTTGGCCTGAAGGTTCCTTCTTTAAAAGCCTATTTGACTGATCCAACTAAATCGGGAGTGATTACCGAGTTTAAGCGTCAGTCGCCATCGAAAGGGCTTATTAACGGAACGGCTCAGGTAAAAGATGTCGTTACCGCCTACGAAAAAGCAGGAGCATCAGCATTGTCTGTTCTAACCGATACCGATTTTTTTGGAGGAACATTTGAGGACTTGAAGGAAGCCCGATCGGTTACTACCATTCCCATCCTGAGAAAAGATTTTATGGTGGATCCGTATCAGATGTACGAAGCCAAATCAATAGGAGCAAGCGCCATTTTATTGATTGCCGCTTGTCTTTCAAATCAACAGGCAGAAGAACTGGGAGCAGCCGCTCATGAATTAGGCTTGGAGGTACTGATGGAGCTACACGCCGAAAGCGAATTGGAACGGCTAAATGAATATGTTGATGTAGTTGGAATCAACAACCGTAACCTGAAAACATTTGAGGTGAATCTAAAGCATTCGGTTGCTTTGGCTCAGCAATTACCTAAAGATAAAATTCGTATTTCGGAGAGTGGGATTCACTCAGCTGATGATGTGTTTTACTTGCGCGAGAATGGGTTTAATGGTTTTCTGATTGGCGAAAACTTCATGAAGACCAATGATCCGGGTCAGGCTTGTATCGATTTCTGTAACGCCATTAAACGATAAACCATGATCCATCTGCCCCAAATAAAAATCTGCGGAATGCGCAATTCTGATAATATAAGGGAGGTATTGAAGCTGTTGCCGGATTATCTTGGGTTTATCTTTTATCCTAAATCGCCTCGCTTTGTAACAGAATACCCAACTGTAGATTTTCCGTCCACGGTTAAAAAAGTGGGTGTATTTGTAAATGCATCGGAGCGCGAGATACGTGAGAAAAGAGTCAGTTTTGGGTTGGATGTTCTGCAGCTTCATGGTGATGAGTCACCTGAGTTGTGCCATATATTAAAGCAGAGTGGAGTTGAAATTATTAAAGTATTCAGGGTAGATGAGAATTTTGATTTTGAATTACCCCGTAAGTATGAAGACTTTGTTGATTACTTTTTGTTTGATACAGCAACCAAAGAATATGGTGGCAGTGGCAAGAAGTTCGACTGGCGCTTGTTGAAAGATTATAATAATGCCCGCCCTATCTTTTTAAGTGGAGGCATTGGGCCTGATGATGCAGCCTCTATTTTGGAGATAGAGGGTCTCAATATAAAAGCTATCGATATCAACAGTTGTTTTGAAATTGAGCCTGCTTTAAAAGATGTTGAAAAGCTAAAATTGTTTATTTCTGAACTAAGAAAGGGGATGAAGGAAACGATAGATTTGAAAAGCGGATAAGTATTGGTTCGGCCTCATTAGGGATGATAGATGAGGTGATGAAGAGCTTTTGAAAGACCGGGAAGCAGAGAACTTGTTCGAAGATTACCCGGCCGCACTTAAGCTCTTCGAAAATCAGAAATCATCGCTAATGCAGCCTTGATTTTCTTTGTTTCGTTTCTTGTATCAAGACAAGAAATGAAAAGCCCAGCGGCTAGAGCGAAACGAAATTATCAGGGGGTAAATAATCGGAAATAGGAGAAAAATTAGTTAAGATCGATTAAGAAATTCACTATGAGTGATAAAAGTAAATATCAAGTTGACGAAAATGGGATGTACGGTCGTTTTGGCGGAGCGTTTATCCCTGAGATGTTGCAACCTAATATCGATAATCTGAAGAAGGTTTATCTCGATATTATCAATTCTGAAGCGTTTCAGAAAGAGTACAAATCATTGTTGAAGGATTATGTAGGGCGTCCATCACCACTATACCTTGCCAAGCGACTTTCAGAGAAATACGGTACAAATGTTTACCTAAAGCGCGAGGATCTAAATCACACGGGAGCTCACAAAATCAACAATACTGTGGGGCAGATTTTGATTGCCAAACATATGGGTAAAGAGCGTATTATAGCCGAAACAGGAGCAGGACAGCATGGAGTGGCAACAGCTACAGCTTGTGCTTTGATGGGCTTAAAATGCGTGGTTTATATGGGCGAAGTAGACATTAAACGCCAGGCGCCAAATGTTGCCCGTATGAAGATGTTGGGCGCTGAAGTAAAAGCAGCGCAATCGGGTAGTAAAACCCTAAAAGATGCGACCAACGAGGCAATGCGCGATTGGATCTGTAATCCGGAAGATACTTTTTATTTGATTGGTTCGGTGGTTGGTCCGCATCCTTATCCTGATATGGTAGCCCGGTTGCAGGCTATCATAAGTGAGGAGATTGCTTGGCAGATTAAAGAAAAAACGGATAAAGAATATCCTGATTATGTGATTGCCTGTGTGGGAGGTGGTAGTAATGCCGCCGGATCGTTCTATCATTTTCTGGATGATGAGCGGGTTAAATTAGTTGCTGTAGAAGCTTCCGGTATGGGAGTCTCTTCAGGCGAAACAGCTGCAACCATAGCCATGGGCGATTTGGGGGTTATTCATGGGAGTAAAACCTTTCTGATGCAAAGTGATGATGGTCAGATTACAGAACCTTATTCGATCTCTGCAGGTTTGGATTATCCGGGAATTGGACCGATCCATGCCCATCTTCACGATACCAAAAGAGCCACTATCATTTCGGCAACCGATCAGGAAGCTTTGGATTCAGCATTGGAATTAACCCAGCTGGAAGGCATCATTCCTGCATTGGAGTCGTCGCATGCACTGGCTGCTTTGGGTAAGATGAAATTCAAACCCGATGATGCCGTTGTGATCACTATCTCAGGTCGTGGTGACAAAGATATGGAGACTTATATGAACCGATTTGGCTTTTAATTGTGATGAGTGAAAGTTAAAGTGGTTGTGCGAGCTGTAAATAAACTAATGTCTACTGACTTAAAACTAATCAACTAAGATTAACATGAACAGAATACAAAAACTCTTACAAGAGAAAAAAGATATATTTTCGGCCTATTTCACTGCTGGTTATCCTCACTTGGAAGATACGATGCCTGTTTTGGAAGCTTTGCAGGAAGCAGGAACCGATTTGGTTGAGTTAGGAATGCCTTTTTCCGATCCTTTGGCAGATGGACCAACCATCCAAAAAAGTAGTGAGGATGCATTGGAGAATGGGATGAGCATCAAAAAGCTTTTTGAGCAAATAAAAGATATGCGTAAAACCATTGATATGCCTATCGTTCTGATGGGATATTTCAATCCTGTTTTTAAATATGGTGTTGAGGCTTTTGTTGCTAAATGTAAAGAAGTAGGTGTGGATGGGGTGATTCTTCCAGATCTTCCATTTGATGAATACAACGATAAGTATCAACAACTTTTTGAAGATGCTAATATTTCAAACATCTTTTTAATCACGCCACAAACTCCTGATGAGCGTATTAAATTGATAGATGCCAATAGTAATGGATTTATCTATATGGTTTCGTCAGCTGCGGTAACAGGAGCTAAAAGTGGTTTGTCGGATCAACAGTTAGCATATTTCAACCGGGTTAATAATTTGGGATTATCAACTCCAAGAATTATTGGTTTTGGTATCAGTAA
The DNA here is from genome assembly GCF_018271995.1 of Carboxylicivirga linearis. GTDB lineage: Bacteria > Bacteroidota > Bacteroidia > Bacteroidales > Marinilabiliaceae > Carboxylicivirga > Carboxylicivirga linearis. The sequence continues at coordinate 599,139 of NZ_JAGUCO010000001.1, forward strand.
TAAAGAAACATTTACCACAGCCTGTAAATATGCATCGGGTGCTATTGTGGGAAGCGCCTTTGTAAAGCTATTAGCCGAAAAAGGAGCCGATAAAGTGTCAATCAACGATTTTGTAAAAGGTATAAAAGATACCTCTGAAAAATAGATTTGAATCATAATATATAACTAGTGAATTAAGTTAGTTGAGATATTAATATCAAAGTCAATTATGAATTTTAAGCGGCATGTAAATAAACTACTGCCTACTGACTAAAAACTAACACACTATTTTAATGAACAACTAAACAATAGAATTTAAATGAGAGAAACGGCTATTCTACGGATACATTGCCCTGATCAAAGAGGAATTGTAGCGAAAGTAACAGATTTTATTCATCGTTACAACGGTAATGTGGTGTATCTCGATCAGCATACTGATTATAGTGAGGATCGTTTTTTTATGCGTGTGGAATGGGATTTGGAAGGATTTGAGATTCCAACGGAACAGATTAAAGATGTGATTCAAGAGAAATTGGCTTGGCCAATGGAAATGGTCTGGTCATTGAAATTCTCGCATCAGGTGCCACGCATGGCTATTTTTGTAAGCCGTTCGTCCCACTGTTTATATGATTTACTGGCTCGTTATAGTGCAGGTGAATTAAATGTTGAGATCCCTTTAATTATCAGTAATCATAAAGATCTGGAGAAAGTAGCGAAACAATTCGGGCTACCCTATTATTATCTTCCCGTAACAAAAGATACCAAGGAAGAAGTTGAGAAAGAACAGATTCGTTTGTTGGAAGAGAATAAAGTTGATTTTATTGTGTTGGCGCGTTACATGCAGATTCTTTCATCTGAATTTAATGAGTTATATCCTAATCGAATCATCAATATTCACCACTCTTTCTTACCTGCTTTTGCCGGAGCTAAGCCATACCATGCAGCCCATTCAAGAGGTGTGAAAATTATTGGAGCGACCGGTCATTATGTAACATCTGATTTAGATGCAGGACCTATCATCGAACAGGATGTAACGCGAATCACGCATCATGATACCGTTCAGACTTTGGTTCAAAAAGGTAAGGACATTGAAAAAATTGTGCTTTCAAAAGCTGTTCAGGCACATGTTGATCGCAAAACGCTGGTATATAAAAACAAAACAATCATCTTTGCTTAATACTAAAATATTCCAACGATGAAGAAAAGTATTTTATCATTCTTATTATCTGTCTTTTGTATTTCTCTATTTGCTCAGTCATCGCCTGATGACAGAGGTTATATTGTTAAAGTTGGGGATAAAGCACCTGATTTTGAAATGGAATTAACTGATGGTACAAAAGTAAAGCTGTCCGACCTGAAAGGACAGGTGGTAATGCTTCAGTTTACTGCCAGTTGGTGTGGTGTTTGCCGAAAAGAGATGCCGCATATCGAAAAGCAAATCTGGCAGGCCTATAAGGATAAAGGATTGAAACTTTATGGCATTGATCGCGATGAACCTGTGAAAAAAGCTTTGGAATTAAAGAATGATACCAAAGTGACTTATGATATGGGATTAGATCCCGGAGCTGATATTTTTGGTCTTTATGCTGATAAAAAAGCGGGTGTTACTCGTAATGTGCTGATTGATCGTGATGGGAAAATAATTTTCCTGACCAGGCTTTTTAATGAGGATGAGTTTGGTGAGTTGGTTGATAAGATTGGGGCGGAGTTGAAATAAGTCCGTAGAAGAAAGTCCGAAGTCCGATATGAAATACTAACTCAAATCTACATATTATGAAGTCATTTAGAGAATTGATGGTTTGGCAGAAGTCGATCGATTTTGTTACAGAAGTGTATGATATCACAACTGTTTTTCCTGAAGAAGAGAAATTTGGTCTAACAAATCAAATTAGAAGAGCCTCTGTTTCTATTCCATCGAATATAGCTGAAGGGTATGGTAGAAAATCAGACGGTGACTTTTCAAGGTTTCTTTCCATTGCAATTGGTTCAAATTACGAAGTGCAAACTCAGTTGGAAATTGCGAAGAACGTGGGGTACCTAACAATAGATGATTTAAACAAAGCTATTGACAAGCTGGAAGAGATTGATAAAATGCTTAAGGGATTAAAAGCAAAATTGAAATAATATGAATGAAAATTCAGAAAAACATACTTCGGACTCCGAACTTGGAGCTTCGGACTCTCAAAAAATCGTTATTATAAAATACAATGCCGGTAATATCCGATCTGTTTTAAATGCATTAAACAGATTGGGATATGAGGCTGAGATATCGGCAGATCCAGAAGTAATTAAAAGTGCAGATAAGGTTATTTTTCCCGGTGTTGGGGAAGCTAGTACAACCATGAAATATCTTAGAGAAACAGGTCTGGATGATTTGATTGTAAATCTGAAGCAACCTGTTTTTGGAATCTGTTTAGGTATGCAATTAATGTGTAGTTGGTCAGAAGAAGGAGATGTTGACTGTCTGGGTATCTTCGATGAAAAAGTGCGTAAGTTTCAGTTGCCAGAAGGAAATCCTGATAACATTAAAATTCCGCACATGGGTTGGAACTCTATCTATAATGTGAATAGTGCACTGTTTGATGATTCTTTGGAAAACGAGTTTGTGTATTTCGTGCATAGTTTTTATGTGGCTAAAGGACCTGATACAGCTGCAACAACCAAATACATAATTGAGTATAGCTCGGCTCTTCAAAAGGATAATTTTTATGCAACACAGTTCCATCCTGAGAAAAGTGGATCGGTTGGGGAGCGTATTTTGTCAAATTTCTTAAGTCTGTAAAAAATGGGGAAGATAGATATTATACCTGCTATTGATATTATTGAAGGCAAATGTGTTCGATTGAGTCAGGGTGATTACGCAAGCAAAAAGGTTTATAACGAAGATCCATTGGAAGTAGCTCGTGAGTTTGAAGATAATGGCATTCAGCGTTTGCATGTAGTAGATTTGGATGGAGCTAAAGCCGGACACATCATCAACTATAAAACGCTCGAGAATATAGCTGGCAAAACAAACCTGGTGGTTGATTTTGGTGGTGGTTTGAAAACCACTGAAGATCTAAGAATTGCTTTTGAATGCGGAGCACAGATGATTACCGGAGGTAGTATCGCGGTTAAAAATCGTCCTGAATTTGAGGGATGGATTGAGCAATATGGAAGCGAGAAAATTATCCTGGGAGCGGATGCTAAAGACAATAGAATAGCAGTAACAGGTTGGATTGAAGAAACCGATCAGGAACTGATACCATTCATAAAGGATTATTCAGCAAAGGGGATTCAAAAAGTCATTTGTACTGATATTAGTAAAGATGGTATGCTGCAAGGTCCTGCCATTGATTTATACAAAGATATACTGGCCGAAATTCCTGATTTGTATCTTGTAGCCAGTGGAGGAGTTAGTAATATCGAAGATATAGAGAAGCTAGCCGAAGCCAATGTGCCTGCAGTTATTTTTGGTAAAGCAATTTATGAGGGACGAATTGGGTTGAAAGAGTTGCAAAGATTTCTTTAAATAGGCAGAAGAATGTAAGGCAGAAGGCAGTAGATGATGTAACTAAACTTAAGAATATGAAAACGTATAGAGATTTAATTGTTTGGCAAAAAGGTATGGATCTGGTTGAGGATACTTATAAGCTGACAAAACATTTTCCTGCTGAAGAATTATATTGTTTGACTCAACAAGTTCGAAGATGCGTAATATCAATTCCTTCAAATATCGCTGAAGGATATGGAAGAAATCACACAAAGGATTACATACGTTTCCTACAGATATCTTCTGGATCGCTTTATGAGCTTCAAACACAAATTGAGATCGCTTTACGTTTAGAATATATTGTCAAGGAAGATTTTGATAAAGTGAACAATTTATCTATCGAGATTGAGAAGATGTTATCAAGTTTAATATATAAACTTAAGCAGTCATCTAAATAACTTCTGCCCTCTGCCTGTCGAACTTAAAACTTAAAAAAAACATGCTTGCAAAACGTATTATACCATGCCTCGATATAAAAAACGGACAAACCGTTAAAGGGGTAAAGTTTGTAGAAATTAAAGAAGTTGGAGACCCTGTTGAGTTGGGTGCATTGTATGCTGAACAAGGAGCTGATGAATTGGTTTTTCTTGATATCACTGCCAGTCACGAAGGGCGCAAGACTTTTGTTGATCTGGTAAAGCGTATTGCTCGTAATATTAATATCCCGTTTACCGTTGGTGGCGGAATAAGTGAGTTGAGCGATGCTGATGCACTTTTAAATGCTGGGGCAGATAAGATTTCCATTAATTCCTCAGCTGTGCGAAATCCGCAATTGATTGATGATCTGGCAAAGAATTTTGGAAGTCAGTTTGTGGTGGCAGCCATTGATGCCAAACATGATCAGGGAGATGACTGGATTGTTACAGTAAACGGTGGACGTATACCAACAGAAAAGAAACTTTTTCCATGGGCTAAGGAAGCTGAAGATCGAGGTGCAGGTGAGATTCTTTTTACCAGTATGGATCATGATGGAGTGAAAACAGGTTTCGCGAATGAAGCTTTGGCTAAACTAAGTGATGACTTGTCTATTCCAATTATTGCTTCGGGTGGAGCAGGCGCAATGGAACACTTTAAAGATGTTTTTACATTGGGTAAAGCTGATGCAGGACTTGCAGCTAGTATTTTTCACTTTAAAGAGATTCCGATACCTGACTTGAAGAGGTATTTGAATGGGGAGGGGATTCCGATAAGATTATGAAATAGCTGCTAGCTTCTGGCTACTAGCTGTTAGCTTTTTTTATGAAAAACTACAAGCAACTTAAAATTTGGCAAAAGGGGATTGAGATTGTTAAAGCAACTTATGATTTAACAGCTCAGTTACCAGATATCGAAAAGTTTAATTTGGTATCTCAGATGAACAGGTGTTCTGTTTCAATTCCTTCTAATATAGCTGAAGGAAGTAGCAGAAGAAGTGATAAGGATTATCATCGATATGTTGAAATTGCACTTGGTAGTTGTTTTGAATTAGATACACAATTGGAAATTGTTAAATTACAGTATTCACACTTAGAGGAGTTTGTTAAAATATTAGAGAATTTAATTGAAGAAGAAGCTAAAATGCTGCAATCCTTCATGAAAAAATTAAAGTAATACATAGCTAGTAGCCAGCAGCTAGTAGCTAATAGCTAAAAGGTAAAACATGAAAATAGATTTTCAAAAACTGGGAAACGGCCTTGTGCCGGCAATTATTCAGGATAATACCACCAACAAAGTATTGATGTTGGGATTTATGAATGAAGAAGCCTACGAAAAAACAAAGGAGGAAAGAAAAGTTACTTTTTATAGCCGAACCAAAGAACGTCTTTGGACAAAAGGTGAAGAGTCAGGTAACTTTTTGAATGTGGTTTCGATAGCTGTTGACTGTGATGATGATACTTTGTTGATCAAAGTAAACCCAGTTGGACCAGTTTGTCATAAAGGAACAGATACTTGTTGGGAAGAGGAAAATAAGCAAGATGATTTATTGTTCCTGAAGACCTTACAGGACTTTATTGATAAGCGTAAAGAAGAAATGCCAGAAGGCTCGTACACCACTCATTTATTCAATAAAGGTATTCGCAAGATAACTCAAAAAGTAGGTGAAGAAGCCATAGAAACAGTGATTGGAGCCATGGCAAATGATGATGAGAATTTTCTATATGAAGGTGCTGATCTTCTTTATCACTTGATTGTATTGCTTACTTACAAAGGCTATCGTATCGAAGATTTAGCTCGCGAGTTAAAGAGTAGACACAAATAAAATGTAGCTTGTTAGTTTTTAGTCAGTAGAGAGTAGTATATACTATAAACTACTGACCACTGACTTTTCAACTAATCGCATGAATCCACAAGAAATAATAGATAAATACTATCAACCTGGCAGTCCGTTGTGGACTGTTTTGGTTGAACATAGTATGGCTGTTACCAAAATGGCATTGTCAATTGCTCAGAATCATCCTGAGTTAAAAACCGATATTCAATTTATTAAAGAGGCCTCCATGCTTCATGATATTGGGATCTTCTATACCAATGCCCCCGATTTGCATTGTGTTGGAGATAAGCCTTATATCTGTCATGGATATATGGGCCGTGAATTATTGAAAAAAGAAGGGTATACTTTACATGCTTTAGTTTGTGAACGACATACCGGAACCGGATTGTCTGTTGAAGATATCAAATCTCAAAATTTACCTTTACCACTTCGAGACATGAGGCCTCAATCTATTGAAGAACAAATCATTTGTTTTGCTGATAAATTCTTCAGTAAGAGCGGAAATCTTATGCAACCCAAAAGCGTTGAAAAAATACGTAAATCAATGGCTAAACACGGGCAGAAGCAGGTTGATCAGTTCGATCGATGGTGTGAACAGTTTTTGTAAAGGTTGTATTTAATCTTGATACATGTTGGCCTCATTGGAGATATGGAGTTTTTTGAAGTTGAACATTAGTAAGACTGGGAAGCTGAGAACTTGTTCGAAGATCACCCAGCCGCACTTAGGTTCAACAAATAAAAAAGACAAATCTCCAATGCAGCCTTGATTTTCTTTGTTTCGTTTCTTGTATCAAGACAAGAAATGAAAAGCCTCCGCGGCTGGAGCGGTTAATAATATACTTAGTTATACGGGAACTGAATGAGAAAGAATGTTAGTGAATAAAATTAAAAGTTTCATCAAACCATCTTCCTACAAAAGGAATGTATCTGAATCGTCCTTGAATGGCTGCCAACAAACCCATCAGCCATAGAATAAAGACTGCAAAACCTAATATCCCGCCAAAAAATCCTAAGTAAAGAACCGATAAGAAATATTGTACAGATGATAAGGCAAAGGCTATGAGGTTTATACCAAGAGCCTGACGAAGGTGAAAGCGGGCAATCTCACTTTGAGGTCTTTCACTTTGTCGCATGATAAGTGCAATAATCCACCCAAGTAGGGTAATGTAGCTTACTATAGCAATGGTTTTGCTTTGATCGTTCATAATAGGTTAAGGTTCTATGGTTTTTGAATCAATAATTTTTCCTTCGGTTATAAATGACAGCCCCTGTTGACCACTGGTGTTTATCATTAAGGCTTGTGTCAATAGTGAACTTTTCTCTTTTTCGCCACCCCACTTAACTATAAAGTTGGCTCCTGTATCTCCCGTATAGGTTGTTTTATTAATTACCAGTTCATATGATTGTAGCGGATGAAGTTGAAGCATTTTCGAGTCTTCGATGTGTTTTTTCTTTAAATTACCTTCGCTATTGTAATAATCAAGTGTGTAAACACTAATAGTATCTGTTAAGCTTGTGTTTCGCATACTTAATGTAATTGTCAGCGGAAATAGTCTTGATTGGTCAAGATGATACACATCGGTATAAACGGGCACATATATGGTTTCGGTATACGTTGTTTTGTCAAACGAAACTTCAGTTAAGTCATCAATGCTAAAATGTAATTTTCTATCAATTTTTTTGTTGCTTTCACATGCTGTCAACAATAAAAGCAAAGCACCGAATATTCCTATACACTTCATCATAGCCCATGTAATTTATTGAAGCAAAATACAAAAACTTTCATTTATTTTCATTTTAGGTATTGCCTTATTTATTTTTTTACACAATCTTTGCTCTATCGTGAAAACAATGAGATACATATCGTTTCAACTGGCCAATTGCGTCAACTATAACTTCTAGTTAGGTCGGTCTCATTGTAGTATTTATTCAATTTTTCAAACAAATTTTAATTAAAGGAGGATTTACCATGAGGACACATGTTGTTTATCAGATTGCTGTACCCGTATGTTGGGGTTTTAACAATTCAGAAAAAGGATTTATGAAGAGAGTATCAAGCTCAAAATTCAGATTTAAACAAAAATTAAAACACGATGGCTAGGCAAAATATCAGTATATTATCAAGGAAATTAAAGGAAAGAAGTTTGAGTAGCATTTGGAAAGATTTCAAAGAAGCTTTTGGTGGATCGGAGCAGGATTACACTAAAATTCCTTTAGGAAAGGCTGTGTTTTTATTGGCTGTTCCAATGGTGCTCGAAATGATTATGGAATCGGTTTTTGCCGTAGTTGATATCTATTTCGTTGGTCGATTAGGTGCCGACGCAGTAGCAACTGTAGGTATTACCGAAAGTATATTAACGGTTATTTATGCCATCTCGTTTGGATTGAGTATGGCAACAACCGCATTGGTTTCCCGCCGTATCGGCGAGAAGAAAGGTGATGAGGCGGGCCACGAAGGATTACAAGCTATTATTACAGGTATAGTTGTGTCCCTTTTGATTGCCATTCCAGGAATGGTTTTCGCTAAAGATCTTCTGCATTTGATGGGGGCTTCTGAGAATATTGTTGAGGAACTCTCTTCGTATACCAGTATCATGTTTGGCGGTAACCTGGTTATCATGCTTCTGTTTATTAACAATGCTATATTCCGTGGAGCAGGCGATGCCAATATTGCTATGTGGGTTCTTTGGATTGCGAACGGATTGAATATGATTCTCGATCCATTATTGATATTCGGTATTGGACCATTCCCTGAGATGGGAATTGCAGGAGCTGCTGTGGCTACTAATATCGGTAGAGGAATTGCTGTAATTGTGCAACTATTTTTATTATTCAGAGGAAAAGGACGTGTTAGTCTTAAAGGAATACCTTTGATAATTGAATGGAAACGCATTCGTCATTTAATAAGTATTTCTTTGGGTGGCATTGCGCAGTCATTAATTGCCACTTCCAGCTGGATTTTTATGGTACGCATTATTTCCAATTTTGGAAGTGAAGTGTTAGCCGGTTATACCATCGGAATTAGAATCATCATTTTTACCTTGCTTCCATCGTGGGGCTTGAGTAATGCCGCATCAACATTGGTTGGTCAGAATTTGGGAGCACGCGAACCAGAAAGAGCTGAAAAAGCTGTTTGGGGTGTGGCACGTATTAATGTTATTTTTCTTGGAGTACTGAGCGTATTGTTTATTGCATTTCCTGGATGGTTTGTAAGGTTATTTACCGATGAGGTTGAGGTGGTAAATTCAGGTATAGAATGTCTGCGAATTGTGGCATATGGCTTTACTTTTTATGGAGTAGGAATGGTAATGATTCAGGCTTTTAATGGAGCTGGTGATACCCGAACACCAACACGTATTAATGTTTTTGCTTTCTGGTTGATTGAAATACCATTGGCTTATTTATTGGCTATGACAGTTAAAATGGAACAAACAGGAGTTTTTTATGCCATCATTATTGCAGAATCGAGCATGACTATCATTGCAGCCTGGTTATTTAAAAGGGGGCGATGGAAGAAACAGGAGGTATAATTAGCTAACAAATATCCTTATTTGTGTCATTTTTTAAAGCTAGTTTTGAAATAGAATAGTTGTTGTTTAACAGTAGGCAGAAAATTGATTTCTATAAGTTTAATGTCTAACTATTTATTTGCAATGGAAATTTAAAACAAAATAATACTATGAAGAAGATCGCATTTTTGGCTCTGGTTGTTGTTTTAACGACTGCTTGCTGTCGCGAAAGTAAAAATCAGGAAATGAAAGAAGTGGCAAATATTTCGAAATCAACGGTTAAGTCAACTGTACAAGCTTTAATTACTCAATATGGAGGTGATGTTAAAGCAGTTGCTGAGAGAGGCGTTGAGCACGCTGCTTCGTTGTGGCGAAATACTGATGGAACAGAGGATGCATTTAAATCGTACTGTTTAAATCATTTTATTGCAGACACCAAGGAAAAGGCTCTGACATTTGAGAAGATCAGTCGTAATATTGAAATACTGAGAGGACATTTCAATAAAATCAGCCTTGATTTGCAACGTCCGCTTCAGGAGCCAATGGGTGAAATTTTTGACATAGATAAGGCTTTTGGCGGATACAGTGCTAATGCCCATTTAATTGAAGATATGTATCGCAATAAAATTGCGTTTACAATAGCTTTGAATTTTCCATATTATAGTTTGAAGGAGAAAGAAAAATTGGGTGAAGACTGGACTCGTCAGCAATGGGCTTTTGCTCGATTGGGCGATATGTTTACAGCTCGTATACCGGCTTCCATTCTGCAAAATGTATCAGAGGTATCTGCAGCATCTGAAATGTATATTGCTAATTATAATATTCATATGGGGCATTTGACCGATCAAAGCGGTAATAGCTTCTTTCCTGATGATATGGTTTTGTTGTCTCACTGGAACCTACGCGACGAAATTAAGTCGCAATACAGTAAAGGAATAGATGGTGTTGAAGTACAAGGAAAGGTTTATGCGGTGATGAAGCGAATCATTGATCAAACCATTCCTGAAAAAGTAATTAATAATCCAACCTATGAATGGGATCCGGTTACTAACATTGTTTATTTGGATGGCAAGGCAATTGAGGCTTCTCCTGAAGGAAATGAGCGTTATCAACAGATCATCAATAATTTTCATGCCATGCGAGCCATGGATGAATATTCGCCTTTGAATACTGCTGTCAAGCGTGCTTTTGAAGGTGGTATGGAAATTACACAAAAAGATGCTGAAAAGCTTTTTAAGAAGTTTATGTCATCAGGTGAGTTGAAAAAAGTGGCTGAATTAATAAAAGAACGCTTAGATCGCGATTTAAAACCCTGGGACATTTGGTATGATGGATTTAAAGCTCGTAGCAATATCAATGAAGAAAACCTGAATGCCATCACACAAAAACGCTATCCGAATGCACAGGCTTTGGATGCTGATTTAGCCAATATGTTGGTCAAATTAGGTTTTACAAAAGAGAAAGCTCAATTTTTGTCTGATCGAATTGATGTGGATGCTGCCCGTGGTTCGGGACATGCGTGGGGAGCCGCTATGAAAGGTGAGAATGCTCACTTACGTACCCGAATTCCATCAACAGGTATGGATTACAAAGGCTATAATATTGCAGTACATGAGTTTGGTCATAATGTGGAACAAACCATCTCGTTGTATGATGTGGATTACTATATGCTTAATGGAGTACCTAACACTGCTTTTACCGAGGCCTTAGCCTTTATCTTTCAGAAGCGAGACCTCGAGTTGTTGGGAATTGATAATAAAAATCCTGAAAAAGAAGCATTACAAACATTAGATAATTTCTGGAATACCTTTGAGATAATGGGAGTGTCATTGCTCGACCAAAGAATGTGGTTGTGGCTGTATGATCATCCGGAAGCCAATGCTGATCAGCTAAAAGAAGCTGTGATAAAAATGGCTGTTGATATCTGGAATGAATTTTATGCCCCTGTATTTGGGATGAAAGATGAGCCCATACTGGCTATTTATTCGCATATGATTAATAGTCCTATTTACTTATCGAACTACGCATTTGGACACCTAATTCAGTTTCAGGTAGAGCAATATTTAAAAACAGGAGATTTTGCTAATGAAGTGGAACGGTTGTTCCGTATAGGATGTTTAACACCTAATGCATGGATGCAGGAAGGATTGGGAGAAGATATCTCAATTAAGTCAATAATTAAGGAAGCAGGTAAAACTGTTGAAGCAGTTTCTTAATTTAAAAACAACAATTTTAAGGGTCTAATAATAAAAGTTTAATAAAAAAATAAAGCGGGTAGTCAGCCCGCTTTTATTTTACCAAAAATATTAAGAGTCAATTATTAATCGATTATTCAATCAATTTCTGTAATTTTTTACGTCCGAAAAAGATTCGGCTTTTAACCGTACCGATAGGCATATCAAGCGTTTCGGCAATTTCTTTGTATTTATAACCTTCCATATGCATTTTAAGCGGTTGCTTAAAATCAGAGTTTAGATTATTCATATGTTTGTGAATCTCACCTGTGTAATGGAGTACATCTGGAGTGTCGTCTGTATAGTACTTGTTAGATAGGTAGTTAACCTCATCAACTAACATAGGTGCCTGACGCATCTTGTACCGACGGCGATAATTGTTGATAAATGAATTTCGCATGATTGTGTGCATCCAGGCAGAAAAATTGGTATTCATAACAAATTTTTCACGAGATGATAGTGCGCGAAAATTTGTTTCCTGAACAAGATCATGAGCATCTTCTTCGTTGGCAGTTAAGCTTAGGGCGTAGCTAAACATTTTTTGTTGAAGGTTCAACAAACGGTTGTTAAATTGTTCTGCGGTCATTTTTTTGGGATTTTCGTTAACAACTTGTTTTACTCAACACAACTGCTTGGGTGTTTAACAGCTGGCAATTTCTAAAACATAAAATTTAGTAAAAAAAAATAATATATACAACTGAAAGTCAATCTCGTTAGATTAAAATGCAAAAAAGTAATCAAATACTCAAATACAAATTAAAGGTGAACAAAAATTAATTAACTACCAAATTTGTTTAAGTTTTTTTTAATGGAGTTAATCAATTTTGAATTCAAAAAAAGACATAAGCATCTTAAATACAACAAGAAAAGTAAGTGTTAAGACGTGTTAATTTTTTAAACTTATGTGGAGGTGTTTTGTTTTTGCAAATACAATTAGCGAATTCTTTCTGTATTAGGGAAAACAAATTAAATTTGAATAATCATACAGAAAAAAGGACGAAAGAAATTTAATAGTATTATCCGGGTAAGTTAAAACATTGTAACAATCCGGGTGTTAATTTTATTTCACACTTTATAGTTAAAGGTAAATATGTATTGGGTAAAAAGGGTATATCAGTTTTACATTGACGGTTTTAAAAGTATGCCTGCATGGGGACGAAATTTATGGGTGATTATTTTAATTAAGCTTTTTATCATGTTTGCTGTACTTAAAATGTTTTTTTTCAGAGACACGCTGAAAAATAGGTATCAGACAGATGAAGAAAGAGCTAACCATGTATTAGAAGAATTGATTAATAATTAATACAAATTATATTACAATGCTTGAAAACATTGATCTTACCCTTGTTAATTGGTCAAGGGCGCAATTTGCATTAACAGCCATGTTTCATTGGTTGTTTGTTCCTCTCACTTTAGGATTAGGATTTATAGTTGCTTTTATGGAAAGCATTTATGTTCGCACTGGTGATTTGGAGTGGAAAAGGATAACCAAATTCTGGATGAAGCTATTCGGAATTAACTTTGCCATTGGAGTGGCAACGGGTATTATTCTGGAGTTTGAGTTTGGAACCAACTGGTCAAACTATTCATGGTTTGTAGGTGATATTTTTGGAGCTCCTTTGGCAATTGAAGGTATAATGGCTTTTTTCCTTGAGAGTACCTTTATAGCTGTAATGTTTTTTGGGTGGGGAAAGGTTAGCAAAAAATTCCATTTGGTTGCCACCTGGCTAACGGCTATCGGAGCCAACTTATCGGCCTTATGGATTTTAGTGGCCAATGCCTGGATGCAGAATCCTGTTGGAATGAAGTTTAATCCTGAAACGGCTCGTAACGAAATGGTCAATTTCTGGGATGTTTTCTTGTCTGAAACAGCTGTTAATAAATTCTTGCATACAACCACATCAGGGTATGTTCTAGCATCCATTTTTGTGGTGGGTATTAGTTCATGGTTTCTTTTAAAGAAAAGGCATATTCTGTTTGCGAAACGAAGCATTGTAATCGCATCGGTATTTGGAATTATTTCATCAGCTATGTTGATTGGTACCGGTGATGGATCAGCCAGGGAGATTGCACGTAATCAACCTATGAAATTTGCTGCCATGGAATCGTTGATGGAAGGTCAGACGCAAGCACCGCTAATTGCTGTTGGCTTATTCGGTAAAGCCCCTGATGATCCACTGAATAAAGATTCGGAGTCGGATTTTTTAGTGAAAATTGAAATTCCCAATATGTTATCATACATGGCCTTTTTGAAGGTTGATGCTTTTGTTCCCGGAATTAAAGATTTGGTTTTGGGGAATGAGGTACGCAACATCATGTCTTATAAAGAAAAGATACGGCGAGGCTATGAAGCACAACAAACCTTAAAGGCTTTTAAGGAATCAAAAAACAGCGATCCGGAGGAATATGCTCGATTAAAAGCAAAATTCAATGATAAAGAATGGGTTGATAATTATTTTCGATACTTCGGTTATGGAAATTATTACGATCCTGATCCCGAGCAATTAGAATTAAATGCCTTTAAGATAGTTCCGCCTATTTCAATGTCGTTTTATGCCTTTCATATAATGGTTGGATTAGGTATGCATTTTTTACTGCTTTTTGTAGTGCTGCTTTGGTTAACTGCCCGAAATAAAATAGAGGATAAGAAAGTTGTTTTATATACAGCTTTATGGACCATTCCTTTGGCATATGTTGCAAGCCAGGCAGGCTGGATTGTGGCTGAGGTTGGTCGTCAGCCTTGGGTTATACAGGATTTAATGCCAACCATGTCGGCTGTATCAAAAATTGATTCTACTTCAGTGATGATCACTTTCTGGTTATTTACCATCACCTTTGTTGGATTAGCTATTGCCGAAGTTAAGATTATGACAAAGCAAATTAAAAACGGACCTAAAGAAGGAGGAGACAAATAATGTTTGGAGAATTATCACATTTAGCTTTACAGCAATATTGGTGGGTTATAGTCTCTCTGTTGGGAGCCTTGTTAGTATTTCTCATGTTTGTGCAGGGAGGTCAAACCTTGATTTATACTATAGGTAAAACAGACTTGCAAAGAACAATGTTAGTGAATACCCTTGGTCGTAAATGGGAGTTTACTTTTACTACCCTGGTAACCTTTGGCGGAGCATTCTTTGCTTCGTTCCCATTGTTTTATAGTACCAGTTTTGGTGGTGCCTACTGGGTATGGATTATTATTTTATTTGCTTTTGTGCTGCAGGCAGTGTCATACGAATTCAGAACAAGACCTAATAATTTTTTTGGAGCCAAAACTTTTGAGACCTTCCTGTTTATTAATGGATTAATAGGAACCATCTTTATTGGAACAGCAGTAGCCACTTTCTTTACAGGTTCTGCTTTTTCGGTTAATGATATGAATCAGTCTCAATGGGAATTGACAACTCATGGTTTGGAAGCGGCTTTTAATTTGCATAATTTGTCGTTAGGATTAGCTGTTTTCTTTTTAGCACGTGTTTTAGGATTACTTTATTTTATAAATAGCGTACAGCATGAAGAAATAGAAAAACGTGCCCGCAAGCATTTGTTGTACAATGGAATTCCATTTGTTGTATTTTTCCTAACTTTTTTAATCTGGTTATTACTAAGAGATGGTTTTGCTGTAAATCCGCAAACACAAGAAGTGTTTATGGAACCCTATAAATACTTTCATAATCTGATAGCAATGCCTGTTGTATTGATTATGTTGGTTATAGGTGTAATTGCTGTTTTATTTGGATTAATTGCATCTATTCTAACTAATAAATGTACCAGGGGAATTTGGTCAGCTGGTGGAGGAACTGTATTAACTGTTTTAAGTCTGTTAATGTTAGCTGGATTTAATAATACAGCTTTTTATCCATCAACATATGATTTGCAAAGTTCTTTGACGATACAGAATTCTTCTTCAAGTCATTTTACATTGACTGCCATGAGTTATGTATCACTATTGGTGCCATTTGTTTTGGCATACATAGTGTATGTTTGGAGAGCTATCAATAACAAACCAATCGACGAAGATGAGATGTCTTCGGATGATTTACATGTTTACTAACGAATAAAAGAAGTGATATGAATTACTTACCTCAGATATTATGGTATTTAACTCTTCCTGCAACAATAGCTATTAGTTACTATGCAGTACTGAAGGGATTACAATGGTTCGATAGATCCATTGCGAAAGAAGACAAAGAGTAGGATATATAAGAAACTCCTGAATCGAATGATTCGGGAGTTTTTATTTATTATCTAATTAGGATTTAGATCCTAATAACCATTTAATAATCGAAACAATAATATAATAAAGGATGGTTGCTGCAATTCCTCCCAGTCCTAATAGGGCAATTGAGATGAGCGCAAAGCCCAACAATATAAATCGTTCTTTATTATCTGACCATTTTAGATTTTTAAATTTCAATGAGAACATTGATATCTCACTTACCAACAGTAGGCTGAAAATAAAAATTAGGATTAGAATGATAATTGGATTTAGCCATCCGAACCATTCCGGTTTATTCAGAAACATATAAGCAAAAGAGGCTGTGAATATTCCTGTTGCCGTAGTTGTTAAACCCAGAAAGTTTTCTGTCTGACGAGTGTCAACATTAAATTTAGCGAGGCGAAGAGCTGAAAATATCACCAAAATAAATGGACTGACAATCCAGAACTGCTCTGGTGTTTGCATCTCAGAAAAAGGAACACTAAAGCTTCCCATGATTTTTAATCTTATGATGGCCGACCAGATGGAAGCCGGAGCCATACCAAAGCTGATCAAATCAGCTAAAGAATCCAGTTCTTTTCCCATCTCACTATAGGCCTTCAAAGCTCTGGCAGCGAAACCGTCACTAAAATCAAATAAGGCACCTATAAAAATAAACCATATGGCTTTGTCAACCATCCCGTTTAATGCCAGAAAAGTGGCAAGGGTACCACACAATACATTTAAACTGGTTAAAAAGTTTGGAGCGTGTTTTAAAACTTGCATGTTAATTTTGTATTTGTGCCGAAATATAATGAAACCTTTACACATTCAAAATTTGATGCTAAAGAAGAGTACTTACAATTAATTAAGAATTAAAGTAATTTAATAATGAAATAACGTTTAGTGTGTAAAAAATGTTTATTTTTGATGTTCCTAAACCGAAATGAATATGACTATGTGGACAGAAGAACTATCCGTAAACAATGTTGAAATCGACAACGAACACAAAAAACTATTTGATCTGCTTAATGATTTCTACAAAGGAATTCAGAGTAATTCGCCAAAATTTCAACTGCAAGAATTAATAGTTGGATTATTAGATTACACCAAAACTCATTTTGCCAGAGAAGAAGATTATATGAAGCGAATTGGCTATCCTGAGTTTGATGACCATCAACAACAACATGCAGCTTTTATTGAAAAAGCGCAGTCGTTTCATACCAAACTAACCGAAGGTAAAATGATTCTATCATTGGAAGTAACTAACTTTTTGAAGCAGTGGTTGGTAAATCATATTAAAGGAACCGATCAGAAATATGCCCGATATGCAAGTGAAAATGCAGATAGATTAAAGCAGTTTGCTTATAATTAGGTAGGAAAATTTAAAGAATTGTTTGCAATTAATGTTAATACCTTTATATTTGCTTCAAATTATTTAAAAGACATGACAAATTGTATCCATCATCATCATCATTTAAACCTGCAAACTCGGTAGGCGGTGATTGTTGTGTGTATACTTTAAACAATATTTATCCAAGGCTTACCAAAATGGTAAGCCTTTTTTATTTTATATTAGAATGAATAATAAGAATCATCATAGCGTACATCATTTTCATGCTAATCCTCAGGGATAAGTCGGAATTCTTATATAAAAATATCAGAGACAAGGCTTATCCGTTATCGGGTGAGCCTTTTATTTTAAAAACTAATTAATCATTACCATAATGGAAACCAAAATCAGAATTGCATTACAGAAAAAAGGACGTTTGAACGAAGATTCAATGAAATTATTAAAAGAAGCCGGAATTAAATTTAATTCAGGAAGTGGTAAGTTGGTAGCTTCTTCTCCAAACTTCCCCATTGAAGTATTGTATCTTCGCGATGATGATATCCCTCAAACCGTAGCTGATTCAGTAGCTGATATAGGTATTGTTGGCGAAAACGAAATGGCTGAAAAGAATTTTGATCTCACTATTGCCAAGCGCTTGGGATTTAGTAAATGTCGTTTGTCTTTAGCTATTCCAAAGGCAGATGAATATCCAGGAAATAAGTACTTCGAAGGTAAGAAAATTGCTACTTCATATCCTGTTATTCTGGAGAAATACTTGAAAGAACAAAATATCAAAGCCGATATTCACGAAATTGCAGGATCGGTTGAGATTGCACCAGGAATTGGGTTGGCTGATGGCATTTTTGATATTGTGAGCTCGGGTAGTACCTTAGTGGCTAATCGACTGAAAGAAGTTGAAGTTGTGATGCAGTCAGAGGCATTGTTGGTTTCTGCTCCTAATTTAAGCCCTGAGAAACAACAATTGTTGGATGAAATTATTTTCCGAATTAACTCGGTGATGGCTGCCAACTCTAATAAGTACATATTAATGAATGTGCCAAATGATAAGGTAGATGAGATTGTAAATGTGCTTCCTGGAATGAAAAGCCCTACTGTTTTGCCATTGGCTGATAAAGGATGGAGCTCTGTGCACTCGGTAATTCAGGAAAAGAAATTTTGGGAGATCATCGGACAGCTGAAAAGTATAGGTGCTGAAGGTATCTTGGTTATTCCTATTGAGAAAATGATTCTGTAAGATTTAAAATTAACCTGATGCAAAAAATAGTATATCCCGCAAAGGAGTCATGGGAAGAGTTGCTCGAACGTCCTGACAATGGATTGGAAGACTTATTTGATACAGCCCGTGGTGTGTTGGAAGATGTGAAGCGTAACAAGGATGCGGCTTTAATTAAATATACCCGTATGTTTGATGGCGTTGAGCTGGAGGATTTTAAAGTGTCGCAAGCAGAAATTAATGAAGCTTGTATCAATATTAGTAGCGACCTGAAAGAAGCTATCTTAACAGCCAAGCAAAATATCGAAACATTTCATCAGGCTCAGCTTCGCGAGGTGAAAGTGATTGAAACCATGCCAGGTGTGCAATGCTGGCAAAAAGCTGTGCCAATCGAGAAAGTGGGATTGTATATTCCAGGAGGAACAGCTCCGCTTTTTTCAACTGTTTTAATGTTGGCTATTCCAGCAAAAATTGCAGGATGTAAAGAAGTTGTTTTGTGTACTCCTGCTGGTAAAGATGGTAAGATCAATCCTGCTATTTTATATGCGGCCAACCTGGTTGGAGTAACTAAGATATTTAAGTTGGGTGGAATTCAGGCAATTGGAGCTATGGCTTATGGTACTGAAACAGTTCCTTCAGTATCGAAGATATTTGGTCCGGGTAACCGATTTGTGACAGCAGCCAAGCAAGTGGTAAGTCTGAAGGATGTGGCCATTGATATGCCTGCAGGACCTTCGGAAGTGATGGTGATGGCTGACGAGAGTGCTGAGCCTGCTTTTATTGCAGCTGATCTTCTATCACAGGCTGAGCATGGTGCCGATAGTCAGGTGATATTGGTAACAAACAACGAAGCCTTATTGGATAAAGTTGAAAAGGCACTGGACGAACAACTCAATCAATTATCGCGAAAAGAAGTGGCTGAGAAAGCGTTGGACAACAGTCGAATGATTGTATTAAAGTCGGTGGATGAGATGTTGGAGATGTGCAACGAATATGCACCAGAGCATTTGATTATTTCGATGAGAGATGATGAGGAGATCGGTGCTAAAGTAATGAACGCTGGTTCGATATTCTTAGGTAATTATTCGCCTGAGAGTGCAGGAGATTATGCTTCGGGAACCAATCATACATTGCCTACACACGGATATGCCAAATCGTATAGCGGGGTAAGTACCGAGAGTTTTATGAAGAAGATTACCTATCAGAAAATATCTGAGAAAGGAATTCAGAAGCTAGGACCCGCGATTGAAATTATGGCAGCAGCCGAACAGTTATATGCACATAAAAATGCGGTAACTGTTAGGCTTCAAAAAATCAAAGAATCGAAATAACTTCTAATCCTTGTGTTAAAATGAAAACGCTTGATGAGCTTTTAAGATCAAATATAAAAGGGCTTAAGCCCTATTCATCCGCTCGTGATGAATTTACCGGAGCAGCTTCGGTTTATCTCGATGCCAATGAAAATCCATTTAATCAGCCATACAATCGCTACCCAGATCCATACCAACGTAATCTGAAAGCAAAGATTGCACCGATCAAAGGTGTAAATGCTGATCAGATCTTTTTAGGAAACGGAAGCGATGAACCCATCGATTTATTGTTTCGTGCTTTTTGTGAACCGGGTAAGGATAATGTGGTAAGTATCGATCCTACTTACGGAATGTATCAGGTGGCTGCCGACATCAACAATATAGAAGTGCGTAAAGTGTTGCTGACCGAGGATTTTCAGTTGGATGTGGATGCGCTATTAACCGCTGCAGATGATAATTCTAAATTACTATTTCTTTGTTCTCCCAATAATCCAACAGGAAACTGTTTTAAAGAGGATGATATTGTAGCTATTGTCAAAGAGTTCGATGGTATTGTTGTTTTGGATGAGGCCTACATCGATTTTGCACCTGAGAAAAGTTTATTGAAGCGTATTGACGAATTTTCAAACTTTGTTGTATTACAAACTTTCTCCAAGGCATGGGGAATGGCAGGTATACGTTTGGGGATGGCTTTTGCCTCGAAAGAGTTGATAAAAGTGCTGAGTAATATAAAATATCCATACAATATTAATATACTTACACAGGAAAAAGCATCGGAACTTTTGGATAAGGAAGATGATAAGCAGCAATGGGTTGAAACGTTGCTGAAAGAAAGAGAACAAATGAATTCCGATCTTCAGCAATTCTCATTCGTACAAAAGATTTATCCATCAGATGCCAATTATCTGTTGGTAAAAGTGGATGATGCCCGAGGTTTGTATGATTATCTTGTGGGTGAGGAAATTATTATTCGCGATCGTTCGTCGGTGGCATTATGTGCCGGGTGTTTACGAATTACTGTGGGGACAGCTGATGAAAATAAGCTATTGATGAAAGCATTAAAAACATATCAGAAATAAGTTTTAAATCCAATTCAATAATGAAAATCCAAATTCTATTAAGTGTGTTACTGTTGAGTGCAAATACAATGTACGGTCAAAAAGAAAAAATCAACCTTTGGGAGGGTCAAGCACCCTTTAATAACGATGTTCAGGTAGAAGAGCAGGATGTTAATAATCGTGTTTCGCGAGTTACTGTTCCGCAGCTTTATCATTACCCTGTAAAAAGCAAGGAAGCCAAACCAGCCATTATTATTATTCCCGGTGGAGGATATGCTCGCGAGGCTATCGATCACGAGGGGTATATGGCAGCTGAATGGTTTAATAAACTAGGATTCGAGGCTTTTGTGTTGAAGTATCGTTTGCCCGATGATGATTTGTTTGAAAACTCAAGCTATGTTCCATTGATGGATGCGCAGCAGGCGGTTTATTTGGTTCGATCCAAAGCCAAAGAATATAATATCAATCCGGCAAGAGTGGGTGTAATTGGTTTCTCGGCGGGTGGACATTTGGCTGCATCTGTGTCCACCTTGTTTACTCATCCGGTTGATGATAAAAGAACATCAGAAGAGGTTCGCCCTGATTTTTCGGTATTGATGTACCCTGTTATTAGCATGGATAAAGCATGCACACACATGGGAAGTCGTGAGAATTTGATTGGTAAAGATCCAGCCGTTAGTATGGTTGATTATTTCTCGGTAGAAAACCAGGTGACTGAAAAAACACCGGTTACCCTAATGGTTCATGCCATTAACGATGGGGCTGTGCCTGTTGAAAACTCAGACCGATATGCCCAAAACTTGTTTGAAAAAGGTGGCGATGTTACTAAAGTGATTCTTCCTACCGGAGGTCATGGATTTGGATTTGCTGCCGACAGGCCAGTTGCTTATTGGACTCAGTATTTAGAAGTGTGGTTGAAAACCAAGATTATTAAGTAAGGTTGGTAGCGCGAATTTCTAATTCGTGCTTGAGCTATTTAAAAATTAATCTAAATGCAAAAGAAAAAAATACTATTTATAGATCGGGACGGTACCCTTATTGTGGAACCTCCCGTAGATTACCAGGTCGATAGTCTGGAGAAGCTGGAGTATTTTCCTGGTGTTTTTCAAAACTTATCAAAGATAGCTCAGCAACTCGATTTCTACCTGGCTATGGTCACCAATCAGGATGGATTGGGAACGGCTTCTTTTCCGGAAGATACCTTTTGGCCGGCTCAAAATAAGATGATGAAGGCTTTAGAGGGGGAAGGAATCACCTTTGATAAGGTGCATATCGATCCTACCTTGCCCGAAGAGAATGCGCCTACGCGTAAGCCCGGAACTGCAATGCTAACTGAATACATCGAAGGAGATTACGATTTGGAAGGTTCATTTGTAATTGGAGATCGAATTACCGATGTGCAACTGGCTAAGAATCTGGGTTGTAAAGCTATTTTACTTCAAGGTAAAGAAGCAGGAGATAAGATGTTGGCCGAAGCTGGGTTAACAGAGGTGTGTGCCTTGCTTACTGACCAATGGAATGAGGTAGCTGCCTTTTTATTTAAATCAGAAAGAAGTGCCGAAGTGGTGCGTTCAACTGCTGAAACAAGCATAAAGGTGGCTGTTAATTTGGATGGATCGGGCAAGTGCAATATATCAACCGGATTGAATTTCTTCGATCATATGTTGGAGCAGATAGGTCGTCACTCGGGGTGTGATTTAACGGTTGAGGTAAAGGGCGATTTACATGTCGACGAACATCATACCATGGAAGATACGGCCATTGTGTTGGGCGAGGCTTTTAAAAAGGCTTTGGGCGATAAACGTGGAATTGAGCGTTATGGTTTTTGCCTGCCTATGGATGATTGTCTGGCGCAAGTAGCCATCGATTTTGGTGGACGACCCTGGTTGGTGTGGGAAACCGAATTTAAGCGCGAGATGATTGGCGATACTCCTACCGAGATGTTTCATCATTTCTTCAAGAGTTTTTCCGATGCGGCAGCCTGCAACCTTAATATAAAGGCCGAAGGAGGCAACGAGCATCATAAAATAGAAGGTATTTTTAAAGCACTGGCACGTGCCATCAGGGCCGCCATTCGCAAAGATCCATACAACGATCAACTACCCAGTACCAAAGGGATGTTGTAAAAAAAATAGCTATTAGCTATTGGCTGCTGGCTGATAGCTAATAGTTTATCAATAATAACTATAACTACACTGCAGGTTGCTGATCCTTTCTTTATTTACAGAGCATGGGAAATTCTCGGGTTTGAATGAATCATTGTATTTTCTTATATAGGTCTGCTTTGTAAGATGCTTGCTGCTTAAATATACATACGGATTGGTTTTGTCTTTTTTCTTCATTTCTGCTGTATTAGCATCCATAAAAACCAGTCCGGCATAAAGTCCATTTTGGGGCACTACAATATTTAGCTTCTTAACATCAAACAAAATTTTATTGGAATAAGGAGCTATGTCAACCACCAGGTTTTCGGTCATCAATATTTCTTCCGGCTCATTTTTATAGTTATAGGTGTAAAGCCTCAATCCGGCTATTCGCTTGGTGCGGGTTCTTTTGCAATAAAAGGTAAGGTTATTCAGAGTACTTCCTTTGGGTACAGGAATAAAACTAATTATTTCCATGCCTTTAGAAGCACATACAGAGCAGGCTATTTTACCTTGGTCTTTTACCTTTTTAAGCTTTGTTTTTTGCGATGTTACCACCACTTCCTTAAGGGCAATATCATTTTTTTGAAGTACTACATATAAGGTATCATTATAATCGTCAATCTTAATTTGCTCCGAGATATATCCTATGCAACTAACGGCAAGGCTGTCTTTATTGCTTATCAATTCAAAACAACCATCGGTGTTGGAGTAGCAGCCCTTATTAGTTCCAGTAACGGAAATAGTAGCATAAGGTATGGGGTGATCATAGCTGTTAATAATTTTTCCTTTAATTCGTTGTTGAGCTTCAAGTACAGAAATGTTTATCAGCAATGCAATAATAAGAGTAAGGTATTTCATTGGTTAGGTTATTTCATTATAGTGGCAAAGATAGAATCTTTTCATAATTAACACTTCGCGTAACCTTTATCATTTCTTAGGCTCGTTTTTTTCGTTTAATTTGCTGTATTGCTAACAAATGAATCAGGTGTTTTTATGGAACCCACCCAAGAGCTTGAATTATCGCAGATATACAACCGGCGTGTAACGGATAAAGATATTTTTCAGGAATTAATGACCTTTAAGGTGCGCGAAATACTGCTGGTAGCCAATCACTATGATGCCTACAGTATTGTACGCGAAGGTCGTTTCTTCGATAAGATAGCCGGCGAGTATCTTCAGCTAAACCTTTTTACAGCCCCTCGAATTACCAGTGTTAATAGTGCCGATGAGGCATTGCTACTGCTGAAAGAACGTAGCTTTGAGATGGTGATTGTAATGGCCGGACTGGATAAGAAACAGCCTTTAAAAATCAGTCATCAAATAAAGGAAGCCGAGCCTGAGGTGCCTATATTATTATTGGTGAATAACAATGCCGATCTTAAGTTTTTTGATGAGGCCAGTGGTAACATCGATAATATTGAACGGGTATTTGTGTGGAACGGTGATTCGCGTGTTTTTTTGGCTATGATTAAATACGTTGAAGATAAAAAAAACGTTGCCAAAGATGTTCATGTAGGTGATGTTCGTATCATACTGCTGGTTGAGGATTCGCAGAAATATTACACCCGTTACCTGCCTTTACTATACTCTATTATAATGCGTCAGACACAGGCTATTCTGGAAGAAGAAAGTCTGGGACAGATTCATCGAATGCTTAAAATGCGTGTTCGTCCTAAAATACTGTTGGTAAGTAATTACGAAGATGCGGTAGAAGTGGTTGATAAGTATACCGATAATTTAATTTGCCTTATTTCCGATGTAAAATACAAGCGCAATGGCCTGGATGATGAAAATGCCGGTGTGGAGCTAATCAAAAATGTGAAATCAAAAATTGTGATACCCTCGCTACTACAATCATCCGATCCTGAAAATGCAGAGAAAGCAAAATTGGTTAATGCTGAGTTTATCGATAAAAATTCCGATAGTCTAAGCCTTGATATTTATAACTTTATTCATCAACGACTGGGCTTTGGTAATTTTGTATTTACCAATAGCCGGGGTGCCAAGGTGGCTGAGGCGCATAACCTGAGAGAATTTGTGCAGTGTCTGGCTGATGTTCCGCCAGAGTCATTGTTGTATCATGCCCGTAGGAATGGTTTATCAACCTGGTTGATGGCCAGGGGTGAGATAACTATTGCTAAACGGCTTCGTCCATATCGTATAGAAGATTTTGAAAGTTTCACCAAACTACGTCAGGTTATTTTAGATGTTTTTGAAGATGTTCGTCTCGAGCGTTTACGAGGGAGGGTGGTGAGCTTCGAGAAGTCGTTGGTTAAAAGTAGTAGGTATGTAATACGTATCGGAGAAGGCTCGTTTGGAGGTAAGGGAAGAGGAATGGCATTTCTGAGTAATTTTATCGAGAATATCGATTTCGATGAAATTGTACAAGATATTAATATTCGTATTCCGGCAACAGCCATTATCGGGGCAGATGAGTTCACACATTTTATTGAAAAAAACAATTTATATACACTGGCTTTTGTCGAGCAGAAATATGAAGAGATTAAAAAACTATTTCTGAAGGCTGAATTAAGTGATGAAGTCAATGAGAAGCTCTATCAGTACCTCGAGCAGGTCACTTGTCCTTTAGCTATTCGTTCTTCGGGATTGTTTGAAGATAGTTTGCTTCAGCCTTTTGCAGGTGTATATGCAACCTACATGGTTCCCAACAATAATTCAGATATCAATATTCGGTTTAAGCAATTATGCACAGCCATTAAGCTCGTTTATGCTTCTATGTTCAGCGATTCCGCCAAAGCCTATTTCGATGCTGTAAACTATAAGATTGAAGAAGAAAAGATGGCAGTTATCATTCAACAGGTGGTAGGCCAGCGAGTGGGTGATCGTTATTATCCACACATAAGTGGTGTGGCCCAATCGTATAATTACTATCCATTCTCGTATATGAAACCTGAAGATGGATTTGCAGTGTTGGGAGTTGGGTTGGGTAAGTATGTAGTGGGTGGCGAAAAAGCTTATCGTTTTTGTCCCAAGCATCCTAAGTTAGAGTTAAATTCTATTCAGGATCAGATTAAGGATTCGCAATCATATTTCTATGCTCTTAATCTTGATGATGAAGAGCTAGATATGGAGAGTGGTGGTGAAGATGCATCTATACTTAAACTCAGTATTAAAGAAGTCGAGGAAGATGGCAACCTCAGACATTGTGCTTCGGTGTATGACATGAACTACGATAGGATGGTAAACGATTTTAGTAAGCGCGGCCCACGGGTCTTAAATTTTGCCAATATCCTCAAGTACGATTATATACCCCTGGCACCCACACTCGATATGTTGCTCCGTTTTTTTAAACAAGCTATGGGGGCACCCGTTGAGATTGAGTTTGCCGTTGATATGGATGCCGGACGAAGGAACTTACCTACCTTATATCTATTGCAAATAAAACCATTAATCCGCATTGAAAACCATGTGGAAATCAATTTTGATGAGGTGCCTCAAGAAAGGTTGTTGCTTCAATCGAATAAAGGAATGGGTAATGGGCATATCAATTATATTACTGATGTAGTGTATATGAATATTGATGTGTTTGATCGCACCCAAACCGAAGAAATGGGTAAAGAAGTGGCTGAGCTCAATAAGTATTTCGAGAAAGAAGGTAAAGAATATGTGTTGATTGGTCCCGGTCGATGGGGTACTCGCGATCGGTTTACCGGAATACCTGTTTATTGGTCCCAAATATCGCATGCCAGGGTGATTGTGGAGATGGGATTACCTAACTTTCCGTTAGATGCTTCGCTGGGATCTCACTTCTTTCATAATGTTACCTCTATGAATGTGGGCTATTTTAGTATTCATCAGAATGGCTTGGATAAGATGGTTAATTTTGATGTATTGAAAAAGCAGGATTTGATATCAGAAACAAAATACTTTAAGCATGTACGTTTTGCCGAGCCATTGGAAATTCTAATGGATGGAAAGAAGCAAAAGGCCGCCATCATTCATAAGTAAATAAAATGTTACCGTTGGGTTGGGTAAGTCAATTGTCAAGTATGGATTCCTCCTTTAGTAGTTGACATGGCTAGTTAAACTCTTTCTGTGATGATTTGTTAAAAGATTATTAATCAGTCATAAATAGAAAGAGTATGATGAATCCTGAAGACTTTTATTATCCGTCGAAAGAGGTGGTAGAATATGCCACCGTAAAATCATATGATGACCTGTATCAGTCGTCAATCGAAAATCGCGAACGCTTTTGGGAAGAAGAGGCACGACAACTCGAATGGTACAAACCCTGGGATAAAGTGTTGGATAATTCCAATCATCCGTTTTATAAATGGTTTGTGGGAGGAAAAACCAATATAGTACACAATGCCCTTGACCGCCATTTAAAAACAGCCAATAAAAATAAGTTGGCTCTTATTTGGGAAGGCGAACCCGGCGATGTTCGTACTTTCTCGTATCATGCTCTTAACAGAGAGGTTTGTGAGTTTGCCAATATTCTTAAAGCTATGGGTGTTCGTAAAGGTGATATTGTTACTATTTATATGCCTCAGATACCGGAACAGATCATTGCAATGCTGGCTTGTGCTAAAATTGGGGCGGCTCATTCGGTGGTGTATGGCGGATTTAGTCACGAAGCTTTGGCGGAAAGAATTAATGCAGCTAAAAGTCGTGTAGTAATTACAGCTGATGGAGGATTCAGAAGAGGTAAGCCTACTAAATTAAAATCCATTGTTAATAAAGCCATGGAGATGTCCCCTACCATGGAGGTTTGTATCACAGTGAAAAGAACGGGTGAAGATGTGTACATGGAAAACGATCGTGATTACTGGTATCACGATTTAAAATCATTGCCCATTTCAGGTCATAAATGTGCCACCGAAGAGATGGATGCCGAAGATATGCTCTTTCTGTTATATACGTCCGGATCAACAGGCAAGCCTAAAGGTTTGGTGCATACGCATGGAGGGTATAGTGTTTATACCTCGGCAACTCATCGAATGGTGTTTGATGTCAAACCCGAAGATCGATGGTGGTGTGCAGCCGATCCGGGCTGGATTACCGGTCATAGTTACATGGTGTATGGTCCGCTTATTAATGGGTCAACAATTTTTATGTACGAAGGTGCACCTAATCATCCCTATCCCGACAGATGGTGGCGAATGATTGATAAATACGGTATTAGCATTTTGTATACTTCTCCAACGGCTATTCGTGGTTTGATGCGCTTTGGTGAGTCGTGGGTGAAAAGACATGATATTAGCTCTCTTCGTTTACTGGGATCTGTGGGTGAGCCCATCAATCCCGAAGCCTGGAAATGGTATCACGAAACCATTGGCGATGGTAAATGTCCGATTATGGATACCTGGTGGCAAACCGAAACAGGCGGTTTTGTGATTACGCCATTGCCCATTACTCCATTAAAACCAGGCTCGGCAACCAAGCCTTTCTTTGGGCATGAAGTGGGTATTGTTGATGAAAATGGAAAAGATGTGGCTCCCAATGAAGTAGGGGCACTCGTTATAAAAAATCCCTGGCCGGGTATGGCACGTACTATTATGGGTGATGATGACAGGTATTACGAAACGTATTGGAAGAGATTTGATGATAAGAAATATTATCATGCCGGAGATTCAGCAAAAAAAGACGAAGATGACTATTATTGGATAATTGGTCGTAGCGATGATGTAATTAAGGTAAGTGGTTACCGACTGGGAACGGCTGAAATAGAGAGTGCAGTAGTTAGTCATCCGGCAGTGGCTGAGGCTGCCGCTATAGCCTTGCCTCATGAACTAAAAGGAAACAGTATTCATGTATATGCTATTCTTCGTGAAGGCAGAGAACCGGGTAAGGAATTAGAAAGAGAGATTCTTGATCATGTAGCAAAAGCAATGGGGCCTATTGCCAAGCCCGAAGAAGTTGTTTTTGTTGATAGCCTGCCTAAAACACGTAGCGGAAAGATTATGCGCCGTGTACTTAAGGCTCGTGCTTTGGGTGAGGATGAAGGCGATTTAAGTACTTTAGATGATTAAAATAAAAAAGGCAAAAGTGCCATCATTCACTTTTGCCTTTTATTTATCCTAATTGCTAAAAGCTAGCTGCTAATAGCTTTTTATCCCTGATAAGTGCTGTAACCCGTAGTTTCCATTTTGCGGTCTACCTTTTTAACTAATCCTTGTAAAACTTTTCCAGGACCTACTTCAGTGAAAGATGATACTCCATCAGCAATCATATTCTGAACGGTTTGAGTCCATTTTACAGGTGCGGTTAATTGAGCAACCAAATTTTCTTTAATTGTAGCAGGATCAGTTACTGCTGCTGCATTTACATTCTGGTAAACAGGGCAGATAGGAGCGCTAAACTCAGTTGCTTCAATAGCGGCTGCTAATTCGGCACGAGCAGGTTCCATTAATGGTGAGTGGAATGCTCCACCAACAGGTAACTTTAATGCACGTTTAGCGCCTTTTTCAGTAAGTACCTCGCAAGCTTTGTCTACACCTGCAATCGAACCTGAAATAACTAATTGACCCGGGCAGTTATAATTAGCTGCTACTACAACATCTTCAATGCTGTCACAAGCTTCTTCTACCACTGCGTCTTCCAATCCCACGATGGCTGCCATTGTTGAAGGTTCTGCTTCGCAGGCTTTTTGCATTGCTAAAGCGCGTTGCGAAACCAATTTTAATCCGTCTTCGAAGTTCATAGCTCCGGCTGAAACCAATGCTGAAAATTCTCCTAACGAGTGACCTGCAGTCATCTCTGGTTTGAATGTTTCGCCAAGTGTTTTAGCTAATATTACAGAGTGTAAAAAAATTGCAGGTTGAGTCACCTTGGTTTGTTTAAGGTCTTCATCAGTACCTTCAAACATTAGGTCGGTAATACGAAATCCTAAAATCTCGTTTGCCTTTTCAAATAAATCTTTGGCTTCAGGAGAATTGTCATACAAATCTTTACCCATCCCAACGTATTGGGCTCCCTGACCAGGAAATACAAATGCTTTCATGCGTTTTGATTTTGATTAATACTGCAGTCAAGTATTATTTACCATTGCCATCCTTATGTCAAAGGTTCTTGACTTTTAGCATATTCACTCATTTTATCAGCCTGCAAAGGTAATGCAAATAATTTCAAAGGATGAAAAGAAAAATCGAAAAAGTTAAAAAGGGTAAAAGTAGAAAAGTGGTACAAATGTTGTTTAGAGCAGTAAAATACTGCAAAAATCAAAGCATCAGTTAAATCGGAAAATTACGAGAGACAAGGAGATCATTAAGCGAAATGGAGTGTTAAAAATTCTAACAAATTGTTTTTTAGGTAGAAATTCGACTAATAATTGAAAAAAAATAAAGCTTGTGATGCACTTTTTTAATTGAAAATTAGTACTTTTGCAGCGCTTTTTTGTCTAAAAACGTCAAAGGAGTTGAAAATCAGTGGGGTTTTTAAGGGCAAAGTGTACCTTTTAAAGCCCGTTTTTAAGTAGAAAAAAGATTGTTTAATACAATATATTTTAATTTTTATGCCAACAATTCATCAGTTAGTTAAAAAAGGACGAAACAAGCAGGTGGAAAAAAGTAAGTCACGTGCTTTAGATGCATGTCCTCAACGACGAGGCGTGTGTGTGAGGGTGTATACCACTACACCAAAGAAACCTAACTCAGCAATGAGAAAGGTAGCAAGGGTGCGTTTAACCAACGGAAAAGAGGTGAACGCTTACATTCCAGGAGAAGGACACAACTTACAGGAACACAGTATTGTACTTGTTCGTGGAGGTAGGGTAAAAGATCTTCCGGGTGTGCGCTATCACTTAGTACGTGGTGCTTTAGATGCATCAGGAGTTGACGGTCGTACGCAGCGCCGTTCTAAGTATGGTACTAAACGACCAAAGGCTGCTAAGAAGTAATAATTGTGTAGTGAGTTGTTTACTTGGATTGAAATTGCCGGTTGAGTAAATGTAAAAGTTGAAGACTAGGAACGACAGCCAAGGGATAACAAAGTAAACAAAGAGAAAGATGAGAAAAAGTAAACCAAAAAAGAGGATCATTCTTCCAGATCCAAGATTTAACGACACTCAGGTGACACAGTTTGTGAACAACCTGATGTTGGATGGTAAGAAGTCTACTGCATTCCGTATTTTTTATGATGCAATGGATCGTATTGCCGACAAAGCTGAAAAAGAAGGTAAGCCAGCATTGGAAATCTTCAAAAAAGCATTAGAAAATATTACTCCTGCGGTTGAGGTTAAAAGCCGTCGTGTTGGTGGAGCTACATTTCAGGTTCCAACGGAGATTCGTCCTGCCCGTAAAATGTCCATCAGCATGAAAAACTTGATTTTATTCGCACGTAAGCGTAGCGGAAAATCAATGGCAGAAAAATTATCTGCTGAAATTGTTGCTGCATACAATATGGAAGGCGCAGCCTTCAAGAAGAAAGAAGACATGCATAAAATGGCGGAAGCTAACCGTGCTTTTGCTCACTTTAGATTTTAATCATTAATTTTTTGATTTAATTGTCATGGGAAAGGCAGATCTTAAAAAGACCAGAAACATTGGGATTATGGCCCATATCGATGCTGGTAAAACAACTACCACAGAGCGTATTTTGTTTTATACTGGTATCACTCACAAAATTGGTGAGGTACACGATGGAGCAGCTACAATGGACTGGATGGAGCAAGAGCAGGAGCGTGGTATTACCATTACTTCAGCCGCTGTAACCACAAACTGGATTCACGAAGGTGTTGAAAACAAAATTAACATCATCGATACTCCGGGACACGTTGACTTTACTGTTGAGGTAGAGCGTTCATTGCGTGTGTTAGATGGTGCAGTTGCATTGTTCTGTGCAGTAGGTGGAGTTGAGCCTCAGTCTGAAACTGTATGGCGTCAGGCTAATAAATATAATGTACCACGTATCGGTTTCGTTAATAAAATGGACCGTTCAGGAGCTAACTTCTTCGAAGTAGTTCGTCAGGTGCGTGAAATGTTAGGTGCAAATCCTGTACCTATTCAAATTCCTATCGGAGCAGAAGACGACTTCAAAGGAGTAATTGATTTGATCGAGAATAAAGCAGTTGTTTGGTTTGATGACGAACAATTAGGATCTCGTTACGAATTACAAGATATTCCTGCTGAGTTGGCTGATGAAGCTGAAGAGTGGAGAGGTAAATTAATCGAAGCTGTTGCTGAGCACGATGATGCTTTAATGGAGCGTTATTTCGAAGATCCTGAGTCAATTACTCGCGACGAGATGATTGAGGTGATTCGTAAAGCTACTATTGCTCAAACCATCACTCCAATGATGTGTGGTTCAGCATTTAAAAACAAAGGTGTTCAGCGTTTGTTAGATGCAGTTATTCAGTACCTACCAAGTCCGCTTGATGTAGATGCTATCGAAGGAGTAAATCCTAAAACAGAAGAAACTGTATCTTACGAGATTGACGACGAAGCACCTCTTTCAGCTTTAGCATTTAAAATTGCAACTGACCCATTCGTAGGTCGTTTGTGTTTTATGCGTATCTATTCAGGTAAAATTGAAGCAGGTTCATACGTATTGAATACTCGTACTAGCAAAAAAGAGCGTATCTCACGTTTATTCCAAATGAAATCTAACAAGCAGTTACCTCGTGAGGTGATTGGTGCTGGTGATATTTGTGCCGGTGTTGGTTTCAAAGATATTCGTACAGGTGATACTCTTTGTGACGAGAAAAATCCTATCGTTTTAGAATCAATGGACTTCCCAGAGCCAGTAATTGGTGTTGCTGTTGAGCCATTGAGCCAGAAAGATATGGATAAGTTAGGTGTTGCACTAGGTAAATTGGCCGAAGAGGATCCAACATTCCGTGTACAAACTAACGAAGAAACTGGTCAAACAGTAATCTCAGGTATGGGTGAGCTTCACCTTGAGGTATTGATCGACCGTTTGAAGCGTGAATTCAAAGTTGAGTGTAACCAAGGAGCTCCTCAGGTAACTTACAAAGAAACTATCACTGGTCAGGTTGAACACCGCGAGGTTTTCAAGAAGCAGTCTGGTGGTCGTGGTAAGTTTGCTGATATCCAGTTCCGCATGGGACCTGTTGATGAAGGTCAATCAGGACTTCAATTTATCAATGAAATTAAAGGTGGTAATATTCCTAAAGAATTTATTCCATCTGTTGAAAAAGGATTCAAAGATGCTATGTTAAACGGTGTATTAGCCGGTAACGAAGTAGAAGATTTGAAAGTAGTTCTTTTCGACGGTTCATTCCACGCGGTTGACTCGGATCAGTTATCATTTGAGATTGCAGCTCGTCAAGGATTTAAAGCTGCATCAGCAAAAGCTAATCCAGTTTTACTTGAGCCTATTATGCGTGTTGAAGTAGTTACTCCAGAAGAGTACATGGGTGATATCATCGGTGACTTTAACAAGCGTCGTGGACAGGTAGAAGGAATGGAAGAAAAAGCCGGAGCACGTGTAGTGAAAGCTAAGGTGCCATTGGCAGAGATGTTTGGTTATGTAACAGCGTTACGTACTATCTCTTCTGGTCGTGCTACATCGTCAATGGAGTTTTTACAGTACGCTGATGTACCTAAAAACATTGCTGTTGAAGTAGTAAAAGAAGCAAAAGGAAAAGTAGAATTATTATAAGAATTAGTGTTCTCCACTATGAGTCAGAAAATTAGAATAAAACTTAAATCTTACGATCACAACTTGGTTGACAAGTCAGCTGAGAAGATCGTAAAGACAGTAAAGAGCACAGGTGCAGTGGTTAGCGGTCCTATTCCGCTACCTACTCACAAGCGTATCTTTACTGTGTTGCGCTCCACTTTCGTGAATAAGAAGTCACGTGAGCAATTTCAATTATCATCATACAAGCGTTTGATTGATATTTACAGCTCTACAGCTAAAACAATCGATGCATTGATGAAGCTTGAATTGCCTAGTGGTGTAGAAGTAGAAATTAAAGTGTGATAATCTTAAATGTTTAAACAATGCCAGGACTAATTGGAAAGAAAATCGGAATGACATCCGTTTTCAGTGCCGATGGAAAAAATGTTCCATGCACTGTTATCGAAGCAGGCCCTTGCGTGGTTACCCAGGTTAAAACTGTGGAAACCGACGGTTACGAGGCTGTACAGTTGGCGTTTGACGAAAAAAGAGAGAAAAGCACCAATCAACCTCAAGCTGGTCACTTCAAAAAGGCTAGCACTACGCCTAAGCGTAAGGTTGTTGAGTTCGCTGAATTTGAGCAAGAGTTCAAATTAGGTGATACTTTAGGTGTTGATTATTTCGAAGAAGACACTTTTGTAGACATTACCGGAATTTCAAAAGGTAAAGGTTTTCAAGGTGTAGTTAAACGTCACGGGTTTGGTGGAGTAGGTCAGTCTACTCACGGACAGCACAATCGTTTGCGTGCTCCTGGATCTATTGGTGCAGCGTCATATCCTGCAAGAGTATTCAAAGGTATGCGCATGGCTGGTCGTACCGGTGGTGACAGAGTAAAGGTTGAAAACCTTAAAGTGATTAAAGTGATTCCTGAGAACAACCTTATTTTGGTTAAAGGTTCTGTTCCGGGAGCAAAAGGCTCATATCTAATTATTGAAAAGTAATGGAACTGAACGTAGTAACTATAGAAGGAAAAGATACGGGACGTAAAGTAACGTTACCGGAAACTGTATTCGGAATTGAGCCCAGCGATCATGCCATTTACCTAGATGTAAAACAATACTTGGCTAATAATCGTCAAGGGACTCATAAGTCGAAAGAACGTGCTGAAATAGCAGGAAGTACCAAAAAGATTAAAAAGCAAAAAGGTACAGGTACTGCGCGTGCAGGTAGCATTAAGTCTCCTGTATTCGTAGGTGGAGGTCGTGTATTCGGTCCTCGCCCACGTAACTATGGCTTTAAGCTGAACAAGAAATTAAAGCAGTTAGCTCGTAAATCTGCGTTGGCTTACAAAGCTCAAAACCAAATGATCACTGTTTTGGAAGACTTCAACTTCGAAGCTCCAAAAACTAAAGAATATGCAGCAATGGTTGCTAATCTTAAGTTGAACGGACAACGTTCATTGTTGGTATTGAAAGAAGCTAACGACAATATCTACCGCTCGGCTCGTAATATTCAACGTGCTGATGTAGCTACTATCGCTGATTTAAGCACATATGACATCATGAAAGCTAAAAGCTTGGTGTTAGTGGAGAGCTCAGTAGAAGAATTCGGTAAACTGTTTAATGTATAAGGAGGCTAGTCATGAAAGTTATTATTAAACCGATTGTAACCGAAAAAATGACAGAACTTGGCGAGAAGTTGAACCGCTACGGATTTGTTGTTGATAAGAGAGCTAACAAGCTTCAGATCAAAGACGCCGTTGAAGAGTTGTACAACGTAACCGTTACATCTGTCAATACAATGGTATATGCCGGTAAAGAAAAATCGCGCTATACTAAGAGTGGAGTTATTGTTGGTAGAACAAATTCCTTCAAAAAAGCAGTGGTAACACTCGCTGAAGGAGAACAGATAGATTTTTATAGCAATATCTAATAAAAATGGCAGTAAGAAAACTAAAGCCCACGACACCGGGGCAGAGACACAAAGTTATTGGTGCGTTTGATACGATTACCTCAAGCACACCAGAAAAGTCCTTATTGAAGCCGTTGAAAAAATCCGGAGGTAGAAATAACTCCGGAAAAATGACCATCCGAAATATCGGTGGCGGCCACAAGAGGAGGTATAGGGTAATCGACTTTAAAAGAGACAAAGACGGTGTTAATGCAACAGTAGAGTCGATTCAGTACGATCCAAACCGTAGTGCTCGTATTGCATTGCTCGAATACGCTGATGGAGAAAAAAGGTACATTCTTGCACCTAACGGGTTGCAGGTAGGGCAAGAAATTGCTTCAGGCTCAGGAGTGGCTCCTGAGATCGGTAACAGCTTGCCTTTGAGCGAGATTCCACTTGGATCCATTATCCACAACATCGAGTTGCGTCCGGGACAAGGAGGTATTATGGCACGTAGTGCTGGTACTTTTGCGCAATTAGCTGCTCGTGAAGGAAAATATGCCGTTGTAAAATTACCTTCAGGTGAAACCAGAATGGTATTGGTAACATGTCGTGCTACTTTAGGTGCGGTTGGTAACTCAGATCACGCATTAGAGCGTTCAGGTAAAGCTGGTCGCAGCCGTTGGTTGGGTAACCGTCCACGCGTACGTGGTGTAGCTATGAACCCAGTTGATCACCCAATGGGTGGTGGTGAAGGACGTTCTTCAGGAGGACACCCAAGATCTCGTACAGGGGTATTGGCTAAGGGTTATAAAACTCGTCACAAGAAGAAGGCTTCAAACCAATACATCATTGAAAGAAGGAAAAAATAACCGGTTAATTTAAACGAATTATGAGCAGATCATTAAAAAAAGGCCCATTTATCGACTATAAGCTGGAAAAGAAAGTTCTTGGACAGAACGATTCAGGTAAGAAATCAGTGATTAAGACCTGGGCCCGCGCTTCTATGATATCTCCGGATTTTGTAGGACACACTATTGCTGTACACAACGGTAATAAGTTCATCCCGGTTTATGTTACTGAAAATATGGTAGGACACAAATTAGGCGAATTTGCCCCAACCCGCACATATCGCGGTCATGGTGGTAATAAGAAAAAGTAATTGGCCTGCCAATTTAAAATTCTTTAAACAGTAAAAAATGGGTGCAAGAAAAAGAATAAGAGCTGAAAAAATAAAGGAAGCTAAGAAGACCGATTACTTCGCAAAGCTGAACAATGTACCTACTTCACCGCGGAAAATGCGCCTTGTTGCCGATATGATCCGAGGTAAAGAGGTGAACCTTGCTCTAGATATGTTGAAGTTCTCTTCAAAAGAGGCTTCAGGTAGAGTTGAGAAACTGTTGCTTTCTGCTATTGCTAATTGGAAAGAGAAAAACGAAGGTGTTCGCATCGAAGACGCTAATCTTTACGTGAGTGAAATCTCTGTAGATAGTGGTCGTATTTTGAAACGTTTACGTCCGGCTCCACAGGGTCGTGCACACCGTATCAGAAAACGTTCAAACCACGTTACATTACGCGTTGCAAGCAAAGTAGTATCTAATGAAAATCAAGAAAACTAATAGCTAGATGGGACAAAAAGTTAATCCAATTAGTAACCGATTAGGAATCATCAAGGGATGGGATTCCAACTGGTATGGAGGAAATAACTACGGCGATAAGCTGTTAGAAGACTCCAAGCTAAGAAAGTACCTCAATGCGCGTCTGGCTAAAGCTAGTATCTCACGTATCGTAATTGAAAGAACGTTGAAATTGGTAACTATTACCGTTTTCACTGCACGTCCTGGTATAATTATTGGTAAGGGAGGACAAGAAGTTGACAAGCTGAAAGAGGAGCTTAAGAAAATTACTGACAAAGAGGTTCAAATTAACATCTTTGAAGTAAAAAGACCAGAGTTGGATGCAATTATCGTAGCCAACAACATCGCTCGTCAGGTGGAAGGACGTATTGCATATCGTCGTGCCATTAAAATGGCTATTGCTTCTGCCATGCGAATGGGAGCTGAAGGTATTAAAGTACAGATCTCAGGCCGTTTGAACGGTGCTGAAATGGCCCGTACCGAAATGTATAAAGAAGGACGTACTCCTTTACATACATTACGTGCAGACATTGACTATGCTCAGGCAGAGGCATTGACTAAAATGGGTCTGATCGGTATTAAGGTATACATTTGTAAAGGAGAAATTTATGGTAAGCCAGATCTATCTCCAGCCTTGAATACTAAAGACAAGCCTTCTGGAAACCGTGGTGGTAGAGGTCCACGCAGAAGAAATAAGAAGTAATCATCCTTTCACTTTAATTGACAAGTAACGATGTTACAACCGAAAAAAGTTAAATTTAGAAGACAGCAGAAAGGTCGTATGAAAGGCGATGCCCAACGAGGCACTGAATTAGCCTTCGGATCTTTCGGAATTAAGTCTTTACAGAGTAAATGGATTACAGGTCGTCAGATTGAAGCAGCAAGGGTAGCGGTAACCCGTTACATGCAGCGTCAGGGACAGATCTGGATCAGAATATTCCCCGATAAACCAATTACCAAGAAGCCAGCCGAAGTAAGGATGGGTAAAGGTAAGGGTAGTCCAGAGGGATTTGTGGCCCCTGTTACTCCAGGACGTATCATTTTAGAATGCGAAGGAGTACCTTACGAAGTAGCAAAAGAAGCATTGCGTTTAGCGGCGCAAAAACTTCCGGTAACTACAAAATTTGTTGTGAGAAGGGATTATGTTGAATCTTCAAATGCTTAATGAGAGATGAAAGTACAAGAGATCAAAGAATTAAGTGTAAGCGAGATCCAAGAGCGTATTGAAACAGAAAAAGCAGCTTTACAGCAGCTTGAGTTAAATCACGC
The DNA here is from genome assembly GCF_018271995.1 of Carboxylicivirga linearis. Lineage (GTDB taxonomy): Bacteria > Bacteroidota > Bacteroidia > Bacteroidales > Marinilabiliaceae > Carboxylicivirga > Carboxylicivirga linearis. The sequence goes on from NZ_JAGUCO010000001.1 coordinate 637,259, forward strand.
TACCTCGCCATTGGATAATCCAATGAAGATCAGACATACCCGTAGAAACATTGCGCGCTTGACGACTGTGTTGGGTCAAAAGCAACTAACTGAAAAATAATTAACAGATGGAAAGCAGAAATCTTAGAAAAGAGCGTATTGGTTTAGTAGCCAGCAACGCTATGGATAAGTCCATCGTTGTGTCTGTGGAAATTCGTGAGAAGCACCCCATCTATGGTAAGTTTGTGAAAAAGACCAAGAAGTTTCACGCGCACGATGAGAACAACGATTGTAATAACGGCGATACTGTAAAAATTATGGAAACTCGTCCGTTAAGTAAGACAAAACGTTGGAGATTAGTTGAAATTCTAGAAAGAGCGAAGTAATCATGATACAACAAGAATCTAGACTTTCAGTTGCCGATAACAGTGGAGCCAAAGAAGTATTATGTATCCGAGTTCTAGGTGGAACAAGGAAACGTTATGCCGGAGTAGGCGACCGTATCGTAGTAACTGTAAAAAGCGCCATTGCTGGTGGAGACCTTAAAAAAGGTACCGTAACCAAAGCAGTTGTAGTGCGCACTAAAAAAGAAGTTAGACGTCAAGATGGTTCCTACATCCGCTTTGATGAAAACGCTTGCGTTTTACTAAATCAGGCCGGTGAAATGAGAGGAACTCGTATTTTTGGCCCTGTAGCCCGTGAGCTAAGGGACGGATTTATGAAAATTGTATCCTTGGCGCCTGAAGTACTATAATCATCAAAGAGATTTAGAACAATGGGTAAATTGCATATTAAAAAAGGCGACATCGTAATTGTTAATGCCGGTGTCAACAAAGGCCAGGAAGGGAAAGTACTTGAGGTATTTCCTGAGAAACAGAGAGCCATTGTTGAAGGTGTTAACATGGTGAGCAAACATACAAAGCCTAATGCTGAGAGTCCGCAAGGAGGTATAATCAAGAAGGAGGCCCCTATTCATATTTCAAATTTGAATGTGAAAGATCCTTCAACCGGTAAAGCCACTCGTATTGGCCGAAAGTTGAACGATAACGGTAAATTAGTTCGTTATTCTAAAAAGTCAGGGGAGGAGATCAAGTAATGAGTTATACACCTAGTTTAAGCAAGCAATACAAGGAGCAGGTTGTACCAAACTTAATGAAACAGTTTGGATATAAATCAATCATGCAAGTTCCTAAATTGGAGAAAATCGTTATCAACCAAGGTATCGGAGCAGCAACTTCAGATAAGAAAATGGTTGAGAACGCAATTAAGGAGATGACCACAATTACGGGTCAGAAAGCTGTACCTTGTCTTTCTAAGAAGGACGTCTCAAACTTTAAGCTACGTAAAAAAATGCCTATCGGTGTTAGAGTAACTTTACGTCGTGAGAACATGTATGAATTTTTGGAACGCTTGATCCGCGTGGCTTTGCCACGTATTCGCGACTTCAAAGGTATCAACAGTAAGTTAGACGGACGTGGAAATTATACCTTAGGTATTGAGGAACAAATCATTTTTCCTGAAATAAATATCGACAATGTGTCGAAAATTTTGGGTATGAATATTACCTTTGTGACCTCGGGAAAAACCGATGAGGAAGCTTATGCTCTTTTAAAAGAGTTTGGGCTGCCATTTAAAAACGTAAAAAAGAACTAGTTATATGGCTAAGGAATCAATGAAAGCTCGCGAAGTAAAGAGAGCTAAAATGGTTGCCAAATACGCTGATAAACGTGCCGCATTAAAAGCAGAAGGTGATTACGTGGGTTTGCAGAAGCTTCCACGTAATGCTTCTCCTGTTCGCATGCATAACCGTTGTAAATTAACGGGTCGTCCAAAAGGATACATGCGTCAGTTCGGTCTTTCAAGGATTCAGTTCCGCGAAATGGCCTCTGCTGGTTTAATTCCAGGCGTTAAAAAAGCAAGTTGGTAAGAGTGTTAAATATTGTCCCGCATTATGCGGGATCAATTTAATCTTTATATAATGACAGATCCAATAGCAGATTTCCTGACAAGAATCAGGAATGCCATTATGGCGGGTCACAGGGTTGTTGAGGTACCTGCCTCCAACCTTAAGAGAGAGATGACCAAAATTCTTTTCGAGAAAGGGTACATCTTGAATTACAAATTTATCGATGACGATAAGCAAGGAGTAGTAAAGATCGCATTAAAGTACGATCCTCAAACTAAAACTCCAGCCATCAAGTCACTTAAAAGGGTTAGTACCCCTGGTTTGCGTTCTTACGCAGGGTACAAAAACCTTCCACGTGTATTGAATGGCTTGGGTATTGCTATTTTGTCTACGTCTAGAGGTGTAATGACAGATAAAGAAGCCCGAGTACAGAAAATCGGAGGTGAAGTATTGTGTTACGTTTATTAAAAAGAAGAAATTATGTCAAGAATTGGAAAAGCGCCGATTAGCATACCTTCAGGAGTGAACGTAACAGTAAAAGACAATGCAGTTACTGTAAAAGGCCCCAAAGGCGAATTAGTAGAAAAAATTCACCCTGAGTTAGAGGTAAAAGTTGAGGATGGAACTTTAACAGTTGAACGTCCTAACGATGAAAAAGAAATGCGTTCAATGCACGGTTTATATCGTTCATTGATTAACAACATGGTAGTTGGTGTTTCTGAAGGATACAAAAAGCAACTTGAATTAGTAGGTGTAGGTTACCGTGCTACCAACCAAGGTCAATTGTTGGAATTAGCATTGGGTTATTCTCACCCAATTCATTTAATGTTGCCTTCTGAGATTAAAGTAGAAGCGGTTACTGATAGAAAGAGCAATCCTATTATTACTCTTGAATCTGCAGATAAGCAATTGCTGGGGCAAGTATGTGCGAAAATACGGTCATTGCGTAAACCTGAGCCTTATAAAGGTAAAGGAGTACGTTTCAAAGGCGAGGTTATTCGTCGTAAGGCTGGTAAATCTGCAAAAGTTTAATGTAATTTAAATTAGGAGTTATGGCTTTTTCGAAAATAGAAAGAAGACGAAAAATAAAAATGCGTGTTCGCAGTAAAATTAGCGGAACCGCTGAACGCCCGCGCATGACTGTTTACAGAAGTAACAAGCAGATTTCGGTACAGTTAATTGATGATATTGCTGGTAAAACTTTAGCAGCGTCTTCATCATTGGCTAAAGAAATCGCTGATCAAAACGGAAATAAATCAGAAAAAGCTGCAATGGTAGGTAAAAACATTGCTGAAGTAGCAGCTAAAGCTGGTATTACTTCTGTTGTATTCGACAGAAACGGGTACTTATATCATGGTAGAGTTAAACAACTAGCTGATGCAGCTCGCGAAGCTGGGCTTAAATTCTAACAAACTATGGCTGGAAATAACAAAAGAGTAAGAAACAATAACGATCTTGAGTTAAAAGATCGTTTGGTTGCTATCAACAGGGTAACTAAAGTAACCAAGGGTGGTAGAACCTTTAGTTTTTCTGCCATTGTAGTGGTTGGAAACGAGAACGGCGTTGTTGGATGGGGGCTTGGTAAAGCCGGTGAAGTAACGACTGCTATCGCTAAAGGTGTTGAAGCTGCCAAGAAGAATCTAGTGAAGGTGCCAGTTATCAAAGGTACTATTCCTCATGAGCAATATGCACGTTACGGAGGAGCAAGCGTATTTATGAAGCCTGCTTCACACGGTACCGGAGTTAAAGCCGGTGGTGCAATGCGTGCCGTATTAGAGAGTGTTGGTGTAACTGACGTATTGGCGAAATCAAAAGGTTCGTCAAACCCTCATAACCTTGTAAAAGCAACTATTCATGCATTAACAGAATTACGTGATGCAGCTGAAGTAGCGCAAGTAAGAGGTGTAGCGTTAGATAAAGTTTTTAACGGATAAAAAGGAGAAAAATGGCTAAGATAAAAGTAACTCAAGTGAAGAGTAAAATCGGGGCCACTGCCAGACAAAAAAATACTTTGGCAGCCCTTGGGCTGAGAAAACTTCAGCAAACCGTTGAACACGAAGCAACGCCTCAAATTGAGGGAATGGTTCAGAAAGTGCTGCACTTAGTGTCAGTAGAAAGATAATTTGGTCAAACGAATTAGATAAAATAATATGAATTTAAATAACTTAAGACCTGCAAAAGGCTCAGTGAAAGCTTCAAAACGCATTGGTCGTGGTCAAGGTTCCGGACGCGGTGGAACATCTACACGCGGACACAAAGGAGCGAAATCACGTTCAGGTTACTCACGTAAGTTCGGTTTTGAAGGTGGTCAGATGCCATTGCAGAGAAGGGTTCCTAAATTCGGGTTCAAAAACATTAATCGCGTAGAGTACAAAGCTATTAACATAGAAGTACTTCAAGCAATGGCTGAAAAAAACAGCCTTACTGTTATCGAACCTGAATCAATGAGAGAAGCTGGTCTGATTAGCAAAAACGATTTAGTAAAGATTTTAGGTAATGGTGAGTTAAAAGCCAAATTAGAGGTGAAAGCTCACGCATTCTCAAAGTCAGCTGTCGAAGCTATCGAAGCTGCTCAAGGAACCGTAGTAAAATTGTAATTGAATGAAACTATTCGAAACCATCCGCAACATCTGGAAAATTGAGGAGTTAAAATCTCGAATCCTGACAACGTTATTGTATTTATTAATTTACCGTTTGGGTTCCTTTGTGGTTCTGCCAGGGATTGATCCTACTGAATTAGCGGCTCTAAAAGATCAAACTAGAGACGGAGTACTTGGACTTCTTGATATGTTTTCTGGAGGTGCATTTTCTAATGCTTCTATTTTTGCATTAGGAATTATGCCTTACATCTCTGCTTCAATTGTGATACAATTAATGGGTATAGCAGTACCTTACTTTCAACGTTTACAACGCGAAGGCGAAAGTGGACGAAGAAAGATTAATCAAATCACACGATATTTGACAGTTGTTATTTTGCTTGTTCAAGGTCCTGGTTTTATTGCCAACCTTAGAGCTCAATCAGCAGGTGCTATAGTAGAGGATGGATTCGGATTCTTTGCAACCAGTATTATTATCTTAACTGCCGGAACAATGTTCGTGATGTGGTTAGGAGAACGTATTACAGATAAAGGAATTGGTAATGGTATTTCATTAATCATTATGATTGGTATTATTGCCCGACTTCCTCAAAATCTGATTGCAGAATTCGTATCACGTTTAGAAGCTTCAAGCGGTAGCGGTGGTTTGGTGATGTTGCTAATAGAATTTGTTGTATTGTTCTTTGTTTTTGCTGGTACTATTCTTTTGGTACAAGGTACTCGCCGTATTCCGGTGCAGTATGCGAAAAGAATTGTAGGTAACAAGCAATATGGCGGAGTTCGTCAATACATTCCGTTAAAAGTAAATGCTGCAGGTGTAATGCCAATTATTTTTGCTCAAGCTATCATGTTTATACCAGTAACATTTGCTGGATTTGTTGATAGTGAAACAGCAACAGGCTTTGCTGCAATTTTTGCTAATTTTACCGGGTTTTGGTATAACTTTATTTTTGCAGTAATGATTATTGCCTTCACGTATTTCTATACGGCAATAACCATTAATCCTACACAAATGGCAGAAGATATGAAACGCAACGGTGGTTTCATTCCAGGTGTTAAGCCAGGAAAGAAAACGGTTGAGTTCCTGGATTCAGTAATGTCAAAAATTACTCTTCCTGGTTCTGTTCTCTTAGCTATTGTGGCTATTTTACCTGCTTTTGCAATGATGGCTGGTGTTGATCAAGGATTTGCACAATTTTACGGAGGTACATCTCTATTAATCTTAGTAGGTGTAGTTTTGGATACATTGCAGCAAGTTGAGAGTCATTTGTTAATGAGACATTATGACGGATTAACAAAGACAGGTAGGATTATGGGTAGATCCGGAGGTGGAGCTGCTATTTATTAATGCAGAATTACGATCATTGAAATGATTTATTTAAAGACTGACGAAGAAATAGAATTAATGCGTGAAAGCAACCAAATGGTTGCAAAAACGTTGGGTGAGATTGCTAAGGTGATTAAACCAGGAGTTTCTACGTTAGAGCTAGATAAAATAGCGGAGTCCTTCATTAGAGATAATGGAGGTACTCCTGCCTTTTTAAATTACCAGGGATTTCCAAATTCATTATGTACTTCGGTTAACGAACAAGTAGTGCATGGGATTCCTAATAACACACCTTTAAAAGAAGGTGATGTTGTGTCTGTTGATTGTGGAGTTTTAAAGAATGGTTTTTTTGGTGATTCAGCTTATACTTTTATGGTGGGAGAAGTTGCTCCCGAAGTAAAAGCATTATTAGAAGCGACCAAAGAATCGTTATACAAAGGAATCGAGCAAGCTGTTGAAAATAATCGTTTAGGTGATATTGGACATGCCGTACAAAAATATAGCGAAGATAGAGGTTACTCTGTTGTTCGTGAAATGGTTGGGCATGGAATCGGTCAAAACTTGCACGAAGCACCTGAAGTTCCTAATTACGGACGTAGAGGTAATGGAACAAAATTAAAGGCTGGTATGGTAATTGCTATCGAACCGATGATTAATTTAGGCCGACGTCAAATTATTCAAGAAAACGATGGATGGACCATTAGAACAGCCGATAAGAAGGTTTCAGCTCATTATGAACATACTGTAGCAATAAGAAAAGGTGAAGCAGATATACTTTCTAGTTTTAAATTTGTAGAAGAAATATTAACTTTGCGGTCTGAAAAATAAAAAGTTATATAATTATGGCGAAACAAGCGTCGATAGAACAAGACGGTACAATCATTGAAGCCTTGTCCAATGCCATGTTTAGAGTGGAATTGGAGAACGGACATATCATTACTGCACATATCTCAGGAAAGATGCGTATGCATTACATTAAAATCTTACCTGGTGATAAAGTAAAAGTAGAGATGTCTCCGTATGATTTGACAAAAGGAAGAATATCCTATAGATATAAATAGTAAAGTGACTGATCATGAAGGTTAGAGCATCTGTAAAAAAGAGAAGTGCCGATTGCAAAATCGTAAAACGCAAAGGGCGCTTATACGTGATTAATAAGAAGAATCCAAAGTTTAAACAACGTCAAGGATAATATTATGGCAAGGATTGCTGGAGTAGATATACCCTCTAATAAAAGAGGTGAAATAGCTTTGACTTACATCTACGGTATTGGACGTAGCAGAGCTAACGAAATTCTTTCTACCGTTGGTGTAGACTCGAATTTAAAAGTATCTGATTGGACTGACGAACAAGTGAAAGCTATTCGTGAGCAAATCTCAAATACTTATAAAATTGAGGGAGAATTGCGTTCAGAAATACAACTAAACATCAAGCGATTGATGGATATTGGTTGTTATCGTGGTATTCGTCACCGTATTGGTTTACCATTACGCGGACAACATACTAAAAACAACGCTCGTACACGTAAGGGTAAGAAGAAGACTGTTGCAAATAAAAAGAAAGCCACTAAATAATAAGTAAGATATGGCAAAGAAGTCAGGATCTCAAAAGAAGAGAGTCGTTAAAGTGGAAGCGCAGGGACAGGCTCATATCCATTCATCTTTCAACAACATTATTATTTCGCTGACTAATACAAATGGTCAGGTTATCTCGTGGTCAAGTGCCGGTAAAATGGGATTTAGAGGTTCTAAAAAGAACACCCCTTATGCAGCACAAATGGCAGCTACTGATTGTTCAAAAGTTGCTTTTGACCTGGGATTAAGAAAAGTAAAGGTGTATGTGAAAGGTCCAGGTAATGGTCGTGAATCTGCAATGCGTTCAATTCATGCTGCTGGTATTGAAGTAACAGAAATAGTTGATGTTACTCCATTGCCACATAATGGTTGTCGTCCACCGAAACGTAGAAGAGTTTAATTTCTCACTAGTTATTAACCATAGGTTTTTGACGGAGAATTTTGAATAAGAATTGGTTATATGATTATTACATCCTCTCTATAATCAGCGGCTGCCATATTCAATATTTAAAGTCAAAAATTTAAAGTCAAAAATTTAGAAGAATGGCTAGATATATTGGTCCAAAAACAAAAATCGCTCGTAAATTTGGTGAAGCGATTTATGGTCCGGATAAAAATTTCGAAAGAAGAAATTTTCCTCCTGGGCAACATGGTGCAAACCGTCGCAGAAAGACAAGTGAATATGGTTTGCAGTTAAAAGAAAAGCAAAAAGCTAAGTACACTTACGGTGTGTTGGAAAAACAATTCCGTAACCTATACAAAAAAGCATCTCGTAGTAAAGGTGTAACAGGTGAAGTGTTACTTGGTCTTTTAGAATCGCGTTTAGATAATGTTGTATTCCGTATGGGTATTGCCCCTACTCGTGCAGCAGCGCGTCAATTAGTATCTCATCGTCACATTGTGGTAGATGGTGGTATTGTAAATATTCCTTCTTATCAGGTTAAAGCTGATCAGATTGTGGGAATCCGCGAAAAGTCAAAATCTTTAGAAGTTATTTCTGAATCATTGGCTAATTCTGGAGCGCATAAATTTTCTTGGATTGAATGGGATAGCACCTCTTTATCAGGTAAGTTTTTAACTGTTCCTGAAAGAAGCGAAATTCCTGAAAACATTAAAGAACAGTTGATAGTTGAATTGTATTCTAAATAATTAATTCTTATGGCAATATTAGCATTCCAAAAACCAGATAAAGTAATCATGCTGGAAGCCGACGATAAATTCGGCAAATTTGAATTTCGTCCGCTCGAGCCAGGATATGGTATTACCGTTGGAAACGCCTTAAGAAGAATTTTGTTGAACTCTTTAGAGGGATACGCAATTACTACTGTCAAGATCGAAGGTGTAGATCACGAATTCTCTAGTATTCCTGGAGTAATTAATGATGTTACCGAAATCGTTCTTAACCTTAAACAGGTACGCTTCAAAAGCCTGGTTGAAGAAACTGATCAGGAAACTGTAAATGTTTCGATATCTGGTAAAGAAGAATTTACTGCAGGTGATTTAAACCAGTTTATGACAAACTTTGAGGTATTAAACCCAGAGTTGGTTATTGCTAAAATGAATCCGGAAGTAAATCTGCAAATGACTATCACTATCAATAAAGGTCGTGGATATGTTGTTGCAGACGAAAATAAACCTGTTGAGGCTGAATTTGGTGTAATTGCTGTTGATTCTATTTACACTCCTATTCGTAACGTTAAATATGCGATTGAAAACTATCGTGTAGAGCAAAAGACAGACTACGAAAAGTTGGTGATTGAAATTGAGTCAGATGGTTCAATCCATCCAAAAGATGCCTTGAAGGAAGCAGCTAAAATTCTTATTTATCACTTCATGCTATTCTCAGATGAAAAGATCACTCTTGATTCTGACGAGAAATTTGGCAATGAAGAATTCGATGAAGAAGTATTGCATATGCGTCAACTTCTGAAGACCAAATTAGTGGACATGGATCTGTCGGTACGTGCTTTAAATTGTTTGAAAGCAGCCGATGTAGAAACATTGGGTGAGTTGGTTACTTTTAACCGTAACGACTTGCTTAAGTTCCGTAACTTTGGTAAGAAGTCCTTAACCGAGCTAGATGATCTATTGCTTAATATGGGACTGACTTTCGGAATGGATACCGCAAAGTATAAATTAGACAAGGAATAATCGCGATGAGACATAGAAAGAAATTTAATCATTTAGGTCGTAAGAGCGCACACCGTAAAGCTATGTTAGCTAATATGGCTTCGTCTTTGATCCTTCATAAAAGAATCAAGACTACTGTAGCAAAGGCTAAAGCATTGCGCATGTATGTTGAGCCTCTTATCACTAAAACTAAAGGTTTGAGCACTGTTGAAGAAAAAACACATGCTCAACGTACAGTATTTTCTTATTTGAAAGATAAGTATGCTGTAAAAGAATTATTTACTGAGGTTGCAGAAAAAGTAGCTGACCGTCCAGGTGGTTACACTCGTATTTTAAAGTTAGGTAACCGTTTGGGTGATAACGCAGAAATGTGTTACATCGAGTTGGTTGACTACAACGAAAATATGTTAGAAACTAAGAAAGCCTCAGCAAAAGGTAAGAGAACAAGACGTGGACGTAGTAAATCAGCTGCAACTACTGCTGCTGTTACTGAGGCTCCAGCTCAAGAAACTCCTTCTGCAGAGCAAGCTTCTGAATCTACTGACGCTGAAACAAAAGAATAACATTTTTTAAAGAAAGGAAAGACGTAAGTTTTTCCTTTTTTTGTTTGTTTGGTGTAAATTTGGGGATAATTGTCGAGAAGGACATTATCCTTTTTTTTTAGAATTTTTCTATCAATACATAAATTGAATTAATTATGGGACAAATTACTAACATTCACGCCCGCGAAATCCTTGATTCACGAGGTAATCCTACTGTTGAAGTAGAAGTAACTGTTGAAAATGAAGTTATTGGTCGTGCTGCTGTACCATCTGGTGCTTCTACTGGTGAGCACGAAGCATTAGAAATGCGTGATGGCGACAAAAGCCGTTACCTTGGAAAAGGTGTGTTGAATGCAGTAAAAAATGTTAACGATGTAATTGCTCCTGAGCTTGAAGGAATGAGCGTATTTGAGCAAGTACAAATCGATAACAAAATGTTAGAATTAGATGGCACTTCAACTAAAAGCAAATTAGGCGCGAATGCTATCTTAGGTGTTTCTTTAGCTTGTGCTCGTGCTGCTGCTGAGTACCTTGGAATGCCATTGTATCGTTATATTGGCGGAACAAACGCTGTTACTCTTCCTGTTCCAATGATGAATATCATCAATGGTGGATCTCACTCTGATGCAACTATCGCATTCCAGGAGTTCATGATTCGTCCTGTTGGAGCATCTTCTTTCCGTGAAGGTTTACGTATGGGTGCTGAAGTATTCCATGCTTTAGCTAAAGTATTAAAAGGTAAAGGTCTTTCTACTGCAGTAGGTGACGAAGGTGGTTTCGCTCCTATGTTAGGTGGTACTGAAGAGGCTATCGATTCTATCTTAACTGCTATTACTAACGCTGGTTATAAACCAGGTCGTAAAGAAGATGGTGGTGATGTTTCAATCGCTATGGACTGTGCTTCTTCTGAGTTTTACAAAGATGGAGTTTACGATTACAGTATTTTTGAGCCAAACGGACAAAAACGTAATTCACAAGAACAAGCTGCTTACCTTGCTGAACTAGTTGCTAAATACCCAATCGATTCTATTGAAGACGGTATGGACGAAAATGACTGGGACGGATGGGTAGCATTAAACACAGCTATTGGCGACAAGTGTCAATTAGTTGGTGATGACTTATTCGTAACTAACGTTGATTACTTGAAAAAAGGTATCGAATTAGGTGCTGCTAACTCAATCTTAATTAAAGTAAACCAAATTGGTACTTTAACGGAAACATTGAACGCTATTGAAATGGCTCACCGTGCTGGATTTACTTCAGTAACTTCTCACCGTTCAGGTGAAACTGAAGATTCTACTATTGCTGACATTGCTGTTGCAACTAATAGTGGACAAATCAAAACAGGTTCATTAAGCCGTTCTGACCGTATGGCTAAGTATAACCAACTACTTCGTATCGAAGAAGAATTAGGTGCTACTGCTGTTTACGGTTATGCTAAAGTTCAAAAGAAATAATCTGGAACTTTATTATATATGAAAGGCTGTCTTTTAAGGCAGCCTTTTTTTGTGCCTCGAAATTATTATCTCAGCTGTTTTGTCTGTCAAAGTAACCGTTAAACAATTGACTTTATTAAGTGTTTAATACATACCTTTAGTAGACTTCACTAAGTGGTAACCCTTTTATTAACATACTCAGCGTAACAATATGGATCATATTAAGCAAAAAATTATTGAGATAGGTCGTCCTAAGTCAGAAACGGTTAAAAGACTCATTAAGGAATATGGTGATCAACCTATTCAGGAAGTTAATTTAGGTCAAGTACTTACCGGAATGAAGGGGGTGGTTTCATTGTTAACTTGTACATCAAAATTGGATCCTGAAGAAGGAATTCGATTTAGAGGATATACCATTCCGCAGTTACAAGAACTCTTGCCTAAAATGCAAGTCGATGGAGAGCCATTACCAGAAGGACTTTTTTATTTGATGTTAACAGGTGAGTTGCCAACTAAGGATGATGTAAATTTTATTAGTAATCAATGGGCACAACGTGCCATGAATATACCACCTCATGTATTTGATGTTATAAATGCATTGCCTAAAGATGCTCATCCAATGATTCAGTTTAACACTGCTATTTTAGCCATGTCAACTGAATCGCAATTTCGTAAAGCCTATTTGGCAGGGATGGATAAAAAGGATTATTGGGATCCTACATATGAGGGAGTGATGGATTTGATTGCTCGCCTACCTGTTATTGCATCTTACATTTACAGACGTGTATTTCATAATGAGAAGTACATTGAATTAGATCCGGCATTGGACTGGGCTGGTAATTTAGCTCATATGATGGGGTACGAAGAAGTGGAAGTAAAACGATTAATGCGGCTGTACATGATGATTCATGCTGATCATGAAGGGGGTAATGTGTCTGCACATGCTACCCATTTGGTTGGTTCAGCCTTGTCCAATCCTTACTATAGCTTTTCGGCCGGAATGAATGGATTAGCTGGCCCTTTACATGGTATGGCAAACCAAAATGTAATGCATTGGATTCATAAGATGCTACGTGAAATTGGAGAAGAAAATCCATCAGAGGATCAAATTCGTGAATATGCAAAAGAAACTTTAAGCAAGGGGCAGGTAATACCTGGATATGGACATGCCGTGTTAAGAAAAACAGATCCAAGGTTTACTGTTCAGCTTGAATTTGCAAAAAAATATTTGCCTGATGCTCCATTAATTCAGTTAGTTGAAAAAATATATAATGTTGTACCTGAGATATTACTCGCAACCGGTAAAGTAAAAAATCCGTGGCCAAATGTGGATGCTATAAGCGGTTCGTTACTATCATCCTATGGAATTACAGAGTATCCTATTTATACCGTATTATTTGGAGTGTCTCGTGCTTTAGGAGTGCTTACACAACTTATTTGGGATAGGTTGTATGGATTACCTATTGAAAGACCCAAATCACAAAATCTTGCATGGTATATGAATAAAGTCAACTATCAGGAATAATACTTTTTGTTTTTTTTATAAAGAAGAGGTGATTAATACACCTCTTTTTTTGTTTAGAATAGTTACATTTAAGAATGTAGAGAAGCCTTTTTTTGAATTTGAATTATGCCATAGCTGAAATTTTTAATATAATCACTTACATCAACTGTTTTTTACTATTTTTACCTAAATAGAGTGGGAAAACAAACTATTTATATGTTGTTGAAATTCAAAAAGATAATTTTTAGATTGTTCGCAGTTCTTTTATTATTAAGTTCTGTAAATGGTTTGTTGGGTGCAGAGGACTGGAGTGTAAAGCAGTACTGTATCAGCGAAGGATTATCTAATAGTGATGTAACTGCCATTTATCAGGATAGTTATGGATTTATTTGGGTAGGTACGTCTGATGGATTAAATAGGTACGATGGGTATAAATTTGAAGTCTATCGTCATAATCCAATTGATACAACTTCCATTATTGGAAATAGAATTCAATGTATTATTGAAACAGATAACGGAGATATCTGGATTGGAACCAAAAATAGTGGGATTGCCAGATGGAATAGAGAAGATGGTTCTTTTACCAATATTGGAATGGAATCAGAGCCGTTTCTGTCGTTAAAAGAATGTGGTGTTTACGGAATGTTGGCTCAGAAGGATCAGGTATGGGTTAAAACACGAAATTACATTTTTAAGATAGATCAATCGTTAGAAAACTACGAGAGCTTTGGGCACTATTCATCTGTTTTTAAATCCGGATCTGGAATAGCATATCCTTTAACCTTTCATGATCAAAGATTATGGGTTGGATCCAAAGATGGAATTCATCAGTTTGAAGTTGCCAGTAAGACATTTAACCGGATTAGTCTTGGTCAAGGCAAGAAAGATTTAGAGATAAGTGATTTAATTCAACTAAATGATAGTTGCTTGTTGCTTTCTTCAATGTCGGATATTAAGTTGTATAACACCAGAAAAAATACAATCCGGAAAGTATATACAAATTCGTCATGGAATAAGGGTCGAGAGATTTATTGCTTAAAAAGAGAAGAGAAAGATTGCTGGGTTGGAACTTCTAACGGGTTATTATATTCAAAAAATATTGATCTTGGTTTTGATGAGATTTCATTAACCTATGGGGCGCATGAAGAGTTAAAAAATATCAGTGCCATTATGATTGATAAAAGTGGCTTAATGTGGTTAGGAACCAAAACTGATGGATTATTTAAAGTAGATCGTAAGCCCGCAAAATTCAAATCAATAACAAAACAAACATCAGAATATCCATTAGATAGCTATAACTTTAAATCTGTGTTTGTTGATGAGGATAATAAGTTGTGGTTGGGTACAAATGATAAAGGAGTTTATTGTATCGACAGAGATAAAAAGGACTATAAACATTACCCCATTGTTCCTATTTACAGTAATGAGAACGATCCTTCGGTATTATCAATTTTAAAAGATAGAAATGGTACTTTATGGTTTGGTACTGATCGGGGTATTTATGTGTTAAAAAGAGGTTGGTCTAACATACAGGAATTCGATTATACAGATAGTAATGAGTTTCGTAATCTGTTAACGATTAATCGAACCAATGATATTCTAGAGGATGGATTGGGTAATATCTGGTTTGCAACTCAATTTGGACTGTATAGATACAACGGGAAGAAACTCACGAGTTATTTTGCTGATCAGGATAATGAAGGAAGCTTGTGTAGTGATGAAATTAATGCCCTTTATGAAGATGATGAAGGCTGGATATGGATTGGTACCAATGATGGAGTAAATATTTTTGATTTGGCTGACGAGAAGTTTAGCCGTATCAGAAATAAAATTGGTGAGGAATTGGTTATTAGCCATAATATTATCCTGTCTTTTGTTCAGGATGCTGAGAAAAGAATTATCATTGGAACTCAGTCTGGGCTATCTTATTTTGATAAGAAGACCAGGAAATCTGGATTTTGGGCAGATAATAATGAGTTAACAACCAGTAAAGTTTATTCGTTAGAGGTAGATGGTTATAACAGAATCTGGATGAGTTCCGGAAATGGTATATCCTTTTTAATAACCGACCAGACTTTCTTCCGCTTTAATGAAAAAGATGGAGTTGCTAATGTAACTTTTAATAATGGAGCGTCATTTAATAATGGTAATAAAGAATTGTTATTTTCCGGCGACAAAGGGCTAACGATTATTAAACCGGATTCGATCAGGCAAAATCTTATTCGACCTGAAGTTATACTTACTAACGTTAAGTTAACTCAAAAAGGTAATGTAATTAAAAACTATCAGGGAGATATTAAGGATATCACATTTAAATATAGTCGTAATTCAATCCTGCATGTAAATTATGCAGCCATGGAATTTACCAATCCGCAATATAACTCATACAAGGTATATCTTGACGGGCATGATGATAATTGGAGGCCTATAACACGTAGTAATTATGTTGATTTTTCTAATCTTTCACCGGGTAAGTATACGCTAAAAATTACTGGTGCTAATAGTGATTTTGTTTGGAATAACGAACCAACTGAATTACATATAACTATCAATCCTCCACTTTGGATGTCGAACTATGCGTATGTCTTCTATTTTATTTTTGGTTTTTTTATAATACAAACCTTTATTAATTATCGGGTTAGAAAATATAGGAAAGCCTATAAAGTACTTAGAGAAAATGCGGAAGATAAAATTAAGATAGAGAAACAGAAAGAGGATATTTCCAGCATACATCAAAGTCTTACAGATAGTATAAGTTATGCCAAAAGAATACAGGAGGCGATGATTCCATCAGAGAAAATGGTGAAGACCATTATACCTGAATCGTTTGTGTATTATCGACCAAAGGATATTGTAAGTGGTGACTTTTACTGGACTTTTGAACGCAACGGAAAAGTATTTGTGGCAGCAGTGGATTGTACCGGTCATGGTGTGCCAGGTGCCTTTATGTCGATTATTGGTTTTGACTTAATTAAAAACATTATCGAGATACAAGGGATTGAATGTCCGGAAGCAGTGCTTAATAAATTGAATGAAGAAGTTGTTCATACCTTTAGTAATAATGGCAGCGAAGGCAATCTTAAACGTGATGTAAATGACGGGATGGATATGACTTTGGTGGTGTATGACAAGAAACAGCAGGTCGTTGAATTTGCCGGAGCGATGAATCCGATATACATTATCAGAGACAATGAAATTGTAGTTTATAAAGGTGACCGGATTTCGATAGGATATAAGTCGGAGGACAATAAATTATTTAGTAAAAAGGTTATTCCTGTAGCTAAAGATGATATTATCTATATGTTTTCGGATGGTTATGCAGATCAGTTTGGAGGACCGGATGGTAAAAAGTTTAAATATCGACGATTCAGGCATTTGCTATTAAATATTCATAAGCTGCCAATAGAAGATCAAAAGGCTATTCTGCATCAAAAAATGGAAGAATGGATGGGTAGTGAGCATGAGCAAATAGATGATATGCTTTTGATGGGGCTTAAGTTATAATCTTCTTATTAGGAAGTTGAAGAAATGAAAAAAGGCTCACTATGGAGCCTTTTGATATTTTAAAGTACTTAGTTGCTATGAACTAAGGTGTTGCTTAATTTTCTTAATTAAATCTTCTGGTTGAAATGGTTTACTTATATAATCATCCATGCCAACAGCCATACACTTTTCTTTATCTTCCGGAAATGCATTAGCAGTTACAGCTATAATGGGTGTATGTGTTCCCGTACTCTTTTCAATTTCCCTGATCTTTTGAGTGGCTTTAAAACCATCCATTATAGGCATTTGTACGTCCATTAAAATCAGATCATATTTTGTCTTCCCAAATTTATCCAGTGCTTCTTTACCATTAAAAGCGACTTCAATTTTTTGAACTTCATTTTTAATATAAAGTATAATAATCTGTTGATTTGAGAAATTATCCTCAACCAATAAAATATTAGCATCAGCCATATCAACTTTAGGCTTAAAGAAGTTGCCACTCTGCTTACTAGGCTCAACAATTGAATTGATCGACTGGCTTTTTAAGTTTTCTTTAAAAGTAGCTGTAAATTCAAAAGCAGTATTAACTGAACCTGGGAAAATATCGAGCTGATTACCATCCATCTCAATAATTTTTTGAGTGATCCCCAATTCCAATAGATTTATATACTTATTCGTGTTCAGACGAATTATTTCTTTTGCGTAAAAAGCCTCCTCTTTCAATTCATCTTTCGGTAATGGAATGATTGTATTACTTACAATTCTGAATTTAAGCACCAACTTATTCGGTAGTGTTTCTTTACGCGTAACCTCAATAGTTACTTGTTTCGATTCCGATTTATTGTACTTGAGAATGCTATTTAAAAGATTCAGGAAAATTTGCTTTACTTTAATGCTGTTGCCAATTACACTATTTGGAATATCGGCAGAAAGAGAAAGGTCAAACTGTTTTTTATCGTTTTCTTCCTGAAATAATTTAATTGTATTATTGATGGTTGCATAAAGGTTAAAACTAATTTCTTCATCAGGTATTTGACTAAAATTAGTAGTAGTGGCAGCTACCATGCTGTTGACCACATTAACCAAATTATTTGACGATGCGTGAATAGTATTTATATAATCACGCTGATCATCGCTGAGATTAGTTTTTTCAAGGATATCAATAATTCCCGTAATATTGCTTAAAGGAGTTCTAATTTGATGCGAAAGCTTCGAAATTAATTCCTCCTGTGTCTTATTAAAGTTCTGAGAATTCAACATTCTCAATTCCTTGTTTAAAATTACTTCAGAAAAGGTATGATAGGTGGCATATGTAATTAATATCATCGCCAACAGAATGCTTGAATATATTATTTTTTCGGGCAAGGTATATTTATAAACCAGCGGGAGTATTGTGCTTAGTCCGAATAAATAGCCAGCAACTATTATAAGAAAAGTTAATGATATAATAGTGCCTTTGTTTTTACCAAACAGAGAGAATAAAAAAACAGGTAAGAGTACGAGCCAAACAATTCCTAATCCGGTACTTCCACCAAAAATGATAAGGTATAAAAATATAAGCAGGGCAAAAAAGGCAAATGAATTTCTCACTCCTACAGAATGAGCTCTTCGACCCAGATATAAGAAGTGAAAACCAAATATCAAACTGAAAATAAGCAACGGAATAGCATAAAAAGTCTGATCTGTAAGTAAGGTGTATATTCCGTCAATAAAAACCACCAAAAATAAAATAAAATAAACCAGATTGCGCATTAATATAGGAGATTGTTCTTCCATATCAATTTTATCGTCTCGGTCGAATATTAAAGAGGATAGTAATTTATTTAATAATGTCATTTTTATGCTGTATGTTGTATGGTCTTATATATAAAA
Source organism: Carboxylicivirga linearis (assembly GCF_018271995.1). Classification (GTDB taxonomy): domain Bacteria; phylum Bacteroidota; class Bacteroidia; order Bacteroidales; family Marinilabiliaceae; genus Carboxylicivirga; species Carboxylicivirga linearis. Next base: position 655,612 of record NZ_JAGUCO010000001.1, read on the forward strand.
ACTTTAGTGGCAAGGTTGTTCATTCTCTTTATTTGAGTTTATAAAAAACAATCTTTAGCCCTAACAAATGTATTTAATTGTTGCATATTAAGAAATTAAATCTTAAAAATTAAAAGCAGTTTTCCAGCCTGAAATATTTCACGGTCCATCTATTATTTTAGATAACTTTGTGTGTAACTTACAGGCCGTTTTTGCAGTAGATTATAAAATACTCAAATTACTAAAGATATTAATAATGAAAAGGATTACATTATTTGTTTTGATGGTTACTTCGGTTTTTACCGGTGCCTTCTCTAAAGACCATTTGCCAAGTGAACAAGACTATAAAGCTTTTTTAAAAAGTAAAACACTGGTAGTGATGGATACAAATCCAATGAGCGACTTTAATTTTAAAATTAAAGAAGTGATGGAAGATGTGTGGACCGTAACGGATTATGACTTTATATCTCAACAAGAATTTGAAGATAAAAAAGGTGATCCATCTTATTCTTTTTTGTTATCAACAACGGTAACTTTCTCAATGGATAAAACAAAGGCCCGCTATACATTTCTTAGTTTGCTGATGGGGAAATCCGAAACGGAAGTACGTGATTTACCTGATTTATGCTCCATTCCATTATCTTATTTAAGAGTGGAAGATGATAGCTATGCTTATAAGATGGAAGCTTTTGTGCGTTTTATACAGGATCATGTTAATTTAATGATAGCCCAGCCTGATTTAATTAAGGCAAATGTTTTTAAATATTACAATAAGAACATTAAGAGTTTAAAAGATAAAACACTTTATCTTGTTAAAGATGATTTAGCTTCCAATGTTAATACCTTATCTAAAATAAACAACCTTTATCCATATGATGTAAAATTGGTAACGCAGGAGGAGGTGGAACAAGCACTGAAAAGAAAAGATCCAAATATTGTAATTTTGCACAAAGTAGGTCCTGAAGGAACCAAGTACAAGGCGCGCTGCTATAAGATATTGGTAGGAGCGGCTGATTCGCGTTTCTATTATTTTGATTACCATATGATTAATAAAAAGAAGCCTGATGGCCTATTGGATAGAGACTTGAAACAAATGGGGTCGAGATAAATAAATCATTAAAATAATGTCAGACGATAAGAAAATCATTTTTAGTATGGTGGGAGTTAGTAAAACATTCCCACCACAAAAAAAAGTTTTAAATAATATTTACCTGTCTTTCTTTTACGGAGCCAAAATTGGTATTATCGGATTAAATGGTTCAGGTAAATCAACTCTTTTGAAAATTATTGCAGGGGTTGAAAAAAATTATGAAGGAGAAGTGGTCTTCTCGCCAGGATATTCGGTTGGGTATCTTGAACAGGAGCCTCAATTGGATGAGAATAAAACGGTAAAAGAAGTTGTTCAGGAAGGAGTTCAGGAAATTGTAGATGTTTTGAAGGCATACGAAGCGGTGAACGAACGATTTGCCGATCCTGAGGTGCTAGAAGATCCGGATAAGATGCAATCTTTGATGGATGAACAAGCTTCGTTACAAGAAAAAATCGATCATTTTGATGCCTGGAATCTGGACAGTAAGTTAGATCGAGCAATGGATGCACTTCGTTGCCCACCGGAAGATCAGAAGATTGGAGTATTATCAGGAGGAGAAAGACGTCGGGTGGCCTTATGCAGATTGTTGTTGCAAGAACCTGATATTTTATTGCTTGATGAGCCAACTAACCATTTAGATGCAGAGTCGGTACAGTGGTTAGAGCAACATTTACAGCAATATAAAGGAACAGTTATTGGTATCACTCACGATCGTTACTTTCTGGATAATGTGGCGGGTTGGATTCTTGAATTAGACCGTGGAGAAGGTATTCCATGGCAAGGAAATTATTCATCTTGGCTTGATCAGAAAACAAAGCGTTTAGCAAATGAAGAAAAGCAAGCTTCAAAGCGAAGAAAGACGTTAGAGAGAGAGCTTGAGTGGGTGCGTATGACTCCTAAAGCTCGCCAGGCAAAGAGTAAGGCTCGTTTAGATGCTTATGATAGCCTTCTTAAAGAAGATGTTAAAGAGAAAGAGCAGAAGTTGGAGATCTTCATTCCAAACGGACCTCGCTTGGGAGATAAAGTAATAAATGCCCAAAGTGTGGCTAAGGGATTTGGCGATCGTCTGCTATTCGAAGGTTTAGATTTTAATTTGCCCAAAAATGGTATTGTTGGAGTAATTGGTCCCAATGGTGCGGGTAAAACTACATTGTTCCGTTTGATAATGGGATTGGAAACGGCTGATGAAGGAACTTTTGAAGTTGGTGAAACCGTTAAGACAAGTTATGTCGATCAATCGCATGATGATATTGTTCCTGGTAAGACTGTATATGAGGTGATTTCTAAAGGCGAAGAAACCATAAAAATGGGAGGTAAGGAGTTAAATGCCAGAGCATATTTGTCGCGTTTTAATTTCTCAGGAACAGATCAGCAAAAGAAATGTGAGGTTTTATCTGGAGGGGAAAGAAATAGACTGCATTTGGCAATGGCTCTTAAAGAAGAGGGTAATGTTTTATTACTTGATGAGCCAACCAATGATATTGATGTAAACACTTTAAGAGCTCTTGAAGAAGGTTTAGAAGACTTTGCCGGATGTGCGGTAGTTATTTCCCATGACCGTTGGTTCCTCGATCGTGTGGCTACACATATTATGGCCTTTGAGGGTGATTCAAAAATTCACTTCTTCGAAGGATCTTATACAGAGTATGAAGAAAATAAAAAGAGAAGGTTGGGAGATGTAACTCCACATCGTATTAAATATAAGAAACTGATGAAAGATTAATTCATCTGAATCAAGGGGTTACTCATCGTAGTAACTCCTTTTTGTTTATTGCTATCTTTCAAATTAAGTTCCTTGTGAATGTAGTACATGGGTACGGTTCCCTTACCTTTTACTTTTCTGGCCGATCGGGCAATGGTATGGTAATTAGTACTGACTTTTTTTTGAATCGACTCAGAAATATTTATTTGCATGGGTTCGCAACTAGCTTGCATGCGGGCAGCCATATTTACGGTTTCTCCAAAAATGTCAAATGATAAATTGGTAGTGCTGACTGAGCTACATATGACGTCACCGCTATAAAGCCCAATTTTTATTTCCCATTTAATTTGATTGGTCTTATTTCTTTCAATTATAGCTTCTCGTATTTTAACCGCGGCCTGCACAGCACGTAATTCTACATTATCAGTTTGATGGAACATTCCACAAACGGCCATATAAGCATCTCCAATAGTTTTTATGCGTGTACAACTTTCAGATTCAATGACATTATCGAATTCTTTAAAAGTATCTTGTAGTTCACGCAGTAATGTACCATGTGACATCTTACCTGATTTAGAGGTAAAATCGACCATGTCAACAAACATAACTACTGTATTACGATAACACTTGGGTGGTATCGAACCGTATTGTTTAATTTGTTTTAAAATAGGGTCCGGAAGAATGGAGCGAAGTATCGTGTCGTTTATATGATTGGATAAAATGAGTTGATTTCGTTGTTGTTTAAGTTCTTTAATTTGAGCAGAAAGGTTAAGCGCTGATTGTATACGAGTCAATAAGTATGATGGATCAATAGGCTTTTTTACAAAGTATATTACCCCGGCTTCAAAAGCATTTTTAATATCCTCTGGCGAGTCAGCAGCAGAAAGCAGTATAATAGGAATATCAAGTGTTAATTCATTACTTTTAAGTTTGGAAACTGCCTCTATACCGGACATAACTGGCATTTCGCAATCCATTAAAATTAAATCGGGCATATGTCGAATGGCCTGTTTACAAGCTTCCCTGCCATCAGATGCTGTTTCTATTTCAGCATTTTCATAGCTATCACGAACCAAATTACTTAAAAAAGCAATTATGGTAGGAGAGTCATCTACAATTAATATCTTCTTAACCATTCGTTAATAAATCTGTTGCGAAAGTTATTCATGTGTACGCAAATACAAGCTATATATTTACGTATCTTTTGTAGAAGGTGCTTATGTATTGATGAAGCTTTCTATTTTTACTGTGTATTTTTTAACTCAATGACTAACGTATGATTATTAATGACCAATTACTGAAGCCTGTTATTCTTGAATCAAAGAATAATGACAGAAGAAGAAAGAATTATAATTTTCATAAAGAAATGGAGGATCCATTGCAAAGAATGATAAACGTATTGCAGCCCGATAGCTATGTGCAGCCTCATAAACATGAAAATCCAGATAAGCGCGAGGCCTTTATTATTCTGAAAGGACGTTTATTAGTAATTATTTTTAGCGCAGAAGGAGAGATTACTGAATCTGCTATTCTTGACCATTCATTGGGAAATTATGGATACGATATTGATGCCGGTGTATTTCACTCTATTATAGCTTTAGAAGCGGATACAGTTGTTTATGAGGTAAAAGATGGACCATATTTTCCGTTAGATGATAAAAACTTTGCAACCTGGGCACCCAAAGAGGGTGATATGGATGCACTTTCTTATAACGAAAAACTGAAAAAGTTACTTTTATAAAATGCCTGTTTTTATTGGTAAGGCATGGAAGAAAAAAACGCGCTTATGTTTTAACCAAAACATAAGCACGTTTTTTTAAATCATAGTTACGTTTTTTAAAAACGTAAGCATGTTTTTTTCAAAGCTTAATATGTCTTATTTAGGTTCCCAAAAACAACGCTTTGGCGAAACTATTTTCTCTTCTTCTTTTAATGTTTTCATGGCTTTGTCTACTTCTTTCTTGTCTAATCCACTTAGTTCTGCAATTTCACCTGCTTTTAAGGGTTTGGCTGCTTTCTTCATTGCGTCCAGTACTTTGTCTGTTGTTTCCATTTTATAGAATTTAAGTTTGTTATATTATTGCTTCATATCCGACAAATGAATTTGATAGCAATAATATCCATTTGCTAACAGTTATTACTTTTATTGGTTTAAACACGCATCTGAAATTTTAGATAAAATTTGTGAGGACTATTGGTCAAAGGAACTTTTTAGATCAGATTCTTTTAATGCGTAATTAACTAAACCTGCATTAGACTTAATACCAAGTTTTTTATGAATGTTTTTGCGATGAGTGTCAATGGTGAATTTGCTAATTTTTAGTTGCTGGGCAATTTCCAGAGTACTTCTTCCTTTTGCAATTAGCTCAAGTATTTCGTTCTCGCGTTTGGTAAGCTTCCCAAGCTCAGCATTCACTCTTTGTTTCTTCCAATCTTCAACGTTTAAAGGTAGTTTTTTACTAAAGTAATATTCGCCGCGAATAACAGTTTTTATGGCAGTCAGGAGCTCATTTCGTTCGACATTCTTAGTAATATAGCCTTTTGCTCCTGCATCCAGCATTTCAATAACATCAGCACTCTGATCATACATTGACAAAGCTAGAATAGGTATCTCAGGAAAATCTTTAGATAAAGCTCTGGTAGCGGAGACGCCATCTATAACAGGCATTCTAATATCTGTAATGATAAGATTCGGCGTTAATCCATTTTCGAGATGTTTTATTAATTCAAATCCATTGCACGCTTCTGCAATAACGGTAATGTTGTTGACAGGGGCTAGTATCGATTTTATGCCATCTATAAATAACTGATGATCGTCGGCAATGATAACTTTTATACTCATAAAGGCACCTTTAATATTACTGTAGTTCCATTGTTTTTAGCAGAGTCAATATTAAACTGACCGTTTAGTTTATCAATCCGCTTTTCGATATTTGTAAGACCATATCCTATTTTTATTTCTTTAATATCGAATCCTGTTCCGTTATCTTCCAGTATTAAAACCAGCTGATTTTCGTCGATAGAGAATTGAATAATGCATTCTGATGCTTTGGCATGCTTGATGACGTTCGTTAGTAGTTCCTGAATTATTCTGAAGAGCTGAATTTCAATGGTTGAATTAATATTTATTTTATCATCAACATCTACATTAATAACTTCAATTTGCAATTGATTGCTTTCTGAAATCTGGTTTGCAATTGTTTGAGTTGCAGTGATCAGCCCCTTGGCAATTAATGCATTAGTATTTTTGTTGTGCGCAATTTTTCTGATTTCCTGATAAGTATCCTCAGATAAAGATTGCAGGTGGTCAAGTTCGGGTTTTATCTGGTCAATACTCTCATCAGGCAAGGCTTTTATACCCTCGATGTATAATTTAAGAGTGGCAATTTTACTTCCCAGATTATCATGAAGATCGTTGGCAATTCGGCTCCTTTCTTTTTCCTGTGCGTCAATAATGGCATCAATACCTTGAAGTTCTTGTCTTTTGAGAATTTGTTCTACTTCCTGTTCTTTAATTTTAAACTCCTGTTTGATGAGTAACTGCTTGCGTTTAGTCCATATTTGGTGGATGTATCCAAAGAGCAAAGAAACAATGAGCAAGGCAAGTACAATAAACAAAAAAATACGATTTCGGTTTCGCGCTATGTCAATCTCTAGATTGGTTACCTGAAGTTCAGACAGCTCGCGTTTTGCTTTTTGAGTTTCGTACTTGGTTTGAATTTCATTGAATACTTTCTGGTCATGAGCATTCATTAAACTATCGTTGAGAGTTCTTGAGAGTTCGGCATAGTTCAGTGCTTTTGCAAATTGATTTAATCCTTTATAACATTTTGCGATTTGGTCGTAAGCAAAAACCAGTTGTGTACCATTTACTTTCTCAGCTACCTGATTGTAATAGTGTAAGGCTTTCGTGAATTCTTTATTTTTTAAATGAATATATCCCAGATTTCCTAGGGTAACTTCCAAGCCTGTTACCAAGTTTAATTGCTTTTTTAAAGCAATGGTTTTATTCAAATAGTATTTAGCTTTTTCAGGATCTTTATCCAGGTAAATACTTCCCAAATTATTATAAATGATTGAAAGCGATCGTGTATTATCTTGCTTTTTAGCTAGTTCTTCGGCTTCCAAATTATATTTAATGGCAGTAACCGTATCGCCAACTTTATAATATTGCGCAGCAAGATTCGGTAAAGTTATGAGTTGATATTGAGTCAGGTTATTTGTTTTGAAAATGCTCAAAGCTTTATTGCTAAATTCAATAGCCTTATCATATTTTCCAAGCTCTGCCATTGCGCTGGCAATATTGCTGTAACATTTGGCAGCATTCAGGTCATCCTCTACTTCTTCGAAATACGTAGCACTTTCAGTTAATATTTCAATAGTCAGGTTGTAATTGCCTTGTCGCAAATAAATAGCACCCAAACTAATATCTACAATAGAAGCACGCTCTGTGTTCCCAATATTCGTTAGTAGGTCTTTTGTTTTTTCAAAATAATAGATGGCTGAATCAAGTTGCGTTCGATAAAAATAATTGCGTCCAAGCTGATTATATGTTTCGGCAAGAATCGAATCGTTTGATTGATAGTGTAAAGCTTCCAGAGCATGTTTTTTCCCAAGATTTAAGTCAATTCGCTCATAAAGTTTTGATAGATGTAGGTTGGTTTGGGCTAGATCATAGTCGTTTGTACAATTCTTGAGTTTTGATTGTAAACTGTCTATTTCGGCATTATTAGCATAAATAAATAAGGGGATAAAAGCAAGGAATACAAACGATAGTGTTATTCTTAAAGAGTAAAACGGAATTAATTTAAGAGAATGGACAAACATAAAGTGATCTTGAGGTTTTGGTTTCATAGATTGTCCTTTTATTCAAATGTAAGGATTTATAAATGGGTATTCAAGTTGTTGCTGATTAGGAAGTAATGCAACCGCGTTGACGTAATTTGTTAGTGCAACGCGGTTGCTATTTAACCCTATCCTTATTAATTCTATTCGACAATTATTTTTTTAGAAAACGATCCCTTTGTAGTTGTCACTCTTACAATGTATAGACCTTTTCCATAGTCTGATAGGTTTATGTGATCTTGGTTCTCGCTAATGTTGAAAATGTTTATAACCGATCCGTTGAGATTCATTAATTCTACATTTTTGATTCCTTCAGCTTTGATAAACAGGTCTCCTTTAGTTGGGTTTGGATAGATTAGTGTACCTGTACCTGAGGATGTTTCAATATTAGTAGTGATTGAAAATACAGCTGTAAGATTTAAGTTGGATGTTACATTTTGAATGGTAAGTGGATTTTCGGTTGAATATGAAGTGCCGTCTTCAGCTTGCCATTCTATAAATTCACTTGAAGCATCAGGTATAGCTTCAACAGTTGATGCGTTATCGGCACGTTGCACAATCTGAATTGTTTCTCCATTTATGCTTCCGTTTCCATCAGCTACGAAGTTTAAATTATAACCAAATTGCCATTGGAGGTATGGTCGTGGGTTAGCATCATATTCAGTCACAGTTTTAATCACCCATATTTCATCAAAATCCCACCCGGGAAAATTATCAGCATCGGAAAACATTGAGGTTTCATAACCTGATGCTGTCTGGGAATTTTCGTCGATTGCTATTGCATTTGTTTGGCCTGTTGTTTCGGTATCAAAATAACAATTCGTTGCTGTTGATGCTCCTTCGTTGGAGCCAATAAAGCCGGCAGTTGTGTAAGTTCCGCTCACATTACCTGTGGCATAACAGTTGGAGATAGATGCAAAAGTGGTTTCGTTTGAGTAATTTCTACCTGCAAAGGCTGCTACCCATTGATAACCATGAACAGAGGCATGTGAGTAACAATCTTCAATAGTGGAAGTCTGGTTCTGAGCAACCAATCCGCCAAATGATTTTGCTCCATAGCCTCCTGTGCTGTTTATGCTGTTAAAAGAGAAACAGTACCTCATAGATGAACTACCTACCAAACTTCCCATTAAGCCACCTGTATAACCGTATCCTGTCTGAATCTCCAGGTTAGTGTAACAATAGGTAACCTCGCTGTATGTGGTTGCCATCCCAATTAATCCTGCTACGGTATTGCCGTTTGCGCCCTGTACTAATCCACCTGTTGCATGACAGTTACTAATAATTGACTGGTTGGCATATCCTACCAGAGTAGCTGTATATTCTTTGCCTTTTACATTGCAGTCTTTCATTCCAACATTAATGATTGAGGCATTTATAATATAACCGAATAAAGCCCGGTAATCGGTATATTGTACATTGCAAGTTAATCCGCTAATCGTATGATTCCGTCCGTTCAGCGAACCAGTGAAGTTGTTTGTTTTATTACCAATGGGCGAGAAACCATTGCTACTGTTCCATGTCGAACTAGCACTGGCATCGATGTTGGAAGTTAAGATAAAATGCTTATCCCAGTCAGCAACTGTTTCAGAAAGTGTTCTAAGTTGATCAAGTGAGGCAATCTGAAAAGGATCATTTTCTGTTCCGTCACCACCATCATATGCTGCGGTGGTATTGTTTTCTGAATATGCAATTGAAAGCATACCGAATAATGCGAGAAGGGTAAAAAGTTTGTTCATAATAAATGGGTTTATAATTAACATAACTCAAATATATTAGGATATTTATGCATAATAAATACCTAATTGTAGGTAGTTGATATTGTCTGGATTATTAAGATTTCAAAAAAATCTAAATACCTTTTCCGCTTAAATATTAAGTTTCGATAAGCTTTAGTATCTTTGCAGCTCAATAAATTACGATAATAACGAAACAAGAATATGGCTCAGAAACCAAGTATACCTAAAGGTACCAGGGATTTTTCGCCTGTGGAGATGGTGAAACGTAACTACATTTTCGATACGGTAAAATCTGTTTTTCAGAAGTATGGATACTTACCTATTGAAACTCCTGCCATGGAAAATCTATCAACCTTATTAGGTAAATATGGTGAAGAAGGAGATAAATTATTATTCAAAATATTGAATTCGGGAGATTATCTAAAAAAAGCCGATGCTGGATTGCTGGCCGAAAAAGCTTCGAATAAGGTGATAACTCAATTGAGCGAAAAAGGACTTCGATATGATTTAACGGTTCCTTTTGCTCGTTACGTTGTTCAGCATCAAAATGAGATCTCTTTTCCTTTTAAGCGTTATCAGATTCAACCTGTTTGGAGAGCCGATCGTCCTCAAAAAGGTCGTTATCGCGAATTTTTTCAGTGCGATGTGGATGTAGTTGGAAGTAATTCCTTGCTGAATGAAGTGGAGTTGATTCAGATTGTTGATGAGGTTTATCAGCTTTTAAACATCAATGTAGTGTTAAAACTGAATAACCGTAAAGTACTTTCTGGTATTGCCGAAATCATCAATGCTTCTGATAAAATTGTTGATATTACCGTTGCCATTGATAAGTTGGATAAAATTGGTTTGGAAAAAGTAAACGAAGAGTTGGCTTCAAAAGGATTATCCGAAGAAGCTATTCAAACCATACAGCCAATCATCATGTTGAGCGGAACCAATAGAGAAAAGGTTGCCAAATTGCGTGAAGTACTAGCTGCTTCTGAGGTTGGATTGAAAGGTGTAGATGAGTTAGAGACTGTTTTGAATTATCTGGATGTTTTAAATCTTGATTTGGAAGTGGAGTTGGATCTGACATTGGCTCGCGGATTGAACTATTATACAGGTGCTATTTTTGAAGTAAAATCTAAAGATGTTGCTATTGGAAGTATTACCGGTGGTGGTCGTTACGATGATTTAACCGGAATTTTCGGTTTGAAAGATGTTTCGGGTGTAGGTATTTCTTTTGGTGCCGATCGTATTTACGATGTAATGAACCAGTTGGAATTATTCCCTAAAGCCGATGGAGCCAAAACACGTGCTATGTTTGTGAATTTTGGAGGTGAGGATGAGTTGTATGCCTTAGGTATCCTTTCGCAAATTCGTAAGGCAGGGATTAACGCTGAATTATTCCCAGATAATGCCAAAATGAAGAAGCAGATGAACTATGCCAACAAAAAAGAAATTCCTTTTGTTGTGCTTTCTGGCGAGGAAGAACGACAAGAAGGTGTAGTGACTTTGAAGAATATGGAAACAGGTGAACAAAGCAAATTGGGTGTTGACGAATTGATAAAAGTCATCAGCATCTAAAAACGAAATTACATACTTTTGCGGATAAGGTATTTATTTACTTTATCCGCTTTTTTATGGGTAGAATTTTAAAAAACAGTAATCTGATTATTAGCTCTTTTGGTGGCGATATTCGTTGCCCTTGATTCAGGTACTTCTTAAATTGCATGTTGAATACCGATAAATATTTTCAACGCAAATCTATCGATTCATTAATATCATTGTATTGTAATTTCACTTATGAGTAAAATATATCAAATTTCAACCAAGCCTTTAACTTTCGAAGTAATCGAAACCATTCTTTCCGAAGGATATCATTTAAAATTGTCTGATGAATCAGTTGAATTGATTCAGACTTGTAAAAAGTATCTTGATGATAAAATAGCCAAAGAAGATGGACCGGTTTATGGTATCAATACTGGTTTTGGTGCCTTGCATAGCATCTCAATTTCCAAAGATGATTTGAGCCGATTGCAAGAGAATCTGGTGAAGAGCCATGCCTGTGGTATTGGTCGCGAAGTGCCACGCGATGTGGTGAAGTTAATGCTGATTCTGAAGATTCATGCTTTAAGCCTGGGTAAATCAGGTGTGCAACTGGCTACTGTTAATCGTTTGATCGATTTCTTTAATAATGATATTTATCCGATTGTGTTTGAACAAGGATCATTGGGAGCATCAGGTGATTTGGCTCCTTTAGCTCACTTGTTTTTGCCATTGATTGGTGAAGGAGATGTGCATTACAATGGCGAAACACGTCCGGCCATTGATGTTTTAAATGAAAAAGGATGGCAACCTATTAAACTGGGGGCTAAAGAAGGTTTGGCTTTATTAAACGGAACTCAGTTTATGAGTTCGCATGCTGTGTATACTTTGTTGAAGGCTTTCCGTCTGTCGAAGTATGCTGATATCATAGCAGCTTTATCATTGGATGCTTTTGACGGACGTATTGAACCTTACTTCCCGCAGTTGCATACTATTCGTCCGCATAAGGGGCAGATGGAGACAGCTCGAAATGTTAAAGCTATTTTGGAAGGAAGTGAGTTAATTACCCGCGATAAAAAACATGTTCAGGATCCGTATTCATTCCGATGTGTGCCTCAGGTGCATGGAGCCATTAAGGATGCGATCAACTATGTGGCTGGAGTGGTATTAACGGAAATTAATTCGGTAACTGATAATCCGATTGTTTTTCCTGAAGATGATATGATTATTTCAGGAGGTAACTTCCATGGTGAGCCTTTGGCTTTGGCAATGGACTTTTTAGGAATTGCCATGAGTGAGATTGGTAGTATCTCTGAGCGTCGTACCTATCGTTTAATTTCTGGAGAACGCGGATTGCCTGAATTTTTGGTTGCCAATCCTGGTTTGAACAGTGGTTTTATGATTCCTCAATATTCGGCAGCATCAATTGTTAGTTTAAATAAGCAAATGGCAACGCCATCTTCGGTTGACAGTATTCCATCTTCCAATGAGCAGGAAGATCATGTGAGTATGGGAGGGAATGCTGCTACTAAAGCATTAAAAATTGCCGACAATGTTGAACGTGTTTTAGCAATGGAATTGTTTAATGCATCGCAGGCAATGGAGTTTCGTCGTCCGGCTAAAACGTCTGAATATCTCGAGAGTTTCTTAGCGCAATATCGCGAGTATGTAACTTTTGTTGAGGAAGATAAAATCATGTATAAAGAAATTCAAAAAAGTGTCGATTTCCTTCAAAACGGAAGGTTTGATGAATTTCATACAGCAGAGAAATAAGAAACAAATTATCCCAATATTTTTAAGGAATGTTCACAATTAAGGGCATTCCTTTTTTATTTTTCTACAGCTCAGGTTTTTTACCTAATGAAAATTGCAGTACTTTTGCGGCTGAATTTTAGCAAAGTAAATTTCATCATATGGCATTACAGTGTGGAATAGTGGGTTTACCAAATGTGGGTAAATCAACCTTATTTAATTGCTTGTCGAATGCAAAAGCTCAATCGGCAAACTTTCCGTTTTGTACAATTGAACCCAATGTGGGTGTTATTACGGTTCCCGACGAACGATTAGTAAAGTTGGAAGAGTTAGTAAAGCCTCAGCGTGTTCAACCAACAACAGTTGAGATTGTAGATATTGCCGGTTTGGTAAAAGGAGCCAGTAAAGGAGAAGGATTAGGTAATAAGTTCCTTGCCAATATTCGTGAAACAGATGCCATTATACACGTACTTCGTTGTTTCAATGATGATAATGTTACGCATGTTGATGGATCGGTTGATCCGGTTCGTGATAAGGAGATTATCGATATGGAGCTTCAATTTAAAGATTTGGAGACCATAGATGCTCGTCTGCAAAAAACAGAAAAAGCTGCTAAGGCTTCTAAAGATCAGGATGCAAAAAAATTAGTAGAGGTTCTTTACAAATACAAAGAAGCATTAGAAAATGGTAAGTCGGCTCGCACAATTGAGTTAACCGAGCACGAAGAAAAAGTTACTAAAGACTTATACTTACTGACAAATAAACCAGTAATGTATGTGTGTAATGTGGATGAAGATTCGGTAATTGACGGGAATGAGCACGTTGAAGCAGTAAAGGAGGCCGTAAAAGATGAGAATGCTGAAATATTGATGATTGCTGCCAAAACAGAATCGGAGATTGCTGAGCTGGAAACTTTTGAAGAGCGTCAGGAGTTTTTAGAAGACATGGGATTGAAAGAATCTGGTGTTGCTAAATTAATTCGATCAGCTTATAACCTTTTAGAGTTACAAACTTATTTTACAGCTGGGGTTAAGGAAGTTAGAGCATGGACTTTTCATAAAGGATATGTGGCCCCACAGGCAGCAGGTGTGATACATACCGATTTTGAAAAAGGTTTTATTCGAGCCGAGGTTATTAAATATGAAGATTTTGTAACATTAGGATCGGAACAAGCATGTAAGGAAAAAGGAAAGATGAGTATTGAAGGAAAAGAATATGTTGTGCAGGATGGTGATATTATGCACTTCCGTTTTAATGTATAATATTGAAAATCATATCTATTTAGAAGGTTCTGCTTAAGTGGGACCTTTTTTGTATATAATATTTTGTAAATACAAATCGAAACCTATACCGGTTAAAAAATGTCAATCTAACGTTAATAACTGTTAAAGCGCGTGCAAATTAGGAAAATGCCGACTATGTTTGTAAGTAAATTATGACCAAAAAAGAATCGAAAAGAATGAAAAAGGAAAGTGATTTAACTCTGAAATTGAAGCGGAAGATCTTCATCTATTCGATAATTGAAGTAGTATTGATCGCCGCGTTATTAGGATTTGTAATGTTTTTGATAATGGTGCTTATGAATTAATCCATGTAAAGGATTAGTCTTTTCTCTGCAATCAGCTTTCCATCCATCCAAGTGTAGAGCCTCCATTCACCTGCTTTATTCTCAAATGGCTCCCACACAGTATCACCAAGAAAAAATTCATACGTATTAGAATTAATGTAGTATTCACCTGTAAATGGTGGTTCCGTTTCTCCTTTGTCATTTTTAAAGGGGGGGTGATCAATTTTAAATTCTAATTTTTTGCCTTTGGCACCTTTAATTTTAAGTACGTAGCCAAATTCTATATCATCTTTAATAGGTATACGATCTGTGATTTCCAGTAGTTTTGGAAGGTCTTTTGACTGACGTTCCCACCGATCGTAAATTCCGTAACTATATAATTCGTGAGTTATTTTCTTTTTTGCCATACTAGTCTTCTAATGAGTATCGGATTTGATCCAACATTAAAGGAATATCTTGCTTTTCGATGCCGTGGTTTAATAAATGAGGAATGTCTTCCTGGAATGTTTCTAAAAACTCTTGAAATGAATGTTTGGGTTGCTTAATGCTTTTTTGATAACTGGCTAATGCTTCTTTTCGGAGCTTTTTACACCAAAGGGTATGACCCAGATTAATTAAATCGTGTTTGTTGGTTTCTGCAACCAATAACTTGTTGTAATACTTCTCAGCCTGATCAAACTTGCCTAAAACAAAAGAACACCAACCAATGGCTCTTCCAACTTTGTGATTACCCGGATCAAGATATTCTACTTTGAAATAGTATTTAAGGGCCTCCTCATATTGTTCCAGTTCAAGGTAACAGTTTCCAATGGATGCTTGTGTTGGAAGATTTTCAGGATCAATATTTTCAGCTTCTTTGTAGTATTGTAATGCTTTTTCCTGGTTTTTCAGATGACGGTAGCAAAGAGCAATTTTCTTTTTATTCCAAACACTTTCGGCTCCAATTAAATCGGCCTGCAGGTACTTGTTCAACGCTTTATCGAATTGATTCAGTTTCTGATAACCAAAGCCAATTTTTTGAATGATATCAACGGCTGTTTTATCTTTCTCGTAAATAGTTGTAAAAATATCATTGGCTTCATCGTAATATTCTTTTTTGAAATAATACTCAGCCAGTTCTCTTAGCGAAGCGTTATCGGTCAATAACGTCTTAAAGAACCACTTATTATGGAAGTCCATCCGTTGGGCAAATATGTCTTCCAGTTGATGACGTTGTGGATGTACTTTTACTAATCGGTATAAATCCTGAATAAACTGATTAGAAGCAATTAATTTGCCTTGGTGTGCTTTTAATGCTTTTTCATCTTTATTGATTTCGGCCATCTGCTCTATTTCTGCCGAAAACATTTGCCCCATTAAGTCTTTTTGCATCGATGGCATATGTGGTATGCTCAGCATTAAAGAGTATTTATCAGAGTTGCATAAAAATCTTGAATCTGATAAATTGTCGAGCAGCGATGAACTTTTAAATACATCACTTTCAGCATCCAGTGCTTTTTTTATTTCGGGATGGGTTGGATAAAATGGCAATAACCAATTGGCAAAAGAATTGAAAAAAGAAAAATGCTTCAGGTGTTTGAAAGTAGATAAGAAAACGTCAGCCCCTTCCATTTGCCATTGGGTTAATTCTTCCATTTTTGAGATGAGATTGGGCGAATCTTTGAAAAAATCTTCCCATTCCGGGTTTTTATCATCAGTTAGATTCTCACTAAGCATGTTCTCCAAATCAAGCTTATCTTTTAATTTGGGTTGCATTTTTACTACCTCAGGTAAAATCTCGTCATGTAACTTCTGCGAAATTCGTTCTGTTTCTCTGGTTCTAATTAATTGAATGATGATACTTTGAATCAGCGTATTCCATTTTTTTTCTTCAACCAACATCGAAAAACGAGAATGTAATTGCGGATTTAATGGTAATCGGGCATCATATTTTGCAAAGGCAATAATTATAGTGGTAATTGCTCTGGAACTGATAACATCATTTTTATGATTGGCCAAATCCATTAATAGATCCATGTATTCAGGAATAAAGGAATTCAAAAGGGCCAGGTTGATGCCACCAACAAGCTGGCTTTTTATGTGCCAAGGATATGTTTCATTAGAGAAAAATTGTCTAAGTTTCTCGATGTCAGATTCCTTTAATTCAGGCGAACTCCATAAGTACTGAAAAAGCCTAAGGCTAATGTGTAGTATTTCCTGATCATTTTCCGCTTCTGAATTAACAATTTTCTGTAATTCAACATTGCTCCAAAGCTGAGTAAATTCCTCCAGTAAACTGCTTAATTGAGTTGTTGCATTATTGCGGCGTAATTCATAAATGAAATCGTTGGAGTACTTTAACATTAGTTTACTATAGGCCCGATCAGCTAGGCTGTAAACATCTTTTACAAGGTGGTTGTATATTTTCTGACGCTCAGGGTCTGTAATTCCTTCAACCGTATAGCGCAGCATATTCTTATAGGTAAATTCCAGATTATAGTGAGTATCAATTAAGTCACCGTCATGTGCATCTTTAACCAGTTCTTCAATCATATCAAGGCTATCCTTAATACGTTTCGAAGCTAGTTTTTTACAAATGGCATTGTGCTTGGTTTTTAATTCGCGCAAATTAATCATCACCTTAATCGTTTTTAGATTCGAACTTCAAAATTACATCAAAACCTGATTCTTTGGAACTCCCGCTCTGTAATCTCACAAATAAAATTCTATTTAATTCATATTCAAGTATGATCATCTCGGGTGTGATCTCATCACCGTCTGTCTCTCCGAAGCCTCGCTGATAGATGACAAACAGATCGTTGGTGACATATTTACCCACTACAAAAGCAGCACTTTGCCAGTTCTCTGTTGCTGTTACCTCAATCATGTCAAGATTAAAACGGGTTCCTAATGTTTTACTCAGCTGTGAAGTTACAGCTTTGGCCAACATGTCGGTACCAATAGAGCCGGCAATTCCATTCTGACCTGAATAAGATAATTCATCCATTGTTTTTCCAAAGATCAAAATACTAACAGCATCGCCTTCAGGAATTGAGACACCGTCAAGAGTAAATGCGATAGATGGTTCAGACAGTTTCTCACTAACTAATAGTTTCAGGTTTCTTTTTTCTTTATCCGGACCCCGATAGGTGTATGTTGCCTGAAAATCAAGGATCGGATCGATTTTTTCTCCACCTTGAAAGGTCAACTGTCCTTCGTTAATGACGAGCTTTTTTCCATATAAAATATAGTGTCCCCGGTTGATACCAACCTCACCATATAATTCAAAATACGGATTACTTTTTTCTATCTCAAGATCTCCCCATATTTCAATACTCATGTCTTCGCTTCTAAGCCAGGTGTTGCGAGGTATCTCCAGTTCTAATCGCCCCTGCAGATTTTTAATGAATAGCGAAGATTCCTCTTCATCTTTCTTTTTTAATTTAATTTGTCTGGTTGAATTGGTAACCGAATCAACAGAACTGGTAGCCTGTACCAATAAAGGTACTTCTCGAGCTGTGTTATTTTCTTCGGTCTCGGTGAAGGCAGGAAGGTAAAATTCAGATCGGAGTACCTTTATCTGACCTCCAAACTTGGCGGTATCATTAATGTCTTGATAAAAGCTTTTGGCATCAATAAGTGCCGAATAGTCGCGATGTTTTATTACGTAAAAGTCCTTGGCATCAGCTTCGAGGGTGGAGCTATGAATGTGACCACTCACAAAGCTTGTATCAAAACTGGCCTCACCTGTAATGGTTAAATATCCTTTATCTCGTTTTACAATAAACGTATCAATAGCAACCTGGTTGCTATCAAAATTTAAGGCTATTTGTGCATTTCTGTAGTCAATACCTATGCTAGGATTACTATAACCCCCATCAATTAAACTAAAGTCGCCATAAAAAAGAGGTTTATTATATGATCCCTTAGCCTGAATATTTGCCTCAATTCTTCCCTGGGCATCCATGTGGGCTATATTTTCTGTTTGGGTGGCAATGTTGAGCGAGTCCAGTTGAAGGAAAGCCTCAAAATAGTCGCTCATTGCGAAGTTGAAACCTGTAGTGTCGAATTTTGCTGTAACAGGTGTTAAAAAGCTTAGCTTAAAGACATTCTTCTGCTGGGGATTGAAAATATTGCTTTCTAAAGTATCATTCTTTAATCCAAGGTCTCCTTTGATATAAGGTAATTGAATTTTATCATATTGTCCGTTTTTAATGTCAAAATAAGATTTTAATTCCGGATTTTGTGGTTCGCCTGTTAGGTTCAGATCAATTGAGAATATACCACCTAATTGTTCATCAATTAGATTATATCGATTGATGGAATTCAGGTCAAAATTATCAATCTGTAAATGGAAATCTTCTGGTTTATTGGCGCCGAAAGATCCTTGTGCTCGTACCGCAAACTGCGGTGATAATTCATCTTTTAAAGCCAGATCCTTGATTGTAATCTCGTTTTTGTAGTATTGAATAAAGTTAAAAGTGTCAGTTGTGTAATAACGAACCTTTGGAGTGTTAATACGAACCTCATTTAGGTTAACTCCTATCGTGTCAGTCAGATGTATTTGTGTTTTAATTTTGGCATCTGTGCTATCTTTTATTGCAAAGATCTCTGCTAATAGGTTGTCTTGACGATAGTTAAGATCTCCATAAATTGAATCTGCCAATATATTACTGTTTTTCAAAGATTGTATTTGAAAGGATGTATTAGCCTGAATTTGTTTTTGAATAAATTGAGCATCAAAAAGAGCATTGACTCTATTGCTTGATATTGAAAAACCATTTAATTCCGACACCTGGATTTGACCATTGGATTGTAAAGAGTCAACACTACCGGTAATAGAGATTTGTCCTGTAGCCTCATCAAACATTAATTCAGGTATGTTGAAGTGTTGTATAAAATGCAATGAGTCAAACGAAAAATCAACTTCGGCATTTAATAGCTTTGACGTTAATTGAAAATCTCCAACGGCATCAACCGTACCGTTCGGAACAAATATCTCACTATGTGATATTTCCAGATGATTGTTTCTCAGTTCGGCCTTAATGTTGGCAGAATCAATGGGGATATTATAGATTGTGCTTGGATAAACTCTTATTATACTTTGTGCATCAATGCTATCTATGTTGAAGTTGCGACCTTCAAGAGAAAGGTAACCATTTGCTATTCCTGCATCTTCAGATATAATTTTGTTTAAGAGTAAACTGTCAATTCTTAAGAGAGCTCTGTATGATGGATGGGTAGTATAGTTGTTCAATTCAATGCTGCCCTCAGCTTTACCTAAGTATGACTGGGCAATTAAATCGGATTGGATGCTGTCGTTATTTTGCCGGGCATTAAATTTGAAAATCTGAAAATGATGGTCTAAATAGCTTGATCCTGTCAGATCTCCGTCTATTTTATTCCATGTTTTATAGTCGAAAAGATGGGAGCCTTTAAGGTTAATGGCTCCGTTTAAAGTGCCATTGGTTTTATTCATTAACCACCAGTTCTCTGGATGTACATTGTCAAAAGTAATATTTGCATTAAAAGGGATATGATTCGTTCTTTGCTTTGAGAAATCTTCCAGATTCAGAAGTTGTGATTGTAATTGTATTTTTTCCCTGTTAATAGATAAATCAACAATCAGGTAAGTTGTATCATTTTGAGTCAGATAATCAATGTCAGCATCAGGAGATGAAGGAACTTGTACCGAAGGAACAAATATCTTTAATTCATCGTTATTGATTGGATTGGCAATGAATTGAGCACTACTGTTATTTATTGAATCATAACTACCTTTTGCCTCAAATAACGAACCCGAGGTTTCTATCCATAAACTGTCGAAACTTAATAATGAACCCGTCTGTTTATAATGACCTTTTATGCTTTTAACAGATAGGTCAGGTTTTGATGATGTTAATTCCAGTTGCTGAAGTTGAATATCCAACATATTTTGTTGGTATAGTAATGAAGCATTCAGGTTAAGATTTTGTATACTATCAGGAATGAGTTTTATCGATGAAGCAGTTGTAAGATTCCAATTCATCAGATGAATTGCATCAATCTGTAAGGTAAAAGAAAATGGAGTGGATGATTTAGTTGTATCGGATGAAGCAGGTATAATATCAGCAACTTTCCATTTACCATTTTCATCTTGCTCAAAGTGTCCGTTTAAGCCAATGATATTAACTGAATTTATATCGATTGTTTTATTGAATAGAGCCCAAAGATTGAACTGCAGATTTATTGAATCAACCTGAGTAATTAAGGTACTATCTGTTTCTTGTCGAAGCTCAACCCCTAATAAATTAATAAAATCATAATAGTTGCTGTTTAATTCCTCAATCGATACGGATGCGTTTAATTGGTTGTTGATTATTTGAATGGCTTGTTTTTTTACAATCTTATCAAACCAGGGGGTTTGAGTAAAAAGCACCAATAATACAAGCAGAGACAACAATAATGCCACCGCATACAGTAAATATTTAATGCTCTTTTTTATCATATATTAAAATGGATGACCAATATTAAAATGAATCTGCCACCTTTTCTCAGCGTTAAAAATGGGTCGAGCAAAATCAATTCCAGCCGGACCAATTGGAGTATCATATCTTATTCCCAAACCCGATGCATACCCCAAATCATTTAGTCTGTAATGAAATGATGGTTCCCATACATTACCTGCATCAATAAAAGTTGCAATAATTAGTTTTGGAGTTATATTAACACGTGCCTCAAAACTACCTTCTAATAAACTCTTACCACCAATAGGTGTGCCATTGGCATTTTTAGGTCCTAAGTTAGCTCTTGACCAACCTCTGACGGAGTGAGCACCACCAGCGTAGAATCGTTCTTCTGCCGGTACTATATCAGATCCGTCTGTGGCTTTTGCTGTTCCCAGTTTGCCTTTAAACGCTAAAGTAAGACCATAGTTCAAGCCCCAGTATCTTTTGTATTCCAATAAGCTTCGATAAAAAGGCATGTCACGGGTAATATACAATCCATTGGTTTTAATGTTAATAGCAATGGAGTGTCCATTGATTGGGTTTAATTTAGGTTCGCCATTGAAAAAGCTAAAACCAACCGAAATACCTGATTTTAAATAAACAGATTCAGGCAACTGGCTGGGGTCGTATGACGATATGTTTGTTGTATCTAATGTTACATCCTCAAAAAAGAAGTTAATATTAGAATTGAAATTATCTGAGAAGTTTTGGAGAAAAGTAAAATTGAAACCTTCTTTTTCTACACTATATCCTGGTTCGTTTTGTTTTTGAATATATGGATTAATAATTATTGAATTAATGGGAAAAAGAATAGCAGGTTGTGTAAATTTTAAATCGAAATTATAAGGTTCCAACGCTGAGTGTTTAGCACTAACGTTTAGTCTGCCTATGTCTGTAATAAAACCTAAGCGTTGTACTTCTCCAAATACTCTGAATTTATCCTCACGACCGTAACCAACACCAAAACGAGTTGTGTATTTTGGGGCCTCTTTTAAAATTACCTGAATGGGTAAGGTGTCTCTCTCTTCTTTCAAAGGGGAGGTTTTTAAAGAGCTTACCCGAAACATACCTAAATTAAAAATACGTTTCTGTGTTAAGTCAATATCACTCTTCGACCATACATCACCTTCCTCAAAAATGAGTTGTTTTCTTATGTTTTTTTCCGAGACTCTGTTATTACCTGTTATTGTAGTTTTGCCAAAATGCGTTAAGGTGCCTTTGTCAACCAGCCATAATATATCAGCGGAGTTGGATGTGGTATCAACCGAAATATCAAAGTCAGCATTTGCAAAGGCATAACCTATATCATTAAATTGATTGATGATGAGCTGCTGATCTTGCAGGCACCATTCATCCTTGAAAATATTTTCTTCGCGTAAATTTGACTGAAGTCGAATGTTCCTAAGTTCTTTGCGGGGTAGAGCTTGCGATAACTGTTTGGTAGAATCTACTAGATAATCGATTGATTTAACTATGATTGGAGCTTTTTCATTGATGTTAAAGGTTAGAATAACCTTATTTTTTTTTGTGATTTCAAAAGAGGGGGGGGCAAACTGAACGTTAAGGTATCCTTCGTGCTGATAAAACCTTATCAGTCGTTGTACATCATCTTCGTAAATATTTTTTGAGTAATAAGAGGCATCCTTTTTCAATATTTTTTCTTTAAAAAAAGAAGTGGGTTCTAAACTTATTTGTTCTTTAAGTTTAAGATTATTGAACGCCGAATTACCTTTGAATTTCACCTTTTTTATTTTCAGATTTTCTTGCGAATAAGAAAAGAAAGGTAAAATTAAAAGCAGTATAAGTATTATTTGTCGAATCAAATTGCTTCAAAGTTAGGAGATCAAAGATAAACATTTTCATGTGCAACCATTAAGCTTGATGCAATTATACTTAAATAGAAAATGATGGACCTTTGTTCAATATAAAACTTTGATCGAATTGAAGTACTTAAATAGTTATTTACAAAGGCAAGGTAAAACTAAACCTTGAACCTTTACCTACTATTGATTCAACACTCATGTCACCACCCAGATTATCGATAATTTGTTTTGAAATAGCCAGTCCAAGGCCAGTGCCACTATACAACTGACCTTTTTCCTCGGCAGCTTTATTGAATCGATTAAAAATAGCTGAGAAATTTTTGGGTTCTATCCCTATTCCGGTGTCTGACACATAAAATTCAATCAGTTCGTCGTATTTATGATACCCAAATTCTATTTTTCCTTTATCGGTATATTTTACAGCATTGCTAAGCAGATTGGTAAGAACCTGTTTTAGTCGATATGGATCACTGTTTAGTATCAGATCAGGTGAAGATTCATTTACCAGACGTAAATCAAGGTCAGCTTTATTTAACCTCAATTTTTCGTGTTGAAAGGTATTAAGCAAATCGAGTAATACATCATTGACATTAAACTCTTTATATATCAGGTTTAATTGTCCTGCTTCAATTTTAGCCAGATCAATAATGTCATCTATAAGGTGCAAAAGACTTTCTCCATTGGTTTGAATCTGATCGATAAAACTATTTTTATCATCTTCAGAAAAACCCACTTGACGTAAAAGGGTAGAAAAGCCAATAATGGCATTCATTGGAGTTCGAATTTCATGACTCATATTGGCCAGAAAGGCTGTTTTTAGTTTATCAGATTCTTCCGCTTTGTCTTTGGCTATTTCAAGTTCCTTAGTTCGTACCGAAACCAGCTCTTCTAAATGATTACGATGATCTTCCAAGGTTTCGTTTTGGGTGATTATTTCTTCATTTTTTTGTTCTAAAAGCTCTTTTTGTGCGGTAATTTCTTCTTTTTGCTCTTCCAGCTTTTTATTTGCCTGATGCAAAGATGAGGTTCTTTCTTTAACTTGTCGCTTCAGCCTTTCCTCTTCTTTCTTCAATAAACGAATCCGCAGATAGTAGAAGAATATAAATAAAGAAACTAAAAATGAAATAAATAACAGTCTAAACCACCAGGTTTTATATACCGGAGGATTGATAACGAGAGTTAATTCAGCGCCTTTTTCATTCCACACCCCATCGTTATTCGAAGCTTTTACTCTTAGCTTAAATGTTCCTGGTGGCAAATTGGTATAAGTAACATACCGTCTGTTACCTGAATTATTCCAGTTTTTCTCAAAACCATCCAGCTTATAGAAATATTGATTCTTATCGCTTTGAATATAATTTAATGCTGAAAACTCAAATGAAACAACATTATCAGAGTGTTTGATTTCCACTTTATCGCAATATTCAATTGCTTTCTCAATCTTTTGAGGTTTGTCTGATAAAGGATCATAAATAACTTCTTTATTCTGAATAAGAAGTTTAGTGATTTTCACAGGAGGAGGTAATGTGTTAGAAATTAATTCGGTTGGATTTATTTTATTGAATCCATCTGTTCCACCAAAATAAAGATTACCTTTTGAATCTAGGTACTTGACCCCTTGAGAGAAATCATTACTTTGTAACCCGTCATCTTTGGTGTATAAAGTGGTTTTTTTTGTTGTTGGATTAAACTTAATTATACCCAGGTTACTGCCAATCCATAAATTACCTACTAAATCATGAATGATGCTTAAAGTAAGGGTTGATAATAGCTTATCATTATCTCCCATGTACTTAATGTGGTTTGTTTTAGTATTGTAGCGAAG
This sequence comes from Carboxylicivirga linearis, assembly GCF_018271995.1. Lineage (GTDB taxonomy): Bacteria > Bacteroidota > Bacteroidia > Bacteroidales > Marinilabiliaceae > Carboxylicivirga > Carboxylicivirga linearis. The sequence continues at coordinate 679,928 of NZ_JAGUCO010000001.1, forward strand.
AAGACCAATGGACGAAGCCAGCCAAATATGGTTATCTAACCAAACCATATCTAGCACTCTATAGTAACCTCTTTGGTCTTCTGTTTGTACTATCTGGGCTTTTTGATGAATGTGGTTATATTTGATTAATCCTTTATCAGTTCCAAGCCAAAGGACTTCTTTTCCTTCTTGAAGAATTGAATAGACTTTTAAGGTTCTGGGAATATTTAGTTGGTCTTGAATGGTATTAATATGCTCAATCTTTTTAGACTTTTTATCGAATGACGTAATGCCATTGAAAGTGCCGATCCATAGCTTTTGATTTAAGGTGTCATCAATTAGTTCTATGGGTTTAATATCTTCATTTGCTAAGGTGATGATCTTTTCTACCCTTATGGATTCAGCATCAAATTTTAGCAGTTGTTTGTCTTCTTCCATTTGACAGGCCCATATAAACCTGCCATCAGACTCCAGGTCTCTTGCGAAGACATTAAAATGTTTGTTTCGAACAACATTTAATCGTGTAATGTCATTTTTCGACTGATCAATAATATTAAGATTATTTTTTCTTCCATACCCCGATACCCAAATTCGATTCTTATAATCACATGTTATAGCGGTAATGCTTTCAAAATCAATCGAATTTTCATAACTGCTTTTATAGGTTTTGAATTTTCTTAATGTTGGATGCCATATATCACACCCTTTGCCATAAGTACCTATCCACATCGATCCATTTTGATCGGTAAATAAACTAAGAATAACATCCCAGCTTATTGATTCATCATTATTGATATCATATATATATCTACTAGTGATTGCATTTGTTTGATTATGAATAAATAGGCCGTGGCCAACAGACCCAATCCAAACCTGGTCCTCAAAAGTTGAAATACAATTGATAGGAATTTCTTCATTGGGACCTATTGATAAAATTTCTGACTTTTCGAGTTGAACCGGGTAATTCGTGTTTATGCTAAAGAATTCTCCACTATGCGTTCCTATCCATAAGCGGTTATCTTGTAAATGTATGGTCTGTATATTGTTTAAATGCTCGTTTTCAATTCCTTTAAATCTAAAAAGACTCAAGATTTCATTATTGTTGTTGTAACGATACAAGCCATTTGAAGACGACATCCAGATATTTCCGTTTTTATCCTCGGTAATGCAATTTGGAGTATTGTTTTTTAAATCCAATGTAGGATAATTCTCTTGAATTAAAGGCTGAACAGTATCTTTTGATGTATCATATAATACAATACCTAATGAAGTTCCAACCCAAATGCGATGCCTATAATCCATATGTAAGAACTGGATGTTATTATCTGGCAAATTAGGGTATGTTTTAGTATTGATTCGTTTATCTATCTGTTTTGTTCTTAAGTTCAGTATATCAATCCCCTGTGAAGTTCCTATCCAAAGGTTTTGTTTATCATCTTGCGTTAAAGCCTGAATTCTGTTTTCAGATAAAGAATATGGACTTTTATTGTTGCCCATGAAGGTAGTTATTGAATAACCATCGTATCTGTTTAAACCGTGTGATGTTCCTAACCAAATGAAACCATCTTTGTCTTGAAAAATCGTAAATATTGAATTGTCAGACAACCCATCGTTATTGTTCAGATGATTGAATCTGTAATTTGAGGCATTACTAGCGTTAACATAACAAGGTGTTATGCAATTGAAAGATAGAATGAGTATACTTGTCCAAAGTACCTTAAAGTATTTCATATTACCTCTAAAATTAAAAGTGAGGCTATAATAATATAAGTAAAATTATAAAAGCAATCAAGCTATTAACTTGAGAATACTTAAATGATTAGAAGCGTACGAATATTATTATTAAATGATACATGATTTTGGTCAATAGTTAATTCAGTTCTGTAAAGTTGTCAAATAATATGATCAATCTTTCTAATACGATTTCAGGATCAAATTCATCTTATTCGCAGAATCATCCAGTCCTCCTTCACGGTTCCGCAATAACCAAACCCTTTTATGGCGGTCAATTATATTCGATAATTCTTGTTTAAGTTCTTCTTTCTTTTCATTGGGCACATCTTTAAAATAACCACTTTTAGTTTGTGCTTTAGCAATACCAACATTACAAGCATGAATGGCCAGGTCTGATGCTAAGGGAAGTTCCTGTTTGATGATTGCAGCATCGTACGATGAGATTTTCGCTTGATTTAAGAGTTCAATTTGATCTTTGATATACTGTTTTGTTTCAATCAGACGAGCGGCATTTATTCGTTTAAGTCTACCATCAGTTTTAATGGAATACTTGTTTCGGCGTAGAATCTGATAAAATACGTTACTGTTGTCGGTAATGACTCCACTTTTTAAATAGGCATTGCCCAAATTAATCAATGCTTCACCTGAAAAACCCGAGTCATCCTGTAATGCAAAACGCGAGGTAGCCTTTGCAATATTCATGTTTTTGCTACCTGCAACATTCCAGCTTAAGGCTGATCCATAAACAAACGATGGATACGAAACCGATAGTGGCTGCCAGTGTCCATAATCGCCCCAGTCGGTTGTCAGGTAACCTTTGGCATTATACTTTTTACCATTTTCGGCAGCATTTAACAGATTGGCAAAAGCATTTTTGTTTCTTCCAATAATACTTAACCACGATGAGGTTCCCGGGCATACGTAATAATCCAATCCAGCATCTTCAAATTTCTTACATTGCTTATCAAATGGATGATTGGCTTCGTATCCCCAAATTAAAGCCACCATGTCTTTGGGTAAATATTTTATTAATTCGGGATGATTTAAAATGATATCACCCCAAAACTGTGTGGTTCGTCCATATTTATCAACCTCTTTTTTTAATTCAAGAAGATAATTCAGATATACTTGTCCTTTGCCAATTTTCTTACATAGCTGTTTTGATTTACCAACACCTAGTTCAACAGTTTCGTCGCAACCAACATTAAAATACTGACTGCTGAAATTGGGCAATAGCTCTGCATACAATTCTCTCATTAATTTTAACGAACCGTCTTCCATCGGGCTCAAAGTGTTTTTCGAGCGCATTCCCCAAATGGTTTTGCCGGGTTTTTCCAGTTCTGCCAAATGAGTATATTTGGGATGTTTCAGCCAACGGTTCATATGGCCGAATGAGTTTTGATTAGGCACTAAGTCAATGAAACGCTCTTTACAGAATTTATCCAGTTGATGAATCTGTTCAGGCGTCATTGGGCTGGCATCTTTCCACACCAGTTCATGATTCTTGTAAGCAAAGGTGTGCTCGGTGTACAATTGTATTTCGTTTATCTTCCAACCAGCAAGTTGATCGATTAAAGACATCAAAGTATGCATGGTAGGCACTTTATCTCGACTGATATCAATCATGAGTCCGCGACGTTGAAAATCTGGTTCATCCTTTATTTCAACGCATGGCCAATAACCTATTGCTTTGGCATAATCACCAATTTGATTTAAGGTGAGCAATGCATAATAGAAGCCTGATTCAGAGCTGGATTGTATGACTATACCATCAGGTTTAATCGATAGGTGGTATCCTTGACCGCAAATGCTATTATCATCTTTGAATTGAAGAATATTAGTAGGTTCATACAACGCAAAGCTTTTTAGTTGAGCACTAATACCCGATTCAATCAGTTTATTTTGAAGTAGCAAGGTTGGCCCAATAAATTTGGGATTATGAATGGTGATGTCTCCATTCTTGATAGTAAGTTTTCCTTCCTTAATCTTTATTTCTTTGGGTTGTGGCAATAGAAAATCGGCAAGGTTTTCAGCCGAAATATGAATGGGAATAAGAATCAGAATCAGTAAAATTACGGTGCGCATGTTTATTTGATATTAGTCTTGTTGTACTAGAATGGCCTCATTGAGGATGAGAGTTGTTAAGAAGTTGAAGTTTTAGTAAGACCGGGAAGCTGAGAACTTGTTCGAAGATCACCCGGCCGCACTTAAATTCAACGATTAAACAAGTTTCATCAACAATGTAGCCTTGATTTTCTTTGTTTCGTTTCTTGTATCAAGACAAGAAATGAATTGAAAAAAGCGAAGCCAAGATTCTTGCAACTTGAGTGAAAAACAAATCGCAGATTCGTTTAATACAACAATGACGATGTGTATTTAATCATTCAGAAACGAAGATAAGGAAACACAGATAAAACAGGATATGTTTCTAGTGAGTTTATTAGTTATTAGGCAGAAGTTTAATTTCATATTCAAAGAGGTGACTTTATTGCTATTAATATTTAAGAAAGTAAGATGTTGGATACTCTAAAATAAAAGCGAGGTGTTCATTAAGTATTTGTTTTTTGATTGCTTGAAATCTATAAAATACTAGATTTGTAGTTCTTTATTTAGTTGATCATGTGGACATTTATAGGTGCTATTCTGGCTTTAATACTAGGATTTATTATTTACGGAAAATTTATTGAGCGTTTCTTTGGAGCTGATGATAACCGTAAAACACCGGCTATCGATAAGCCCGATGGTGTTGATTTTTCGCCCATGCCAACCTGGAAAGTGTTTACCATTCAATTTTTAAATATTGCCGGATTGGGTCCAATCTTTGGTGCTATTATGGGTGCCAAATACGGACCCATGGCCTATGTGTGGATTGTGTTGGGATGTATTTTTATGGGATCAGTTCACGACTACATGTCAGGTATGTTGTCCATTAGAAACGGAGGTGCCAGTATCCCCGAAATTGTCGGTAAATATTTGGGGAAAGGATTTCAAAACTTCTTACGAATATTTACTGTTGTACTTCTCATATTTGTGGGAGTGGCCTTTGTTACCGGGCCTGCAGGGTTGTTGTCGACCTTTACCAAAGGAGGGAAAGAAATTTGGCTATACATCATTTTTGGATATTATTTAATCGCCACTTTATTACCTATCAATAAAATCATAGGACGAATTTATCCAATCTTTGGTGCTACCCTTTTAATTATGGCTTTGGCAATTGGCGGAGCGATGTTTTGGGGTGGTTTTAGCGGATCTCTTCATTTACCCGAATTATCAACACAAAGCTTTGCTAACTTCCATTCCAATCCTACCGAAAATATTTTGTTTCCCATGATGTTTATTGTCATTTCATGTGGGGCCATCAGTGGTTTTCATTCTACCCAAGCACCTTTAATGGCCCGAACCATCAAAAAAGAGAGTCATGGTCGGTATGTTTTTTATGGAGCCATGATTGCCGAAGGAATAGTGGCCATGATTTGGGCTACAGCAGGAATGACATTTTTTGGAGGCCCTGAAGGTTTAAATGAAGCCATGGTACCCAAAGCGCATAATGCAGCGTGGGTGGTTAACGAAATAAGTGTGGCTTGGTTGGGAGCTGTGGGCGCCATATTTGCTATTATCGGTGTGATTGCTTGTCCGATAACCACCGGTGATACTGCTTTCAGAAGTGCACGCTTAACTATTGCCGATGTGTTTAATTACGATCAGGCAAAGATCTCTAAGCGATTGGTTATAAGTATTCCCTTGTTTGTGATCGGATATCTTTTAACTCAATTCGACTTTGATACTATCTGGAAGTATGTGGGTATTTCTAACCAGATATTAGCGGTTGTGATTTTATGGACGGGTGCTATGTATTTTGCCAAAGTGGGCAAATGGCACTGGTTGATGTCGGTTCCGGCAACCTTTATGACCACTATCTGCAGCTCGTATCTACTAGTAGCTCCTTTTAAAAATGGCGGAATGGCCATTGATACCAGCATTGGATTATGGATTGGAAGTTTTGTTGGGCTTGCTTCTTTAGGTCTGTTCTTATTTAGAGCAAAAAGAGTTGCCGCATAAACATGTTTTAGGCTTGCAAATTAATGGGATAGAATACAATGGAGTTGAATTGAAACTAATTTCTAGCTTCTAATCTCTAATACCTAAAAATGCAAACTAATCTTTGTTCCTTCTCCCTGATTGGATTGAATCTTTATTTCACCATTGTGTAGGCGCATCACCTGTTGTGTTAGAGCTAAGCCAATGCCATTACCATTCTCGCGGGTAGTATAAAACGGAATACAAACCTTATCAATTTCACTTTGCGGAATACCCACTCCATTATCTTCAATACTGATGAGTAGTTGGCGGTTATTCTTTTCTACTTTTAATTGAATTATACCGGTTTGGTCATCTACTGCTTCAAGACTATTTTTGAAAAGGTTGATTATAACCTGTTCTATCAGTTTCTCGTCGAGGTTAAATTGTAAATCATCGCTGCAGATGGTTTCAATGGTTAATCCTCGTTCCATTATTTGGGAATGAAAAAGTACTTCAACCCGATGCAATAACAGGCAGATTTGTGTAGATGTAATTTTTGCTGAATGCAGTCCGGCAATGCTTCGGTAATTTTCAACAAAACGGGTAAGTCCTTTACTACGCGAGTGAATTACATCCAGCGCTTCGAACCAGTCGGTTTTTTCTTCATCGGAGCAAGTGTTTAAATCATCCAAACGCTGCTTTAAGCTTGCCGATAAAATATTAACAGGACTTAAGGAATTCATTACCTCATGGGTTAAAACACGAATCAATTTTTGCCAGCTTTCCATCTCTTTTTGCTGAATTTCGCGGTGAATATCGCGAAAAGCAAACAAACGCAATTCGGTTTGATCCTGCATCATCATTACCGAGGTAACCGTTACCTGCCTGATTTGATTGTTAACAACAAATTCAATCAGTTGCTGATCGTCGGGTTTAAGTTGGAGCAGTTCGCCCGAAAGGTTATTTTTGAACTGATTCAACTTATCAATGCGATGGATATATTCAAAATTAAAAAGCTTGAGCAGGGCTTTGTTGCTCATTAGCACATCGCCGCGTTGATTGGCTACCATTACCGCCACATCAATGTTTTGTAAAGCATTTTCGAAGAACAGATATTCTTTTTCCTTATCCATTTTTAGCTGACGAAACACAGCTACTACCTTATTAAACGATTGGAATAAGTCCTGAAACGAAGCATCCTTATCAGTTGTTTTAAAGCTGATAGTAGTGTCGCCAAAACCAAACGATTCGATAAAATGTGACAGCTCGCGATTGGTCTTTCGAACGGTTGTAATCAGTTTCCATATTTGCAGAACGTATATGATGGCCAGTAAATAGCCAATTGTTGGAAATATTTCGGTGGAAGTAAGCACATAGATCAATACAGGTGTGCATGCCAGCAAAACCGACTGAATTATAACCGAGAATGTAAAATGCCTAAAGGTCATATTTCTTAATTTTATCGTACAATGTTGAACGATTAATGCCTAGTTTTTTGGCAGCCTTACTCATATTGCCTTTGCAGTTTCTAATGGCTTTTTCAATTAGCAATTTTTCATGGTCGATGAGGTTAAAATGGTTTTCGTCTAGTGCTTTATTGTTATTGACACTTAAGAAAAGATCATCTTTATCGATGGTGGTATCATCAGCTAAAATAACAGCTTTCTCAATTATATGCTGTAACTCACGGATATTTCCCGGCCAGGCCTGATCCTGCATTAGTTCAATGGCATCAGCAGTAAAACTCATTTTGCCTTTTTTGTATTTGTCCGACTGCTTATTCAAAAAGAAATGTGCCAGTCCGGGAATGTCTTCTTTTCTGTTCCGTAATGAAGGCAGTTCAACCGAAATAGTGTTGATGCGATAAAGCAAATCTTCGCGAAAACTACCTTCGGCAACCATCTTTTCAAGCGGCATATTGGTAGCACAAATCAATCGGATATCAACTTTGATGGGATGAGTTCCTCCAACAGGAGTGATTTCTCTGTTTTGCAAAGCAGCCAATAGCTTGGCTTGTGCCGCTAATGATAAGTTACCAATCTCGTCGAGGAAAAGTGTACCGCCCGAAGCCAGTTCAAACCGTCCTGTTCTATCTTCTTTAGCATCGGTAAAAGCTCCTTTTTTATGCCCGAATAGCTCACTCTCAAAAAGGTTCTCATGAATGGCGCCCAAATCAACTGCAACAAATATCTCGTCACGTCTATCAGAAAGATGATGAATATGGCGGGCCATCACTTCTTTTCCTGTACCGTTTTCGCCTAATATCAATACATTCACATCTGTTGGAGCTACTTTCTGAACAACCTTAGTAATTTGTTGAATAGCTTCAGAGTTACCCATAAAAACATCTTGCTGATCGTTGATGCATTCTTTCAGATGTTGTTGCTTTTTCTTTAGCTGAGTGATTGATTTCTTGGATTTCTGCAGTTGATAAACCGATAAAAGAGTTGACAGAATCTTACGCTCATCCCATGATTTTTCGATAAAATCCGCAGCTCCTTTTTTGATGGTTCTTACAGCTAATTCAACATCGCTGTATCCGGTAATAAATACTACAGCCATCTCAGAATCGGCTTGTTTGATTTCATTCATCCAAAAAAGGCCCTCGTTACCATTGTTGATGCCCGTCTTAAAATTCATATCAAGCAAAACAATGTCGAAGGCATGTTTCGATAAATGTTCCTTAATCCGATTAGGATTATGCTCGGTAACGATTTTCTCGAAATGAGGATTTAAATATAGTTTGAGGGCTAATAAAAGGTCTTTATTATCATCAACAATTAATATACTTCCTTCTTTTTTAGGCATATTTAATCTGTATTAAAGAATAACCGGATTGATTAGAAAAAGCAAAATGCTGTAAATATTCCAATTAATATTTAGTTATTATTGTACCATAGCAATCTTTATTTTTTCACCGCTCTAGCCGCGGGGGCTTTTTATTTAATGATTGAAAGCAAAATTTCTGCCTTTTGCCTGTTTAACTTACTATCTAATTTTTACAAAATACTTCATTATTGTTGGAATTACATACATAGGTGTTGGAAAATCCAACACAAGATAAATAGTAATTGGTATTAGTTTGCATTATATCAGTGAATTAAGATAAAGGCACGAGGTTTGGCATGTTATTTTCAAATACGAATGAACAATGGACAGACAACTCGAACAAAAGCCTTGGTGGAAGAAAAATTTAAAATGGATTACCGGAGTAGCCATTTTCTTAATGTGTTGTATCTATTTTATTGCTTTTGCCGATCATAGAAGTAGTGTGAAGATGGAAAGTGATCGTATAACTATTTCATCAGTTGAACAAGGCGATTTTCAGGATTATATAAGTGTGACAGCTACTGTTGAACCCATTAAAACCATTTATCTGGATGCCATTGAAGGGGGGCGAGTTGAGTCGATTTTGCTCGAAGAAGGTAAAATGGTTGAAAAGGGTGATCCTATTGCCCGCTTGAGTAATACCAACCTGATATTAGAGATTTCGAATAATGAAGCCAATGTGGCACGTGCCATCAACGAGTTGCGTACTGCCCGTTTGCAAATGGAAATGAATGCCATGGAATTGCAAAACCAGATTGTTAAGCTGGGTGGCGACTTATTTCTTCAGAAACGTAAGTATACCAATTCAAAAAACTTCTTTGCCGAAGGATTAATATCAGAAGATGAATATTTAAAAGATAAGACTGATTTTGAAGCTTCGGAACGTCAGATGACTTTATTGAAAGAGAGTTTTAAACGCGATTCGATCTATCGAAAAATACAAATTGAAACATTGGAGAGTTCTGCAGAGCGTATGGAAGAAAATCAAGACATTATTCGTCAGCGATTGGATAACCTCACCATCAAAGCTCCGGTAACAGGCCAGTTGGCTGCTTTAAATCTCGAAGAAGGTCAGGTGATCAATTATGGAACGCGGGTTGGAAAAGTAAATGTACTCGACGATTTTAAACTAAAAGCCAAAGTTGACGAACACTATATTTCGCGCATTCATAAAGGATTGAAAGGAAGTTGCCAGTTTCCATCGGGCGATATTGAGGCAGAACTAACTAAAGTATATGCCGAGGTGGTTGAAGGTAAGTTTGAAGTGGATCTGACCTTTGACGAAACCATGCAAAAAGCCTTGCGCATTGGGCAAACCAGCTACGTTAAATTACAGTTAGGCGATCCTGTTCAGGCTATTTTACTTCCACGCGGAAGCTTTTTTCAGAGTACAGGTGGCCAGTGGGTATTTGTGTTGAATAAAGATCGTACGGCAGCTTATAAACGAGCCATTACCATTGGGCGTCAGAATCCAAAATACTTCGAAGTATTGGATGGATTGCAACCCGGCGAGGAAGTGATTACCTCGGGATACGAAGTTTTTGGCGATAATGAAGTGGTAATTTTAAACTAAACTCGAACAACGAACTCACAACTATAATATGTATCTATTAAAAATAGCCTTCCGAAATCTGTTTCAAAAACAGCAACACTCTATTACTCGCATTATCTCATTAGCTGCCGGTTTAGCTTTTGGGATATTAATGCTCTCTGAGGTTTTTTATTATTACAGTTTCGATAGTTTTTATCCCGAAGCTAGTAGAGTTTATGTTGTTCAATCCAATGCCAGACTGTCGGATGATAATGCTGAAATGGATGTATGGGATCGTACCAGTGGAGCAATTGCCCCGGGAATGAAGGATGAAGTGCCAGGAGTGGAAGTGGCAACACGATTAAATTCGATTGGCAACCTGATTTTTTATACTGCCGATCAGAAAAGTTACAAAGGGCGGTGTGTGCTGGCCGACGAATATGTGTACGATGTTATTCCCCGCAATATGTTGGTAGGTAATGCTAAGGAAGCGATGCTAAAACCTTCGAACTGTATTATCTCAAGTAAAATTGCGGCTTCGATGGGGGATGATGCGGTTGGTAAAGTAATTGAGTTTAGAAAATATCCGGGAGTTCAACTAACAGTTGCCGGCGTGTTTGAAGCTCTTCCTGAAAACAGTAATTACAAGTACGATGTGTTAATATCAATGTCGTCGATTGCTCAGTTTTTTGATTGGGATGGATCAACCAATTGGTTGGGTAACGACCGGTATTACAGTTGTGTAAAACTAGATGCTGGCGTTAATCCAAAAGACCTGGCACCAGCTATTCGAAAAATGCAGGAAAAACATCAGGATATCATAAAACTGGAGCAAGATCATGGTGGTGAACTGCTGAAATATACATTGATACCTATTCAAAAAGTTTATGTGAGTAGGATACAGGGAATGGTAATCATTTTAAGTACCATCGCACTTGCAGTGTTGTTTGTTTCGTTGATGAATTATGTATTGCTAACTTTTAGTAGCTTGATTAATCGGGCTAAAAGTTCGGCTGTTTATAAAACCTGCGGAGCCACAGCCAACGACCTAAAAAAAATTATATTTACCGAATCGTTTGTGTTTTTTGTATTAGCCCTGTCTGCAGCTCTGGTAATTTTAATGGCTGTAAAACCCCTTGTCGAAAATTTAGTGGCTCATAGTTTAGAGGCAACATTAAACCAGTATGTATTGTGGCCAATAGTAGGAGTTTTAATCATCTTTGTTCTTTTATCGAGTTACTTTCCAGGGCGATTTTTTGCCAATATTCCAGTATCTGCTGCATTTCGCAATTACAAGCAAAAGAAGAATAAATGGAAGTTAGGATTGCTTTCGTTCCAATTTATTGGAGCTTCTTTTATCCTGACTCTTCTGGTTGTGGTAACTCTTCAGTATCATAAAATGATCAATGCCGATCATGGTTATCGTTCCCAAGGTGTTTATTACTGTTCGACAAATGGAATTGACGGAAGTAAACTGAATATGATAATGAATGAACTTCGGAAATTACCCGAAGTTGAAAAGGTGGGTATGGGCGAAGAAGTCCCGGTTTATCAGCAATCAGGAAATAATATTTACTCGCAAGACGGCAAGAAAGATCTGTTTAATATAGCCGACTTTTATAGTGTTGATGAGAACTACTTATCCATTCTTGATATAGATGTCACCAATGGCCGTGATTTTTCTACAAGCGGTATCAATAACAATGATGTGTTTATTAGCAAGAAGTGTGCTGAGTTATTAAAAATTCACAATCATTGGGAAGATGGTGTAATTGGGAAAGAAATTAAGGTTTCGGAACACCAAAGATCTACTATTAAAGGTGTATTCGACGATTTTATTATAGGTTCTATTGTAGAGCCGGATAAGCGACCATCCGTATTTTTTTATCAGTCGGAAGAAGGATTCATCAGACAAAAAGAGAAATATCCTTCGATGGAGTTTAAACTGTTGGTTCAGGCAAAAACAGGTATGGAAGCTAATATCAGAAATAAAATAAAGCAAGTGGTTGATATGGCTTTACCTAATAAAGATGCCGTTGTAAGAAGTCTGGAAGATGAGCAGTTTAATGGTTATCAGGCTCAATTAAGTTTCCGAAATGGTATGCTGGCAGGTAATGTGGTGGTATTTCTAATCACTATTATTGGTTTGATAGGCTATACTTCTACCGAAACAACCCGACGTAGTAAAGAGCTGGCCATTCGACGAATCAGTGGTGCTTCAATTTCAGATTTAATAGTCAACTTTATTCTGGAGCTTCAGTATTTGGTTTTGCCATCGTTGCTGATCGGTTTGGGACTGGCATGGTTTATACTTACCAAATGGATGGAATCGTTTGCTCAAAAAATGCCTTTGCAGTGGTGGATCTTCTTGCTGTGCAGTATAGGTATTTTATTAATGGTGGCCATTATTGCAATGATAAAATATTCGCGTATTGCATCTCGTAACCCGGTGGAATCTTTGCGATATGAATAACCATTTTTGTCACCCCTCTATCTCCCCCAAGGGGGAGAACCAGACAAAAACTATATGCACTGCATTAAAAGTCCCCCTGGGGGAATTTAGGGGTAAACGGAAGCTAAGAGAAGGCTAAGTGAGTTTGTTGAAATAAAAATTTAAAACCAAAACCATGATACAACTGAACGACATTTTCAAGTACTACGATAACAAGTTTCAACGCAGTTATGTGTTAAAAGATTTTTGCCTGAACATCAACGAAGGCGAATTTGTATCCATTATGGGCCCCAGTGGTGCTGGTAAATCAACCCTGTTAAATATTATTGGTATGCTGGATGTGGCTGATGATGGCGAATATTTCTTTATGGATCAACCAGCACATAAACTGAGTGATAAAAAGAAAGTAGAGTTTCATCGGAACTATGTGGGATTTATTTTTCAGGCCTTTCATTTGATTGATGAAATGACGGTTGCTGAAAATATTGAGACTCCATTGATTTATAAAGGTGTTAAATCGAAAGAACGCAAAGCTATGGTGGCCGATTTGCTCGACCGATTTAATATGGTGGCTAAAAAAGATCTGTTTCCAGCTCAACTATCAGGAGGTCAGCAACAGTTGGTAGGAATCGCCCGCGCAATAATTAGCAAGCCTAAATTACTTTTAGCCGATGAGCCTACGGGAAATCTTCATTCCGACCAAGGAAAAGAAATTATGAAGCTGTTGAAAAAGCTGAATGAAGAGGAAGGAATAACCATTATTCAGGTTACGCACAACGAGGAATTTGCTCAATACGGAAAACGTATTATTCGCATCGAAGATGGTATGAAGAAGAGTGACTTACCTGTGGCTACTTTGCTAGAGCAAGTGTAATACATTACCAAACCTATAAAACTATACCAATGTTACGTTTCCGACTTTTAATGGCTATCCGAAATCTATTAAACGATAAGTTAAATGGATCACTTATAATAGGTGGTTTCGCCATAGGGTTTACAGCCTGTATTCTGATTGGGCTCTTTCTCTTATCGGAGCATAGGGTAAATAAAGTGTTCAGTAATTCAGAGAATATATATCGTATTTATGATGCTAAAAATAAAACCGAAATGCTGGATTACAGTTTGTATCCGAAACTTTGGAAGGAATACCCTGAAATTGAAGATGCTTGTCCTATGGAATATAGTAGTGGATTTCCAATTGTGGTAAAAGATGCTGAGTTGGATGTCAGTGCCAGGTTAGACCAGATTATCGGAACAACAGATAACTTTTTCGATATCTTTTCTGTTAAAGTGATTTCTTGTCTTTCTGATAAACCTTTTGCTTTCGATAAATCAATAGTGATTACCAAATCGGTTGCCAAACAAATGTATGGTTCCATAAATCCGTTAGGGCGAACGCTAAAAACTGACTTTTTTGAAGGTACAATTACGGCAGTAATAGAAGACTTACCTCGAATGGCTAGTTTTCAAGCTCAACTTATTATCAATACTGACTTCGAAGAATTCCGTTTATCTCAGTCATGTAACGATGGTAAATGTTGGTATGTGACACCCCATTTTGTAATATTAAATAAATCTGTTGTTCCCGAGCAACTTGCTAATAAAATCAATTCATCGATTAAAGATATTAGTGTTCATGTTGATAGTCTGGCTTTTCAAAATATTGAAGATATTTACCTTTCAAAACTTCAAATGAAGGACGCACATGCCAAAGGAAACTCTAATGTGTTGTCTGTTTTTCTTGCTATTGGCATCTTGATTTTGCTTCTGTCAAGCATTAACTATATCAATTTTACAATTTCAAGGCAATTCAGTAAACTTAAAGAATTTGGTATAAAAAAGATTAATGGAGCCAATGCTACAAACCTGTTTTTAGGGGCCTTCATTGAAGTATCGTTGGGAATTATTATTTCTGCTTGTATTGCCATATTGCTTACTGCACTTATTTTGCCGCATTCAGCCAGCTTGTTTGGCAAGGAGATTCATTTTGCTGATGTGAATGCGGGAGTGGCTGTTGCTTTAATGCTTAGTGTAATTGTACTTGTAGTTTTAATGAATTGTATGGCTCCTGTTTATATGTTTACACGTTTTAAAATAATCGATTTCCTTGCAGGGAGCAGTAAGCATAACAGAAAACAAATCGGAAGACAAGTCATGCTTACTTTTCAGATGGTCGCATCAATCATACTTATTGCAAGTGTGTTAACCATTTTTAAACAACTTGAATATGTAAAACATTTCAATCTTGGTTTTAATAAAGAGCAGCTTGTACGTTTTGATTTACCTTATACCTACGAGTCTCCATCAACCATAAAAGAGGAGATTGGGAAGTTGCCATTTGTGGTAAGTAGCACATTAAGTGACGGATATCCCGGGCACGTGAAACTTCGGATGGGAAGTGGTGAAGGTGAAAATAATTTTAAGATGCACTGTATTACAATCTCAGACGATTATCTGGAAACGATGGGAATTAAACTGAAAGATGGTCGTAAATTTCATAGAGGAGATCAAAACAGTGCATGTATAATTAACGAGGAAGCTTATAAGCGTTTTGGATGGAATAGCACAGAGAATAAAATATATCAGCAAGGTAGGAATGGAGGTTATCAGGTTCTGGGTGTTGTTGAGGATTTTAATACTCAATCGTTGCATGCAGGCATTGAACCTGTCGCCTTATTGTATCGTGCTGACGTTCCTTTTGGAACCCTTTCGGTAAGGTTGGCTCCCGGTAATGTATCACTTCAGCTTAAAGGCATTGAGCAGGCATGGAAAAGAATTCTACCACACGAACCTATGTATTTTACTTTTTACGATCAGCAGTTTCAGGCTATGTACCAAAAAGAAGAGCGGTTGGCGCGATCTGTTTCTTTCTTTTCGATTATTGCCATTGTGTTAACATGTATGGGGATTTTGGGACAGATTCTGTTAGTCAGTTTTGCTCGCACCAAAGAAATCGGCATCCGAAAAGTAAACGGAGCTAAAATATCCGAAATACTTACCCTGCTTAACAAAGACTTTATCAAATGGGTAGCCATTGCTTTTGTTATTGCAACACCCATAGCCTGGTTTGCCATGAATAAGTGGCTCGAGAATTTTGCCTATAAAACCAACCTTAGCTGGTGGATATTTGCCTTAGCAGGATTATTTGCCTTAGCAATTGCCTTACTTACCGTTTCCTATCAATCGTGGAAAGCAGCTGTGAAAAATCCGGTGGAGGTGTTGAGGTATGAGTAAAAGAGAGTGAGGATATCAGAGTATAGTTTGTAAGCTTTGAGAACCGAAAACCAATAGACAAACAACTGTAAGGGTAAGAATAAATAATTAATAAAGTCATCCAAATTTATGTTGCCAATGAATCTCAAATATGCATTTCGAACAATAATGAAACAAAAAGTCAAGACAAGTATAGGTATTGCTGGTTTTGCTGTTGGTTTTTCAGTGTTTATTACTACTCTACTTTTTGTAAATCGAGAGTATAACATAGATACCTGTTACGATAATTATAAAAATATATACAGAATAACAGAAAACTCATCAGGCAAAAGGAATGCTGACCTTGACTATGATTTGTATGATATTTTAAAAGAGCATTACTCGGGTATTGAGATGGTTTGTCCAGTTAGGCAAAAGGGGAAGTGGCCATTTATGTTTCGAACCAATAAAACATTTATTAAAACTTCATCTTTTGTAAGTACGACCAATGATTTTTTCAAAATGTTTTCAATAAAAACGGTCAAGCGTTCAGGCAAGGAGCCTTTTGCTAATGAGAATTCTGTAGTATTAACTCAATCAACAGCTGCCAAATTATTTCCAAATCAAGAACCCTTAGGAGAATCGATAGTCTTTATGGGTGGGATTCAATTAACAGTAACTGCTATAATAGAAGATTTGCCTGATGGAAGCAGCTTTTCGGCTGATTTATTATTGAATGCGGAGAATTCAGGTTTGCGCTTTGGAAAAATAAGAAAAAATGGAAAGGGTATTAATCCCATTAATCATTTTATACAACTGGGTAATGACGTAGATTATAAGCAGGTTGAGCAAGCTATAAATAAAACTCTTGCAAAGTATTCAATTCATGATGATCCAATTGTTTTACAGCCTATTCAAGATATCTATCTTAGTGATAAGATAATCGGTGATTATAATAAGAAAGGGAATAGGCAATTAATAATATTATTAGAGGGTATTGCAATCCTTATTTTATTAGTTGCTTTTATTAATTATATCCATTTTATTTTATCAATGCAGTTGTCAACAAAGAAAGCTGTTGTTATAAAACGGATTCATGGAATTTCAATAAGAAGCCTTTATTCGTATTTTTTATCTGAGTCATTGCTTTTGATAGGAGCTTCTTTACTACTGGCTTTTGTTTTTGCTATATTTCAATTGCCATTAATAAATAGTATTTTTAAAATAGACCTTAATATAAAACAGGTTTTTAATCCTACATTAATAGCAATTTGGGGAGGAGTTATATTATTTATTATTCTATTATTATCTTTTTTTTCTGTTAAAAGTGCTACCCGAAAGACCAAAAATGGAAACCTTGTATCCGAATATTCTAAAGGATCAATTTCGTATAAATCAATATTAACCACCTTTCAATTAGCTGTTTCAATAATCTTAATAGCTTGTGCGATTGTGGTTAATATGCAACTAAAATTTATGAAGGACCATTCTTTAGGTTTTGATTCCGAACAATTAGTTAGAATAGATTTACCTTCTACTTTTAATTCGTTTCAAGTATTAAAAGATAAAGTAAATCAACTTGCTTTTGTAAAGAATAGTTCATGGAGTAATGGTGCTCCCGGGTATATCAATAACACAAGTAGATTGCAAATAGGTGAGAAAACAATTTTGTTGAATGGTATATATGGAGATAAAGATTTCCTTAATACAATGAATATAAAACGTATTGAAGGAAGTGATTTTTGGGATTCAGGAAAAGATACTTTATGTATGGTTAACGAATCTTTTATGAAGGAAAGTGGCTGTAAAACGTTGGATGATCTTTGGCAATTAAACAAAAAGATAGAAGGAAGATTTAAAATAGTTGGTGTGGTAGAAGATTTTAGTATTACTTCTTTTCATTCCTTGATTGAGCCTTGTTATATAGCTTTTGCAGAGGAAAACCATTGTTTTTTAAATGTTCGGTTGTCCCAAGGGAATATACCAGAAATGATTAGGCAACTAAAGAAAGTTTGGAATGAAATTATTCCTAATCAACCTTTTGAGGTAGTGTTTTATGATGATCATTTTGATTCCTTATATAAAAAAGAAGAAAGATATGGAACAGCTGTGCTTTATTTGTCATTGATAACAATATTAATCACTTGCCTGGGGATACTTGGACAGATTATACATTGTTCGATAATTCGCACAAAAGAAATCGGCATCCGCAAAGTAAACGGTGCTAAAATATCAGAGATTCTTACCCTGCTTAACAAAGACTTTATCAAATGGGTTGCCATTGCTTTTGTAATAGCTACACCCATCGCTTATTATTCTATGAATCTTTGGCTTCAGAATTTCGCTTATAAAACTGAACTGAGTTGGTGGATCTTTGCTCTGGCTGGCATTCTAGCCCTCGGAATTGCTCTGTTAACAGTGAGTTGGCAGAGCTGGCGGGCAGCCACAAGGAATCCGGTGGAGGCGTTGAGGTATGAGTAACCGTTTTTGTCACCTCTCTAACTCCCCCAAGGGGGAGAACCGAACAAAAACTAAATAATAGCTAAAATGAATGAACTTGATAAGACAATGTATTTCGGAGCAAAACCAGGTATTTTAGAAAAGGCAAAAGCTTTAAGAAAAAATATGACAGGTGCAGAAAAGTTATCATGGGATAGGTTAAAGAATAAACAAGTTTTAAACTTAAGGTTCTGAAGGCAGCATCCTATTGATATTTTCATTGCTGATTTTTATTGTCATCAAGCAAGATTGGTTATTGAAGTAGATGGTAAAATTCATGAGAGTCAAAAAGAATATGATAGAGGACGATCGGTAGAATTGGAACGTTTTTATATACAGGTTATCCGGTTTAGTAACCAAGAAGTTGAAAATAATATAGATAATGTAATTGAAAAAATAAACACAGCGATTATAAACCGGCTCAAAAGTCCCCCTTGGGGGATTTAGGGGGAGGAATTCGGTGGAGGTGTTACGTTACGAATAAGACATTTAATAAGATCTGACACAACAATATGAAATACAATATTGTAGGAAATAAATACACCAGTGTTGGATATTCCAACAGTTGAAAAATGATTTGAGTTTTTAACAAGTACATATTCAGTGTGTTATAATTGAGGTATAAGATTTGGCATAGTTAAAATAGATTTATAAAGTAGCAGATTATGAAGAGGCAGTATATATTATGTGCTTTCCGAAGCATCAAAAGAAATAAAATACCCAGCTTTATTAACATTGTTGGTTTAGCTATTGGATTAAGTACTGCTCTTTTTGCTTTACTATTCTCATACTATGAGTTTACATACGAAAGAGGGCATGATAAATATGAGCAAATAGCGAAGGTAATCACCTTTGGTAATTTTGGTGCTTTCTCGGAATTGCCAAGTAGTTTTCCACAAACTGCCATTGATTTACCAGCTAACTTTCCCGAAATAACAGATGGGGTATGTAGCTTTCAATTACCTTCTATCTTTTTTAAAGATAATGTGCCTTTAACCGAATCAAATATTGTATTGGCGCAGGAAAGATTCATGGAAATTTTTACATATCAATTTATCTCAGGACAGATTTATTCTGATGATGATGAGTCTTTATGCCTATCGGAGTCAATGGCAAAGAAATATTTTGGCAAAAATAATGCTGTAGGCAAGTTGTTGAAGGCGAATTTAAATGGTCATGAAGTAATGCTGACTGTAGCTGGCGTTTTTAAAGATCTACCGGGTAATACACATTTAAAAACCGATGCTATTGTATCGTGGAATTTGGCTAAACAGGTTTTGAACAATCCCGAAGGTTACCTTACAACCGATTACGATATTTACTGTTTGGTAACTCCTCATACAGATATAAAAAAGCTGAACAAGAAGATTGCGACTAATTTTAAATTTCCATCAAAAATTGAAGATTGTACGGTTGCATTAATGCCTATCACTGACTTTCACTTGAACAGTGTTTTCGAAAATAATAAAGCCAATTTATACATATTGTTTATTGGTGGATTATTATCCTTGATGCTATCCATATTAAATTACGTTAGTCAGTCATCCATAATGTATACCACTCGCATAAAGGAAGTAGGTATACGCCTTTCGAATGGCGCTAAAGCAAAAGATATTTTTAGTCAGTTTATGACCGATACTGCAGTGGTTACATTGCTAGGGTTTGGACTGGCTCTGGTAATTGTATATCAAGGTTTGCCCTATTTTAATTCGATGATGGATACAGATTTAACCTTACTCTTTAATTCAACAGTGATGGGTTTAATTGCTGTTCTTTTTATCATCACAGTGTTTCTGGCCGGATTCTATCCTTCAATGCTAATGTCGAGATTCAAGCCCGTGTTATTATTGAGGTCATCGTTTGGTGACACAACAGGTAAAAGCCGAATACGCAATGTAATGTCAACCTCTCAGTTTGTTGTGGCAATTTTATTAATTCAGCTAATGATCGTTAGCCATAAGCAAGCCGGATATTTAGACCGTGATGAGGTGGTTGGGTTTAATGCTGATAATGTAATAAGCATTAATGGCCATAATTGGGGCGATTTGAATAAAATAAAAAGTGAAGTATTACTGAATACGGCAATTGAATCTGTAACCTGGAGCCAGAATATGCCGGCTATGCAAGCCAGTTTTACTTCTAATTGGAAGATGGAAGATAATACTCAAATGACAAATATGTTTGTTTGCGAAGCCGACTTTTTAAATCTGTTTCATATTCGTATGAATAAAGGGCGCTTTTTCTTGTCCGATCGTGAAACAGATAAAGACAACTCAATTGTGATAAATGAATTAATGGCTAGTAACATGGGATGGGACGAACCTTTAGGTAAACAATTGATGGTATGGGATAAAATGTATACCGTAATTGGGGTAGTAAGTAATTATATGGCTGCGCCGCCTATATTTGAAGATACTCCTTTAATTATAAGGCGTGCTGGCAATAAGGCAAACCGACTTATTTTTCGCATCAATCCCGGTAAAAAGAAAGAAGCCTATGAGCATATTACACATGTTTTGCGTGAAGCTAATCCCAATTATCCAATTAACTTAAAATCGTACGAAGATTCAACATCACAAGGAGCTAAATCATTTTATAGAACGGTAACATTAATCAACATTTTCGTGTTAATTGTTATTCTCAATGCTTTTCTGTCGCTTTTTGGTTTATCGTATTTTATTGCTGAGCGTAATAAAAAGCAAATAGGGATTAACAAAATATTTGGTGCATCGGTAGCTACCATCTATTGGAAGCTCTCGAAGAATTTGATGCTTCGTTTTGCTATTGCATTTATTATTGTTACACCCATATCGTATTTTATAAGTAACCAATACCTTACAACCTTTTCGTATCAAATACCTATAACAGCCGATATATATATTATTAGTGGTTGTTTAGTTTTGATGATGCTGTTGGTTTCAACGGGTTTTAAAATTATTACAGCTGCTAATCGAAACCCTGTAGATGCCTTACGTTACGAATAAAAATTCCCTTAATTAAATATGACAAAATCTGAACTAAATGAATATATTAAAAACTATCAAAAGTAACCTTCGCGTATCCAAACGAATTAAGGCCTTTAACCTTCTTGGTTTAAGTATTTCATTTGGGGTATTTATAATTCTGGCTTTATACATCTACAATGAATACACCTTCGACTCAAATAATCAAAAGTCTGAGAATATCTATTTGATAGAAATAAATAATTTAAATCAAGGAAGGAAGCATCCTTTTTTGCCCAATCCATTAGGTGATTATGTTGAAGATCAGTTGGGCGATATCAAGAGTCATTGTACTATAAAGTCTTGGGACGGAATGTATTCAAAGAAGAGTGATATTGAAAATACATTTGATTTGTCATTATTTTCCGTTGATTCAACCTTTACCAGTTTTTTTACATTCAATATTATCAGAGGCAATAAAACACCTCTGTATGGCAAGGATAAAATTATCCTTTCTCAATCTGCAGCCACAAGAATATTTGGTGATGAAGACCCTATTGGTAAGCAGATCCTTAAAAATTACAGAGAACCTCTTACCGTTGAAGCAGTTTATGAAGATTTACCTGTGAATAGTTCATTTTATGCGCAAGATGGCTTTTGCAGTTTTATAACATACAATTGGGTGAATGAATGGAGTGAATGGAGTTTCTTCTCCTTTGTAAAGCTTGCCGATGGGGCAAATGTTGATGCTGTAAACGCTAAATTAAACCAGTTGGATAAAATGCAAGATAATTGCTATGATGATGATGGTGAACAAATACGTCAGTTATCCTTGACACCCTTATCTGATTTGCATTTCAAAAGTGCATTTGGTAATGGTAATATTAAACTGGTTAATACGCTATTGATAGTATCTATACTACTGTTGGTTATGGCTTTTGTTAATTACCTGAACTTTTCATTTGCGGACTTACCCAAACGGATAAAGAATGTTAGTTTGAGAAAGATAAGTGGAGGATCCCGAAATGAAATTTATCTATACGATTCCTTTGTTGCTGGTTTTATAATAACTGTTGCCTTTATTATTGGACTGGGGATTGCTCAAAATATTTTACATCTGTATCCCGATTTGTTTGGGTATGAAATTAAAATGAGTTCTAATTTTTCGTTGTTGTTAGTTTTATACCTACTGCTATTCGTTTTTGGTGTTGCATTGTATTTATTATCTACGGGTGTCCTCAACAGGGTTGAACCAATTAAAGCATTAAAAGGAATGGTTCCTTTATCTATCAAAAGAGGTACATCAAAACAGATATTGCCGGTAATGCAATATGTGGTTGCCATTACTCTGTTGGCAGGAGTACTTCTCATCTACAAGCAACTGGATTTTATTAAGAACTACGATTTGGGTTTTGAGAAGGAAAATATACTGGTATTACGAACTACCGGTGATATAACTAAAAGTGAAGATACTTTCGCTGATGAGCTACTTAAAAACCCTAACATAAGTGATTATGCTTATTCTCAATTTGTTCCCGGAGAAGTAGGAATGGGATGGGGACGTAGCATAGACGGTAAAATAGTTAACTACAAAGCCTGGCCGGTTGATGAACGATATTTGAATTTCATGGGATTTGAAATTGTGAATGGACGATCCTTCTTATCTAATATAAAGTCTGATGAAAATAACTTTATATTTAATGAAGCAGCAGTTACAAAGTTTGGTTGGCAGGAAAATATCATTGGAAAGAAGATGCCTGGTTTTGATTTTGAAGGCGATGTTGTTGGTGTGGTGAAGGATATGAAGTATGCTTCATTGTACGAAGAGGTGCAACCAATGTGTTTCTGGTTAACATCTACTCGTCACAATTGTTTGAGTTTAAAAGTGTCTGGAAATAATTTGGCTCAAACAATCAACTATATCGAAGAAACTTATTCCAAGTTCGAAAAAAGGTTTCCAATAAACTATTTCTTTTTAGACGAGTCGTTAAACAAACAGTACCTGCAATCCGAAAAGCAAGGAAGGTTAATTATTTATGCCAGTATTATTGCACTTTTTATAGCATTGATAGGTTCGCTGGGTATGGTTATCTATTCATGCGAATATAGAGTGAAGGAAATAGGCGTAAGAAAAGCTAACGGTGCTAGAGCTATAGAGATAGTTAAGCTTTTAAATAAATCAATTATAACTCAAGTATTGATTGCTTTTGTATTAGCATTACCTTTAATTTATTATGCTTTGTCGAAATGGTTGGAAAGCTTTGCTTTTAAAACAGAAGTTAGTTGGTGGATTTATCTATTATCAGGCTTTATGGTTTTGGTAATTACTATTGCCTCCATTAGCTGGCAAAGCTGGCGCGCAGCAACACGCAACCCAATAGAAGCACTACGTTACGAATAAAGAACCCTAAAAAAGAAATTAAAAAAAACTCACAAATATGTTACAAACAAAGAATCTACAAAAGATATTCAGAACAGAGGAAGTTGAAACAACGGCTTTAAATAATGTGAATATTCATGTGAAGAAAGGCGAATTTGTTGCCATTATGGGACCATCAGGTTGTGGTAAATCAACTTTGCTGAATATTATTGGCTTGCTGGATAATCCATCGGAAGGCGAATTGTATTTTGATGGCTTGGAAATCTCGAAGTTCAAAGAACGTCAGCGTACTGATTTACGTAAAGGAAACATTGGATTTGTATTCCAAAGTTTTAACCTGATTGATGAATTAACCGTTTTTGAAAACATCGAGATGCCTTTGATCTACCTGAAATTATCGGCCAAGGAGCGCAGAGAGCGTGTACAAAAAGTAATGGAGCGTATGCAAATAGCTCATCGTGCCAAACACTTTCCTCAACAATTATCGGGTGGTCAGCAACAAAGGGTTGCCTTTGCTCGTGCTGTAGTAGCCAATCCTAAATTGATATTAGCCGATGAGCCTACAGGTAACTTGGATTCGAAAAACGGAGCAGAAGTAATGAATCTGTTACGTCAGCTAAACGAAGAAGGAACCACCGTTGTAATGGTGACTCACTCTGCCGAACATGCCGAGTATGCACACCGCACCATCAACCTTTTTGACGGACATATTGTAACCGAGAAAATGAATGGATCTATGGCACCTAAAAACCTGGTTAACGAAAATATTTAAAGGCTAAAAACAATTTATGATAGCGTTTAATAAATTATTTTCTTCTGCCATCTGCCTAAAAATCTGTTGAACTATTATATATTTAAGTCGTCAAACATAAAATAATTACTATGAAAAGACTTAATGTATTAGCAGCTCTGTTTTTAGTGTTAGCTGTTAGTGTTAATGCCCAAACCAAAGTGGAAACACTTACTGAATTTTTAGACGGAATTATCAAATTTGAGAATACTACCATTCAGGAAGGAACGCCCATAGCTGACATCAAAGAATTGGCAGCAGCTCAGGCTGATAAAGTGATGGATTTGAATAAAGAAACCATAGCAGAAGCATTGGAAACAGCCAAAGATTATCATTTCTGTGTTATTACAGTAGGTGTTCATACCATTGCACGCATTACCGATATAGAAAACTGCCAGCAAAGTGGCTCGTGGGGTCAGTGCATGCCAATGGGTGAGGGATATGTTCAAAAAGGTGGACTTACTGTTAAAAACGATTACCTGAATAATATAATTGGTATTCCAAGTAGTCAGGAGCGAAAAGTATATTTCTTTATGAAAAAATAAAAGCAAATTATACAGCATAAACAAAAAGCAGGTTCGACTATCGGATCTGCTTTTTTGGTTTGCCTCGCATGCAAACTAATCCGTCAGTTTGGAAGAAAACTGAGTTGCCTAATCGGAAGGAAGACAATATGAAGCCAAGTGCGCTGTTGGCAACGACAGGGTCCGAACATAGCGGAATGGTGGCTTTGAGAAACGAGAAGTTGTACCTGAAGCCATAAGTTCGTCAACGGTGCGCAGCAATCGCCTCAAACCTAAAGATTTTTGATGTCCCTGGCTGACGACCTACTCTTTCACACATTATTGTTAACTAAATTTTCCGATATATTTATTGAGCAATAATAGATCATTCACTTCTTTTCCCTACACTCTTTTTCGGCCTCATTAGGGATGATTATTAGATAGCAGTAGTTCATTAGTAAGACCGGGAAGCTCGGAGCTTGCCTCCGAGATCACCCGGCCGCACTTAAGAGCTACAATAGCAAATGATCAGCACTAATGCAGCCGCGGCCTTTTTTGTTTACTTTTTTTGACTGTTGAAAAAAAGTAAAAGCCTTGCCGGCTTGAGGCAAAAAAATCAAAAGAATAGCTAAACAGTATGATGGCATTTAATACAATACTTAAAAGAAAAATGAAGGTTATGTATTAGCACTGTATATCTTGAACAATAAAGTATTAAAAGAGTAGGCTGACGACAGGCAGGTTTTTCTAAAAAAGGAATAATAGAATTCTTTACTTAAGCTTCTATGGCTTCAACTTTTTGTTCATATATTTTTATAATGCGAATCAATAGTTCAAATTGTTTTATAGTAAAGTTCAACCCACTTTCGGGGTTTTATCATTAGTCAAATAGTCACCCCGCGCTCCGCACGAGGCTATTATTGTTAATGTCCTTCAGACATTTTCAAATCCTGAAAGGATTTAATAAGAATAGCCACGGGTGGAACCCGTGGAATATGAACGTATTATAAAGGAACCCCAAAGTGGGTTCAACTGCTGATTCGCATTTATAATTCAAAAGTATTCACGATTTTCGTTTCACTACAATTGCCTTCAGCTCAAAGGTCTGCCGGTGGATGGTAGACTGGTTTATTAATCTAAATTTTAAACCAATGCAGTAAGAGACCTTTATGAAATAGAGTGCTTATGTGCTTGCTTTTTCCTGTTAAGAAGCTTAAATTAGTTAAGCATTTACATGCAATATTAACTGGGGTTAAAAAAGATTATAACCCGGTTAATATAAATGAAAGACCCGGTTAAAATAGATTATAACCCCGGTTAAATAATTAATGAAATACTTATCCGTATTTAAACAAATACTTACTTATGGCTTTAAAGTACAAGATTATTAAACAAGAAGTAGTTGATAAGGTTGGGATTACAAAAGATGTTTACTATGCTAGAGCATGTGACAGAAGTAAGGTTGATTTGAATGAATTATCAAAATTAATTTCAAGAATGTCGACTGTGTCGCGTGCTGATATTATTGGCGTACTAACTGCCTTTAGCGATATTATACCATCTCTTTTAACTGAAAACCGAACGGTTCAACTGGGCGAGTTGGGTACTTTCAGCCTGCATATGAAGAGTGATTGTGTAGATTCGAAGGAAGAAGTTACCTGGCGTTGTATAAAAGATGTGAATATTCGCTTTAGAGTGGGTAAAGAATTGAAGAATCAATTGAAGGATATTCATTTTCAAAGGGTGGATGAGTAGTATCAGGTCGGAAGACTGAGGACCGATGTGGGAAGTTAATTGCTTAGCGGACTTTTTTTTATTCGGACTTCGGACTCAGTGCTTTTCACTGATGAATTGCCGAACTGTTAATGAGCTATCAGCTAGTAGCCAGCAGCTAACAGCCAACATCTAAACAGTCCCGGAGGGACGCCTGTACAAGCACAGTACGTAATTGCTGTGAAGGGATTCATCACGGATAGAGTCCTGCAAGGACGACTGTAGCTAGATCCAAATCAAAAGAATTCAAGTTAAAAGTCAAAAGTTAAAAAAACATCTGATTTATATCGATCGGACTTCGTGCTCCGGACTCCGGACTTTTCCCTCTTCTGTCTTCAAACAAATCCATATCTTTGTTACAAAATAGCAACTATGAGAATCAAAACCTGGCTAACAAAACCCTTTGTACTCATCTTATTATTAGCCTTGATTACATTTATCCTAACTGAATTAGCTGCCACATCACCACAACTTACTAATCAGTTTTATTCATCGGGTATTTATCCACTCATAGCATCTTTTCTTTCTTTGATTAGTGGCTGGTTTTCATTTTCTCTCGACGATCTGTTTTACATTCTTCTTTCGCTTGGATTACTTTCTTTATTGATTTTACCATTGTTTCGAAAAATTAAATGGGCCAAATCTCTTCGTCTCATTATTAGTTCCCTGGCATTGACTTATATGGCTTTCTATTGGTTGTGGGGCTTTAATTATTATCGATCTGACTTAAATGAGCGTTTGTCGTTTGAGGAAGCACAAGCCGATACAACAGAATTAATGAATACTTTCCGATGGTTGATTGATGAAGTGAATCAGAGTTATACCCAAGTTGATTCCATTGATAAAAGGCAATGGGTTTCAATTATTGAAAACGAATACGTTAAGCATCATAAGTTTTTAAAGATTGATACACGCCTTTGTAAGACCAACCCCAAAAGCATGACTTTTAGTCGTTTTTTTGCAGCTGCCACCATTTCGGGCTATTACGGTCCGTTTTTCAGTGAAGTACATATTAATAAACACCTTCTGCCGGTTGAATTACCTTTGGTATTGTCTCACGAATTATCGCATCGATACGGAATAACCTCCGAAGCTGAAGCCAACTTTTATGCCTGGTATATTTGCACTCACTCCGATGATCAACAAATGAAATACAGTGCCAACTTGTATTTACTCAGATATTTCGCTTATGCAACCCATCGTATAGGCAGCTTTAAAGAAGCGGTATCATATCTTCGTCCGGAAGTAAAAGAGGATTATACCAAGGTTTCCAAACACTGGATGGCTTTAATGAATCGTAATGTAGAAGAAGTAGCCACAGCGGTTAATGATGCTTACCTAAAAACCAACAAAGTGGATGAAGGTATTGCTGATTACGAAGGAGTAGTAAAATGTGTGATGGACTATCTGTATACGCAATCAATGAAGTAATTTGCTTTGCATATAGCTTCGCTTGCTGTTATTCTTGAAAAATTTCCGCTAACAATAAGGTTTCGTTGATGAATGATAATCAGCTTGATTGACTATGGTGCAAATTGATGGTAATTTGCATTGATTCAAAAATACACCTTATTATGAGAAAATACATAATCACAGTTGTAGTGATAATAGCTGCATTTGCAACACAGAATGTGCAATCGCAATCCTTTCTGGAAAAAATGGCTAAGAAAGCAGCTGAGAAAGCCGAGAAAAAAGCTGAACAAAAAACCGAAGAGGAAATGGATAAGAAGCTTGATCAGCTTTTTGAAGAAGCCTTTGAGGATGACGAATCTCAGTCAGAGAGCGATGTTGATATGTCTGCTAAGTGGGCAGAGAAACTGGCCGGTATGGGATATGCCGGTGAACCGGTGGATATTGATGATAGTTATTCCTTTTCTTCATCCATTACCATGCACATCGAGAGCATAGATAAAGATGGTACAACTTCGAGTAACGGAGATATAAAGATTTATACCAATACTGATGATCAAACCTTTGCCTATGAATTTATTTCCAATGAGACCGAATCAAATCCTGATCAGCAAAAAGGATTGATTATAATGGATATGAAAAATCAGGCGAGTATTATTCTTAATGATGATGAAAAATCAGGTATTATTTATGGAGTAGATGGTTTAGTGGATGGTTCGATGTATGATGAAAGTGATGAGGAAGAGGAAGACGAAATGCCGGAGGATATGAATAATCTTGATCCGAGGTTAACCAAAACAGGCAATACTAAAACCATCTTGGGCTATAAATGTGATGAATATAAGTATAAAGATGAAGAGAGTGAAGGCTTGGTATATATTACACAGGATGTTGATTGGAAAAGTGAGGATTTTATGACTACCATCTTTAAATCATCGATGTATTCAAATGGAGTGTTTAATGGCTTTATGATGGCTAGTGAGCATGTTAATCTGAATGATGGAGAAAAATCGACCTATGAAGTAACAGATATCAATAAAAATGATAAAAGTGCATTTGTAATGTCCGATTACCAATTAACTAATATCGGTTCTTTTAAAATTCCGGAAGAAGTTGAAGAGTAATTAATGTTGGAGTGAAGTGTCTTTTTTTATATTATTGTTCGTAAATCCAAATTTTATAAATTGAGAAAAATCTAACATGAGAAAGCCAGAATTTATCAGTTATAATGGTAAAACATTTTTCTTTATGGACTTTTCAGATATGAGGAGTCGTGAAGAGGTTGACGGTTTAATACAACCGAGTGCGGAATATATTCGCAGCCAATCCGAAAAATCAGTATTGACACTAACCAATATTAAAGGAATGCACTTTAATAACGAAATCAAAAATGCGTTTTCCGATTTCTTAAAAGGGAATAAGCCTTTTGTTAAGGCAGGAGCTGTTGTGGGTATTGGTGGTTTACAACGTATTGTTTATAACGGCGTCATGAAGTTGTCTGGTCGCGATCTACGTTCGTTTGAAACACTTGATCAGGCTCAGGATTGGTTGGCTACAGTGAATTAATTTAACATTGTATTATATGCATAGGGATCGTTTTTGATCCCTTTTTTTATGCTTAATTTTGAAATAAAAACTGGATATGGAAAATATGTCATTTGTATTTTATTTAATGATTGCCTTTGGTCTTTTCCTGGTGATTGCAGTTATTATTAACTGGGAGTGGTATTTTAAACAGCGTAGAGCTCAGATTATTATAAAATCATTAGGGAGAACGGGTGCTCGCTGGTTATATGGTGCTCTGGGGTTATTTTTTGCTGTTGTTGGATACCTGGTAATAAGTGGAAATATAAAAATCTAAATAAGTTTAGGTGGGCTTGTAACCTTTTTCGTTCTAATAGTCTCTTACCTGCAAAACATTAAAATACTAGAATATGGAAAGTGTAAGAATTGTTGAAAATATCATGATTGGTATTGTTTGGCTTGCTTTTTTTGCAGGAGCATTTATGGCATGGTTTTTTTATGTCAAAGCAAGAAATACTGAGCGATTAGCTTTAATCGAAAAAGGAGCAGATGTAAATAACTTCTATGGAAAAAGGAATGACAAAAAGACTTTTAGATTTCCATGGATGAAATTTGGATTGTTGCTTAGTGGATTAGGTTTTGGTTTAGTGTTGGGGTTGTTTATCATTTCAATACCTGAATTAAAAGATTCATTAAATCAAGTTGCACCAGGCTTGGTTTTTGCATCTATGCTTTTATTTGGTGGTTTAGGTATGATCTTAGCTCATTTTGTAGATCGTAAAAAATAAAACAAGGCTCTTTAATGGAAGATATTTATATCGAAAAGGTTAAGAATGGCGATGTGGAGGCATTCCGGTTTATTATCCGGCAATACCAAAACATGGCCTTTTCTGTTGCAATGTCGGTGGTTAAAAATGAATTTTTAGCCCGTGATGTAGCTCAGGAAGCCTTTTTAAATGTCTTTCAGAATATTAAACAATTCAGAGGCGATTCAAAATTCAGTACATGGTTGTATCGCATCGTTATTAATAAAGCCTTTAGGGTAGCCGAGAAGGAAGGGAAGCATACTTTTGATAGCATTGATGATGTAGGTAAGGAGACGGAAGAAAACAGTATGGATAAACTTACTGATGATGAGCGTAAGTTCTATATCAATGAAGTGTTAATTCGGATGCCAGCTAACGAAAGCCTGGCATTGCGTTTATTTTATTTGCAGGAAATGGCAATGAGCGAAGTGCAGGAAGTAACAGGCTGGTCGTTGAGTAATATAAAAGTGATTTTGCATCGCGCCCGAAAGCGTTTTCAGGTAGAGTTGAATACGATTTTAAAAACCGAAGCTAAAAGTATATTGTGATGGAAGAAAACAAGTTTAAAGAGTTGTTAAGTGACAGTAAACTAAATATGCCCTTCGCTGATTTTGAAGATAGTGTGATGCAATCGGTTTATAAAGAAGAGGAAAGTCGTCAGGGTATTTTAAAAAATATACGATTGTCGTGGGTGTTTTTTACTATAGGTACTTTATTTGGCATTATTGCCACTATTTCTATTCCCTATATCCAACAACCCATCTTTAATTTTGATATGAAATACCTTCAAATACCTTTACTATTGGTGTTAACAGGTGTGTTAGTTTGGTTGATGGATGCTTTATTCCGATTCTCATTCCGTAATAGTCGAAAGTAAGTCAGTGCAAAAGGGGAAGCTTAGAATAAAAGTGAATATACTTCTGCTTTCTGCCTGTTTACTATGCTGTCTTTATAAAGAATAGATTGGTTAACTATTAAAATATGAGATAAACTACTATTAATTTAAAGAGGATGTACAATAATCGTAAGCGCTATGTAAATCAATCAATCTAAAGTCTGGTTTCTATAAGTCTAACAGTCTATATTAATACACGGTAATTAAGCTTTCTTTCGTTTTGGTAAGTTCGCCAAAAGATTCAGCTTTAATTCCTTTGCTTATTAGCAGAGCTTCCACATCTGCTGCCTTTTCAGGACGAACAGCCAATAGTAAACCTCCACTTGTTTGAGGATCACATACAAGCGACTTATAAGATTGTGATTTCAGGTTTACATTTTCACCGTAACTATTCCAGTTGCGATGTGTTCCTCCGGGCATACAACCTTGTTCAATATATTCATCCAATACATCCAATTTTGGAATCTTGTCGAATTCAATTTCAGCTGAAAGTCCACTTCCTTCACACATTTCACTCAAATGACCAATCAGACTGAAACCGGTTACATCAGTCATGGCTTCAACGCCATCCATATTAGCCAGTTCTTCTCCAATAGAATTGAGTTGGCTCATAATATCAGGAGCTATATCAGCATGTTCTTCTTTTAACTTGCCTTGCTTTTGAGCAGTGGTTAAAATGCCAACACCCAACGGTTTTGTTAGGTAAAGTAAACATCCTTTGGTGGCAGTATCGTTTCTTTTCAATTTGTTTAAATCTACGCGACCAGTTACAGCTAAACCAAAAATGGGTTCGGGACTATCAATGCTGTGTCCTCCTGCTAATGGAATTCCGGCTTCTTTACAAGCCTGACGACCACCTTCCATTACCTTTGATGCTTCCTCGGGCGGCAATTTATCTACCGGCCATCCTAATATAGCAATCGCCATCAGCGGAGTTCCGCCCATGGCATAAATATCACTGATGGCATTGGTGGCCGCTATTTTACCAAAAGTAAAAGCATCATCCACAATAGGCATAAAAAAGTCGGTTGTGCTAATAACGCCAGTTCCATCTCCTAAGTCATAAACAGCAGCATCATCGCGGGTATCATTCCCAACTATTAATTTGTCATTGCTTACAGGAGGTATATTGCTTTTTAAAATCGAACTCAAAACGGAAGGTGCTATTTTACATCCGCAGCCAGCACCATGGCTGTATTGTGTTAGTTTAAATTCCAACATATAAATGTTTTTGATAGTATTCAAGTATGGTTTGGGCATTTCGCTTTGAATCGGTATCTTCAAGTTTCAGAATCTCAATTTTATCTTCATCTCTTTTCGCCAATCCTTTTAAATAATATTTATCGTAGTATTCAAGAGTAATCAATGCTACTTTATAAAAATTGTCTTGTTCCAGAAAATCAAGAGCCTCTTTTGTTCTTTGAGGGCCAAGGCGTTTACTTATTCGTTGGATGGCATCGGCCAGTTTAGGTTTGTTATCCAATGCATATTCATTTACCAGTAACTTTGCCCTTTCTTCTTTTGAAATATCGATAAACAGAAGTTTATTTGCCCGCATTTTCTGAAACAGGTATTGCGGAATGTTTACATTACCAATATTCGGACTCTCGTCCTCAATCCAAATAGGGTGGTTGGTATTTAAATTGCGCCATTCCCAATACAAATTGTTTTCGAATTGTTCGGTTGTGGGTTGTTGTCCATATCCGATGCTACCAAAGGCCGAGCCTTTATGTTTTGCAATAAACTCAAGATCCAGTACTTGCTCCCCTCGATCTTTTAGTTCATTTAAAATATGAGTTTTACCACTACCGGTATAGCCACCTAATACATTGATTTTGTATTCATCAAATGAGTTTAGAGCTATGCCTCGAAAAGCCTTATAGCCTTTTTCAATAACATACACTTCAGTAAATCCATTGTCTTGCAGGTGTTGTGCAAAAGCATGACTTCGCATTCCGCCTCTCCAACAGTGAACCACTACTTTTTTGTTGGGAGCAATAGCTTTTGATCGATCAATGAATGATTGTAGCTTAGGATTTACATATTGATACCCTAAGTCAATGGCTGCTTGTTGCGACTGTTGCTTATATACAGTTCCTACATGAGCACGTTCATCGTTGCTGAATAGCTCTATGTTGATAGCACCAGGGATATGTCCTTTAATAAACTCACCGGGTGAGCGAACATCAATCAGAGGCCAGTCTTCAAAATCGTTCAAATATTGAGTTATGGTTATATCTATTGGCATGGGGTAAAGGTAATTATTCTACCCCAATGCTAGATAAAACAATGAAATTAAAAGTTACTTGTCTATTATCTTCTGCCTGATAACGATTCAATTACTTTGTATAAACTCTGTTTTCTTGCTCAGCAACACGAATAAATGTAGTTCTTTTAGTCAGTTCTTTAAGTTTTGAAGCACCAACGTATGTGCAAGTACTGCGTACCCCACCTAAAATATCTTGTACGGTATTTTCGACAGATCCGCGGTAATCAACTTCAACAGTTTTTCCTTCACTGGCGCGATATTCGGCCACGCCTCCAGCATGTTTTTTCATAGCAGTAGATGAACTCATACCATAAAACTGTTTGTATTTTTTACCATCTCGCTCTACTAGTTCACCGCCACTTTCATCGTGTCCTGCAAGCATTCCGCCTAGCATAACAAAGTCAGCGCCGGCACCAAAAGCTTTGGCTACATCTCCCGGAGAAGAACAACCTCCATCACTAATTATTTGACCTCCCAATCCATGAGCAGCATCAGCACATTCGATAATAGCAGAAAGTTGTGGGTAACCAACACCTGTTTTAATACGCGTGGTACATACCGATCCGGGTCCAATACCTACCTTAATAATATCAGCCCCGGCCAATATTAATTCTTCCACCATTTCTCCGGTAACTACATTGCCTGCCAGAATAGTCATGGTTGGAAATTGTGCACGTGTTTGCTTTACAAATTCTACAAAATGCTCTGAATAACCATTGGCCACATCAATACAAATAAATTGCATTTGGGGGTGAGCCTGAATTACTTTACTTATTTTTTCAAGATCTGGTTGGCCGGTTCCGGTGCTTATAGCAATGTATTTTTCAATGTCCTTGGGGGCTGTCTTTAAAAATTGATCCCATTCCTCAAAAGTGTAATGCTTATGAATAGCAGTAAAAATTCTCTTTTCAGCCAATTTAATTGCCATCTCAAAGGTCCCTACGGTATCCATATTGGCTGCCATAATAGGCACACCTGTCCATTCCTTTTGGCTGTTTCTAAACAGAAATGTTCTGTCCAGACTAACTTGCGATCTACTTTTTAAAGTGGACCTTTTGGGCCGAAACATTACATCTTTAAAACCTAATTTGATGTCGTATTCTATTCTCATAATTAAAGTTTTTAACTCATAAATGTAATTAATTCTTCACTGTTTGTTGGTGAGAATAAAATAAAAAAAGGACAGGAGTCCTTTTCTTTTAGTAGGTAATTACCATTTCATTAATCGGTTTTCGAACCTTTGGCAGATGCTGGTATTTATCTGTTTCAGATCTGAATCCTACGGCAGCCATTACAACGGATGTCAGATTCTTTTCTTTCAGTCCTAAAATATTATCAAACTCTTCATGGTTGAATCCTTCCATCGGACAAGTGTCGATATTATTAAGAGCACAGGTTGTTAATAGTTGACCTAATGCTATGTAAGTTTGTTTTGCTGCCCAAACTGTTTTTTCATCATTTGATAAGTTGGCCATTGATCCTTTCATCATAGAAGAATAATCAACCAACGAATCAACAGGTACTCCACGAACTTCTGAAACTAACTGAATAAAGGCATCTACATCCTTATCTTCTAAATTTGTTTTGGCCGCAAAAATAATAATTTGAGAGGCATCGGTTAGTTGTGGCTGTCCCCAGGCTGCATCTTTAAGTTTTTCTCGTATTTCTTGGTTTTCAACTACAATAATCTGATAAGGCTGCAAACCATATGAAGAAGCTGATAAGTTAGTTGCTTCCAAAATCAGGTTTAATTGATCGTTTGTTAGTTTTTTAGAACTATCAAATTGTTTAGTGGCATAGCGCCAATTAAGTTGTTTAATAATATCCATTGCAATTCGTTTTAAAAAGAAGAAACGTTAGTCAAGAGAATTTGTTTGATAGAAGGATTGAATTATGTGATTAGGAAATTTGTGTATCTAAAGAGTGTTAGTAATTTCGTTTTTATTACTATTGTATCTAAATGTCTATATAACAGATAAATTGTTGGTTAAGAAGTTGAGAGTTATTGTTGATAAATATTTTGCTACTATTCGAATAAAATTGTTGATTTTATTGGGGTGTTTTTTCTTATCTGTGCAGGCGCAGGAAAGGAAATACAGCTTCGACAATATTTCAGTTAATGAGGGATTATCTCAAAATACAATATTCTCGATTTTTAAAGATCACAGAGGTTTTATATGGTTCGGAACCAATGATGGGTTAAATCGCTATGATGGTCTAGAAGTGAATGTCTTCAGGGGTGCAGGAGTGAAGGGTAATAGTCTTTTAAATAGCACTATTACTGATATTGTTGAGGATGTTGAGCGTGATAGGATTTATATTGCTACGGCAGGAGGATTAAGTGTATTTGATCCATCTAAAGAAACTTTCACCAATTATAAGGTTCAGCAAGACAGCAATTCTATTCTATCCGATTTTCTATATGACTTGGAAATTGATGATGAAGGAACCGTCTGGATGGCCAATTCATATGGCTTAAGTGCATTTCATCCTGATTCGGCAAAATTCACCAATTATCAAACTTATCAATGTGAAGATGGTGAAATAAAAGATGCATCTCCTCTTTCGTTACTAGTTAGTTCTACAAATGAAATATGGCTGGGAACTTTTGGTCAGGGATTAATAAAGATTGGAAGGAAGAACCATGGTCATCAACTTTTTTTAAATAAAGTATCTGAAGATAAAACTCTTGAAAGCAATATTATTAATTGTATTGTGGAGTTGGAAGAGAACTATCTGATGGTTGGAACTGATAATGGTTGTTTTAAAGTTTGTACACAAACAGGTGAATACGAACCGTCCATTGCCCAAGGACAATATATTACACAAATTATAAAAGGGGTTGATGACGATTTTTGGATTGGAACCAAAGAAAATGGATTATTACATGTTGATAAAAACGGAAAGCAAGAAAAGTTTGTCAATAATAGATTTGATTCCTATTCAATCCCGGAAAACTATGTAACCTCTTTGTTTATTGATGACACCAATTTGCTTTGGATTGGAACTCATAATTCTGGGGTTGTTAAAATGCCGTTACAACCCAATTTCTTTCAACATTATTACAACGTACCCGATGAAAGTTCAGTTTATGGAAATGCAGTATTTGCTTTTGAACAAGATGTGCAGGGTAATGTATGGATTGGTACCTCTCAAGGTGTAACTAAATGGTATGTGAAGGAAAATCGATTTGAACATATCGATATTTTTAAGGATGGCAAAGATTATGCTATCTGGAGAATTTTGAGTGATCCTATTGGTATTGTATGGATTGGTTCCTCCAGTGGTTTAATAAAATATGATGTTGTACTTGATAAGGTGAAGCTGTATAATAATATTCCGGGAGACTCAACTTCATTGCCAAGTAATGATGTATTTGCTTTGGAGCGCGATGCTCAGGATCGTTTATGGGTAGGTACCAATTTTGGATTGTGCAGAATGGATGAAGAAAATGGTACATTTAAGGTGTATAAGCCGAGCAATAAAAAACATTCGATAAGTAGTGTCTCTATTTGGGATATAAAATGTGATTCTCAGGGTAGGCTTTGGATTGGAACAGAAGATGGATTGAATTTATACGATTATACTGCAGATCAATTTACTGTTATCAAGCATGAGGACGGTAATCCAAACTCAATTTTATCCAACCGCGTTAATACAATATCAGAAGGGCTGAATAATAAAATCTGGATAAGTACAGATAAGGGAGTCGATTGTATTGATGGAGATCTAAAGGTGTCAAAACAATATACTGAAGATACTGGATTGCTTAATGGTTTTGTATATTCTGTATTTGAAAATGGAGAAAATTTATGGTTCTCAACAAACCGGGGAATCAGTAGGTTAAATATGACAACCGGTGAAATTTTAAATTTCGACAGTAGTGATGGTGTGCAGGATTATGAATTTAATCCGGCGGCGATTGAATTATTCGACGGAAGTTATTTAATGGGTGGTATTAATGGGTTTAATAGGTTTCATCCTGATAGCTTGAAGCTTTCGAAATATGAACCACCAATATATTATACAGGACTGTATTTGTACGGTAAAGATGGTTCAATACGCGACGCCCGTGAAAGAGAGAATGTTTTTATTAGAACGTCTTTGATAACTGCATCAAGAATAAGACTGTCGCACGATGAGCGCTTCTTAACCTTAAAGTTTGCTTCGTTGGATTATAAAAATCCCCAAAAGATAGAGTATTACTATAGACTTAAGCCTAGCTTTCAAAACTGGATTCCATTACAAAATGAAAGCCACTTGAGTTTTGTGGATCTAAGGCCGGGTAATTATCAGTTGGAAGTTCGTTCAACCAATTCTGACGGATATTTATGTGATAATATCAGACAAATAGAGATTGTAGTGACTCCTCCATTTTGGGAGACAGCTTGGTTTATTGCTTTGTTGTCCTTTTCAGTTTTGCTTAGTGTTTTCTTCCTGGTTAGGTATCGCATACATAAGGTGCGAAAAGAAAAGGAAATACTGGCGCAAACAGTAAAGGAAAAAACGCACGATCTTCAAATACAAAGCAGTATTGCTCATAAGCAGCGCGATGAAATTGCAAGGCAGAAAAAACAGCTCGAAGAGTTTGCTCAATCGTTAGAGGAAAAGGTACAGGAACGTACAGCCCAATTAGAGAAAGCGAAGTTGGCTGCAGAAGAATCAGATAGGTTAAAATCAGCATTTCTGTCAAATATGAGTCATGAGATTCGTACACCAATGAATGCAATTATCGGTTTCTCCGATCTTTTGCTCGATGCCTCTCTTAATCCGAAAGAAAGACTTGACTATGCCGAAATGATAAAATCTAATGGTGATGAATTGTTGAATCTTCTAAACGATATTATTGATATATCAATGATTGAATCTGAGCAGATTATTACCAAGGCATCAAGTTTTTCTGTGAATAGTGTAATAACAGAGGTGTTTTATTCTTTCCTTAATTCTAAGTATCTGGTTGATAAAGATGAACTCGAACTTAAATTAGATATTCCTGATACGGAATTAACAATACAAACGGACCCCTTTCGCTTAAAACAAGTTTTAAAAAACTTGGTTAATAATGCATTAAAGTTTACTTCTCATGGTCATGTTAAGCTTGGATATATTGTAATTGATGGTCATGTTCGGTTTTTTGTTGAGGATACAGGTATTGGAATTGATGAGGTACATCAGCGGATTATTTTCGAACGCTTTTTGAAAGTAAAAAATGATGTTAGTAATTTATATAGAGGCAATGGATTGGGCTTAACGATATCAAAAAATCTGGTTGAGTTGTTAGGCGGAACAATAGGACTTTCTTCCCAGGAAGGTATAGGTTCATGTTTCTATTTTCAGATTCCAATTAAGAAATAATCTTTATTCCAGATGAAGTTCTGTGCCGGTTTTTATTTCGCGCATTACAAATGAGCTTTGTACATTACCAACATTGTTTACCGAAGATAATTTGTTATACACAAAGTGATGGTAAGTTTCCATATCCTCTGTTACTACCTTTAAGGTATAGTCGAACATTCCGGCAATGTGGTGGCATTCCAATACCTCAGGAAGCTCACTGATACTTTTTTCAAAGTCGCGGATTATATCGTGCGAATGTTCCTTTAACGAGACATTGCAAAAGGCTATTAACTCTTTACCCACTTTTTCCTTATTGATGATGGCAACGTATTTTTCAATCACACCGTTTCTTTCCAACCTCTTTATTCGTTCAAACACCGGTGTGATACTCAAATTGAGATGATGAGCCAGTTGCTTGGTCGTCATTTTTGCATCTTTCTGAAGAAGCATAATCAGTTTTTTGTCAGTAGCATCCAACTGTATAGCCGAATATTTTTCTTTTCTAATCATTTTATCGCAATTGCATAGAATAAATGACTAATATATAATTAATAAATAGAAATTAAAACTATATAAATGAATATAGATGGTATAATGAACTAGATATAGGTAACTTTGATAAAAAATAGTTCAGTTATGAAAAAGCGAAAATTACAACCGGAAAGTTTGATGATGAGTCTTGGTTATAATGCTCATGAGCATCAGGGAGCTGCCAAATGCCCCATATATCAAACATCAACTTTTGTTTTTAATAGTTGCGAAGAGGGAAAGGACTTTTTTGAGCTGGCGTATGGATTGCGTGACAAAAAAGAAGGTGAAGAAATGGGTATGATCTATTCTCGTTTAGATCATCCAAATATGAATATTTTGGAAAAAAGACTGGCAGCCTGGGATGAAGCTGATGCTGGTGCTTTTTTTTCAAGCGGTATGGCAGCTATTTCAACCAGTATATTAACCTTTGTAAAACCAGGTGATGTATTGTTGTTTTCTTCACCCGTATATGGAGGCACAGACCATTTTATACACCATGTTTTACCTCAATTTAATATAGGAGTTGTTGGTTTTGTGAAAGGAGAAAAAGAAGAAACTATCATTGAGAGGGTTGAAAAGTCATATCCGGGTCGTCGACCTTCTATGATCTATGTTGAAACGCCAGGTAATCCAACTAATTCAATTATTGATATAGAAATGACTTCGCGAATAGCAAAGTATTTCAGTACTAAAGATAGCAAATGTGTTTTGGCGGTAGATAACACCTTTCTTGGTCCCGTATTTCAGCATCCATTGCAATTTGGAGCTGATTTAGTTATATATTCAGCCACTAAGTTTATAGGCGGGCACAGTGATGTGGTTGCCGGTGCCTGCACAGGTTCAGATCAACTGATTAGCCAGATTAAGGGGATGCGTACTTTTTTCGGAAGTCAGTTGGATCCGAACTCCAGTTGGTTACTGCAACGTAGCCTTGAAACAGTGAAAGTGAGGATGGAAGCTCAGGCTAAAAGTGCACAAATAATTGCAAAATATTTAAAGAACCATCCATTGGTGGAAAAAATACACTATCTTGGCTATCTGGAAAATGATTCTGAATTGAAGGAAATCTTCGATAGACAGTGCCTTTCAACTGGTTCGATGATTGCTTTTGAAATTACTGGCGGCGAGAAAGAGGCGTTTTTGTTTCTGAATAACTTGAAATTATTTAAATTAGCAGTCAGTTTAGGATCCACCGAAAGCTTGGCAGAGCATCCTGCTACAATGACGCACGTAGACGTATCACCGGAAGACAGGGTGAAGTTAGGTATTTCACCATCACTGGTCAGACTTAGTATAGGACTGGAAAATCCACAGGATTTGATAGATCAAATAGAAAACGCCTTCGAAGTGGTTAAGAAGGCGAATAGTTCGGCCGTTTGTTAAAAATGGCTTGAATTTGGTTTTTATGGTTAATGTTTTGCTAAACCCCGCTGCGGCGGGGTTTTTGCAATAAATAGCAAACTTCTTTTAAAAAAATATCTCAAAACTTTTACTTAGTATTATTTAAATTGTTAAAATTGTAGTCTCAAAAAGTAAACTAAGTAGACTAAAATAGTATACAAATGGCTAAAGTTGGTGATTTAGATATAGAAAACCGTGTTTTTGAAACAACAAAGGAGCTGTTGATCAATCATGGTGTGAAGGGTTGGAATATGGACGAGCTTTCAGATGCTGTTGGTGTATCAAAGCGTACTTTGTATAAAATAATTGGCAATAAAGAGGACCTTTTATTTAAGGTTACTGAGAAAAACATTACCAGTGATATTAAGGAGAAAACTGATTTTTTACATGGTGATTCTCCTTATCCCGAACGTTTAAATGGCTTTTGTGAATTTATCACCCGAGGGTTTGATGAGTTTGTTCTGTTAAATGCCAATCATATAGTGAAGGAATATCCGCGAATTGGCTGCGTTGTTGAGAAAGAAAAAGAAAAACTAAATCAGTCTTTTGCTACCTTTTTTACTCTTGGTCAGGAGCAAGGCTATATTAATAAGGATTTGGATGTTAATATGGTAGCTGTTTTTATACAAAGTGTAATAACCTATAATATCAGCTTTTGTAAATCCTCTATCGAATTTAAAAACAAGGCTTTCCCCGAGTTAGAAATCATTATTAAAGGTATTCAGGTTTAAAAATCACTCATTGGCAGAATGCCATTTTTTTATGATTAAAAGTAAACTAAATATTCAAAAGTAGTTTACTGTGTATAGTGTCGACAATTTATTAATTACATACATTTATTAATTCAATTCAATGAAGAAGATTAGTTTGATGTTAATTCTGGCCAGTTTTTTATGGGCAGGATGTTCGCATTCAAAAAAAGTAGAAGAGAAAATCAGGAGTGTTAAAGTGGCGCAGGTAGTGTCGTTGAACGAAAGCAGCAATAAGCTTACTTTACCTGCCACTTTAAATGAAAGAAGAGGTGTTGATCTTGCTTTTCGGGTGGGAGGTCCTTTGGTAACTCTTAATAATATTGTAGGAGCTTATGTGAAGAAAGGAGATGTTGTGGCATCAATCGATCAGCGCGATTTTAGTGTTGGATTGGATAAAGCAGAATCGAATTACAAACTTTCGAAAAAAGAATATGAGCGCTACAAAGAACTATTAAAGCGCAAAAGTGTGTCGCAAAGTATGTTTGATCAAATGGAGGCTCGTTATATTCTGGCTAAAGGAAATTACGAGGATGCAAAACATGCATTTGAGGATACTCAATTAAGAGCTCCTTATTCGGGATATATTGATCGTGTTTATGTTGAGAATTTTCAGAAAGTGGTTCCTGGTCAGCCTATTATTTCTTTTATCGATTTATCGAGTTATAAAGTTACTGCCTGGATTTCGGCTGATGATGTGGCTAAAATTGGAGATGATACGCGCTTTGTTTGTAAAGTTAAAGAAGCAGACAATACGCTAAGTTTTGATGCCAAATTTCTGGAATTAGGTTCTAAATCAGGTTTTACAAAGCAATCGTACCCTATTTCGGTGGTTATCGAAAATACCAATGGACTAAAGTTAAGAGCTGGAACATCCATGCTATTGGAGTTGTATAACAAAGGTGAAAATGAAGGGAATACTAATGTTATCCCTGTAACATCTTTATTTACCCATGCTGGTAATACTTGTGTTTGGGTATTAAAAAATCAAAAAGTAGAACTTCGTAATATCCACGTTAATCGTGTACTGTCTGATAGCGAGGCAGTCGTAAATAAAGGTTTAAGTGAAGGTGAGGTAATTGTAAGTGCCGGTGCCAATTATTTGCAGCAAGGTGAGGAAGTAAAAGTTTATAAAGGCTTTTCAAAAACGAATAAAGGACGTCAACTCTAGAAAAATACTATGAATTTAGCGGAATATACACTAAAGAATAGGGTGTTTGTATACTTTATTCTGGCATTGGTGTTGATCGGTGGTGTTGTTTCTTACTTTAAAGTAGGTAAGTTAGAAGATGCCGAGTTCACCATTAAAACAGCATTGGTTGTTACCCGGTATCCGGGAGCATCGCAATACGAAGTAGAGCAGGAAGTAACAGAGAAACTCGAACGCGCTGCTCAACAAATGGATAATATCGATGAGATTTACTCTAGCTCTTATGCTGGTTTGTCCATCATTCAATTGGATTTAAAAGAATCCATGCGGGCTAATCAAATGCCTCAGGAATGGGATATTTTACGTAAGAAAATTAATGATGCACGCGGCGAATTGCCAATGGGAGCCCAAGCTCCAATGGTTATCGACGATTTTGGCGATGTTTATGGAATGTTCTATGCCTTAACAGGCGATGGTTATTCGCAGGATGAACTAAATGATTATGCCCGATTTATCAAACGTGAGTTATTAACCGTTAATCAGATTGGTAAAATCATTTTGTTTGGTGATAGAATGGAATGTGTGGATTTGATTATTAACCACGAGAAACTATCTGAATTAGGCATAAACCCTGGAGTTATTATTCAGGCTATTAATAATCAGTCAACCGTTGCTACAAGTGGAACGATCCAGTTAGATGCACTTAATATACGTGTAGCAGGTAATACCGCTTTTCAAAGCATTGATGATATAAAAAATACAATCGTTCAGGTAGGTGATGTACAGTTCTATGTGAAGGATTTAGTGGAGGTTAATAAATCTTACATCGAACCTGTTCAAAGCATGCAGCGATTCAATAATCAGCAGTCTGTGGGTATTGGAATTTCTACCATTAACGGTGGAAATGTGCTGGAAATGGCTGAAGATATTAATGCAAAATTAGAGTTGGTTGAAGAGCAGCTTCCGGTTGGGTTGGAGCTTCATACTATTTATGATCAGGCACGTGAGGTTGAAAATGCAAACAATGTATTCATTGTAAATCTAATAGAATCCATTGCTATTGTAATTATTATTCTATTGGTATCAATGGGATTACGATCTGGTATTCTTATCAGTAGTGGATTGCTATTTGCCATTTTAGGAACCTTGGTGGCAATGAAGGCTTTCAATATTTCTTTACACCGAACTTCTTTATCAGCCATTATTATTGCAATGGGAATGTTGGTTGATAATGCTATTGTGGTAACCGATGGTATTTTGGTGGCTTTGCAACGAGGGTTAAATCTTCGAAAGTCTATTGTTAATGTGGGTAAAACAACTGCCTGGCCGTTGCTGGGAGCAACATTTATTGCTATCCTGGCATTCTTGCCTGTGTTTCTAGCACCTAATAGTGCCGGAGAAATTAATGAGGATTTATTTAAAGTGCTGGCCATTTCGTTAGGTTTGAGTTGGATATTTGCAATGTCGCAAACTCCGTTAGTTTGTGAGCGATTTCTAAAACCAGGTAAGGAAGTAACCAACCCATACGGAGGAAAAGGGTATCGCATTTTTAAAAATGTGTTGGAAACAATTCTGAAGTATCGTAAACTATCGTTGGGCGCATTGATGTTGATGTTGGTGATTTCAATAGTTGCTTTCGGATTTACTAAAAAGGCATTTTTTATGCCATTGGAAAAAAACTATA
The DNA here is from genome assembly GCF_018271995.1 of Carboxylicivirga linearis. Lineage (GTDB taxonomy): Bacteria > Bacteroidota > Bacteroidia > Bacteroidales > Marinilabiliaceae > Carboxylicivirga > Carboxylicivirga linearis. The sequence continues at coordinate 724,308 of NZ_JAGUCO010000001.1, forward strand.
CTTTGGTTGATTATTGGTTGCCCGAAGGAAGTAATCTTTATAAAGTATCTGAAGATCTGTCAGAAATTGAAACCTATTTATTGGATAGTGTTCCTCAGGTAAAAAATGTGAGCACAAGTATTGGTCAAACGCCACCACGATATATGCTGAGTGCACAAACTCAGAACTACAATTCAGGTTTTGGACAGTTAATGATTGAAACACATGAATTGGATGAGGTTGCTGAAGTTAATGATATCGTCCAAAATACCATAGCACAAAAGTATCCAAATGCTCGCTTACGTATTAAAGGATACATTGGTGGCCCTCCTATTGAGTACAAAGTGGAAGCTCGTTTTATTGGTCCTGATCCTGCTGTGTTAAGGGATCTAGCCGATCAGGCAGAAAAGATTTTTCATGAAGAACCCATGTGTGGAGATGTTACAAACGATTGGCGTAACGAAGTTTTGGTTTGGGAGCCTCAATATGCCGAAGCTAAAGCTGCACGTGCCGGAATTACCCGTTCTGATTTAGGTGGAGCTATTTTAAGTGCAACATCAGCCGGATTGCCAATTGGTTTGTATCGCGATAATGATGTAATGCGTCCGATTGTTCTAAAAACAGATGAATCGGCTCAAAACAACTTAGAAAGAATTGCCAATTCAATGGTTTGGGGCCGTAATAGCAATGAGCCGGTTCCTTTAAAAGACGTAGTTGATCATCCTATTAAAGTCAATTTTGAAAATAGCGTTATTCAGCGTTACAACCGACAAAGAGCCATTACAGTACAGTGTGATCCATTGGATCCGGAAGTGAGTGGAAGTACTCTTATGTCAAAGGTTGGAGCTAAGATCGAAGCCATTCCTTTACCGGCAGGCTATTCTTTCATGTGGGATGGCGAGTATAAACCTTCGATGGAAGCCAATGAGGCCACTGGTACATATATGCCTGTTGCTATGTTATTAATTGTGCTTATTGTGGTGATGTTGTTTAATAGTATTCGCCAGTCGTTGATTGTAATGGCTATTATTCCACTTTCAATTATAGGTGTTTCAGCCGGCTTGTTTTTAACAGGTAAAGCCTTTGGATTTATGGCTATTACCGGATTTTTAGGATTGATTGGTATGGTTCTGAAAAATGCCATTGTAATGATGGATGAAATCAACCTTAATCTGAATAAAGAAAATAGCAGACCGTACGATGCAGTGGTAGATGCTGCTATTAGTCGTATGCGTCCAGTGCTGTTGGCAGCGTTGACTACCATCTTTGGTATGTTTCCGCTTATAACCGATGCAATGTATGGATCAATGGCAGTAACCATCATTTTTGGTCTTCTGTTCGCCACATTCCTTACATTATTGGTATTGCCACTGTTGTATGTATTGTTTTATAAAATCAAACCTGAAAACAATTAATAGTCATGACTCAATTTTTAAATAATCCATATTATCAATCAGAACAAAAAGGGAGTATTCTCTTCTTGCGATTGAATTATTGTCTTTTTCTCGAGAGCAAAACCTATGAGTATCGTGATGGATTAATCGACATGCTCGATAAAGTATCGAAAGATGAAACTGTCAAATCAGTTGTGATAAGTAATGATCATCCTAATTTTTCATTGGAGAGTTATCAACAAGTGTGGCACTCATTTTTTAAGGATAAAAATTACGAAGAAAAGGTTTTGCGAAGCTTTAGAGTTTTCGACTTGTTGGTGTTGAAGTTATTTGCATTGAAAAAAGTGGTTGTTTCGATGTTGGTAAAACCAATGAATGCTTTTCTTTTCAATTTTAGTTTTATTGCTGATTTAAGAATTGTATCCAAAGATTTTTATCTCGACAATAACAATGTTGATATGGTTAATATTCCCAAAGGAAGTACAATGCATAAGCAGTTTATCAATGCAACTATTAATCCAATCAATGTTTATTTTCTGTCGGACAAGATTTTTCCTGATGTTTTATCGAAGCATAATATGGTCGATCGAGTGTTTAATCCCGAGGAGTTGAACGAACGCTCAGAATCGTTGGTGCAACGTTTCGAAAATGTGCACTATGCTGAAATTGAAGCGGCAAAAATGACTAAGTCTGCTGATAATTTCGAGGGGTTTGAAAATTTGCTTCAGCAGGAAAATACTTTTCTGTTATCGTGTATCAGAGAGAAATTTAATGAGTCATCTCAGAAAATTCAACGTTTCCAATAAATTAAAAATCATAATGTTAAAATATAGTTTCACAATAGTTTTCTGTTTCATTGCCTATGTGGCAATGGGGCAGGAGGTACTAACGCTCGATAGCTGTCGACACAAGGCTTTGGAGCACAGCCAGAATGTGAAGACAGCCGAAGCGGATTACTCCATTAGCAAAGCTTCGCATAAACTAAGTAAATTAGGGCGCTTACCGCAGTTCGATTTTTCGGCTACCTATAATTATATGAATAAACCTCAGATAATGGAGATTCCAGGATTTGAATTGCCAACGCTAGGAGGCTTGCCAAGTGGAGTTTATTATCCGGGTGGAGTAACTAACCTGACATATCATAACAATTATAGTGGAGGTGTCGATTTAAGTTTGCCACTTTATTTGGGTGGTAAATTAAGGCATTACGTTAAAATGTCGGAGTATGGAGTTGGTATGGCAGAGCATAATCTTACCAATACAAAAGAAAACCTCATTCTTCAGGTTGATCAGCAATATTGGGCATTGGTTTCTTTAAAAGAAAATCTGAATGTTTTGAACAAGGCTGTTAAGATGCTTGAAGGAGTAGTAACGCAAACTCAGAACTGGGCTGATGTTGGTTTGTTAACAGGTAATGAAGTATTGAAGGTAAAAGTTGAGCTAAATAACGCTAAGTTATCAGTAATTAATCTGAACAATAATATATCGTTAGCCAAAATGGCATTAAATCAAACCATGGGCAAAAGTATTTTGGATGATATTGTTGTGGAAGATTCGGTAGTTATAGCCAGCGACTCGCCGGTTATGGTTGCTGATATTGAACAAAAAGCAGAAGAACGCCATGAGTTACAGATTTTGGCAAATCAGGTAAATATCAGTGAAGAAGACAGAAAGGCTGTGCGATCAGATTATTTGCCTCAACTGGTTTCGTTTGCCAATTATGGATTTCAAAATCCAAACCATAAGGCACAAGACGAAACAGAAATGGCTTTTGTGGCAGGTGTGAGTGTTTCAATACCTGTTTTTCATTGGGGTGAACGTCATGTGAAGATGCAAATGAAAAATATGGAAAGTCAGAAAGCACAGTTAACTTATGATAAAGCGAAAGAAGGATTAATTCTCGAAATTCAACAATGTGTTTATCAAGTGAACGAGTCGTTGGTGAAGATTGATTTTACCGAGGAATCATTAGAGCAAGCAGATGAAAATTTACAAATGGAGCTTAATAGATTAAATGAAGGTATAGTTACAACGACTGATGTTTTGGATGCTCAAGTGCAGTGGCAAAGGGCTTATGCCGATTTTATCGACTCTAAAGTAAATTACAAAGTAAATCTCCTTCATTATAAAAAGGTAATGGGGAGTCTTAATTATTAGTTTTGATTGACTTAATGATAATCCATTATTTCTGACGTATTAAACACCCGAAAATCTGTTTTACAACATTTTTTGTCTTCTTAATGCGTTTTTTACTTCCGAAATAATGGATTAATCTATACATTGTGACGCGTTTTTCGGAATGTAATAACACGATTATTTTTTAACGGTGTTTCTGAATAACGAAGTATTTACTCTTGAAATAAGATCCAAATCTATAAAATCAATTAGTATATTTTCACTACTGAAAAAATTTAGAATTATGCATAAAGAGCTCCGGTTGTCAGATAACAAGAATTTCTTTAAGGGAGTGCAGAAAGCTAAAGAAGGTGTGGTTTATTGAAGAATTCTTCGATAGAACAATGAAAAAACAATTGATGTTTATTAATCTGCCTGCATACATTTCAGAAATGTTTCAAAATGGAATTAGTTTTCTTATTTGCCGGGAATTATGCGTAAAAGCAACTCCTGTTTATTTACTATTTTATAAAAATGCAAATAATGGTTTCTAACTTTTTTGTTTGTTTTTAATGTATTGGAAATGAGTAGTGTTGTGATTTTAATTAGTAATGGGGAGTCAGTTGATTAAAACAACTGCTTTTAAAATATAAATTATGAAGGATATCAATAAAAAAAGGACAGGAACCCTTATTTCCATCCAGGATTCGTTGGTGAAGGCACGATTCTTTGATGATGTGATAATGGGGGAGACTGCTGAGATTTCCGTCGATGGGAAATTTCTTCAGGCAGAAGTCTTGCAGATTCAACCTGATCCGAAAAATGCCGACGCTGGCATTGTTGAAATGCAGGTTTTTGAAGATTTAACCGGTGCCAAAATTGGTGATGAGGTCGTATTTAAAGGTACACCTTTGTCCGTTTTGTTAGGGCCGGGACTCTTAACCAGTGTATGGGATGGACTTCAAAACCCCTTGTATAAACTAAGTGAAGAAGATTCGTATTTGAAACCGGGTATGAATGCCCCGGCCTTAAACGAAGAGACATTATGGGACTTTACTCCAAGTGTAAAAGTTGGTGATTCAGTTTCTGGAGGCGATGTTATAGGTTCAGTTCCTGAAGGAAAAGTGGACCACAAAATTTTGGTTCCATTTAGCTTTGGTGCTTGTACGGTTGAAAGCATTATCGAAAAGAGTTCGGTAAACATCACTCAGCAAGTAGCTATTGTGGTTGATGAACTAGGTAATAAGCATGAGCTGAAATTAGCTTTTCGTCAGCCGGTAAAAGCGCCTATTCCATTTAAAGAGCGTGCTATCCCAACAAAACCTATTTCTACAGGAACCCGAGTTATTGATCTATTAGCTCCTGTTGGATATGGAGGTACAGTTGGTAACCCTGGTCCTTTTGGAGCAGGTAAAACAGTATTACAGCACTCGCTTTGTAAATATGCTGTAGCTGACATTATTATTATGGCTGCCTGTGGTGAACGTGCCGGTGAAGCGGTTGAGGTATTTAAAGAATTTGCAGAGTTGGAAGATCCAACAACAGGTGAGTCTTTAATGAATCGTATGTGTATTTTCGGTAATACCAGTTCAATGCCTGTAGCAGCTCGTGAGGCTTCAGTATTTATCGCATTAACAGTGGGTGAATATTACCGTTATCAAGGTAAAAAAGTAGTAATGTTAGCTGACTCAACATCTCGTTGGGCACAGGCATTACGCGAGCGTAGTGGTCGTCAGGGTGATATTCCCGGACCAGAGGCTTTCCCAATGGATATTCCAGATCAGATTAAGGGTATGTACCAACGTGCAGGTGATGATTTAGGTACCGAAGGTTCATTAACTTTTATTGGTACTGTATCGCCAGCGGGTGGTAACTTCCAGGAGCCGGTAACACAGGCAACAATGGATGCAACCGGTGGTTTCTGGGGACTTTCTCAGGATCGTGCCGATGCTAAAAAATATCCAGCCATCGATCCTTTGGTGTATACAACTTCGGTTTATAACGGATTTGTATCATGGAAAGATCGCCAGAACATGATTAGTGCATTAAGAACAGCAAACGATATTGATCAAACCATTAGTACCATTGGTTTGAAAAAAGTACCTGTTTCAAATTATATACAATTTCAAAAAGGTCAAACCATCGACTTCTGTGTAATGCAGCAAGATGCTTTTGACAAAGTTGATGCTTGTACTCGTCCCGAACGTTTAGAAGTAATCAATGAAGCGGTTCAGAATTTAATTAGCAGCAATATTGATTTTGAAGCTGGCGAAATGGATGATGAACAATTAAAAGAGTCAATCAAGCAGAAGTTTGATGAGCTGCGTCAGTGGTGGCGCGATTGGAACTATTCAGCTACCACCGAAGAGCAATTAGCTCAGTTGCCAGGCGCAGTTAATAAATTTATTTTACAGGAGGAATACGCCGTATGATAAGAAAAGAAATTAATAAGATAAGCGAAGTAGGTAAAGCTCTTATTTCTGTTGAGGGTAATCCTGGAGTAGCGCTGAATCACGTGGTTGAATTGTTAGAAGCCGATTCAGGACAAAGCTTATCATTTGCTAAAGCCATTAATATTACAGAAGATTCAACTCGATTTCAGGTATTTAATGGTACTACCGGTTTAAGTACGCGAACTAAAATTCGCATGCACGAGATTCCTTTGACTGCTGGGTTTTCAAATAAAATGTTAGGACGTAGTTTCGATGGTTCTGGTGAAGTTGCCGATGGCGGACCAGAGGTTATCTTCGAAAAACAAGTATCAACTCGTTTGGATACTTTGAATCCTACTGTTCGTAACGTACCAAAACAAGCTTTGTGGACAGGTATTCCAATGATTGATGTTTTCAATACATTGGTAAAATCGCAAAAGATTCCAATTTTTGCGGGTCCAACAGAGCCATATAATCGCTTATTGTCGCAAATTGCACAAGGAGCTCAGGCTGACGTTATCATCTTTGCTGGTATTGGATTAAAGTTTGATGAGTATCAGTATTTTAAAGAACAATTATCGCAATCAGGTAATATTGATAAAACCATCATGTTTACTCACCTTGCCGGTGATTCGCAGATTAAAGGTTTGATGTTGCCCGATGTTGCCTTGAGTGTGGCTCGTGAGTTTGGTGATCAGGGAAAAGACGTATTGGTACTTTTAACTGATATGACAAACTGGTCGAACATCTTACGTAATGTTGCCAACTATCAGGATATGATTCCTTCATTGCAGGGATATCCTGGATCCTTGTACTCAGAGCTGGCAAAACGATATGAGGTAGCTGCCGATATCGAAGGTGCTGGGTCTATTACTATTATTGGAGCAACCACTTTGGAATCATTAGAAGATCCGGTTCCTGATAACACCGGTTATATTACCGAAGGTCAGTTCTTCTTGGATGGAGGTAAATTGAAATTAGCTCGTTCGCTTTCTCGTTTGAAACAAGGGGTGAATGGTAAAACACGTAGCGACCATCGTGCTATCATGACCGCTATGGCTTCTTTATTGGCCGATGCCGAAAAAGCTTTTGAAGCATCAGAGGTTGGAGCGGCTAATGACCCTTACTCTCAAAAATTATTGCGCTATCGTACCGACTTTATCGAGAATATCGAAGAGCCATTTGGTGAACCTATCGAGCTGGAAGCAGCTTTAGATAAATGTTGGTCTATTCTTAAACGCCATTTCGAACCTACAGAAACAGGCCTCAGTAAAAAACTGATTGAAGAATATTGGGATAAGAATTAAGCGGTTATCTATTTAAAAGAAAAAGAAATGAACGATAATAAAGAAAATCTGGAAGGGATTGTTGCCAAGCTAAAAGAGCAAGGAATTAATGCAGGAGAAGCTGAAAAGCAACGCATTATTGAAGAGGCTAAAAAACAAGCGGAAGCAATTATTTCTGATGCAGAAGCTCAAAAAAAGACCATTATAGATGAAGCCAATACAAAAGCAGAGCAAACAGGTAAAAATGCTCAAACTGCTTTAAAACAAGCTTCGCGCGATATGGTTGAAGCAACTAAAGTGGCTGTTCTTAAATACATGGAATCTATTTTTGGAGGATTGACTGAGAGTTTGTTTACTCAGGAACAATACCTGCAAGAATTGGTAAAAGCCGTGGTAGCTTCTATCGAAGGAAACAAAACAGTATCTGTACCTGCCGACACTTTAAAAGGCATGGAGGCATTTATTACCAGCGAAGGTTTAAAACAACAAGTTGAATTAAAACCGTTGGCTAATAGCGATGCTAAAATTGAGGTGCAGTCAAACGATAAGAGTGGCGTTCAGTTTGTTTTGAGCGATAGTGACATTCAACAAGCTATGTTTGCTTTGTTGAACAAAGATTTGGTTGAACGCATAACCCAAAGCCAGGAGGACTAAGTATGTCAAACTTGGTTTATTTAATGTCGAGTTTGCCTTCGTTGAGTTTTGGCCAGGTACCTCCTATTACGATGGAGGAGTTTACCCAGGATGCCAAAAGTCAGCTGTCGGCAAAGCACTTTAAAAAACTCGAACCGGTAGATATATATAAGGCAACCGATTCGGAAGGGAAGGTTGGTTTAAAGAGTATTAGTGTGATGTTAAACGAAATGCAAAATGATATTTCGGAAATAAGAGCAGCTAAAACTCAAAAACGAACACCCGGTTTACAGCGTCTTCCACAAGCTATTATAAATGCCAATCCGTTAGAACGCGAAAAGCTAATTATGCGGTGGCAGTGGGAGGAATTGGATACTATACTGGCTGGCGAAATGTTTACACTAACGGATGTAATGGTTTACAAACTGCGATTGCAGATTTTAAATCGTTTGAATTCGTTTGATAAAGAACAAGGAAAGCAGGTATTGGCATCCGTTGTTAATCCACCTAAAAAGGAGGAGGTATAATGGCAGGACAAAAGATAAAATATACAAAAACAGAACGTGCCCGTCAGAAGAAAATTCTGAAGGTATCATTGCGTATGTTGCCATTGTTCGAAGCCATGGAGAAATCCTTAATGTCCACAATTAATACAATTGCTGAACGAATTGAGGAGATCCGTCAGGAAATAGATAAGAACAATAAGGCTGCAGAGCCATGGGTAGCTGTAATGAGTGATTCTCATGTAGATATAAAATCATTTATTTCGGTTAATAAAGTCATTACTAAGCATATTGATGTAGCCGGTGTACGTGTGGATCAATACGAGGGTGTTGATTTTAATGTAAAGCCCATTGAGGATGATACTCCTTTATGGGTGGATGATGCAATTGAACTAATGCAGGTGCAATTGCAGTTGATGGCTGAAATTGAATGTTTGGAAGAACAGATACGATTGCTGGAGGAAGAACTTTTAGATGTTCGTGCCCGAATCAAACTGTTTGAAAACAGACGTATCCCGAATGCAAAAACGGCTATTCGTAAGATTGGTCAGAAATTGCAGGATGACGAGCGTTTGACGATTGCAACAGCAAAAGTGGTTAAAACCAGTCAAAAGGAAGGAGTGATGGTATGATTATAAAAATGAAAAAACTATTGCTCTTTATGTCTCATCCAACTAACGATATGGATGAAGATCTAACTGTTTTAGGGCAATTGGGATTAGTGCATATTAAGCCATTTCAACCCGCTAAGGATGATTCAATTGATCGTGTTCAGGACCGTATAAAGCAGTTGGAGAAAGCCATCTCAATATTAGATAATTGTGAAGAAGAAACAAATGCATCGGTTGATGTAAGCAATTATAAAAAGATTGAGAGAGGTGATATTGCGTTGTTGGATAAAGTTTTAGATATCAACAAGGTGAATAAACATCTTGAAAGGCAAATTGCTGAATACACCAAAGCGCAGGAATGGTATGATACCTGGGGAAAAATCTCGCTTGATGACATTCAGGCCATCAATAATAAAGGAGTGTATCTAAAGCTTTACGAAGTGTCTGAGAAGGATATGAAAACTATCCATAATCAGCAAAACGTAAAGGTGGTAGGGCAGTTCAATGGTGTAAATCAGGTTGCGCTTATCTCTGAGGATAAAGAAGCTTCGTTGAATTTTCGTGAGATAGAATTTTCTAAGTATTCTCAAGCGGAAATAGAACTTGCCATCACAGAAAAGACAGCTCAATTGAAAGAAGGCAAGGGGCATCTATTTCAACTTAGTAAGCAGAATGATTTGTTGAAAGAAGCATTAGCTGAAAGAGAGCGTCGTTTAAAAGTACGCACCGTTCAGTATGGAGGAATTGCTTTTCATGATAAAGTTCGTTGTTGGGAAGGATTTGTTCCGGAAGATAAAGTTGAAAGTGTAGTTGAAGTAGCTGATCAAAATGGTTGGGGGTATGTGGTTAAAGAACCTCGTCCTGATGAATATGATCAAGTGCCAACTTTGTTGAAGAATCCAACGTGGTCGCACAAAATAAAGCCCGTAATGAGCTTTATGGGCTTGGTTCCTGGTTACGATGAGATCGATGTGTCAAAAGTATTTTTAATCTTCTTTACCTTCTTTACAGGTATATTGGTTGGAGATGCTGGTTACGGTCTGATCTTTTTCGCCTTGACACTTTTTGCTCACTGGAAAACAGGCTTTGCCAAGAAGATTGAGTTCGGATTGTTTTATACGCTTTCGGTATCCGTTATGATCTGGGGTGTTCTTACAGGAACCTACTTTGGAGCTGAAGCCATTGCAAATATTCCATTTTTAAGTCAATTAAAAGTGCAGCAATTGGCAAGTTTCGGAGGAGATAACCTGAAGATTCAGCAGTTCATGTTCATGATTGGTGCTATTCATCTTACCATTGGTCATATACAAAAAGGTTGGAAATACCTAAATACTGTATTGGTTATTGCTCAGGTGGGTTGGATTGCTATTATCTGGGGGCTTTATTTTCTGGTAAGTCAAATGGTATTGGCCATTCCAGGGCCCGATTATATGGTGTGGTTATTTGCTGGAGGTTCTGTTTTGGTAGCACTGTTTTCAAGCCCTGGCCATCCTATTTATAAAGGCATCTTGTCTTCATTGGGTAATTTACCCTTGAATGTAATAAATGGTTTTTCAGATGTTATTTCATATATCCGTTTATATGCGGTAGGGTTATCTACAGTTTTGATGGCAAGTAGTTTTAACGATATGGCCATTGGTGATGGTATCACTACCATAGCGTCAGGAATTGGAGCTGTTTTGGTTCTTATTCTTGGGCACGGATTAAATATGACACTTGCAGCAATGGCTGTCCTGGTTCATGGTGTTCGCTTAAATATGTTGGAATATGCAGGCCATGCCAGTGTTGAGTTTTCGGGTAGTGATTACAACCCATTTAAATTAAAAAATAAGTAAAATCTAATAAAATTAAATACGATGACATTATTAACAGTAGTAAACGGATTTGGTGGTCACGCCATCGCTTTAGGAATCGCAGGAGTAGGTTCAGCAATCGGAACCGGTATTGCTGCCATGGGTGCAATGGGACTTTGGAAGCAATCTATTAAGGATAAAAAGAAGTTACCTTCATTGGCTTTAGCAATGGTTGGTATGCCTTTAAGTCAGGTGATTTATGGTATGATTTTTATGAATTCGTTAATGGGTGCGGATTTGAATCCTGATAGCTATATGAACCAAATGGTTTTTGCTTTATTTGTTGGTATTGCAATTGCTGCATCTGCTATTATGCAAGGAAAAGCAGGAGCTGCTGCCTGTTCAAACTTAGCAGTTGATGATAAGCAAGGTGCAGGTATGTATATTGCTGCTATGGGTATTATCGAAACAGTTGCTCTTCTTGCCATGGTATTTGGTATGGGCGGTATCCCAGGAGCATAATCTAAGATATTAGTAAGAAGTGTTTTTTATAAAAGAGTTGGTATATTTGCCAGCTCTTTTTTTTATTGATTGGTTTAAGGTTGTTCTTTAATACAAATCTTAACCTGATAAACTATTAAATTTTAATATGGATCTGACAGGGCAATGGAGTTTTTTTGAGCAATTTGAAGCCGGATTTGATATGGGATATGCGCTGTTGAAACAAGACGGAAATAAGATAACCGGTTCCTTGATTTATACAGAGTATATTTATGATGATGGTCAATTTATGATTGACATAGAAGTGGCTGGTGAATTGGATAATAATCAATTGCTTTTAAAAGGAGTTTGCTATACTGTTTTAGAGAGTCCATATGAGATTGAGTATTGTTTGGATGATAGAATTGCTGAAATAAGTGACCCTTATAGAATTGAAGGGCATAGTGTAGATGATCAGGATCTTGAGGGACGCTTTGTTCTTAGGCGCTTGAGTCTGAAAGTATCTTAAAGGGTTAATTACTCTGTACAACGGATTTGAGTTACACATAATTGATCAAAATGCATTTAATATTGATTAAATGTGGATTATCTTACATTAAAATTCTAACCAAAATCCAGCATCATTCGTATACTATATAAGTAACGTTCTCAAAAAAGGAATTATTCCTTTTTATTCTTACCGTTTTATTGATATTACAGTCATTGCTCATCGAAAAAGTTCGAATGAGAGTCTTCCTAAGCCAACAGCGGCCATTGTACAAGAAAAACTTTGAAATTGAAAAAGTTTTGAATTATGAAAAGGATTTTATTATTGACCGACTTTTCAGATACAGCCAGGAATGCCGCTATTTATGCTCTCAAGATGTTTGAAAATGAAAAGGTTTATTTCGACTTATTAAATTCCTACGATCTTGAGTTTAGCGGTAGCCCATATATTATGCAGGTAAAAGAAGAGTTGGCACAGGAAAGCCTGAAAGGCTTAAAAAATGAATTGTCTGTTTTGCACAGGCGCTTCCCGAATGCTCGTATTGAACTCGCTTCCCGATTTGGTTCTTTGCTTGATGTTGTAAAAAATGAAGTTTCTGATTTTAAACCCGAGTTGATTGTTTTAGGATGTAGAGGAGAAACAGCGCTTGAAAACTTCTTGTTAGGTAGCAATGCCTATGAGGTGGTTAAAAATGTAGAAGCTGCCATGTTAGTTGTTCCTAAACATGCTAAGTTTAAAAAACCAGAAAAAATTGTATTTGCAACCGATTTAAAGGATGTGAAATTGGATGATGTTGTTCAACCACTGCGTGATATTGCACATCAATTTGATGCCGGAATTAGTTTTGTCAATGTTTTAGAAGATGAATACGTTAATCGTTTAGATGCAGAAGAAAAAATTGCAGGTCACTTTGAGGGAGTTGATTTGAATTTTAATTTTATTGAAGGGGAAAATGTTAGTAAAGGTATTTTAAAATTCATGGATGAACATGATTTTGACATGGTGACATTAGTCCGACATAACGAGAGTTTCTTCGAACGTTTGTTCCATCCTAGTACTACCAGGCAAATGGTATTGCATCCCGAGCATCCAATGCTTATCCTTCACGATTAAGAATAAAAAAAAGCGGCCTCGGTCGCTTTTTTTATAATACATGTAATCTTAATCCTATAATTCAGTTTTAAGCATAATAAAGCCGGCTTGTTATAAACAAACCGGCTGAGATATATTTTAAAACGAGCTACTAGTGAACTCCTTTCATCATTTTATTCAGTTTTGGAGCAACAGCAAATGCTACACCTGCCAAAATAATTGAATAGATAGCAATAAAATAGAAAGTAGGTAAGCCTAACCAGTTACAAAAGGCGGTCATAGCAGCTGCCAGGTAGTTACCTAAAGCAATAGATGCAAACCATGTACCCATCATTACTGATGTGATTTTTTGAGGTGATAGTTTGGTTATCATTGATAAGCCAACGGGCGACATGCAAAGTTCACCCATAGTATGTAAAAGGTAAACCAATACAAGCCAGAATGGACTTACTAATGAAGTTGCTGCATAGTCGTTTGCAATAGCAATAATTAGGAAGCCTATTGATAAGAATACCAATGAAAACCCAAATTTGTTAGGCGTACGAGGATTCATTTTTTTGGCTGATAATTTATCCCACACAATGGTAAATACTGGTGCTAGTAATACAATAAATAGCGCATTTACTGATTGAAACCATGATGCAGGGATTTCCCAACCAAAAACAACCCTGTCGGTAAGGTCTTTGGCAAAAGTATTAAAAGATGTACCAGCTTGCTCAAATCCCGACCAGAAAGCTATGTTGAATAGTGCTAATACTAAGATAACACCCACACGACTCCATTCTGTTTTGCCAGAGGTACCTTTGTAAATAGTCACTCCTAAATAACTAAATCCAATAACAGCTGCCGAGATTGCAATAATGTTGGTAACAAGGCTAGGTAATGATAAAATACCGTATACAATAACCAAGATCATGGCACTAATTCCCAACGCGTACATTACAATTTTACCCCAGTCGGTGCCATTAAGTCTTTTCTTGTTCATTACGTCATCATTAGGACGTAATCCAATATTTTTACCAGTTTCTCTTTGTTGTACTGAAGTCTCACGGATGAAGAACCAGATTGTTGAAGCAACCATACCCATACCGGCAGCTACAAATCCCCAGTGCCAACCAATTTTTTCGGCAAGAGTTCCTCCAATAAAGTTAGTTACTAAGGCTCCAAGGTTAATACCCATATAAAAAATGGTGAAGCCATTATCTCTTTCGTTATCGCCTTCCTGATATAAACCTCCAACCATAGTTGAGATAACAGGTTTAAAGAATCCATTACCTAAAATTAAAAGACCTAATCCGGCAAAAAGCATAAATTGCTGAATATGTTGTAATTCACCGGTGTGAGTAACCTTTCCATAGTATGAGCCTGCAGCCATGGCAAACTGACCAAGGGCCATCATTAAGGCTCCTACATATATTGAAAATCTTTGTCCCCAAAGTTTATCGGCAATAATACCACCGGCAATTGGGGTTAGGTATACAAGAGAAGTAAATAATCCATAAATGGCGTAGGCACCAGTTTCATCAAGGCCAAATCCACCTGTTGCTAATTCAGCAGTTAAAAAGAGGACAAAGAAGCCTCTCATTCCATAATAACTAAAACGTTCCCAAAACTCGGTAGCAAAAAGCGTGGATAATCCTAACGGGTGTCCGAAAAATGCTCTATCTTTATTACTCATGTTACTTAATTTGATGTCAATTTTATTTGGTTTATTTTTTATTTTCTAAATTTTCGAATTGGCAAATGTAGTCATTAATATCATTTTAAATAATGTGATTTCTCATTCTTAATAGTATAAAATTGGATTTCTCTTTAAAAAAATGACAAAAATTTTAGAAGCACAACAAATAAGAGGGGTTGATAAGGCGACGATTGAAAATGAACCTATTGCCTCTATAGATTTAATGGAGCGAGCAGCGGAAGCTTTTTTTAAAAGAGTTGCAGAGTTGAGTCCAAATGATCCTGTGGTTGTTTTGGCAGGGCCAGGTAATAATGGAGGCGACGCTTTGGCTGTGGCCAGAATGCTGATTCAACAAGAGAGAGAGGTGCGGATTTTTCTTGTTAAGAGCTCAAGTGGTAAATTATCACCTGATGCTGAGATTAACTTTAAGCGATTAAGAAATACTAATTGCTCAATAACAGAAGTTGAAAAATCAACTAAAATAAACTTGCAATCTAATGAATGGATTGTTGATGGTTTGTTTGGTAGTGGATTAAATAAACCGGTTTCTGGTGCTTTTGCCCAATTGATATCAGAAGTAAATGAAATGGATAATAAGGTTGTGTCCATTGATGTGCCTTCGGGTTTATACTGTGAGTATAATACAGATGAGAATTTAAAATCTTGCATTAAAGCTGATTATACAATTAGTTTTCAGTTACCTAAATTGGCTTTTTTGCTGGCTGATAATTACTCGTTTGTAGGTGATTGGGAAGTTGTGGATATTGGATTGGACCAGAAAGCAATTGTTGATGCCGAATCACCATTTTTTTTAACAGATCATACCGAAATTAGTAGGTTATCAAAATCGAGAAATAAATTTGATCATAAAGGTACTTTCGGTCATGCATTATTATTGGCAGGTTCATACGGAAAAATGGGTGCTGCTGTTTTGGCATCTAAAGCTTGTTTAAGATCGGGTGTAGGATTGCTAACCACTCATATTCCTCGGTTGGGGTATGAAATTATGCAAAGTTCCGTTCCTGAAGCAATGGTTAATATTGATCGATCCGATATTCTAATATCCGAGCATCCCGATCTTGAGGATTATAAAGCTATTGGTATTGGCCCGGGAATAGGGACAAAACCAAATACTATAACAGCATTGTTTGAATTGTTGCAGGAGGTGGGAAGTAAAGCACTGGTTTTAGATGCGGACGCCATCAATATAATAAGTAAAGATGAGCGCAGTTGGAAGTTGTTACCTGAAAATGCGATTCTAACTCCACATCCCGGAGAGTTTGATCGCTTAGTTGGTAAATCTGCTAATGCATCTGAAAGATTACAAAAGGCTGTTGTATTGGCTAAAGAGAAACAGATTGTTTTAATATTAAAAGGCGCATATACAGCTGTAATAAATAAAGATGGAAAATGCTATTTTAATCCAACAGGAAATCCAGGAATGGCTACTGCAGGAAGTGGAGATGTTTTAACTGGAATTGTATTGTCCTTTCTAGCTCAAGGGTATCCTTCAATAGATGCTGCTCGTTTAGCTGTGTATATTCATGGTTTAGCTGCGGATATTTTCGTAGAAGATGGTTATGTAGAATCGTTGATTGCAAGTGATATTATTAATCATTTAAAAGCTGCATTTAGATTTTTGCATTGAGTATAAAGTTGTAGAATAAACTGTTTTGAGGGTTGTTGCAGTTGGTCAATAGCCTTGGTGATTCATTTTTTTTCGTTTACCTTTGATGCTTACCGCTTCCCTAATAGTATTAATCGATAATAGACTGTTTTGAAAATTATTGAAGAATGAAGAAGTTTTTGTTTGTTTTATCAACAGTAGCTCTGTTGGCATCATGCGCCGGAGAGAAAACTATTCCATCCAAAGTTAATGTTAAGGCTGTTTCGTCCATGCAGAATGCAACGACAAACAATATTATATATAGCCTGCCAACAACCCATCTCAAGGTGGCCGTAACCGTAGAAAAAACCATTTTTAAAGTAGGTCCTTTTTATAGGTATTCGCAGAAGATGTTAAATGTAACAGATGTTGTTACCGAAGATAAAGTAGAGTGGAAAATAAAGGATGTGGATATTTCATCTTATGGTTTGCCTGATCCCTCAAAGCAATTCGCAATTAGTTATGAAGGAAATAATGTTGCACCTTTGATTAATTTAACTGGTGATGGTGTTTTGTATGGCATTAATTCAGATGTAGTTATAGAACAGTCTTCGGCGTTAAAGAAATATGATTATATCCCTCTTCCAGATGTTGATGATGTTAATTTTAATGATGTTGCAATGCTAGGCAAACAACTCGAAAAAACATCAACGGCAGCAATGGCACAGGAAGCAGCCAACTTTATTTACAAGTTACGAAAGCGTAGATTTAAAATATTGGCAAGTGATTTTGAGCAACTACCTCCTGATGGACAGGCGTATGAAGTAATGATACAGGAGTTAAATGATCTTGAGCAATCGTTTTTAGAGTTATTTGTAGGAAAAAAAGTGAACGTAACGGAAACTAAAATATTTGATCTGGAGCCAAGTAGTTTAAGTGCCGAATCAGATGTGTTATTTCGCTTCTCTTCCGTAAAAGGTATAGTTGATAAAATGGATGTAAGTGGAGCTCCTGTATATATTGAAATAAAAGCTGAGGAGCAACCTAAAATACCTGATGCTCCGCTACCTCCTTCAAAAGATGAAGTAAGAAACGGATTGTTTTACTGTAAGCCTGGCAAGGTCATTGTGAAATTAATCGATCGTAATCAATTGATTAAAGAGCAAGAAGTTTATCTTGGACAGTATGGACAATTAATTAGCTTGCCATCAACCATCCTGGAAGAGGAAAGAGTTTCCATACAATTAGATGAAAAAACAGGTGCCTTGCAATCAATTAAAAGAAGTGCGAAATTATAACAATATTCAATAATATACTCCCCCAAATAAATAGATTATTATGAGTAACGAAATAGCTAAGTTAGCTCCACAAGGATTATGGGAAAGTTTTTACCAGCTAACTCAGATTCCCCGACCATCAAAGAAAGAAGGAAAAGCCATTGATTTTATCGAAAACTTTGGAAAAGATTTAGGATTTGAAACCATTCGTGATGAAGTGGGTAATGTTATTATTAGAAAGCCTGCCACGCCGGGGATGGAAAATAGAAAAGGTGTGATACTGCAGGGGCATATTGATATGGTGCCTCAAAAGAATAGCGATAAACAGCATAATTTCGAAACTGATCCGATTGAAACATATATTGAAGACGGCTGGGTAACTGCCAATGGAACTACTCTAGGTGCTGATAATGGTATTGGGGTTGCAGCGGCAATGGCTGTTCTGAAGGCAACGGATATTCAACATGGGCCGGTTGAAGCTTTGATAACAATGGATGAAGAAGCTGGAATGACTGGAGCCAATGCTTTAAAAGCTGGGTTACTGCAAGGTGATATTCTGTTGAATATGGATTCGGAAGATGAAGGTGAATTATATGTTGGATGTGCGGGTGGAACTGATGCTAATATTGTGTTTAAATATGCAGAAGAGGCTGTTCCAGAAGGTTCGGTTGCATATAAGTTAAACCTAACTGGATTAAAAGGTGGTCATTCGGGATTGGATATCAATAGAGGCAGAGGGAATGCTAATAAATTAATGATCCGCTTTTTAAAATTTGCAATCGCAAATCTTGATGTCCGTTTGGCTTCAATAGATGGAGGAAGTTTACGAAACGCTATTCCACGTGAAGCTTTTGCAGTAATAACGTTACCTGCCGATAATGCTGACGAGCTATTAGAATCGATAGAAGAATTTGAAGATATATACAAAGAAGAGTATAAAGGTGTTGAGCCTTCTATTTCCTTTTTGGCTGATGCAGTGGATATACCTTCGGGGGTGATAAATGAAGTAGTGCAGGATGATTTAATAAATGCTGTTCAGGCATGTCCTAATGGGGTTATTCGATTTAGTAATGATATGGAAGGTCTGGTTGAAACATCTACTAACCTGGCATCGGTTAAGTCTGGTGATGGAGTTATTGAAGCCAAATGCTTAATTCGAAGTTCTGTTGATACCGCAAAGGAAGATGTGGAGTCGTCAATTGAAAGTACATTCCGTCTGGCAGGTGCTGAAGTAACTTTCGGAGGTCAATATCCTGGCTGGAAACCTAATATGGATTCGCCCATTTTAAAAACAATGCAGGAAGTTTATAATAAGAAATGGGGAAAGATTCCGGAAATTAAAGCAATTCATGCAGGGTTAGAATGTGGTATTCTAGGTAGCGCATATCCACATTGGGATATGATCTCTTTTGGGCCAACCATACGATTTCCTCACTCTCCGGATGAAAAAGTAAATATTGAAACGGTTGAAAAGTTTTGGGAGTTTCTAGTTGAAACTTTACAGGACATTCCTGAAAAGTAAGATGTTATACATCTATATATCGTCAAAACCCGGTTGTAACGCAATCGGGTTTTTTATTTCTATCTATAGGATACGTCTTAATAGTATAGTATCGATTTATGTATTTTATTTACTTGAAAGGTTGATTCTGAGCTTTTATTTTGTGGAATTTTCAAAAAAAATCACAAAAGGTATTGTGAAAAATAGGGGTACTAAAATTTTAAAAACTTTTTTTTCTCAAAAAGGTTATATCTTTGGATTAGTGAAAATAACAATTTGTATTATTTTAATAAACATCGTTCTTTATAATTTCTTGAAAATGAGAGGACCAAATGGTCGGTTGTTAAAATAGATAACATATCTAGTTTTAACAATTTAAGTAGCAAAAACATGACAGATGTCATAAAAGAGTTGTTTATTATAGGTTTCTCGTCCTTAGTTAGGAAAGTAAAGTAAAAATACAATGTTAAAAAGTTTTAAAAATTAATACAGATTGTTATTTTTACATTAGAATTGAATAATTGTCCTATTTATTAATTTAAACCTTTAGTCTATGAAGAAAGTACTTTTAGCGCTTTCGTTTATGGTTATTGTGGGATTGCAGGCACTTTTTGCCCAAACTACAAATATAACCGGTAAAGTAACTGATGCAAATGATGGTATGGCTATACCTGGTGTATCAGTTTTTGTAAAAGGAACAACTGTTGGTACTGTAACAAAACCTGACGGTACATACAGTTTAGCCGTTCCTAATGATGCAACAACTTTAGTATTCTCGTTTGTAGGGATGACTACGCAAGAAGTTGAAATTGCTGGTCAATCAACAATCAGTGTCTCAATGTCTAGCGATGCTGAGGATATTGATGAAGTAATTGTGGTTGCATATGGTACATCAACAAAAGGATCTTATACTGGATCTGCTGCAGTAGTTGATGCAGAAGCGATTGAGAAACGCCAAGTCTCTAATATATCGCAGGCTTTGGCAGGTTCAGCTGCTGGAGTTCAGGTTCTTAGTAATAATGGTCAGCCTGGTGCAGATGCAACTATACGTATTAGGGGAGTTGGTTCTATTAATGCAGACTCAGATCCTTTATACGTTTTAGATGGGGTTCCATTTGATGGGGATTTATCATCAATTAACTCATCTGATATCGAATCGATGACTGTTTTAAAAGATGCAGCCTCAACTGCACTTTATGGATCGCGAGGAGCCAATGGTATTATCATGATCACAACTAAAAAAGGTAAAGCAGGTAGAGTTGTAGTTAATTTTGATGCAAAGTACGGAATGAACTCACGTGCTCTTGAAAACTATGATGTGTTAACTAGTCCACAGAATTATTACGAGAGAGCTTACGAGTCAATTTATAATGCAGGATTAGGTATGAATCTAACGCCTGTTGAAGCGAATATTTATGCTAATGAAACTATTACCTCAAATGGTGATGGAGGATTAGGATATCAAGTTTATACCGTTCCTGATGGAGAGAATCTGATTGGGGCTAATGGAAAACTAAATCCTAACGCGACTTTGGGATATAGTGATGGACAGTACTATTATACTCCTGATAATTGGGCTGATGAAACTTTTACTTCAAATCCTAGACAGGAATATAATCTATCTATTTCTGCTGGTTCACAAAGTAACTCTTTCTATATGTCTTTTGGATATTTAGATGATAATGGTGTTGTCGATGGGTCTGGATTCACTCGTTTTTCTGGACGGTTAAAAGGTGATCAAAAGATTAATGATTGGTTAAAAGTGGGAGCTAACGTTAATATTAATAGCATAGAAAGTAACTATCCTTCAGAACAAACTGAAGTTAGTTCTAGTGGAAATGCATTCTTTATTGCTAATTACATTGCTCCAATTTACCCAATATATGTAAGAGATTCTGAGACTATGCAAATTTTGCAGAATAATGGTCGTAATTTATATGACTATGGTGATGGTGTAAGTACTAATTTTGATCGTCCATTTATGTCTATTGCTAACCCTGCAGGAGATCTTAAGTACAATAAGAGAGACTACATAATGGATGTTGTAAATTCTAGTTGGTTTGCAGAAATTTCTCCTATTGAAGGTCTTAAGATAAATGCACGTTATGGTTTGAATGTAGATAATACACGCTATAATGATCTTGGAAATGCATATATGGGCCAGAGCGCCGCATATGGAGGTACCGCTTGGCAACAAGCATACAGGACTGTTGGATTTAACCAACAATATGTTGCAAATTATCAATTCTCAATACAAGATGAGAATCAGATAGATATTACAGCTGGTTATGATGGATATAATTATACTTATGAGTATAATTTTGCTTCTGGACAAAACCTATACAATCCTGAATCTTATTATGTAAGTAATGCCATTGACCAATTACGTGGAGGTGGTAAGAAGGATGAATATGCAACTCAAGGTATCTTTGGACGTGTAAATTATTCATTAAGAGACACCTATTTCTTTAATGTGGCTTACAGAAGGGATGCTTCATCTCGTTTTCATCCTGATAATCGTTGGGGTAATTTCTATTCGGCAAGTGCAGCTTGGATGATTACTAATGAGTCATTTATGAGTTCTCTGTCTTGGATTAATATGTTAAAATTGAAAGCTTCTTATGGAGAGCAAGGAAATGATGCTATAGGTAATTATTATGCCTATATGGATCAATTTGAAGTAGGTGGTGCAGATGGCGTTTTCTCAGATGGAGCGCTAGCATATAAAGGTAATCCAGATTTAACATGGGAGACATCAACTACTTATAATGTAGGAGTTGATTTTGCTTTTCTTGCTCACAGGTTATCAGGTACAGTCGAGTATTTTGGACGTAAATCAACCGATATGTTATACTATAAGCCAGTGAATCCTAGTGCCGGTTTTCCTGAAATTCCAATGAATATTGGCTCAATGACAAATTCAGGTTTAGAAGTAGCTTTATCTTATGACATTATTAAAACTTCTAATTTAAATTGGAATTTTAATGCTAATGGTACCTTTATTAAGAACAAAATTAATGAACTACATCCGGATCTTAACGGAAGCTTTGTTGATGGAACAAGGATTTATGAAGAAGGTCAATCAATGTACCGTATGAATCTGGT
Source organism: Carboxylicivirga linearis (assembly GCF_018271995.1). Classification (GTDB taxonomy): domain Bacteria; phylum Bacteroidota; class Bacteroidia; order Bacteroidales; family Marinilabiliaceae; genus Carboxylicivirga; species Carboxylicivirga linearis. The sequence goes on from NZ_JAGUCO010000001.1 coordinate 746,304, forward strand.
TGAGTATGCTGGAGTTAATGATGAGACTGGAGAAGCTATGTATATTGCTTTAGACGAGAACGGAGACGAGTTTGAAACTGCTGATTATGCCTTAGCTAGTACTTATAAAAAGCCTTCTGATGATTTATTGCCAACCGTATATGGTGGATTTGGTACGTCTTTAGATTTTTACGGTTTTGATGTTTCCGTACAGGCCTCTTACCAGTTAGGTGGTGAAATCTATGACGCTGGTTATAGACGTTTAATGCATGGAGGATACTCAAGTAGTGCTGGTCAGAATTGGCATAAAGATATTTACAATGCCTGGACACCTGAAAATCAAACAACTGATGTACCTCGTTTAAATGCTAATGATAGGTATACTAATTCTATATCGACACGTTGGTTAACAAGTTCAGATTATTTAAGTCTTAACAATATTACAATTGGATATTCATTACCGAATAATCTTATTAGTCGAGTGAATATTTCAAAAGTTAGAATTTATTTAGCGGCAGAAAATGTTGCTTTGTGGACAAAACGAAAAGGTTTAGATCCTCGTCAGAGTTTTACCACTGCTACAACAGCACGTTATACACCAATTCGTACAATATCAGGAGGTCTTAACTTATCCTTTTAATTTTTAAATGATTGATATGAAAAGAAAATATTTATATACTCTATTAGCACCTGTTTTGATGTTTTTTTATGGGTGTGAAGATAGTTTAAATACGGCACCTGAAGGGGATGAGATTACCCAAGGTACAAAAGAGGAGGTTTATGCAAATGATCCTGCTAAAGCTAAAGCTAGTGTAAATTCAATTTTTGCTCAGTTTACACAATACGCACCAAATTATACAGCTCTTGGTGATGTAACTCGCCATAATGACTTCGGTTATCCATCAGTAATGATGTTTACTGATGCAAATGGTGAAGATATGGTAATGGAAGTTATTGGATACAACTGGGCTAATAGTAGTCTTGATTTCTCTGATAGAGAGTTCGACTCTAACGAAGCTCAGATTGTATGGAATGACATGTATTCAATTATTTATAATTGTAATAGCGTAATTGGATCAATTGATGAGGAAACGGAAGAAACTCCTTCCCAGTTTTATCTTGCTCAAGGATTAGCTGTTCGTGCTTTTAGCTACTGGAACCTAGCTCAACTATATCAGTTTAACTATAAAGGTAACGAAGCAAAACCATGTGTACCTATTGTTACTCATTTAAACGCTAACGAGGTAGCTCTTGCAGGTGCTCCACGAGCAACTGTTCAGGAGGTTTATAATCTGATGTTAGCTGATATTAATTCTGCTATTGCACTACTTAGTGATGCGGAAGAAGCTGAAGAACCTGTTGTACGCGATGATAAGCGTTATGTTAGTCTTGCAGTTGCTTATGGGTTAAGAGCTCGTATCAACCTGACTATGCATAATTACGCTGAGGCTGCTGCTGATGCTCAAAGTGCCATAGATGCAAGTGATGCAACTCCAGGTACAATGGAAGATGTAGGTAAGCCTTCGTTTATGTCTGTTAACGAATCTAATTGGATGTGGGGTATCATTATTAATGAAACAGATGGAGTAGTTACTTCAGGTATCGTTAACTGGATTTCACATTTAGGATCTCTTAACTGGGGGTACTGTAATTATAATGGTGGAAGACAGATAAGTAAAAAACTTTTTAATACTATTCCTGATACTGATATTCGTAAAGGATGGTTTTTAGATGAAAATGGTGAATCGGCTAATCTAAATGCAGCTCAAGCAGCTCAAATGGTTGAAGTTGGTTACCGTCCATATACACATGTGAAATTTGCTCCCTATAATAATGAAGTTGCTACAACAACAAACTCCAACGATGTTCCATTAATGCGAATAGAGGAAATGTACCTTATCAAAGCTGAAGCTCTTGCGATGAGCGGAGGAGATGGTAAAGGAGCATTAGAAACGTTTGTGAAGTCTTATCGTGATCCTAGTTATGTTTGTAATGCAAGTAGTCCTGAAGGTATTCAAGAGGAAGTTTATCATCAACGTCGTGTTGAGTTATGGGGTGAAGGTATGAATTGGTTTGATATAATGCGTTTAAATAAAGGAGTAGACAGAAGAGGTGCTGGTTTTATTAATGCATCTGTTATATTTAATATTCCATCAAATAGTGATATACTTTTATGGAGAATATCAGAACCGGAAATAGAAGCCAACCCATTAATCGGTCATGGAGATAATAATCCTGCTGCACCAGCTCCAGAGCCTGTTGCTGATATTGACTAATTTTGTTTTACTATAAATATTAATTATATGAAGTTTAATAAATTATATATAGCTTTTCTTTTTGCACTATCTACTTTGTTTGTAGGGTGTAGTGAATGGGAAGATAAAGTTACACCTAGTCCTTCTGCTCCAGAAGGCTGTCAAGGTGTATATTTCCCAACATCAAATCAGGCCTTATTTGAATTAGAGCCTAATGATGAAAAGGAATTGACGTTAACAATATCTCGTACCGTATCAACAGGTAGTGTTGATGTACCTATCGTTGTTGAAATGAATACAGATGATATATTTGTTGTTCCTAGTTCAATTAGTTTTGCAGATGGAGAAACCGATGTAGAATTTACAATTACATTCCCGACTGCGGCAGAAGGTGTTGCGTATAATTTGAAATTGGCAGTTGAAGGTGATGCTTTTGTAAACCCTTATGCTTCAACAATACCTTATGTTGAAACTTCTGTTTCTCGTATAAAATGGGAAGCCATAGAAGAACCAATGGTTTATGTAGATGGTACTTTCTCAACTTTTTATGGAGTAAGCATTGTACCTATGTATGTTGAAGCCGAAAAAGCACAATTAGGTGAATCTGTTCGCTACCGCTTTAAAAATGCTTATAAACCAGCTTCTGGAGCATGGGATGGTGATGATTGGGTTGCTGTACCTGATGCAGACGGTATATATGATGGGTATTATGCAACTTGGCCAGGTGAAATGGATGAAAGCCAAGATTGGTATACAACTATTGAGATATATAATCCTTCAGGTACATCAGGAGATGTATTTATGTCCGCACATGATTTAGGCGTAGCATGGTCATATGGAATGTTTTCAATAGGATCAATTTATGGGAATTTATCAGATGATCTTTCATCCTATCCTTTAGGAACATTAGCAGATGGTGTGATTACATTTCCAGCTAGTTCATTGTATATTAAGATGGCTGATTATAATGATGGTGCTGAAAGTGTTTGTTCTACTCCAACTTATATCTACCTAACAAAAGAGGCTTATATTGCTGCAAATCTTAAAATTGAGGACTATAATGATGTTGAGTATGAAACTATAGAAGGTGAGGTAGGTGAATTTGCTTCTGCTGCATATGGAGATGAGTGGAATCAAACTATTGCTAAAGCCATTGATGCCGACCCCGATAATGTTGATAGTGATTATAAAAATCTATATTATCTTGCTGATTTGTATGCTGGAGGAAAGGGACTTGCTTTTTATTATGAAGAAGAAGGTAGTGTGAAAATACCCGAAAATCAACCAACAGGAGCTGAAGTATTTGGTCAAGAGGTTTTTGTTTCTCAAAGTGAGGATATTGAATCATCAGTTGAAACAACAGAAAAAGGTGTTACAGTTTATACTCTTGGTTTAGTATTTCATTATGCTGATGGTACAATAGTTGGTGAATTTGCTGAGAAATTCTTTTATTCATTAGAGGCCGTTTCTTATACAAAAGATGATTTCATTGGTGCTTTCACTATGTCAGGAGTTAGTCCATTTGGAGATCCTGATGCAGATTTTGATGTGATGATCTCGGAAGGAACAGAAGCTGGTACATTAGCTATTTCTGGTATTGCATATTCAGGTGATGTGATTGCTACTTATGATAAAGCTACTAGTACGATATCGATTGCTCCACAAGTTTTAGACGATTTTGTTTCTGGTGAAACAGTTTATGATATGACTCTTTATACTTTTGATGGAGGTTCATATTATACAGATGCACCATTAGTTATGAGATTTAATATGTCAGGTAATATTGTGCCAGATGAAACTAGTGCTCCAACTGGATATCTGATCCGTAGTGAGACTGCTGGGGGTTGGGTTGATGGTTATTCTGATGTAATGTTTGAACCTGTTATGGAAACTGCCTCATCAATGATGGTACCAATTTATAATCTTATTGCTCGTGATTTGGTAAGTGTTGAAAAATCGAGTGCACCTATAAGTAATTTTGAGATTCAAGGGAAACGAAGTTCAAAACAATTAAGAAAGTCTGTTTCTAGTACTGTGATATTCTGAGACGATTATAAATTAAAATAAAGAAAAGGATGTCGTAAGGCATCCTTTTTTTATAGATTGTTTGCTGAATGTCAATACGACCAATTTATTTCTCTTTCAAATAAGTCGAACACTCACCAATTTTGAAAAACTTCACTCACTGCCTGACTTAAGGTATCAAAAACATATCAGCATTCTTGTTATTAATTAAAGAACTCATTCAAATGAAGTTGTTCATTTGTTAAAGTAGCTGTATTTTTACAGCCTATTAGACCTTTAAAGCCGCATTTTTTGTTGGCATAAAACCTGTACTTATGAAGAAATTTTATAGAGAGTTGTTTATAGGCCTTTGGATTCTGTTTATGATTTCAAACCAGGCTTATTCGCAAATCAGTTTTGGAGGGACTCCTCCAAGTTTTATAAAAGGAAAGGCGTTGCCTGAAATCAATAACATTCAAGTTAATTTGAATGTCGAGAAGCTTAAGGCAGAAAATCTTTTACGTAAAAAAGAGTCCAATAATCCTCCCTGCATAGCCAGAGCCATACCTGTTTCATTTGATATGGAAAATTCTGGAGAATGGACACAATTGGGTAATGGTGGTGAAATGTGGCAATTGCGATTGAAAGCAGAAGGAGCCTTAGCCATTCTGTTATCATATGATGATTTCTATATTCCAGAGTCAGCAGAACTTTATATTTACAATGCTGATAGAACCCATGTTTTGGGTGCATATACTAATGCTACACACCCGAAATCAGGGGCTTTCTCTACAGAAATGGTTGTTGGCGACGATATTATCATTGAATATGTATCTACTAACAACCATAAAGTTCTATTAGATAACGGCAATTTTGATGGAATTCCTGTAATTTCAATAGACAATATTGGTTATGTTTTCGACAATGTTGTGATTAAGCATCTTCCAAGAGCCACTGTGAATACAGAAATAGGTGGATCAGAAGCTTGTATGATCAATATAAACTGTAGTGAAGGAAACGATTGGCAAACTGAGAAAAACGGAGTTTGTCAAATGACAATGTATATTTCAACTGGATCAGCCCCGGGATGGTACGTTTGTTCAGGAGACTTAATTAACAATACTGCTCAAGATTTAACTCCCTATGTCATCTCTGCTTTCCACTGTTATGAAGGCGCTACAACGGAAGACTTAGCCCGATGGCAGTTTATGTTCGGATACGAATCGCCAGGATGTGAAGATGAAGAACCTCTTCAAACATATACAATAACAGGTTGCTATTTAAGAGTAGCCAGCCCTATTGATGGAGGATCAGATGGCTTGCTTGTTGAGTTGGCAGACGATATCCCGGCCGAATGGGGTGTTTATTATAATGGCTGGGATAGACGTAATGAAGTAAATCCTGGAGTTGGTGTTGGTATTCATCACCCTGCCGGAGACATAAAAAAAATATCTACTTTTGAAACGTATGAAACTGGAACATGGCCCGGAGAAGTTACAGGAGCAACAGATGCTCACTGGAACCTGCAATTTGTAGCAACCGAAAATGGTCATTCCGTAACAGAGGGAGGATCTTCCGGTTCGTCCTTGTTTGATTCTAATCACTTGATTATAGGAACATTGACTGGTGGAAATTCATCTTGTGCTAATTCTATAGGAAGCAACTATTATGGTAAATTATGGTACCATTGGGATCAATTTGGAACAGATGCAACAACACAAATGAAAACCTGGCTTGATCCACTGAATTTAGGGGTTGAAACTTTAGCAGGTACAGCCTTTAATCCAACAAGTCCAAGGATCAGCTTTGATAGTCAAAACGTGACTGTAGAAGGAACCACTAATTTGGGAGGTGCAGGACCAGCTACCACAATCAGTATTGAGGGCCATAATCTTGATAATGAAATTACGGCTTCCATTGAAGGAAATTTTGAAATTTCATTAGACGGAGTTAATTGGACGCAAAGCGCCAATCTACCAAAAGAAGGTGGTTTGCTGTACGTACATTTTATACCTACAGTTATAGGGCATTCAACAGGGCGCATCACATTATCAAACGATTTAACATCTGACTATTACATAAACACTAAGGCATCAAGCTGTCCTGATGTTACGTTTGAAAATGCTGTTTTAACGCCTGCAACTTATGATGAGTTTTATTCGTCAGTAATTACAGTTCTTAACGCAACCACAGAGGTGATTAATTATGAGATTACTGAAGGACAGCTTCCATTAGGGATAGAACTTAAACAATTAACCGGAGAAATTTCAGGTATTCCAATGGAATCAGGAGTATTTACCTTCACTTTGGTGGTAACTGACGATAATGGTTGTTTTGTAACTGCAAATTTCGAATTAGATGTGCAATGCAAACCATTTAGTAGTTTCCCATATACTGAAAGTTTTGAATATGGTTTCCCTTCATGCTGGTCACAAGAATACGAAACAGGTTCTGTTGGTTGGGTAAATCAAACAGGTGGATACGCAGGGAATGAAAATCCAGATAAAGCCTTTGATGGAGCCTTCAATATGGTATTCAGAAGTGAGAATTACGAAGGTAATACTACATATCTTGTAACCCCTCAATTTGACATCTCTTTATTGACAAATCCAGTTTTATCGTTTGCTCATGCTCAAGTATCTTGGGAAGGAGATCAGGATATTTTGACTGTTAATTACAAAATATCCGCAGACGGAGAATGGAAACAATTGGCCACCTACACTAAAGAAATTCCTGAATGGAAAATTGAAAATATTCCTCTACCTGAGCTTAGTTCAGAATTATTTATTGGTTTTAAAGCTGAAGCCAATTATGCATATGGTGTTGTTTTAGATAAAATAATTGTTGGAAGTCCATCTATCATATCACAAAAGGAGACTGTCTTATTAAGTGATTTTAATTTAATCAATAACCAACCGGTTGCTGAAATAGGAATTGATGCTTCATTATTATCTGAAGATATCACGGTGACATGTTCCGCTCCGTTTGCTGTATCATCAGATAACATTAATTGGGGCTCATCCTGTCAATTGAGTAAAGATGGAGGCATACTCTATATTACCTATGATACAGAATCCCAAATTAGTAGTGAATCTGAAATATTACTTCAGAGCACAGCTACTGAAATTACCATAAAAATATCGGATGGTATGACAGGAGTTGATGATATTGCCAATGAAGGATCAAGTATCAAAGCACTGAGTCCTTTTTCAAATGAACTTACACTTACTTGGTCTTTACCATTTTCTGACATTGAAATCACAGATCTCTCTGGCAGAAGTGTTTATTCTTCTGCTTCGATTTTAGGTATGAAATCAATTAACATCCCAACTGGCTCATGGGGATCCGGATTGTATTGTATCAAGATGAAAGGTGATGAAACCGTTGATCAAGTAATTAAAGTATTTAAGAAATAGTTTTGACTTAAAAGAGGTTATCTGGAGATAACCTCTTTGTTTGTTTAAGATGTTGTGGAATAGATTATTAAGGTTAAATGTTAGTTTGTTTAACTTTTTTTATTCCCTAAAAGAGAAAAAAAGGTCTTAATATATTGCAATGCGTTTATATTTTGCGTACATTTGTTCAACAAAACGAACGTAAAATTAAACTCATTGATATGACCGCAAAAAAGTTTGACCAGCAATTGTTAAGCCTTCAAGATAAGCTTCTATATTTTGCATTGAGCTTAACTGCGAATGATGATGATGCCCGTGATTTATTACAGGAGACAACATTAAAAGCTTTAACCTATAGAAATCAATTTGTAAATAATACCAACTTCAAAGCTTGGGTGTTTACAATCATGAAAAATACCTTTATAAACAATTATCGTCGCGATCAGAAAACACGTAATACATTTGATAGTACTGAAGATGCAATACGAGTAGCTTACAAACACAATTATGCATCGGAAACTCCTGAGAATGTTTATGCAGTTAATGAAATGTCTTCAAAGGTTGAGAAGTTAGATGATGATTTCCGTATTCCATTTAAAATGCATACGCAAGGATTTAAATATAAGGAGATTGCTGAGAAGCTGGATCTTCCAATAGGAACAGTGAAGAGTAGAATCTTTTTTACCAGAAAGAAACTTCAGGAAATGTTAAAAGATAAATAGATATCATTAATAAGAATTGTTTTTCAAAGCCGATGTTAATTAGTAATTTTCATCGGTTTTTTATTAAACAAAAAAAGGGTAAAATATCTATGAAGAAAGATTCAAAAGCAAAGCGCTACGAAAGAATATATGAGCAGGTAAAAGGTTTGGTTGAAGCAACACCATATCCAATATCCAGAATGGCTACAATCAATGCTTTATTACATCACAAGTTCAATTATTATTATTGGACTGGTTTCTATGAATTAGTAGATGGTAATTTAGTAGTGAGTGCCTATCAAGGACCAGTGGCCTGCTTAAAACTAAAGAAAGATACAGGGGTGTGCTGGGCTGGAATAAATACTGAGGAAACAGTTATTGTTGAAAATGTTCATGAATTTCCCGGACACATTGCATGTTCATCGGCCAGTAATTCAGAAATTGTTGTGCCTGTAAAAAATGCAAAAGGTGAAACAGTTGCAGTATTGGATGTAGATAGTAAAGAATATGGATCATTTGATGAGATAGATAAAGCAGGTCTGGAAAAATTGGTATCACTAATTTATTGTTAACGATGAAAACAGCATTAATAACAGGAGGAGCAAAGCGAGTTGGGAAAAGTATGGTTGAGTATCTGGCTTCAAGAGGTTGGAATGTAGTAATTCATGCCAATAGAAGTATCAAGGATGCAGAGGAACTTGCTCATTTACTTGATGGTAAATATCCATCACAGTCTTTTGATGCTGTTTCGTTTAATTTGAGTGATTGGAAAAATGCAAGAAAATTTATTGATGATCTTTTAAAAAAGCATAAGAAGATTGATTTGCTCATTAATAATGCAAGTAAGTACTCACCTGGTAAATTAGAAAAAACCGAAGAGCTCCTTTTAGAAGAAATGACGGCTATACATTATTATTCACCTTTATTAATGTCAAAACAACTAGTTTCTATTGTAAAGGAGACTATAATAGTTAATTTTCTGGATGCTGCCATTGTAAATAATCATACAGAGCATAGTGCCTATTTGTTAGCTAAAAAAAATCTCACAGAATTTACCAAAATGGCTGCTGTTGAATGGGCTCCAAATGTTAGAGTAAATGCCATCGCCCCTGGTCCGGTATTGCCAGTTGCGGGTAAAGAAGATGCTGTTTTTGAAGAAGTGGTGAAAAAAACACCATTACAAATACCTGTTGATTTAAGTTCGATTTTAAAAACACTTGATTTTATATTAGATAATAATAACATCACTGGTCAAGTACTGTTTTGTGATTCAGGTCAACATTTACTGTAATTTTTGTATTTTAGATTAAAACATACAAAAAACGCTAATGAGTACACTCAAAATAAAAAATTTACTGCTTCGAACCTGTGTGGGTTTTAATCCTCATGAAATAGGTAAACGTCAGGATGTTAATATAAATATTACAATAGATTACGATACTTCTAAAGAAGAGCAAAGTGATAAGCCTGAAGATGCCTTAGATTACCGCACAATCACAAAAGAAATCATTAATAAGGTAGAAAAAAGTCAGTTTAATTTGATTGAAGCTCTGGGAAGGATGGTATTGGATTGTATAATGGCCAACGAAAGGGTTAAATATGCAGAAGTAGAAATTGATAAGTTACATGCCTTACGTTTTTCTGAGAGTGTTTCAATGACCTTGTCACAATCGAGATAGTTTATGCATACTGCTATTCTTGGAATAGGATCTAATATTAATCCAAATGAAAATATTCATCAGGCAATTATCTTGTTGTCTGAAGTGGGACATGTTGATCAGTTATCGGAAATTAAAGTTACAAAACCAATTGGTATTACCGATCAACCCGATTTTAGTAATGGTGCAGTTTTAATTACAACAGATCTTAATGAAAGTGAGTTAACAGATCAATTAAAGTTGATTGAAAATAAATTGGGTAGAGATCGTTCAAGACCTAAATTTGGGCCACGCGAAATAGATCTTGATATTGTTATTTTTGATGATGTAATTGTTGATGAAGATTATCACTCAAGAGACTTTCTGAAAGAACTTGTGGATAGCGTGTGGTTTAGAAATACATAGAGCCGGTTCGCCAAAACCAGCTCTACACCTTTATCACCATTATTAACCTAACCTTTGTCAGGAGAAAATCTTAATATTTTGTTTGTCCTATTTCTTAAAAAAAATACTTTAATAAGAAAGGATAATTCTATTTTTAGTCGTGTTTATTGATTGTCATCTTATTTGACATTACAAATGTAAGTTCTTTGACGAAATAATTAATGATAAAAATCGCTAATTTTTAAATATTATTTTCCTAAAAATGTATTGGGTGTGAAATGTATTGATACATAGTTTGATAGTTTATGTTGAAATTTCGAACAATTTATTCTATTTGATAAAAGTCATGGTTACAGTTTGATATCAACACTGCAAAATTTGTCAAAGCTCACAGATCTTACTAAGGTAATTGTAAATTCAATAATCAATTATACATTAATAATATAAGGAGGTTTATAATATTTAGGTTAAGTCGGCCTAATACTATCTAAATCATTAAGCCAAATCAAGCTAATTAAGTAATGGATATAGGTGGGATTTATTCTTTATTTTATTTTGCTATTTTTATACTAAAATAAGCTAATCTTTAATCGCTCTTAATGGATTTAGTAATCCCAAAAACCAGAATTCCTCAGTTATTTCTGTTTGTACTTTTCCTTTGTGTCTCAACACATATTACTGCACAAAACGATCAAGCCAATGAGTTACTTAGCAGGTTGAAAAATGCTTCAACCAAAGAGCAGGTTGACATTTACAATCAGTTATCAAAAACTTATTTGTATAACGACCCGCAAATGGCTATTAAATATGCTAGGCAGGCATTGCAGTTAGCCCTTCAATTGAAAGATAAAAGAGGAGAAGCTGAAGCCTATAACAATCTGGGTATGGGTTATTATTTTGTAAATGATTATGAACAGTTACTAGCATCTTACCGTAAATCGTTGAGTTCATATCGAGATATTGGTGATGACAGAAGTATCACAATGCTCTCATCAACTTACTTCAGATTAAAGCAATCAGAGAAAGCGTTAAAGAGTTATAAACGTTCGCTAAATCTATATATTAAGGACAAAGATTGGATTAAAATAGCTGAGACCTATAAAAAAATGGCTGATGTTTATAAGAATATTGCCGATTACAGAATGGCTCTTTCCTATTATAAACAAGCACTAGATTTGGTGGAAGATGGTGAGGGTGAAGATGCTCAGGGTGATAGAGTTATATTGTTAGGTGAGATAGCAGAGATTTTCTTCTATCAAGAGCAATATGATACAGCATTGGTTTATTATCATCGGATGGAATCAATCCTTAATGAATTAGGTGACCACCGAAGCAAATCCATTCTATTAAGCAATATTGCTAATGCCTATTTCTATAAAGGCGATTTGGATGAGTCCTTCAAATCCTATCAAAATGTATTAAAATATCAAATAGAGAATAATGAACATTGGGAGGCAGCCATGAGCCTTTTAAATATAGGGATGATTTATTCACGAAGAGGTGATTATAATAATGCGATTAAAAGTCATAAGAAAAGCTTAGCGGTGGCTCAAAGTATTGAGAAAGCAAATGATTTAATACGAGATAACTATTTAGCTCTTTCACAAATTTATGAAGAGTTGAAGGACTTTAAAAAAGCATATCAATACCGAATAATGTACTCCAAGTTGTCGGAATCATTAATGATGGAGGAGAATGTGAGTAATTTTGTAGATGTATTGGGTTTGCAGGAGCTGGAAGAAAAGAAAAAAGAAAATGAAATTCTTCAGGCTAAAAACAAGAATTATCTGCTTGAGTTAGAGAAAGAGAATTTGGTGCGATGGAGATTGTTGTTTGGATCCACAATTTTGATCATTTCAATCTTGGTTTTCGTTATTTATTATCGGTATTACTTAAAAAGAGAAGAAAATAAAAATCTTGAGAAACGAATTGCAGAGGCTCTTAAAAAGCAGGAAGAGCAACAGCAAATAATTATGCATCAATCTAGTTTAACTTCGTTAGGAGAGTTGGCTGCCGGAATAGCTCATGAGATTAACCAACCTATGCAAAATATCTCTTTGTCAACAGAAAGTATTAAGTACGAGTTAGCTGAATCTACTCCAAATAAAGGATTTATCAATCAGTCTGTTGAAGAAATTTTCGAAGATATTGTCAGAGTAAGGCAAATTGTTGATCACATTCGAATTTTTAGTAGTGGGCAAAAAGATGAAGTTGAAGAAGAATTTAATGTTAGTGAATGTGTAAGAAATGCTGTTTCAATGATAGGAAACCAATATGCCAATCACCATATTAAATTGCGCCTTGATCTGATTGATTCAATTCCATTAGTATTGGGTAATCCTCACAGGTTGGAACAGGTTATTCATAATCTTTTATCTAACGCCCGTGATGCAGTTGAAGAGAGGAGATTAGCGGAGGAACAACTACAAATGGAGGTTGCCATTAGAACACATACTGATCAAAAACAGGTTTATCTCGAAATTGCTGATAACGGAATAGGTATACCAGCAAACCGGAAGACTGATATTTTTTTACCTTTTGTTACCAGTAAGCAATTGGGCAAAGGAACGGGCTTAGGCTTATCAATTTCTTATAGTTTGATAAAAGAGATGAATGGTCGTATTGAGGTCGAAAGCGAACATGGAGAAGGAACCCGAATGATTGTTGTACTTCCAGTCTTTAAAAAACGAATGGATTAAAATTATCTGAATGCAAATTATGAACGAACTAAAAGTGTTGATTCTTGATGATGAATCAAGAATTACTGAAAAGCTGAAATATCATCTGGAGAAACGAAATTTTAAGGTTACCACGGCTAATACCCCTAAAGAAGGATTAGAAAAGTTGCATGAAGAGAAACCTGGAGTTTTAATATTGGATGTGATGTTACCCGGTATGAATGGGTTGGATATTTTGGAAAAAGTAAAAGCTGAATACCCCAATCTTGAAATTATCATGATAAGTGGATATGGCGATATGGACATGGTTATTCAGGCAATGCGTAAAGGGGCTTCAGATTTTATTCGCAAACCATTTCAGATAATGGATATTCAGCTGGCCATTGAACGTACCGAAAAGTTCTTGATGATGCAATCTAAACTGACTGAAGCAGAAGATCGAGAAGTACTGGTTTCAAAAGAACTGGAAAGTATGATTGAAAAGGATTTTATTGGCGATAGTCCTCAAATCAAACAAGTTCTTAAAATGGCATTGAAAGCTGCTGAAGATGGCGATGTTAATGTGTTAGTGACCGGTGAGAATGGAACAGGAAAAGAGATTATATCCCGAATTATTCATTTTGGAAGCCCGCGTAAAAAGAAAGTATTTGCACCTGTAAATAGTTCTGCGATACCTGCTACCCTATTGGAGAGTGAGTTTTTTGGACATGTTAAAGGGGCTTTTACCGATGCCAAAGAAGAAAAGAAAGGGTACTTTGAATTGGCAAATAAAGGAACACTTTTTTTAGATGAAATTGCTGATATGCCCTATTCCTTGCAGGCTAAATTACTTAGAGCCATTGAAGAGAATAAAATAAAGAGAGTGGGAAGTAATCAAGAGATTCCTGTAGATGTTCGTATTATTTCAGCGACCAATAAAAATATTGAACAACTGATAGATGACAATAAATTCAGAATTGATTTATTTCATCGGATCAACACTATTGAGATAAATATTCCTCCTCTTCGTGAAAGGAGAGAAGATATCCGCCCATTACTAAATCATTTTGTAGAGAGTTTTGCCCGTAAGAAAGGAAAGACTAAGCCTGGAATTTCCGAAGCGTTGGTTTCTAAATTGGAACGATATCACTACCCTGGTAATGTACGTGAATTGCGGAATATGGTTGAACGAGCCATGATATTATCGGATAATGATACTTTACAACCCGATGATTTTCTGATAAAAGAAGATAGTCATGCAAAAACAGATAAATCGGTACCGATTGGAGGTCTTAATTTGGATGATAATGAGAAGCTACTGATAGAGCAAGCTTTAAAAGAAACGGATCTGAATCAGACAAAAGCTGCTACATTATTAGGTATCAGCCGTGATGCAATGAAACGTAAAATAAAGAAATTTGGTATTGAAATAGTAAGGGATCTGCAATAAAAAAAAGCCCCATTCGAAACGTTTCTCGAATGGGCTCTTCTAACCTAGGAATGTATATAAACAACGGCTATGTTGTACTATTTCATTGCGGGCTCTGGAGCTAATTCATCCATCACCTTCTGCAAATTGTTTTGGCTGAAGCCATGAGTAGCAATATTACCCGGACCACTTATACAGCCTCCTTCGCAAGCCATAACTTCAATAAAATCGAAGTTGGGTTCTTTTTTTGTGTAAGCTTTTAAAAGCTTAATGCTTTTCTTATTTAATCCATTAATTATATGGGTTCTAATTTGTGCATCTTTATTGAGGTTAAGCAGAATAGATTGATGCACACCTCCAGAAGCGGCAAATCCCCTGTTTTGAGGTTTCAGTTGTTGATTCACTATTTCAGAATCAGTAAAAGAGGTCGGGTCAATTTGCAAAGCCGTCCAAATGGATCCTAATTCTTCAGTTGTGATAACAAAATCAACCAAACCAGAAATATATGCTTCTTGTCTTTTAGCCAGGCAAGGGCCGATAAATACCGTAGCATGATCAGGATAAGTTTCCTTGGCTTGTTTAGCCGTAAAGTACATTGGTGTTGGAGTGTGGCTAATATGCTCTTTTAATTTAGGCAGATGCTTTTCAGCCAATGAAACGTAAGCAGGACAGCAAGAGGTTGTCATAAACGGTTTTTGCTGATTTATGTTTTCCATTAATTCTTTTGTTTCCTCCTGGGTAGTAACTTCAGCTCCTTCGGCTACCTCAACTACTTTATCGAAACCAATTGACTTTATCGCTTCTAATATTTGACTACTCGATGCTTTGTACTGGCTTAAAACAGCTGGAGCAACCAAAGCAACCATTTTTTGTTTCTTTAATTTTAAAGTATTATAGAAATGAAGTATCTGAGATTTTTCAGCAATGGCACCAAACGGACACGAGGTCATACATTTACCACAATGTATGCATTTGTCGAAGTCAATTTTCTCAATTCCATATTCATCTTTTCTAATAGCCTTTACCGGACATGATTCTTCACAAGGAACAGGTAAGTAGGCAATTGCATGAAAAGGGCATGCTTTCTGACATAATCCACAGTTCACGCATTTATGGTGGTCGATATTAGCTTTACCATTAATAACTGTTATGGCATCTTTAGGACAATTTACCTGGCATGGTCGACCTTCACATCCCTGACAGAGATTACTTACAGTGTAATTTACCTGCACACACGAACTACAAGCCTCATCAACAACCGTTAAAAATTCTCCGTTTGAATCAATCCCTTCAATAGCCTTCAATGCATAATCGCGTAAAGGTGTTAATTCATCTTCTTCATCGCTGATGTTAAATCCCATTGCTGCCATTAATTTGTATTTGATCACGGCGCGATCTTTATGAACGCAGCACCGAATAGGAGCTTTGGTTTTAGGGCGCATGTCTAATGGAATTCGGTCGATGTGTTCAAACAGTTGATTGGAATCAAGCAATTGAATCAATCGAATTAATAATTCCCTTTTGGTTCTGACAGCGTTGTTGAAATAGGTCATTTGTTATATAAGTTGATTTTGGTTCTATTTATAAGTATTCGATAGTTACCGATTTTAAAAACTTGTTCTCAAGGGTATGGGCTATCTTTTTAATTACATTTCTTCTTATTTCGAGTTCTACAGGAAGATTAGGATCCTGATGCGCATTGTTTATCTGAGTTCCTGCCAATATTAGAATAGAATCGCTTGTTAATAATAACCGAACCATATCCTCTGCGGGACCATGGCCTTCAACTACATTTAATTTAGTTTTCTCCAGAAGAGCAGAAACTTTGCCCAAGGTTAAAATTCCTTCGGTAATTAAATCCACACCTTCCATACTTGCTTCAGGAGGTAAATCAAGTTGATTGTTGCTGATTTTTACTTCTACCGGTCGGTTTAATTCGCGCGATATTATTTTAGATGTGGTTCCTCCGCATATTATTTTCTTTCCCTCGAAGGTGGCAAGTCTTTCTGCCATCACACTATCGTAGTTTTTGTAATATGGAGGCCCGGATGCTAATACTAATTTTCTGGGTTCGCGACAGTAAACTACCTGACAAGTAGCATCGTCTTTTAATTGATTGGCATCATTGGCTTTGGCTCGATCTAAGATCTTACTTGCCAGTTGATGGGCTGATATCGCAGGTTTATCTTCAATGGTATTTGTAATGAATTCTTTTAGTCCTATCTCTCCCCACCCTGATGGATGAACTCTTGTGCCCATTCCGGATTGGGTAATGCCATCTGATACAATAACGATGCGATCTTCCTTCTCTAACTTCAGCCTTGAAGTTTTCACTATGGCCTCTATCTGGTCTGGTCTGTTTATTTTAAGATTTGTATATGTCAGATCTATAAAGTGTCCATCTCGGTAAATAAGAACACCAGGATTATCATATTCAACCAAATGAGCTTCGCCAGAACAATTGATATCAATAATGCTAAATGTTGAATAACTCATTTTACGCTCAGGATCAATCGGTAGGGTACGCATTATAAATTCAGAGGCGTGCTCCAATGAATTATTTTGTGATGTAAACTGTAATGCCATACCGGTTGTCATGGTTGAAACAACATTGGCTTTAATTCCGGATCCCAATCCATCAGACAAAACCGTGATGAACCGGTCTTCATCCTTTATTTTGCGCGATTGGCATGAGTCGCCACAAACATTTTGCTTGTGTTTATTAGCCTGACAGGTTTCTGATTCTATGTAGAAATGTTTATTCTGCATCTTTCTTTTCCTGTGTTTCTAGAATTGAATTCAATAAAGAGTCGGTATAAGAGGCATTCTCTCCTAATAAAAGGGCAATTTTTTGTACCGTCTCCATATTTTTATTTATCACCTCGCGTGTTCTTTTCTCGATAATATCTTTTTGAAATTCGGGTTGAGCAACACTTTGCAGAATACCGGTAACCAGTTTGTGCTTTTGAACATTAAAGATGGATAGCTGAAGTTGCTTACCATTTTCTATAATAGGCATCTCGTAATATTCTTTACCGGTAAGTAAAGCCGTTTTAAACAAAGACCCAAAGGATCCAATTTTATCAATATGAGCACCTCTCATTCCTGGATTGGCATCGTAACATAGTTGAATATCCTCACCCAAAATACGGGCACAACCTGCATTCATTTCAACTACTTGATAAGCATCGTCTAAAACAATAACTCCTGAAGGAATTTTTTGTAATAGTATAGTGGCTTTATGATGTGCAACATGTCGCATATACGATACGCACATTTCTGGTTCGGCATGATTCTGCAACATGGCTTTTGCAAAATCTCTGCAACTGTCGTATCCGCATCCACTGCAGTTTAACTCATCACTAATTTCTGTTTTACCAATCGTATGCAGAGCTTCTTTAATTTGTTTTTCTGAGAAGCTTTTTTTGTCAAAGGATGGTATGTTAAAGAAATCTCTTTCAATGTTTAAACCTTGAATTTCTACAGTTTCAATATCTTCAGTACTCCTTTGTTTGCAGGTATTTCTTAAAGACAATTGTTTACTGATGGAAATCTTTTGATCAGACATGCCGGGACCATTAATACAGCCTGTTTCGCAAGCCAACAACTCCAGAAATACCAGATCGTCATTTTTTTCTGAATCCAGGTTGTCAAGTAAGTTTTTAATGTTTTTAAGTCCGCTAAAATACATGTATTCAGCCTTTGTGTCTGATTCCTTTTTGTTGATGGTCTCAATCATTCCACCATCTATTGGATAGATGGTTCCATGCTGCGCTTTTTGTGGAATGAAGGTTTCGCTATTACAGTTTAGTTGATCATTTATGGAAATCTTTTCTTTCTCCAGCCAATTATTCAACTCCTTAAAAGTTAAAGCAACATCTATGCATTGAGCAGCCGAATCAGCTTCCGATTTTTTACCGATGCATGGACCAATAAATACAATGCCTATATCATTACCGTATAGATTCCTTAATTGCTTTGCATGAGTTAACATGGGCGACATAAAAGGGGTAATGGATAATGAGTGTTGAGGATAATGCTTGCGAATTAGCTCAACAACCACAGGGCAGGCAGATGAGATATAAGTACCACCCTGCCTGATATTTAAAAACTGATGAACTTGTTTTGAAACCTCCTGAGCGCCTAAGGCAGTTTCAGATACACCTTTGAATCCTAATTTTTTAATAGCTGATATTAGCGCTTCAGAGTTTGTTCCATATTCAGCAATATATGAAGGAGCTAATGATACGTATACCTCTTTTTTGTTTTTGATTAACAGTCGGGCTCGTGAAATACCATCTCTAACTTTCTTGGCTTGAGTAGGACAAACGGATACACAGCGGCCACAATACACGCACATTGAATCGATAATAGATGCCTTGTTATCGGTAACTTTAATTGCTTTGTTAGGGCATTCTCTGATGCACTTATAGCAATCTTTACAATCGTTGGTTTCGGTGTATATGGGTTGTAAGTTCATAGCTATTTTATCTTGAATACATGTTCTACCACGATGAATTACAATATTGTGAATCGGCCTTTTTATCTATTATGAATTAGATATATGTTTTTTTTATTGCGAAAGGTGTGCCTATAGTTGTAATGATCAGTACATCAAGGAGAAAAGAAATGCTAAGGTGGAGCTGCTAAAAATGATATCTGTAATAATGTCCTAAAGTAGGACAAATAAATATCAATAACGTACTAATATAGGACAATGTCAGATAATAGGACGCTCTTTGACGAGGGGAATATTGTATGATTTAGCTTTTAAATACAATGTGTTTCTGCTGATTCCTAATGATTCTGCAGATTTAGTAACATTATAATTAAAATGCGTTAAGGTATTTGTAATTAACTGCCGTTCCATTTCCTTAACTGTTCCTAAAAGAGTCGATTTTGAATCATCATCAGACACATAAAGTTCGTCTGATTGAACTTTCTTTTGGTTCAATGTTAATTGATCAAACTCAATGTTACCGTCTAAATTGACATATTGCTCAATGGCATTCTCCAGTTCTCTGATATTACCTGGCCAGTTATAATTAAGAAACTGTTGTAGGGTTGAATACTTTAGTTGTGGAACATTCTTTTGAAGATGTATTGATTTTTTATTCAGAAAGAAACGTATGAGCGAGGGTAAGTCTTCCATCCGTTCCGATAATGAAGGGATGCGTAAAGGAATAACGCTTAGCCTGTAATACAAGTCCAA
Source organism: Carboxylicivirga linearis (assembly GCF_018271995.1). GTDB lineage: Bacteria > Bacteroidota > Bacteroidia > Bacteroidales > Marinilabiliaceae > Carboxylicivirga > Carboxylicivirga linearis. Next base: position 765,978 of record NZ_JAGUCO010000001.1, read on the forward strand.
TCTAAACCGGCCTTCTTCCACTTCTTTCTTTAAATTTTTATTGGTAGCCGCAATAATCCGAACATCAACAGGTCTGTTTTTATTTCCTCCCAATCGCGTAATGGCATTTTCCTGAATAGCTCGTAATAGCTTTACCTGCAGTTCTGGTTTCATATCACCAATTTCATCCAGGAATAAAGTACCTCCATTTGCCAACTCAAACTTTCCGGGATGACCTCCTTTTTTAGCTCCTGTAAAAGCTCCGTCGTCGTAACCAAATAACTCACTTTCAATTAAGCTTTCGCTGATGGCAGCGCAGTTAATAGCCACAAATCCATGGTCTTTTCTACTGCTTGCATTATGCATACTCTGTGCAAAAACTTCCTTACCGGTTCCGCTTTCCGCTTCAATTAAAACGGTTGAAGGACTATTGGCTATATTTTTAGCATATTCAACCAATTTACGCATCACCTTGCTTTTGGCAATAATATCGTTAAACGTAAACCGGGCCTGCATTCCGGTATATTTGTTAACAAGGTTATATACATTTTCAAGCTTGCGAATAGTCAGTACCAAACCAATCAATTTTGATTGTGCCTGATTCATAATCGGACTAACGCTGACATTATATTTTGCTATGCCATCGGATGTAGATATAGCTACTTCTTCATTAACAAACTTTTCTCCGGAACTAACTACCTTAAAAATATTTTTCCATTGCGATACTAATTTTTGAATAGGTATGGTCAGCAAATCTCTTCGTCTGATATTGACCCAACGGCAGGCTAAATTATTGGCATAAAGAATCTCACCATTAGTATTAACTGATAAAATACCAATACGCAAAGCATTCATCATGGCAAAAGTATACTGATTGGTGTCTTCTATCTTTTGCTGCATGGTTGCATCATGAAATTCAGCATGAATAGCCTTTTCAATAGCAGCACTGGCAAAATTTAACCAGGTAAAGTCAATATCAAGAGATGAAATTAAATAAACACTAAAAGGTACTTCATGATCTTGTTGGTGACAACTAATAATATTATATGCTGCTGTAATTGTGGTAACAATTCCTTTGTGATGAGGCGAATCATTCCAATCGATTTTTTGCTCAAACTGATTCCAGTTTCTACCCTTAGTTAAATTTAAATCCGAATTTTTCTGACTTGAATAAGAAGCTGCAATTATATTTTGTCGATTCACTGCAACTAAATAAAAAAAGGTGTTTTTCATGCTACCGGAAAAATCATCAAGAACCTGATGTAACAAATGTAATCCGCTATCCTGACTATTGTTCGCTTTTACTTCCGGCATATATAACAGCTAATTAGATCTCATACAAAAGTACTCATTTTTCGAAAACGCCCTATTGTTTGCGCCCAATTGGGCGGATTGATTCCTGTACATCAGAAATGAAAAAAGTAGTTGTAAATTTTTGTTGAGATGTTGTAAGGTGCAGTATTATAGATTAAAAGGGAGTATGTGTGGGGCCTGTTTTATTTGGGGATGATGGACTGGTACAGCAATTGGATATAAGTAAATGAACGCATCATTTCTTGGGGATATTGAGCCAGGAGTAATTAAAATATTACGCAAGTGATGCAAATAATAACCTTTAAATCATTTGCCTATGGAAGTAAAAAAAAGTAAAAAGGCTGACCTCGAACGAAAAAGGTCCATGTTTTTTCAGATAGGTTTAATTGTCACCTTAAGTGCCGTTTTTGTAGCATTTGAATGGACAACTTCTGATGTGGTAACTGCCGATACGGGATGGATAGAGGAAGAAGTGCTTGAAGAAGAAGCTCCTCCTATTACCCGACAAGAAGAGGTAAAACCACCTCCACCACCTCCACCACCAAAAATGTCTGATATAATTGAGATAGTTGATGATGATGTGGAATTGGATGAAGAGTTGGATATTGAAGATACAGAAATGGATCAGGAACTGGAAGTCGACCTTAGTCAGTTTGATTCATCCGAAGAAGAATCGGGAGATCCGATACCTTTTTTCATATTAGAGGATAAACCGGAATTTCCGGGTGGCGAACAAGCTTTATTGAAGTTCTTGGCCAAAAACGTTAAGTACCCGGTTATTTGTCAGGAAAATGGCATACAAGGTATGGTTACAGTATCCTTTGTAATAGACGAAAAAGGTAAGGTTAGCAATGTAAAAGCAACTAGTGCACGCGATGCCAACTTAGAAAGAGAAGCGGTAAGAGTTGTGAAGCTAATGCCTGACTGGAAGCCCGGTAAACAGTGTGGGAGACCTGTAAAAGTAACTTACAGTGTACCCGTACGATTTAGATTACAATAATTAATTAGATTATTACTGTTGTTCCTTAATTTTTCAATGAGATAACGATCTCGTTTTTTTCAGAAAACAAAAAGCCGGTCTGTCCTGAATGACCCTGCAAACTTCCGATTTAAGTCGATCAATCAGGACTCACTGGCTTTTTTGTGTCTTATTGTTAGTGGGCGATTCTAATCACCCGGATAAAAATGATGTAATAAAAGCGCCCAATTGGGCGGGTGAATAGACTTTTGTTTGCAACTAAAAAATACTCAAAATAAAATATAAATGAATATAAAGTGCATGTATACAGGGTGTATGAAGTTGTTTAGGTAGTTGTATTCAAGAACGGATTCTGTTCTGGTACAAGCATTGATTTAAGAAAGACAGAAACATTATTAACTCTTAAACCTTCGCATTATGAAAGTAAAAAAATATAAACACGCCGATTTAGAACGCAAGCGTTCCATGTTTTTTCAAATAGGTTTAATTGTTGCTTTGGCAGCTTCGCTTGCTGCATTTGAATGGAGCACAGAAGAAGTCTTAGTTCCTGAAGATTTGGCTGGGCAAATAGATCCATACGAAGAAGACTTGATTTTACCAGAGAACATAAAACTAGAAGAAAAACAGCCCCAGCCAGTTCAGCCACAAAAGATTTTGGAACCTATTATTAAAGAAACAAATAATAATGATCCGAATGCCGGGGAGATGAACTTTTCATCAGAAGATTGGCCCGAGGTTCCGGTTGACATTCCTGAACTACCAGACGAGCCTGTTGAAGATAATTCGGTTTACATCTTTGTAGAGAGAATGCCTGAACCTCCCGGAGGAATGAAGGGCCTGATGAAGTATTTTGCTGAAAATATCAGGTTTCCGGTTATTTGTGCAGAATTAGGAATTGAAGGAAGAGTGTACGTTGGGTTTGTTGTGGATAAGGATGGTAGTGTTACCGATGTTAAGGTTCTTCGAAGCCCTGATGCAAATTTATCGAAAGAAGCTATTAGAGTAGTTCAAAACATGCCAGCCTGGAAACCGGGTAGGCAAGGTGGAAAACCTGTTAAGGTATCGTATACCGTTCCTGTAAACTTTAAATTACAATAGTTGAATGTCTTTCTTCAGCTATTCCTTAACCTATATATAATCAAGTACCGTACAAGGATAATAAGTTTATTAATAATCCGTGCCTAAAGTGATAGCAACACATAAAAAGGATTCCTTGTGCGGTACTTTTAATCTCTTCAATCATGCGTAATTATCTTTCAAAATCTAATTTAATCTTGCTTTCTATTGCTATTTTTTTCACTTCGGTGTTTGTAGCAGTATCGTGTAAAAATACAGTTAGTAATATTAAACCAAGACCTTTAGGTGCTCCCGGAGAGGTTTTGTTAGTAATAAATAATGATAACTGGAACTCAAAGGTGGGCAATACAATAGATGTTTTGCTCGAAGATATTTTTCCTGCCTTACCACAGGCTGAAACCATGTTTAAAAGAACCAGAATTGAATTTTCAGACTTTCAACGCCATTTTCGAACATACCGAAATATATTATTGGTTTCTATCAGACCCGACGTCTCAACTAATAAAGTTGAATTTAGACGAAATGAATGGGCTTTACATCAGCAAGTAGCCGAGGTAATAGCTAAAGATGCTAAAGATCTGGAAAATCTGTTCGTTCAAAAATGGCCCAAAATAAAAAGCTTTTTTTATAATGGTGATATTGATGCTTTGGTTAATTCATACAATAGAGTGTTTGAACCATCGGTTGTAAATCTGGTAAAAAACCAATATCCTTTTAGTCTACATTTCCCCAAAGGATATCAACTTAAAAAGAAAGACAACAACTTTACCTGGATTGTAAACGAAAGATTAGATAGCCATCTGGGAGTTTTTGTTTATCAGTTTTCACTCGATTCTATTGAAGATACAAATGCTAATGCTTTACTTGAATTACGAAACAAGTTGCTATACGAACAGGTTCCCGGAGAATATCCCGGATCATTTATGACAACAGAAGAAGAATTTCCGGTACAAGTGAGAAAAAGTAAATTTGCCGGCCGAAGATGGACTGAATTAAGAGGTTTGTGGAAAGTACAAGGTGATTTTATGGGTGGTCCTTTTGTAGATTATTTTTATGTTGATTTTGAAAACAATCAGCTAATTATGCTCGAAGGTTATGTGTACGCTCCCGCTAAGCCCAATAAAGCAGTTTTTGTTCGTGAAGTGGAAGCGGTTCTAAAAACATTTATGCCAGTATAAATTCAAAATATATGTACAATTGATTCGAAAAAGGAGGTTGTTAAAATATCTTAATCTTAAGTGTTATTTATTGAAATAGATGTAAGAAAACCATATACTTACATCATGAAAAAATTTTCTTTAATAGTTTTGGGTTGGATGATATTCTGCTCTGCCTTTGCTCAGCAGGAAGAGGTTGATAACTTAATAGAACAAGGCGTTGTATTACAAAGTCATGGTTTGTACAACGATGCACTCACCAAATATAATCAAGCATTAGCAAAAGATAAAAATAACCTGAGAGCCAAATATGAAATGGCCTATGCTTATTTACAATTAGAGAATTGGGATGATGCTATCTATTATAGTTTTGAGGTGATAAAAGAAAAGTCGGCCTATTATTTAGAATCTTGTCTCATATATGGAGCAGCTCTTGATTATAACGGTAAAACCAAAGGCGCCATACGATTCTATAAAAAAATATTAAAAGAACATCCAAATGAGTACCTGTTACATTATAATCTGGCACTTGTTTATTACAAAATAGACCAAATAGAAGAAGCTGAAAAGTGTGTGGAAAAAGCTATTCAGTTGAACAAACTACATATGAGTAGTCATCTTTTGTTATCTTCTATTATGCAGGTTAAAGGCGAACGATTAAAAAGTATGTTACCTCTTTACTATTTTTTATTGTTTGAACAAGACAGTAAAAGAAGTATAGATGCCTACAATCAATTGCAAAATATATGGACGCATTCAGCCATGCACAAAGGAAATTCAATTGCTATTTCAGTAGGATTAAATGGTTCAAATGCGGGAATGTCGGCTCTGGAGCTTGGTGTTGGTACTATAGCTGCAACCTATATGATGGATGAAGAGAAAAATGAATCGGAAGGTTTAAAAAGAATGGCAGATCAAACTCAGGATTTATTTACTCTGATGAAAGAAGTGAAGGTAGAAGAGCTTGATTTTTTTGCTATTACTTATATTGATTTTTTTAACCTTCTTACTCATAACGAACATGAATATGTGTATTCGTATTATATAAGTAATTGTGTTTATAAAGAAAAAGTATTGGCATGGTTAACCGAAAATAATGGTCCTTTTTCGGAGTTTATGGAATGGATGGAGCTACAGCAATAAGCTCTGAATACTTTGGTCAAAAAATAACGATTTTTGTGTATCTAAAATGCAGGCTGCTCGTAGTAGAAGTAAATAATTGTTGAATTTTAATTGATGAATTTATGAGCAATATTATTACTAAGCATTTTCAATATACTGGTACGGATGATTTTGATGAATCATTGGACGACCAAATCAACAAATTCATTGTGAAGGAAGGAATAACTACCGATCAGTTGATTGACATTAAATTTAACGGACACTCAGATCAAACAGTAACTGTATATTCAGCATTGCTTATTTATAAGAAATAAAATTTTACTTGACGATTTTTATGTGAGCAAGTTAAAATATAAGAGGTAATCAGATTCTGGTTGCCTCTTTTTATTGTTTGGATGTCAGGAATTGTTGAAACCATAAACCAGAATCTTTAATAGTGCGCTTTTGTGTTTCAAAATCATTGTGAACCAAACCAAAACGAGGTTCAAAACCTTCTTTCCATTCGAAGTTATCAACCAAGGTCCAAACAAAATATCCCTTCACAGGAATGTTTTTGTCTTGAGCTTTTCTAACCTGTTTTAATATCTTTTGATGATACTTCATTCGTCTGGCATCATGCACATGTCCGGCAACTAAAAAATCAGGGTAGCAAACACCACTTTCGGTTATGATGATTTTTTTTATTTGAGGATACGAATTGTAAAATTTAAGCAAAGGGTATAAACCTTTGGGGTATACATCCAGATTCATAGCATTTAAATTAGCTTTTCGCTGAGTAGGATGCACCTCGTTGGCAAATAAAACAGGTGGGGTCAGACTATGCTTAGCAACTACCCTAAAATAATATTGAATGCCAATAAAGTCGAAATCAAAAGCCATCTTTTCATCATCACCTCGTTTAAAAAAAGTTCGGATAGTATTTAAAACCGGCATTACATCGGTAGGATAGCCCATTCCCAATAAAGGCTCCAGAAAGAATCGATTTAGTAAGGCTTCAATACGTTTAGCAGCTCTTTTGTGTTTAGGGAGCTTGTTAAGCGGTTTGACATAGGAACATGAGAGAGCAATTCCAATATTAGAATCTGGCTGCAGTTTTCGTATGGTTCTTCCTCCATCGGCAATACTTAACACAACATGATGGGCGGCTTTTAAAAAGGTAGCCACGCCTTTTCTTTCTGGTGCATGATAACCCATAAAATGTCCTAATCCAACAAATGTCATGGGTTCATTCATTACAATCCAATTGCTCACTTTGTATTTAAACTCGTTAATACATATCTTAACATATCTACCAAACCACTCAATAATATTTCGGTTAGTCCAGCCACCTTTATTTTCAATTGCCTGAGGTAAATCCCAGTGATATAAGGTGATGTAAGGTGTTAATCCATAATTCAAACAGATGTCAATAACTTTATGATAAAACTCCAATCCGTCCAAATTTACCGCTCCCGTTCCGTCGGGTATAATGCGCGGCCAACTAATCGAAAAGCGAAAAACATTCAGCCCTAAAGATTTGGCAGTGGCAATATCCTGTTCGTAAAGTGTATAAAACGAAGAGGTTTCTCCGATTACATCATTATTATTGATGTTGTTGGGATCCGAAGTAAAGGTGTCCCAAATGGAAGAACCTTTGCCATCAGCATCTGAGCAACCTTCGTTTTGAAATGCACTTATTGTTGTTCCCCATTGAAAATCATCTCCGAAATCCTTTTTCTTCATTCTTATTATATCAAAACAGCGAAAATACTCGAATGGATCATCTATGAGGTTAATTCATTATTAAGAATGAGATTGGCAGGAGTACACTTTTCACTGACAGATGCGTACCTGAGACTGTCAGCGTCATACTTGAGGTAGGCAGGAGCTTACCTTACAGTGTCAGCTTGTTGCCAGATACAGGCAGATGAATACATTTACACTGACAGATGCCTACTTGAGACTGTCAGCGTCATACTTGATGTAGACAGGAGCTTACCTTACTGTGTCAGCTTGTTGCCAGATACAGGCAGATGAATACATTTACACTGACAGATGCGTACCTGAGACTGTCAGCATCTTACTTGAGGTAGACAGGAGCTTACCTTTCGTCAACTGCAAAAATCAAAAAGGAATAATTAAATGGATAATCAGAATAAACATAAGATTGTGTTAAAACCTTATCTTAGCGCTATGAAGCAAATGCTGTTATTCGTATTGGTATTATTCAGTTTGAATAGTATAGCGCAGGTCAGACCGGAAAATAGTAAACGCAATTATGAGTCGGATCTGATTTATTACAGAAAAAATGTTACTAAAATATCGGCCATTGTTGGAGCTAGCGCGGTTCTGGCTTTTGCATTGGATGAATCTATGCAGCGTTTTTTGCAAAATAATCAGAATGGATTTGCCGATGGTTTTGCTAATGGAGCCAATGTTTTTGGTGAGAAAATGTTTATTGTGCCAGCGGTTGGATTAAGCTGGGGAGCTGGTTATGTTTTTAAAGATGATAAGCTACGCCAAACTTCGTGGAATGCAATAAAATCAATAGCAGTTACAGCTGTTTCTACCGAAGTAATTAAAATCTCGGCTGGTCGGGCACGTCCTTTTATGGATGAGGGAGCTTATTCGTTTTATCCATTCGATAACGAGGATCATTATAAATCGTTGCCATCAGGCCATACCTCACTTGCCTTTGCGGCTTTTACTCCCTTTGCCGAAACTTATAGTCGATGGTTGTATGTGGTGCCGGCCTCCGTTGCTTTTGCACGGATATATAAAAACAAACACTGGTTTTCGGATGTGGTTATCGGTGGAGGTTTGGGACTTATCAGTGGATGGATATTTACACATCACCCAAAAAGTAAATTGCAGGTAGCGTCAAATGGAATCATTTTCTATTTTTGAGAAATAAATAACTCAACAATGAAACAGCTTAAATCGATAGAAGAATTCAAAGTAGGCATTGCCCTAAGTGGAGGTGCCGCTCGTGGCATTGCTCACATTGGAGTGTTAAAGGCTTTGGAAGAGAATGGAATTTACCCCGAAGTTGTTTCCGGCACCAGTATGGGAGCTATTGTAGGTTTGTTTTATACGGCAGGATTTTCCCCCGATGAGATGCATACCATTCTTCGCGAAGAAAAGTTTTATAAGATATTGGGAATTAATTTGAAGGGAGCTGGATTATTTAATCTTAAGCCATTAAAAGAAATATTTGAGAATAAGATTGAAGAGAATAATTTTTCAGTGCTCAAAAAAAAGTTTTTTGTGGCTGTATCTAATCTTAATACTGCGCGTGTTGAAGTAATTAGTAGAGGTCCTAATTTGTTTGAGTATGTAATTGCCTCGGCATCCATTCCTTTTGTTTTCCCGGCTCAGCATATCAATGGTCAAACATATATTGATGGCGGATTATTCAATAACTTACCTGCAGAGTGTTTGTTAGGGCGTTGCGATAGGGTGATTGGTGTAAATGTTAATCATAACGGTATTGTTGATGAGGTAAAAGGAGCACGAGCTATAGCTGAGCGATCTTTCTCTTTGGCTTTGGAGCAAAATGTTAAGTTAAGTCGTAATTATTGCGATTTTTATATTGAACCAAGAAAGTTGCGAAAATTCTCATCGTGGGAATACGATAAAGTAGATGAGCTAGTGGAGATTGGTTATAAGAAAGCCAAAAAAAGTGTTGAGCAGTATATTGTGCCCGAATTACAAAGTCATTAATCTCCCATTTAGTCTATCGTCTAAGAGTCTAGAATTCTAATTGTCTATTTAATAATTCCCCAGGCAGCAAATTGCTGATTGGGGCCAAACGAACTAAGGGGAATAAATCCTTCAACAATCTTTCCATCCTTCATCTTTAGTGGATATTCTTTCATTTGTTGAGTAAAGAATTCTCTGGCTTTTCCAGGTTTGAATGTATCAATTTGCCAGAAACCAGTACTATTTTTGGCAATACGATCTTTAAGTTTCATGTTAATCAAACCCATATTGCAGCGGAGGTTGGCCTCTATTATCGGGTGAAATCGTACATTTTCATCATCCTCAAATAAAAAAATAGCATCCACTCCAACGGGGCCCGAATATTTCTTATGCAGATCTAATGCTTGCATTGAAGCAATTACTCTATCAGCAGCTTCTTGAATCCATTCGTCATTTTCAGGAAGTAACACTTTTATGTTTTCGGGAATTCCAATGTGTTCCTTGGCAAATTTTCCTTTACCATCAGAGTCGAAATAGTTTAGGCCTAAAAACTGATATTCGCTGTTCTCAATTACAAACTGCAGCGAAGCATCCTGTATTTTATTATAAATCGGCTCGGCAATAACATAGCCATGGGCTTTAATTTTAGCTTCTATCCAATTCCTATTCTGAGTAATTTCTTTTTTTTGCTTGATAAATAGCAAACCTCTGCCCGAAGAACTGTAAAGAGTTTTGAGAATAATACCTTTAGTATGCTGCTTTAATAATTCTTCGACTTTTAAGATGTTATCAACTTTAATAGGAGACTTTGGCACAAAGTTTATGGGGTATTGTGGTGCGGGTTGATGAATATACTCAGTTATTATATCCAAACTGGTTTGTCTGCTGAATAATTGTCGTGTTGCAGGCAGTTTAAAATCATATTCTATTCCGAATTGTCTTAATCGATGAGCAATTACCGGACTCCAGCCCCATGGAGAAACGTTGTAATCTTTGTTCAGAGTCTTTATAGATTCCCAATTAATATAGGTGGGTTGTTCAAATCCTGCTTCATTCCAGAAATCTACAAATTCAGTATAGGATTGATTATTGGTTATTAATATATCCTTTGCCGAAGCCATCAATGATACTAATGGTGAGATATCTTCTTCAAATTTCCTGAGTAGGGTTGATGGCATATAGCTTAATGTGCCATTTTCAACTGCCATGTCGCAGGTAGGATTATAAATATATATTGAGTTCATTGCGTACAAAGGTAAATAGTACCTGCAAGAAAACTCTACCATGCATAAAAAATAATAAAGCTTACTTGATGAAATAGAGCCTGTCTGTAAAATGGTGTGCATGAATACCAGAACACTGGCGAATTTGAGTGTCGGGATTTTGAGCAATAACGTAGCTGTTATACTTCGTTTGCAAACAAATTAATTTCTTCATTTTTAGGGAAGTTAACTGTTATTACCATGTTAAAAGTTGATATAGCCTTGTAAATACCTGATATTATTTATTCTTTTGTTGTCGACTAAGAGCTATGAAAAGCAGAAAAATAAAATATCAGGTAATGGGTTGGGCATTGTTGTTAACAATGCTACCATCATTGATTGGATATAGTATTATTCAGCATCATTGCTACACCTGTCAATCAAACGAATTAATTACTGCATTCTCCGATTTCCATATCGAGCATCATCACCACGAGCACATTTGCTGTTCGGCGAATGACGAGCACGAGAGTTATCACCTTCAAAACCCTGGAGACTGTTGTCATATTTCTACTTCATGTAAAGAGGATATAAAAAGAATAACATTTGAAAACAGTATTATCAGTTCGTCGTTAGAGTTAAAGGTTGCAATGTTTCATTTACCTTACACAACGTATGATGATAATGTTTTAGTTGATTTTGTTACTAACCATTCAAATAGAAATTTCCACAATGTAGTTCTCTACGAGCCTGACGAACCAACGTTAGAGGAGAATTGCGTTTTTCTTTTATAGATACTTCAGAAAGATTTGACTTTAAGATTTAGAAGTCAGCAAGGTAGATTAATAAAAATTAATTGAAGTATTTATAATTTTCAAATAACATGTTAAGAATAAGATTGGGACTGTTGGCTCTCATCTTCTCTTGTAGTGTTTTTGCACAAGTTTCTGATGTTTTAAAAGGAAGTGTAAACGCAAAGGAGAAAGATGGTATTGTTGAGTTAGTGGGAGCAAATGTGTATTGGTTAAATACTCAGAATGGAACTATTACACAAGCAGATGGAAGCTTTAGCCTACCGTATGTCAATGGTAAAGGGCAATTGGTAATTAGTTATATAGGTTATATTTCAGATACAGTAGATGTCGTTAGTCGAGATTATGTAGAGGTTATTTTGCAACCTGACCAGGAGCTAGATGAAATTCAGGTATCGGGAAGAAAGGCAGGTACTCATATCTCGCGCATTGATCCGATGTCAACAGTTAAAGTTACTGGTGAGGAGTTGTGTAAAGCGGCTTGCTGTAATCTTAGCGAGAGTTTCGAAACCAATGCATCGGTTGATGTGGCTTATTCCGATGCCGCAACGGGGGCCAAGCAGATTCAGCTTTTAGGATTGTCGGGTAATTATGTGCAAATGATGACGGAGAACATCCCCAACTTCAGAGGTTTGGCTACTCCTTACGGATTAACTTACATCCCTGGTCCGTGGATGGATGGTATTCAAATTTCGAAAGGAACATCAAGTGTAATTAACGGATACGAAGCCTTGACAGGACAGATTAATGTAGAGTATAAAAAGCCTGTTAATGCCGAGAAGTTTTATCTCAATTTGTTTGGCACAGACATGGGACGTGCCGAGGTCAATACACATGGTTCTATCCATATTAATGATAAACTAAAAACGGCCGTCCTGGCACATTATTCAAAAGATATGATATCTAATGATTTGAATGATGACGGATTTAGAGATGAGCCACTGCTGAATCAGGTGAATGTGATGAACCGGTGGGAGTATAATAACAAAAAAGGATGGGTTACTCAGTTAGGATTCAAATATATTGGAGAGGAACGTTTAGGGGGGCAGATGGATTTTGATGATGATGTACCGTCGGCAGATTTGTATGGTATAAATATCGATACCAAAAGATTGGAAGGTTTCTTTAAATCAGGATATGTTTTTGATGATGACTTTACCAGTCTGGCTATTGTTGCCAATGCCTCAAAGCACGACCAAAATTCGTTTTATGGACTTAAAACTTATGATGCAGCTCAAACCTCCTTGTACTTTAATCTGATTTTTCAATCGTATTTAGGCAATGAGAATAATAAGTTCAGTACCGGTATGTCGTATCAAATGGATGATTTCGACGAAGATTTGTTAATAGATTTTCAACATCCAGAACTGATGACTAATTATTCGCGACGCGAATCGGTACCTGGTTTATATTTTCAGTATACATATGTATTGCCCGAGAAATTTACATTGATTGCAGGTGTGCGATCAGATTTTCATAACTTATACGGAACTCTTTTTACTCCACGATTACATCTGAAGTATAATATAACGCCTAATACAATTCTTAGAGCATCGGCAGGTAAAGGTTTCAGAAGCCCCAATGTGCTAGCTGAGAATAGTTACCTGCTGGCTAGTTCGCGCGACATATATATTACTGATGACATCGAGATGGAAGAAGCCTGGAATTATGGAGCGAATGTTACTCAATACATTCCTGTAAACGGAAAAGAGCTCACTATTAATATGGAGTATTATCGAACCGACTTTATTAATCAGTTGGTGGCTGATGCTGATATAAGCGCACGTTCCATAAGTTTCTATAATCTGGATGGAGATTCGTATGCCAATAATTTTCAGGTCGAAGCAAAATACGAATTATTAAAAGGATTGGATGTGGTTGGAGCTTTTCGATATAACGATGTAAAAACTACTTACCACGGCCAGTTGATGAAACGTCCATTGATAAGTGATTACAAAGGATTGGTTACTCTTTCCTATGCCACACCGCTCAAAAAGTGGCAGTTTGACTATACATTACAAATGAATGGAGGAGGTCGTGTGCCTTCTACTCAGGAAAACTCCATAGGAAACCAACGCCCTGATTCGTTCGATTCTTATCAGATTATGAATGCTCAGGTAACTAAGTTTTTCAGAAAGTGGAATGTGTATGTAGGAGCTGAGAATCTGGCAAATTTCACTCAGGCTAACCCGATTATTGCTGGTGATAATCCTTTTGGTAATGAGTTTGATAGTTCATTAACCTGGGGGCCAGTACTTGGTCGAAGAATATATTTTGGAATGAGATTCTTTATTGATAGAGATGAATAGGTATAAAATAAAAACAATAACAATGAAAAAGTTACTCGTAATTGTATTTATGGCAATGATGGTATTTAATATTAATGCCAAGGATAAGAAAAAAACAGCTGAAGTTATATTTAAAGTAGAAATGGATTGTCAGGGCTGTGTAAAAAAAATCAATAAGAATATACCTTTCGAGAAAGGTGTTAAAGGATTAAAGGTTGATCTGGAAGGGCAAAAAGTTACTGTCAATTACAGAGAGGATAAGACTAATAAAGAAGCATTGAAAAAAGCATTTGAAGAATTGGGATATAAAGCTGTGGAAATAAAAGAAGAAGATCACAAGGCTGATAGTGCTGGTAACGATCATCATAACCACAAGCATTAATAAAGCATTTTCTGATGCCAAATAAAGGTAAAGACTATTCTCAGCGGATAGTCTTTATTGTTTTCTTAGGTGGTGGAATTTCTTATTGTAAGTGATTCTTAAAAAAGTCCATTTTATTTTTGCCCCTAACCACCTCGTGTTTAATCCCGAAACACAAATTAACATACCTTACCTTCAAAAAGATTGGTTTTTGATTTGGACGTTCCAAA
>NZ_JAGUCO010000020.1 GCF_018271995.1 Carboxylicivirga linearis
TTTTGCTTCTGTTTTCTTGTATCAAGGCAAGAAAATGAAGTGGGGATTGGGGCAAAGCCCCATTTTAATGATTACCCACTATAAACCATACAGAGACAAATATAAATTCAATATGTGTTTTTTGAGATATTGTAAAAAAGCAATTTCTTTGTACTTAACCGCAAAATAAATAGAAACATATTTATGGAATTTAATTCAATACTGTTTGCCTTTGCTTTAACCTTATTTGCCGGATTAAGTACCGGAATTGGAAGTGCTATGGCCTTTTTTGCCAAACGCACCAATACCCGGTTTTTAGCAATTTCGTTAGGTTTTTCAGCGGGTGTGATGATTTATGTTTCGTTTGTTGAAATTTTTATGAAAGCCAAAGATACTATGGTGGAGGCTTATGGCGAAGCTTCAGGTACCTGGTATACGGTAATTGCCTTTTTTGGTGGTGTTTTGTTTATTGCGTTGATCGATAAATTTATTCCTTCGGCAGAAAACCCGCATGAGTTACATTCGGTGGAGGAAATGTCGGCCTCGCCCAAAGTAAAAGATAAAAAACTAATGCGTATGGGTATGTTTACAGCCCTTGCCATTGGTATTCATAATTTCCCCGAAGGTTTAGCCACTTTTACTGCCGCTTTGCAGGACCCTAATCTGGGTATTGCCATTGCTGTGGCTATTGCCATTCATAATATTCCGGAAGGTATAGCTGTTTCGGTACCCATATATTATGCTACCGGAAGCAGAAAAAAAGCCTTTCGTCTCAGTTTTTTATCCGGATTATCCGAACCCATTGGTGCTTTAATTGGTTATTTAATATTAATGCCATTTATGACACCCTTAACCTTCGGAATCATCTTTGCCGGTGTAGCAGGTATTATGGTGTTTATCTCGTTGGATGAGTTATTACCATCGGCACGTGAATATGGCGAGCATCATTTATCCATTTATGGATTATTTGCCGGAATGGCTGTAATGGCAGTCAGTCTTCTATTGTTTTTATAATACTTGAGAATATATAGTTATGAGAAAATTGATTGGTTGTTTAATCGCAACCATAGTAGGAATTAATATACTTAATGCTCAAAATACCGATGCCAATATATTTGGTGATGTACAGTCTGAAGGGGAGCATCTTCCGTTTGTAAGTATTTATTTAAAAGGCACCCAGTATGGGTCAATGACTGATCATACGGGTCACTACATGTTAACCAATCTGCCCGAAGGGGAGCATATTTTGGTAGCCAGCTTAGTGGGATTTAAACCGGTTGAAAAGAAGGTGCTGATTGTAGCAGGTAAAACACTGGAAATTAATTTTGTTTTGGAAGAAAAGGTTCTATCGCTGGATGATGTAGTGGTTACCGGCACCAAAACCTTTAAGCGTAAAACCGAATCGGCTGTGGTGGTTAATGTGTTGGAAGGCAAAAAGCTTGAAATGCTGCAGGCAGGAACTTTGTCTGAAGGATTGGCATTTCAACCCGGCTTGCGCATGGAAACCGATTGCCAGACCTGTAATTACACTCAATTACGCATGAATGGTTTGGGTGGAGGATATTCTCAGATATTGATTAATAGTAGACCTGTTTTTAGTCCATTAACCGGTTTATACGGGTTGGAACAGATACCCACCAATATGATTGAGCGCATTGAGGTAGTTCGCGGTGGAGCATCTGCTTTGTATGGAGCCGGTGCCATTGGCGGAACGGTAAATGTAATTACCAAAGTGCCTGCTAACAGTTCTTTTTCGGCTTCTACCAGTCGATCGGTAATAAACGGAAGTGCAACCGATCAGCAAATTAATGCCAATGCCGGCATTTTATCCGATAGAAAAAACTCAGGACTCACCTTATTTGCTTCGCATCGTAATAGAGAATCATACGATCATAACGGAGATGGCTTTAGCGAATTACCTAAGTTAAAGAACAATTCATTTGGGCTGACTTCCTTTTTTCTACCGGCTCCCAACCATAAACTGGAAATAAGCCTTTCGAGCATGTACGAATATCGTCGTGGTGGCGATAGTGAAGAGCTACCTGCATATCTTGCCGAACAGTCGGAAGAGAGAACGCACAATGTGCTGATGGGCGGTGTTGATTATTCGTTCAGTTTTAATGATAATCTATCGTCACTGGCTGTATATCTGGCCGGGCAAAATACACAAAGAGATCATTACACCGGCATAAAGCCCGAAGCAGATGATGAAGGCTATATTGAGCATTTAGAGAATCCTCCTTATGGCATTACCGATAACGAAACGTACATGGGTGGTTTTCAGTTGAATCATCTTTTGTCTGAATTTGTTACTGGCAAAAACAACCTTACCGTGGGAGCAGAATACAACTACGATATGGTGAATGATGAGATTAAAGCCTATGATTATCTGCTGGATCAAACCACTCGAAATGTGGGAGGATATTTGCAAAGTGATTGGGATATCACCCGTAAATTGAATCTTTTAACCGGATTAAGAGCCGATAAGCATAATATGGTCGATCATGTTATTTTAAGTCCCCGTGTTTCGGCTTTATATAAGCAAAACGGAATGCAGTTACGTGCCAGCTGGTCAACCGGCTTCAGACCGCCTCAGGCTTTTGATGCTGATATGCACATTGCTTTTTCCGGTGGGGGCATTCGTCGTATTTTATTGGCTGATGATTTAGAGGAAGAACGATCGCAGAGCATCAGTGCATCTGTCAATTACGATAAACCAACTGAGCAATATATTTGGGGCGTTACCTTAGAAGGTTTTTACACCCGTTTATACGATGCTTATGTATTGGAAGAGAATGGTGTTGATGAGCAGGGAAATGCTATTCTGGAAAAGCGGAACGGACCGAATTCAACTGTGCAGGGAGTTACTTTTGAATTTCGCGGAAACTATAACAGAAGATTACAGTTAGAGTCGGGTATAACTTTGCAGTCGAGTATTTATGATGAGGTAGTTTATTGGTCGGAAGAACTGGAAGGAACCGACAAGTATTTGAGAACCCCCGATGCCTACGGTTATTATACATTAACTTATACTTCGCTGTGGGGTGTTCAGGGAGCTTTATCCGGGGTTTATACCGGACCCATGTTAGTACCCTACTACAATGGTCCCGAATTACGCGAATCTGATGCTTTTTTCGAGCATAATATAAAACTTTCTTATGGTATGGATTGGCATCGGGTAGGTGTAGATGTTGAATTCTATGGAGGCGTTCAGAATATTTTCAATGCTTATCAGAACGATTTTGATACTGGAAAAAATCGGGATAGTAATTATATTTACGGACCTTCTCGTCCGCGCACTGTTTACTTTGGACTGAAGGTGATGAGCCTGTAATAGTAAATTATTTGAGTGATGCTAAAAAAAGAAAGATATCAACGTACCATTGAGTACTTTCAAAAAAATATGCCCATTGCCGAAACCGAATTACACTATTCCAATCCATACGAATTGTTGGTGGCGGTTATTCTATCGGCGCAATGTACCGATAAAAGGGTAAATCAATTGACTCCTGCCATTTTTGAACGTTATTCGCATCCCGAAGATATGGCGGCTGCAACACCCGAAGATGTTTTTGAATTGATTCGTTCGTGCAGTTATCCAAACAATAAGAGTAAGCACTTAGTTGGGATGGCTAATATGCTGGTAAATGATTTTAACGGTGTGGTGCCCGATGATATTAAAGAACTGCAAAAAATGCCGGGTGTGGGGCGCAAAACAGCCAATGTAATTGCTTCGGTAGTATACGAAAAACCGGCAATGGCTGTAGATACTCATGTATTTAGGGTAGCTGCCCGAATTGGTTTAACCACCAACTCAAAAACACCTTTGGATACAGAAAAGCAGTTAGTAAAGTTTTTTCCCGAGGAATTACTGCCCATTGCCCATCACTGGTTGATCCTGCATGGTAGATATGTGTGTATTGCACGCAAACCTAAGTGCGGTAGATGTGGTTTAAAAGACTTTTGTAAATTTTTTGAACAACAAACGATCAATGCGTAATAGTAACACTTACAGATCGTAAGGAGTGATGTAGGGTAGGTGCTTATTTGTTGTTTAACAATTATTAACTGCGATAATTTGTTAGTTAAGGCATAAAGTTCCCATATTTGCAGTAGGGATTTTCATAAAATTGGATTTAGTTAGCTGATTTAAGGGTAAGGACAGATTTTTATCTGTCCTTTTTCTTTTTTTACCGCACTAAGCTAACCTTCTCACCATTAACATGATTTAACTTTGTTTGAACTTTGTTCACTGAATAATTTCAGACATTTGTTGTGTAGATTTTTTTTCATAGATTTTGGATTTAGTTAACGAACTGATAAGGTAGGACAGATTTCTCGATCTGTCCTTTTTTTATGTGTAAAGTAATGATTTAACATGAATTAACCTTGTTTGGATTTTCTTTACTATAATAGTTCGCATATTTGCACTGTAGATTTTTATTCATAGATTTGGATTTAGTTAACGAACTGATTTAAGGGTAAGGACAGATTTTTTAATCTGTCCTTTTTTTATGCTTTAAAGAGGATTATCCCTTTATCTTTAGTCTATATCCTGATAGTGGAATATTCGGAGACGCACTAATCGAAACTCAGTTTCGAAATTCGGATTGTCAGTGATAGTTGCGAACATGGCGGAATGGTGTCTCGAGGTACGAGAGATGTGCCTGAAGCCATAAGTTCGACAACGATGCGTAGCAATCGCCTCAATCCGAAAGATTTTTGATTCCTTTTTCTAAAAAAGGAATTATTTAATCAAACAAAGGTATAATGCATTGAAGATTGCCTCGAGCTAGTTCACTTTTTTGCAACAAACTTCTGAGATTCAAATTTGTGTTAGGAAATATTTTTATTCAAGAGGATTTGCGAATTTTGTTTCACTTCAATTGCTTCCAAATCAACGAGTTTTTAGACACTCTTAGTGAGGTTCTGACAAGAAAAGAACTGCTATTTCACAACAAAGCTGTCCAAATTGTTTTAATTAACTGGGCTACACTCATCTTACTCATAAAACTAAGGTTGGTTGCCTAAAAACGTTTAAACTCACTGCGTTCAAACAAAAACGATTTTTAACCGTCAATCTAACCTTGTTTTGGGTTCACTGGCTGAAGCTTACTAAGAAAACGCTTCAAATGCAATTTTTTTTTATTTGGAATTGCTCTCGTTCCGTAACAAATACCTGCTGATTTTACTTGTAAGCTTACCGGGATTTTAGTATCTTATGATCAGTTTAAACCTCTAAAATCAGCGCTATGGATAATCTGTTTTTACAATACATGAAAGATCGGTCCGGACAGCGGAAATCCTCCGATGTTAAAAAGAAAGAAGGTGGTCCGGCTATTACTATCTCGCGAGAATATGGTTGTCATGGTCAACGAATCGGACAATTACTTGCAGAGAGAATTAGTGAAGAATTAAAAAAGCAGGGAGTGAAGAAAGAGTGGCGAATGATTAGTAAAGAAATTCTGGAACGTTCTGCTTCTGAATTAAAATTAACACCTGCTTTGTTAGAAGATTTAAGCGATTATAAGCAAAAGAGTTTCTTTGAAAATCTGGCCTTGTTTTTTAGTCAGGAATACTACCCGGGGGATGTGAAAATTAAAAATACAATAGCCAAGTTTTTGCACGATGAAGCTGAAGAAGGAAATGTTGTAATTATAGGTCGTGCCGGAGAAGCTATCACAAAAAGCATAAAAAGATCATTCCACGTTAAAATGGAAGCACCTTTAAACTGGCGTGCTGAAGTGGTTTCAAAAGAAGAAAACCTGAGCTTATCAGATGCTAAAAAACGTTGTATTGATCAGGACAAGCGAAGAGCCAGCTTTAGAAATTACTTTGAAAAAGACCGTCCTGATGTTGATTTCTTTGATATACGAATAAATGCCATGAGCATGACCGATGAAGAGATTGTAAATCTTTTATTCTGTTTTGCCCGTTCAAGAGGATTTATAGAATAGCTGATTACAGATAGCTTCGCATTAGTTGTTCGGCTTGTGATTTATAAGAATATCCAAAAAGATTGAGGTGATTTAAAACATGATATAATAGGTAAATATTCTGCCTGTATTCGTAGCCTTCTTTTAAAGGGTAAGTTTGATTATAGCTCTGATAAAATTGAGGACTAAATCCGCCGAACAACTTAGTCATGGCGAGGTCGGCTTCGCGATGGCCGTAATAAACTCCCGGGTCAATCAAAACAGCCTTATGGTTGGTGTCAACCATATAATTACCGCCCCATAAATCTCCATGTAGTAAGCTAGGAGCTTCTTTGCTGCCAGATAATATGTGAGAGATATTTTTTTCAATTCCGGCAAACAAGCGCTTGAATCCTTCGTCGGAATATCCATTTTTTTCGCAAAGCAAGAATTGATATTTAAGCCGTTTGTTAAAATAAAAGTTGGTCCAGTTGGTTGATTCAGAGGTTTCGGGGATGTTGAGTTGAGGAGTTGATCCGATAAAGTTATCTTCATAAAAACCAAAGTTATCAGAAGTAAACCGATGCATTTGAGCAAATGCTTTTCCAAAATCATCAAAAAAGTGCTTGCTTTTTGAGCCTTGCTCAATGTTTTCAAGCAGAAGAAAATCATCGCCAACCGCTAAAACCTTCGGAATTCTGATACAACCCGCTTTAGATAACTCTTTTAATCCGTTTGCCTCGTTACGAAACATTGAATTGTTGAACCCGGCTTTTAAGAAATAATTGTGGCCATCGTCTGTTTTTATCACTTGAGTTTGAGCAATACAACCACCACCCACTGATTGATGTTTGACAATGGTTGTTTGCAGAATATCTTCTATTTTCGATATCAGATCAGGCATTTTCAATATGTTCGATTAAACCTTCGCAGGCATCTTCTAGTAGGTCTAATACCAATTCAAAACCGGCAGCACCTCCATAATATGGATCCGGAACCGAAGTGTGTGTATATGTTCTGCAATAATCAGTCATCTTGCTTATTTTAGCTCGTTGTTCATCATTCTGAGCCATCATCTCCAAGTCTTCCACATTTTGATCATCCATTGCAACAATAAAATCGAAATAATCGAAATCAACTTTTGCATTTACTTTGCGGCTTATACTGGTTAGGTTATAATTCCGATTTACAGCATGGCGTTGCATACGTTGATCGGCAGGTTCGCCTGAATGATAACCGGCCGTTCCGGCAGAATCAATTTCCAATTTGGCATCCAATCCTTTTTTTTCAACCAGAGCTTTCATCACAGCTTCGGCACTGGGGCTTCGGCAAATATTACCCAGACATACAAAAAGTACTTTTGTTTTATCCATTCTCATCAATTTTATCTCAAATATAATAGTTTCGTATAGATGAGAAAGTATTTCTATTATGGATATAAGTACCTGTGGCAATCAGTACATAAATAATCCTTCCAATCGGTTCCAATATCAATGGGGTGATGAAATTCAAGTGGCTCATTGATACTTGCTGATTCTAATTGACCCGGCGTTCCTTGCATTAATATGCTGTGACAGGCATTACAGTCTTTGGTGATTTTATTCCCTGCCAGACTTTCATGTGTATCATTATGACATCTGAAACAACCGTTAAATTCAACATGACCAATATGATCGGGATAAACATCCCAGTTGGCTCCCATTTCAGGGAAAATGTTGTTAAGGTATCCATTTGAAATACCTTCAATAGCTTGCGTAATTGCTTCAGGCTGTAATTCGCTGTAATTTTCTTCATAAAAATGCTGAATAGTATTTTTTATTACCATCAGTGCTGTGTCGGTTGTAGGATAGGGATCTTTTAAGACTTCCATAGCTATATATTTTATCTGTGGTAGCTTTGGAATGTCACCCGATGAAATGGCATAATCCACAAAATCAGAAGGTAAATGATAATTGTGTGATGGACGGTTATGGCAATCCATACAGTCCATTGTGCGGATAGTAGCTGTTTTTATATCTTCCGGATCCAATGGGCCCCAGGTGTCCTCGTACAAGGTGGTATCGTTTGTTTTCAGATTGATGTATCGTACCCAGGGAATACTTTCTCTTGTTTCGTCTGCTGCGATATATTCAATTTTAACATTAGGATTAATGTGCCAGTGAATGCCTTCGGCCAGATTGTTAGAACTATGTTGGCTATTAGTTTTCATTTGCAATTGTATCATCCATTCAGTATTTAAACTGTCGGATAAGTAATGCTTTTCGGTATGTAAACGAGGAGTGTAGAATTTCTGCGGCCAGTGGCATTCTTCACATGTTTCTTTTGCCGGACGCAAGCTTGAGATGGGTGTGGGTATGGGTTTAGGATAGTTATTGGTAGCAACTGCATATACCTGATATAAACCAGAGAGCTTTGATTTAACATACCAATCAGCTCCCTGCCCCACATGGCATTCAACACAGGCAACCCGGGCATGTGATGAATTAGTATATGTAACGTATTCGGGTTTCATTACCTTATGACAAACTTTACCACAAAACTCAACCGACTCGGTATAATGGTAAGCTTCATAACTACCAACAGCTGATAGAAGCATGAGTACAACAGTGCCAATGAAAAATACAGATGCAGCATTTCTGTATCGTGGGTCATTAAAATCAATGACAATCCATTTTTTGTATTGTTCTATGTTGTTTTTGCGTGCTTTTCGTGTAGAAAAAAGCATTCCTATTGGGATTAGAATTAATCCAAGCAACATGATGCCGGGGAGTAAAATATATGAAAATAAGCCCAGGTATGAGCTTCCGGCATTAAAAATAAAGGAGAGTATGAATGATAAAATAATAAGTAAGATTGAAATGCCGGCGATTATAGTTCCGACCAGCGAAATGTGATTGTAGTAGGATTTTGGGAAACGCATAACGGTCAATTTTCTAATAATTTACGAAAATTATTCCATTAAAACAATTGTTTGTGAGAGGGAAGGTTCTTATATTTAGGTAGATATGATGCTTAATAGGCATTGAAGCTCTTTTGCAGGAACAAACTCAGTTTTCTGTTGTTTTTTTTATAAGTAAATTGCTTTTACTTTGAATGTTCAAAGGAAATAACGTAAGAAAATGAAAAAGAATAGCTTAATATTAGCACTACTCCTTATCACAGCAGGAATATCTGCCCAGGAAGAGTACAAAGACATTAAGAATGAAAAGTTTGAATATACAGCTGAACAACAACACGAGGTAGTTCAGTTTGATATTGATGATGTGAGGTTTAAAAGAAAACCTAAGAATATAATATTATTCATTGGTGATGGAATGGGGGCTGCACAGGTGTTTGCCGGAATTACTGCCAATGGAGGTGAGCTAAATATTCAGAATATGCCCTTTGTTGGATTCAGTAAAACGCAAAGTGCAGATAACTATGTAACAGATTCTGCTGCCGGAGGAACGGCTCTTTCATCAGGAAAGAAAACAACTAATGGTACCATAGGGTTAGATGCATATGGAAATAAGGCAACCACCATATTGGAATATGCAGAACGAAATGAAAAAGCTACCGGACTTGTTTCAACTTCTGCTATTACCCATGCAACGCCAGCATCTTTTATTGCCCATCAGCCCAGTAGAAATATGTACGAGCAAATAGCCGGTGATTTTATGAACACAGATATTGATTTGTTTATTGGCGGCGGCGCTGATTTCTTTATGAAAAGGGTAGATGGACGAGATTTATTGCAGGAGTTGAGAGACAAGGGATATAGAACTGCCTATAATATGCAGGAAATAGAGCCGGTAACAGAAGGTAAATTGGCTGTATTAACGGCAGTTGGTCATAATGCCGGCTACCGCGATAGAGGAGATATGTTAACCGAGGCTACTACCAAAGCCATTGAAGTGTTGTCCAATGCCGATAGTAAAGGATTCTTTCTAATGGTTGAAGGTAGTCAGATTGATTGGGGTGGTCATCAAAATGATGCTTCTTATAATACCGGCGAAGTACTAGATATGGATAAAGCGGTAGGAGAGGCTATTAAGTTTGCTATTAATGATCGTCGCACCTTAATTATTGTTACTGCTGACCACGAAACAGGTGGTATGTCGGTTAACGAAGGAGATATGAGTATAGGGTATATTAAAGCTGCTTATACAACAGGAGATCATACCGGAATTATGGTTCCTGTTTTTGCTATTGGTCCGGGTGCCGAAGAATTTACGGGAATCTACGAAAATACCGAGATATTCGAAAAGATGTATAAGTTATTTAAGTTTAAAGAGAAAGATAAGGATCAGTAAATATCTTACTGATAAAACGATTATGGGCTGGATAGTTTATCCAGTCTTTTTTGTTTTATAATTAAATCAAATAGCATTTTGCAAACGCCTGACTACAGGAATGCCTTCTCAACATAGCACTGACGTACTATGCTAGTACAGACGTCCCTCCGGGACTGTGAATTTTTATTCAACTATCATTAACATAGCACTTACGTACTATGCTGTTAAATACGTCCCTCCGGGACTACCTATATAGTTAAAGGGCATAGCCCTGACTGTATTAAAACAGTACGTGAGTGCTGTGATGAGCGAGAAGGAAATCAGAGCCCCGGATGGGGCGACTGTGTTAATACATCCTATATCAAACTATAATCCAAATAACGATTAATCACTACCAATACTCAATAAAAACAACCAACTACTCATTTGGATGTGAAACTTTTCTTATGTTTATGATATTTGATGGAAAGAATTTTCAACTTTACATTAAATCCTAAACCAATGAAGAAGCTTCTGTTTTTAATTTATCTAATAGCACATTTTGCGATATCTCAAGCCAACAATTCCAAGTCTTTAAAATATGATTTTAATATTGGCGATGAATTTGTGGTGAAAGTGCGGAGTTATGGGCTGGTTCATAATAAATTATCAATGCAATCTGTTATTTATGTTAATGAGTTAAATCCTACTTCAATTGATTTTTATTTTCTGTTTCAACCTCTCAGTAATAGTAGAGGAGTAACAAAAATGAAGGTGGACATTCATAGGGTAGTTCGATGGCACAACAATCGATGCTACGATACTCAAATACCCAATTATGCGATAGATAGTTATGAAAATATTTTTAAAGAACTGGTAAATAAATCGTTTACTATTACCCTCGATCAGCAAGGAAAGGTGTTAACTGTTAAAGGTATTGAAGGTATTTATGAAGATATACTGAATAAAAAATTCTCCGATAGCTTCAATCAGTTTTATAATACCAGTTTTCGATCAGCATTTTCTGCAGTAGAATTTAAAAAGGTGATTCAAAATATCTTTCCTCGATTGGACTTAGCATCTAATGTTTTAAAAGTTACAGATGCTTCTGATCTGCTAAATGTTATCTACAAGGCTACGACTTCACCCTATAAATATGATATATGTATATTGAATAATGGAGACATGGAACAGTATCTTCCATTTAAGGCCGATACTTTATTGTTTTCTAAGTCAAAAGGTAGATTTGTGAAGGGAGAAATAAAAAGTAATAAAGAGTTTTATGATGACGATGAACCTAATGGAGTAACTGGGTATAATAATTTCTCGAACGTTTTTGGGCGAGTTGCCAGTTTTGTTAATTATGGTGTAGAAGATAATAGATCTAATCGTGTTGTTTTAAAAGGCGTGATTAAAGGGAATACAGCCACTACAGGTAGTTTGTATGTGAAACAGCGTTACCCCGATTATGAGTCCTTTCAGAAGCAAGAATTTATGATAGAAAAGGATGGTACTTTCGAATTAACTTTTGACTTGCATCGACCAATGGATTTAACATTTCGTGTGGGGGCAATAACCTCTGATCTGACTTTTGCTAAAGATATTTTTTTAGAGCCTGGTGATGAATTGGAAATCAATATCAATAATCAAACAGAGAATCCGGAATGGAGCTTTGGTGGAAAATCAACTTTAAAATTTAATTTACTTGATAATATTAATAGTCAGATTAAGCCATATACTGTTACTGAAGGTGAGAATGTTGATTCGCTAATACAAAAGATGTGGGATCAGGTTCATTTATTGGAGCAGCAAATTAAGGATAAACCATTAACAACATGGGCAAAAAAGTATATTAAAACAAATCTTTTTGTCAACATAAATTATTCAATGAAAGGTTCTAATTATGTGTCGCGTAATTTAATTAAGGACTTAAAGGAGCTTCATGTGAAATGGATGGAGGAGATGGAAAGTGCCTTGTATATTTATCCTGAAACCAACAAAACCAGAGCTTTTATCGATACTTATATTAAGATTAAATCTGATGACCTTCAAAGGTACAGATGGAAGAATAATGGGACTGAGGTGCAATATAATTTAGCTAAAGTGTTGCTGGAAGGTGAGGTTCTTTATTATTCTGAAGGGAAATATTTAAATGAAGCCATCCAAAAGGCAGATCTTGAATTGGCAGAGAAAATGTTAATTGAATTCCAGGAGAAATTTCCATCTACCGAATTAGCCAATACGTTTAAGCGACAGTTAGGTGATTATTCCGTAATGAAGGAAGGCAAGCCGGCTCCAGATTTTACTTTACCTAATATGGATGGAAAAAACATTAGCCTATCTGATTATCAAGGACAATGGGTGTATGTAGTGTTTAAAAAAGTGCAGGATGATGTTAACAATGCAAATCTGCGTTTTTTGCAACTTTTAAATGATTCGGTACAAGGGCCGTTTAAAACTTTATTGGTTGTAACGGATAAGACAGCGAATTATAAGTTAATTAGTGAAATTAGGAAATTCTATACAGGTGATTTATTGTTAAACCCAGAGTGGAGTAATTCCGAAACCTTAAATTATAAAGCAACCAAATCTAACTCAGCCTTTTTAATTAATTCAAAGGGAGAATTTGAATTATTATGGGATCAGCATCTAAATTATGATATGGGTTTGGGCAATGGTCGATTCTTTCAGTATGCCAATGTTTTATCTGAATATATTCATCTTAAGCAACCTGAATTTTCAAAGTCAAAGATTCAGAAGAGTTACATTTATGGAAGTTTGGCTGTGATAATGTTGATAAGTGCTTTGGTGTGGTTTTACTTTAAAATGCGTCAGAAACAATTTGAAAAGGAAGAAGCTCGTAAACGCGAAAAGGTGCAATTGGAATTAAAGGCGATCCGTTCTCAGTTGAATCCACATTTCATGTTTAATACGCTAAACTCTATTCAGCATTTGGTGAGTGATGATCGAAACGAGGAGGCTTGTTTATATATTTCTGAGTTCTCGGGTTTGATGCGACAAGTTTTAAACGACTCTAATAAGATATTGATTCCTTTGGCCAGCGAAATAGAAGCTTTGCAAACATATCTGAAACTAGAGGCTCTGCGTTTTGGCTTCGATTATCATTTGGAGGTTGATCCTAATCTGGAGACAGATCTGATAGAAATTCCCGGATTGATGGTTCAGCCCTTTGTTGAAAATGCTGTTATTCATGGAGTTTCAAAACTAAAGGAAAAGGGACGAATACGAATATCATTCCAGTTACATAATAATAAGTTACTCTGTTGTGTTGATGATAATGGAGGCGGTTATTCCGAAGTTAAAAATACCTTGCTCAATGGGCAGGGTATTGCTTTGTCTAAGCGTAGGCTCGAGGTGATGAAAGAATCCTATCAATTGGAAATTGGATTAGATATCAAAAATAAAGGGGAGGCAGATCCCGCTAAAAATGGTACTTTAGTTGAAATAACCTACGAACTGAACGATGTCTGAAAGTAAATTGATAAAAGCCATTATTGTTGATGATGAGCCCAACAACTGTTTGTATTTGAGAAAACAACTGCAAAAGTATTGCATACAGGTTGAGGTTTGTGCTATGGCTAATAATGCAGCCGAAGGAGTTCAACTGATTCATCAGTACCAACCTGATTTGGTGTTTCTGGATATTCAAATGCCCGGAGGCAATGGTTTTGATTTGCTTGAGTCGATTTCGGAACGGGATTTTAAAGTAATTTTTGTTACTGCTTACGATCAATATGCCATAAAAGCCATTCGTTACTGTGCTTTCGATTATTTATTAAAACCAATCAATACCATCGAACTTCAAAAGGCCGTTGATAGAGTAGTGGCTGAATTAAAAGGTCATAAGAAGGAATCGAGACTGCAATATGAGACCTTAAAGCATAACGGTGCCCATTCGGCAAAACGTATTGCTTTGCCTTCGGCTCAGCGTTTGCTGTTTGTTGAGGTTTCGGATATTATACGATGTGAGGCTGAAAGTAATTACACTTCTATTTATCTTCAATCTGGTGCTAAGGAATTAGTGTCAAAAACCTTGAAGGAATATGAAGAATTGCTTGCTGAAGAAGGTTTTATCAGAGTACATCAATCACATCTGGTTAATGTGCAGATGAT
Organism: Carboxylicivirga linearis; assembly: GCF_018271995.1. Lineage (GTDB taxonomy): Bacteria > Bacteroidota > Bacteroidia > Bacteroidales > Marinilabiliaceae > Carboxylicivirga > Carboxylicivirga linearis. The sequence continues at coordinate 14,282 of NZ_JAGUCO010000020.1, forward strand.
TCAATCCTACGAAAAAGCCGATGGAGGGTATTTACTCATGAAAGATTCATCGCAGGTTCCTATATCACGACTTCGTAAAGAAAAGGTAATGGAGGTGTTGGGAGGGGAATAAAGACGTCCTTTCAGGACTGTGAATTTTATTCAACTATCATTAACATAGCACTTACGTACTCTGCTATCACAAACGTCCCTAACGGGACTACCATGATTTATAAAGGGTGGAGCCCTGACTGTATTAACACAGCATGACACTAAGTTATGGGAAGTGGAGTGCTGTGCCGGGCGAGAAGGGAGTAGAGCCCGGAAGGGGCGACTGTATTTGAAGGTTAGCGACCTTAAGATCACTAACCATTTATCATTAACAACTAATCCTTAATCTTTAATCTCAATTCCCACCGGACAATGATCCGATCCCATAATTTCAGGCAGAATAAAGGCATCTTTTATCTCAGGAAGGAAAGATTCGGAAGCAAGAAAATAATCGATTCTCCAGCCTATGTTCTTACCGCGTGCTCCGGCCCTGTAACTCCACCACGAATATTTATCGGCTTCATCTGGGTGAAAATGACGGAAAGTATCAACTAAACCACCTTGGGTAAATCGATCCATTCCATCAATCTCCTCCTGCATAAAACCAGCAGACTTATTATAATTAGGTTTAGGTCGAGCCAAATCAATTTCTTTGTGAGCCACATTAAAATCACCACAGCTTAAAACAGGCTTCTTTTCTTCCAGCTTCTTCAAATAATCAAAAAACGCCTTATCCCAATCCTGACGGTAATCCAAACGTTTTAACTCACTACCCGAATTGGGTACATATACATTAACCAAATAAAACCGATCATATTCCAAAGTTAATACTCTGCCTTCGTTATCGTGCTCCTCCAATCCTATGCCTTTAGAAACGCTAATGGGTTCTTGTTTTGAAATAATGGCAGTTCCGGAATAGCCTTTTTTCTCTGCTGAATTGGAATAAAAATGCCAACCCATCATTGACTTTAATACCTCGGCAACCTGATCATCCTGCGCTTTGGTTTCTTGCAAACAAAGTATGTCGGGAGCCATCTGATCAAACGACTCAAAAAAATCTTTTTTAGCAACGGCTCGTAATCCGTTTACATTCCATGATATTAATTTCACTTTTATCTCTTTTTCTTATTTCAAACTATTTGGTAATAAAGACAGATTGGTATTGGTCAATGTTCAATTATCCCCGGATACTTAAATCGTTCAGATAATCTTTATTTAAAAGATGAATATCTTTTCCATCCAATTTCAGAATACTTTCTTTTTCAAGCGTCTTAAGAATTTTAACAGCACTTTCGGTTGTGATACCTGCAAAATCAGCAATGTGCTTGCGAGTCATCAAGGTGAAGATCTCTGGAAACTGTTCTTTAAATCCATCAATATAAAGTAGTGACTCGGCCATTCGACCCATCATTTGCTTGTACAATACTGATCGGAGTGTGTCGAACAAACTCATGTTCTGCTCGGTATAGCGACTAATTAACCCATGTCCGAAAATTCCATTTTTACCTATGATTTCGCTTATGGCTTGTTTTTCAACCAGCAAAACATGGCAATCGCTTATGGCCACTGATGAGTAGTTAAATGTCTTTTTCGAAAAGACAGATGACAAACCTACAAATTCACCTGGCCTTATAATTCTTAAGTTATAGCTTTTATTAATATCTCCTTCAACGTATTGAATAGCTAATCCTTTTGCAACAAAAAGAACATACGAAGCAAAGGTACCTTGCTTAGTCAGGTTATCCCCTTTACGGAATTGAACCTGTGTTTTACTGGTTCTTATAATCTCCACTTCGTTATCATCCAAAGCTTGAAAACAAGGTGCTTGTATGTCGCAGATATAATCAGTGTCTTTTTCAGTAATCGTCTTCATCATACACACAAAAATAGAATGTATTTTATGAAATGAACCAGTCATCACCTGAAAAGTTGTGCAAGGTCAATTTAAATACGGATCAAGGTCAATCCATTTTATTCGGTTGTTTTTTGGAGGTCACATACATTTGTCACAAGAAATTTTGATAACAAAAAACATAAAATAAAGTCTATATGGAAAAGATTGTAATTATCGGAGGAGTTGCTGCCGGAGCTACGGCAGCCGCAAAAGCAAGAAGATTATCACCAGATGCTCAAATTACCATGTTGGAGGCAGGGCCTGATGTTTCATTTGCTAATTGCGGCTTACCTTATTATATAGCTGGCGATATCGAAAACCGTTCAAGCTTAATTCTTCAAAGCCCTGAAAGCTTTAAAGAGCAATATAATGTGGATGTTTTCATTCATACATTGGTGTCATCAATCGATAAAGAAGCACATGTTGTAAATACTATTGATACCCGCGACGGATCAAAAAAACAATATGAATATACCAAACTGATTTTAGCTCAGGGAGGACGTCCTATTCAGCCGGATCTTCCCGGAGCCGATTACGACCATGTTTTCAGCTTATGGACATTGGAAGATATGGATAAAATTGATTCTCACCTGAAAAACGAAGAGCCTAAAACAGCTGTTGTTGTGGGTGGTGGTTTTATTGGTTTGGAAATGGTTGAGGCTTTAGTGAAGCGTGGCTTAAAAGTTCATGTTGTAGAAAAGATGCCTCATGTAATGTCGTTGATGGATGCAGAAACAGCAGGTTTTATCACTCGTGAGTTGCATTCATACGGTGTAGGAGTACATACTGAAACAGGTGTGGTAAAAATCAACGATAACTCAGTGGAGTTAGATAATGGTCAGGAGCTGGAAGCCGATATGGTTTTATTATCAATCGGTGTCCGTCCAACCTTACAATTGGCTATTGATGCCGGATTGGCCATTGGTGAAGCAGGTGGTTTATTGGTTGATGAATACTTACAAACATCAGATAAAGATATATACGCAGCGGGAGATATGGTGGAGATTGAGCATCGTGTGAGCAATAAAAAAGTTCGTATCCCATTGGCAGGACCTGCTAATCGTCAAGGACGTATTGCTGCCGAGAATGCCTTGGGTGGAAAACATGCTTACAAAGGAGCTATCGGAACTTCGGTTGTGCGAGTGTTTGAAGCGGTTGCAGGTATCACAGGTATGTCGTTGAAACAAGCTAAAGCAGCCGGTATTGATGCTGATGCAGTAGTGGTTCATAAAGAGCATCATACATCTTACTATCCTGGAGCTGAAACGGTTTCGGTAATGGTTATTTACGATCGTCAGACGGGCGTTGTGTTAGGTGGACAAACTGCGGGTTACAAAGGAGCCGACAAGCGTTTGGATGTGTTGGCTACTGCAGCTGCTGCAAAAATTAAGGTAAGCGATATTGCCGATATGGACTTTGCTTATTCACCTCCGATTGGAACAGCCAACGATGCTATGAACATGGCAGCTTATGCAGCAGAGAATAAAATGTCGGGATTTAGCCCAAGTATATTGGCATCGGAGTTGGACGAATTTATCGAAGGTAAGCGTTTGGTGGTATTGGATGTACGTGATGTATTTGCATTCCAGAAGAGTAACCTGAAGGGAGCTCACCACTTGCCATTGGAGATGTTATCAGAAAACTTGCAGGCGATTCCTAAAGATGTACCAATTTTGGTTTATGATGAGATTGGTAAAAAAGGTCATCAGGCATTACGTACCTTAAAAAATGCAGGTTTCGAAGAAGTATATAATATCTCAGGAGGTCATACTTCATTGCAACGTCATGCGATGGCTGTTGGATATAAAAACTTCCAGGTTGAGTTATTGCCTATTGAGAAAAAGAATATTAATCAGAAAGAGGAGGTAACCGAGGTTGAAAGCAATCAGAATGTGAGTACAGATGAATTGGCTCGTTTGGTGGTTGATGTGCGTACTCCTGGTGAATTTATGTCTGGTGCTTTCCCTGATGCTGTAAATATTCCACTGGATGATATTATGTCGGGTAAAGGTGATTTGGGAGAAAATACCGATAGAGAAATTATTGTGTACTGTGCCTCTGGTGCGCGATCGGCTTATGCGCAGCAGGTGTTAAAGCAGCGAGGATATACCAATGTGAAAAACGGTGGAGGTATAGCTGCTATGATGGCACAGATGTAAAATAGTTTTTTGCTTTAGTAGAAGAATAGTCACAGGTTTTGAAAACATCTCTGTGGCTATTTTTTTTGTTTTGAATTTTCTTTGCATAGAATAACTATTCGTTATACTTTTCGGAAGAAAGGATTCTGGCTATGTCGTTGATTAAGACTATCAAAAATAATTTTCCTGTTTTATCAGAGCCCGACTTGCTGCAAGAGATGGAGAAATACTGTGTCTATCGAAATGTTCAAGAGGGGGATAATCTGATTGATATTGGGGATGAGGTGCTGTTTATTCCTTTAATTACAAAAGGAACTGTTAAGGTGGTGCGTGAAGATGATAACGGTAATGAGTTATTGCTTTATTATTTGAATAGTGGAGAAACCTGTGCATCCATACTAACTTGCTGCATGAGTAAGACTCTTAGCGAGGTGAAAGCTTGTGTGCTGGATGAGGTGATTGCTATTATGGTTCCCATTCGTATTATGGATGACTGGATGCGTAAGTATGCTACCTGGCGTAATTTTGTTATGCTCTCTTATCGCCAACGATTGGAGCAGCTGTTAACCACCATTGATAGTATTGCTTTTTTAAAGATGGATGAGCGATTATTGCAGTATCTGCAAAAGCGTTCGCAGGAATTGCAAACAAAAACATTGCTGGGAACTCATCAGGAGATAGCTGATGATTTGCACACCTCGCGCGAAGTTGTGTCGCGTTTATTAAAACAGCTCGAACGTCTGGGGAAAATTAAGCTCTCGCGAAATAAAATTGAGATAATTTCTCTTGTGTGACCATAAGCACAAATGAATAGGTTGCTTCTTCCTACTTTTATAATAGTTAATAAGCATGCCAATAATAAAACGATATGCCTGGGTTTTAACTCAGTCTTTTTCAGTAGACAAAACGCGGATTGAAAGGTCAATCTGCGTTGTTGTTTTATTCAACGTCGATTCTCAATAAGTTTAAGCTATAGTTTTATTCCATTTGCCATTAGAACGGGCATTGGAGTGTTGTTGTCGTTTATTGAAAAAGGAATACTAAGTTTGGATATTTCTAATGGTACATGTTTAAAAGCGGACTCCAAAGTGTGGGACGTAAATCCTGTTTCAGCATTGTCAGATTCCGCCAGCCAATCCCATTGAACGAACGTGCCACCCTTTGCGAGTAACGATGAAATTAATTTGAGTGTTTCAGGGTAATTTGGAAGAAAGGCGCAAACCGATGATGCTACAATTAAATCGAACTTTTGCGACAATAATGGATGAGATTGGATTAATTCTTTGCTAAGTACATCGTTAATCAAATCTATTCCTGATAGCTTTTTCTCTTTTAACACGTTTATCATCTCCGCCGATGAATCTAGAGCAACAATATTCTTAGCCCGGGGTAATAATAGTTCGCTGAGGGCTCCGGTGCCACAACCAAAATCCAAAATGTTTAGGCCATCAATATTCACTTCGTCCTGTAAACTTTTAAAGGCAAGTTTTGAATACTCTATTACCAAAGGGTTAGTTTCCCATTCTTTGGCGTAATCATCCCATTCATTTTTCATTGTTCTATTTTAAAGGTTATAATACCAATAACTTAAAATTGTGCGATAACTTTGCGTGCTTATTTAGTTGGTAGATGTAATTGATGCTGTCGTAAAAATGATAGTTTATCCCAGTATCCTCGCTGTAACTGAATTTTGTTATTAACGATATGAAAGAATCCACAGCCTCTTAAGCCAAGAGGATCTTTCCATTCTAAAATACCCCAATCACCGTCTTCAAAAATATTTTCAACAATACACACTATCTCTGCCTGAGCAAATTCAGTTTTAAACATTTGCCTGATGGCCTCTTTGCCTATTGTTGGCTCATTAGCCACCTGATGATTGATGGCGTCTTCAGCATAAAGTTCAGCCAAAGCGTCGGCGTCACCCTGATTAAAATATTGGACAAATAACTGTATTATTTCTTTAGGTTGCATATGATATTATTTATCGCTGTACGGTGATCTATCATTTATAGGAATTGGTTTTAAACCTTTTTTTAATAAAAACACAATTGATAGTAAAGCAATAGTGTAAATGGATAGATGAAGTATAGAATTAGACATATCTAATTCAATATATTCAAAGTTGAATTGAGCAATAATGTTTACCAAGATATGAGCAAGAGTAACTATAATTAAAGAATTAGTTTTGTAATATATAAAACCAAATAACATGCCTGCGATGACATAGTAATGCAGGTTGGCAATACTTAAATGATGTGCACCAAATAACAGGCTTGAAAGAAGTATGGCCCAAACAGGAGAGTATTTTCTTAAAAAGTTCTTTAGTATTAAACCTCTGAAAAATAATTCTTCAATGATAGGACCCATAATAATCACGTTAAAATGGAATGGAAAAAAGAATGATTTTATACTCCCACCAAATATTTTTAGTTGATGATTTAATAAGGATTCAATAAATTCATTAGTCCTCCATAGAGGTGTGATTACTATAGTTTGATAAAGCACAACTATTGTAATTACACTTATAACGGTTGACAAGGCAGGTATAAAAAACGATTCTTTAATATTGATATTTGTTTTTTTAAGAAAGAATATTGTTGGAGGGATAAAAAGTAATGATTCTAAATAATGAAGAGAAATTTTAAATATGTCACTATTATCGTATAGGTCTGTAAATAATAAGGCTGCCAATGCGAATATGACACCGGCTAATAAACGCACTCCAATTAGCAATAAAAGTGCATGCCAGAAGTTAAGGGTGAATTCTTTTTTCAAAAGTTAAGCTTTAGGTTATACAAAAGGTTTTACTCAGCCAAATTAGCTCTCATAATTAAATATACCAAGAGTAGAAATAAAAATAATGGGGATAGCCTCAAGTACATTGGGGAACAAGCTAAGTACACGGGGGATGGTGTCGGGTACATGGGGGATTATGCTTATCCCTTATGTACTTGCCATAAGTACAATGGGGATGGTGTTGAGTACCTGTAAGATTATGTCGGGTACACAGGGGAAGATGTTAAGTTTACGGGGGATGAACATCATCCCTAGGGGGATAATGATAAGTACATTGGGGAGGATGGTAAGTTTACGTGTTTTAACAGGCTTCAGTCTTGAATTAAAAGTAAAAATGGGTTTGAGTATAGCAATTCTCAAACCCATAATAAATAGCTCGTTAGTTTGTTAATTTCGGAACTTACGAAGTTTATGCACCAATGAATTGTCTTTGCCCAGCAAGCCTTCTATTAAGTTTACAAACGACGAGGCATCGTCATAGGCATCTTTCAAAGCTTCGTTAGATGCTTTAGTAGCATCAATGGCAGCAGCCTGAGCTTTTTGCTGTGCAACTTCTGCTTCTTTTAATAAAGTTGATTTAGATTTTAATCCTTCTATTCGAAGCTTTGGGTCAAAACCTGCTTGCGTTAAAGTCTCCGTTTCATCTTGTGCAGTTGTAAGGATGTGATCAACAAAATCACGCTTTTCTTTTTCTGTTTGTCTAGCCATAATAACTGATTTAATGGGTTAGTATATTAATATTTTGCCATCGATAATTAAAGATGGCGAAAGGAGTTATATACTGTTAATTGCAATAAAGCAAAATCGTAACACTTATTATGAATAAAAAATGCTAAACTTAGATGTATATATTGTATAGTAAGTTGAATGAATTGAAATTGGTGATAAAACGGATTTTGCGTTACTCACAGGAATATTAGCCGGAACGATTAAGTGCAAAAAAATACCCGCCTTGAATAACAAAGCGGGCATCTTAACTAAGTATTATGGTTCTTTACAATCCAATTACATTGGGTCCCTGTTCAAATACAATATCTACAGGTATACCGGCTTCTTCAATTTTATTCAAATCTTTTTGCAAAGCAGGACGAATAGTTCCCATCTCTGCCAGTGTTTGTTTGGCTTTTTCATAGTTGCCATCACCTTGTATGGTTAATATTTCGGCTGATAAGCTATTCATGGCTTCAGTCATCTTATCAAAGTCAACAGTGTAATATCCACTGTTTTCGTTGTAACTAAAGGCACCATGCTCCTGAAAATAGTTAAAGCGCATCATATTGGCTTTACCGTGTGCACTGGCGGCTCCAAATCTTACCGAGCGGAATATACCGGCCATAAAGGTTACATAGTTATCCATCAAATCAGTTTCGGGTAATTCACCCATTTTAACCAACTCACTCACCATAAATAAGCCAAGTATATCGGCTTTGGCTTCTTCCATCGATGAGTATGTTTCTTTTAAAGCTTCGCGAACACCACCATTGCCGTTAATAGTCTCTTTTATGCCCAAGCCATGAGCCACCTCATGAAACATGGTGTTTTCGAAAAATGCATCGAATTTAACATGTTGCTGTTGTGCCGGATCAATCAACACTTTGCTAATAGGCACTAATATTTTTTCGAACTTAGCGCGCATCGAATTTTTTAGCTGAAGCTTTCTGCTTCCTTTTGATACGTGTACCTCAGGATCATTAGGAAGGTTAATGGCAATGGTTTTACTACCTGCATTACAGTCGCCGGCATAATATAAGGCATCGTAGGCACCTAAATCACTGTCGCTTCCCGGTACTTCTTGTTTGTAAGTATCATCTACCGGTAACGACTTTTGTAATTCGGGTAGTAAAGCAGCAAAGCGTGTAAGTTTATCCGACCATTCTTTGTCTTTTATTAGAATGTAGGCTTCAAAAGCAGCTTTATATCCGAAAAGAGCATCTTCATAGTTTTCAATAGGACCAACCACAAAATCAATGGTGTTGGTTTTCATATCCATCCAGGCCATGTCGCTGGGTTGATATTCGTTGCTTAACAAAGCTTCAGCTCGTAATTCAAGATAAGTTCTTAATCCTTCGTCTTCGGCCAGGGTAGCAGCTTTCTTCAATAATTCCGAAGCTTTGGTTAACTCCTTTTTATAGGCTTCGCTATAAGGAACAACCTTTAATTTGCCGTCGTCACCTCTTTGAATCAGCGTATATAAATCGTCTTTTTTATCATCATCAAGAGCTTCAAACTCTTCTTTTGTCATGTCTTTAGGATAGAAACCAGCTCCTGCAGGCTTTGCTCCAATTCCCTCAACAAACGATTGGTTGTTATTTAGTCTTTCCCATGGACCATAATTAATCTTTAAAAATTTTTGAAGGGATGGATCTTTTGTGTTATCCAGTAATTCATTTTTATCGCCATATGCCTGCTTCCAAAACAGGTCATCCATAATTTGAGCCGTCTCAAATAATAAGGGTAGCATCTGTTTTTCTTTATCGCTTAGTTGATTTAGGTCGGTAGTGAGTTGAAAAGGGATAAAATCATCCACCTTTTGCGGTAGTTCAGCATCGGAAGAAACATACATTTTAGTTGGTTTTTGATTACATGCACTCAGCATTAAGAGTGCTACAAACGGTAATAAAAGTTTATTCATAACAGAAGATTCTTAGGTGTTGTAATTCTTTCTTTAGCTCTCTAATGAGAGAATAAAATTCATTGATCGAAATTACACAAACAGGCAATGGTATACAACTACCCTGCTAAGTATAGCGGTAAAAAAATTATTGATTGGATGGCGCTTTGGTTTCAAGTAATTCTTCCAGACGATCAATCTGACTTTGCTTATTAACCTCTCTGAGGCTGCGCGCTGTTTCGGTAAAGTACTGGTGCTTTCGAATAAAGTTAAGCTGCATTTGATTCCATTCGTCGAGAGTACCAATCATATCGCGCTCTTTCAATTCTTTGTATAATGTGTTGGATACCGGAATAAAATCGCTTCTACCTAGATAATCAAGGTCTGAATCACAAATTACCTGTTCCATCAAGTTTTTAGGTTCGGGAGGAAACTGGGTAGACATTATTAAGCTGCATACTTTTTCAATTAAGTCCTGAGGGTAATTATAGTTACCTAATACCTCGCGGGCTATATGCGATCCGTGCAATTCATGATCTTTGTAGTCGCGGGTATGCCCTGAATCGTGAAAAAGTCCTGCCAGTTTTAACGTGAGTATTTCTTCTTCCGAAAGATTTTCGGCCCAACCAATAAGCTCTACTTCGGTTATAACATCAATAGTATGTTTGATATTGTGATAATACAAATTGGCAGGCAGTTTTTGTTCCATCATATCCAGCACTTCTTCCTGTAAATCCATAAACTGAATCAGGCCATATTTAGTGCTGTACTGGCGATTAGGAATCAGCCCTTTCCCTTTTTCTGAGAGTTCGGGCAAGATACCTCCAACCAAAAACATGTCGAGTAGGCCTTTGTATTTGGCAGGAATCTGACCGCTTTTATTTAATGTAAAGAACTCTTTTACCAGTTCGTAGGTCATATTTGAAATATTGATACAACCTGTTGGGCAAGCCATTCCCACTCGTGAAGTGAAATTTACATTTTCACCTGTTAAATTATAAGGTAGTTTTTTACGTCCTGTAGGTTCTCCTAAAACCGGCCCGGTATGAATACCTATACTAATATTCCAAAATGGGCGGTGCACTCCTTCAACGCGGCAGTCGAGAATTACTTTACGCATCTCAATAGCTGTGTTGATAACATCAATGGGGTTGGTCCGGTTTTCTTCTAATACGCCACCAGCATACAAAAAAGTGTCGCCAATGGTTTTTACTTTTAGAACACCATATTTTTTAGCTATCTCATCAAACTTTAAATAAACTTCGTCCAATGCATCTATCAGTTCCTGTGCTCTCGGATGTCCATTCAGTTTTTTAAATCCCTTAACAGTAGCATACAGAACCGAAACCATTTTAAAGCGTTTTACCTTTCTGCGACGGGTGGTTTTTAGCTCTTCCTCAATGTTTTTATCCGAATATTTAGCTAAAAGATTATGGTATTTTTCGTTCTGATGTTGCAGATCTTCATACCAACTCATATAACCTTTTAGTTGATCATTGAGCTCTTTATTTCGGTTGGCAAGCTTTGTTATCCTATCTATGTAACCGTCTATGCTATCCATATTTATTGATAAGGGTTTTCAGAGATCCTGTTTTTTAATATTAGTTTATCAAATCAAACTATTAAGAATTAATGAATAAACTTCGTATTAGCACTAGTGGTTACGTTGATAAATTGAAAATGTTGTTATAATTTAGAATAATTCCGAAAACGCTATAAAATTATTGACAAATGAAGAATTTTCTACTATTAATTATTGTTTGCAACGTAACTGTTTTCAATTCCATTCAATCGCAAGAATTAAATCGGATATGGGCAACAGAAGCCATTCTTGAGGTTCCGGAATCGGTGCTTTACTCTGCCATTCACAATTGTTTATTTGTATCGAATATAGCGGGTGATCCTTCTGATAAGGATGGGAAAGGAATGATTTCAGTGATGGATATTACAGGGAAAGTAAATGATTTACATTGGGTAACCGGATTAAGCGCTCCAAAAGGAATGGCTGCTGACTCGATGTATTTGTATGTTTCGGATATAAATGAGCTGGTTGTGATTGATATTGAGCTAAAGCAGATTCATAATCGGATAAAAAGAGAAGATGCTCAATTTTTAAATGATGTAGCTGTTAATAGTCATGGAGATGTTTTTGTGTCCGATAGTAATGGTAAGCGTATTTATAAGCTGAAAGGAGGAGTGCTGAAAGTATGGTTAGAGGGAGAAATGCTAGTGGGAGTAAATGGTTTGTTTTGCGAAGGTGATGATATAATAGTGGGAACATCAAGTTCAATATTAAAAGTTAGCATGGTGGATCAGTCGTATGAGGAATTATTCTCTGAAACTAAAGATATAGATGGAATCGAATCAGATGGAGAAGGAGGGTATTATTTCTCGTCATGGAAAGGATTATTATATCATGCTGTACCAGGTCAACAGCCAGTATTGCTGATGGATACAACCGGCGAAAGTATCAACTGTGCTGATATTGGATATGAACCAGAAAGTAAACTAATTTTTGTACCTACATTTTTCGATAACCGTGTGGTGGCTTATCGATGGGGCAAATTATAAAGGTGTTCTCAATAATTTCTCAACTTTTTCCATTCGCTGCTCAATGGGCTCAAAGGCATCCACCCAATGTATTTTTGTGCCTTTTCGCTCCATTCCTCTGTACCAGGTCATTTGTCGTTTGGCAAACTGATGAATAGACACATTTAGTTTGTCAAACATTTCTTTGTAAGTTAATTCGCCAATGATATGCTGAGTCAGATATTTGTATTCCAATCCATAATAAATAAGATCATCAGGTGTTACACCTTTGTCTAAAAGGGCACGGACTTCGTCAAGCATACCTTCATCAAATCGTTTTTGCAAACGGTCAGTAATTTTTTTGCGACGCGCATTTCGGTCAATGTTGACTCCTATTATTAAAGGATTTACATCTGGTAAATCAAGCTCAATTTCAGGATGATCCTGATAATAGGTTTCTATTTCAATAGCTCTGATAGCTCTGGCGACGGTTTCAGTATCAGTTTGGTTATGTAGCGATTTAAATGATTCGAGTATCTTCGATAAATCTTCAATTGTTTTACCTTCCAGTTGTTCTCTTAGGGCCGGGTTATTGGGTACATTAATAAGTTTGTATTTTTTTAACACCGACTCAATATACATACCTGTTCCACCACACATGATGGGGAAATGACCATTTTGCTGAACCTTTTCAAAGGCTTTAAAAAAATCGGTCTGGTACTCAAAAACGTTATATTTATATCCGGCATCTACTATATCAATTAAATGATAGGGAATAAGTTGCCCGTCAATGGTGTAATCTTCAAGGTCTTTGCCGGTTCCTAAATCCATACCTTTGTACACCTGACGCGAATCAGCACTGATAATTTCACCATCTAGTTTTTTGGCCAGATGAGTGGCAAATGTGGTTTTACCTGAGGCCGTGGGACCCAGTATGACTAATAAGTTATATGGCAATTGAATATCAGACATGGCAATGTTTTATCAGCTTCAAAACTACGTTATTTTTAACCGAAAATAAAACTAAAGTCAGCTTGTTAAATAATACTAAAAGAAGGGTTCCGTTATTGATGCAAAGAAGAATCAAACAAAGTCAGTTTATAAATTTTGTTATTTTTGTCGTCTATGTCAGTTAATAATTTAAATAAGCAATCAGTTACGTTTGGGCATATGTACAGGAATCTTTTCAATAGAATAAAAGATCTGCTTGTCAAGCCAGCCAAGGCTTGGGAGATAATTGTATCCGAACGGAGTTCAATTAATTACATACTGATGACCTTCAGTTTGCCATTGATTGGAGCTTATAGTCTGGCAATATTTCTGGGGTATTTATTCGGTCATCAGGAGTGGGACTTTTCCAGCGCACTTAAGTTTGCAGTTTTTATTTTTTCAGCATGCTTCTTTGGGTTGTACATGTCTTATTTTATTCTTCTCAAGCTAATACCCATTGAAAGTATGAAGTCTGATAAGGGATTGGCATTTAAGATGATTGCTTATTCGTCGTTACCCATATATTTATTGGGTATTGTTACAGCCCTTATCCCACAAACATTTTTCTTTTTCTTTTTAGTGATTTATGCGGCTTACATCATTTGGGAAGGACTTAAAGTGATGCGTGTTAATGTTGATCAAAGAAGTTGGCAAACAGTAGTTTTATCTGTACTGGTATTACTAATGCCTTATGGGTTGCATAAATTGTTAATATACCTAAGTAGGTTTGCTTTATGAGTCAGTCATCCAATAGAATAAATATACGAAATAAACGCTCAACTTTTGATTATGAGTTGATAGAGCGTTTTTCTGCAGGAATACAACTTGCGGGTACCGAAATAAAATCAATCCGAATGGGTAAAGCCAGTTTGGTTGATTCGTATTGCTATTTTGTAAATGGCGAACTGTGGTTAAAAGGAATGAGAGTTTCGGAATACTTTTACGGAACTTATAATAACCATCAACCCGAGCGCGAAAGAAAATTGCTGCTTAATAAAAAAGAGTTGCAAAAACTGGAGCGTAAAACAAAGGAATCGGGATTGACCATTATACCGGTTCGTCTTTTCCTAAACGATAGAGGTTTTGCCAAAATTGAAATAGCTCTGGCAAAAGGTAAAAAGCAGCATGATAAGCGAGAAACGCTTAAGCAGAAAGATGCCAGCCGGGAAATGGATCGAGTTAGAAAAAAATATTAGATTCTTTTACACATTTACGCAACCTTTCCCAATCTAGTTCATCAGAGATATTAAACCCTTTAATGTCTATGCGTAAGGAATTTTGCCTTTGTGCAAGGTTGTGTTGTTCGCATGAAAAGGTTAATTTCAATACTCTGTTTTTATCAACATTTTTTGAAGATTAATCTTATTAGTGAGCGAACTGGATAAAATAATTAAAGATTGTCAGAACAATAAGCGGAGGGCGCAGCAACAGCTGTATGATATGTTTGCACCCAAGATGCTGGGTGTTTGTATGCGTTATTGTAAAGGCAGAGATGAGGCGGAAGAGTGCTTGCAAGAAGGTTTTATAAAAGTCTTTTCAAAAATTCATTTATTTGGTTTTAAAGGTTCTTTTGAAGGATGGGTTCGTCGTATAATAGTCAATACGGTGATTGAATATTTTAGAAAGAAACAGCCCGAAGTATTGGTGGATGAGTTTCCAACCATTACTGAGGAAAATGAGGAGGTGCCAATACCGGTTGTTAGTCAGCAAGAATTACTGATTATGATTCAGGAACTACCGCCTAAATACAGACTGGTGTTTAACATGTATGCTATAGAAGGTTATTCGCATAAAGAAATTGCAGATGAATTAGACATTACCGTAGGTACATCAAAATCAAATTTGTCAAGGGCAAGACAGTGGTTGAAACAAAAGATTGAAGCAAAAGTGAACGGGAAAAAACAAGAGGTATGTTAGATCTTGGTAACAATATAGATGCAACTTTCCGAAACGGTTTGGATAAACTGGAGGTAAAACCTTCAGCCGATGTTTGGAAGGGAATCGATTCAAGATTGAATCATAAAGAAAATAAACGAAGTATCGTAGTTATATGGGGTATGGTTGGTGCTGCATCTGTAGTAGCCGCTGTATTGACTTCAATACTATTATTTCAACCAAATTCAGTTACTGAGCTTGGGCTATCCACATCAGTAGTTGAGGTGGAAAAGAATAACCGATATGATGAAGAAGCAGATGTTAATACAGACGAATCTGTCATGGCTTTTGAAGAGAAGTCTGAGCTTGTTATAGAGAAAGAAGAAATCAATAAAATGATGATTAAGGGTGAGCAAGATATTTTTCTGGCTCAGAACGAAGATAGTTATATGGCTGAAGATGATGAAGAACGCACTGAAGCTATCTCGCTTGAGAAGAAACTGTCCTTACTGAAGGGAAAAGGTATTTATGGTTTGGCCAATAACTCATCTGTTTCTGCAACTAAACTAAAATCTACTACTAAAAAAGAATATTATCCGCTGTACGCATATAATGAGAATTCAGAATCCAAGAAGGATTTTCAGGTTCTGGTAGGAGGAGCGCTCTCATCAGCTTATAACTACAGAAATACTAGTGGAGCACCAGTTAGGTCATATGATAACTATTCAGAATCTGGATTTAATTCAATGGGTGGGGGAATAAATGTACGTATTGAAACGAGTAAAAGATGGAGTGTTGAGACTGGAGTGGTATATGCTCAGGTGGGACAGGAAATTAGTCGCTCTGCAAATTATCAGTCCGATCTGATGTATGGAGATGCATTGATACGAACAAGTGTGGAGTTACCCCGGACCTATACTAACTCAATGGGTAAGATTCGTTTTAGTAATTCCAGTCAGGCCCCCAATGCCAGTCTGGGATATGAATCTGTAAATGCAATTTATGATGCATCCTTGTTATCTGATGGAGATGGAATACGTCAGTCTTTAGAATATATTGAAGTGCCTCTGATGGCACGATATAAATTGTTGGATGGTATTGCAATTGTATCTCTTGCAGGAGGTTTTAGTTCGAATATTTTGGTGGGTAACACAGCCTATATGCTTGATGGAAATAGTAAGATGGACATTGGAGAGACAGAAGGTATTAAACCTGTTTCGTGGAGTAGCTCTTTAGGATTAGGTTTTGAAATTCCAGTTACAAAAATAATTAGAATTGGTGTTGAACCACGATTCAAATATTACTTAGAATCAATTAGTGAGATTTCTGACTATAATTTTCAACCTTATTCATTTTCTGTTTTCGGAGGAATTACTTTTTTACTATGATAAAGGGTTTTGATAAACATTAATCATGTTATAAAACTCTCCCTTTAATGAGATAAGATCTTCGTATGAACCATTTTCACATATTTCACCATCTTTTAAAACGATAATGGTGTCTGCCAGATGGATGGTTGATAATCGGTGGCTTACTATAATGGCTGTTCGTTTCTTTGTTATTTCTTTAAAATGATTGATTAGGTTAGCTTCTGTGTAGGCATCTAAAGAACTGGTAGGTTCATCCAGAATGATAACCTGGGCGTCATTATAAAAAGAACGTGCTAATGCTGTACGTTGCCATTCTCCCCGACTTAACATTTCACTATCTTTAAAAAGCGTACCAAGATGGGTGTCATATCCATCTTTCAAATTATCGAAGATGTTGTGGATTCCTGCGTTTTTGGCGGCATCGGTTATTTGCTCCATACTAAATGGTCGTCTCATATTTCCAAAACGGATATTGTCTTTTGCCGAAACATTGTATAACATGAAATCCTGAAAAATAATACTAATATTTTCAGCTAAATCACTGGGGTGTATCTTACTTAGATTGTTTTTGTCGAACAAAATCTCTCCGTTAGTAGGTTTATATAATCCAGCTAATAATTTAACTATTGTGGTTTTACCTGATCCATTTGCTCCCACTAATGCGACTGTATGACCAGCCGGGATTGATAAGTTAAGATCGTGAAAGACGTAACGATCTGTATTCGGATATTTAAAGCTAACATTTTTAAAAACGATTCCATTTTGCAAGGGGAGAGGGAAGTTTCCTTTAGCATTTTTTTGGGCTGGAATTTCAATATTCTGAAAGTCGAAAAAGTTTTTTAGAAACAGATTATCTTCAAGTAATGACGACATTCTTGTTAATAATTCTTGTAAAACGGCATAGCTTCTCTGCAATGCCAAAAAGTACATAGCCATAGCTCCGTTGGTTATATTCCCTTTTATGGCTTCCGAGATAATGAAAGAGAATACAACTAAAAGTATGATGGTCGACAATATCTGAACTATGGATTCTCTAAGCGTTTTACTTTTTGAGATTGACCATTGTTTGTTTCTGACTTCATCTCTTACCTGGTTGTATTTGTTGCTAAAAGTCTTGCTTAAATTAAATATTCGAACTTCTTTAGCGAAGTCTTTTCCAACCAGTAAACGATTAAAGTATTGTAAGCGTCTTTCGTCTTCTGTTTGTTCAAGCTTCAATTCATATTCTTTCCGCGAATAATACATTCTAAAAAAAATAATTGGAATACCAATTCCTAGTAATACAGGAATCAAAAGCCAATTAAAGGTTGTTAAAACAGAAAGCATCACAAGTAAAGTGATTGTATTTTGAAATAAACCTAAAATGCTATAGAAAACTTTACCAGGTCTGAAGTTAGCTTCATTAATCGCTCTGAAAAATAAATCCTGATAAGAGCTGTCTTCGAAATATCCGTAAGGAAGATGAACCGTTTTGCTATGGATTAATTTTTGAATATAATCTTTTAAAAAATGCGATTGTCTTTCTCTAGTTAAACTATTGACGGAGCCGCTAATGGCATTTAATAGAAAGAAAGATCCAACTAAAGATAAGGATTTTAGGATTTCGGTGTTGTTGATTGAATCAATTCCGTTTGAAGGATCAACTACATCAATTAACTGTTTTACTACTAAAAGCAGTAATAAAGGAATTAATCCACGCAGAATGGTGAGTATTGAATTTATAAAAGTCCACTTAGGAGAGCTACGATAAACCAGTTCAACGGCCCGAACCAAGTGCTTTAATGAAAGTGAGTTCTTTTTTGTCATTAATTTCAGATGAAATTCTAATACTAAAATAGTATTTAATTATCAGCTGTTAGAAAGGTGAATCAAATATTATTTTGTGGAGAGGAATTCTTTTTCATTTTCAAATAAGCAAGAGCCGTATAGCGAATGAAAATTCTAGGGTATTTACCAAGTGTTGGCATTATTTTTTTAGCTAATTTATATTTCCAGTGCGAACCTGATCGATATGAATTGTTTCTGGTTCTTCCAACAACAACTCCCAATATGTTTTGCTTTAATAAAACAGGATCGGAAAGGTACAGGCTATCACCTTTACAGATAATGTTTTCCGACTCCATTTTAACTATTCTGTGCGCTACCAGAGTCTCAGTACCTTTAAAAATAACTATGTCGCCTGTAGTAAAGTCTTGCTTAGGTGATATTTTTAATCTGTCGCCAGGGAGTAAGAACGGAAACATGCTTATTCCATGTGCCAGTAATTCTGTGGTTTTTCCTTCTTCAAGGAGGTTAATGACGATATGTATAAAACTATTTTTGTCCAAACTCTTTTATGATTAAATCAATAATTGAAGTATCGGGTTTAAAACCAATTACATACACTTTGTGTTTCTGAACAACTTTAGCAATATAGTCTAATCTTTCTTTAATTTGGGTCTCATTAAAATGATATTGTATGCAGTTGCTTAATATGGATAGTGTACCGTTTGTTGTGCTTAATGGTTTTATGTAGTTTTCTGTTGATTGCTTTATTATAAATAAATTCTGAAGTTTTACCTTCTTGTTTTCGTCTTTATAATAAGGCATTGGCGTGTTATGTAGGTAGTAGTTGCCATTGTTGGGTCTTACGATAATTCTATCATCATTAATTATGGTTGCTCCTTTTTCTTGCCACAGCCGGGCCATAGTGCTTTTCCCAGTACCCGAAACTGCAGAGAACAAAAAACCCATGTTTTTATAATTAACAGCTGAGGCATGCATCACAAAACCTTTTGAATTATGTACTATAAATTGTAGGATAAGGATTCCTATGGGATGAAAAAAAGGATCAAGTGTAATTTCTTTTTTTTCTTTTTTAACCTTTAATTGCAGGTCGATTTGCTGTGTTGACTCATTGATTCTTGCAATACCGCAATCAATATTATCATCCTTCTCAAATATAAAGTGGATGTATTTGAAAGAATCATCATAGAGGAGTTGCCATTTATAAGGAACTTCTTCTTCAAATGATTGGGCTCCTTTAAAAGCAACCTTTAGGTGGTTAAGATTGATGCTCTTAGTTTCGTTAAAATTTAAAATCCAATTTGATATTTCTGATTTTTCTATAAATAATTGACTGCCACTGTTTGATTTTAGCATAAAAAAAGGATATAAGAAATTAACTTTTATTCTTATATCCCCAATATTGTAGATGGTGCTATTTACCATTTATTAATTACAAATTATCATAATCAGGATTTGTTCCACCGAAAGGAGAATCGTTACTAAGTGTTGATGGGTATTCAGGAGTCGAAGAGGGAGCTGCTTCCCATCCAGTGTCTGGAGGATCAGAAGGTACTGATGCCATAACTAAACTGATTTCCCGATCTAATTCGAAAGCCTCAATTTTTGGTGAAATATATGTTTTTTTATTCTTCATTTATACTTTATACTATTCAATCATCTTAATTATACTTGCTTTCAATGCATTTGTTAAGAATGATTTGATGTCAATTTGAGCAACCTCTTTTGAAACATCAAATTCTTTGCAAACAAGATTAATAACCTCTTCTTCTGATTTTGGTTCAATCAATTGTTCATAAATATATAAGCCAACTTCATTAAGAGAGAAAACTTTATTCATTTGAGCAACCTCAGAAGCAACAGGCACAATAACCAATTCGTCTCCTATTTTTTTTTCAATAAATCCAGTTACTTTCTTGTATTTCAGATGTTCCACTATAAACAAATTAGTTGCAAAAATATAAAAAAACGATTTTGGACCTTATTAATGGTTTAAAACTTTGTTTTATTTTGACCAATATAGTTTTTTGCTATTTAAAATAACGATTAAGTTCTTTATTGGTTTAAAATTCTAATCTTGCAAAAGGAGCAGTTTCCTGTCCTACAAAATCTTTTTTTAGATATTTATAGTATCCGTTGATAGCTATCATTGCCGCATTGTCGGTGGTGTACGCAAACTTGGGTATATAGGTTACCCAGTTGTGTTGAATGGCTAATTCTTCAAGTCGATTTCGTAATCCTGAATTAGCAGAAACCCCACCTGCCAAGGCTATTTGATTAATGCCGGTGTCTTTAGCTGCTTTAATAAGCTTATCCATTAAAATATCAATAATAGTCTTTTGTAACGAAGCGCATATATCTGCTTTATTATTCTCTATAAAATCAGGGTTAACCTTAATCTGATCTCTTAAAAAATAGAGGAAAGAGGTTTTTAATCCGCTAAAGCTATAGTCGTAATTATCGATTCGTGGTTTGCTAAAGGTAAATGCGTTCTCATCTCCTTCTTTAGCCAATTTGTCAATTAAAGGACCACCAGGATAGGGCAATCCCATAACCTTAGCACATTTGTCAAATGCTTCACCTGCTGCATCATCTATTGTTTGACCAATTATCTCCATTTCTAAATGGTTTTTAACCATAACAATCTGGCTATTACCTCCAGAAACCAAAAGGCATAAGAATGGAAACTTAGGTTGATCAAGATCTTCAGGGTGTTCTTTTATAAAATGAGCCAACACATGTGCATGTAAGTGGTTTACATCAATAAGAGGCAAGTCGTTGGTTAAAGCAAAAGCTTTGGCAAAAGAAGTGCCGACTAGTAACGATCCCATTAATCCCGGTCCGCGGGTAAAAGCAACAGCACTAATATCTTCCTTTTTTATTTTGGCATCTTTAATGGCTTTATCAACAACCGGTATTATATTCTGCTGATGTGCACGTGATGCTAATTCTGGTACAACACCTCCAAACGCCTTGTGAACATCCTGATTGGCCACGCAGTTGGATAAAATAACTTCATCCTTGAAAACTGCTGCAGAAGTGTCATCACATGATGACTCAATGGCTAAAATAATCACGCTCATAATTTCTTCTTATAGAATTAGCTTCCTAGTCGTTTAAATTCCCGCCTTTTTCTTAATTTTGGTGGGTTTTAACGGGTCAAAAGTATAAAAAAAAATATCAAAATAGGATTATATGTATTAGCAGTGCCATTGGCTTTACTGTTGATAGGGTATATGCTGGTATTAATTCCAGCAGTTCAAACTCGTTTGGTTTCCTATTTTACAAATGAATTATCAGAAAAGTACAATGCTGAAATATCAGTAGGTAAGGTGTATTTTAAACCATTTTCAAGTGTGGTTTTAAGACATGTACTGGTGAAAGATCAGCAAAGTGATACTTTAATGTTTGTTAACTCACTGACTTCACATATAGATTCAATCTTTTTTAAAGATAAAAGACTTTATCTATCCAATATTTCAATCAAGCAGCCATATATCAATATCTATAAGCAAGATTCAGCTTTTAATTATTCCTTTTTAATTAATGAAGAAAATGAGGTTGATACTTTACAAACAGATTTTTGGCGTTTTGGAGTTCAGTCAATCAGTTTAAATAATGGCAATTTGTTAATAAAGCAAACTTCAAACACTGCAGAGCCAATAAAAATAAGTGGTTTAGATATTGTTTTAAGTCAAATTAACAGAGATAGTATATTTTCCTTCTCCGTAGATGAACTAAGGTTGGATGAAGAAGATGGAGTTATTGTGCAGGGAGCATCGGTGTATGTTAGTGCTGGGGAAGACCAGGTTATTCTAAAGAGGCTTCAGCTTAAAACGTTTCATTCCAGAATAAACCTGGATAGTTTGCAAGTACGTTACAACAATAAAGAAGAAGGCTTGAATAAAATTGAGTCATTCTATGTTGGACTAAAACCTTCCTATATCTCTCATCGCGATTTAGGTTTATTTGTTGATCTAAAGCAGTTAGGAAATCTGCCTTTTAATATATCCGGTCAAGCATACGGCACCATAAATAGTATAAAAGGTAGAAATGTTAGATTTGATTTTGGAACAGAGTCTTCTATCTCCACCAGTTTTGATGTGAATGGCTTACCTGATTTGGATGAGACTTTTCTGTATTTAAATGTAAGAGATTTATATACTACTCCATCTGACCTGCGTTACATTTTGTCATATAATAATAAAACAAAAATACAGTTGCCGGCAGCCTTAAATAATCTGGAAAGCATACATTATAGAGGTAATTTTACTGGTTTCTTGAGTGATATTGTGGCTTTTGGAGAATTTTCGACTCCATTAGGATCAATTAATACTGATATTGGTTTAAAAGTAGACGAAGAAAAAGGAATGGTGTTTGCCGGTAATCTGGCGACTTCAAATTTCGATATCGGAGGTTTATTAGATGCCAATGAGCGCCTGGACAATCTGTCAATGGAAGTATCAATTCAAGGAAATAGAAGGCCATCCGGTTTATTTTATGCTTTTATGAATGGAGTAATTGATACTCTTGCTGTAAATCAGTACGATTATAAGAATATTACCCTAAATGGATTATTTGCCAATCAAAAATTCGATGGTGCATTTCAAATTGATGACCCAAATGGTAAACTTGATTTTAATGGTAAAATAGATTTATCAACCGAAGAGCCCAACTTCGATTTTAGAGCGGTGGTCCAAGATGCTAAACTCGATAAACTAAATATTCTTCCTGATATTGAAGATAATTCAATGTCGGTGGTTCTTACATCTAATTTTAGCGGTAAAGATATTAATGATGTTATTGGTTATGTAACGGTAAAAAATGCAGAATTTATTTCGCCGGAGCATAATGTTAAAATGGACTCATTACTGTTGGTTTCTTTGCGTGAAGGTGAGGAGAAACACGTAATTCTGCAGTCGGACCTGTTGGAAGGTGATTTAATTGGGAGTTATAATTTTACCTTTTTTCGGCAGATTTTTATAAAATATTTACAACAATATTTGCCAGCATTAAAAAATGTTCTTCCTCAGAAAGATGTTCCTATTCACGAAAATGATTTTACTTTTTCGTGCCGATTGAAGAAGATGAGTGAGTTGGTTCATTTGCTAAAACCTGAGTTAATGGTGTCGGAAGATGGAATTATTTTAGGGAAGTTCAATAGTAAGGATGATATACTGGATGTAACATTAGAGTTGAGTGAATTAAAATACAAAAATCTGTCTTTAGTGAATCCTGAGTTACAGATTGCCTCAAATGATGAAGATGATTTGTCGATAATCACCAGATTTAAAGAAGTGCTCGTAAATAAGACTTCTCTATTTCAAAATTTTAGTCTTCATAATCTTTTATATCAAGATTCAATACAGTTTAATGCCTATTGGAATAATTGGAACGAAATCAATAACAGCGGATCTATTCATGCTGTATCAAACATAAAAAGTAACAAATCAGGTTTATATGCCAGTATCGATATTGAGCCGTCGTATGTAATGGTAAAAGACAGTATTTGGGAAATACAGGAGACGCGTATCAATTATCACCCAATGGGATTTTCAATGAGGAATTTTAGGATTCATCATAATAATCAGGAATTTGGAGCCAATGGATTTTTGCATAAAACGGCGGATGATGGTATGGAGATACATATGCAAAATATTCGATTGGGTGATATTATTTCAGCGCAGGAAATCAAAGGCTTAAGCTTAGATGGATTATTAAATGGAAGTGTTCACTTGGCTGATTTTTATCGAACTCCTATTGTGACCAGTGATTTGAGAATAGATGATTTTGTGTTTAATGATGATAAGATTGGTGATTTCTATTTAAATACTAATTACCTGCCTGAAGAGAAACAGCTTGCTGTTGTATCCAAAGTGCAAGATGGAGAAAAGCAGCCTTTGTTGGGAGGTGGTTATATTGATATGAAGAATCTTTCGCTGAATTTGGATTATCAGCTGGATAGTTTGCAGATTGGATTTCTGAACCTTTACCTGAGTAAAATAATGCAAAATCTTTCCGGTACAGCATCAGGTAATTTAGGAGTTAAAGGAAGTTTTACTGAACCTGCGTTAGTTGGTAGTGTTAATATAAATAAAGCTTTTTTTGATGTTGGCTTATTGCAAACTACATACTCTATTACGGATTCAATAGTTTTCAGGCCTCATGAGATCGATTTCAGGTCCTTAACATTGCACGACCGATACGGAAGAAATGGTTCGTTTGACGGTACAATTCATCATACCGGATTTAAAGGTATGAGTTATAATCTTGTGCTTATAGCAAACGATATGCTTGTGTTGGATACAAAATATAAGGATAATCCTCTTTATTATGGAACTGTTTATGCTGATGGTAATATGGCCATTACCGGCTCAACATCTGATTTAAACATCGATATTAGTGGTCAGACTAAGAGGAATACTTTGTTTTATATCCCACTTAGTAGCGATGAAGTGGTGGAGGAAACCAACTTTATACGTTTTGCTAAACCATCGATACCATCTGATGATATAGAGGTGGAAGAAGTGGAAGATGATAGTTTTATTACTGATTATTCGGGGATGACAATCAATATGGATTTGGATATTACACCCGATGCTCAAACGCAGGTTATATTCGATTCAAAAATTGGAGACATTCTAAAAGGGAGTGGGAATGGAAATCTTCAAATTAGGATGGATAAGGAAGGTGGTATTAACTTTTACGGTGATTTTAGTTTTGATGAGGGAGATTACATGTTTACGCTTCAGAATGTGTTGAATAAGCGATTTATCATTAATCACGGCAGTACCATACGTTGGGATGGAGATCCATATGATGCAAAAATTGATTTGAATGCCACCTATAAATTAAAAACATCACTGTATGATCTGGTTCGATCAACTATTTCAGATGAACAAACATTACAGGATTATACCAGAAGAATACCGGTTCATTGTAATCTGTTGTTGAGCGACAGATT
Organism: Carboxylicivirga linearis; assembly: GCF_018271995.1. Classification (GTDB taxonomy): domain Bacteria; phylum Bacteroidota; class Bacteroidia; order Bacteroidales; family Marinilabiliaceae; genus Carboxylicivirga; species Carboxylicivirga linearis. The sequence continues at coordinate 39,267 of NZ_JAGUCO010000020.1, forward strand.
GATGAAACCTTCTATAAAGTTTCAGATTGAAACGCCATCAGCCCAAAAAAATAATCAGGATGTAATTAATGCTTATATCAATACAGAGGAGGAATTAAACAGGCAGGTTCTATCGTTGCTGGTGCTAAATCGTTTTTATACCGATGAGAATTTATCGAATGCTGTAATGGATAATAATCGATCGACAGGTAATAATGCAGCATTGGTAACTACCACCGAAGTATTATCAAATCAGTTAAGTCATTGGTTATCGCAGATAAGTAATGATTTTGATATTGGTGTAAGTTATCGTCCTGGTGAAGAGGGGATATCCAATGATGAAATTGAGGTGGCTTTATCAACTCAGGTTTTTAATAACCGTGTAACCATAAACGGTAATGTTGGCTACGGTCAGGATAATACGAGAACCAGTAACCTGATAGGCGATTTTGACGTAGATATCAAACTAAATCAATCAGGTACTTTGCGCGGAAAAGCATACACGGTTACCAACAATGATATTATTTATACCGAATCGCCCACAAGGCAGGGAGTAGGCATTTCATTTAAAGAAGAATTTGACTCGGTAAGAGAATTAATGCGAAAATATTGGAGGAAATTTACCGGGGATGCCAAAAAGGAAGACGATGAAGAGAATAATGATTAAATCTTTACGTTTACCTTATTGAAAGATAGGTGCAGTTAGCATTTTTATTATTTTAGCTGAATAGAAATCTAGAAATACAACAATGAATCTATTACTATTTATACAGGCGACAGCCGAAAACATTGCTGATGCAAACCTTGAGGAGGGAGCTGAGCAAAGCATAAACTATATTGAAATGGCCATGAAGGGTGGTTGGATTATGTTGCCCTTGTTGTTTCTGTCGGTTGTTTCTGTTTATATCTTTTTCGAACGATTTATGGCCATAAAAAAAGCTTCTAAAGAAGATGATGGCTTTATGAATAAAATTAAGGATTATATCCATGATGGAAAGATTGATTCAGCCATTGCGCTTTGTCAATCACATGATTTTCCAATCTCGCGAATGATCGAAAAAGGAATTACACGTATTGGTCGTCCGTTAAACGACGTTAATACCGCTATAGAAAATGTGGGTAACCTTGAGATTAGTCGTTTAGAAAAAAGCTTGCCTACCTTGGCTACGGTGGCTGGTGGAGCTCCTATGATTGGTTTTCTTGGAACTGTAATTGGTATGATTCGTGCTTTCTACGATATGGCTAATGCCGGAAATAACATTGATGTAAGCTTGCTTTCGTCGGGTATTTATACGGCTATGGTAACAACGGTAACTGGTTTGGTTATTGGTATTATTGCTTATTTCGCTTATAATATTTTGGTAGCCAAAGTAGAGAAAGTGGTTTTCAAGATGGAAGCACGCACCATGGAGTTTATGGATCTGTTAAATGAACCTGCTCATTAACCAATGGCTTTAAAGCGAAGAACAAAAATAAGTGCCAGCTTTAGTATGTCGTCTATGACCGACATCGTGTTTTTATTGTTGATCTTTTTTATGATCACATCAACAATGGTACATCCTAATGCCATTAAATTGTTGATTCCTCGTAAAAGCACAAAAAAGGTAGTGGTTGAGAAATATGTAAATGTTCGTATTACAGCCTCCAGTCGATTTGTTGTAGATGGAAAATGGATGGGAAGCGATAAGGTAGAGAATAGCTTGTTAAATATTTTTACCCGTAATGATAAAACCATCATAAAGCTCCGAACTGATGCAAATGCTTCAACAGGAGATGCTGCAAGAGTGCTGGATATTGCTGAATCAAATGGTGTAAAAGTAATTTTGGATATCAGGTAATGGGATTGAAAAGAAGAAGTAAAGTAGAATCAGGATTTAGCATGTCGTCTATGACCGACATCGTTTTCTTATTGCTTATATTCTTTATGATTACGTCAACATTGGTAACACCTGTGGCTAATAAAAACCTGCAATTACCCAAAAGTGATCATCAGGTATCAGCAAAGCCCAATACCACTATTTCGGTTACAGCAGATAAAGAATACTTTGTTCAGGGTGAGAAAGTATCATTCTGGCAGATAGAAAAAAAACTGCAAGAAATATTAGCCGACAGTCCAGAGATGTATGTTGCTCTGCATGTAGACGAATCGGTTCCGTTCTCGGTAGTTGGTAAAATACGAGATATCGCTATACGAAATAAATATAAGTTGATTTTGGCCACACAAGCCAAGTAAATATGAGCGAAAAAAACAAACGATACGGTGTAATTGGTACAACAGTATTTCATTCTTTACTGTTGTTGTTCTTGATTTTCTTTGGGCTGAAAACGCTGCCTAAAGGAGAAGAGGGGATTTTAGTGAGCTTTGGAGATACTGTACTAGGACAAGGACCCGAAGAGCCTAAAGAATCTGAGGCTGTTAAACAAGAAAAGGTTACCCCACCACCTACAAAAACAACGGAACCCGTTCAACCAGAACCGGAAAAAGAAGATATACAAACACAGGATTATGATGAGGCTCCTGTTGTGAAATCAGAAGCTCAGAAAAAAAAGGAAAAGGAAGAACAGGAACGTTTGGAGAAGGAACGCAAAGAAAGAGAAGAGCAAGAGCGAATTAGACAGGAAGAACTGGAGAGACAGCGACAAGAGGAGTTGGAACGTAAACGCATAGAGGAAGAAGAACGTAAGCGCCAGGAAGAGTTGGATCGTCAAGCTGCTGAAGCGCGCGATAAAGTAAAAGGTGCCTTTGGTAAAGGAACTGGTGACAATACTTCGGAAGGTAATACGGGCGGAACAGGTAATCAGGGACAGACAACCGGAGGTAATACCACTAACCGAACAGGATCTGGCTTGGGTAACTCGGGTAATGGATTTGATTTAACTGGGCGTAGCCTTATTGGAGGACTTCCAAAACCTACATATAATATTCAGGAAGAAGGAATTGTGGTAGTTGAAATTACCGTTGATAGAAATGGGAATGTGATTAATGCAGTTCCTATTTTACGCGGGTCAACAACTCAAAATAACTACCTGCAAAGTAAAGCAATTGAAGCGGCTAAAAAAGCCAAATTTAATTCCGATAAAGAAGCGGCTGCTTATCAAAAAGGAACCATTACTTATCATTTTGAGTTGGATTAACTATAGTTGATTAGTTTTTAGGCAGTAGTCAGTAGCACTAACCTTCGTTTCCAAACGAAGGGTTGCTATCAAATCAATTCCTATTGATATACAATAAACCGAATTAAGAAATATAAACTACTCGATAGAAATCGAGTAGCAGGGATCGAGGAGTAACTCATGTTATTATTCCGTTTTTGTGTTTTATAATTCTAATATCTAAAAGCGAAGCGTTCTAGCTTCTATTACTTATTACAGATAGAAATCGAGGAGTAGTGATAGAAAAGTCTTGACACTTCGGTCTTGCATTTTGTTACTTAAAAAAGCAGATCAAAAATTCCCAACACTTTCATAGCAGCCAACATAACAGCTCCCAATAAGATGTATCGGATTGGTTTTACCCCAATCTGCTTGGCGTACCGCGATGCAATATATGCTCCTGAAGCATTTCCGGCAGAAAGAATAAATCCATATAGGTAATTGATTTGACCCGACCAGATAAAAACTACCAAAGCAACAGCTGTGTAGCAAAGCACAATTAACACTTTAACTGCATTGGCCTGAATGAGATTGTAGCCTACACCTAATACTAATCCGGCCAGCAGAAAAAAGCCAACACCGGCCTGAATAAAACCTCCATAGAATCCAATAAAAAAGAAAATAACAAGTTGCCAAAAAGCAGGTCTGCCTTCAATTTGTCCGGCTTGTTCTTTTACCCATTCGGTAGGTTTAAACAGAATCACGAAAAACATAACAAACAGTAATCCACCTATAAAATAGTTTAAAGCCTGTTCACTGATATTGATTGAGAACAAAGCTCCGGCTACCGACCCGACCAAAGCTGGTAGGATAAGATAGAGGTTGCTTTTGTAATCCAGTGTTTTCAGTTTCCTGAAATTTCGAACAGCCACTATATTCTGAATAAATATAGCTATGCGGTTGGTGGCATTGGCCTGATGTGGACTTAAACCCAGAAACATCAACATGGGCAGCGTTATTAATGAGCCACTTCCGGCAAGTGTGTTGATAAATCCGGCAAATAAACCGGCAAGGATTAAAAGAAGAATGTTAAGAGTTGAGATATCCATAGGGTAAAAATACATAAAAAGCCCTTAGTGTATAAAAAAGAACGGTTCTCTATTGCCATAATGGCTATAAAGAACCGTTCTTTAATATTGTAAATTCTAATAACTAAAAGCGAAGCGTTCTAACTTCTAATAGCTATCAACTAAAATTACCATGCAAACATAGGCTTATCAGCCATCAATGCGTTTACTTTTTTACATACACCGGCAATTACTTCTTCGTTGTCGATATTGGAGATTACTTCGTCGATAAAATCAACAATGGTAACCATATCTGCTTCTTTTAAGCCACGTGATGTAATCGCAGAAGTACCAACGCGAATACCCGAAGTGGTAAACGGTGAACGACTATCGAATGGCACCATGTTTTTGTTGATGGTGATATCTGCTTTAACCAATGTGTTTTCAACCTGCTTACCTGTAATATCAGGGAATTTAGTTCTCAAGTCGATCAACATCAAATGGTTATCTGTTCCGCCCGAAATAATTTTATATCCTAGTTTGATAAACTGTTCGGCCATGGCCTGAGCATTCTTTTGAACCTGCTCGATGTAAACACCATAATCGTCAGATAAAGCTTCACCAAAAGCAACTGCTTTAGCTGCAATTACGTGCTCCAATGGTCCACCTTGTTGACCAGGGAAAACAGCAAAATCCAAAACAGCGCTCATCATCTTGGTTTCGCCCTTTGGAGTTTTAATACCGAATGGGTTTTCGTAATCTTTACCCATCAAAATCATACCACCGCGAGGTCCGCGAAGCGTTTTATGAGTAGTGGTTGTAACAATGTGGCAATGTTCAACCGGGTTATTCAATTTACCTTTGGCAATTAAACCAGCAGGGTGAGCCATGTCGCAAAGTAATAAAGCACCAATTTCATCAGCCAAACGACGCATACGGGCGTAATCCCACTCGCGCGAATAAGCTGATGCACCGGCAATAATCATTTTAGGTTTTTGCTCACGAGCCAATGTTTCCATCTCGTCGTAATCAACCAAACCAGTATCTTCTTTTACGTGGTACGAAATAGCGTGGTAAGTAACACCTGAAAAGTTAACAGGCGAACCATGTGTAAGGTGACCACCATGAGCCAAATCCAATCCCATAAAAGTATCACCTGGCTTCAAACAGGCAAAAAATACGGCAGCATTAGCTTGTGCCCCCGAGTGTGGTTGAACGTTGGCATACTCAGCTCCAAAAAGTTCGCAGGCACGGTCAATGGCCAGTTGCTCTGTTTGGTCTACTACCTGGCAGCCTCCGTAATAACGTTTGCCCGGATATCCTTCGGCGTATTTGTTGGTTAAACAAGAGCCTTGGGCTTCCATTACTTGTTCACTTACAAAGTTTTCGGAAGCAATTAATTCAATACCGTTTTTTTGACGATCATATTCTTTGTTGATCAGGTCAAAGATGACTGTATCTCTCTTCATTTGTTTGTAATTAGTTTTTAACCCATTCCAATTGGTTGATAAATAACCAATATTTGGAGCAATGGCCTATATGTTTTACTACTTATTCATCACGAGTCCACAAATTTACGGAACTAATTGATATAAAAAAGTAAAGCAGTTTATAAGTTTTATGGTATTTTAAAAATGAGAAAATACACAATTGATAAAACTCACATTTTTACTAGCTTTACATTTCAAACTTAAGTTTATGGATGCAAATAATGTTACTTTGTTTTTGGCTCAGAATAGCAGTCGTTTTCCGGTAGAGTCGTTGCCAATAATTAAGAAGAAGCTGGAAGAAATTGATGAGCAACGTTTTTTTCTGGCAAGCACACAAGAGTATCGCGATCCAATAGTTGTTTTAATCGTCTCTATCCTTTTTGGTAGTTTAGGCGTTGATCGATTTCTGATTGGTCAAACCGGATTAGGAGTTGCCAAGTTATTAACCTGTGGTGGTCTTCTTTTTTGGATGGTAGTGGACTGGTTTATTATAATGGATGCCGCAAGAGAAAGTAATTTAGAGAAATTCTTACGAGTTGTTTAATCGGAAGCGACGGTTTAGTATTGCTATAATTGGGGTGATTATACTCGGGTATGGTTACCTTCTTTTACCTTCTTTTCCCGATGCAAAAAACACTATCTGTGCTTTTAAAAAAATAACCACTATTCCATGTCCGGGTTGTGGAATGGGCCGCAGTACATGGTCTTTACTGCGCGGGCATGTTGCACAATCACTTTTTTATCATCCTTTGGGTATTGTTTTTAATCTTTTTATGATAGCTGCTGTTTTGCAGGCTGCGATTGATGTGTTTAAGAATGATGATAAGCTTATCCGAATACTGAAAAAGCCCTGGCCCACTTGGGGCATTATTTTGTTTGTGGTTGTAATTCTGTTAGTATGGGCACGAAATATCTGGGTAGGGTTGTAAGGATTTATGATGTAAAGATGTATGATGTTTATCTATGGATCTATTACTCTAAAAACCTTTTTACTTTTGCCTTTGCACTTTTACCTTGAGATTCTCTATTCATCTGAGAAGTGAATCAAAACACGACGATATACTGAGAAAATTTTTGATTTAGAAACAAATCCCAAATAACGACCGTTTTCAACTACCGGCAGGTTCCATGCACCCGTTTCCTCAAACTTCTTCATTACGTTATCCATGTTCTCGTCATGCTCAATGATGGCTGGAGGCATTTCCATTAATTCTTCAACCGTTGTTTCGTTGTATAAATCATGATTAAAGATGATACCACGTATTTCGGCCAGTAAAATAACACCCTGCAATTGATCAGCATGATCCACCACCGGAAAGATATTACGTTTTGATGATGATACTACTTTGGTAAAATCACCTAAGGTCATCTCAGGATAAACAGTTTTAAACTCAGTTTCTAAAACTTTATCCAAGCGCATCATGGTTAATACAGCCTTGTCTTTGTGGTGAGTAATTAATTCTCCTTTAGCAGCAAGACGTTTGGTATAGATTGAGTGTGGCTCGAAATACATGATGGTCAGATAGGCAATGGTTGAAGTGATCATCAAAGGTATAAATAAACCATAACCATTGGTAATTTCTGCAATCAGGAAGATAGCGGTTAAAGGAGCATGCATGACGCCAGCCATCAAGCCGGCCATACCTACAAGTGTAAAATGCGACGTAGGAAGATTTACGAAACCTAAGGTATTGGCTAATCGTGCAAAGAAATATCCGGTAACTCCGCCCATGAATAATGTTGGTGCAAAAATACCACCAATACCACCACTACCCGTTGTAACAGCCGTAGCAAATACTTTAAAAATAATTAGTAGTGCCAGAAAAACAAGTATTGTCCATATGTTATCATGAAAGGCATAGAAAAGACTCTCGTTAAGAACCTCGTTGCTGTTTCCATTTAATAGCTCTGTAATAGTATGATATCCTTCACCGTATAAAGGAGGAAATAAGAAAATAAGGAAACTTAATACAACACCTCCTGCTATCCATTTGGCAAAAGGGTTTTTTATCACTCCCAAATGTTTTTCAACCCACATTACTCCGCGGGTGAAATATAACGATACAAATCCTCCAATTATACCTAATCCAACATAGTAAGGTATGTTATTAAGAAGAAAAGGTGCTTCCAGTGCAAAGGTGAACTCAACTTCTTTACCCAAAAAGAAGTATGCAACTGTTGCTGATGTAACAGCTGAAATAAGAAGTGGCACTATGGAAGCCATGGTCAAATCCAGCATTAGTACTTCCAGAGTAAAAACCAATCCGGCAATAGGTGCTTTAAAGATACCAGCAATAGCACCGGCAGACCCACATCCAACTAACAGAACAATGGTTTTAGTATTCATCCTGAAGATTCTACCCAAAGTAGAACCAATAGAAGCACCGGTTAGTACAATTGGGGCCTCGGCTCCAACAGATCCTCCAAAACCAATAGTGAACGAACTGGTTAGAATAGAGGAGTAGTTGTTATGAGGTTTGATATGGCCGCCTCGTTTTGAAATGGCGTACAGAATTTTACTAACTCCATGCCCCAGGCCATCTTTAATTACGTATTTAACTATGATAATGGTAATCAATATACCTATAATCGGATATGCCAGGAATAGGTAATTCTGATGTGCTACCTTAAAATTGTGCGTTAAGAAGGTTTGAATAAAATGAATAGCATTTTTTAATATCACTGCAGCCAGCCCACTAAAAATACCCACCAATAAACTAAGAATTAAAATAAACTGTTTTTGATTGATATTCTTTACTCTCCAAACCAGAAATTGCCCTAATAATTGATTGACCTTCTTCATAATGGCCGCAAAAGTAATACAAATAAAGTGTAGTGCAATTAACTACAAAAAATTGTTGGCAATTTTATTAATCTAATAATAAGGTTTTAAGTTGGTTGAGACTTGTTATAAAGAATTAATCCATTTTGGGTTCTATCTCAGCCCAGTTTTCTTTACGTGCTATCCGGCTAACCTGCATTTCACTTACGCAAAATAGTTTGGCAATAAGGTTTTGCTTTACGCCTTTTTCAAGCATGCCCTTGATAACAGCAACATCATGAGTACTAAGCTTTGAACTTGTTACCACTTTCCCGGCTTTCTTACGCGCTTCCTGCAAAACTTTATGCATGCGTTTGTAGCTTTCTTCTTTGGTAACCCATTTAAGATTAGTGAAGTAATTGTTTTGTTTGTTCCAATCTAAATGGATAACCACATCCTGATCAGGACTTGTTTTATCAACAAAATATTCAGCGGTTAGCTTATGAACCAAATACGATTTCTTTTTTCCATTTACACGTAAACTAACATTGTAGAAGCCCTTTATATTACCCAACTTCACAATTCGTCCATTTTCTTTATCGTAGCAATAACTCTTTATCCGTCCGTAGTTACTTATTTCATATTTTTTGTCAGTGAACGTGAGTTGTTCCCATGACTCATCATCTATTTTACGAAGTTTGCGAGTGTTTTGTGTCGGTTTCATATATAGTATTAGGTTAGTGTTAGCCAATTAACTTATTTCGAGAAATGTCTAATAATTTAAAAGGCAGGGATTTTGAGAAATATTCCTGCTAACTGTTTATAAGTAACAGCAAAAGTATGAAAAAGCCTAAATCAATGCAATGTTATACTGTAGTTTAATACTGTTAAAAAAAGTTAAGCTTTTACTTATCTTTAACTGTTGCGTCCAATAATACTATAACGCGGTTTTATCCATTTTAATATCTTTGCCGATGAAAAAAATATAACATACTTAGAATTGATCGTGCTGATTTAGCTGTTTATCCATTTATAGATGGTTATGAGATTGAATTTAAGAAAGTAATGAGCGTGATTGTACAACATACTTCCATAAGGATGTTGAAGAGTTGAAGGATTGCTTGAGTAATGGAAAGAAATAGAATGAATAAGGCCATAAAAACAGGGAAAGAGAATTATTGGAGTTCAATAAAAGAATCGATATGGGCTTTGGCTCCCATGGAGGATGTTACGGATACTGTTTTTCGTGAGGTTGTTTTGCGTTTAAGTAAACCAGGGCATGTGCACTTGCTTTTTAGTGAATTTTTATCAACCGATGGATTTTGTCATCCGGTTGGAAAAGAAAAGGTTTTGCATCGCTTTCATATTAATCCGGAAGAACAGGAACTGGCCCGTAAGATGAATGTGAAGCTGGTAGCTCAGATTTGGGGAACTGATCCTGAAAAGTTTTATCAAACAGCTAAATATATTGCAGAGGAGACCGAATTTGACGGTATTGATATCAATATGGGCTGCCCGATGAAGAATATCATCAAAAAAGGTGCTTGTTCTGCCTTAATTAATACGCCGGATCTGGCACGCGAAATCATTACTGCAACCAAAGAAGCATCAGATTTGCCACTGAGTGTTAAAACACGAGTTGGTTTTAAGTCAGTAGTTACTGAATCGTGGATTAGTACTTTGCTTCAGTCAGAGATAGATGCACTGATTGTACATGGTCGAATTCAGAAAATGATGTCGGAAGGAGAAGCCAATTGGAATGAGATTGCAAAAGCTGTTCAGTTGCGTAATGAGATTAACCCTAAAATTAAACTTCTGGGTAATGGTGATGTGATGTCAGTTGCTGAGTCGGAACAAAAAGTAAAAGAGTTTGGTGTAGACGGAGTAATGGTGGGGCGCGGAATTTTCCATAATCCATGGATCTACCATCCGGGACATGAACCAGACATGGAAGAGCGTTTGAAGGCTTTGTTGCTGCATGCCAGATTATATTCCAAAACCTGGACGGGAGAAAAGAACTGGTCGATATTGAAACGATTCTTTAAAATATATACCAACAGTTTTAAAGGAGCGGCCCATTTACGAGCTCAATTAATGGAAACACATGGGGTTGATGAAGTAGAATCTATTGTGAAAGCTTTTAAAGAGGATGTGAAAAGACGTGAATAGGAAGCTGAAAAGGAATAGAATGCAATTGCTGCAAAAACTAATAGATTAAACAAAAAAGCATCCTGTCAAAAAGTCTATATTCTGACGGTCTATAATTCTTATTTTAGTAGGCTCCTGAGAACATCTTTAACTGATTTCTATAGGCGGTAAAGGCATTGGCCCGGGAAATAAAACCAAGGTATTTGCCTTTATCAATAACAGCAATATTAAAACGGCTCGATTTACGAAACATTTCAACCAGATCTTCCATTGAATCATCGGGACTGATATAATACTCGGGCATGTACATCAGATCTTTAACCATGGTTTTCTCATATAACTCTGGTTTAAAGATGATCTTTCTTACATCATCCATTTTAATCATACCATGCATTATTCCTTTGGAATCAACCACAGGAAAGAGGTTGCGATGGGCTTCGGAAACAACTTTTACTAAATCACCCAGACTGGCTTTCGGATGAATGGTGGCAAAATCTGTTTCAATCAGGTTTTTTACTTCCATCATGGTTAATACTGCCTGATCTTTGTCGTGAGTAAGCAGTTCCTTGCGCATGGCTAATAAGTGAGTGTAAACAGAGTGTTTTTCAAATGTTTTAGCTGTAGCAAAGGAGGCGGTTGCTGTTATCATCAGGGGCAAAAACATTTCATACCCGCCGGTTAAATCTGCAATTAGGAAAAGTCCGGTCAGAGGAGCTTGTAATACACCTGCAATTAGGCCTGCCATACCTATCAATGCAAAATTCTGAATGGGTAATTGATGAAAGCCCAATCGATTGACAATGTTAGCAAAGAGTAAACCCGTATTGGCTCCCATAAAAAGGGTTGGGGCAAAAATACCACCTACACCACCACTGCCAAATGTAAGCGAAGTAGCTACTACTTTTAAGGCAATAATAACTGCCAACAAAATAAACGCAGCCAAAATGCTATCAGACCAGCTTTGGAAAATGGTATTCTCAAAAATAAAATTAATATTGCCACTTAATGCACTGTTAATAACATCGTAACCTTCTCCGTATAAGGCAGGAAAAAAGAATAGCAAAACGCCCAATAAAGCACCTCCAACAGGTAATCGTATACGGTGTTTATCCAGGTTTTCAAACCATTTCTCCATAAATATGTAGATACGTGTAAAGTAGGATGAAACAAACCCGGCCACGATGCCTAACAAAACATAGTATACCAGATCTATCATTTCGTATGTGTGGGCTAATTCAAATGGGTAAACCACCTCTTGCCCCATGAAAATATAAGAAATGATAACGGCTGAAATAGAGGCCAGAAGAATAGGAACGATGGCTGCCAGAGTCAGATCAAGCATAATCACTTCCAGGGCAAAAACAATGGCTGCAATAGGTGCTTTAAAAATGGCTGACATGGCAGCAGCACACGCGCATCCCAATAAAAGTTTTATTTGTCGATAGTTAAGCCGAAATAGTTGCCCAACATTACTTCCAATAGCAGCACCGGTTGAAACAGTTGGTCCCTCTAATCCCACACTACCTCCAAAGCCAACTGTTAAAGCACTGGTTACAATGGATGAAAACATATTGTGGCGATTCATCTTTCCCTCATTTTTTGAAATGGCATACAAAACATTGGGAATACCATGTCGAACGGGACGCCTAATGACATATTTAATAAAAAGCACCGTAAGAAAAATACCTATGGTGGGTGAAATAAGAAAGATATAATCGTGGTCTTGTCCCAGAAAGCTATGAACAAAATGACTAATCCAGTGAACTGAATTTTTAATGGCCACGGCCGCAAAACCGGCCCCAACACCAACAATGATGCTTAGAATCATCATAAATTGACGATTGCTAACATGTCTAAGGCGCCAGATAAGAAATTGTTTGAACAGCGATTTTCTATCCATATGATCAGGATTCACAAGAGAAAGGTAATCAATTTTTAAAATTAGTGAATAAATAAACTTTTTTTATTTGAAGGTGTTTAAGATTGTGATGATAATTTTGAACAAACATAATTTAATGATGAACTGGTCGCAATTAATTAAGAATTTACTTTTATTGGCTTTTTTGCATTTGAGTGTCGTAAATATAAATGCTCAAACGGGTGTATTAAAAGGGCAAGTGCGCGACGCCTATACTAACAAGCCTATTCCTTTTGCTAGTGTTGTTATTTTTAACACCACCACCGGAACCATGACAGATACACTCGGGCGCTTTGAATTTAGAGATTTAGATCCCGGGTTTATTCGTTTACAGTTGTCGTCGCTGGGGTATAATTCTTTAATTACGGAAGAATACAATATATCACAGGTTAGGAATACCAGTGTTCAGATTAAACTGGAATCAGCCACAGAGTCGTTGGAAGAGATCAGAATTACAGCCTCTCCATATGCTGTAAGACCCGAGGCACCTGTGTCGCTTAGACGAATTGGTATTGACCAGATAGAAAAGAGTGCGGGAGCTAACAGAGATATTTCCAAAGTATTGCAGTCTTTTCCGGGGGTTGGTTCAGCCAGTACTTTTCGGAATGATTTATTTGTGAGGGGGGGTGGACCGTCAGAGAATCGTTTTTTTATTGATGGTATTGAAATCCCCAATATTAATCACTTTGCAACGCAGGGAGCCACAGGAGGACCCGTGGGTATTTTAAATGTTGATTTTATTCGTGAAGTAGATTTTTATTCCAGTGCTTTTCCTGCCGGTAAAGGCAATGCATTGAGTTCGGTTTTTGAATTCAAGCAAATTGATGTGGATGTAGATAAACCCACTTTTAAAGGAACGTTGGGAGCTTCAGAGATATCGTTAACAACATTAGCGCCATTGAGCGAGAAAACAGGATTGATTGCTTCGGTCCGACGATCGTATCTTCAGTTTTTGTTTGCTGCTCTGGATTTGCCTTTTTTACCAACGTTTACCGATTTTCAGTTTAAGACGGAGACGCGTATTGATGACAGAAACGAAATATCTTTTCTAGGAATTGGGGCTATCGATGTATTTGAGTTTAATGATGGAGCTTCGCCCACAGATGAAAATAAATACATTATCGGCTACTTGCCAGTTAATAATCAGTGGAACTATACACTAGGAACTTCCTACAAACACTACTTTGAGAATAGTTATTTATCGATGTTTTTAAGCCGAAACCATTTAAATAACGAGGCTATTAAATATGATGATAATATTGAAGAACCTGAGAACCTTAATTTGAATTATATCTCTGATGAGATAGAGAACAAATTCAGAACTGAATATACAGCACGTCCCAATCAGTGGACCTTAAACTTTGGAGCAGGAGCTGAGTATATAAATTATTACAACCGTACTTATAATCGAACTTTTATTGATGGGCAGCCATCAGAAATAAATTATAAGTCGGAATTAGACTTTGTAAAGTGGTCGGTTTTTGGTTCTGTTTCTCATCCTTTTTTCGATAATCGTCTGACATTATCGGGTGGTGTGAGAATGGATGCCAACAGTTATTCGAGCCAGATGAATAATTTATTGGATCAGTTGAGTCCACGTGCCTCGCTTTCATATATGATTTTACCAGAGTTTTATTTTAATGCCAATGTGGGCCGTTATTATCAGAATCCATCCTATACAACTATGGGGTATAGAAATACGGAAGGGGACTTAGTGAATAAGCAGAATGGCCTGACTTATATTTCGTCTGATCATTTTGTGGCAGGTCTGGAATTGCGCCCCAATGATCATAGTAGGATGACGCTGGAAGGTTTTTACAAATTGTATGATAAATATCCATTCTCGGTGAAGGATTCTATTTCTATGGCCAGTAAGGGAGGAGATTTTGGGGTAGTAGGTGATGAAGAAGTGACTTCAACCTCAAAAGGAAAGGCTTATGGTTTTGAGGCTTTGTACCGTACCAAAACTAATAAAGGATTGAATATGATTGCTGCCTATACCTATGTGAGAAGTGAGTTTACCGATTACAAAGGCGATTATATTGCTTCAGCCTGGGATAGCCGTCATTTATTTACTGTTACCGTTAATCAAACACTAAAACGCAACTGGAGTGTGGGCATGAAATGGCGTTATGTAGGTGGTTTGCCATATACTCCTTACGATGAAGATAAATCGTCGTTGAAAGTGGCATGGGATGCACAGTTTAGGCAATATCTGGATTATTCGCAATACAATACAAAGCGTTTAGAGGATTTTCATCAGTTGGATTTAAGGGTGGATAAAACCTATAACCTTAAAAGGATGACTTTGGGTTTTTATATCGATATTCAGAATGTATATAATAATCAATCAGCCCAAGCTCCTGAGCTGATTCAGCAATTGGATGATAATGGCGAGTCTATCGTTGTTAATCCTGATGCACCTTTGAATCAACAGCGCTATGCTATGCAGGAATTAAACGGCACCTCAGGAACCGTTTTACCAACCATTGGATTGTTGATAGAGTTTTAAACGCTAAGCAACTTATAAGAGCTGCTCAGTGTTTTTTATGTTCTGTCTCTGATAAAGAAAGCTTCATTTTTGAGGCTTGCGATGCTTATAAAATGGGAGTTTACTTTGGTAAATGACCAGTTTTAAAAGCGAGCATAACGAGAAAAATGGAGCTTGCTTGCAGAGACTACTTGTCTAAAAATCCTAATATACGCAACATATCCTCCACTTTCTGCTCGTCTTTAAACAGGTAATCGCGAAGCAAACCGTTTTCATCACGTTCAATCACCACATGTTTAGGTGCAGGAATCAAACAGTGTTTTAAACCACCATAGCCACTAATAGAGTCCTGGTAGGCACCGGTGTGGAAAAATCCCATATATAATGGTTCTTCGTCGGCGTTTTTAATCTTGGGTAAGAATACCTGTTGGTTTAGGTCTTCCGTATTGTAATAATCGGAGTGATCGCAGGTTATTCCACCAATATTAACTTTTGAGTATTCCTTATCCCAATTGTTAACCGGTAACAGAATAAATTTCTCGAAAATACTCCAGCTGTCCGGAATGGTTGTCATCAAACTGTTATCAATAATGTACCATAGCTCAGCATCATTCTGCTGTTTTACTTCCAATGTTTTAAAAATGATGGCGCCTGATTCTCCAACGGTATACCTTCCAAATTCAGTAAAGATATCCGGATCATCAATGCCTTCAGAGGTACATGTATCCTTTATGTTACGAACAATCTCGTTGATGATGTAATTGTAATCGTATTCAAAACCAAGATTGTTACGAATAGGTAAGCCACCACCAATATTGAAGGCGCTCAATGATTCACATTGTTTTTTTAGCTCAACATATAGGTTTAGTCCTTTTTGGAATAATCCCCAATAGTAAAGTGTATCTTTAATACCACTATCCACAAAGTAATGAAGCATGCGAAGCTTCACCTTTGGGTTGTCGGCAATTTTTTCTTTGTAAAAGTTCATAACGTCGGCCGGACGTATGCCCATTCGTGAAGTGTAATAAGCCGATTGAGGCTCTTCGTCAATGGCCATACGAATACCTACCTGAATGGTTCCACTTTCAATAAGGGGTAGCAAGCGGTCTAACTCATGAAGGCTATCCAGTACTACAATCAGGTTTTTAAATCCGGCATTGTGTAATTGAGCAATCTTTTGCAGATAACCATCTGTTTTATGACCGTTCTGTACTAGTTTAATATTCTTGGTAATCAGTCCTTCTTCGTGAAGCTTTAAAATAATGTCTAAGTCGTAACTTGATGAAGTTTCTAAACTAACACCGTATTTTAATACTTCTTTAATGATGAAACTAAAGTGACTACTTTTTGTGCAATAGCAATAATTGTATTTTCCTTTGTAACCATTGGCTTTAATGGACTTACTAAACAGGTTTTTAACCCGTTTTATCTGTTCGCCTATACGCGGTAAGTATGAAATTTTAAGTGGTGTACCATACTTATCAATCATGTGTTTTAACGACACATTATTAAAATATAAATTCCCGTTTTCGATATCAAAACCCGGTTGAGGGAAATAGTAAGTTTGGTCGATCAATTCGAAATACGATTGCTTCATTTTTGCAGGTCTAAAATTATTGCTACAACATTAAAAAATGATTTTACTAAGCTTAAAAAAGTTCGGCAAAAATATAAATAGTTGCCAATTATTTTTCTTGAAGATAGAAATTTATTCAATTATAAATGAAATTTTATTCGACTGCAATAATGGTCTGTAACGCAGTGTTTGTAAATGATGTGTCGGGGTATTAAAAAAGCGGAGGTAAGGGCCTCCGCTTTGTGCAATTTGTATAAATGAGGGTATTATTTTTTCAACTGTTCATCTAAAAAGCGGAAGAATTCGCGTTGCCATAAAATACCGTTCTGACATGAAAGTACCCAATGGTTTTCTTCGGGGAAATACAAGAAACGAGCTGGAATATCCAGCATACGAGCTGTATTAAAGGCTGCCATTCCCTGAGTATAAGGAATACGGAAGTCTTTGGCACCATGGATAACCAATATCGGAGTATCCCAGTTTTGAACAAACTTGTGCGGCGAATTAGCATAGCTTTTCATAGCAGCTCTGTTGCTCTTATCCCAATAGTTACCTTTGTTATCCCAGTTCACAAAAAACATCTCTTCAGTAATGCTGTACATCTGTTCAAGGTTGAAGATACCGCAATGAGAGATAAGCGCACTGAATCGTTTATTATGGTGACCAGCCAGCCAGTAAATTGAGAAACCTCCATAGCTGGCACCTACAGCGCCCAGGTTATCGTTATCCACAAATGGTTCTTTGGCCACTTCATCAATAGCTGTAAGGTAATCTTTCATATTCTGACCACCGTAATCGCCACTAATTTGTTCGTTCCATTCTTGTCCGAAACCAGGTAAGCCTCTACGGTTAGGCGCTACAATAATATAATCGTTAGCGGCCATCATCTGAAAGTTCCAGCGTGTACTCCAGAATTGACTAACCATACTTTGTGGACCGCCCTGACAATATAATAAAGTCGGATATTTCTTATTCGGATCAAAGTTAGGAGGATAAATCACCCAGGTAAGCATCTCTTTGTTGTCGGTGGTTTTGATCCAACGTTTTTCAACTTTACCCATCTTCAATTGAGCAAGAAGAGGATCGTTTACTTTAGAAATATTTTCTCCTTTACCCGATGCTGGATCAACCGAAATAATTTCTGTTGGATATTGCATTGAGGTACGCGTAGCAATCAATTTGTCTCCGGCAGGCTCAACTGAGTTGTAGTTGTGAATACCATCAGTAACTTTTGAGTATGAAGCATCGGCCAGATTAAATTTATAGATTTCTTTCGATCCTTTATCATCAGAGGTAAACCAAATGGTGTTGCCATCCTTACTCCAGGTAAGGCCGTGTACATTAAAATCGATTTCTTTGCTATAATCTGTTTTAGTACCAGTTGCCAAATCCATCACAAACAAACGGTTTTTGTCGGCTTCGTACCCATCGCGTTCCATGCTTTCCCAGGCCATTAGCTTACCATCGGGCGAAAACGTAGGAGCAATGTCGTACCCCATCATGCCTTCGGTAAGATTTTGGGTTGATTTATCTTTAATCGAATACAGATAAATGTCGCTGTTAGTAGAGAAAGCTGATGCTTTACCTTCAAGTTTTTTACAGGTATAAGCAATGTTTTTACCGTCGGGAGTGAAGCTGACTTGCTCCATGCCACCCCATGGCTTCAACGGAGCGTGGTATTTTTCGCCTTCCATAATATCGGTAGCTGTTCCTACTGTTGAACCATTAGCATAATCAATATAAAATACATGGCTGTATTTAAAATCGTGCCAGTGATCCCAGTGGCGATACATTAAGTCATCTTCAATGCGAGCATCGGCTTTAGGAAGATCGGGGTATAAATCATGAATGGTTTTATCCAGCTTTACACTTTGAGTAAAAAGGATTTTGTCCATAGTAGGTGCATATTTATATCCTTCAATACCGCCTTCAATTTTAGTTACTTTTACCGGGTTTGATCCATCAGGATTCATTTCCCAAAGTTGTACATCACCTGATTTAGCCGATAAATAAGCTATTTTTTTACCATCAGGGCGCCAGCTTACTTCAAACTCATTATCGTATGTTGAGGTGATTTGCGTAAACTCGCCTCCTTTGGCGGGCATGGTGTAAATATCGGTATAGGTTCTGTTTTCTTCAATTTTGGTGTATGATACAGTGAAAACAACAGTATTACCATCAGGCGAAACCGAAACGTTACCTACCCGGCCAAACGACCACAATACTTCGGGGGTCATTATTTCGCTTTCAACTTTTAAGTCTCTGTTGGTAAAGGTTGGTTTTTCGGGTTTCTTTGATCCGCTACACGCCGACAATAAACCCAAAAGTCCCAGTAAAAAGGTGTACTTCTTCATCTTATATGTGTTTTGTTTATTCTTAAAATCAAGGTTGTTATGATGAATCAATTGGTTGTTTTATTCTTTGACGAATATAAGCTATAAAAATAACATCTTTCGATACAATAGGTTGTGAGAATTGTCATGGTACAGATTTTTGTAGCCTTTTTATGGTGATACCCCTGTGAAAGTTGATCTGATAGATAGGAAGATGATACTATAAGGTATTGACACTGCCGAAAGGAGAACGATAACTTAAAGCAATAGCATCTTGTTGCATAACAATGTTATCTCGAAATTGCAAATTAAGTTACCTGAGTTAAACAATATCATCTCGTGATGTAGCAATGGCAACTTTATCTAAAGCAATGGCATGTTGATGTATAACAATGTCATCTCGAGATTGCAAAATAAGATCTTGGACTAAAACAATATCATCTCGTAATGTAACAATGGCAACTTTAACTAAAGCAATAACATGTTGATGTATAACAATGTCATCTTGGGATTACAATTTAAGCTCTCTGAGCCAAACAATGCTATCTCGAGATAGCAAATTAGTAAAGTGTTGCAGGATTTAAACAGATCTTCTTTCCAATAATTGGTATCAACTTCAGGTTTTATAAAGAGTGTGATTGCTGTATTGTATATTACAGAATAAGATTTTGATGTATTAGAATTAATATATACATAAAAATAGCAATAAACGTTGTTGCGTACTAGTAGTAAAACTAAACTATATATTTTGTTTATATATATGTGTAAAAATAAATAAATGTAAGATGTAGATATATAAAGAGATGCGTAGGTAAAAATAGGGTTTGGATGATATGTTAAGGATAATATATTTTTGATTTGTAATTAATTATTATTAACATCAAGATGTAATTATTTAACAGTTGCAAATCTAACTATTCAGTATTATGACAGAAATTCAGTTAAATCAAAAAGAAATGTTTGGCTCAGTATTGAGTTATTTGAATTTACGCTCTTCGGTATGGAGTGTAATCCCTAAAATTGGTGTTATTAAAAACGAGTTTGAAGAGCTGGTTGCGTCTATTGGTGCAAAAGTTATAGACCAGGATAAGGCAAAAACCTATTTAGGTATGGAGAAAAATCAGCTTAAACGTTTGATAGCTGAAAAGGCAGATGTTTTAAACGATCAGGTGGAAGCTTTTGCCATAATAGAAAGTAAGGCTGAGTTGGCATTGCGTATGAATCAGTCAATGACAGATTTGTATCGGTTAAAAAACGAAATGTTTGTTGATAAGGTAACTGAAATATTGGAAAAATCAGAGAATAATATAGATGCACTAAGTGGAGGATATGGTGTTACAGCCGATCAGCTAGTTGATATAGATGGAGATTTGGATAATTTTAAAGAGCTGAACGGGATGCCCCGAAAATACAAGATTGACTCGGTAATAGCAACTAAAGATCTGGAAGTTTTATTTGCCGATACCAATGCTTTGCTGAATAATAAACTGGATAAACTGATGAAAATATTTAAACATCGCGATGCCAGCTTTTATAACGGTTATTTGGCTGCCCGAAGGATTGTGAATAATTGATTTTTTCCATAATGAGGAGTGTGCTTTTTAGGCTAATGATATCTGGAAAGCACGCTCATTAACTACCTAATAGAAATAAAAAGCAATTTACCTACAAGTGTGTTAGGCCAACAAGGTTGCATAATCTCCAAGTTCAATTAAATCATCATATTAATTAAAAATCTATGAAAATGAAACTTACTATTAAGTATTTAATTTTACTATTTACCATCGTACTATTGTCGAGTACATCCATTGTAAAAGCACAGAAGTGCAATTATACCCATGAAAAAGTAGACGAATTCTCAGGAGAAGTAGAAAGAAGGATACTAAAGAAACACAATTTCTTTTTTCAATTTGCTTTTTACCGATTAGGAGACGATTTCAGGCTCGAATCGTACGTAAATATTCCAGGCGACCAGGCTTTTTTAATTCCAGAAGGGAGTAAGTTAAGTTTGAAATTAGGAGATAAATCTGTCATGGAACTAACATCTGTTAAAAATGCGACACCTCAATCATTTGTGTCTAATAGTCAAATATACTCAGGCTTTGCAATGACTTACCCGATAACAAAGGAACAGTTGATGCAAATTGAAGAAGTGGGTATCAAATTTATTAGAACTTATTTGAAAGATGAATCATATTACGACATGGATTTAAAAAAGAAAAAAATAGAAAATACTAAGGATTACGCCAGATGCATTCTTTTAAACTAAAAGGTCAGACGTCTGGATTGTTGTAGGATATTTCTATCACAATAGCTCGCACTATATAACATTTTACTTACAAATTATTTAAACTATGAAAAAAAATTCGTTAGTAGTTTTAATGGCTACAATCCTAATCTCAACATTCTTTTCTTCATGCTCCAAGAGTGACGACATGAAAGGAAAAGAAATTATTGGTGCATGGGAGTTGGTTACAGAAACCGTATCATGGGGACGTACAGTTACTACCACTGAACTTATGGTATTTAATGCCGACGAAACCGGTTCTATGACAACCTATATAGATGGTGGTTGGGGAGGTGCATCGTCAGAAGCATATAACTTTACATATACTTTTGATGGAACCAGTCTTTTTATTGATGCCGAAGACTTTAGCAGAACAACAGATGCTTTTGTAGAGGACGGAGTATTGACTATTGAGGTCAATGTTAATGGCGAAACTTTCCAGAGAGAATATACAAAGATTACAAAAGAAGAGCTGGAGCAGAGAGAGGAAGAAAGAAAACAGCAAGAAGAGGAGCAGGAAGAAGAGGAAGAAGAGGACGAAACTCAGGTAATAATTGAACAATTAATAGGCGAATGGATTTGGTCGGTAGAGGTAACTGATCCAACTGCAGGGTACGACCTGTATAACGACATAATTATATTCTATGAAGACAAAACCGGTGTATATAGAGAACAGTGGTTATTGGACGGGGAGTATGTACAGAACATAACAACTGAATTTGAGTTTGATGTAGAAGGCGATATCCTAAAATTAGATTTTGATGGGGCTGTTTATGAATATCAGGTAGCAGTAGATGGAAATGAATTAACCTTAACAGTGCCATCAGATGGTGTTTCAAATACATATACAAGGACTGAGTAGTTGGAGCTGTGGTTGATATTTCTAGCGCGAGTTATAAATTCGCGCTATTATTTTATTAAAGAGCCAATGAATGGGAGTAAAGGATAAATAGTTTTATTCGCATCCTGACAGCTTTTCTGGTATCCTTTAACTCTAGCGGGCGATATAATACCGCAAAAAGCGTTGCAAAAAGAAAAATTAGCAAGCAAAGGTAAATAAAATTAGAAATATATCGTTATGTAAATAAAGTGACATGCAGTAAGTATTAAATGTATGTCAATTAAATATGTATAATAAATAATAAAAACCAAACCTTTATGAAACGAATTTTATTTGTTTATGTAGTTTTTAGTATGATTTTAATTTCATGCTCCTCTGATGATGATGTAAACCCAGTTATGATTAAAGAGGATATAAAATTTGAAGTTGTCTCAACTGGAAACAAAGCTGGTGTTATCTACAGAACTTTTAATACTGAAACAGAAGTAGACAGTGTTGATAGTTTTCCTTATAGGTATACATACCTCCAAAAAGAAATTGTACCGGATGATCTTTTAAAGTTGGTATTTGTACCTGAAGGATTTCATTCAGAATTAGAAGAAGATCCGTTATGGACAGATTATAAAGTAGAGTTAAAAATTATAGTTGGATATAAAGTTGTGGAAGAAATGATATTTCCAATTACTAAAGAAACTGACTTTGTACAATTGGAACATTATTTTATTAAAACAGGACCCAACAAGATGGAATAAAGCATGGCTCGTTTATTTAATCCTGATAACTCATCTGGTATTCTTTAATTCTAGCGGGCGATATAATACCACAAAAAGCGTTGCAAAAGGAAAAAGTAGCAAACGTTTTTAAATGAAATTAGAAATATATCGTTATGTAAATAAAGTGGCATACAGTAAGTATTAAATGTATGTCAATTAAGTATGTATAATAAAAAACAAAACCTAACCTTTATGAAACGAATGTTATTTGTTGGAATTCTCTTAGCTATGAGTATCTGTAGTGGAATTTCACAGATTCAAAAGAAAACCTTTTTGATTGGCGGTTATGCTGATATTGAGATTAATAAGTATGATTCGGAATTTAGTTTTAATCCAAACTCTGCCATTTTTTTAACAGACAAGCTGTGTTTAGGGATTTCCCTGCCTCTAGAATATACTTCAGAAAAGCTATATTGGGATTTTACTCCGTTTGGTAGGTATTATTTATCACCTGCGGAATCAAGTAGTGTATACTTTTCTGGTTTTGTGGGTTTAAAAAACATCCTGGAATTAGGAAGTGCATTAACAGACAAAAAAATGGGTTTGGGAATTGGCCATGTTTGGTTTTTAAATCAAAGTATTGGACTTGAAGCTGAATTGCAAGGTAATACCGATTTTAGAAATGTTGGTTTAGGTATGTATGTAGGATTTCAGATCTATTTCAACAGGTCAAATGATTAATTTCTTATTGCGATAAAAAAATGGCTTGATTGGTTCTTCTTTTTTCTGTTGTAGGGTTAGTTCAAATGGACGATAAAATGCTGCAACATGGTCGAACGAAGGTTGTAAATTTATTATTAGACCAATGTTTGTATGTAGTAGTATAAACAAAAGGTATAAAAAAGAGGCATCGTTTCCGGTGCCTCTTTGTAATATATTAACGTCTTTTGTTTCTACGTTTCGAAGGTTTTGGGGTTGCTACCTCAAGGCTTACCTTCTTGCCTTTTACTTTAGCTGAGCTTAGCTTTTTAATAACTTCTTGCTCGTATTCCTTATCAACCTCAATAAAAGAGAAGTTGCGAAGTAATTCAATCTTACCAACTTTAACAGTAGTACCTTTTATTTTACTGTTAATTAAGCCGATAATGTCACCAGAGGTAATTTTATCTGTTTTACCCAGATTGACAAATAAACGACTAAACGCCACATTTGAATTTCTTCTGCTTTTAGCTTCTTTGTATACGTTCAAGTCTGGCGCATCTTTATAATACTCCATAAAGCGGTTGAATTCGGCAGCCACAAACTGAGTGATCAGTTGCTCGCGTTCCATGGTAGCCAGCTTCTCGTATACAGCCGGCATTAAAGTCTTAACCGGAGAATCTTCTTCCAATTCAGTATTGCCTACTCTTTCTAAGAAGTGGAATAACTGTTTTTCACATATTTCTTCCGATTTAGGAACCCACTTGCGCTCGAAGGTCTTCTTGGCAATTTTTTCAATAGCCTTAATACGGTGCATCTCTCTAGCATGGATAATAGCAACCGAAACACCTTTCTTTCCTGCGCGTCCGGTACGTCCGCTTCGGTGAATGTACACTTCAATATCATCCGGCAAGTTATAGTTAATAACGTGCGTAAGGTCGTTTACGTCAATACCACGGGCAGCCACATCGGTTGCCACTAAAAGCTGAAGGTGTTTCTTGCGGAAACGGTGCATCACCAAGTCACGCTGAGCCTGAGATAAATCTCCATGGATGGCATCCGCATTGTAACCATCGGCCATCAGGCTATCTGCAATATCTTTGGTTTCCTGACGGGTACGACAAAAAACAATACCGTATACATCAGGGGTTACATCCACAATACGTTTCAATGCTTTATAGCGATCGCTGGCATGAACCATATAATAATGGTGCTCAACATTAGATGAACCTGAATTTTTAGTACCTACACTAATCTCAACAGGCTCTTGCATGTATTTTTTCGACATACGAGCAATGTCAGGTGGCATGGTAGCTGAGAATAATAAGGTCTGGCGCCATTCTGGTGTTTGAGCCATAATGCTTTCAAGGTCATCTTTAAAACCCATGTTTAGCATCTCATCAGCTTCATCTAAAATTAACCAACGAACATCGCCTAATTCAATGGCTTTGCGGTTGATAAGGTCGTTCATACGACCAGGTGTTCCAACTACAATGTGCGAACCTTTCTTCAGTGCTCTAATTTGCGTTCTGATTTCAGTTCCACCATACACAGGAGTTATAAATAAATCCTTGTAGTATTTAGCGTAGTTATTTAAGTCTTTGGTAATTTGCAGGCATAATTCGCGCGTGGGGCAAAGTATTAAGGCCTGAACTCTTTTTTCTTCAGTAACAACTTGTGGTATTACGGGTAATCCAAAGGCTCCTGTTTTTCCGGTTCCAGTCTGGGCTAAAGCAATAAGGTCGTTACCGTAATTTAAAATCTCAGGAATAGTTTTACTTTGAATAGGGGTAGGTGTTTCGTATCCAAGCTCACCAATAGCTTTCAGAACTTCCTCGGGAAGTCCGCTTTCTTTAAATGTTTGCATAAATAATTCTTTATCCACTCTTTACCCCGATCATGCAGCGATACCAGAATTACTTTATGCTACGACAGTGCTACTGATGGTGACCTGAGTGGTCCTCGTTAAATCGAGCGCAAAGATAGACCTCTTTTTTTAATAATGTAATATTTATACGGAACTTCTTGATATTTTGGCATTAATTAACTTTTTAGCTGTTATAATGACAATATTAAGGATAAAATGATGTTGCGTCCCGGAGCCACAATTCCTGACGAGTAGGTTTTGTACCTTTCATCAAGAATATTTTCGATACTTGCAGTGGCCATTAATATAGAGTTTAACTGGTATTGCGATTTAAGGTTGATGGTGGTCCATCCTGGAGAATAGGGATTCCCATTTTTATCGATGGCATACATGTAATCTTTACCAATTTCGCTGTCTGGCATTTGTGAGTATGGGACCTCACCGTTGTATTGAAGGTTGAAATCTACCTTCATTTTTTTCTTCTCGTAACTCAAATGAGTTATTCCAAACCAGGGAGCCGCGTGGCGTAAAGGAGAATAACTGCCATCGTCTAATTCTTCGCGACCTTTTTGATAGTTAAAACGGGTGGAAGCGCTAATGCCTGATTTCCACTTGAACTCCATACCTAATTGTATACCATAAACTCTGGCATGAGCTGCGTTTTGAATGGCTTGAACCTGACTTAATTCTCCATCGTACATTATGCTATCCTGTCCGTTTAACTGGTAATCACGACGAACCATGGCGTTGGTTAACCATGTGTAATAAGCAGCAATGTCGAGTTTAACTTTTTTAGCTACAATAAATGCAGCTCCTGCTTCGTAATTTATAGCATATTCAGGTTTTAAATCAGGATTGGGTACCACCACGGAACCGGCTTCTGAATCAAATATCTTTCCTGTATCATCAATATTGGGAGCTCTAAATCCTGTTGATATAGATGAGCTTAGTTGTATATTTTCATTGGGGTTGTGGATAAGGCCAAGGCTTCCGGTTAAAGCGCCTGTATTAAGGTTTGCCTCATTAAATGGAAAATCGTAAAAGTCATTATTGAATTCGGCGTTTAAAACAATGTAATTATATCTTAAACCTCCTTGTAAGCTGGTTTTTTGTGTTATTTTATATAGATAATTACCGTACCCGGCCATTGAAAACCAGGTCGATCCATCCGGATATCTTGAGGAAGTTGGAGAATGCTCATTGGTTATAATGTTCTCTTTTATTCCTTTTGAATCAATAAAATTACCAATGGCTTCTATTCCGTAAAACAAACGGTTGCCATTGCCATGATTTTTCTCGAAGTCGATATTCAAACTAAAGGCATCAACTTTCTCTGTTCTGTGTTTGATAGAAGTACTATTCAGACTTCTGTTATGGCGACTTTCTTTAAAATGCTGATACGATGCAATAATATGAAAATGGTCGTATGCTTTAGTGGTTGCAGTATGTTGTATGTTCAGGCTGTTCATTATCCATACCTGCGGTCCATAATACCATTCGGCATTACTGAGAGTATCGTTTTCATAAAGTATCAGGCGGTCGTAACGATCAACTTTCGATGATTCGGAATAATGAAAACCATAATTTATTTGCCATTGATTATTGGGTACGTATTTGAATTTCTGCATCAGGTTAAGCTGATTGTAAGCACTTGGTGTTTGTATTTGGGGGTTGTTGTTTTGGATGATTTCGTCAACTCCATTTCTGGTAACAATATATTCAGGTCGTAAATATTCATCCGGGCCGTGAGATCCCATTCTTAAATCACCGAAGTTAGAATGGGTAAAACTTGTAAATGAAGCCCATTTGTTAAATCCCAGGTTAAAATCGATGTGTCCGGTAGCTTCATTATTGGCAGAAGAGTAGCGGGTATTTGCTCTGACTTTAATTAGCTGCTTACTATTGTGTGATAGAATCGGCTCGAAGGTGTAAAATCCCATTACGCCACCAATGGCATCGCTACCATAAATAACTGAGCCCGGACCAAAAATTACTTCTGCACGGTTAGTTGCAAAAGGATCCAGTGAAATAACATTTTGTAGATTGCCGCTTCTGAAAATAGCATTGTTCATGCGTACACCATCAACTGTTATCAAAACCCGATTGGTAGCAAATCCTCTGATCATAGGGCTTCCGCCACCTAACTGACTTTTTTGAATATATACATCTCCGGTATTTGCTATTAAGTCAGCAGCTGTTTGAGGATTTAAAAAAGTAACATCTTTAGGTTTTAAAATCGAAACTTTAGAAGGAGTCTCTCTTCTTCCTTGCTTCCATTTAGTGGCCGAAACGATAACTTCATCTAACGATAGTTCGCTGGGTTCTAAAAGAACTTCCCAGTTTTGTTTTTGAATCTGATGGTAACTAAGTAGTTGGTTTTCGTAGCCAATAAGCCGGAAATATATACTGTCTTTATCCTTAAACTCTTCAAATGTGCTCTTGCCATTTACATTGGTAACAGTACTAATGGTGCTGGAAGGGGTGAAAATAGTTACCAGTTCCAGAGGTTGAAGGTTTTGTGCATCGCGCACTAATACTGTTTGAGCATGAGATAAAAGTGTTGTGCAACAAATTACTATAACAATTAAAATTCGGGTCATAAATTGAGCCGGGTTGAAATTTCTGAGGTTATTTCTTTGATTTATGATTCAAAGATAGACTTATTCATCAATTTTTGGTGCGAAATGAATTGTAATCTCTAATATTTCAGGTCTGTTACCCGTTCTTATTGGCGGGCCCCAGGTTCCGAAACCAGTGCTGACAATGAAATGAGAACTGTCTTTTTGTTTGTAACCTCTGCTTACTTCAAAAATCTTTTCTGTAATATAGCCAAAGGGCCAGAGCTGTCCATGATGAGTGTGTCCTGAAATTTGCAAATCAATACCTGCATCAGTGGCATCTTGCAAGTTGTATGGTTGATGGTCTAATAATATAATGGGTAGTGACTGGTCGATGTTTTGAAGTAGTTCCTTAATTTCTTTTCTCTTGTGTTGGGTTCTGTTTTTGTCTCTGTCTTCACGAGCTGCTATTACAAATGAATTGTTAATGATAATACTTGTGTCGCGAAGAACTTTGATGCCATGTTCAGTTAAGTATTCAACCGCTCTTTCAACGCCACCAATGTATTCGTGATTTCCGGTGGAGGCATAAACTCCTAAGGGTGCATTCAGTTGTTTGAGGTTCTCTCCTAAGTTTTGCTTAATAACAGGTTGTACGTCTTCGTCAACTACATCGCCGGCAAAAAGTATTAAGTCTGGCTGCAGACTATTAATGGTTTCTACTAATTTATTTGTTTTTCGAGGACCTATAATGGTGCCCAGGTGAATATCAGATGCGGCAACTATTTTTAATGATTTAAGGGAGTTAGCCTGTTTGTCAATATTAATAGTGTGTCGACTGATTTTAGGATGCCAGGCATTTAAGAAGCCAATAAACATGGTAAGTAGTACGCCTGATGTAATTACTGTTCCGGTAATCAGTTTAAGTTTTAAATATGCTTCCGATCCTTTTGTGGGAAGGAAATGAAAAAAATAATTGGCAATTCTAACCAAATCAACCGTTATTAAGCTTAATGTAAAATACAACATGCCGGCAAACCAAAATGCGCCTATCCAGTGCAGTGTTGTTGAGGGAGGAGCGTACCATATTTTCTCAAGAAAACGACCGGCAGGATAAGATAGAAACAATACAAGCATTGTTATTCTGAAGGTGCTTTTTAATGTTGGATAGGCATTTAGCCATTGCATTCCTCTTTGGTAAATGTAGAAGTTAACGAAAAAGTGAATGCTTAATATGATGCTTATGAAAATGATTATATTGGCTGCTTTCATTTTAATTTATTTGAATGTAAAGATATAAAAGACGGTTAAAAGAGTGGTCTCTTAGAATTAACCGGAACTAATATTAATTGTTCTATGGGTGAAATAAGAAATAAACCATCGAAATGGTGGTTGATATTAGGGGGTAGTCTTATTCTGATTGGTATTATTTTAAAGGTGATAGGAATTTCAGGTGTTTATCCGATTGTTGCATTTATTTCCGGAGGCTTAATAAAAGTATTTTATATGTCATTGGGGATTTATCGCAATGTGTTTAAGCTTGGTTGGGAGGTTGTTTTATTGGTGGTGGGCGTTTCGTTAGTTATGGTTGGGGTGTTTCTCAAGGCTAATCCTGAACTAATTCATTTGTCGGGTTGGTTTATTGCTGTTGGTGTCATTTGTAAATTGGGGTTTGTTTATTTGTTTTTTCAACGTCAAAAAAGAAAAAAACTCTTTGGAAATTGAAGAAGTAATTAAATGTTTGGAAAAGGATATAAAAAAAGAATGATAAAATAAAACCTATAAAATAAGGGATTATAGGTGATATATAGTGAATATGTAGGATTAAAAATATCTATATAATAGGATAAATAATCTTGAGCTATTATGTTTGTATCAATAAAAGATGTTTAAATCTTAAAATAAGTAGTTATGAAGAATGTTGTTTGTCCTGTTTCGCCGGATAGAATTTTGGAAGCTCAACCGCGAATATCAGCTTTGTTTGTTGTGGTGTTGTTAACTATTTATCTGTTGACTCAACTTTGGTTGATACCCGCATTTTTGTTTGTGGATTTTCTTTTAAGAGGTTATACAAGCGGTAAGTATAGCTTAATTGGCTCGGTGTCGAAATATTTCGCTTTAAAATATTATTCTCATACACGCAAGATTGATAAAGCTCCTAAGATATTTGCAGCCCGGTTAGGTGTGGTTTTTAGCTTGTTAATTACTGTTTTGTCTGTGGTAAGTGTTAGCGCATGGGGAAGTGTATTTGCATTAATACTAATTGCGTTTGCATCGATTGAATGTTTCTTTAATTTTTGTGTGGGTTGTTATGTGTATACATTATTTATAGTTCCTCGTCTTAAAAGCTGCTAGTTTCTCTTCGAGTAAATTTAAAATTGGCATGGAATTTTAGGTGTTGAAAATCTGCATTTTAGGTATATTTCACAATTGGCTTAATCTGATATTTTTTCAATTTAATCTAAAGAATAAGGGTGTTTGTCAAAAGTTTAGTGACGTTCAGGTGTTTAACCGTAATAATTAACACTTTTAAAAAGTAAAATTTAAAACAAGTGTTATGAAATATCTGATAATAACCCTAGTTGCCTCTATGATGACATTAGTGGTGTATTCGCAGGACTTTTCTTATGTGAAGGAAATTGAACTAAATGATATTAATCAGCTAAATTCAGCTGAAGAGGATGTGTTGGAATGTTGTTACTATTTAGTTGCAGCACGCTATAATAAAAACGATAATCAGCGAATAATAGCCACTGATTTTGTGAATAAATGGGCTAAAGGTAGATTTGGTGATGAGGCCATTTTAAATACGAAAGTAAAAGAAGTTACCGAGGAGCGGCAAGAATTAAATGATTTGTTTGTTACGTATTATACGCTCAGGTTTATCGAGAATGAAGGGGATATGGAAGAGGAAGAGTTGATGCAGGCAGCTTTTACCGGTGTGATATCTTTCTGTGAGAATCCTGTAAATAAAATTAAATTAACCAAGGAGCTAAAAGGTTTAAAGCAGGTAATTGAGGATGGTGCTTTGTCTGCTTATCTGCAAGAGTAGTTAAAAATATTTATTAAAAAAAAGCGGGAGTTCTAATTAAGAATTCCCGCTTTCTTTTATTATTTAGCACTAATGGCTGTCATTATTTTTTGTTCCAGTTCTTCTGCTAATTCAGGATTGTCTTTGATTACCTCCTTAACAGCTTCGCGTCCCTGTCCAAGTTTGGTTTCGCCATAACTAAACCACGATCCGCTTTTCTTAACAATTTCCAGTTCTACGCCTAAATCAAGTATCTCACCAATACGTGAAATACCTTCACCGTAGCGAATCTCAAATTCTGCCTTTTTAAACGGAGGAGCCACTTTGTTTTTAACAACTTTAACACGAGTTAAACTACCCACAACGTTTTCGCCGTCTTTTATTTGGGTAACTCTTCTGATGTCAAGTCGAACAGAAGCGTAGAATTTAAGAGCATTACCACCTGTAGTTGTTTCAGGATTCCCAAACATAACTCCAATTTTCTCACGAAGCTGGTTGATGAAAATACACGTGGTATTTGTTTTGTTAATGGTTGAAGTAAGCTTACGTAATGCCTGAGACATTAATCTAGCTTGTAATCCCATTCTAGAATCACCCATATCACCTTCAATCTCAGCCTTAGGAGTAAGGGCAGCAACTGAGTCAATTACGATGATGTCAATGGCTGAAGAGCGAATCAACTGGTCTGCAATTTCTAATGCTTGTTCGCCATTGTCGGGCTGAGAGATGAGTAGGCTTTCTAAATCAACGCCTAATTTTTCTGCATAAAAACGATCGAAAGCATGCTCTGCATCAATAAAAGCAGCAATACCACCTTGTTTTTGTGCTTCAGCAATGGCATGAATAGCAAGCGTTGTTTTACCTGATGATTCAGGGCCATAGATTTCAATGATTCTACCGCGGGGTAAGCCGCCAACGCCAAGTGCCAGGTTAAGCGCAATAGAACCGGATGGGATAACGGGTACATCTTCAATTGCTGCATCATCCATCTTCATGATGGTTCCTTTACCATAGGTTTTATCAATTTTATCCATGGTTAACTGAAGGGCCTTCAGTTTTTCCTGGTTCACTTTCTTATCTTTTTTCTCTTTTTCTGCCATTTCTATTTTGTTTATGCTGTTTCTTCAATTTGTCAAGGAAGGTATTTTATTTGTTTAGTTCACTCAATATCTGATTAGTGTGATCTTTGGTTTTTACCTTTTCAAATATTTTAATGATCGTACCTTCTTCGTCAATAATAAATGTTTTTCTTAAAACTCCCATATATGTTTTGCCATACATCTTTTTTTCGCCCCATGCATTATACATTTCCAAAATTTCTTTTTCGGTATCTGCAATTAGGTTAAACCGTAGGCTGTGTTTGGCAATAAATTTTTGATGAGATGTAATGCTGTCCGGACTTACTCCAATTACCTCAAATCCTTGGTTGGTTAGTTCGTCGTAATTGTCGCTTAAATTGCACGATTCAGCAGTACAACCAGGTGTATTGTCTTTGGGGTAAAAATATAAAATCACTTTTTTGCCTTTAAAATCATCCAGGCTAATTGTGTTATTGTCTTGATTTAGTCCTTTGAAAATTGGGGCTTTATCGCCCTCTTTAAGTGCTGACATAGCAATTGAAATTTTAATGGTTACAAATATATTTAATATAGAACGATTATGGTTGACCTTGGTTCAAAAGTTATTAACATCCAATATCTCAGTATTGTATGATGCCTTTGTTTATCGTAATTTAATGTTGTTCGTAAAAAGAGTGTTCAGTTCAAGCTATTTGCATTAAGAATTATTTGTTGTTTGTAGTTATTCTGATAAGCGGGCGGCAAAATCATTTGGTTTGATTAATTTTGAAGCTGCCAATACTAGAAAAATATGATTTTGAAACCTATGAAAATTAAATACATTGTTTTGATCCTGACTGTACTTAGCTTTAATGTATTAAGTGCGCAGGAAACTTATTCATCAAAACAGGCATATGAAATTTTTAAGAATGGTGATTATAAAGAAGCGCAAAAAGCATATGGTTATTTGTTAAGTAAATACGACCGTGAACCTAAATACAATTATTATTTTGGTATATGTTTATTGCAAAATAACGAGCAAATATCAGAAGCTGTTAAACGATTGAAGTTTGCAGCTATTAAAGGCGTTAGTCGCGATGCTTATTATTATTTAGGAAGAGCTAATCAGTTAAATTATCATTTTGAAGAAGCCATAAAGCATTATAAGCGCTTTTTAAAATATGCCTCTGCTTCTGACATAAGAAACGATAATGCAGAGAGTTATATTCAGGAGTGTGAGGTTGGATTACAGCTTTCTGCAAAGGTGTATAACTTAAATGTTCTTTCTCGGGATACTGTAGCGAAGAAGGATTTTATCAATTATTATCACCCGGTAAAAGATGTTGGGCAGATAATGCATAATGACGATTTTTTTGAATCGGGTGTGGATCCTGAAGGAGTACTTTATCTTACCGAAAGAGGCGATCAGGTATATTTTGCTTTGTTGAATGAGGAAGGGAACAGGGATGTTTATAAAATGGAGAAGCTGCTGGATGGCTGGAGCGATAGCAAAGTGCTTAATGAGATTAATTCGGAGTGGGATGATATGTACCCATATTTATTGATTGATGGTCAAACTTTATTCTTTTCCTCAAACCGTGAGGGTGGATTAGGTGGTTTTGATATTTATAAATCTACTTTCGATTCAGAAACGAAAACTTTTACATCACCTGTGAACGTGGGTATTCCTTTTAATTCACCAAAGGATGATTTTCTTTTTGTAACCGATGAATTTAATGATAAAGGTTGGTTTGCTTCCAATCGCGAAACCAGCGACAGCCTTGTGATGGTATATGGGTTTGAATGGAATAACAGGGTAGTGAAGAACCTGGTTACCGATATGAATGTGGTGCCGGAAGTGGCAGCTTTGTCATTATCGCAAACATCTTCAGTGGGAGGAAATTCCGGAGTTAGAAATAATGTGTCTACCCACAAGCAAAGTGACGAAGAGTTTAGGTTTATTGTCGCCGATACTTTGGTTTATACTCAAAAGGAGCATTTTAATAGCGATGAAGCATTGGCTTACTTTACTCAAAGTCAGAAATTAATCCAACAGAAAGATAGTCTTTCTGATTTGATGAGAGTGAAGCGTCAGGTGTATGCTCGAACTAATTCAGATTCAGAAAGAAATGAATTGGTGAATGATATTTTACTATTGGAAAAGCAAGTCTATGGTTTAGATAGTAAAATTGAACAAAGTCAGAATAATGCCAGGTATTCCGAGTTAAACAAGATTAAAGAACTGATTAAACAAGGAAGATATTTAGCTCCCAGTCAGGTTAAGAGAGAGAATAAATCAGAGGCTCAGTTGAAAGAAATTCTTATTCCATCAGAATATACTTATTACACAGATGAAGAATTTCAAAGGCATTTAAATGACTTGGATGAGATGTATGAGAAGTTATTTTCTCAGGATGAAATAGCAAGGTTAAAAAAGGCTGACTCTTTATTTGTATGGGGAAATATACTAAACCTTGAGGCATCTAAGCTTTTGGAAGAAGCCGATGATCAACCAACAGTGAAGGTTCCGGTGGTTTCAACTCCCTTTAAAAAACAAGAAGAGCAAGAGGAAGAAATATCACCCATACAGGAAATGATTGACAAATCGAGGGAATTAAAAGATATTGCATTAGAGTTATATCATCAGTCGCTCGATCAGAAGTATCAAATATATGGAGCTAAAATAAACGGGGTTGTTAAATCAAATCCAACTTTAGATTATACTTATATTGAGCAACCACAGATGGATGCCAATACATATTTTAAAAATGCGAAGGAAATGCTGAATCCTGCTTTTGGGTATGATGTAGAGACCTTTGAAAAATCCGGTTCTTTAAAAAGAGCAGGAGTACAAGAGCAAGAGAAAGCATTGTTTGCATTTCTTGATAAAAACGGTGGTGGAGCTGCTGCGGATGTTTTGAAAGATAAAACGGAAGTTGCTGGAACGACTCAAAAAACCTACCAGGAATTACAAGGTTTGCAAGATGATGAGCAGGAAGTGAAACCTGCAGATGTAGTGCAGGCTGCCTTTAAAAAAGAATATGAATATAGGATTCAAATAGGTGTTTTCCGAAATGAACCGAATGCAGATGCATTGAGTAAGTTGCCTGAAATAACAAAGACTGAACTACCATCGCGGAACCTAACAAAATATTTTGCCGGCAGGTATTCGAGTTATGCTGAAGCAACAAAAAGTCTGGATAAAATAAAGTCAGCAGGATTTAGTGGAGCTTTTGTTGTAGTGTTTAAAGATGGTAAGCAAATTAATCTTACTGATGAATTAAAAAAGTAGGAATTAGTTTTTCACAAAAAAAACTGTTTAATTTAAAGAAACAATTGACCTATGGTTTCATTTGGAAAAAGAAGCAAACTTCCGGAAAAAGGTGGAAGCGATAATGAAAAACATGTTCTTATTCTACATAATGATGATATAAATACTTTTGATCATGTTATAGATGTATTGTGTGAGGTGTGTGAGCATGACGCAATTCAGGCTGAACAATGTGCATTAATTACTCATTATAAGGGATCATGCGATATCATGATCGGTTCTGTTGATATGCTTATGTCAATACAGGAACAGATGGTTCAGGAACAACTTTTAGTTACCATTGATTAAGTTACTATGTCATTAACTGTAATAATTTTAATAATTCTGTTGGGATTATTTCTGCTGATTCTCGAGTTTTTTGTCTTTCCCGGAGTAACAGTAGCCGGTATAGGTGGTTTTTTATTTGCAGCCGGAGGTATTTATCTGGTTTATGCTAAATATGGAGCTTCCCATGGTAATATTGCTTTGGTTACTACTTTAATTGTTTCAATAGTTATATTGGTAATGGCATTCAGGTCAAAAACATGGAACCGATTAATGCTTAATTCAAATATTGAAGGTAAGGTAGAAACTGTTGAGGAGGAAAATATAAAAGTAGGTGATGAAGGTGTTACTATTACCAGACTCAACCCAATTGGAAAAGTAAGTGTTAATTCACAAATTATCGAAGGTCGTTGTCCCGGGCATTTTGTGGATGAAAATACGTCAATTATAGTTCAGAAAATTTATAAAACATACGTAATTGTAAAACCTAAAAATTAAACTTACATGGAAGGTTTCGCTCCTATATTATTGATTGCGGCAGTAGTTGTCGTTGTCTTTTTGTTCTTGTATTATGTGCCAATACTACTTTGGTTTTCTGCATTAGTGTCAGGTGTTAGAATTTCGCTTATTCAGCTTGTTCTAATGCGTATTCGTAAAGTGCCTCCGGGTGTTATTGTGCGTGCGTTAATTGAGGCTTCAAAAGCTGGATTGAGAGAAGTTAAACGTGATGAACTAGAAGCACATTATTTGGCCGGTGGTCATATTGAGAATGTTGTTCATGCCTTGGTTTCTGCAGCAAAAGCTAATATTGACTTGAATTTCCAAATGGCAACAGCCATTGACTTAGCAGGTCGTGATGTATTTGAAGCAGTTCAAATGTCAGTAAATCCTAAAGTAATTGATACGCCTCCGGTAGCTGCCGTTGCTAAAGACGGTATTCAGTTAATTGCAAAGGCCCGTGTAACTGTTCGTGCCAGTATTAAGCAATTAGTTGGGGGTGCTGGTGAAGAAACAGTGCTTGCCCGTGTTGGAGAAGGTATTGTATCATCTATTGGTTCTTCTATCTCTCATAAAGCAGTGTTGGAAAATCCTGATTCTATATCAAAAGTAGTATTGGAAAAAGGTCTGGATGCAGGTACTGCATTTGAGATTCTTTCCATTGATATTGCAGATATTGATATAGGTAAAAACATTGGAGCCGGATTACAGATTGATCAGGCTGAAGCTGATAAAAATATTGCACAGGCCAAAGCTGAAGAGCGCAGAGCCATGGCAGTAGCTCTTGAGCAGGAAATGAAGGCGAAAGCTCAGGAAGCACGGGCTAAAGTAATCGAAGCAGAAGCCGACGTGCCTAAGGCATTGGCTGAGGCTTTCCGTAGCGGAAATCTAGGTGTGATGGATTATTTAAAGTATAAAAATATTGAGGCTGACACGGCCATGCGCGATTCAATTGCCAAGCCGGGAAGTAAACCTCCTAAAAAAGATAATTAATTTTTCAAAGCTCCTTCGGGAGCTTTTTTTTTGACCTTTAAATAGTTAATTCCTGACGAAAAAGGAGAGAGGTGAAAAAGCTCTGAAAATTTTTAAAAAGTTTTTGGAGATATGATTCTATTTACTACTTTTGCAAACGCAATCGCAAACGGGGTGTACGATAGAGGAGCTTGGAACGGTTGTTACTCTTAAAAAGTAAGGGTAAAATTAAAATCTTGGAGAGTTGGGTGAGTGGCTGAAACCACCAGTTTGCTAAACTGACGTACGGGCAACCGTACCGGGGGTTCGAATCCCCCACTCTCCGCTCAAATTTTGTTTCGGGGTGTAGCGCAGTCCGGTTAGCGCACCTGGTTTGGGACCAGGGGGTCCCAGGTTCGAATCCTGGTACCCCGACAACTTAGAAGAGCTTTGTAATGATAAAGCTCTTAATTTTTTAGAATTGATTTTTCGGGGTGTAGCGCAGTCCGGTTAGCGCACCTGGTTTGGGACCAGGGGGTCCCAGGTTCGAATCCTGGTACCCCGACGATAAAAAAATCAAAACAAGTCAAAAGCTCATAAACCATTGTGTTTGTGAGCTTTTTTGTTTTTTATTATCCTGTTTAGTAGCAAAGTAAACCACATTTAATGAGACCTATTCGGTGACCTCATTTTCTTATTATCTTTATATGTTGATATATGATAACGATCAGATTCATAGTGTTTAATTTGGTGTGTTTTGATCGATTTTAACATTTGTTAAGTGACCTTACTAGGTGACCTCTGTTTCTATTTAACCGGTAGGTCACCATATCTTTGTAAGATATTGAATGATAGTCTTAATGGATTGATTCAATAATTATTTTTGATCATTTTTATTGACTTTCTAATACTTATGTTAATAATCAAAATGAATCATTTAAAATCAAATATTATGGGAAATAAGGTTAATACACTGGGAGTAGGGTTCTTGCTAAAACAGAGTAAAGGTAGAAACGGTCAAGCACCTTTGTATTTGAGGATAACTGTTAATGGAAAAAGGGCTGAAATTTCTTTAAAGACTTTTGTTGATATTAATAAATGGGATTTTAATAAAGGATTGTATGCTGGATATACCAGGGAAACTCAAAGGCTAAATACTCAACTGGAACAAATAAAAGGACATGTAGTAGATTGCTATCACCAACTTCAGGCCAGAAGAGAAATAATAACAATTGATACAGTTAAAAATCTCTATTTAGGTATAGAAAAGTCAGATTTTACTTTAGTGAAGCTTTTTGAATATCATAATACAGAGATGAAGGATATTCTTAGGTGGGGGACATTAAAAAACTATTTTACAACAGAGAAATATATTAAACGCTATTTAATCAAGAAGCATTTTATCAGAGATATTCCGTTATCTCAACTCAAATATGGTTTCCTCACTGGTTTTGAGAAGTTCATGAAAGAGTCGGAGCCTATCAATCCGGATAATCCTTGCAATCATAACACCGTTATGAAGCATATTGAGAGACTGAAAAAAGTAATTAATCTGGCTGTGCGAAATGAGTGGCTGGAAAAAGATCCTTTTGTGAAATTTAAGCCTAAATATATACGAAAAGAAATTGCCTATTTGGATGAAGATGAATTGGCAAGGATTCAATTTAAACATTTTTCCATCTCGAGGCTTGATTATGTCAGGGATTTGTTCATTTTTAGTTGTTATACAGGGTTATCTTATTCCGATGTGTGTGCATTGACAAGTGAAAATATACAGTTTGGGATTGATGGTAATAAATGGATAATTACGTATAGGATCAAAACGAATCAGCAGGTTAAAGTACCCATCTTACCTCAGGCAGAAGAAATAATTAATAAATATCAAGATAATCCCAGAGTTGAAATGTCAGGGAAACTTCTTCCGATATTCACAAACCAGAAAATGAATTCATATCTAAAGGAGATTGCCGATTTATGTGATATCCAAAAGTATTTAACTTTTCATGTTGCCAGACATACGTTTGCAACTACGGTTACATTGAAAAATGGAGTACCTATAGAATCTGTATCTAAGTTATTGGGGCATCGAAGTATTGCAACAACTCAGATTTATGCTAAAGTT
Organism: Carboxylicivirga linearis; assembly: GCF_018271995.1. Taxonomy (GTDB): domain Bacteria; phylum Bacteroidota; class Bacteroidia; order Bacteroidales; family Marinilabiliaceae; genus Carboxylicivirga; species Carboxylicivirga linearis. The sequence continues at coordinate 78,343 of NZ_JAGUCO010000020.1, forward strand.
ATTGATACAAAGTTAAGTCATGATATGCAACGATTACGTGATGTTTTACCAATTAAGGATAGAAGTGTGAGGTAGGGCTTTGCTTTTTTGCCAATAGTCAGAGCTCCCTCCCAAAAGATAATTAATATGGTTCCAATTGAATTTTTTATTCACTTTAATATTTCTGCCGTATAGTGTATCGCCCCTCCGAAAAATTGCTACAATGTCACTTCCTGTTTTATTGCAAGAGCGACATCAATAGATGGAGTTTATGTACTCTTGCAATAAAACAGAAAGAGATATTAATTTTTGAAGAAGGAGTGAGAAACGATCGGAGGGTGTCCAAAAACGGATACCCTCTTTTTTCGTTCATAATCAGTATATTGCGGCCTTAAGAACTTGTTTATATTGTTGATATTTAGTATCTTAAGGCATGAAACAAATCAATTTCAAGACCTATAATCAAGGTCAATCAGAGTTATTCCCATCTCGCCTTGATGAGTATATTCCAGAGAACGCCCCGGTTCGCATAGTCAGTCAAGTAGTAGAAGAGCTTGATATAGATGATATCATAAAAAGTTATAAGGCCGGAGGGTGTAAAGGTTATCATCCACGTATGCTACTAAAAGTGCTGTTTTACAGCTATCTGAGCAATGTGTTTTCATGTCGTAAGATGGAACAAGCCTTAACAGAAAGCATTGCTTATATGTGGCTAAGTGGTAAACAATTCCCGAAACATTCGTGCATTAACGATTTTAGAAGTAAGCGCTTGAAAAAGCACATTCATAAACTGTTTACCCAAGTGGTTATCATACTGGTTGATTTGGGGTATGTAAGTCTGGAAGTGCAGTATGTTGATGGGACAAAGATTGAAAGCAAGGCCAATCGATACAGTTTTGTGTGGCGTAAGTCTGTGGAAAAGTACAAAGCTAACCTGGAGAAGAAGATTGTCAATATTTTGGAGCAGATAGAACAAGGCATAGTCGACGATAATCAAAGTCAGGATGACGAACCTCGCCCCTTTGATTCGGACGAGCTCAAAAAGCGGGTTGCACAAATCAAGGAGTCAGAGAAAGCACAGGAAAAACCGGTTAAGAAGCTGATAAAAGAATTGGAGACAAAGCACCTGCCCAAGCTGGAAGAATATGAACAGAAGCTCGAAGACATTGGTGACAACCGCAACTCCTGTTCTAAAACCGACAAAGAAGCCACCTTCATGCGCATGAAAGAAGATCATATGAAGAACGGGCAGTTAAAGCCGGCTTACAATGTACAGATCAGTACCGAGAACCAGATGATTACCCATTATGGCATTTTCCAAAACCCGACCGACACGCGCACTTTTATTGATTACCTCACCGGTTTTCATCAGCGTTATAACAGGCAATCAAAAGAGGTGGTAGCCGATAGTGGTTATGGTAGTGAAGAGAATTATGAATATCTGGAAAACGAGCAGATTGAGCACTATGTGAAGTTCAACTACTTTCATGCCGAACAAAAGAAAGCGTTTAAAACCAATCCATACAAAGTTGAGAATCTACATTATAATGAAACAGACGATTACTTTGTGTGCCCAATGGGCCAACACATGCATTTTGTGGCGGAATATCAAAAAACAAATGCTCATGGCTATCAGAGCACTTTAAGAAAATACAGAGCGAAAAACTGTAGCAAATGCCACATCAGAAACCAATGCTTTAAAGGCAAAGGCAACCGCAGTATTGATGTAAACTTCAGGCTGAGAACTTACAAACAAAAAGCCAGGGAAGCTCTTAATAGCGATAAGGGGCTAAATCACAGAAGTAAACGCCCTATAGAACCGGAAGCTGTCTTTGGTCAGATTAAATACAATAAAGGGGTTAACCGATTCAAATTAGCAGGAATCGAAGGGGTTAAGCTGGAGTTTGCACTGATTGCCATTGCTTTAAACCTTAGTAAAATGGCTAAGAAACAGGGACAAAAGGCTCAAAAAGCCTTTGTTTTGGCCAAAAATCGAATAATATCCATCTCATATAGCATTTGTGCCAAATACCATCGCACATATAAGCTCTCAGCAGCATGAACTCATTTTAGGAAGAACTACATTTTTAAGCACAAAACAGAGGGTGCCTCAATTTTGGACACCCTCTTTTTCAATTGATAGCTATAAATATTCCTTAAAATACAGAATGTCATATGATTTGGTTGATTTTGGTTCATTTAACATATTGTAAAGTTAGACTCCAACTTGTAATTTAAAGTACTGCAATAAAGCAGGATTAAATTACAGACAAATGATAATCAAAGAGAATTTTTTAAGGCACGCTTTTTTATCCATGCTTCAGCAAAGATGTTGTCGGTCATGGTATTCAGCAAAAGCGTTCGGCATAAACCCGCCGAAATCAATCAAACACATTTTATTGTGCCAACGCACAAGCCCGACAGCAAAGAGCTTGTTATTATTTCGTACCTCATAATACAAGCCATTTGCTTTGTCCCCTCAAAATATATTTGAATTGATTTCTCTTGCTCACGTCAGGGCTATTTATTCCGTTTCCTTTTGCGAAACCATGACCTTTTTTGAAGGGTGGCTTACGCATTTAAAAAAGCAGTAATGTATGTATATGAAGTTAGAAAATGGAATAGAATCTTATTAGGAAATTGTGGCTGAAATTTTATCTGTTAAAAACAAATGCAAGATGTGTTTTTCAGTACCTGAAAACAAAATTCTTGCTCTCCGAGAGATGTTGAAATTTATGGGTAGTTATTGAATATTATGAGACCAAAAATAGATGATGATAAGAAACGAAATGTGCAGTTAAAGGTATATCTGACCATAGCTGAAAGGCAAAGATTGTAGTAGGGTGTTTAATGTATAGATATACAGATGAATGCAATGATTTTTCGATGCATAATATTCTAAATCCTGTAAATCAGTGGATAAATTGTTCATTTTTATCAGAAAAAATGAAAAATAGTTATAAGAATTTGCTTGAAAACAGGTATTCTAAACTTTTTTAATAAAGTTCAAATAACTATCCTTTACTGAGAAAATTTTCTAAAAATAGAATTGGAATATATAAAGTCTGGTTTGTAAGCATTCATTAAATCTTAAGTTAATTACTAATTTTTGAGATTAAATCTTAGAATTAAATCAAAATAGTAACCCCTGGTTTGACTAGACTCATATTTTTCCTCCATAGAGTTTAATTTTAAATGTGTTTATTAATTCAATGATGTTACATAGTTATAAATCTTGTAACATGTGTTGTATATCCTATAAGCATTGATAAAGATGTACTTATTTTGATAGTTATTGTAACATTATTACAAGGCCTTCTGAATTCGTGAATTTACATTTGTTAAGAGTTTTTAATGGACCATTACAAGTAAAGCTCGTGACGAAAAAATTTATACCGAAATGAAAACAAATAAGTATTTATACTGGATCACATTTATTGCTGTTTTAAGTGGATTAATTTTTGGACTTAATATGGCAGGTATTTCAGGTGCAGTGCCATTTATTAAAGAATATTTTCAATTAAATGATGTAAGTCTAGGTGCAGCAGTTAGTTCTATTATGATTGGCTGTTTAATCGGAGCCTTGTCTATTGGAGCATTAAGTGATAGGTACGGCAGGCGTTTATTAATGATTGTATCTGCTAATCTTTTTATTATTTCTTCATTAGGATGTGCTTTATCCGAGTCTATTACACTGTTTATTATTAGTAGGGTACTTGCTGGTTTGGGTGTCGGAGCAGTTTCTGTGTTAGCTCCAACCTACATCTCTGAGATTGCTCCTGCTGAAAAAAGAGGAACTTTAGTTGCAAATAATCAATTTGCGATTGTAATAGGTATTTTATTGGCTTATGTCATTGATTTTGGATTTGTTAATATTGAAAATGGTTGGAGATATATGATGGCTATTCCGTTTGTATTTGGAATACTTTTTTTAATACTATTATTAGTTTCTTTTCCTGAAAGCCCAAGGTGGTTAGTAAAAGAAGGTAGATATGACGAAGCTCGTTCTGTTTTAAATAAAATTGGAGGAACATTCTACGGTAAAAAAGAATTGGATACTATTATTGATAATGTTAATAATTCTACGAACACCTCTCAAGTTAAATTTAAAGAATTGTTTAAAGGCAAAGTTGCTAAAGTAGTATTACTTGGGAGTATACTAGCAGCATTTCAGCAAATTACAGGTATTAATGCTGTAATTAGTTTTGCTCCAACAATTTTTACTCAGGCAGGTGTTGGTGAGGATATGGCATTGTTGCAATCAATATTGGTTGGGATAGTAAATTTTGTTTTTACTATTGTAGCTTTATGGTTAGTAGATAAAAAGGGTCGCAAAATACTTTTGTTATGGGGAACGATGGGGATGACCATATCGTTAGCATATATGGTTTATGCTTTTATTACAGAAGCATCTGGAAGCATAGGAATATTAATTTCATTATTAGGGTATATTGGTTTTTTTGCTGCATCCTTAGCACCTGTTATGTGGGTAGTAACTTCTGAAATTTACCCAAATAGGATTAGAGGTTTGGCTATGTCTTTCTCTACAGCTATCAGTTGGGTATGTACTTTTTTAACTGTACAATTTTTCCCGTGGATGCTTAATAATCTTGGTGGTTCATTCACTTTCGGGATGTTTGGATTGTTTAGCTTATTAGCTTTCATATTTATTTTCAAATACATTCCAGAAACAAAAGGTAAATCATTAGAACAAATTGAAATTGAATTAGCGCGCAATTAATAATTTTTCAATGGAATAAAGCAGATAAATGCTCCTTGGAGATTAAATTTTAAAAGATGATCAACTAACTATTTAGTATGAAAAAGATATTGTGTATAGGTGAAGTGCTATGGGATATGTTGCCCTCCGGACCTAAGCCAGGAGGAGCCCCAATGAACGTTGCTCTGCATCTTAAAAATATTGGACTTGATGTAAAGATTGCCAGTAGGGTTGGAAATGATGAACAAGGTCATAAGCTTTTGGAATTCCTTGACAAATCTGGATTATCAACTGATTTGATACAGATAGATGAAGAACTTCCAACTAGCGAAGTGCTTGTTAATATTGATAATAAAGATCAGGCTTCTTATACTATTTGTGAACCAGTAGCCTGGGATGCCATCGAATTTAGCTCTGAATTAGAGAAGGCAGCGAATGAAGCAGATGTTTTAGTTTATGGTACACTGGCATCGCGTGGTTTGGTAACACGCAATACGGTTTATCAATGTATTGATCGTGTCAAGTTCAAAATTATAGATGTGAACCTTCGCCCTCCTTATGATATTCAGGACGTTGTTGAACCTTTGATTGCGAAGGCCGAATTTGTCAAGTTAAACGATGATGAAATGCAGTGCTTGGGTCAATGGAATAATCTGACAGATCAGAATGAAGAGCTGTTAATGAGTTGGATGCAGAGTCAATTCGGAATCAATCTTATTTGTATGACTAAAGGTCAGGAAGGCTCAGTTCTATTTAATAATGGAGCGTTTCTAAAGCACAAAGGATACAAGGTGAAAACGGTTGATTCGGTTGGTGCAGGTGATGCTTTTCTGGCAGGTTTTTTATCTTCCTATTTGCAGGATGAAGATGCAATAAAAGCTTTGGATTTTGCTTCAGCAACAGGAGCTTATGTGGCTACCAAAGAAGGCGCAAATCCAGAATATCATCTGGATGAAATTAAAAGTTTATTAGTGTAAAAAAGCAAACTATCAAGCTATGAAAAAATCAATGAATTGGAAATTTATTACAGGATCGGTACTGCTACTGTTTTTATCCTTGTTTTCAATTGAAACATTTGCACAACAAACAAATGTAAATGGAAAGGTTACTGATGATAAAGGAGAACCGTTGACTGGTGTAAATATCGTCCAGAAAGGAACAACAAACGGTACAATAACTGATATAAACGGTGTATTCAACTTAGTGGTTTCTCAGGATGCAGTGTTGGTATTCAGGTTTATTGGGATGAAGACTTTTGAAACTCCAGTAAATGGACAATCAATTATTAATGTTACACTTCAAAATGAATCGATAGATCTTGATCAGTTAATTGTAGTGGGCTATCAAAGTCAGCGAAAGGCTGATTTAACAGGTGCTGTTTCTGTGGTTGAGGTAGATGAAATAATGAAACAGGGAGAGAACAATCCCATAAAGGCATTACAAGGAAGAATTCCAGGTGTAAATGTTATAACAGACGGAAATCCAAGTGGTGCCTCTACTGTTCGAATCAGAGGGATCGGAACTTTAAATAATAATGATCCTTTATATGTTATTGATGGGGTACCAACAAAAGGGGGAATGCATGAATTAAATCCTTCTGATATTGAAAGTATTCAGGTATTAAGAGATGCCTCAGCAGCTAGTATATATGGTTCAAGAGCCGGAAATGGAGTTATTATTATAACTACAAAACAAGGTAAGGATGGAAAAACAAAGGTTAATTTTGACACCTTTCATACCTTTTCGCAATATGGAGAAGTCATTGATATGATGAATTCTAATCAATTTGGACAAGCTCAGTGGCAGGCCATGATAAATAGTGGTGTAAATCCAAATAATAATCAAATTGGGTATTTGTATGATTATGAATACGGTAATGATGGTAGTCCGATTCTGAATGGAATGAAGCTACCAAAGTATATTGATGCTAGGGATGGAACCAATACCATGTTAACATCAGATACAGATTGGTTTAATTCTATTACTCGTCCAGGATTTGCACAATCTTATAATTTATCAATTAGTAACGGTACTGAGAAGTCTAATACATTTTTTTCATTAGGTTATTACGACAATACTGGGACGGTTAAAGAAACGAGGTTTAAACGTTATTCGGCTCGTTTAAATTCCAGCAGTAAAATCTTAGGCGATATAATTACAATTGGTGAAAATCTGACTATAAATAATACGTCTGAGTTACAAGCCCCAGGTGGTGTACTTGATTTGGCTATATTATCTTTACCTGTTATGCCATTAAAAACGGTTGATGGTGACTGGGGTAGCGTTACCTCTGGAATGCGAGACAGAGATAATCCAGCAAGAATACTTGATGCGAATAAAGATAATCCATACAATTACTGGCGTTTATTTGGAAATACTTTTGTTGATATACAACCAATTAAGAATCTCCATATTAAAAGTAATTTTGGTCTAGACTATTCTAATTATTATCAACGTGCACTTATATATAGTTTTGGAGGGAGACTTGGATCAGACCTGACGTCTTCAAAAATTATTCAGAGCCACTCACTTAAATGGAACTGGACTAACACAATGAATTACGATTTCCAGATTGATAAAAGCAAGTTTAGTATACTTTTAGGAACAGAGATGATTGACCATTCTGATATTAATTTCTCAACTGAAAGGCGAACATATGAAGTTGAGGATCCTGACTATATGTGGCCATCAGCAGGAGTAGGTGAAATGTATTCTACAGGTGGAGCTACGGGGTATAAGCTTAATTCTTTCTTTGGGAAGATAGACTATGCTTATGCAGATAAATATTTAGCATCAGCGACTTTAAGACGCGACGGCTCTTCAAGGTTTGGTAAAGAGAACAGGTATGCAACTTTTCCAGCTTTCTCAGTAGGGTGGCGTATTGATCAGGAAAATTTTATGGAAGGAACAAAAGGCGTGATTTCTAATTTGAAATTAAGAGTGGGCTGGGGACAGACTGGTAATCAAGAGATAGATAATTATGCGAACAGAACGCTTATTATCGCCAATTATATTGGTGAAACAGGCGCCGGAATTAATACAGGTACAGCCTATGATATCAATGGTGATAATTCAGGCTTGTTACCGTCAGGATATCAATTGATTCTAAGAGCAAATGATGAAATAAGATGGGAAACGACTACTCAAACAAATGTCGGTGTTGATTTTGGCCTCTTTAACCAGAATTTAACTGGTAGTATTGAATTCTATTTAAAAGATACAGAAGATATTTTGGTTAAGCCACCTTATTTAGGAGCTATTGGTGAAGGAGGAGATCATTGGTTGAATGGAGCTTCAATGGAAAATAAAGGTGTTGAATTTTCGATTGGTTACAAGAGTAAGACATCCTTTGGTTTATCATATGATATTACTGCGAATGTATCCGGAAATCGAAATAAGATTACCAAATTGCCAGAAAGTGTTGTTAATAGTTATGGAGGGAATGGCACAACAGATAATATCCTTGGAAAACCAATTAATTCGTATTATGGATATGTGGCTGACGGTTTGTTCCAATCTCAGGAGGAGGTAGATGATTATGTGAATCAAACAGGTAAAGGCTTAGGACGTATCAGGTATGCAAATCTGAATGATGATGATGTTATTGATGAAAATGATCGCACCTGGATCGGAAATCCTCATCCTGATTTTGAATACGGTTTAAATATAGGTTTGGGGTACAAAGGATTTGATTTTACAGCTTTTATACAAGGTGTTTATGGGAATGAGGTTTATAACTCAGTGAAAAGGTTTACCGATTTTTGGGCTGTTGATGAATTAGGGTCTAATAAAGGAACACGTGTGTTGAATGCCTGGAGTCCCACAAATACAGGGTCTGATATTCCTGCTTTGTCATATAGTGATTTAAACAACGAAAAACGGACCTCGTCATATTATGTGGAGTCGGGATCCTACCTGAAATTACGGATGCTACAACTAGGGTATTCACTACCAGATGGTGTATTGCAGAAGCTAAAGATGGGAAAAGCTCGGTTCTATATTAGTGGACAAAATCTACTTACCATAAAAAGTAAAGAGTTTACAGGTTTAGACCCAGAGAATCCTCATTTAGCCTATCCGATCTCAACCTCATTTACACTTGGGATGAATGTATCTTTCTAAGAACTAAATCTAAAAAATGGAAATCATGAAAATATATAAACTGTTGTTTCTTATACTTATTTCAACTCATCTTATTTCCTGTGAGGATTTTTTGGATGTTCCATCCTACGGAACCCTTACAGAAGATAACCTAACTGGAGTGAAGCAAATTGAAAATCAGGTAATATCAGCCTATGCTGCCATTGGAAACGATGAAATTAACCGGCCATTAAGTCTATGGAATTATGGAAATGTAAGAGCCGATGATGCCTATAAAGGTGGTAATGATCAGAATGACGGTGATTTTTTACATTTTCTGGAAATATCTTCTCCATCAATAGGAAACGAAACCTGGTACACTGATGTTTTTTGGTATAGAAATTATGTAGCTATTTCAAGAGCTAACCTGGCGCTTAAATTATTAAATAATATTAGCAAGGAAGAAATGTCTAATAAAGAGGAAAGAATTGCAGAGATGCGTTTCTTACGAGGGCATATGCATTTTATTCAAAAGGTTTTATTTAAGATGGTACCTTATGTGGATGAAACTATGTCTCCTGAGGATATATCTGAACTTTCAAATGTAAAATGGACAAATGATGAATTATGGCAAAAGATAGCTGACGATTTTGAGTATGCCTATAATAATTTACCAGAAGAACAAGATGAGGTTGGGCGAGCAAATAAGTTTGCAGCTGCAGCATATTTAGCAAAAGTGTATTTGTATAAGGCTTATAGGCAAGATGAAATGCATAATGTATCTACAATAGATCAGGATGACTTACAAAAAGTTATTGATTTAACAGCTTACGTAATGACATCTCCTTATAAATTAGAGAACGATTTTGCATATAATTTTCTTCCAGGAAGTTATGAAAACGGACAAGAATCATTATTCGCTATACAATTCTCTCAAGATGATGGTACCACTTTTGGGAGATTGAATATGGGAAATGCACTCACTACACCAACACCAGGGGGTGATTTTAATAAGCCTAGTCAGAATCTGGTTAACGCTTTTAAAACTAAAGATGGTTTACCTATGTTTGATTCTTTCAATGATGAGAATTATAGTGAAAGCACAGATAAAGTAGATCCAAGGTTATTTCATACGGTGGCAATTCCCGGTAAACCATATAAATATACCGATGTAAATTATGAGGTGAATCAATCACGTAATCCTGGAATGTATGGTTATTTCTCATCCTTAAAAGAAAATGTAGATCCGGCCAGTGAATATTATATTAAAACCGGTCCTTGGTATGCTAACTCCAAAAACAATATTGTTATTCGCTATGCAGATGTATTGTTAATGAGAGCTGAGGCTTTAATTGAGACTGGTAGCTATCAGGATGCACTGCCTTTAATTAATCAGGTGCGCAATAGGGCAAAAGTGAGTACATCCTTAATCAGTTTTGCAAATAACCTGGATATACAAGCTTATGAGGATGGTGTTAACTGCAACTGGACTCAAGACTATGCCCGACAAGCTTTAAGGTGGGAGCGCCGTCTTGAATTAGCAATGGAAGGAAGTAGATTCTTTGATCTGGTTCGTTGGGGTATTGCTGATGAAGTAATGAATGCATATTATTTAGGAGAAGCTACTGACCATACTTATTATCAAGGAGCTGAATTTGAAAAGAACAAGAATGAGTATGTTCCTGTTCCTATTCAGCAAATTAATTATAGTAAAGGTAGTTATGAGCAAAATTATGGATTTTAATTATGAAGAATGTTATGAAGACCAATATTTATAAATTTATCATTATCCTGTTATCAGTAGCTTTGTTTTCCTGCGAAGAGGATGCTAATGAAAGCCTGGATTTTTCAGGAGACACAAGTATTCATTCATTTGTAGTGAATGGAGTAGAGGGTACAATAAATGAAGAGAACTCTACTATTTCTGTAATTCTTCCTTCGGGATCTGATCTGACAGGATTATCCCCGGAAATAACTATTGCAAATGGTGCAGAAATAACACCTGGTAGTGGTGAGTCAATTGATTTTGCAGATGCAAATGGTAATTTACTTGATGTAACATATACTGTAACAAATACTGATTTATATCAAAAGTATACAGTAAATGTTGATGTTGCCAGAGCTAAGATAACAAGTTTTAAAATTGGATCAGTAGAAGCTAACATCGATGAGCAAAATAAAACCATTTTGATTTACTTACCTGAGGGTACTGATGTTACCTCATTGATTCCTATTGTAGAATATACAGATGGTGCTACTATAGCGCCTCAAGCTGGGACTGCAGTTGATTTTACAAATCCTGTAACCTATACTTTGAATTATCTTGGTTCGGTGTTCAATTACGAAGTAACAGTTATTTTAGGTGAAGCACCTACACCTATATTGGTACTTTACAATGGAGAGGATGTATCTCCAAAATGGGAATCTATTGCAAGTTCAGTCAACAATGGAACAGTAAATCCTGTAACCGATGGTATTAATTCAACACCTACCTGTGTTTCACTGCTTCGTACAAACACAGGTACAGATGATGGAGGAAGACCATGGACAAGTGGAGTGTTATGGAATGCGAATCAGGTAAATGTTGATCCAGCCATTTATGGAAGTATAACAGTTATGGTATTGAAAGATGTAGCAGGAGATGTTCAGCTTGAAATACAGCAAGCCGGCGAACTTAACAAGGATTGGTTGCATGCTGAATATTCAGCTGATCATGTGGGCGAATGGCAAGAGCTAACATTTGTAATCCCAGAGGCTCGTACTGCTGTGATAAATAATATTCTTGTGATGCCACATACTCCTGAGACAGGTTTTGAAACACAGACAATGTATTGGGATGAAGTAAAAGCACATCCAATAGAGTAAAAATTGAAATATGCGGATGGGAATATCCCGTCCGCTAATAAAAATACAAGTTATGAAGATTCTACCACTATTATTATTGCAGATAATTCTATTCTTAAGTTCAAGTTGTTCTAAAGATGGGAGAAATGATAAAGAGGAGGTTCCGATAGTTGTAGACACAACAACAACATGCAGGTCAGTTGTTGAGAGTGGTGGTTACTCTACATTTTACAAACCTCAGATTGGTTATGTGGGAGATCCAATGCCATATTTTAATCAGGATGATAATAAATATTATTTGTATTATTTACAAGATTGGAGAAATGGATCAACAACAGAGCATCCAATCTACAGTACCACAACAATCGATTATAGCACATTTACTGGTTTTAATGAGGCAATACCTACAGAAACAGCCGATTCTCAGGAAGCGTATTTGGGAACAGGAAGTTTTATAAAGGATTCAGAGGGGAAGTTATATGGTTTTTATACCGGCCACAATGGTAGTTTATATCCAGCTGAAAAAGTAATGCTGGCCACTTCAACTGATATGAAGACCTTTACAAAGGTTCCTTCATTTACTTTTGAAGCTCCGGATGGATATGATAAAAATAATTTCCGTGATCCATGCGTGTATTATGATCCAACAAGATCTGCCTATGTAATGTTGGTCACCTCCATAAAGGATGGTAAAGGTGTATTAGTCCGATATTCTTCATCAGATCTTGAAAATTGGGATTTAATTTCACCACTTACTGATTTTAATTCTGATGCTGAAATTCTGGAGTGTCCCGATATTTTTAAAATGGGAGATAAATGGTATTTGGTATTCTCACGAATTAACAGGGATGAACACAGAAAAACATTCTACAGAGTATCAGATAGTCCTGATGGCCCTTGGGTACGTTGTGAAGATGCAAGCGGTCACCATGAAACTATAGACGGATTGTATTTCTATGCCGGAAAAACAGCTTCTAATGGTATTGATCGTTATATCTCAGGATGGTGTTCAACAGGTCAGGAAGTAAATGGTAATAACGAATTGGATTGGGCAGGAAGTTTAATAACCCATAAACTGGTTCAACAATCCAGTGGAAAGTTATATCCAATGATACCAGATGAGGTGGATAATAAATTTAACACGCAGACTCCATATTCAATGTTAAAGTCTCAAGGTGATGTAACTGAAGATGATGGAGCCTATGTATTGAATTATATTGATGAAAGATCTTACGCTTTATTTAATAGAAATACTGTTCCTGTAAAGATTGAATTAACCATTGATGCATCACAGTCTAATAGTTTTGGTTTTTCTTTTGGTGCATGTAATGATTTATCTGAAGTTTATTCTGTTGCTTTTGATCTGACTTCTACCAACAGATGGTCTATGCCATCTCTGTTTTTAAATAAAGAGTCAAATTATTCAACAGGTTCATATACAACCGAATTAAATTTTACTCCCCTTATTGTTCCGGATGATAAGGTTTTCGATATAAAGATTGTCATTGAAAAGTCAATTTGTGTGGTTTATGTAAATGATAACGTAGCTTTTACCAACCGTATTTACAAAATGGATAAGAATCCATGGACCATTTTTGTAGATGAAGGTATAATAGACATTTCAAAACTTTCTGTATACAAAATAGGAGATAAGTTATAAGTATAAATAAGTAGCTAGCTAACATTAATATCTATGTTTAATTTTTTAAGTAAAGAAAAATGAAAAATCTAATATTTACTCTTGTATTCATTGTTTTAAGTATTGTTGTCAATGCACAACCCCATAATGTCACCATTTCAATAGATATGACATCCTATGCAGGTTCTGATTACGAGGCTGTAGTAATGGGAGGTGGAATTAATTCGTGGAATGGAGCGCTTACTTTAACAAATGAGCCTGGAACAAATATCTGGTCAACAACAGTTCAAAAGGAAGGCTGGATTGATTACCGGTTTGAAGTTACTGGAGGTGTAGTGGGATGGAATTGCGAATTTCGTAATGAAGCTAATGGAGAAGAAGGAACAGGAACAGGATCTTGTTTTACAAATCCATGGGACGGTACTCAAACAAACGTGCATTGGTTCGAAGTTACAGAAGATATAGTACTGCCAACTATTAGCTGGGAATCTTGCGAATGTATTAGTTGTACACCTACAAGTGCTAAATCTATGGAAATAGATAATGCTGAGATCTTTGTTAATCGATCAAATGTATTAATAATAAAAGGATTGGAAACAGGAGCTGTGACTGTGAGGATCTATGATATTCAGGGTAATCTGAAAGTCATTGAGACAATTGAGGGTGTTGGAAATGAGCTAAGTATGGATGAGCCTCAAAACTTATGTAGTGGATTATATATTATTAAAGTTGAAACAGAAAAGGGTAATATCATTAAAAAAATAATGATACACTAGAATTTACTCAAGTGTAATATTCGCTCTCAAAGTTTTTTGTTACGGAAGTTTTAGGTTTTGATGATGATTCCTTTAAATCAATTTAATAACCTGAATTCAAATCACATCTTTGAATTCAGGTTATATAGATAGTGTTTTAGTTTAAGTAAAAGATAAAATGTTGAGAAATGATTATTAAAAATGAATTAGCCAGAATAGGCTTATTATTATTTACGATTCTATTATTTAGCTGTAATGATAATAAGTCTTCAGGTGTACCAACAGCAAACGAGAAGTATAGACCACAATTTCATTTTACACCTCAGGCTAATTGGATGAATGACCCCAATGGAATGGTTTATTATGAAGGAGAATATCATTTGTTTTACCAGTATTATCCGGATAGTACCGTTTGGGGACCAATGCATTGGGGACATGCTGTGAGTAAGGATTTAATTCATTGGGAACATCTTCCTATAGCTTTATATCCCGATTCACTTGGATATATTTACTCAGGAAGTGCAGTGATTGACTGGGAAAATACAACCGGGTTTGGATCAAAAGAGAATCCGCCAATGGTGGCTATCTATACCTATCATAATATGGAGGCAGAAAGAGCCGGCGCTAATAACTTCGAAACTCAAGCACTTGCATATAGTTTAGATAAAGGACGAACCTGGAAGAAGTATAAAAACAATCCTGTTTTACCCAATCCGGAGTTAAAACATTTTAGAGATCCTAAAGTTATCTGGCATGAGGAATCAGAACAATGGATTATGATATTAGCTGCTGGCGACCGGGTAAAATTTTATGCTTCAAAAGATTTGAAATTGTGGTCTTTTAAAAGTGACTTTATGAGAGATACAGTTGCTCAAGGAGGTGGATGGGAATGTCCGGACTTATTTCCGTTAAAACTTGAAGGAAGCGATATAACTAAATGGATAATATTGGTGAGTATCAATCCCGGAGGACCTAATGGAGGATCTGCTACGCAGTATTTTGTAGGAGATTTTGATGGCAGTTCTTTTCAACCTGATGTGGACACAGCTAAATGGTTAGATTGGGGAATGGATAATTATGCAGGCGTGACCTGGTCTGACATACCTGAAGAAGACGGGCGACGATTGTTTATTGGGTGGATGAGTAACTGGCAATACGCACAGGAAGTACCTACAGAAAGTTGGAGAAGTGCAATGACCTTGCCCAGAGAGTTGAAATTAGTACAAGAGAAGGATGATATTATTATAGTCTCCAATCCGATTAAGGAATTTAATGTGCTTAAAGAACAACATCAAATGGATTACGAAACCTTATTGTCTGGTGAAGTTCCTATTGATATAAAAGAGTTGGATTTGAATAGCTGTGAATTAAACTTTGTCTTCGAGCCGCAAGAAGCATCTCAAAATGGACATACTACAGCATTTGGACTGCTTCTAAGAAATGACGAGGAAGAAGAATTAAAGTTGGGATATAATATGTTGTCAAAGAAATTCTTTATGGATCGTACCAATGTTTGTAAAGCCTTTTCAAACCCTCAATACCTGAGCCTGATTACGGGTGATTATACCATTCAGAAGCAGGTTAAAATGAAAATTATTATCGATGCTTCTTCTATTGAGGTTTTTGTAGATGATGGGAAATTTGTAATGACGAACACTATCTTTCCTCAAGATCCCTTTAACCAGTTGTCATTGTTCTCAAGTCTTGGAAGTGTTAAAATTCGGGAGGCAGAATTTTTTAATATTAAAAATAATAAGACGAAATAAAAATGAAATAAATAGTTGTGTAAAGTGCAGTAAGGGTTTCTTGCTGCATTTTTTTTATATTAGATGACGTTTAGTAAAAGAACCTGTTGATGCCCTTAGTAAATAATGTATTTCAATTTTTTAATGGTTTAAACTACCTGGTATGGATACATTAAAATATAAAAGTATCTTTCTTGTAATTGCTTTATTGTTCTCTTTGTCAATATATGCAAATCAGGAATATTTGATTGGTTTTTCTCAATGTTCTTCTGGTGATTGGCGCGCCCAAATGGAAAGTGAAATGTATCGCGAATTGATATTTCACAACGATATGGAGATGATCATTAAGAATGCAGAAGATGATGCTGAGCTCCAAATTAGACAAATAAGAGAATTAGTAGCTGCAGGAATTGATTTATTGATAGTAGCTCCCATAGAAATTGATGCAATTGAACCTCTGGTGGAAGAAGTTTATCAAAGTGGGCTTCCGGTAATTTTGATTGATAGAAAAACCAATTCAGACAATTACACGGCTTATGTGGGTGGTGATAATGTGCTAATAGGAAATACCGCAGGGACTTATCTGGCGGATAAATTAAAAAGGGAAGGGAATATTATTGAGATATTAGGTTCGCTAAATTCATCACCGGCTATTGAAAGGATGGTTGGATTTGAAACGGTAATTTCTAAATATCCTCACCTAAAAATTATAGATAAAGTATATTCCAATTGGAACAACAAGGTGGTACTTGATAGTTTGCCATCTAAACTACAAAGTAATTCAAAAATTAGTGCAATTTATGCGCATACCGATTTTTTGGCTGCTGCAGCAAGTGAAGTAGTCAGGCAGGTTATGCCTGATAATGATATTGTTATTGTAGGAATTGATGGTTCACCGGAAGCGGGTGGAGGAATTGAATTGGTTGAAAAGAATGTAATAGATGCCACACTTATATATCCAACTGGAGGTAAGGAAGCTATTGTATTGGCATCAAAAATACTTTCAAAACAGCTATTTAATAAAAATAATTTATTACAAACAACGCTAATTAATAATCAAAATGTTAAAATAACCCGTCTTCAGTATAATACCATTCAAAATCTTCAGAATGACATTGTCCGATCTAAAGATATGTTAGATTTATTAGGAGGACGATACAAGACTCAACGCCTATTACTTTTTGTATTACTTTTTTCCCTGGTTTTAGTTATCGTTTTAATTATATTACTCTTCATTGCTCTGAAGAATAAGAATATAGCTAATTATAGATTAGAAAAGCAAAAAGAGTCTATCTCAAAGCAGAATGTTGATCTTAAACAGATGTCTGAACAATTAGAGGAAGTAACACAATCAAGATTGAGTTTTTATACCAATATCTCTCATGAATTCAGAACTCCTTTAACTTTGATAATAGGACCATTAGAGAGTTTGATTACTAAAACAGATGCAAAATCGGAATTAAATAAAGAACTTTCAATTATATACAGGAATGCAGTTCGCTTGTTACGTCTGGTTAATCAGTTAATGGATTTCAGGAAGATTGAAAACCGTAAAATGCAATTGAAGGCAGGGGTGTATGTATTGCTGGACTTTATGAAGGGAATTAAGGAATGTTTTTCAGATGTACTAAAGCAGAAACAAATTAGCTTGGAAATTACTTGTTATGATCCAAAAATAAAAGTGTGGTTCGACTGGGATAAGATGGATAAAGTCATGTTCAATCTTCTTTCAAATGCGATAAAAGTTTCACAAAAAAATGAACGCATTCAGATTATTATTACTGGTGAGGAAGATATGGTCAAAATAGAAGTTAAAGACCATGGAGAGGGAATTCCTACCAATGAATTAGAAAAGATATTTGATCGGTTTTATCAGGTAAATAAAAGTAACTCCTATGACGGTTCAGGAATAGGTTTGTCATTGACTAAAGAGTTAATTCTATTGCATAAGGGTGAAATTAAAGTACAAAGTGAGTTAAATGTTGGCACTTCATTTATAATAAAACTGCCATTAGGAAATACTCATTTAAAAGAGGAAGAAATGATTTCAATAAATATGCAAAAACAGAATTTTATTTCGCCGGTTTATGCAGATTTTCAGGAAACGAATACAATAGAAGATCATATTAGAACAGAAAAAACATTAGATCTGCTCAATGAAGAGAAAGCAGTATTGCTCATCGTCGAAGACGAACCTGATGTGAGAAATTACATTAAAACTTGCTTTGATTTAAATCATTATATCATATTAGAAGCAGAACACGGTGTTGAAGCTCTCCAGATAATTGAAGAAGAGGGCCCGGATATTATTATTAGTGATGTGATGATGCCCAAAATGGATGGACTGGAACTTACCAGAAAAGTGAAGAGTGATTTAAGGTTTTGCCATATCCCAATAGTGCTTCTTACAGCCAAATCATCTCTTGAACATTTGTTGGAAGGGTTGGAAGAAGGTGCTGATAGTTATATTCCTAAACCATTTAATAAGCAGCATCTGATTTTAAGAGTAAGGAAACTAATTGATGCCCAGAGAAAAATTCAAGAAAAATATCAGGCGACTTTAATTAATCCCAAGGAAGATAAAGGAATTAGCAAAATAGATAGGAGGTTGCTTCAGAGGATAAGTGATTTAGTATTGGATAATGAATATAGTGAAAAAGTAAATGTTGAAGATTTAAGCAGCGAATTGGGCTTGTCAAGGGTTCATTTATATCGAAAAATTAAAAAAATTACCGGACTGTCGGTCAGTGAATTTATAACCCAGATAAAGTTAAAGCAGGCTATGGTATTATTAAGGCGTAGTGAAAAGGCAATCTCAGAAATTGCCTATCAGGTTGGATTTTCGTCTCCGTCATATTTTACGAAATGTTTTAAGGAACAATTTAAAATGTCACCTACTGAATTTAGAGATAATTTATAAGGCGAAATTAACAGAGGTGTTAATTTTATTTCTTATAATTTAGATATTGCTTTTAGATTTTGAACTAAATAAGAAGCAGTCTCATACTACCCATATTTTTAATAAGTTATTTCAAGTAGAATTATTTATTGTGAAAATATTCCCGAAAATTACATGTAATGAGTTTTAATCCTATGTAATATTTTAGATGTTCCAGTCCCTATAATTATCGAACTGAGAAAATAAAGCAGCTTGAAAATGTTTAATTTATTATTGTCATTAATACTGTGTGAATATTCTTTACTGGTTTTACACCAGTTTCAAAATTTGTTCTAGCTAAATCCCCTAAAGAGGTACGATTACTGTCGTACTTCTTTGGGGGATTGATACTAATCAGGGTGGATGGAAAAAATGAAGTTTAGGTTACAACTTGTCGATTGTCGGGTTTGATAAGCAACATTTGAGACTCCATATGAAATCAATTACTCGCTTCTGTTGAGATCAACCAGTGTATTTACTATTCTGTAATCGAGTAATACACGTCCAATTTAGGTCGAATGGTCTCATTAGGATTATCACTGGATGCAATCAGCAATAACTTGTATACCACTTCATTCTCCAGTTTAAGCATTAAACCATGTCTATTATCCTTGTTCTCAAATAAATCAATAATTAGGTCGGTTAATTTAATATCTGTAAAATCCTGTGTTGGTAATGATGCACTTGAAACGTTTACCTGATTAACTTCGGTAGTGTTTGGTTGAGTGTTCCAGGTAATAGTTGATTCATCCCAGTCGGACGTAATTCGTTGAATCATGAAACTATTGTCTCCTTTATGTTCAGTTCCATAGTTAGAATCATCATCGAAATACAAAGACAAGAAAGCACTGTCTATTTGTGCTTCTTGAGGAATAGCCGATAAATCAAAATCGATCGCTACCCTGTTTATATTTGTACCGCCATTCTGGGTCCAGGCATAAAGATGAATGTCTTTTAGATCACCGTAATTATTATCTGGCTTTATTTTACTAAAAACAGCATCCTTACCAGTTTCACCATCAGGTTGCAAATTCAATACAAGGTGTTTTTCTGTTGGTGTAGAATCTTCTTTTTGACATGCTGTTATACCTCCCAAAGTGATGGCAGCAATCAAAATAAATTTCATTTTTTTCATGTGTAATTTGTAAAGTTTAAAATATTTATTCTGTCGTTATAATAATTCTTCTAAATACTAATAGGAAAGTGTCTCGCTTCATATGATTTCATAACCAATTGAGTTGACCCAAAGTTAACTAAGTTGTCTGGACGATCAAAACAACCACTTTTTATTCCTGCGTGGAAAGCGTTGTCATTTTTTTTAGACAAGTGTTTTTTCAAGAAATTCAAGAGGGATATAAAAATACTTTATAACAGCCTAAGGTATATGAAGTGAAGAAGCTCTCAGGTTGTGAATTGTTTGGATTTTATCGAATTAACTCTATGTTTAAAATTTCAAAATGACGAAGTCCTCAAACCCTTACTAAATAATACATAGATACCATTAAAATCTCACAGAAGTAAAGATCACACCATTATTGGCCAACTTGTCACTATTTGAATCTGCCTTAGTAAAAAGGAAAAGAGCTATGATTTATTTTTTACAGATTATAAATGGGAAAGAATCTGTAACGGAAAAAGTGATGATAATTAATTGATTGTCAAATATGTAATGCGTTAAGAAATCAAATTTTAATTGCTGTATCTCATATAAACTGGGTTTATCATGTTAATCAATAAAATACTTAGCCTTATACAGTCTGTATTTAATGGTCGATCAAAGTGAAACAATTTCTTTAATCATTTAATAGACCTAAGATATTCCTGTTTATTTGATATGGATATAATTGATTAGAGTAAATGTTTTGATGCTATTTTTTTAGAAATGTTTTAGTGTCATTTATTGCATATGATTTTAATATTTTGTATTATTGAATTGGTAAACAATGGTTTACGAGAGTGGGTGACCTGCAAGGTGACCTCAGCAATTATAGATTAGTAAGGTTAAGATAATAAACGGTTTATGGTAGAGGTGTATCGTCCTGGTACCCCGACGATAAAAAAATCAAAACAAGTCAAAAGCTCATAAACCATCGTGTTTGTGAGCTTTTTCGTTTCATAATATTGTTAAGTGGCAATTTAATATGATGCTGGGTTAGGGATTGAATATATCTGTTTAATGTTCTACTTTTACATTTTACTATTCAACAAACTCTACCCTTATGAAAACAAATAGAACAATATTACTTGTTTGCCTCTCCTTGTTTATAAGTATTAATAGTATAAAATCTCAGGATAAGAAAGAGAAAAATCTTTCAATCATTCCCCTGCCAGTAATTGCTTCTAATCCAACCAATGGTTTTATGTATGGTTTAGCGCCCGGAGCTAGTTGGTATATGGGTGACAAATTAAATACCAGTATTTCTTCAGGGTTAGGTACGGTAATTTACACTACCAATAAGCAACTAATTATTACGGCCAAAACCAATGTTTTTTTTAGTAATGATAAATGGAACCTTCTTAATGACTGGAGATATTTTATTACATCGCAGCCAACATTTGGTTTAGGAACAGGCCCCAATTCCAATAAAGTAGTAGATGGCGGATTTGAGTATGATGATAATCAGTTTAGTCAAACGATTAAAACAGCTCAACAAATGGAGTTTAACTTTTTAAGGCTTCATCAAACGTTGCTGAGGAAACATCAGGATACACGATTATTTTATGGTGTAGGTTATCATTTCGATTATCATTATAAGGTTGTTGATAATCTACTTGATTTGGAAAGTGATCCACCAGTATTAACAAGTCATTATCTGTACCAGAAGGCTAAAGGTTTTTCTGATACTGAGTATACAACTTCAGGGGTATCGTTAAATGTTTTATTCGATAGTAGAGATAATGCCATCAATCCATATTCAGGTAGATATGCATTTGTTAATCTTCGGATTAATCCTGAGTTTTTGGGAAGTGATCAGTCATCAAGCATATTATGGGCTGAATATCGCGATTACGTTCACTTTAGTGAGGAGCGTCCACGGCATATGTTAGGTTTTTGGACCTATGGTTGGTTTGTAACTTCGGGCGACGTACCATACCTTGACTTACCTTCTGTTGGGTGGGATCAATTCGGAACATCAGGAAGGGCTTATACTCAGGGACGATTCAGAGGTGAAGATCTTTGGTATGCTGAGACTGAATATCGTTTCCCGTTGCAAAAGAATAAAGAAACTTTAGGAGGTGTTGTTTTTGTAAACGGAACAACAGCAAGCAGCAGAACTAATAATATCAATCTGTTGGATTATTTAGATATTGGTTATGGAGCAGGTTTACGCGTAATGATTAATAAAAAGTCAAGAGCTAATCTTACTATTGATTATGCTTTTGGTGAATATGGTGCGCAAGGTTTTTATTTGGGTTTGAACGAGAAATTCTAAGCAATGTTTGAAGTTTCCTTCATAAGAATTTTGAAGAGATAGGTGATTTGTCTAATTACTCACACTATGATTAATTACCTATCCATATATTTTCAAATCCTGGATAAAGATCTAGCCTGTTCGGGATTTTTAATGATATATAAACAAATTAGCTACTACCATTTTTTATACAAAACAGTCAGGAAGAGGCGACCGAGCCATGCTTTATTCCCTACATGTGGTGTCATTAATTTTCTATTATTTTAACTGCTGCATCATATCCATCACTAAGAAATTCATAAATCTCTTTAATTACAGCTTTCTCTAGTGTTTTGTTGGATAAATCAAACAACTTCCCTTTCAGCAACTGGAACCAATTGGTTTTACCCAAATTAAAATGATTTTTTAATTCTTCAATTTCATTAAATATAACCTCTTGGCCACATCCCTGTCTTTCAAGTTTTTCTATAATCTCATTCAATTTGATATGCAATTTAGATTCTTCTTCTGCGTCAAACTTGTCTTTATTTTTAGGTTCATAAGTATAGAACCTATTTATATCATCAATTTCTTGGTCAATAACAAAGATTCCTATTTCTCGCTCTTTCTCGTATCCACAGTTTCCATTACACCCTTTGGCATGTTCTTCTTTATCTTTGATAGTTTCTTCTCGAATTATCTTAAGGAAATCTAACTTATCTCTATCGCGATTAAAGTCAAATAACTTTGTCGTAATAATTGATTTTAAATTTTCAAGATTATTTACCATCCCACTATTGTATAGTCTGAAGAAAAATTGTTCTGCTTCTTTCTCTATAACATTCATATTTTGGGTTTTATTTAGGTTATAATATTTGAACCACTTAATGCACCTCAACGGCCAGGCTATGCTCAGTGTGCTTGTGTTGCGCCTGCGGCAAGCTTATGCTTTGTTAGCCATTGTGTGTGCCCAGCATGAGCACGAGTACCAAAGTACTCAAAATAATCCAGAGGGTGAAAGTCCCTTACTGGCAAGTTGGCGAAGTCAGTTAGTAAGCTGCAAGCTGGTCAGGGGTGACCTTGGGAGTGAAGACTATTGCGATTGAATAATGAGCAATATCGACTACAAAAACCTGTACTGACGAACAGAATTGAAAATCGACGCAGTCAAACCGCGTATAAGGCTGGTTAAGGAGGGTAAGCAAGCACATCATTGCAAAGCCCGAAGCCAATAATCCCTAGTTAGTAGATGCGGCACGCATAGGTTGAAGGATTGTGCTCTTACCTGGGGAGAGCTCCGTAACCACGCGCTGGTAGAGCGGAGCAGTCAGTGTTCGGCTGAGTTCATGCCGAAGTCAGACGCCATAGTAGTCAGGAGAAACAAGCTGTAAAGAATAATACAGAAGTCTTACCTGATGAAGCGCTGAACGATACGTAATTGGAAATTCTTTAGAGGGGTATAAACTTCGAGTTTACTAGCCCTATTCAAAACTACAATCAAGGTGCAATGGTATAAAGAGCATTGTATTGATACGTGTCGAACCGCCCAGTACGAGACCCGTACGTACTTTTTATAAAGTAAAAAGTCGTGGTGTGAGAGCTTCTTCCTGCTAGTGTTTGCTAGTGGGGCTGGCTACTCGATTATGTGTAGTGTTTATTTTTTCTTAGTTCGCTTAGGTTTTACCTTACCTTGAATCAGTTTTTGAAGACTTTCAATTCTATCTAAAAGCTCATCAAATGTCAAAATTTCAACATCTTTACTATTGCTTCGTACAAGTTCAAATGACCTCAATTGTTTCTTATCCAATTTTTTAATCTCACCCATTAAAACAACACACTTAGAATTATAGGTCTCGAATGGTTCTTCGGATTCCATTTTTATAACAGAGTAATGTTTCTGGAAATTATCTCTTTGATTAAGAACTTGTGAAATCCCTCCAGACAGGTCATCACTTAAACCATAAACATCTAAACCTCGATAGGGTTTCCCCTTTTTTACTAATTCTGTTTTATGAGTCTTTATTTCTATGAATGCAACATTTTCAGTTAGATTGTTCTTCACTAAAAAGTCATTCAATTTCCCATTTTTATTTGATAAGTTTTTCCCTCCAACGTATGCTTCGTCTTGAAATAGAATAATTGGGAAAGAAAATATATGTGAAAAAATCCAATTATGTTTATTTAAAAACTCTTGCCATTTTTTTTCAGTAGCATCAGAATCGGCTGTTCTTCCCATTAAGGTTTTATACTCAGATATTACATCTTCTATGTATTTAGCATCTAATTTCTGTTTTGTATCTAATAATGTTTCTGCAGAAAGGAAATCGTCAGTTACAGATAACTTATCAAACATTTCTTTAATCGCAGTTTTGTCTTTGTCTGAAAATTCATCAATTGAGCTTCCCCATGTAGCAATAGTTTCAGCTATTGAGTTTTTTACGTACTTAAGTTCAACTTCTTCAATTTCCTTTGGAAATATGTTTTTCAATAAATGATGAGCTAAATTTGCTCTGTCTTGAGATTGTTGGTCAAGTTTAGCGGAAAAAATATCATATAGTTTACGTAAATCTGATTCAGTTAGAAGTATTTCCTTTTTGGCTAAATCTAGTTTTGCTGAACCCTTTTTTATTATTCTAATAGTTTCAACCTTTAGCTCTTTCCCAATAAAATCACCTACTGGTTTTAGTTTACTATTTAATCCATAACCAAACGTTGCCACTTTAACTGTACCAACAGGTAATTTACCTTCAAATCCCTCATACATTATTTTATTAATGCTTGGGTACTTTTCTTTTCCATCAAAACCCCAAGGATAATGTACTATTAAGTCTCTTCGTCGGTAAACTTCCTTACTAATTTTTTGAATCTTCTTTTCTGAATCGATGAATTCATAAACAATCATCGTAGCAGTTTTTTTGATTTCTTTTTCTTCTCTAATTGGTTCAGTTACTGCCATTATTTTAGGTTTTATTGTTTTCTGGGACGATTCTTTACATTACACACAACGTTGATAATATGGGGCGTTTGGCATTTTAAGGCTCCAAAGTATCAAACCGCAGTACATTTTATTAAATGTTAACATGCTCAAATTTAGTACTATCCGCCAAATGACCTATATTTATTGTTGTGGGTAGTGATTTTATCATTATTCAATTTTCGAATTCATTACAAGTCCAAGCATTTTATAAATATTGTTTTTTTCATAATCATAATCGTTTTCAGTATCAACTCTATGTACCAAAACCATTTTATAGTCAGGATATATTGCAAGCATATGTATTCCTACACCTGTATGATAGAATGAAACGATGTCTTTTTTATCATCAGTTAACCTTAGTTTCCACAACATACCATATCCTAAATTGTATTTTTCATTATAGATGGAAGTTGGTGTTGTACTAGATTTTATCCAACTTTCCGAGATAATCTGTTTATTATTCCATTTTCCATTATTTAGATAAAGTTGTCCATAAAGAGCTAAATCTCTTGTAGACATTCTAAAATGATAAGCAGGGTATTTTGATTTACTCTTTTCGTATTGATAAAATCCATCCACTTTGGGCATCTCAACATTTTCGTCATCTCCATCGATAACTACATATTCACCTTTATACTCAGACATACCGATTGGATTTGCAATCTCTTTAAGAAATAGTTCGTAAATACTTTCTACAGTCTTTTCCTCTAAAATTGCTCCTAAAGTATTAAAATCCCAATTGTTATAGTAGTAATAAGTTCCTGGTTTATCTGAATTTCTCTTTGGTAGACTGTTAATCATACCTTGAGACATTGCAGCAGCAGGATGATAGATTCCCGATTTTGATTTTAATAAATCAGCTATTCTTGCATTTTGTTCAGTGGCAGAAAGTGTATCTATATCTTGAATGTTTAATTCTTTTAAAGTCATTGAAGTGTCAATCTTGCCCTGTTCAACTGCAATTCCAATCAATGAGTTAAGTAAGCATTTTCTAATCGAATGAATCAAGTGTTTTTTAGTCGTATTTCCATACTCGAAAATTACATCACCGTCAACAAGAATAATCATTGATGAAGTACCGCTTTTATCTAAGAAGTCACTTAAAGTATCAAGTTTTTGAGATGAATAACCTTTTAATTCAGGTGCTGAATATTTTAAATTACTATTCAAAGAGTCACTACAACTTATTGTCATTAAAATTAGTGACATTATCATGGCGATATTTATAATCTTATATCTTTTCATCTTATTTGCAGTGCGTTGTTTTTCATTACCCACAACGGTTAACTAGGCGCTGAAATGGAAACTGATCTTATATGTGAATATAAGAGCGGTTTCTGTTTTTGCGTTTAGTGGGTGTTAT
>NZ_JAGUCO010000021.1 GCF_018271995.1 Carboxylicivirga linearis
GCAGCGCCGATGGTACTGCGTAGAAGTGGGAGAGTAGGTCGCCGCCCTTTTTTAGGAAAACCCGTTGTTCAATCATGAGCAACGGGTTTTTTTGTGTTTATTGGTTATCGTTTCTTTCTAAAAAATCGCTGGATAATCTCTTTGCATTCTTCTTCCATTATGCCTTTTGTTATTTCAGTTTTTGGATGGGTTAATACTGGGGAGCAGCGTTCATATCCTCTTTTTTCATCATTAGCACCAAATACAAGCCTTTTTAATTGTGCCCAGTTTAATGCTCCAGCACACATTGTGCATGGTTCAAGAGTTACATAAAGGGTGCATTGATTTAAGTATTTTCCTCCTAAAAATTCGGATGCAGAAGTTATAGCTAACATCTCAGCATGTGCAGTCACATCGTTTAGTGTTTCAGTTAAATTATGAGCCCGAGATATTATTTGTCCTTCACAAACAACAATAGCTCCCACAGGTACTTCTTCTTTTTGAAATGCTTTTTCAGCTTCTATGAAGGCTTGTTTCATAAAGTATTGGTCAGAAAAGTTTATTTGATCCATATTTATTATTAATCCGATTGTTATACGACTATATAATTACTTTTTTCTTACTATTTTCGCAAAGTTAAATTTAAACGAGAGAATTACTGCGTACAATTATACTTTTGCAGTAGTAAACAAAGAATTACAATGTACAGAACACATACCTGCGGTGAATTAAGAAAGGAACACTTAGACCTATCTGTAACGTTAAGTGGATGGGTACAGAAAGTACGTAACTTAGGAGGAATGACTTTTATCGATCTGCGTGACAGATACGGTATTACTCAACTTGTTTTTAATGAAGAATTGCATAAAGAATTATGTGAGAAAGCGAACGATTTGGGTAGAGAGTTTGTAATTCAAGTTAAAGGTGTTGTTGCGGAACGTAGTAGTAAAAACTCAAAAATTCCAACAGGAGAAATTGAGATCTTGGTGGAAGAATTAAAAATTCTAAATTCATCAGAGTTACCTCCTTTTACAATTGAAGATAACACAGATGGGGGTGATGAATTACGAATGAAATATCGATATCTTGACTTACGTCGAGCACCAGTTAGAGATAATCTGGTTCTACGTCATAAGATGGGTTTCGAAATCCGTAATTATTTAAATACACAGAATTTTATTGAAACAGAAACACCTGTCTTAATAAAGTCTACTCCTGAAGGAGCACGTGACTTTGTGGTACCTTCTCGCATGAATGAAGGACAATTTTATGCCTTGCCTCAGTCACCACAAGTGTTTAAGCAGTTATTGATGGTAGGTGGTTTTGATCGCTATTTTCAAATTGTAAAATGTTTTCGTGATGAAGATTTAAGAGCCGATCGTCAACCTGAGTTTACGCAGATTGATTGTGAGATGTCGTTTGTAGAGCAAGATGACATTTTAAATACATTCGAAGGGATGACCAAACATCTATTCAAAACCATAAAAGGTATTGAACTAGATTACGAATTTCCACGATTATCATATGCTGATGCCATGAAGTATTATGGATCAGATAAGCCTGATACCCGTTTTGAAATGAAGTTTGTTGATATCACCGAAGACGTTAAGGACTCTGAATTTAAATTATTCAGCACGACTGATTATGTTGGAGGTATTTGTGCTAATGGTTGTGCTGATTATTCACGCAAGCAGTTGGATCAGTTAACAGATTTTGTTAAGAAACCACAGATCGGAGCTGGAGGTTTGATCTATATTAAATACAATGCTGATGGATCGGTAAAATCATCCATTGATAAATTTTTTAATGCGGATCAACTATTAGCGTTAGGTGAGAAGTTTAATGCAAAGGCTGGTGATTTGGTTCTTATTTTGGCAGGAGCTTTAAATAAAACGTTAAATGCACTATGTGAGTTGCGCCTTGAAATGGGTTCTCGATTAGGTTTAAGAGATAAAAATTCATTTTCTCCACTATGGGTTGTAGACTTCCCATTATTGGAATGGGATGAAGATACTGAGCGTTTTTATGCGATGCACCATCCTTTTACTTCTCCAAAAACCGAAGATTTCGATTTGTTGGAAAAAGATCCTGGAAAAGTAAGAGCTAATGCTTACGATTTAGTGATTAATGGTGTTGAGATAGGTGGTGGTTCCATCCGTATCTTTAATGATGAGTTACAGCAAAAAATGTTTAAGCTGCTAGGCTTTACTGAAGAAGAAGCAGAAGCTCAATTCGGATTTCTGATGAATGCCTTTAAGTATGGAGCGCCTCCTCATGGTGGTGTAGCATTTGGATTTGATAGATTAGTAGCTTTGTTTGCTGGGATAGATTCTATTCGTGATGTAATTGCATTTCCAAAAAATAATGCTGGTCGCGATGTAATGATTGATTCTCCTTCGCCAATTAGTGCTGATCAATTAGAAGAATTAAATATTGCGTTGACTTTAAAAGAGAAGTAAAAAAACGCAAAAGCATAAAAAAATCCGCAAGAGTCATCTTGCGGATTTTTTTTGCATTATATAAATTTATTATTTCTCGTCTGATGTGTAAAAATTCTTCACCGGGTTGGCATACATTTCTAAAAGTACATTATGAAGATAATCTCTGTCGCCATCAATTCGAGACAAATGTTCATCTAAATAGCCCAAAAAGATGGATTTATCTTCTTCTGTGTATTTTTTAGTGTGTCTGGTATGATTGGTAAATAAATCATCAGCTATAAAATTACCTGGGAAAAATTTGTAGTTATTGTGAATTTGCTGATCAATCATTTCTGCTAATTCTTGTAACTGATCGTTTTTAGGTAATTCATTTAATTTTTGCAAATGACTATGGTTAATGGGTTTTCCGAAACCAAAATGAACACGACCTTTTCTACCTCTTAATCCGGCGCCCATGTGTTTTAAATCATCCGCCTGCGACTTTTTATATTCCGGATTATCTCTTTTCATTTGAAACTCCAGAGCCTTTAAATAATCACACGGATCATATTCGTACGAGATAGAAACAGGTACAATATTTAATTCGCCAAAATTCTCAGCAAAAGTTCCCGTTCCACTCATATTCATCATCTTTAAAAGACTGATTTGAGTTCTGTCATCACCATCTTTTGATCTTCCTTCTCGCTGGGCTATCCAAATACTTTGATTTCGTTCAGCAAGTGTTTTTCTGATGTAATGTGATAGTCTGGTTGAACTTTCCATCATTTGACGAACAGGCAGATTGCGATTGACAATGAAAGTCTTATTTAATTTAACCAGGTCGGTGATCCATGGAAATATCAATAGATTATCGCCGATAGCAATTTCTGTTGTGTTAAAGTTATTTTCTACCATTAATATATTTAGGATGGCAGAATCCAACACAATATCGCGGTGATTAGATATGAATAAGTAATGACCATTCGGATCAAGATCAGTTAAGCCCGAATGTGTAATTCCTTTGGTTGTAGTTCGTAAAACTTCTTTTACATATGGATAAATGACTTCAGCCTGAAACTCATTTATACTTTGGATACTTAATAGCTTTTTAAGAAAATTTTCAGTTGAAAAATTGGGATAAAGGAACTTGATTAATTCTAAAAAATCATGTTCGTTCTTTAATCGTTCAAAAACTTCGTGTATTTCGTTGTCTTTATAAGGACGAATCGAATCAAAGTTTAACTCATTTATCATGTTATACTATAAAATGTTTGGTGCAAAATTAGCTTAATCTATTGGTAATAGAAAGTATATAGGCTTTTATTAATGCTTGAGGAGTTTAAATTGATAAAAAGTGTCCATAATATGGAATACATTCTTTATAATGGAATAATGAATAGGTGGGTAAAATTTAAATACCAGTAAATCAAGTATATATAAATTGTGGTACGGGGCTTGTTTAATGAATTGGCATAAATACCCGAAGCCATGAATATTAAAGTTTTTAAAAATACCACATTAGTATCGTTTGAGAAAGAGGAGAACATAGATTTAAAAAACTCTGGTGATCTTAAATCTCGCATGATGGATATATTAAAGCGACCATTCACAAATTTAATTGTGGATTTGGAAAAAGTAGAGAAGGTAGATGATGATGGATTGAATGCTTTAATGGCAGTACAGCGTTTGTCAGAGATGAATCAAAGTCAGCTGAGTCTGTTTAATGTGAAGGAGGGAGTGCTTAAATCAATGAAAAAGCATGAACTCGATAGGTATTTCTTTTTTTGTGACCGTCCAAAGCCCTTTTCTGATGACCTATTATTGGTTTAATTAGTAAAGGAAAGACCGGGAAGTGCGCTTCCCGGTTTTATATTTAAAAATATTTTAAATTAGAAAAGCAGAAGGTTGAATGTCTTCTGCTTTTTTGTGTAATACAAAAAAGCACCCTGTTAAGGTGCTTTCTAATATATTATTAGGAGTTTTATTATTTTTCGTGTAATAATTCCCAGTATTCAATGGCTCTTCGTGTGTGAGGAATAACTATGGTGCCTCCTACTAAATTGGCAACGGAAAAGATTTCCATCATTTCATCGTTTGTAACACCTTGTTCATGGCATTTCTCCAAATGATATTTAATACAATCATCACAACGTAAAACCATAGAGCTTACCAAACCTAGCATTTCTTTTACTTTGGTTGATAAGGCACCTTCCATGTAAGTGTTGGTATCAAGATTGAAAATTCGCTTAATTACCTTGTTGTTACCGGCCAGAAGTTTTTCATTCATGGCCGATCGATACTCTCTGAATTCTTTAATTTTTTCGTTCATAATGGGTTATTTTATTGAGATGCCTTTTAAAGTTGCAGATCCAGCTTCTGTTACTTTAACGGAAACAAAATCACCGGTCTTGTAATTTTCTTTTGGAAATACAACTACTTTATTCTGTGAGGTTCTGCCAAATAGTTCATCTTTCGATTTTTTAGATGTACCTTCAACCAAAACCTCATATGTTTTTCCAATATCAGCTTTATTGCTTTTAATCGATAGTTCAGTTTGAAGATCAATTATTTCCTGTAAGCGTTTTGATTTAACTTCTTCTGGCACGTTGTCTTCAAGGTGTTTGCTTGCATAGGTTCCTGGACGCTCAGAATATTTAAACATAAATGCGGAATCATAACCAACCCATTTCATTAGATTAAGGGTCTCTTTATGATCTTCGTCTGTTTCATTATGGAAACCACAGAATACATCTGTCGATAAACCACATTCGGGCAGTATTGTTTTAATAGCAGAGATACGTTCCATATACCATTCCCTGTCGTATTTGCGGTTCATTAGTTTAAGTATTTTACTACTTCCCGATTGTAACGGTAAATGAATGTGCTTGCAAATATTTGGATGTTTAGCCATTACTTTTAAGGTTTCGTCACACATGTCTTTAGGATGCGAGGTGGTAAACCTTATTCTCATATCAGGAAAATTACCTGCTACAAAATTCAACAGGCCAGGAAAATTAAGTTTATTGCATTCATTTCCCGTCCAGTTATAAGAATTAACATTTTGGCCTAAAAGGGTGATTTCTTTGAAGCCTTTATCTTGTAAGTCCTGAATTTCTCTTTTAATGCTTTCGGGTTGTCGGCTTCTTTCTCTTCCGCGTGTGTATGGAACAATGCAGTATGAGCAGAAGTTATTGCAGCCTCGCATAATAGAAACAAATCCTGAGATTCGATTTTTACTAATTCTTGATGGAACAACATCAGCATATGTTTCATTGGTAGATAATTCTACGTTAATGGCTTTTTCGCCATTTTCAGCCATTCCAATTAAATTAGGTAAATCCATGTAGGCATCTGGTCCTACTACAATGTTAGCGCCTTTTTCAAAAAGCTGATCCTTTACCCTTTCGGCCATACAACCAATAATGCCAATAATCAAATCAGGATTATTTTTTCGCATTGCAGTCAGTTGTTGCAAGCGTCCCATAACTCTTTGCTCAGCATTATCTCTGATGGAGCATGTATTAATGAAAATAGCATCAGCCTGATCCATTTCGTAAGTTACTCCATAACCATCCATCTCCATCACAGAGGCTACCACTTCACTGTCGGCAACATTCATCTGACATCCGTACGTTTCGATAAATAGTTTTTTACCTGATTTTGTCGATGTCAAAGGTTTTACATTATTAAAGTTCATTTCGTATTGTATGGGAAATATTAGACTTCTCGGTTTGCGGGTGCAAATGTAATGCATACTTTCGCATTGGCCAATATAAGCAGTTGTT
The DNA here is from genome assembly GCF_018271995.1 of Carboxylicivirga linearis. GTDB lineage: Bacteria > Bacteroidota > Bacteroidia > Bacteroidales > Marinilabiliaceae > Carboxylicivirga > Carboxylicivirga linearis. The sequence continues at coordinate 6,185 of NZ_JAGUCO010000021.1, forward strand.
TTAATTGATATTAACTAACATTCCAAAAAATGGAAACTGAGATTTTTTTGATGGTATAATGTTTTGAAAGGTAAATGAATCCATCAAAATTTTATTATATTTAAATATAAATCAAAATCCAACTTCCATGAAAAGAGTATTAATCCCTATTGATTTTTCTGAAGCAGCAATTAATGCAATGGAATATGGAATTGCAGTAGCAAACCATATTAATGCTAATGTGAGATTAATGCATGTTAAAACGGGTTTATCTTACGCACCTACATATGCAAAAAATCAGGCAGAATACAGGTTGAATGAAAAAGTGGATCAGTGGTTAAAGGAATTGCTTGAAAAATATGATGCCGAATATGTAGTGCCAGGTGGAAAGTTTGATTATAAAGTACGAGAAGGAAATGTAGTACACGAAATCAGCAATCAGGCAAAATACGATGATTCGAGTATGATTGTTATGGGGGCGCATGGAGATTCTGGTTTTCAAAGTAAATGGATTGGGAGTAATGCTTATAGTTTAGTAGCTCATGCTCCCTGCCCTGTTATGGTATTAAATCAGGAGATGAAATGGAATGGAGGAATTAGAAAAATAGTGGTGCCTGTTGATTTTTCGAAACCAAGTAGAAAAAAAATACCGGTTGTTGCCGGGATCGCAGCAGCTTTTAAGTCAAAAGTTTTTTTAGTCACAATGCGAGAAACAAAACTGCAGTATTTGCTAAAACGTGTGGCTATGTTTAATCGTCAAGTGGAAAGATATTTTGTTACCCGAGCTGGTGTTGAAGTAGAAAAATCTGTTTTGGTTGGAGCAAAGCCAGTTCAAAAAATTATTGATTTTGCAGAAGAAAAAGATGCAGATTTAATTACTGTGCATATAAATCATAGTCATAATCCTTTCGCAAATATTTTTAAGCCTTTTGCTAATGAGTTAATAAATAGTTCGACCAGGCCTATTTTTGTTGTGCCTACCTATGAATAAAATAATAACTACTGATGAGTTTTAAATGCTAAGATTATTTATCTTTGTGGCTTCCAAAAAGGAATAGAATGAAGCATTTTCTTATCATTATAATAACATGTATTGGTTTTGGTTTTAGTACAAAGGCACAAAATCTAACAGAGGAAGTACAGACCATAAAAGAGGGACAAGGAGTTGTTACCATTCATCAGGATCAGGGAATAGATTTTTTGATGGAAACAATGGTGAAAGAGAATGAACGTAAAGGAGGAGTAGATGGCTATCAGATTCAGCTTTTTTCAGGATCTGGTCCACAAGGCAAGCGCAATGCAATGGATGTTAAAACCAAAGTTCTGGAAGAGTTTCCGGATGCTAAAATTACCACCACTTATAATCCACCATTTTGGAGGGTTAGAGTAGGTAGTTACAGGAATAAGCATGAAGCCTTACCTTTGCTCAAGGACTTGAAAGAGTTTTTTCCTAACTGTTATGTAGTTAAGGGAATGGTAAGAATGGAAGAATTGTAAGTAAGATAGAAATAGCCGGAGTAATCCGGCTTCTTTATTTTATATAGTCCAAGTTGGGCGATTGAAAAATAGAATTTAAATTTGCGCATCATTTTTTAAGGAGAAAACATGAGTGATCAGATTAAGCACGAGTGCGGTATTGTTCTTATACGTTTATTAAAACCGTTAGAGTATTATCAGGAAAAGTACGGTACATGGATGTATGGTTTAAATAAACTGTACTTGTTAATGGAGAAGCAGCACAATCGTGGACAGGATGGTGCAGGAGCAGTTAACTTAAAGATTGATCAGGAGGCGGGGAAAAAGTATTTTTTCAGACAAAGATCGAACAAGACAAATCCTATAAAGGATATTTTTGAGAAGATTAATGAGCCATTGGTTAAGTTGCAGGATCATGAACCTGAGTTGTTGAAAGATCCAAAATATGCTAAAGAGAACTTACCATTTGCCGGAGAGCTCTATTTAGGCCACTTGCGTTACGGAACCTTTGGGAATCACAGTATTGAATACGTGCATCCTGTTATGCGAGAAAATAACTGGAGATCGCGTAATTTGGTAATGGCAGGTAATTTTAATCTTACCAATGTTGATGAGATCTTCAAATCTCTTTTTGATTTAGGTCAGCATCCTAAAGATTATACCGATACGGTTACCATACTTGAAAACGTTGGTCACTTTTTAGATGAAGAAAACCAAATGTTATTCAGAAAGCATAAGAATGAAGGGTTGAGTAATCGTGATATCTCATTTGCTATTGAGCAGGAATTGGATGTTCGTGAGATTCTGGAACGTTCAAGTCGTCGTTGGGATGGAGGATATGCTTTAGCAGGATTAATTGGTCATGGTGATGCCTTTGTAACTCGTGACCCTTGGGGTATTCGTCCGGCTTGTTACTACAAGGATGATGAGATTGTGGTAGTAGCATCGGAGCGTCCGGTTATTCAAACTGCTATGAATGTTCGTTCAGTGCAGGTACAGGAATTAAAACCAGGACATGCTTTAATTATTAAAAAGGATGGCACTGTTACTGAAGAGTTAGTAAGAGTACCTCAAAAGCGTACTTCTTGTTCGTTTGAGCGTATTTACTTCTCTCGTGGTAGCGATAAGAAAATCTATCTCGAACGTAAGGATTTAGGTCGACTATTAGCTAAAACACTACTTGAGAAAGTAAATTACGACGTTGAGAATACGGTATTTTCATATATACCAAATACTGCTGAGACTGCCTTTTATGGAATGATGGATGGTGTCCGTCAGGAATTGGATCAGGTTAAGAAGCGGAAAATTCTTGACAAAGGAAAAGATATTACTCCTGAAGAATTGGATGAGATATTAGCTGTTGAGCCAAGGGTTGAAAAGATAGCTATCAAAGACGTTAAGATGCGTACTTTCATTGCTGATGACGATAGCAGGGATGATATGGTGGCTCACGTTTACGATGTTACTTATGGTATTGTAAAGAATGGGGTTGATACTCTTGTTATTATTGATGACTCAATTGTTCGAGGTACTACTTTGAAGAAAAGTATCCTAAGAATTTTAGATCGTCTTCATCCAAAGAAAATTATTGTTGTTTCATCAGCACCTCAAATTCGTTATCCTGATTGTTACGGTATCGATATGGCTAAGTTGAAAGATTTCTGTGCTTTCTCAGCAGCTATTGAGTTATTGAAGGACTCAGGTCAGGAGAAGGTTATTGATGATGTTTACAAAAAGTGTAAAGAACAACAGAATCTTCCTAAAGAGGAGATTGTAAACTACGTTAAAGAAATTTACAGACCTTTTACACCAGAACAAATTTCTGCTAAAATTTCTGAAATGTTACGTCCTGAAGATATTGATGCTGAAGTTGAATTGGTATATCAAACCATTGAAAATCTTCATACAGCTTGTCCTGATGATAAAGGAGACTGGTATTTTACTGGTGACTATCCAACACCAGGAGGTAATAAAGTAGTGAATACTTCATATATCAATTTTGTTGAAGGTAATGGCGGAAGAGCTTATTAAGAAGTATACAATATAAGATAAGAGAGGCCGGTTGTTCCGGCCTTTTTTTATTTTAAAAGGTTAATTCCCATTTCTAAGTAGCTGTAAATTTCCGAAGGATGATAGTTTACTTTTACCTTACTTCGCTTGTGTCCTAAGCGAACAATAATGGCATTCTTTTCTGGAATTGAAAAAATATACTGTCCTAATATCCCGCGTGCATAAGGTATTTTCATTCCATCATAATTTAGTATCCAATATTGAAAGCCATAGAAATCAACAGGTTTGTTATCCTCAGTTTTTAAGTAATTGGCAGAAGTTGTAGCATCATTAATGTAATTTTCACTTATGATTTGCTGATTTCTCCAATATCCTTGATGATTGATTAAGGCTCCCAACAAGGCAAAGTCACGGGCATTGCTATTAAAGCAGCAGTATGCTTTTTCTGTTCCATTTTTTTTATCTAGCGACCAAAGTGCATTTTGAGAGGCTCCCATGGGTTTCCATAGTTTTTCAGAAGTATACTCGCTTAGACTTTTACCAGTTGCATGTATTAAAACCTGAGATAGAAGCTGAGAGTCTCCACTCTTATATGAGTAGATCTTGCCTGGATCATCAACGATATACATATCTTTGGCCAAATCTGTCAGGTTGTTTCCATAATAAGCCTTGGTGGTCATTGATAATGGACTTGTGTAACTTTCGTCCCAATTAGAACCACTGCTCATGGTTAACAAGTTTCGAATTTTCAGTTCAGCATTTTTTCCATCATTCATATATGGAAGAAAATCTCCAACTTTTTGGTCTACGGATTGAATGTAGCCATCATCAATGGCTGCTCCTATTAACAGAGAAACAATGCTTTTTGCAGCTGAGAATGAGTTGGTATAAGATTCAGGACCAAAGTCATCCCAATATTCTTCGTAAATAATACTATCATTTTGAATAACCAGGTAGGCAATTGTCTGATAGCTTTCAAGCGTGTCTCTATATTCTGAAGAAAGTTCTGTCTGATTGTAATCTGAAGCTAAAGGCCAAATAAATGCATCATCTGCAGCTATCACTGTTCTGTTATCAAAAATCTTATAATCTTCAATGCCTGGAAACCAATAGGTAAGTGCCATTCTTATATGATGAGGCAACAATAACCATATACCGATTAATAATACAATGATAAATGAAAATCTGAATTTATTGGTTTTTGCCATGATGATGTATTTTATTCAGGATACCACTCTCTGATATGTATTAGATCTGGAAAAGCTTCTTTTTTATAAACCGATTTATTGTTGATCGTCCTCAGGCATTCTTGTATTCCTTCAGGGATGCTAGGGTGAGGATAGAAAATTTTTAATACTTCGTGTATGCTATTTCCTTGATTGATTAGATGGGCTACAGAAACAATAAAAGCTGAAGCCTGTGGGCCTGCTGCTCTCATTCCCAGGATTCGTTGATCTTCGTCGTTGCTTACTAGTATTTTTACAAAACCATTGGTGTTTCGCATTGCAATTGCTCTGTTAACCAGTTTGTTTGAGTAGTAAGCAGCTTTATATGGTATTTTTTTATGTTGCAATATTTTTTCGTTGGCACCAACGGCTGCTACTTCGGGTTTAAAGAACATAAGAGTTGACATGTGTGAGTAGTCAAGAGGATATTGTGGAATATCTCCAATTTTTTCAGCAGCTAACCTTCCTTGAAATTCTGCAACGCTATATAATTGTGTGTGTCCTGTTACATCTCCGGCCGCATAAATATGACAGTGTCCTTTGGCATCGTGTAACACGCAATCATCCTGAATGGGAATGGTTCCATTTGCCATAGCGTTTATTCCTATTTTGTCTAATCCAAGACCTTCGGTATTGGGTATGCGTCCAATAGCAACTAAAGCCACGTCTACTTCAATTACTTTACTGTGTCCATCCTGATAATCAAGAACGACTTCAAGGTGGGTTTGATGTTTTTTGATATTGCGTAGCGTAGCAGTGTGATGAATCAGAACTCCATTTTTCTCCAGGTTATCAGAAACAAAGTCGCTAACATCATCGTCTTCGTATGGAAGAACTCTATGTGATCTGTCTAATAAGTGTACTTCTGTTTGTGCGAAGTTTGAGAAGATAGTTGCAAATTCACATCCGATAATACCGGAACCAATAATTAGCATACGCTCCGGGAATTCTTTTAAATTCAAAATACCATCCGATGTTATAATGCGCTCTCCGTCAATTTGCAGACCATCGTATTCTCTTGGGCGAGAACCGGTAGCAATCACAAAATTTTTACCTGTGATTTCTTGTTTCGAATCACCATTGATAACTTCAATTGATGTAACAGATTTGAATTGAGCCCATCCGTATTCAATGGATAAAGAGCCATTTTCACATTTTTCGGGCGAAAAGGTTTCAATCTGACTGAGCATTTGATATTGTTTTTCCTTAGCAGCTCTGATAACTGTCTTTTTTACTTCGCTGAAGTCGACACTTAAAGAGCCTGATCGAAATCCTCTGTCGGTACGGGCAGCTACTGCATAATCCATGCTGAGCTCATACATGGTTTTTGATGTTAAAGCACCATTCATAATGCCCGCTCCACCCAGATGTTTGCCTTCAACAATGCAAACGTGTAATCCGTAATCAAGGGCTCTTATTGCTGCAGAATATCCTGCCGGACCACTGCCAATAACTACTAAATCAAAATGTTTTATCATAATGGTTCGATTCTGAATAAATATATAAAAAAAAAGAGCTGCAATTGTTTGATTGCAGCTCTTTCTTTATTTTGTGATCGTATTATTTGTGTGGTTCGTCAGGTTTAAAAGTAGTAACGTGACGTCCAACTTTTTGTTTGTACAATTCATTGATGGTAATAATTATACCGGTTTCCTCTACGTCTCCAAAACGATCGTTAATGGCTGTGCCAAAGGTCCTCATTGATGGAGAAAGGTTCATGTAAGCGTTAATCAATGGAGGAATATTTTCTCCAAATTCACGTACTTTTTTAGTTAAGATCTTATAATCCTCAGCAAAAGTGTCATTGGGAAAAATCTCTTTCAAATCGTCCGGGGTTAAGCCAATTTTAACCGGGGCATGTGGATAAATTAAATTATCCGGATCATTAAAATGTTTTGCCATAAATCCAAGAATTAGATCTCGGGCATCCTGATTGTAATGTGTGTACATCGTTACTTTTCCAAAGAAATATTTCATCTCTGGATGACTAACAATTAAAGATCCAAGTCCATCCCAAAGATTGTCCAATGCGAAAAGGCTTTTTGCTCCTGCCTTTGACGATTGGTATATAGGTTGAACAAATGAACGTCCTAATTCGATGGTGTTGGGAAGAAATTCTTTTATGAACTTTTTCGAAAAATGAAAAAGTCTGGAAGTGGCCAATTTAACATTGCCTTCTTCATCAACCGGTATATCACTACCAAGTAAATAACGGTAGCCACCTAAAATCTCTTTTTCGTCCGGATCCCAAACGATAAGCTGACGATAAGGTACCTCTGCTATATCATAATCGTCAATGTCAGCGTCTTTACCTGTTCCTCCACCTGCCATGCGAAAACTTACTTCCCTCAGTCGGCCTACCTCTTTCATTAGGGCAGGTGCCTGGTGAGCAGTAAAATCGTAAATTTTGTTATTCCCCTTATTGGTGTTTCTAACAAAAGTTTCCTGTGTAAGCTCAGCCTCAAGTTCTTCGCGAGGTACAGGAGGTATTATGTCTTTTGCTCTCATTCAGTGTTTTTGTTAATGCAAATACAAATTTAGTTTATTTTTTCAAGGCATAAACTTCATCTCTTATTTTTTGAGCCCATTCGTGTGGAGATGTGTTATTATTTAGTTCTTCAACAGAAATAGGTTTGCCAAAAGTAATTGTAATGGTTTGGTTATGTTGTTTATACATCTCGTCAACCAGATAAAGCATCTCGATGTTAGCTTTGATGCCTAAATTCTTTCTAAGATTTGCCAGATTATAAAAGAAGTTGGAGTTTTCTCCTGAAATATGAACGGGGATAATGCTCCTCTTGTGCTTTTTGGCCTTAGCGATAAATGTTTTTTTCCATTCCAGATCTCTTATCTGGCCTTTTTTTCTTCGTGATACTAATCCGGCTGGAAACATTAATATTTGTTGATCACTGGCATAGGCTTCCTCAATTTGTTGTGCAGCAATTTTACTATGTCCACCATGTTTGTTGATCGGTAAGAAAATGGAACCGAGGTTTTTAATATTCATCAGAATATCATTAACCGGGAATTTTAATTGGTTAAAAAACTTACCTACAGCTGCTACAAATACCATCCCATCCAAACCGCCTAATGGGTGGTTAGCTGCAAAAACAAATCTTCCTTCTTTAGGTATATTTTCTTTGCCTTGAATAATGTATCTTGCACCGAAATTTTTTACAATAGCCTCCGCATAATCTATCCCATAAAACTGAGCGTTATTGGCAATGAACTCATTAATTTCTTCTTGATGGGTGATTCGCTTTAGGTATTTAATCAGAAAACCAGGTATGTATTTTTTTAGTGCCGGATTTTTCTGTTCAAATACATTATCAATATCAATCAGTTTTGCCGGTTGTGTATTATCACTCATGGTACTTATTAACAATTTGCGTCCAAAGTTTAGAAAAATAATTAAAAATAATGGCAGTAATTCAATGAAAATGGTTTTTACTGTAAGTGCTGATAGGAAAGTTATTAACAAAGTGGTGTAAAGTGGTATAAAGTGGTTGGAAGTGGTTTCTTTTTTATTTACTTTTACGTTACCAATTTCAATTTTGTAATGATCACGTTTATAGGCGATTTTGTTTGTAAGCCCGATGTTAAGGGGCGCATAGTGTTGCCTTCTCTCTTTAAAAAAGCAATGAGTGGAGGTGAGCAGCAGTGCTTTGTGGTCAGGAAAGATTTGTTTGAAGATTGTCTTGTTTTGGTTCCTTACGATCATTGGCTGCAAGAGGTGAAGGTGTTGGAAGAAAAGTTGAGTGCATACCGTCAAAAGGATAGGCGGTTAAAGCGTTTGATGTATCGTTCTGCTGGGGAAGTAACTTTGGATTCGAATGGGCGTTTTTTAGTGCCAAAACGATTGATGGATATGATTGGCATACACGGTGAGGTAGTTTTGCTGGGGGTGGGTAGTAGTATTGAGTTGTGGAGTAAGCAGCAGTTTGAAGCCGGAGATATAGAGGGTGATGAACTGGGTGATTTAGCTGAAGAATTGCTGGGAAGTGATTCTTTGGATGTTGAGTAGGGTAAATAATAGCGCATGGAACAAGAATATCATATACCAGTGTTGTTGGAAGAGTCGGTGGATGGTTTGGCGATTAAGCCGAACGGCACTTATGTCGACTTAACTTTTGGTGGAGGAGGTCATAGCCGGGAAATTCTAAGCCGGTTAGATGAAGGTAAATTAATTGTATTCGATCAGGATGCGGACGCATATCTCAATAGGCCGGATGATGATCGTTTGATTTTTGTGCGTCACAACTTCAGATATTTAACTCACTTTCTAAAATTTATAGGTGTTGATAAGGTGGATGGTATACTTGGTGATCTGGGTGTGTCATCTCATCATTTTAATGAAGCTGAAAGAGGTTTTTCATTCCGTTTTGATGCGCAATTAGATATGCGTATGAGTCAGCAGTTAAAGCGAACGGCAGCCGATATTGTTAATCAGTATTCAGAGTTGGATTTAAAAAGATTGTTTTGGCAGTATGGCGAAATAAAGCAATCGGGTAAGTTGGCCGGGCAGATTATTAAGCATCGTCAAAGTAATTTATTTGAAACGACTACTGATTTAAAAGAGGTAGCTGAAAAATGTGGACCTAAAAAAGAACAATCGAAATTTTTAGCACAGGTATTTCAAGCATTGCGAATAGAAGTTAATCAGGAGATGGAGGTGTTAAAAGCCGTTTTACATGCTTCAACTGATGCAATTGCTGTTGGAGGGCGCTTAAGTGTTATTTCTTACCATAGTTTAGAAGATCGTTTGGTGAAGAATTTTATTCGATCAGGAAGTTGTGATAAAACAAACGCTGAGCAGGATATATATGGACAAACCAATGTTCCATTTAAAGCGGTGAATAGAAAAATTATTGCTCCCTCAGATGAGGAGATAGAAAGAAATGGGCGAGCCAGAAGTGCTAAACTAAGAATAGCAGAGAGAGTATGAATTGGCGTAAAAATAAATTCACAGACTTTATTCAATCCAAAGAGGAATTTGGTGAGATAAAGAGTGTTTCGTTTCGCGATATCATCAATGGTAGAATCTTTACCCGAACAATGGTGACCAAACAGATGCCATTCTTTATTTACTTGGCATTTATGGGCTTTTTGTATATCGGAAATCACTACAAGATGGAAGAGCTAATGCGCAATGTTGCCACCTTGAATAAAGATTTAAAAGAATTGCGATACGAGGCTATTACCACATCATCGGAATTGATGTATATGAGTAAGCAAAGTGAAGTGCTAAAGAAAGTGCGAGCTAATAATTTGAATCTTGAGGAATTGACAGAGCCTCCACGTAAATTAAAAGTGCGAAAATAATCGGAATGCAGATTAAAAAAGGGATCATATTACGATTTGGAGTGGTCTATATCAGTATAGGTCTGTTGGCTGTATGGATTATTGTCAGCGCTCTTTTTCTGCAGGTTGTTGAAGGAGATAAGTGGGCTGAAGAAGAAAAGAAGCTAAATAATAAAGACATCATTATAGATGCTAACAGAGGAGATATTCTAGCTTCGGATATGCGTAAGCTGGCTTGCTCGGTGCCTACATATCGTATTTATATGGATATGCGTGCCAATGGTCTGACGGACGAAGTATTTAATGCTAACGTTGATAGTTTGGCTATTTGTCTGTCTAAATTTTATGGAGACCACTCTGTTAATTACTATCGAAATAACCTTAAAAAAGCAAGAGCCCAAGGAAAGAGATATTACCAGGTTCATCCCCGACGAATTTCTTTTACAGATCTGAAAGAAGTGAAGCAATTTCCTTTGTTTAGACTGGGTCCCAATAAAGGTGGTTTTATTGAAAAGAAATACGAGCGAAGGAAATTACCTTTTGGTGATTTAGCTTCACGAACCATTGGAAGCTTATATGCTGAAAAGGATTTGGGCGGGCGATTTGGTTTAGAAATGGCTTATAACAATACGCTTAAAGGAATCAGTGGTATTAGTAATCGTACGCGCGTTGCTGGTAATTGGGTGGTTGAAGAAGAAATTGAGCCTACAGATGGAAAAGATATTATTACCACCATTGATATTGGTTTACAAGATGTGGCGGAGCATGCCTTGCTTGAGCAGTTAAGAAAGCATAAAGCTGATCATGGTTGTGCTGTGTTGATGGAAGTAAATACCGGTAAAGTTAAAGCCATTGCAAATTTAGGGTTGACTTCTTACGGTGATTATGATGAGCAATATAATTATGCCATTGGTGAAGCTACTGAGCCAGGTTCAACATTTAAATTAGCCTCTATGATGGTGGCTTTGGAAGATAATGTTGTGAGCCTCGATGATAGCATTGAAACGGGCAAGGGCTACTGCTATTTTTACGATCGTAGAATGACAGATAGTCATCACGGTGGTTTTGGTACTATCTCTGTGCGTGAGGCGTTTGAGAAATCATCGAATGTTGGAATATCAAAAATAATCTTCAATAACTATAAAGATAATCCACGGAAGTTTGTTGATCGTCTTTACTTAATGGGATTAAAAGATCCTTTGGGTATTGAAATAAAAGGAGAAGGAATACCGCGTATAAAGTATCCGGGAGAGAAGGATTGGTGGGGAACAACATTGCCATGGATGTCTATTGGGTACGAAACTCAGTTAACTCCACTTCAGGTTTTAACTTTCTATAATGCGGTGGCTAATAATGGAAAAATGGTAAAGCCCCTATTTGTTGACGCGATTGCCCATCATGGAGAAATTATTCAGCAAAATAAAACTGAAGTGCTTAATCCATCCATATGTTCATTGGGTACTATTGAAAAAGTACATGATTTATTGGTAGGAGTGGTGGAACATGGGACTGCGAAAAATATAAAAAATAACAGATATCAAATAGCCGGAAAAACAGGTACGGCTCAAATAGCAAAAGGTAACACAGGATACAAAGGCCAGGGCGGAGTTCAATATCAGGCATCGTTTGTAGGGTATTTTCCTGCTGACAGACCACTTTATAGTTGTATAGTTGTTGTCAATGGGCCGTCTAACAATGTATATTACGGTAATCTTGTTGCAGGTTCGGTATTTGGTGAAATAGCAGATCGTGTCTATGCACAAAATTATGATCATCCGGATGTGAAGAAACAGTTTGAAATACCTGTTGATGAATATCTTCCGTATGCTAAAGGTGGGTTGAAAGAGGATCTGTTGGCTGTGTTTGATGAGGTTGGTATTAATGTAAAAGGCAAAGAAATTAATTCAGAGTGGGCATCAACCAAAGCTCGCGAGCATGATATTAATCTAACGGTTAAAAGTTTTCCCGAAGGGTTGGTGCCAAGCGTTTTAGGGATGGGAGCTAAGGATGCTGTTTCGATTCTTGAGAATATGGGATTGAAAGTGGTGATTAAAGGAGTGGGGCGTGTGAGACAGCAATCCATGACGGCTGGTCAGAATTTTAGGAAAGGATCGACAATTTATTTGCAAATGGGCTAGTTGAAAGAAGATAAGTGAAAAAATTATTCGAAATATTACAAGAGGTAGATATCAGGCAGATCTTTAATAAAAGAGACCTGGATGTAACCGATATATGCTTCGATTCAAGAAAAGCAAAAGAAGGATCTGTTTTTGTTGCAGTGAAAGGGACAGTGGCAGATGGACATCAATTTATTCCACAAGTAATTGATGCTGGCTGTAAATGTGTGGTGTGCGAAGATCAGCCTCAAAAATATCCTGATGATGTTACGATAGTTGTTGTTGAGAATAGTTCTTTGGTGTTAGGCAAAATGGCGTCGGCCTTTTATGATTATCCATCGCGACAATTAAAGTTACTAGGGGTTACAGGTACCAATGGAAAAACGACCATTGCCACTTTGTTGTATAAAATGGTTTCAATAATGGGGTATAAAGCAGGGCTGTTTTCAACGGTTGCCAACTACATAGGGAACGAAAAAGTAGAGGCTACTCATACAACACCCGACTCTGTAGCTATTAATAAATTGATGGCCGAAATGGTTGAGGCAGGTTGCGATTATTGCTTTATGGAAGTAAGTTCGCATGCTCTGGATCAAAATAGAGTGGAAGGTTTGCAGTTTGACGGAGCATTATTCACCAATATTACGCATGATCACCTCGATTACCATAAGACATTCAAGGCTTATATTGAAGCTAAAAAATCGTTTTTCGATAACCTGGATAAAGAAGCATTTAGTCTGGTTAATGCTGACGATAAAAATGGCATGGTGATGATGCAAAACACCCGTGCTGCTAAAAATACCTATTCGTTAAAAGGAATGGGTACTTTCAAAGCAAAGATTATTGAAAGCATGTTTGAGGGCATGCAGTTAGATATTGATGGTCATGAGATTTGGACTCAGTTTGTTGGTAACTTTAATGCTCAGAATCTTTTGGCTGTATACGGGGCTGCCGTATTGTTAGGCTTCGATAAAATGGAAGTGTTGGTTGCTTTGAGTCAGTTAAAATCTGTGGATGGCCGATTTGAAACCATTCGATCAAAAACAGGAAAAACGGCTATTGTTGATTATGCACACACACCGGATGCTTTAAAAAATGTGATTGAAACCATTAATCTCGTGCGTCAGGGTAATCAGCAGTTAATAACCGTAGTAGGAGCTGGTGGGGATCGCGATCCAATGAAACGACCAGAGATGGCAAAAGAAGCTGTGCAGGGAAGTTCAAGAGTGATATTGACATCCGATAACCCAAGAAGCGAGGATCCTGCTCAGATAGTTGAAGAGATGATGAAGGGTGTGACCTTCAAAGAAAGAATAAAAGTGCTGTCGATAGTGGATAGAAAGGAAGCTATCAGAACAGCCTGTGTTGTGGCCCAGCCGGGCGACATTATTTTGGTGGCCGGTAAAGGACACGAAACCTATCAGGAGGTAAAAGGAGTGAAAAATCACTTTGATGACCGGGAAGTAATAAACGAAATTTTTAACGCTGAAGAATAAGAGCTAATGTTGTACTATTTGTTTAGATATCTTGAAACATTAAACTTCCCGGGAGCAGGAGTTTTTCAATACATCACGTTTCGTGCCGGTATGGCTGTTATCATAGCTTTGTTATTTGCAGCTATTATTGGAAAGCAGGTAATTAAGAAACTTCAAAGGCAACAGATTGGAGAAGTAGTTCGCGATTTGGGCTTAGAAGGGCAATATGCTAAAAAAGGTACGCCAACTATGGGAGGTGTTATCATTATTGCCGCTATTCTGGTGCCGGTTCTTTTGTTGAGTAAGTTGGATAATGTCTATATTATCTTAATGATTATATCTACAATCTGGTTGGGGGCAATTGGTTTTGTTGATGATTATATCAAGGTATTTAAAAAAGATAAAGAAGGTTTGGCTGGTAAATTTAAAATTGCCGGTCAGGTTGGTTTAGGTTTGATAGTGGGTATAACGCTTTTTGCCAGTGATGATGTTGTTGTCCGCGAAAGAATTCCGGATGAAGTTGTTGTGGTGCAGGCTGAAGATGGCACAATGATTGAAAGGCCGGCTACTAAGGATACAAAATCAACGGTAACAAACATACCATTTGTAAAGAGTAATCGATTTAACTATTCAAAAGTCGTATGGTTTTTAGGTGATCAGGCTGAGAAATGGGGATGGCTGGTTTTTGTTGTGGCTGTTATATTCATCATTACAGCGGTTTCGAATGGAGCTAATATTACAGATGGGTTAGATGGATTAGCTACGGGAACATCGGCTATAATAGGATCTACGCTAGGTGTATTTGCATACCTGTCGAGTAATATGATTTATGCCGACTATTTGAATATAATGTACATCCCACACTCCGAAGAATTAGTTGTGTTTATAGCTGCTTTTATCGGGGCTACAGTTGGCTTTTTATGGTATAATTCATTTCCTGCTCAGGTTTTTATGGGTGATACCGGAAGTTTAACTCTGGGAGGTATTATAGCGGTGTTTGCCATTTTGTTGCGCATTGAGCTGTTGATACCAATACTTTGTGGAATCTTTTTGGTAGAGAATGTGTCAGTGATGATGCAGGTGAGTTGGTTTAAATATACCAAAAAGAGATATGGTGAAGGGCGGCGTATCTTTAAAATGGCTCCTCTCCATCATCATTATCAAAAAAAAGGATATACCGAATCTAAGATTGTGACTCGATTCTGGATTATTGGTATCATACTGGCAATATTAACTATTGTAACCTTAAAAGTAAGATAAAATGAAGAGGCTGGTTATTCTCGGTTCAGGCGAAAGTGGTGTTGGAACAGCTTTGTTAGCTGTGCAAAAGGGGTGGACTGTGTTTGTTTCTGATAAAGCCAGTATCACACAAAAGCATAAAACTGAGCTTATCAATGCGGGAATAGAATTTGAAGATAATAAGCATAGCGAAGATAAAATTCTTCTGGCTGATGAAATAATGAAAAGTCCTGGAATACCTGATGATATTCCTTTGATTTTAAAAGCAAAAGGAAAAGGGATACCGGTTATTTCGGAAATTGAATTTGCGGGAAGATATATGGATTGTAAGTCAATTTGTATTACCGGTAGCAATGGTAAAACTACCACCACTTTATTGATTTATGATTTACTGAAGAATGCCGGAATAAATGTTGAATTGGCAGGTAATGTGGGGACGAGTCTGGCACGGCAGCTTGCCGAAGGGAGAAAACCGGATTGGTTTGTGATTGAATTGAGTAGTTTTCAGCTGGATGGAATGTTTGATTTCAGGGCTGATGTAGCTGTTTTGCTGAATATTACTCCCGATCATCTGGATAGATATGGTTTTAAAATGCAAAACTATATCGAAAGTAAATTTCGGATTGCTCAAAATCAGACAGAAGAGGATGTTTTTATCTATTGTGAAGACGATGAGAATATTGTTAATGAATTAGTACATCACATTTATAAATCTAACCTGATACCCTTCACTCAAAAGGATATACTGAAAAGTGGAGCGTACGTCACTAATGACGAGGTAATTATTAATTACAACCAGGACACTATGAGTATTCTATCACAGGAACTTTCATTGCAAGGTAAACACAATCTTTATAATTCGATGGCTGCCGGAATTGTAGCATCGGTATTAAAGATTAAAAAGAAATTTATTCGCGAAAGTCTAACTTCTTTTAAGGGAGTTGAGCATCGCTTAGAGAAAGTGTGTTCGGTAAGAGGAATTGAATTTATAAACGACTCAAAAGCTACCAATGTAAATTCTACCTGGTATGCATTAGAATGTATGGATAAACCCGTGGTGTGGATTGCAGGTGGTGTTGATAAGGGAAATGATTATGAAGATTTATTACCTCTGGCCCGAAAGAAAGTAAAAGCTTTAATCTGTTTGGGTACTGATAATAGCAAGCTTATCAATTCATTTGGAAAAGAAGTACAGGTTATTAAAGAAGCCAGATCAATGAAAGAAGCAGTTGAGTTAGCTTATCAACAAGGGAAAAAAGGGGATGTGGTTTTATTGTCGCCAGCCTGTGCAAGTTTTGATTTGTTTAGCAGCTATATTGACAGAGGAAATCAGTTTAAAGATACTGTAAGAGATTTGTAGAATATTATAATGAACGAAACCTTACGCAAATATATCAAGGGTGATCGAATCATTTGGTTTGTTATCATTGCTTTGGCTGTTTTTTCAAGCTTGGTTGTTTATAGTGCAACCGGAAATCTGGCATATAAACATCACGATGGCAATGCTATTTATTACCTTTTTAGGCATGCCAAATTTTTAATGGTTGGTATTGGTATTATCATTGCAGTGCACCATTTGCATTACAAGTGGTTTGCTCGTTTTGCAACTGTGTTTCTCTATTTTTCAGAAGCTTTGTTGTTGATAACTTTACTAACAGGTGTCAGTCTGAATCAGGCAAGTAGATGGTTGACATTACCGGTGGTAGGTATTTCGTTTCAGCCATCGGAGTTGGCAAAATTGGCTTTAATGATGTTTATTGCAAAGGTATTGGCTCAACATCAACGCGATGATAGTAATGCAAATGATGCATTTAAACCTATAATGATTCATGTAGGTATTGTTTGTGGATTGATTTTTAAAGAAGACTTTTCAACAGCCGGCCTGATTGGTGCCACTGCATTAATTGTGATGTTTATAGGTCGGGTGTCGCTAAAATATATATTAGGGACGGTGGCTGCCGTTTTAATTTTTGTAACGGTTATCATTTTCTCATCAGAATATGTGCCGTTTCTTCATCGAGCCAGTACGTGGAAGGCTCGTATTATGAGACATATGGAAGATGATGATAGTAATACGGCCGATTATCAATCAGAGCGTTCAAAAATGGCCATTGCTACAGGAGGAGTATTTGGAAAAGGTCCGGGTAATAGTCATCAACGATATTTTTTACCCCATCCATATAGCGATTTTGTTTTCGCCATTATTACTGAAGAATTTGGTTTGGTTGGAGCTTTGCTGGTGATGTTGGCCTATTTGATATTACTATTTCGGTCTGGTGTTATTGTTCGTGCCAGCACCAGAACATTTCCCGCATTTCTGGTAATTGGCCTGGCCACCTTGTTGTCGGTTCAGGCATTTATCAATATGGGAGTGGCAGTGGGAGTTTTTCCTGTTACGGGGCAGCCTTTGCCTTTGGTTAGTATGGGAGGTACATCTACGCTATTTACTTGTTTGGCTTTGGGTGCCATATTGAGTGTCAGCAGAAATAACATGAAGGAACGATCAGCCCTTGAGGTTGAAGAAAATATTGAAGAACAATGAGTGAAATTAAAGTCATCATAAGTGGAGGCGGAACAGGAGGACATATATTTCCTGCTATTTCTATTGCTAATGCTGTAAAAGAAAAGCTTCCAAATGCTAAAATTTTATTTGTTGGAGCACAAGGTAAGATGGAAATGGAGAAAGTGCCGGATGCGGGTTACGACATTGTTGGTTTGCCTGTTGCCGGGTTTCAGCGAAAACTTACACTAAAGAATTTATCGTTCCCATTTAAATTGATTAAAAGTTTAAATAAAGCGCGTAAGGTTGTTAAAGATTTTAACCCTGATGTGGCAGTAGGTGTTGGTGGTTATGCCAGTGGTCCTGTTCTTAGGGTGGCTTCCAATAATGGGGTTCCTTGTTTATTGCAAGAGCAGAATTCGTTTCCCGGCGTAACTAATCGTATCCTGTCTAAAAAAGCGGTCAAAATTTGTGTGGCTTATGACAAGATGGATCGATTTTTTGAGGCTGGAAAAATTATCCTGACTGGCAATCCGGTAAGAGGGAATTTAATTTCATCAGTAGACAAAAAACAAGCAGCTGAATTTTGGAATCTAAGCGAAGATAAGAAGACTATTTTGGTGATTGGTGGAAGTTTAGGGGCTAGATCGGTGAATAATGGTATATTGCATGGTATTGCTGATATGCCTGATGATTGTCAGATGATATGGCAAACAGGTAAATTTTATTTCGAAGAAATGAAAACGGCTTTGCCTGAGAGTTTAAAAGATAAAGTAATTGTTACTGACTTTATCAGTCGGATGGACATGGCTTTTGCTATGGCTGATGTGGTGGTGTCGCGTGCTGGAGCTGGAACAATTTCGGAGTTAGCGATACTTGGTAAGCCTACCATTTTTGTGCCATCACCTAATGTGTCAGAAGATCATCAGACAAAAAATGCGATGGCACTCGTTGAAAAAGAAGCTGCGATATTGGTAAGGGATAGTGATGTGAATGCAATTGTACACGAAGCGTCTGTTTTAGCTATGGATGAGGTTAAATTAAAGCAATTGTCAGAAAATATCAATCAATTGGCAAAGCCAGAGGCAGCCATAGATATAGCAAATGAAGTAATAAAGTTAGCACAAAGTAAGAAGTAAATGCTGAAGTTGGATGATATAAAAAGTGTGTATTTCATCGGAATTGGTGGAATTGGAATGAGTGCGTTGGCCCGTTTTTTTAAACAACAAGGGAAAAATGTGGCTGGATATGACAAAACATCAACTGCATTAACTTCAACTTTAATTAACGAAGGTATAGGGGTAAGCTTTCAGGATGATGTAAATAACATTCCAGACAGTTTTAAGGATCAATCCAATTGTTTGGTAGTTTATACCCCAGCTGTCCCTGTCGGACATGGTGAATTGAACTATTATAGACAAAACAATTTTCAGGTTAAGAAAAGGGCTGAAGTGTTAGGTTTGTTAACTCGTGGAATGGAAGGAATATGTGTGGCAGGTACACATGGGAAAACTACCATATCAAGTATGACAGCTCATCTAATGAGGCAGTCTCTGGTTGGTTGTAATGCTTTCCTTGGTGGAATTACACGTAATTATTCGACTAATTTCTTGCATGATGATGCATCTTCATATGTGGTGATGGAAGCGGATGAGTTTGATCGTTCGTTTTTGCAGTTAACTCCACACCTGGCATTGATTTCAGCTATGGATGCTGATCATCTGGATATATATGGTGACGCATCAAAGGTATATGAAGCATTTAATCAGTTTGTGCAGTTGATTAACCCGGGTGGAGCTTTGTTACATAAAGAAGGTCTTCCTGTGGAATTACCTGATGAAGATGTGGAAGTGTTTACCTATTCTGCTAAGGAAGAGGGTGATTTTTATCCTTTTAATCTAAAGCAAGTTGACGGTATCTATCAATTCAATCTTAAGACTCCATTTGGGAAGATAATGAAATTACAAATGGGGGTGCCCGGAATGGTGAATGTTGAAAATGCTGTTGGGGCAATTGGATTGGCTCTTTTAGCGGGAGTTGAAGAAGATGAAATTCGAAAAGCCCTACCTGAATTTCAAGGCATAAAACGAAGATTTGAATATCGTATTCGAGAGGATAATTTAATTTATATCGATGATTATGCACATCATCCTGAGGAAATTAATGCAACGGTTTCTTCGGTAAGAGCTATTTATCCAAATAAAAAAATAACGGTTGTTTTTCAGCCGCATTTATATACCCGCACAAAGGATTTTGCCGATGAGTTTGCGAAGGCATTAGAT
The DNA here is from genome assembly GCF_018271995.1 of Carboxylicivirga linearis. Taxonomy (GTDB): domain Bacteria; phylum Bacteroidota; class Bacteroidia; order Bacteroidales; family Marinilabiliaceae; genus Carboxylicivirga; species Carboxylicivirga linearis. The sequence continues at coordinate 25,790 of NZ_JAGUCO010000021.1, forward strand.
CAGTGCGATAGGGTTTACTTGTTGGATATTTATCCGGCAAGGGAAGAGCCAATTGATGGCGTATCTTCAAAAATGATTGCAGACAGAATGCAATTACAACATGTTAAGTTGTTGAATTATGATGACTTGTTGTTAGATATGAAAAAGAATGTTCCGGAGGTGGTATTAACTCTTGGAGCGGGCGATATAGATAGGCTTACAGAAGATTTAGAAAAGCAATTGAAGCAATTCATCCGAATTAAATAGGTGTTTAGCAAATTGTTAATAACTATTGCCTATAATTGAGTATAAAAAATGCTGAAAAAGTTATATTTAAACGGTTTAATGGGCTTTTTGAGAATATGAAGAAGTGGAAAAACATACTTTTGATTGTGGTAGTGGCTATTTATTTCCCTATCATATTTTCATTTGTATCTGTGGGGAAAAGTCAAAGGGTTTGTGGAGAGATTGTTCCGGCTATCTGTGATAGCATACAAAACCGGTTTATCAGCAGAGATGAGATAACTGATATTGCTCTGGAAAAATACCCGGGCATCTTAGGTCGAAAAATCAATGAGATAAACTGTGAGGATATGGAGATATTCTTCAGAAAACATCCAGCCATAGAAAATTGCGAAGTGTACTTCACATATGGAGGTGCGCTTCATATTGATATATCTCAACGAGAACCTATGTTGCGTGTTTTTGAAGGTAATTCATCTTATTACCTTGATACCAATGGTAAAAAGATGCCTTTGTTTAAAAAGCACACTGCACATAGCCTGGTAGCTAACGGTTATATCAATAGGGTAGAATCGATGAATGATTTGGTTAGCCTGGCACAGGCCATCAATAATGATTCATTTTTAAAAGCCCAAATTGAGCAGGTTTATGTTGATGAAAAAGGAGAATTTGTTTTAGTACCTCGGGTAGGTGATCATTTGATTGAGTTCGGAGGTATTGATAGAATGAATGAGAAATTCAGAAACCTGAAAGCTTTATATAAAACGGGATGGGATGCCCGTGAATGGAATTTGTATAAAAAAGTCAACTTAAAGTATAAAGGACAAGTCGTTTGCACAAAAGCATAGTTGTATGAATCAAGAACCTAACATTATTGCAGCCATCGATATTGGTACCACAAAGATTGTTGCCATTGTAGGACGTAAAACGGAAGAAGGAAAGCTTCGGTTGTTGGGCATGGAGCAAGTGCCATCAATAGGTGTGAAGCGTGGAGTTGTATTGAATATTGATGAAACAGTAGCTTCCATTAAGAAGGTTATAGCTAAAATTGAGCAGAAACTGGATATTACCCTTACCGAAGTGTTTGTAGGTATTGCAGGTCAACACATCAAAAGTATGAGAAACCGCGCCTATCGTTTTATCGAGAATGGTTTTGAAATTAACCAGCGCGATGTTGACCAGCTATTTGATGATAACTATAAAATTCCGGTGGATGCAGGCGAAAAAATCATGCATGTTATTCCGCAAGATTATATTGTGGATAATGAAACCGGCGTAAAGAACCCGGTAGGTATGTCCGGACGACGATTGGAAGGTAATTTTCATATCGTACTGGGGCGTATTGCATCTGTTAAAAACATTGAGAAGTGTATACATAGAGTGGCATTGCAACTTAACGACTTGATTCTTGAGCCGCTAGCATCTTCAAAAAGTGTATTGACCGAAGAAGAAAAAGAAGCCGGAGTGGTACTGGTCGACATTGGTGGTGGTACAACTGATGTGGCTGTGTTTTACGATGGCATAATTCGTCATACAGCAGTTATTCCTTTTGGAGGCAATGTTGTTACTTCAGATATTAAAGAAGGCTGTTCAGTACTTTACAAACAGGCAGAATCATTAAAAGTACAATTTGGTTCGGCAATTGGCGATAGCGCTCGTGAAGATATGGTGGTAACCATTCCGGGTGTTGCTGGTTGGGAGCCTAAAGAAATATCATTTAAAAGTCTGGCATACATTATTCAGGCTCGAATGGAAGAAATCATCGATTACATCCTGTTTCAGATAGAAAGTTCAGGTTGCTACGATAAGCTGGGAGCTGGTATTGTGCTTACTGGCGGAGGATCGTTATTAAAAGATTTGCCTCAATTAATGAAGTACCGAACTGGACTGGATGTACGAATGGGATTACCTGATCGTTTTGTAGAAGGTGATTTGCCCGAAATGGCTCATCTGCCTAACTTTTCTACCAGTATTGGTTTGGTCTTAAGTGCAATGGAGCGTCCAAAGCGTAAAATTATCGAACCTGAGTTGTTTGGTGATGTAGAACCTAGGAATGAAAAGAACCAGGCTAAAAATAATGTAAAGCGCGAGAAGCCTAAGAAAGAAAAAAATAGCTACATGACCGGAAACCTGTTTAGTGGTTTGCAGAAAAAGATAGAAACCATCTTTGATGAGAAAGATGTTGAAATGTAGAGTTGATTAAAAAGGACGGAAATGAGTGAAGATTTGATGAATTTCGATATACCTCAGGATAATTCCTCAATCATTAAAGTAATTGGTGTTGGAGGAGGTGGAAGCAATGCCGTCAACTACATGTATGGTTTAGGTATCAAAGATGTAAGTTTTGTGGTGTGTAATACCGATGCTCAGGCATTAGAGAATAGTCCTATTCCTGTAAAAATTCAGTTGGGCGAGTCACTTACTGAAGGACGTGGTGCCGGTAACCGCCCGGACAAAGGACGTGAGGCCGCCATTGAAAATCTGGAAGATGTAGTTACAGTATTAGAAAATAATACAAAAATGGTATTTGTTACTGCCGGTATGGGTGGAGGAACAGGTACCGGAGCAGCACCTATTATAGCCCAAAAAGCTAAGGAATTAGGCATTTTAACTGTGGGTATTGTTACCATTCCGTTTCGCTTTGAAGGAAAATTACGAATCAATCAGGCATTGGATGGCATTGCCGAAATGGAAAAGAATGTTGATTCGTTGTTAATCATCAATAATGAAAGGTTGCGGGAGATGTTTGGCGATTTAAAATTGTCGAATGCTTTCTCAAAGGCCGATGATGTTTTGGCTACAGCAGCTAAAGGTATTGCTGAAATAATTACGGTTCATGGCTATATAAACGTCGACTTTGCCGATGTTGAAACAGTAATGAAAAATAGTGGTGTGGCTATTATGGGATCGGCTTATGCTGAGGGAGCAACACGTGCTATAGATGCCATACAGGCTTCGTTGGAGTCTCCTTTATTGAATAATAATGATATTAGAGGAGCGAAAAATATACTGCTTAATATTACGTCGGGTAGCGATGAAGTTACCATGGATGAGGTAGGTGAGATTACCGATTATGTGCAAGATGTGGTGGGCGAAAGTGCTTCTATCATTTGGGGTACAGGTAATGATGATACAATGGAAGGACAGGTTTGTGTAACCATTATAGCTACCGGTTTTGTGTCCGGACAGCTGATTGAGCATCAGGAAAAAAAGAAAGAAGAAGCCGTTACTCGTTTTTCACTGGACGAAAATGGTGATATTATTGATAGTCAAAAAGAAGAACCGACTGCTTTTGAATTGGATGATGAAGAGAGTGAAAGGGTGATTGATTTTGAGTTAATCGAAAAGCAAAAGCAACAACGAATAGAAAAGTATTATAAGCCTATTGTTCCGCAAGCTAATAAATCACCCGAGGTTGAGAAGTTTCAGTTGGATGATACCTTTGAAAGTGCTGGCTCTATAGAGCAAAATAATGCCTATGGCTATCGAAGAATTCAGCTTACTCAGGAGGAGATGGAAGATGAGCGTATGATAGAGCAATTAGAAAATGTTCCTGCCTATAAACGCAAGCAGATGGGCGAAGGTAATCCTAAGCCTGAAGTGAAGCAACAATCGCAGGTGAGTCGATTCTCTTTATCAGATGATTCAAAGAACGGACCGCGCATTAGTCGCGATAATCCATATTTACATGATAATGTTGATTAAATAATAAGAAAATGAGTTTAGAAGTAACACTTAACAATGATATTAAAGAAGCCATGAAGGCAAAAGACCGTGTGCGTCTCGAAGCTTTACGTGGTGTGAAAAAAGAAGTTCTGGAAGCTAAAACGGCTAAAGGTGGAGGTGGTGAACTGGATGATACAGCCATTGTAAAAATTATTCAAAAAATGGTGAAGCAGCGTAAGGATGCAGCAGCATTATATAAAGAACAAAATCGTGAGGATTTAGCTGAAAAAGAATTGGAAGAAGTGGTAGCTATTTCGGGTTATTTACCAGCTCAAATGAGTAAAGACGAGCTAACTGCAGCTGTGAAGGCAATTATTGAAAAAACAGGTGCTACCTCGATGAAAGAAATGGGAAAAGTAATGGGTGTTGCATCTAAAGAATTAGCTGGTAAAGCGGATGGAAAAGATATTTCTGCAGTAGTTAAAGAGCTGTTAGGATAGTATCAGTTTATATTATAGTAAGAGCCGGGTTCTGCATCGAATCCGGTTTTTTTTTGTGAAAAAAATACCAATATGGCTTAATTATTCCTTTATGGTTTATAGAGCTGGTTACATATGGTGTAGAGGTATCTCTATAATGTTAAGAGGTGGTTATATGGGCCATAAAGGTATCTGTATAGTTTATAAAGGTAGTTACATAAGTCATAAAGGTATCTCTATAATGTCTAGAGATAGTTTTATAAGCTTTAAAGGTATTTGTGTCGGCTTTAAAGGTAGTTACATAAGTTATAAAAGTATCTCTATGGTGTTTAGAGATGGTTTTATCGGCATTGAAGATATCTATATAGCTTATAAAACTAGTTACATAAAGTAAAAAGGTGGTCTCTGTAAGTTTTGGTGCGGATACAAAAAAAGCAGAGCTGTAAACTCTGCTTTTAATATATAGGATTGATTAATTCTAGTAAAATTTAATTCTATTATCATCAATGCTTGCATTCTCTCTTATAACCTGATATGCTTGATATGCTTTATAAGAACTGGTTTGTGCCAATTGAGATTTAGCAGCCTCAACATTGGTTTCTTCAGTAGTAACTGTTGTTACTTTCACAACAAAAACACCGTTATTTCCAGCAACAGGAGTGCTTACTTCACCTTCTTTGGTGGTAGTAGCAACAGCAACTAATGCTGGTTCAACACCTGCTCCAGGAACCTGGTATGAAGCGAATGTGATGTCGCTTGCCGACTGAACTTCAGTATTGGTTGCAGAAGCAAGAGCATTCAAATCATTTCCTTGTTTCTTGCTCTTTAAATCAGCAATGATCATATCAGCTTTTTTCTTGTTTCGTAACTGACGCTCGATAGAAGACTTAACAGAAGCCAATGTTTGATATCCTTCTTCTTTAATTCCTGTTAAGAAACCAATCACATATTCATCTCCAAATTCAAAAATGTCAGACATGTCATGGATATCAGCTTCGAAAGCCCAGCGGATCATTTCTCTTGAGCCATCCATGTTAGAAACATTGCGGTCTGTTTTACGAATATTACGTCCGTAACGTTTTATTAAATTCTCACTTTGAATGCTTTCGTTGAACTTTTCGTAAGTTTTGTTTTGAGAAGCAAACTTAGCCGCTTGTGCGTAAACTTGTTGGTTTGTTTTTGAGCTATAAGCAACTTTACGATCCAAAGTAGCAATATTGTATTTTGTAACTGGTTTTCCTTTATCCTGTATATTGATAATGTGTGTACCAAATTGAGACTGAACTTTTACAATATCACCTTTTTTACCGTTGAAACAAGCATCGTTAAAAGGTTTAACCATTGTTCCTTCGTTAAACCAACCTAAGTCTCCACCGTTGATAGCAGAACCCGGATCTTCAGAATTAGCACGAGCTATTTCAGCAAAATTAGCACCACCTTTTACAAGGTTAAATAAACTGTCAGCTACAGTAGGGTCTTTCAATAAAATATGACGAGCTTTAACTGAGTCAGGAATTTGCTTAACGTCAACTAAACGAGTTAACTTATAAGTTTCACCTTCCTGATAAGGACCGTACACTTCTCCAACTTGAGCACCACTAACAAAATCCTGTAGTTTAGAACTAAGTTGCTCAATTTTCCAGTTACGCTCTACATGCTCTGTTTCAGAGTTCATTTTAACGTATTGTACCGCATCAGTTTCTGGATTTGAAAACTCTGCTTTAGCATTTTTAATCCACTCTAAGGTTGCTTCTTTATCTTCGTCAGAAGGCTTTACTTCAAATGAAACATATTCTACCTCACGAGTAGCATCTTGCTTGTAGTTTTCAATATTTGAATTGTAGTAATCCTTAATTTCGCTGTCAGAAACAGTGATGGTTGAGTCAGGAATGGTAGCGTAACGCTTTACAATAAAATCGAAATCAACAACAGCTTTTTTAGCTTCGGCTTCAGCTTTTGCTTGTGCAGTTGTTACATACATACCTTTTGAAATCAGGTCGCTGTATTTTTTCATCAAACGCTCATTCTTGATTTGTTTCTCCAGAAACATCCAAAAGAATTGTGCACTTGGATCTGCGTCTTTTTGTCTTAAGAAATTAATTACCTGCTGCTTATCAAACATTCCTGTTTGAGGGTTAGTAAACATTTGGCGAATTTGAGGATGTACATTTTTTCCTGTTGCCATGTCAAAGATTTCATCAGATGTTACGTGAATGCCAAGATCTTCATACTTTTCATTCATAATAACGTCTTGTACCATCTGATTCCATGCTTGTTCTCTGATCTGGTAAGAAGTATTCTCATCCATTGCAGAAGAACGTGAATTCAGTTTATAGTAATCTTCTAATTCAGTTAAATAAGCCTGATATTCAGGTAATGATACGGTGGTTCCGTTTATTTCCGCAATTTCCATTTTGCTACTTCTAAACATTGAACCTCCTGAGTTCATTAAGTCTCCCAACAAAAAGGCAGCCATACCGACTCCGATCACAACGATCACTAAACCGGCTTTGCTCCTAATTTTCTCTAATGTTGCCATTCCTTATTACTTATAATTATTGTCTTTTTTCAAAATAGGTTACGAATATACAAAAAACATGGTATTATGCATTCCGAGTATGGTTGTTTATGCTAATAAAGTTGTAAACACTTTATTGCGAAGAAATCAAAACCTTTACTAATTCAATACGAGCGTTGGTTGCTTCCATTATTTGAAAGGTAAAACTACCAATGGTAATGACGTCATTTACCTCGGGTATTGACTTATTATGCGTTAAAATTAATCCGGCAATGGTTTCGTATTCATCCGAGGTTGGTAGGTTAATATCGTATTTCTCGTTAAGGTAATCAATCTCTAATCGAGCCGAGAATACATATTCGTTGGAGTTGATTTGCTGTTCTATAAATTCAGAAATATCATGCTCATCGTCAATTTCACCAAATATTTCTTCCAGAATATCTTCTAAGGTTACCACTCCTGCAGTACCTCCAAATTCATCAACCACTAAAGCAATACTTTTATGTTCTTTTGTAAATAATTCCAAAACCTTGTTTGCTGTCATGGTTTCCGGAACGATGGAAATAGGGCTTACGCAGTTTCTGAGTTTCTTTGGTTTCTTAAAAAGTGATGAAACATGCACGTAGCCAATGATGTTGTCTATACTGTCTTTATAAACTAATATTTTAGATAAGCCTGTTTCAATAAATTTAGCTCTTAAAGGTTCCATCTCTTCTTGTACTTCAATAGCTTGAAGATCGGTGCGAGGAACAGTACAGTCACGAATCTTTAACTTTGAAAAATCTAAGGCATTTTTCAGGAGCTTTATTTCATGTGATGAATCATCTTTTTTATCAATCTTTTCATTGTGCTCAGTTAATAAGTTATCTAAATCAACTTTACCCAACATCCATTGAGGCTTTGGCTGAGCATTTTTTGAGCGAAGAATAACCTTAATAACTATATCGGAAAGCCACATAGTAAATCTACTTATGGGATATAGAATTACGTAGAAGAAAAGTAGTGGTATTGCAAAAATATTCAGTAACATGGTTGGATGTATCCTGAATAATGTCTTAGGCAGAAATTCAGCCGTTATTAAAATTATTAATGTTGACAGCGATGTTTGAAGAAGTAAGATGCCACTGTCGGAATCGGTAATATGTAGTTTTATAAATGGCTCTAATAAATCAGCCATCTGTAAACCATAAATAACCAAAGCTACATTGTTACCTACTAAGATAGTTGAAAGAAATACACCTGGATTTTGAACAAAGCGATCAATGATACGGGCAGGAAAAGGATACTTTTTTTTGTTAAGCTCCAAAAGTAGTTTGTTGGAGCTGAAAAAAGCCATTTCGCAACCCGAAAAAAAGGCTGAAAATACTAAGGTTAGTAAAATAATAGTGTAGCTATTCATTTAAGCAATGCGACTTTTCAGTATGAAAGATAGAAAAAATTAATTGGAACCATCATCCTCAAATTCCATTTCGCCACTAACATCTCGTATTTCCCAATTGTCCATGTTTTGATCAGAGTCAAAGCCAACTCCCATAATGACATCATCTTCACTTGTGATTTTTACGAATTTATCGGAGTAGATGATTTCTTTCTTCATATCCCAAAATAATTGTTCGGTATTTAGAATTTCATTCTTCTCGCTTACTGCTTCAACATCATTATTAAGTTCCCAAAGATCCTCTTTTTCGTGATAGATCGCGTGCTTACATTTTATTTGTCCCCTAACCACTCCGTTAGGCTTATAGGTTATAAAATTTAATCCCTCTGGAAACTCCATACGAGCTTCTTCTTTTGGGTAAGTGAAATGTTTCAGCTCAGGAGTAAGAAGTCGCCTTTCAACTCGTCCCGAATCCGTTATGACTGATTCTAAATTGCGATACATCAGAGTTGGCAGTTCTTCTCTGTTACTAATTTCATGTATCTCTTCGGGTTTGTTAGCTGTACATGAGTACATAAAAACACAAACAGCAAGCAGTACAATACTGCTTGCTGAATATATGTTTTGAATACTATTTTTTATAAAAGGTATCAAATTTTTATTTTTTAGCTCTTACTGTAGTTTGAGCGTTTATCCAACCACCTAACTTATAAGCTTCACCTTCTTTCAGGTTGCGGAAGAAAATTTCTTCGTTACCTGGGAAGTATTGTGAATACATTACAATTAGATCATTAGCTTTGGCTGCAGATTCAGCATCAACTGATTTTGCTTTAATAAATTGATCAACAGCTGCCCAATAAGCAGTTTTGTGTTCAAATTCATCAGAACCGAAGTTGTTAGCAGCAGCAGCATAAGCTTTACCAATCATCATATAAGGCTCTCCCCAGTCTGGACGAAGGGCAATAGCTTTATTGGCTTCAGCACGAACAGCGGCAAATTGTTTTTGTGAAAGATAAATAATAGATAAGTAATTGTGATACTTAGCTTTTGTATTAGTATCTTCTTCCAATTCAACAGCTTCTTTACCGTACTGGATGGCTTTCTCTAAATCGTTTGTTTTAAGGTACATTTGCATTAAACCGAAGGCCGATGATGAAGATGGCTCGATATTGTGCAAGTGTTCAGATGACTTGTAGAATAAGTCAGATTCCGTACAGTCACCTCTCGCTAATAAACGATTCACTCTTTTTAACCAGTCCAGGTCTTCAGTATGATCTGGTAACTGAGGGCCAAAAATGCTGGCTAGTGTTTCGCAATCAGCTGCTCCACTCTGAGCAAATAATCCTTCAACCTGATTTTTTAACTCTCCAAGTTTGTCTTTAATAGCTTGTTTTGAAGTAGCATCTTGTTGTTTTTCCAAAATGTTAGATACTTCAAGGTAAGTATTAACTAATTCTTCACCAGAAGTAGCGCCAAGCTTGTAAGTGTTAATAGTACTAACCATATAAGATAAAAGTACGGCAGCTTGTGTTTTTGTTTTGCGTTCAGCAACAGAAGACTTTAATAAAGCCTGAGCTTCTTTTACAACCTCTGAATCGTCTCTTTTGAAAGTAAGCATTGCAACTGCTTTCTTACCGTTGATGTACGAAGTTGGATACCTGCTATGATCTCCAAAGTATTGAATTCTTTGATCATAAACTTTCATCAATAGTTGATAAAGTTCTTCTTTTTTAGTAGCATCTTTTTCCTTCTTCAACATGGTTTGAACCATTTTTTCTCCATCAGAATAAAGACGGCTTGTTGAAACTGGGCATTCATTAAATGCTATTTCCCAATATGGAAAAGCTTCCTTGAAGTTTTTTTGCTTATAGTATTCAGAATACAACGAAAGGTTTTCCATGCATCTAATGCTATCTTCTCCGTGTCCAAATTTGGACCCATCTTCAACTCCCTTTTGTGCAAATGTTGCAGTGCTTAATAGCAATGCTGTAATTAATAATGTAGTAATTTTCATTGGCATGGTATTGCGGTTTATCTTTAATTAATCAAATTTACGTTTCATAAACCAAAACTCGTGAAGAGTAAGGTTCATGGTTAATTTAGCATAGTTCTCTTTAACTAGATTATAATCTGTTGTTCCTCTTTGTCCCCATTCAAAAGCTAAATTGAATGACGTTTTTGTTCTTTTCAATGGTAAACCTACACCAAAACTTATGCCAAAGTCAGTTAATTGGTGTTCGTTTAATATTAAATAGTCTTTTTTGTAATAGGTTCCGAAGCGATATCTGATACGCGCTAAATAAGAGCTGGCACTGCGTTCGTTAGGAATAACTTCACCACCAAAAGCCCATCTTTGCATATCGGCAGTTTCTGTTAAGTCATCAGGAAATTTAGATTCACTCCATTTTTCAAGAGTGTATTCTGCCGTTAAGGTTAATGCTTCTTTTAAATTGTATGCCAATCCAACACCTATCTTTTCTGGCATTTCAAATGCACTTTTGTTAAGTTCATTTTCTGAGAATTGTAAGGTGTCAACAGCTATTACCATCATTCCGTCTGAATCCAATGTATTTCCTCGAGCAACCAATTTTGTGACTTTAGCATTTATTCCTGTTTTAGGACTGTATACACCACCCAACATAATGCTGTTACGCTCGTTGATATCAATTTTGTATTGAATACCAAAATCAAAATAAACATCATTAATACGAAATGTTTCCTGACTTCCAAGATATGAGGCGAATGCATCATTCTGAAAGCGGGCAACATTTGAATTTTTTGTTTTTCCAAATAAATAGGTTGCATGTGCACCTACCGATAGGTTTTTTATAGGACTTATTGACAGACCAACATAGGTTTTTGTTGTATTGCCACTACCCATTGCTGAAGTTAAGGAATGATCTCCTGGAATATCAGAACCTGTATTCTCATCATAAAAATCATAACCAACAGCAGAGGCCGGTTGAAGACCTACTGACATAAATCCCCATTTTGATACAGGAAATCCAATGGCAAAATAATCAAAATGCATGTCTGAAAAATCAGACGTTGACTCATTTGAGGTTAACTTTTGCTGATAATTCATCAAACCACCTTCAAAATAGAATGATAATGTATCTAAACCTTTGTAGGAGGCAGGGTTAATGTTGTTTAGGTTGTATGAGTTTTGAAGTGCAATTCCGGTTCGACCCATTGCTGCGTTACGTCCAAATCCACCATCCTGTAATTCACCAATACCGTATCTTGAGTAAGGTGAATAAGTTCGTTTCTGCGCATAGGCTGAAAACGACAGTAAAACAATGAATACTAAGGTTAAACCGCTTTTATATTTGTTATACATTATGTTCTAGAATTCTATTAAGTCCAATAAGCACCAAATTAGGAGCTACAAAGATGGGATTTTTTAATTTCCTTGCAAAAAATTCTGCATCCCCTCCCGTAATAATACAGGTCAGTTCGTTATAATTGCTTTTAAAATGTTCAATCAACCCCTCTATCTCAAAACACATACTATTTTGAACTCCCGCTTCAATAGCTTCTTGTGTGGAGTTGCCTAAAAAAGGAGCATCTGTATTAGGAGTTAATAAGGGCAATCGGCTGGTAAAAGAATTTAAAGCTTTAAATCGCATTTGTAAACCTGGTGAGATATTTCCACCTACAAATTCACTTTTATCATTTATGAGTTCATAAGTTAAAGCTGTTCCGGCATCAAATACTAATAAATTGGTATCAGGATATAGTTCAAGAGCACCTGCAATTGCAGCCAGTCGATCTTTACCAATAGTTTCTTTAGATTTGTAATTCCACGAAAAAGGAAGAAGTGTATTATGCGATAATTCAATAAAAGTTGGAATTTCCTCTTTCAGATTGGATACTAATTCATCGTTTTTTTTCGCTACTACTGAAGAAAGAATTACATTAGTTAAGTGGTATTTATCAACCAGTTTTTTAATATCACTTTTATCAAGAAAATTGATTGAATCAGAAGCTACTAACTTCCGCTTGTCAAAAATACCATATTTAAGATGGGTATTTCCTCTGTCAATAACTAAATTCACACTAAATTGACTGTTGTTAGTTTGTTAATTGGTTGATATAAGGCCACAAAGATAAGAATAATAATTCTGCTTAACCCAAACCTGGTGAAACAATTTTAAGTATGAGAAAAGTAGTTGTTGTAGAGGACGATAAGTTTATAGCAGCCATATTTACTATGTTTCTGCGTGAACTTGGCCATGAATTGGTTGGACGATGTTCTACCGGAGCTGAAGCTTTGGATTTGTGTCATCGTCTTCGGCCTGATGTTGTATTGATGGATATTCACCTCGACGGAGAGTTAGACGGTATACAAACATCGGAACAATTGCGTAGAGAGTTGGATATACCTGTTATTTATGTTTCATCTGATACCAGCAGTCAAGTAATTAAAAGAGCTATCGTTTCCAATTCATATGGTTACTTGGTTAAGCCAGTAAATAAAAAGGAGCTGGGTATAAGCATTGATCTGGCATTTTATAAGCATAGGGTTGATCAGGAGCAACGGGAGCGAGAGCGAGGATATCGTCAGTTTATTAGCGATGCTCCAATGCCGTTGATGATTTTGCAAGAAGGAAGAATTCAATATCTTAATCATTTAGCGCTTGACTTGTTCAAGACGCATTATATGGAAGATGTTATTACACTACCATATATTAATTTTGTGGAGCCTGAATACACTGAATTGGTTACCGCATTATTGGATGATTTCAAAAATAAAGGAATAGGCTTTCAGAATAAATTACTGGCGATGCAGGATGTTCATGGACAGGTTTTTTATTCAAAAATATCAGGGTCGGCCATTGTCTTTAATAAAAAGAAATCGTTGCAGGTTACAATGGTTGAAGCTTCGGATATGGAATACAGTAATAAAACATCTTTGGCTTATAAAACCATGATAGATTCTTTTGGACTGCCATATTTTGTTACAGATCAGCACCTGCAAATAAAGGAGATAAGCAATAGCCTTCTTTTTAATGGATTGGAATTAAATGACCAAAAAGTGGATGAGCGAAAAGATTACTTCGAAAAAATTGAAGATGAATCTACATTGGTATATAAGTTAATAGCAAAAGACAAAACACCCACTTTATTCAAGAGTCATATAATAAAGGATGTTTCAGGAGAGGTGCTCGAAATCTTCTTTTATCCGGGAAAATAAAGCTAAATGGCTTGATTCATTTCGGTGATAATGTCTTTGGCTTCCTCAATTGAGTTAATATTTTTCATCATCAGGTAAAGTTTAGTTTTACCTTCTTTCATAGTGGCTTTTTTAGGATTATTCTGTAGCCACATTAGTATCTTGCTAAATATTGGCGATTGAAAGAAGATAGATTCCTGGTTGGATACAAAATATAGATATAGGAGGTTGTTTTTGAGGATGATCTTTTCAATTCCCAGTTTTTTGGCCATTCTTCTTATGCGAACAATCTCAAATAATCGTTGACCTGATTCAGGTATTGGTCCAAAGCGATCAATTAGATTGTTTTCAAAAATCTTCAATTCTTCTTCTTCCTCAATGTTATCCAGGTCACGATATAATTGCATTCGTTCTGCAATGTTCTCAATATATGATTCAGGAAGTCGGAGTTCGCTGTCTGTTTCCACAACACAATCTTTTACATATTCAGCATTTTCAATGTCTTTCTCCTGCTCTTCCTTATAAAGTTCTTTGTATTCTGTTTCCTTCAATTCAAGCAATGCTTCATTTAAAATACGTTGATAGGTTTCGTATCCAATGTCAGAGATAAATCCACTCTGTTCTCCTCCTAATAAGTCGCCGGCACCTCTTATGTCCAGGTCCTGCATAGCAATGTTAAATCCGCTGCCCAGGTCAGAAAATTCTTCAATGATTTTTAATCTTCTGCGCGCTTCCTGAGTCAAAGTTGATAAGGGTTGAGCCAATAGGTAGCAAAAAGCTTTTTTATTCGACCGTCCCACACGACCACGAAGTTGGTGCAGTTCGCTTAGTCCAAAGTTATGGGCATTGTTAATAATAATGGTGTTGGCATTAGGAATATCCAATCCTGATTCGATAATGGTAGTGGCAATCAAAACATCATATTCGCCTGCAATAAAGTCAAGCATAATTTTTTCAAGTGTTGGTCCATCCATCTGGCCATGAGCCACCACTGTTTTAATATCAGGAAGTATTCGGTTAACCATCTCCTGAACCTCCAAAATATTCTGAACCCGATTATGAATAAAGAAAATCTGACCATTCCGTTCAACTTCGTAAAGAATAGCTTCTTTGATTATCTCTTCATTCAACACGTGCAATTCAGTAATAATTGGATGTCGGTTGGGTGGTGCTGTATTTAAAATGGATAAATCACGCGCACCCATCAACGAAAATTGCAGGGTTCGTGGTATGGGAGTTGCAGTTAAAGTTAGTGTATCAACGTTTACTTTCAACTGCTTTAATTTCTCCTTTACCGATACGCCAAAGCGTTGCTCTTCATCAATAATTAAAAGACCTAAATCTTTAAACTCAACATCTTTGCCTATCAGTCGATGTGTGCCAATTAGTATATCAAGCTTTCCTTCTTTTAGATTTTTTATTGCTTCACGAATATCTTTGGGTTTTCTCAATCTACTGATATAATCAACCGATACCGGAAAATCTTTTAGCCGATCCTTAAAGGTCTGAAAATGTTGTAAAGCCAATATAGTGGTTGGAACTAATACAGCCACTTGTTTATTGTCAGTTACGGCTTTAAACGCTGCTCTGATGGCCAACTCCGTTTTTCCAAAACCAACATCGCCACAAACCAGGCGATCCATGGGGGTGGATGATTCCATATCTTCTTTGATGGAAAGGGTTGATTTATTTTGATCGGGAGTGTCTTCGTAAATAAAGGAAGCTTCCAACTCTGTTTGAAGATACGTGTCAGGGGCAAAAGCAAAACCCGGATTGGCTTTCCGTTTTGCATATAAGGCAATTAGCTCTCGAGCAATGTCTTTTACTTTCTTTTTGGTCTTATCCTTCAACTTCTGCCAGGCTGGTGTACCCAGTTTGTTGATTTTGGGAGGTGTCCCATCTTTGCCTTTGAATTTGCTGATGCGATGTAACGAATGGATATTCACCAGCAGTACATCGTTATCACGATAGATTAGTCGAATGGCTTCCTGTGGTTTCCCGTTTACCTGTGTAGTGACCAAGCCTCCAAAACGACCTACACCATGATCGATATGAACAACGTTATCGCCCGGATTCAAGCGGTTTATTTCTTTCAGTGAAATTGCTTGTTGCGCAGCTTTGGCTTTTTCGGTTCGTAATGAGAATTTATGGTATCGTTCAAATATCTGGTGATCGGTGTAAAAAGCCAGCAGGGCATCATTATCAATAAATCCTTCATGTAAGCTATGGTCAATTTCGGCATACTTTACCTTTATTCCCCTGTCATGAAAGATGGCTTGCAGGCGTTCAAACTGTTTGGGATTGTCTGAAAGAATGTGGTTCTCAAAGTCGTTCTTTCTTTTCTCTTGCAAATCCGTTTCCAGCAAATCGAAGTTTTTATGAAATACAGGTTGTGGTGACATATCAAAATTCACCACTGATGAGCTTTTCAAAATATTTTTGCTGCCAAAAACCAGCACTGTTTTATTGCTCAATCCTTTTTTGAATTCGTCATAATTGCAAACTTGACTCTCAGTTAAGTATTGAGTTTCATTTTCTTCTTCCTCATCCTCCAGAGGAGTAATTTCTTGTATTTTTACAGCTAATGCATTTAATCTGTCTTGAATAAACTGAGGATCTTCCATCCAGATTTTTGTGCTGGTTGGTAAGTAATCAGATAAGGCAGTTAAGGATTGATTGCTTTGATTCTCGGTTAGGTTAGGTACCACTACCACCTTATCGATTTTTTCTTTTGATAGTTGATTCTCTAGGTTAAATTTACGAATGCTATCCACTTCATCACCCCAAAAATCAATACGATATGGATCTTCATCGGAAAAGGAGTAGACATCGATAATACTTCCTCTAACTGAATACTGGCCGGGTTCGAAAACAAAGTCAACCCGCTGAAAATGACATTCGGTAAGTACTTCGGTAATAAATGATATATCTAACTGGTCGCCTTTTTTAATGACAAGACGATTATTATCCAGTTCGTCGGCCGAAATTACTTTTTCGATTAAAGCTTCTGGGTAGGTGAGCAGAAACAGCTTATTCTCATCGGAATGAATATGGCTTAATGCTTCTGTACGGAGTAATACATTCTGAGAATCTTTCTGTCCATATTCAGGCGATCGCTTAAATGACGAAGGTAGGAAAGAAACATTTTTTTGAGAACTAAGTTGAACCAAGTCGTTGTAAACGTATGCTGCTTCTTCACGATCGTTCATTATCACCAGGTGCGGCCCATCGTTTATAAGGGTAGCCATTAATACAGATTTAGCACTCCCCACTAAACCATTCAGGTAAATCGATTTTTCATCTTTTTCGATGTGTGAATTAACCTGATTAATTCTTTCATCGCTTTGGTAATATGATAGTATTCGGCTTAGCTCCACTTCGTAAAATTTTGTGCAAAGGTAATTGAAATTATCTATTCAATAGTAATGAGTGAAGTAGGGCTTTTAGTATTGAAAATAACAAAAGGCTTTCCGGTTATGAAAAGCCTTTGCATTGATTTAGCATTACTTATTAATTGTGACTGACCGATTCCTGAGCAGCTTTAAAACGCTTTGAGTTTTTATGAGCAAAGTCTGTAAGGTAATCCTCAATCATAGCAACCATATTTTTAGAGCCTGTATAAAACGGGACACGTTGGTGTAATGATGTTGGTTGAATTTCCATAATTCTCTTTTCACCATTACTAGCTCTTCCTCCTGCTTGCTCGGCTAAAAATGCAATAGGATTACATTCATATAGCAACCTGAGTTTTCCCAATGGAGCTGTCTCTGTTTCGGGATAGATGAAAATTCCACCCTTTAAAAGGTTACGATGAAAATCTGCTACTAAAGAACCAATGTATCGTGATGTGTATGGGCGTTGAGTGGCATCGTCTCTTTCCTGACAATATTTTATGTATTTTTTAACGCCTTTGGGAAACTTCTTATAATTCCCTTCATTAATAGAATAGATACGACCGTCTTCAGGTGTTTGTATGTGTCGGTGTGAGAGACAGAACTCTCCAATACTTGGGTCAAGTGTAAAGCCATTCACCCCATTGCCGGTTGTGTATACCAGCATGGTGGAACTACCGTATAAAATATAACCTGCGGCCAATTGAGCTGTTCCGGGTTGCAGAAAATCTTCCATCGAAGCTTTTTCTCCAACTGGGGTAACTCTTCTGTAAATTGAGAAGATAGTTCCAATGGATACGTTAACATCTATGTTGGATGATCCATCCAGAGGGTCCATCAAAAAAACATACTTACCATTTCTGCCTTTTTCATCATCAAAAAAGATGAAGCTTTCATTTTCTTCAGAAGCAATGGCACATACTTCGCCGCATCCACGAATGGCATCAATAAAATGATCATTGGCAAATACATCCAGTTTTTTCTGATCTTCGCCCTGAACGTTGGTGTTGCCGGCTTCTCCCAGTATATCAACTAAACCTGCTTTGTTTACCTCGCGGTTTACCATGCGAGCCGCAGTGCTAACATGATGAAGCAGGTGAGAGAAGCCTCCCCGCGATTGAGGGATTGTCATTTGCTTGTTAAGAATGTACTCGCTTAACGTTGTTACTTCAAATTTTGTCATAGTACTTGGTTTTAGATTGTAACTAATATCTATTTATTGATATAACAAGTCTCTGGAAGTATGGGTTTTTGAAATTGATTAAAGTCACTTATAGATTGATAGGCGAAATAATTTTGTAGTTATATATAGAAATTCTGGAGCTTTGAATTATTTTTACTTAACAATTAGTTAAGCAATGAAAGTATTTAAATTTGGTGGTGCTTCAGTAAAAGATGCAGCAGGAGTAAAGAATCTGGCTAAAATAGTAAATAGTTATAATGATTCATTAGTAGTAGTTATTTCGGCTATGGGTAAAATGACCAATGCTTTTGAAGAGTTGGTTTATGCCTATTTTAATGGGAATGGCATTGAGCAACATTATCAAAAAATAAAGGAATATCATCTTAGTATTATTACTGATTTATTTGAGCCTGAAGAACAAGGTGTAATAGATGAATGGTTGGAAGCATTGCAGCTTAAGCTGGATACAGAACCATCGCTTAATTACGATTTTGAATACGACCAGATTGTACCTTTCGGAGAGCTGATAAGTACATTTATTGTAAGTTCTTATTTGAATAAGTTGGGGTGGCAGAATGAGTGGATAGATGTAAGAAAAATATTGCGCACTGATGATTTGTTCAGAAGTGCCGGAGTAAACTGGGAATTAAGCTCTGAATTGATGAAAGAAGCTTTCTCTTTTGAAGGTACACAGAGATATATTACTCAGGGCTTCATTGGGTCAACTGATACCAATCTTACAACAACTCTTGGGCGCGAGGGGTCGGATTATACAGGTGCTATTATAGCCTATGCTTTAGATGCCGAAAGTTTATCTATCTGGAAAGATGTACCGGGAGTATTAAATGCTGATCCTCGTTGGTATCCAAAGGCCAGAATGATTGATGAACTTTCGTATTGGGAAGCAATTGAGCTAACTTATTACGGAGCCCAGGTGATTCATCCGAAGACTATAAAACCATTGCAGAATAAGCAAATACCTCTGTTGGTTAAGTCTTTTATTGAGCCTGAAAATAAAGGAACTGCCATAAAGGATACGGAACAGAATGTTCAGTTGCCTCCAATATATGTTTTAAAGGAAAAGCAGACGCTTTTAAGTATTTCACCAAAAGATTTCTCATTTATTTTAGAAGAAAATCTAAGTGAGATTTTTCAGGTTATTAGTAAGCATCGTTTGAAGATTAATTTGATGCAAAGTTCAGCATTGAATTTTTCGGTTTGTGTCGATCATCATAAAAATATTGATGCTGTAATGGATGAATTAAGCGAGCATTACGGTGTATTATATAATGTTGATATGGAGCTGGTAACCATCAGACATTATACAGATAAGGCCATATCTGAAGTAATTGATGGCAAGGAAGTGGTGGACTCTCAGGTTAGTAGAAAAACGGCCCGTTATGTAGTAAAGCAAAGCGAGTGGAATTTTAAATGATAATAGAATGATGGAAAGCTGTTACATTCCTAAATTGAATTTTTTGGTTTGGTAGGATTTTAGTTTTTTGTATGGAATGATTGACCATGGAGTAGAGTCATTTTTTCGTGCGGTACCTGGTGATTTATAACCCAAATAAACACCCTTGGGAGTTAAGTGCCACTCAGGAAATTGCCATATTTTGACATTGTTATAGCTAAATCCATCTTCTCTTTTGGTATTCATTTCTCTTGGGTGAATTTGGTTTAAAAGATCCAATACTTTTGGACCAAATACTTTATATCTATACTGAAACCATTTGTATTCACCTTGTGTTAAATTGGTTTGTGGATTTTCGCCAAACCAATATAAGTCTTCGAAGAAAATCGGTTCAGCATTCCTCATTTGTAAGTTAAATAACTCTTTTTTATCGGCTTCAGGAACTCCATAACAAGAGGCACTGGTAATGGTTTGGTAGCTGATTAATTCATTATCCAGAAAGAAAATATCAAAACCAATCGAATAATTACCTTTTTTGCCCTGAATAACACAGCTGTATTTCATATTGATAGCATTCAAATGTTGTGATTCCAGCCAGGTATTAATAGAATCAACTTCTAATATGCCTTTTTTATGAGCTTTAACTCTGAACAAGGTAATATCGCTATTGGGTTCGGTAAGATATTGCACATAAACATGTTTACTAATTTTTTCAGTCTTTAGCGTATCGAATTGGATATGTCGTGTTTTGTATGCCAGATAAGGAGTAATTCGGTATTTTTTAATGGCACTAATACATGGGTGGTTGAGGTCTTCCACCTCAAGACGTTTAAGTTTAAAATCAGATATATTTCCATTCTTATCTTTCCAGCTACCTTCCCATTGATCGGTTTTAACTTCTTGCAATGAAACAGAATCAGTGACTACTTTCTGATTTGTTTCACTATTAAAATAAGATGCGGTTAAAACAAAATGTCCATTCCGGAGTATGGTGCCTTCCATACTTTTATCATACATATTATCCTCGGTAATATACCGCGCCATACATACGTCGCCGTACTCTTCTAATTGAATAACTATCTCTTTATTGTGCAAGGTTCCAATTATATAATACGTCTCTTCGCGATGAGCAAATGCATTGATTCCACTTATAATAAATAAAACCAAAAGTAGATACGACTTCATATTATCAAGGTTTATGGACAATTATCCAGTTTAGATATTTCTAAAAATGTTAATTTGGTGCAACTTATTAAAATTACCCGATATTAGAATGGATCAATTTCTTTTTTATTTAAGACAAGGTGTCGATCATATAACCGATTTGCAGGGTGTCGATCATTTGGTTTTTATTGTGACGCTTTGTGCTGTTTATCAGTTAAGCCAATGGCGACAGATTTTAATACTAATAACTGCTTTTACCATTGGTCATACGGTTACTCTGGCGTTGGCAGGCTTAAACATTATACCGGTTAATCAACAGTTGGTAGAAACTTTAATACCTATTACTATTTTGCTCACCAGTATTTACAATATTGGCAATAAAACTGCACAAAAAAGAAAAGTGCATCTCAATTATTTTTTAGCCTTGGCATTTGGATTGATTCATGGGATGGGATTTTCTAATTTTTTTCGTTCGATGATGATGGGTATTTCTGACGAATCAATTGTGTTTCCATTATTTTCTTTCAATTTAGGTATAGAACTGGGTCAGGTATTTATAGTGAGTATATTTTTGGTGATTAATTGGTTACTAACACGAATATTCGCAATTCAACATCGAGATTGGAATTTGGTAGTATCAGGTGCTGGTGGTGGAATTGCATTGACAATGATTATAAATGCTCTGGTCTAGTTATGATGCGTAATCCATATAAGTACATTCTGCTGTTTACTTTGTGTTTAATTTCAAGCTTTGCTATAAAGGCGCATCCAATAAAAATTACTACGGGCAAGCTGGTTGTTGATTCTGATAGCAAGAGCTGTGAATTGACATTGAACTTTTTTGCCGACGATTTTGAGTCCACACTGCAAAAAGAGTTTCCTCAGCTTCCATTTAATTATAACGATCCGTCGGATGAAATGAAATCCACCATTGACAACTATGTGGTAAGTCAGGTGTCTGTCAGTATCGATGAGGTAGTAGTTGTATTTACATTAAAAACTATTGCTTTGATTGAGGATAATGTATGTCAGGTCACTTTTACTGGAAATCTGGCAGCGATTGATCAGTTTGAAACCCTTACCATAAAAAATACACTTCTTTTTGATGCCTTTGATAAGCAATCAAATATTTTACATCTTTATTTTAATGGAGATAAAGTAGAGATACTTCAATTTTATCCTACAATCCCGGTTAGAAAGCAAAGTTTGGAATAGAAGGTAGAATATATGAAGCGAAGAGGTTAGGCTATGTAATTAAGTTGATCTACCTCTCATATTATAAAAATCTACAATTCAGAATTTAATACTTAATAAATACAGGTGAGTAGAGTGTAAAGTAGTTAATCGATGAATTCTACTTCATTTTAATATAGAAAGCTGCTTTGTGTCCCAGAAAATCGCCATCTTGTGTGGTGGCTTCGTACGATACCAGAATAGCTAATACTTTTTTGGTCATTATCTGCTTATTTTCGTCGTAGTACCACGATTCCCAGAACTGCAGCTTTCCAACCTGGTCTCTTGAGAAACCTTCTTGCTCTTCAATAGCTTTTACTTCAGAAACACTCATAGGTGCTTCAGTCATATAGTTATAAGCTTGTGCATTATGGTTGTATACCGATTCAAAAAACTTATCTACCATTTTTGAACGATCCAATTTGCTTAAACATTCGTTTGTCCAATGATCGTTAGGATCGTAGTTTTTAATTTCAACCGTGTAAATAATGGTATCGGCCAGAAGTTCACCGCTGATGGTTGAATTGGCAGATGAACCTGTGGAGGTGGTTTCTTGATTGCAGGCTTGTATTATAAAAGCAAAGCATATCGCCATAAATACGATATGCTTTAGTTGTGGTAATTTGTTCATATGTTTTAATATTATCTGTCGAATGATAAGCGTTCACCTCTTACTTCTTCATTTACTTTGCCATTGACATAGGCTAATTGACCATTTACAAAAGTGTGGGTTACTTTATGTGAGAAGGTGGTTCCTTCAAATGGCGACCATCCACATTTATAAAGAATGTTATCGGATTTAACTTCCCAGGCGTTGTTGGGATCAACCAATACTAAATCGGCTTTGTATCCTTCTTTAATATAACCGCGTTTTTCAATCTGGAATAAGATGGCCGGGTTATGACTCATCTTTTCAACCACCATTTCGTAGGTGAAATGCCCTTGTTTCACCATCTCCAACATGGCAATTAAAGCATGTTGTACAAGTGGGCCACCTGATGGAGCCTGAAAATATTTATTGTCTTTTTCTTCTTTGGTGTGAGGAGCATGGTCGGTAGCAACCACATCAAGTACCCCATCAGTTAATCCTTTGCGTAATCCGTTACGATCATTTTCTGATTTAACAGCCGGATTCCACTTAATTCGCGATCCGTATTTGTCGTAATCATTATCGGTAAACCAAAGGTGATGAACACAAACCTCTCCGGTAACTCTTTTGTCTTTTAAAGGCATTCCCTGATCGAGTAATTCTAACTCACCGGCAGAGCTCAAATGAAGAATATGAAGGCGTGCATTGTGTTTTCGTGCCAGGGTAGAAGCCTTTAACGATGATTTGTAGCATGCCTCAGCCGATCGTATCACCGGATGATATTTGAATGGCATATCATCGCCAAACTTGTTTTTATAAATGGTAGTATTTTCCTTGATAGTATCTTCATCTTCGCAATGAGTAGCAATCAATACTTTACTCTCAGCAAATATTTTATCAAGAATTGATTCGTTATCAACCAACATATTACCGGTTGATGAACCCATAAATATTTTAATTCCACAAACCGTTTTTGGATTCGTCTTTAAAAGTTCCTCTACATTGTCGTTGGTGGCGCCTATATAAAATGAGTAGTTGGCTGCAGAACTGTTGGCTGCTATTTTATATTTTTCTTCCAGTATCTCGTGCGTGGTAGCCTGAGGTTTGGTGTTGGGCATTTCCATAAATGAGGTAATGCCACCGGCAACAGCCGCTTTGGATTCTGTTCTGATATCGGCTTTTTGAGTAAGGCCGGGTTCACGAAAATGAACCTGGTCATCAATAGCACCGGGAAGTAAAAGTAATCCTTCGGCATCAATGGTTTGATCAGCCTCAGGGGATGAATCATCGAAAAAAACGGTTTTGATCACATCGTTTTCAACTAAAACACTTCCTTTTTTTTGAATGCCTTCATTAATAATAGTGGCATTTTTTATAAGTATGGTAGACATAAGCTTGTTTTATGGATTAATAGATAAATTTACCAAGAGTGCGATTCAAAGTCAAACTTCGTAGCTTTTAAAGAAGCTGGCAATTTTCATTTTAATAACACCCCAAACAGCTTCGTTGAAGATGCCACCACTCATTTTTGAAGTTCCTTCAGTACGATCGGTAAATATGATGGGGACTTCCACTATTTTAAAACCGTATTTCCATGTAGTAAATTTCATCTCAATTTGAAAAGCATAACCTTTCAATCGTATTTTATCTAGTTTAATGGTTTCCAATACTTTTCTTCTGTAGCATTTAAAACCGGCAGTGGTATCCATAATTTTCATGCGGGTAATAAAACGCACGTATACCGAAGCAAAGTATGACATTAAAACGCGCCCCATTGGCCAGTTCACAACATTTACTCCTGAAATATATCGCGATCCAATAGCCAGATCAGCATTCTGATTCAAACAGGCATCATGTAAGCTAATCAAATCTTTTGGCGGATGAGAGAAGTCGGCGTCCATTTCAAAAATAAAATCATATTTATGCTCTATAGCCCATTTGAAACCTGCAATGTAGGCGGTGCCTAAACCTAATTTACCTTTGCGTTCAACCATATGAAGCTTCTCCTGAAATTCTTTCTGAAGCCTTCTGATAATATCAGCTGTTCCATCAGGTGAACTATCTTCAATGATAAGTATTTCAAAATCGCGCGGTAAATTAAAAACTACCCGAATGATATTCTCAATATTTTCCTTTTCGTTATAGGTAGGTATTATAACCAGGTTTTTACTCATCTGAACTTTTTAAATATGAATGCGCCAAAGGTAATAAAATGATAAAAGTTGTTGGGCTGAAATAGTATTAATTGCAACCTAACAACTCAAACCATTTATAAGTTTTTTAATTATAGAGCGAATTAATAACTAAAACTACTTCCTCCAACAAATTCTCGCAATATTGATGTTGGCGGAATATCGGAATTAAGAAGAGGCCTGAAATAACTAAAGAATCGCAATAGTCTTTGAGCCTCGGAATATTCCTTTTGGTTGGGCTGCACTTCTAAAAGAATAGATTCAGCCAAAGGTTTTAATACTGATAATTCGTAAAGTAGCGCCGTGTTAAACATTACATCAGCTTCTTCCTGATAAGGGAATATATGCAAGTCTTCACCACGTCGTACACTAGGCCAGCGAGATATGGTATCCTGCGCCGAGTATTTACGGTATTTGTAATCGCGCACAATCCTTCTGATCAATCGATTGTCGGTCGTGTGTATCAGATTTTGATTGTCGATGTTGATGGATGTTAAGGCTGAAACATAAATTTTAAATTTCGATTCATTGGGGATGAGGTGTGTTAATTCAGGATTTAATCCGTGAATTCCTTCCACAATAAGAATGTTATCGCTATCCATTTGTAGTTTCTCTCCGTCGTAATAGCGCTCTCCTTTTTCAAATGAGAATTTGGGAATTTCAACTTCCTTGCCTGCTAATAGATCAACTAATTGTTGGTTAAATAATTCTACATCTAAAGCATTTAATGCCTCAAAGTCGTAATCACCATTTTCGTCGAGTGGTGTTTGTTCGCGGTTCACAAAGTAATTATCCAGAGATAGGTTGAGAGGCTTCATACCTGCTACCATTAATTGAATAGCCAGTCGTTTTCCAAAAGTGGTTTTTCCACTTGATGAAGGACCGCTGATTAATACCAACTTGACATTATGGTTTCTGGCGTCAATCATATCAGCAATATGACCAATCTTTTTTTCATGCAGGGCTTCTGAAACTTTAACTAAGGTCTCTGCCTTTCCATTATTACAGGCTGAATTGATATCAGCCAGATTGCTTACTTTCAGCACTCTGTTCCATTCAGCAAACTCCTGAAAGATATCAAACATTTTATTTTGAATTACAATCTCTTCAAGTTCGTTGGGTTGGTTTCGCTTGGGAATCTGAAGTAACATTCCATTGTAATACTTTATCAAATCAAAAACTTTCAGATACCCTGTTGACGGAACCAAGTATCCATAATACATTCCGGCATAATCATCTAAAGTATAATAGGTAGAATAAACCTGACCACGATGCTTGATCAGGGCTGTTTTATCAAACTGATTTTCATCTTCAAATAGTTTAATCACTTCATCCGACTCTTCTTCTTTTTGAATAAAAGGGATGTCTGCATTGATCAGCTCTCTCATTTTATCTCCTATCTCCAGAACTTCCGTCATCTGTAATTCCTCAATATTCTCTAAAGAACAATAGGTTCCTTTAGATACCGAATGCTCAATTCGTAAAGTTGCATGAGGATATAGCTTTTTTACCGCAACAGATAGCACAAACGAAAGACTGCGGATGTACATTCTCATTCCATCCGGATCGGTTATATCTATAAACTTTATGTTTTTGGGATGATATAGTTCGTAAGATAATTCGGTTAGAGTATTGTTTACATATGCCCCTAAAATAGGATTCTGTAATTTGATATTCATATCTTCGGCTACTTGCTGAAGAGTTGTTCCCAAAGGATATTCCTTTTGAAGATTATTATTAAGGCATTTAATTCGTACGGTGCGTTTCATAATGTTAAGGTTTTATGGAATTAAAAATACGGAATAAATTGGGATAACATCCGTTTCAGTCGAATCAATACAACAAAAAACAGGTATCCAAAAAATGAATACCTGTCTCCTAAAAAAGTTTAGATTATGCTTTTAGTTCTTCCTTCAAAAACTTGGCGGTATAGCTTTTCTTGTTCTTAGCAACTTGCTCCGGAGTGCCGGAGCAAACCAGTTCACCACCAAAACGTCCTCCATCCGGACCTATGTCGATAATATGGTCGGCCACTTTTATTACATCCAGATTGTGCTCAATTACCAAAACAGTATTTCCTTTATCAACCAGTCGGTGCAGCACATCCAGCAGAACTCTGATGTCTTCGAAATGCAAACCTGTAGTTGGCTCGTCCAATATATATATAGTTTTTCCGGTATCGCGTTTGGCTAATTCGGTGGCCAGTTTTACCCGTTGACTTTCCCCACCAGATAATGTGGTTGATGGTTGACCCAGAGTGATATAACCCAATCCAACATCTTGAAGGGTCTTTATAATTTTGATCAGTTTAGGAATGTGGGCGAAGAAGTCTACAGCCTGATTGATGGTCATATCAAGTACATCACCAATTGATTTTCCTTTGTATCGAACTTCCAGTGTCTCCCGATTGTATCGTCTTCCGCCACAATCGGGGCATTCAACCATCACATCAGGTAAGAAATTCATCTCAATTACCTGCACACCTCCGCCTTTACATGTTTCACATCGTCCGCCGGCAACATTAAACGAGAAACGGCCCGGTTTGTAGGCTCGTATTTTAGACTCGGGTAATTCAGCAAACAGTTTTCTTATCTCATCGAACATTTTAGTATAAGTAGCCGGATTTGATCGAGGTGTTCTTCCTAATGGAGCCTGATCTACGTCTACTACTTTATCTAAATGGTCCAATCCTTCAATTGATTTGTAAGGTAGAGGATCTTTTACGGCATTATAAAAATGTTGGTTGAGAATAGGATAGAGGGTCTCGTTCACCAACGAGGACTTTCCACTACCCGAGACGCCGGTTACGCAAATAAGTTTACCTAGTGGGAAATCAACATTTACCTTTTTAAGGTTATGGCCGGTAGCTCCTTTAATGCTAATTACCTTTCCATTGCCTTCACGTCGTTTTTGTGGGATTTCAATCTTTTTACGTCCGGTTAAATAGTCGGCAGTCAAAGAATCTTTTTGCATGATCTCCATTGCAGTTCCGGCCGCAACCACTTCTCCTCCATGACGCCCGGCATGAGGCCCCATGTCGATGACATAATCGGCGGCCATCATCATGTCTTTATCGTGCTCAACAACTAAAACAGAATTACCTGTGTCGCGAAGTTGACTTAGCGAATTTATTAAACGATGGTTATCTCTTTGGTGCAATCCAA
The DNA here is from genome assembly GCF_018271995.1 of Carboxylicivirga linearis. Taxonomy (GTDB): domain Bacteria; phylum Bacteroidota; class Bacteroidia; order Bacteroidales; family Marinilabiliaceae; genus Carboxylicivirga; species Carboxylicivirga linearis. The sequence goes on from NZ_JAGUCO010000021.1 coordinate 53,560, forward strand.
TACTTGGTTCATCTAAAATATAAAGAACATTCACCAATTGCGATCCAATTTGAGTGGCCAAACGGATGCGCTGACTTTCACCACCCGAAAGGGTCATGGCACCACGATTTAGCGATAAATAATCCAAGCCCACATCAATCAGAAAACCTAAGCGACTCCTAATTTCTTTGAGTATCTCATGGGCTATTTTCTTTTGTTTATCGGTCATTCGGTCTTCAACACCATTGAACCATTCGTGCAGAAGACCCAGATCCATATCTGCCAGTTCAGCAATATTTTTATCACCTATTTTAAAATGAAGGGCTTCGCGGTTTAAGCGTTGGCCATGGCATTCATCACAGTTCGTATGTTTAATAAACTGACGAGCCCATTTTCGGGCTTTCATTGATGTATCATTATCCTGCTGATCGAGAATGTATTTGATTACTCCTTCAAAACTGAGATAATAATTGGAAGCGCCACCTAGTGAGTCGTTCTTTATAGTAACTGGCTCGCTAGATCCATGTAATATTATATCAATTGCTTCCTCTGGAATGTCTTTGATGGGAGTGTTGATTGTAAATCCATGCTTCTCACCAATGGCTTCAATCTGCCAGAAGATGAGGTTGTTTTTATATTTTCCTAGCGGTGCAATACCCCCTTTTTTAATGGTTGATTTTGCATCGGGCACAATCTTATCAAAATCAACTTCATCAAGGGTTCCCAGGCCTTTACACTTAGGGCAAGCTCCTTGAGGCGAGTTGAAAGAGAAGGAGTGTGGTGCCGGCTCGTTATAGGATATTCCACTGGTAGGACACATCAGCTGACGACTGTAATATCGTTGCTCATCTGTGTCGGCATCCACCAGCATCATAATTCCTTTACCATGTTGCATGGCTAATTGAATACTTTCTTTCAGGCGTCTGGTGTCATCACCGGAGATTTTAACCCGATCAACCACCATTTCGATAAAGTGATTTTTATAACGATCGACTTTCATTCCCTGAACAACTTCATGGATCTCCCCATCAATTCTTACATGCAAAAATCCTTTTTTACGTATCTGATCGAATAATTCTTTGTAATGACCTTTGCGTCCTTTTACTAACGGTGCAGCTATATATGCCTTTTTCCCATTAAATTGTTCAATAATGAGTTTTAGAATCTGCTCATCGGTATATTTCACCATTAACTCACTCGTTTTATACGAGTAAGCTTGTCCGGCGCGAGCATATAATAAACGAAGGAAATCGTATATCTCGGTAGTTGTACCAACTGTCGAACGTGGATTTTTTCCGGTGGTTTTTTGTTCTATGGAAATAACCGGACTTAAGCCTGTTATTTTGTCTACATCAGGGCGCTCCATGTTACCCAAAAACTGTCGTGCATAGGCAGAAAAAGTCTCAATGTAACGACGTTGTCCTTCGGCATAAATGGTATCAAAAGCAAGCGATGACTTTCCACTTCCACTTAATCCGGTTACAACAACCAGCTTATCTCGCGGAATAGTCAGGTCTATATTCTGAAGATTATGAACCCTTGCACCATAAACGTCTATCTGTCCCGCATCCTCTACAAAAGTGTTTTTATCTGTTGCCTTTTTTTCTGCCATAAGTCCGTTTTTAGGAAGCCCAAAGATAACAATCTTTTAGGCGAAAGATAAACGGATTTGTGGCTTACTTGTTCTCAAAAAAATAACGCACGGAAAACAATATAGTCATCCATGCGTCAATTTTTTCAGTGAACTCTTTTATTTGATGACTTTCATCGGATCAATATTTTCACCGTCTTTCTTAACTTCCAGATGTAGGTGTGGACCGGTTGACATACCACTTGAACCAACAAGACCAATGACATCACCTTGTTTTACTCTATCGCCTTCTTTTATTTTGTAATCATTTAGTTGAGCATAAAGCGATGAATATCCATTTGAATGATCTATAATAATGTATTTACCATATCCTTTTCCTTGTTGGAAATTATTCTGTATCTCTCGAACTGTTCCATCAGCTATTGCAATAACTGGTGTGTTCAATTCAGCTTTAAAATCGGTTCCTTTGTGCAACTTTTTTACCTTTGAAATAGGATGAATACGCATGCCATAATCGGATGTTATTGTGTATGAATCACCATTTTTAATTGGGGAAATAAAGCTTGTTTGTTTAGTATCCTTTTTTGAACTAAGCATATTCTTCGGTTGAGCAATGTAAATTCTGTTTGGAGTGAAATTCATAATTGCTTCTCGTTCTCTTGAATTGCAATTGTTTAACGATTTATTAAAAGCGCTCGTAGCAATTTCATTTCGTAGATCAGAATAGGCATTGTTAACCTCATTTAGTAATGCATTGGCATCTTCATCGGGTGTGCTGATATCCCTTTGTAAGTATACAAAACTGTTATTTGAAAAATGATTGTTGTTTAGATTCTGAGCTGTCAATCCTGAATTATATAAGAAACTCATTACAGCAGGTCTGACTTCATTCATATCTGCTTTATCTCCTTTCAATAATAATTGTCCTTTGGAGTTAATTAAAATGGGAAATACATTATCAGATAGAATAGAGTTAGCATCATCTCCTTTAATTTTAGTAAATAACATACTGGCTTCTTCCTGAGATGTTGGCCATGTCAGTGATTCTGGAATATCGGTTGCTATCTTATCCTGCGATAATGAATTGGTATTGGATATCAGTACCACAGATAGAGCTAATGCAACTGGAAATATAAAAAGGAATTTTTTAATTGATTTTGATTTATGATTTGACATAGTAATTCGTTTTTTGATGAGTTTATAACTGAAAGGACTCATCAGAGGCGTGTATGCCTCTCCAGCCGAATGCTGCAGAACCAATCTAAAATAATTACTGATGGATTCGTTAGTGCTAATAGCATCATTATCGGCCTGAAATTCATGAACCTCTTCAAGTGCCTTTCGATACAAATAAATAAACGGATTCATCCAAAAAAGAATGGTCATCAATTCAATGAATAGTCGATCAAAAGTATGTTTGTTTTTGATATGACTGCGTTCATGATTGAGTATTACATCCCCATTGGTTGACTCCAAATGGTTTTGGGAAATGAAAATATAACGAAAGAAAGAAAAGGTGTTGTGCTGTTTTAATAGCACTAAAGTGTATTTAATTTGCTTTATTTTATCATTTACTATAATGGTTTTTATTATTTGAAATAAATGTTTGAAAAATCGGAATAGTAGAACAGCCGAAACACCTATTAATAATACTGATCCAACGTAATTAACAAGGTTGACAGGTTGTGTTGAATGAACTTCATTCAAAAGTATTTCTTCCGAAAAAGAAAACTGGTTGATTGAGCTCTGGATGTTGCTAATTATTGGTAATTGTGAATTAGTTTCGGTGTAGATATTCAGCTTGACAAATGGGAATAGATAAGAAAAAAGCAGGCTTACTAACAAATAAAAGCGGTTCATTTGAAAGAAAGACTCTTTCCGTAGTAATGCCTGATATATCAAAAAGAAAATACCGGAAACAATACTTGTTTTTAGTAAATAATATCCAATATATATCATTTTTTCTTGTGCTCTATCTGTTTGTCAATTAGTTCTTTTAGTTCTTCAAGTTCCGAGATTGAGAGGTCGCTTTCTTTTGCAAAGAAAGAGGCAAATTGCTTTTGTGAATTATTAAAAAAGTTGTTAACCAATGTGTTTACATACTTTTTAGAGTAGTCTTCTTTTTTTACCAGAGGAAAATATTCATTTACTTTTCCATAAGTATTGTATCCAATAGCTTTCTTCTTTACCAAAACTCTCACCACTGTTGAAACAGTTGTATAAGCTGGTTTAGGTTCAGGGTATTGCTCTACAATATCTTTTAAGAAGCCTTTTTCAATATTCCACAAATATTGCATTACCTGTTCTTCTGCTTTCGTTAATTCAATCATTTCCCAAATGTTTACGACAAATATATAACTATAAAAATAGTCATACAACTATTTTGGTAATTTTATGACTATAAAAATAGTAATAACTTCAAGTAATGATTAATTCCTTTAATAATAGACACAAAAAAAGCAACCGCATTTTTGCAAGTTGCTATATGTATAAATTTTATTTTGAGTTAACTATTTACTTTTGTCGAATCTTGTGGTAGTGCTTCTTTTTTAATAGTAGCGCTAGTAGGTAGTTTAATTGAATAGGTTTTCTTTGATGAGTTACTCAAGTAGGTATCCCTTAACCATGGATTTAAATCTTTCAACTCTTTGTAAGTGATGTTGTGTTCAATGGCAAAATCAGGGAAACTTGATATTTTATCATTGATTTCGATGTTAATGGTATGAAGTGGTTGGTATAAATCATCCTTTTTTACATGAAAACCATAAAAATCGGGTTGAGAAAGAATTTCTTTAATAGCTAAAATACGATATACATAGCGACCTGTTTCCTCGTTAAGTAACAAATCAAAATAATTATCAACTTTCTGACGAGATAGTTGTCGATTGATACCTGTGCGACCAGCGTTATATGCAGCTGCGGACAATGTCCAACTACCATAATGATCATACATCTTTTTTAAGTATCTGCATGCCGCTTCTGTTGCTTTTTCAATATGATAGCGCTCATCAACTTCTCCATTTATTTCCAAACCATATTCTTTACCGGTGGCTTTTAAAAATTGCCAAAATCCAACTGCACCTGCAGGAGATTGGGCGCGAGGCATTAAACTACTTTCAATAAGCGCCAAATATTTAAAATCTTCGGGTACACCGTTTTCTTTCAAAATGGGTTCAATAACAGGAAAGTAGCGATTAGCTCGTTTAATGAATAAAACGGTTTGCGATTGCCAGTAAGTATTTACCAGTAGTTCCCGGTCAAAGCTTTCCATTACATCATAACGTTCAATGGGTATTAGTTCTTCGGCAAATGTCATCTTTGATGGAATATCGAGCGAATATATGGCATAATCGCTTAGATTAGATTCTTCTGTCCGTATAGGTTCCGGTTCAGAAGAAAATGTAAATAGCTGAAATGCCAACATTATTGCAATTGCTGCGGTTGATACTGATAATAATTTAGTAAAAAAGTTCACTCTCATAATCCATCCCTTTCCATTATTTAACGAGGGTTTCAAAAATATATTATCATATTTGAGATACCAAAATCTGTGCCGTTAAATTCACTTTAAAGATAGTACGCTTATCAATTAAAAATGTTTGCCCCAAGGAAGAAAAAATTGATTAGTCAAAAGGGAGAGTTATTTAATTGCGCTAATAAGATATTGTTAGTAAGTTGTATGCTATTATTATAGACCGTTTTTACTTGCTATACTCTACATTAAAATGAATAAAAGATTACATTGTGAAAATATGGCTATGTCGTCGTTTGAGGCAACCGTTGTTTTTAATCGGATGACCCATGAAGTTGTCTATCTAAATAATAGAGCAACGGACATGTTTCAATTAAATGATATACCATTAAGTATAATGCGTATCCGTCATTTTTGTAGTAGAGCAGATCAGTTTAATGAAAAAGCAGCTGTCAATCTTTTTAAAACACTAAAAAAAGATAGCCCATTATTATATGATTGGCCTGTGCGTTTAGGTACTATTCGATGGCTTTCGGCATTTATTAATTTATATTTTGAAGATAACCATGAGTATGTAGTTGTTTCTTTTCGTGATAAAACACTGGAGAAAGAAAGCTTGATGAGATTGGATAGTATTGTTGGGTTTAGGGATATGCTTGATCATCTTCTTTCTTACAATACCATGGTGAAGGCTGATGAGATTCCTTTGCTGATAGATAACTCATTGGCTATGGTGGGTAATTTTTTCAATTGCGATCGTAGTTATGTGTTTCAATATTCTGAGGATTTAAAGCAACATTCTAATATTAATGAGTGGTGTGCACCCGGGGTAGAACCTTATATCGATGAACTTCAAAATATTCCAACAAGTAAATTCTCATACCTGTCGAAACATCTTTTAAATAAAGAAATTGTATGTTTGAATGATGTGAATGATTTGCCTGAAAGTGCAGAAAATGAAAGGGAAGAGTTTGCAAAAGAGGGAATTCAATCAATCTTACTGATTCCTTTTATCGAAGGTGAAGAAGTGATTGGCTTTGTTGGCTTAGATCATGTAAGAATTTCAAAAGTTTGGACGCCAGCTGAAATTTCAAACCTAAAACTTTTGGCCCGGGCTTTTGCCAACATGTTATTACGGCAGCGCAAAGAGAAGAGGATTGAGGAACAGGAAGCCATGTATAAAACCTGGTTTATGGCAGCCAATGATTCCATTGCTATTTTTGAAAATGCTATATGTATTGATGCTAATCCTAAACTGTTGAATGATTTAAATTGTACAAGAGATTATTTATTAAATAAGAGTTTAGTTGAGCTCTCGGCTACCGTTCAACCCAATGAAAAATCACCGACTTATATTAACGTTTATCATCGAAAGGCTATGGAAGGAGCTCCTCAGTTTTTTGAGTGGATATTGCGGAAGCAGGATGGAAGTGATTTAGATGTTGAGATAAGCTTGAATCGGTTTTCAGATAAAGGAAAGGCACATACCATTGCTATTTTTAGAGATGTTTCTGAGCATAATCAAGTGGTTAATAATATTCTGAATGACGAACTTAAGGATGTAAAAAAGGATGTTTTAAATAAAAACTTAAAGGAAAAAGGACTTTCGCTGCTTGAACTTTTTGATATCGATCAGTTGCAGAAGCTTCAGGATGCCTTTTCATTTGCTACAGGCATCTCTTCCTTGATTACAGATATACAAGGCAAGCCTATTACCCAGATGTCGTTTACCAATAAGATCTGTAAAATGGTAAGAGGTACAAAAATGGGTAATAAAATGTGTTTGCAAAGCGGTCGAGAACTTGGTAAAATGGCTGCAGATCAATTAAAACCTATTTCTAAATCCTGTAAATCATGCGGTTTTATTGATGCTGCCGCTCCTATTATTATTGATGGCCATCATCTTGGGAATTGGGCTATAGGTCAGGTTAAGCCTAAAGATTTACCTTTAGATACGGTATTGAGTTACACCACTCAGATAGGATTGCCGATTGAAGAAGTTAAGAAAGAGTTTATTAATTTAAATGAGGTTGGAACAGATCAATTTAATCGGACCTTAAAACTACTGAATGTACTTAGTCAGGAATTATCAATATTAGGATACAATAACCTGAAGCTGGCCAGGTCAATACAAAATCACGTAACCTTAGAAAAGAAGCTTCGCATGGCCAAGCAAAAGGCTGAAGAAAGCGATCGATTAAAGTCAGCGTTCTTAGCCAACCTTTCGCATGAGATAAGAACACCTATGAATGGAATTGTCGGGTTTTCTGAATTATTGCAATACGAAGGTCTAACACCAGACGATAGGAAAGAATATGTGAGACTTATTCATCAAAGCTCACGGCAATTGCTTAATATTATTAATGATATTATTGATATTTCTAAAATCGAATCGGGGCAGATAGAAGTTCATTCAGGCTTTTTTGATGTAAATGCTGTTTTTGCTAATCTGGAAGCATTGTTTATACCTAGTGCTGAAGTTAAAAATATAAAGCTTCAGTTTGTTGGTGATGAATCGGAAGAGTTGGAGTTATTTACCGATGAGGTAAAACTTCGACAAGTGATGACAAATCTTATATCAAATGCAATTAAATTTACTTCAATTGGGCATGTTGAATTCGGATATGAGAAGAATGAACATAGCAAGGTGAGAATTTTTGTTCGCGATTCAGGAGTAGGAATAGACTCTGATAGCGTAGATTTTATTTTTGACCGTTTTTGGCAGGCCAAAGATGCCGACGTAAAAAAAGGGGGGACCGGATTAGGCTTGGCTATCACCAAAGCATATGTAGAACTTCTAGGAGGGCATATACAGGTTGAATCAAAGGTGGATGAAGGAACCGAATTTAGTTTTATCTTACCTAGGGTTTTAAGCTAAAAAAAGAGAAGCCGAAACGACTTCTCTTTCATGTGTTTAGTTTGTTCTTTGTCTTATACTATACCTGCAAATCCCATAAAAGCAAGAGCAAGTAATCCTGCTACTACAAGAGCAATAGGTGTTCCTTTCATTCCTTTGGGAACGTCCATTAGATCTAATTGCTCACGAATCCCTGCAAAAGTGATTAATGCTAAACCAAAACCAATGGCTGTTGAAGCAGAAAATACTACTGCATGAACCAAGTCATAGTCTTTTTGGATGGTCATAATAGCAACACCTAAAATAGCACAGTTGGTAGTAATTAGTGGAAGAAATACTCCTAATGCTTGGTATAACGGAGGACTAACTTTTTTCAAGATGATCTCCACCAATTGCACTAATGCTGCAATTACAAGAATAAAAGAGATAGTTTGAAGATATCCTACGCCAAACGGATCCAGAACGAATTTCTGTAACAGGTAGGTAACTACGGTGGCAATTACCATTACAAAGGTTACAGCTCCGGTCATACCTACTCCGGTCGATATTTTTTTAGAAACACCCAGGAATGGACAAATTCCAAGGAATTGGCTCAATACAATGTTGTTAACAAAGATGGCCGAAATCATTATCAATACAAATTCCATAATCTATCCTCCTAAGCTGTTTTTTTAACACGATTAATAAAGGCGATCAGGTAACCCAACGCAATAAATGCTCCTGGAGCCAGCACAAATACCAGCATTCCATAGTCTTCGGGATATATAACTATTCCAAAAAGTTTTCCGCTACCTAATAATTCACGAACAGAACCTAAAATGGTTAACGCCATGGCAAAACCCAGTCCCATACCCAGTCCATCAATAATGGATGAAACAAGGTTGTTTTTTGATGCAAAAGCTTCAGCTCTACCTAATACCAGGCAGTTTACCACGATTAAAGGAATAAATAATCCCAATGAATCGAATAAGGCAGGAACGTATGCTTGCATAGTCATTTCAACAATGGTAACAAATGTTGCAATCACCACAATAAAAGCAGGTATTCGAACTTTATCAGGTATCAGATTTTTGATTAAGGCAATAACCAGGTTCGACATCACCAATACAAAGGTGGTAGCCAATCCCATTCCTAATCCGTTTGAGGCCGATGAGGTTACCCCTAATGTTGGACACATACCCAACAGTAAAGTGAATACGGCATTTTCTTTAAAGAAGCCTTTTGAGAAATTACTCCACTGATTCATCTTTTCCTCCTTTCTCAACCGCAGGGTTGTTTTGGTTATATGTTTCGTAAGCTACTCGCACTGCATCTAAAAATGCACGTGAACTGATGGTTGCAGCTGTAATTGCATCTACTTCGCCGCCATCTTTGCTGACAGTTAAATTGTTTTTAGCCGGATTTTTACCCACAATACTCTGGTTATCCTTATCAGTTTTAAACCACACATCCATCTTAGTTCCTAATCCGGGAGTTTCTTTGTGTTCCAGTACCTGATAATTGATAATTGAACCATCTGGTTTTAATCCAACCATAATTTTTACATCACCACCAAAACCTGTATTGGTCATTGTTTCGATAGCTGTTCCAACTAGTTGGTTATCTTTTTTAGCCGGAAAGAATTTTAAAGTGAATCCTTCTTTTGATTGAGCTTCATAAACTTCCTCTCCAGGATTATTATTGAACTCAGGAACTACTTCTTTAATGGCTGCCTGCTGCTTAGCTAACTTGGCAGCTGCAATAGGCTCTTTCGTTAGTTCATACATCGAACCTAACGAAGCCCCTGCTACACCTGTAATGACCAGCAGGGTAAGAACCATGTTCTTTAGAGTTGATTCTGTTTTTGCCATGATTTATTTTTTACCTGCTTTTATTACTTCACCAAAACGCTTTGGCTTAATGTATTTATCAATTAACGGTACAAAGCCATTCATGATTAGAATAGCAAATGATACTCCTTCGGGATAAGCTCCGAATACGCGGATAATTACTGTTATCAATCCAATTCCAATACCATAAACAATCATTCCTTTGTTTGACATGGGTGAACTGACATAATCGGTTGCCATAAAAATAGCTCCCAACATTACACCACCTGTTAGAACGTGGAATAATGGTCCGGCATAAACCTCTGGATTTGATAAATGTAATAGTCCGGTGAAAATTACAATGGTACCAATTACTGCAACAGGAATATGCCAGGTGATGATCTTACGAAGCAACATAAAGATAAGGCCAACCAACAAAGCTGCAGCTGCAACTTCACCTGCAGATCCACCCGTATATCCAAAGAATAATTCTGATACAGATGGTATTTTATCCATTAAAGAACTAACCGATTCTCCATTGGCTAATCCTTCTTTCATAATAGAAAGAGGTGTTGCTCCTGTAGTTGCGTCTAAATAACTGGTAAGGTTTTTGCCATGTTCAGGCCATGATGTCATCTGAACAGGGAATGAAATCAACAAAAACACACGACCTACCAAAGCAGGGTTGAAAATGTTGTTTCCTAATCCTCCAAACGACATTTTACCAATACCAATAGCTACTAAACTACCAATAATGATGATCCAAATGGGAATATTAGTTGGTAAGTTAAAGGCCAGAAGCAAACCTGTTAAGGCAGCCGATCCATCCATAATGGCTGGATTAGTTTTTAAAAGAAACTTTTGAATGGCCCACTCAAAAAGTACACATGATATCACAGCTGCCAGCGACACAATTAAAGCGCCTAGCCCAAAATAGTAGAGCGAGGCTGCCAGCGCCGGTAGCAAGGCAATAATCACCCCATACATGTTTTTCTTCACAGAGTCGCCACTGTGTACATGCGGTGAAGGTGATACGGTTAACGTGTTCATAATATAATGTTATTATTTCGTTCTACTTTATTTTGTTCTGCTTCGCATGATTTGGCCTACTTTGCCTTTACCCAATCGGATGTAATCCAATAAAGGACGGTTGGCAGGGCAGGTGAAGCTACATGATCCACACTCAATGCAGTCCATTATCTTTTCCTCCTCAGCTCTGTCCCAAACAGATTTGTCAGATACAGTCATCAGCAGATATGGAGATAATCCCATTGGACAAACCGAAACGCATTTTCCGCAACGGATACAGTTTTCAACAGGTTTACGCGTGGCGATTTTTTCAGGCATAATTAAAATACCTGAACTACCTTTTGTAATTGGAACTTCAATATTGGAAAGTGCTTTTCCCATCATAGGTCCGCCACCAATTACCTTACCTGTATCTTCCGGAAGGCCACCAGCTGCATCTACTAATTGAGAAACAGGAGTACCAACACGAGCCATGAAATTAGATGGCTTACTAACCGATTTACCTGTTACCGTAACTACTCGTTCAAATAACGGTTTGTTTTTCTGAACAGCTTCGTAAACTGCATAAGTGGTACCTACGTTCTGAACCACGGCACCTACTTCAATAGGTAATTTGCCTGATGGAACCTGACGTTTGGTGCAAGCGTCGATTAATTGTTTTTCACCTCCTTGCGGATATTGAACTTTTAATGGCTCAATGGTGATTCCACTATATTTAGTTGCTAATTGGCTCATGTGAGCAATTGCATCAGGTTTGTTGTTTTCAATTCCAATAACTGCTTTATCAACATTTAAAGCTTTCATCAGAATTTGAGTCCCCACCATTATCTCTTCTCCTTTTTCCATCATTAACTGATGGTCGGCAGTAAGGTAGGGTTCGCACTCAACGGCATTTAAAATTAAAATGTCGCATTTTTTACCCGGAGGTACTGATAGTTTTACATGAGCCGGAAAGGTTGCTCCACCTAAACCAACAATACCAGCTTCTCCCACTCGTTTGATGATTTCCTCAGGACTTAAAGTGATGTCTGTAATTAAATCATCTGAGCGATTGATGGATTCATCCCACTCATCGCCTTCCACTTTAATGATGATGGCTTTACGTTTATATCCACTGGCATCTAATACATCATCAATTTTAAATACTTTACCTGATACAGGAGAGTGGATATTGGCTGATACAAATCCGGTTGATTTGGCTATTAACTGACCTACCATAACTTCGTCGCCTTTTTTAACAACGGGTTCGGAGGGAGCTCCAATATGTTGAGCAATAGGAACCGATACTTGCTCGGGGACGGGCAAGACTTCAATCTTTTTACCGGCCGAGAATTTGTTTTCTTCCGGATGAACCCCTCCAAGTGAGAATGTCTTTAACATTGGTTCTCTTTATTTTGTTTTCAATGACTTTTAATGATCTCTATTCTGCTGTTTCAGCTTTTTCAACCTTCGGCTTTTTAGGCGGAAAGTTCAATTCTGTAATGGCATTTGTTGGACAAACATCCACACACTTGCGGCATAACTTACATTTTTCGTAATCGATGTAAGCCAGATTGTTTTCCAGCGTAATGGCATCAAACGGACATGTTTTAACACATTTACCACATCCTATACAAGCTGCTGAACAGGCTTTTTTAGCCGGAGCCCCTTTGTCTTTGTTTACACAAGAAACATAGATACGACGGCTTTTAGGACCTTTCTTTCGAAGCTCAATAATGTCTTTAGGACAGGCTGTAACACATGCTCCGCACGACACACAATTGTCTTCGATAATTACCGGTAAACCCGTTTTTTCGTCCATGTACATGGCATCGAAATCACAAGCATCCACACACTCGCCCAAGCCAAAGCAGCCAAACGAACAACCTGTTTCACCACCATATAATGTTGATGCTATTGTACAGGATGATGCTCCATCGTAGTTTGACGTTTTTGGACGGTTGTCGCAAGTGCCGTTGCATCGTAATACTGCAACCATAGGTGCTGCAGCGGTTACTTCTTTGCCTAATATTCCGGCTGCTGCACTCATTGTGTCTGCACCGCCAACCGGACAATTTAAATCAGAGATGTCATCAGCTTTGACCAATGCTTCGGCAAAGGCTCTACATCCCGGAAATCCACATCCACCACAATTGGCAGCAGGTAAAACCTCCTCAACCTGATCGATCCTCGGATCTTCAAACACTTTGAACTTTTGGGCCACAAAAAAAAGTATGATGGCCGATAAAGAACCTAATGCACCAAGTGAGATTATAGTTATCAGAACAACATTCATATTTAGTTGATTTGATGTTTTATTGAAAATGAAAATGTTTGCTCAAGTCTGTTCCTCATAAAATAGATAATAATAAAATAAGGAATTAATACAGCTAAGGAAAGAATGCCTGCTAACAATTCGTTGTTAGTGACATAAAAAACTGTGATTAAGGTAGCTAAAATCAGGACGAGCGGAAATACGTATGCCAGCAGAACCGCTTTGGGAGCAAGGGATTTCTTGCCTAATAGCATTACTTTTTGGCCTACTGATAAGTTACTTATAGATTGATATACATCGATTAATTTGTCTTGTAGGTCGGCTGCTGTGCATGCACCTTTAGCATGACAGGAAGCGCAAGCGCTTTCGTTGACTATTCTTACTTTAATGTGTTGAGGATTAATCTCTTCAACAAACCCTTCGTGCTCTATGTAGTCTATCTCTGACATGATATACCTGAATTCGTAGCGGCACAAATGTAATAATGTAAAGGAGTATTATTAAACCCTAAAAGGTATTTGGATTTAGAATGAATAAAAATAAGAAGAATTACTTACGGTTAATTATCTAATTGATAGAAAAGTATAGCTAAATTAGCATTAACTTATTGGAGTTCTTGCTATTATAAAGAAAAAAATCTCTAATTAAATAAAGAAAAAATTAGCTAATTAAACTCCAGTTCATCTTTTCGCGAGATAGCTTTGTTAGTTGCTTATTTAAAATACGATGCTCTTCTTTTTCAAGATATGGATCTTCGTTTAAAATAGCTTCTGCTACCTGACGGGCGAATTGTAGTATCTGTCCGTCTTTACCCAGGTTGGCTATTTTCAAACTAAATGGTAACCCCGACTGTTGCGTTCCTTCTAAATCTCCCGGGCCACGCAATTTTAAATCGGCTTCTGCAATTTCAAACCCATCAGTTGATCGTGTCATGATATCCATTCGTTTACGTGTATCTTCCGATAATTTATAGCTGGTCATTAAAATACAATAGCTCTGCTCGGCTCCTCGTCCAACTCGTCCGCGTAACTGATGTAATTGAGATAGTCCAAAACGTTCAGCACTTTCAATCACCATTACCGATGCATTTGGTACATTCACACCCACTTCAATTACCGTTGTTGAAACCAGAATTTGTGATTGACCTGATGAAAATATCTGCATGGCCTCATCTTTCTCAGCCGGTTTCATCTTACCATGCACCATGCTAACTTTGTAATCAGAGAAAACACGTTGCATATACTCATAACCTTCAGCAAGGTTTTTAAAATCCATCTTTTCCGATTCATCTATCAGTGGATATACAACGTACACTTGCCTGCCTTTATCAAGTTCGCCTTTAATAAACTTGTTTAGATTGTTTCGCCGATTATGGAAATAATGAGCCGTTTCAATGGGCTTTCTGCCAGGTGGTAATTCGTCAATAACAGATACGTCCAAATCACCATAGATTGTCATGGCTAAAGTTCGAGGAATTGGAGTGGCTGTCATTACCAAAATATGAGGTGGTTGATGATTTTTTCTCCATAGTTTCGCACGTTGGGCAACTCCAAACCGGTGTTGTTCATCAATCACTACCAATCCCAGATTATTAAATTTTACTTTGTCTTCCAAAAGGGCATGAGTTCCTATTAGAATCTGCAATTGCCCAGAGGTTAATTCTGCATCAATACGGTTTCGTTCAGCTTTTTTGGTCGATCCGGTTAATAGGGCACACGTTACATTCAATCCTTCTAGCATTTCGCTAATGGTTTCGAAATGTTGCGTTGCTAATATTTCGGTGGGTGCCATCAGACAAGTCTGGAAATTGTTGTCGAGAGATATCAGCATCACCATTAATGCTACCAATGTTTTTCCAGAACCTACGTCGCCCTGAAGCAATCGGTTCATTTGTTTGCCCGACCCCATGTCGCGTCTTATCTCTTTTATCACCCTCTTTTGTGCATTAGTTAACTCAAAAGGTAATTTTTGCTGATAAAATGAATTAAGATAATCTCCAACAACAGAGAAATTATGCCCTTTTATATTTCTACCTCTTTGGTTTCTTTGCTTCAGAATATTGAGCTGGATATAAAACAACTCTTCAAATTTTAATCTGAACTGAGCTTTCTCCAGTATTTGAGTATTAGGCGGAAAGTGTATTACTTTCAAGCTTTCGTGCAGTTGAAGGAGCTTATACTTTTGTATGATAAAAGCCGGTAGTGTTTCGGGTATCTTCCCCTGAAAAGATAAGAAAACATTCTGCTGCAGTTTTTGAATGGCTTTTGAATTCAAAAAGCCTTTCTTCATCTTCTCAGTGGTGTTATAAAAAGCCTGAAGTGCTGCACTGATTTTAACCTGACCATTTTCAACTTTATCCATTTCGGGATGTACAATATTAAATTGGCCGTTAAAAGCAGTGGGTTTGCCAAATATGATGTATTCGGCATTAGGATCTATGTTTTCTTTAATGTATTTATGGCCTTTAAACCAAACTAGTTCAATTATTCCGGTTCCATCAGAAAACATCCCGGTAAGTCTGCTTTGCCTTCCTGTGCCTACTGTTTTTAATGAGGTAAACCTCCCCTTAACCTGAATGTACGCTAGCTTTGAATTGACTTCGCGAATGGAATAGAATTTACTTCGATCAACATATTTATAAGGGAAATAATAAAGCAAATCTTCATATGAAGCAATCTTAAGCTCTTTTTGTAAAAGCTCAGCTTTCTTAGGCCCAACGCCCGGAAGGTAAGTGATATTTAGTGCCGCCAACTCTGACATGCAGCAAAAATAGTAAAAAACCATTCATGTGGTCTCTGTCTCTGTGTGTGCACAACAAAAAAAAGGTGCTGCTTTGTTAGATTGACAGCACCTTTAGGATCTATAAGTTTATTAGGATCTTAATTAAGTAAATCTGGAATTGATTCAACAAATGCCCATCCATCTTCATTTATGCCATCATCATTGGTTATAGCCCAAACTAAATCTTGCAATTTGTCTATCATGTTGTCGTAGTCTTCTCTTTCTTCTTCTTTAAAGTGAATGATGTCAATTTTTTTGCCTTCCAGTTTTGTAGTTAAATGTCCCATGTGTTTTGATGATGCTATACCACGCAACTGATAAGTTAGTGTTACATCACTTCCATCAAGACCTTTGTTTAAGCAATATAAATTGAGTTTGATATTCACGGCTCCTTTGCCTTTAATTTTGATCAGTACCTCTTGAAGTAAGATACCATGTTGATAATTCTCCTGTTCGCATTCAAAAACTAAACCAGCAGGAAGTACTATTTCTTTTAATAAGTCTGTTGTATTCACAAAGCTTATATCCAAAGATACCCATTGGCCACCACTTCCATGTTCACAGCTTCCACCTTGCCCTCCTTCGTGGTCTGAACCATGATCGCATCCACCTTCATCATCATGATCATCTCCACAACCACCGTCCTCATGATCATCTCCGTGATCGTCGCTTTTTAAAATAGCAGCGTACGTCGTCTCTGCATTGGAACTGCCTCTTATTTCTCTTCCAAGAACAATTCCATCAGGTAGAGTAAATTGCCCTAACGTTTCAATGTTTCCCGGAGTGTTCCCCATTCCGGGAATATTTCCAGGCATGTCTGTGGTTTGTATGTTCTCAGAACAAGATACAACCAGTAGGATTGTTGCTGATAAAATCAGGTAGTGTAATTTTTTCATTTTGTCTAAGAGTTTAAATTATTATATAGGTATAAGTGGAACTGTTGATTATTCTGACGTAATACTAGAGATGAACATTTTCACTTTATAGTTACTTATTCACTTATTTAATAATATATAATGTTGTGCATGATGAGAAGAAAATAAAAGTACAATATTAAAATTATAGTGACATTATGAACAAAGCAAGTTAATGTAGATAAATATAAAAGTCAATATTAAGTAAGAAGATGAGTTAAAAAGTTGTGGCATTCTAGAAATATTTGTCTGATTGATATTTACATTGGTTATTGTAAAGAAATAGTTGTAATTTATGTGTTTAATTCAGACAAAATGACCGCTAATATTTTAATTGTTTATAATCATCATTTATGGGGAGATGCTCTGTCTTCTCTTGTCAATAGTAAAAAAGATTTTAGGGTATCAAAAATGCTTCATCAAAGTAAAATAGATATATGGGTTAATGGAAGGGATTCGATATGTCTGTTGGAAGCCGTGTATCCTGATGCATTGGTGTTAAGTAATGTAAGAAAGCTGAAAGAAAAAGGGGTTAAGGTTATAGTTGTTGGATATATCATCGATAATGAATTTGTTCAGCTTTTACTGAATGAAGGTCTTGATGGGTATGTTCTAAAGACGTGTTGTAAAGATAGTTTGTTTGAGGCTGTTAATAAAGTTGATGTAGGAGTTAAGTACTTCTGTGGACCCGTTACGGAGGTTCTGTCAGAAAGATTAAAGAAAACAAATACAAAGGCTTTGTTAACAGAAAGAGAACAGGATGTATTAGTGGAGTTGGTTTGTATGAAGAAATCAATAGAAATTGCTGAAAAGCTCAATATTAGTGAGGCCACCGTAAGAACGCATCGTAAAAATATTATGCGGAAGTTTGGAAGCAAAAACTATTTGGGATTACTAAGATATGCGTGTCGGGAAGGGATATTGGATTCTCCAGGTGAAAAATTCTGCTTAGGCTGTAAAAAAGCTAAATGTGAACTTGCACAAATTGGGTAGGGAATGATAACTTTTTGTGTATTTATTTTCAATTTTCTGAGTATTGAAGTCTAATGAATGACCAGTTAAATTTATACAATATTACAGTTTAATAGAGAAGTTGAATTAAGTTGCTAATATAATGTTCATTGACAAATAATAGTGATTGTTAGCTGTAATGATACATCTTTAAAATTTAAACAAACTGGTTATGAAAAAAGCGTGGATTTTTATGTGGGTAATTTTACTCTCTGTTGCATTTGTTGGGTGCGAAAGATGGGGAGGTAGATTGGATAATCTGGACAGTGATCGTCCTAGTGATGTGGGACCTGAGTATGGGCAGAAAGGCAATAAAGGATCAACAGATTTAGGATCTTTATATGGGGATTTGTATTTTATTTTAAGAACAGAAACAGGAACTCCTGTCTATAAAAATGAATTTGTGCAGCCATTAGCCTATGTAAATGGATTGCCTTTTACGTATGAAAAAAATGGAGTTTTGGTTCAATATGTTTGTGCAATAGATTCAGAGGAAGGTGAGTTAATTCCTAATACATTTATAGATGAATTTGGGGTAGAATGTAAGTTCCCCGATGATGGCAATGTTTATGGTCCAATGGAAGTTGAATTTGGACGAACAAGTATTTTTAGATCTCCTCAAAAGGTTTTAGATCAGGCGTTAGAAGAAGCCATGAGCGGATTGTCTGAAGTGGAAGATATTTCTACTCTTCAGGTTGACTTTTGTGGTCGGTTGTATGGTCTTAGACCTGATGGTACAGAAAAAACAATTGATTCGCCAAGAGAAAATATGGCTATCTATCAAAATTTAATGGAACATGAAGGGTATGATGGTCTGATAGAAATCTGTACTCGTAATGGATACCAACATTTAGTTCAGTTTTTTAGTACCTGGCAATATAATTATTTGCATTGTGCTGCAGGCTGTATATCAGGTGCAAATGATAAAACCGGTACTATGAATGTGAATAAGCTGGAATACTTGAATAGCTTCAAAAATATTATTGGAATAAATCCAATTGAAGATGATTTAGGAAAGCTATATTTTAACTATTCTCAGTTTAGTTATAATCGCGATTGCTGGAAAGATGTAAAAATAGGCTTCCTGGTGTGGAATGGTTCTTATAATGCTGATCCTGTTGCTGTTTTTACAGTGCAACAAATTTTTGACTTGGGAATAGGTGGTGAATTTGGGTATGGAGAAGCACCTTCTTTTACCACCCGGTCGGATAATGGTTGGGCCAGATACGACAATGTAGGTGGATTTGCACAATTTGCTGATGATTGTAATCAGGTCCTTGAATATGTTCATGAAGATAGTAATATAGTTTGGGTGCAGTAAATATTAGCCTGAACCTGGTGTTCGACTCAATAATTAACCAGCCATTTTTATGGCTGGTCTTTTTTTCTTCGATATGAAATTATTGGCGATTATAATTAGTGCTCTGCTGCTTTTTGCTGATTGCATGGCTCAGGAGTTAGAGAAAAAAAATGCCGATCGTGGTAAAGAAATACTTCTGGATTGGGCTTTACAAAAGGATAGCTCATACAAGCATAAACACGAAAATGCAAAAAAAATAGCTAAAAAGTATAACCTTGAAATGACATATCAGCAAGGTAAAGGAGGCATTGCTGTCCTGCAATATTTTAAAAAAGGAAAGCCAGTATACTTTATTACCAATAATATTAATGCTGCAGGTACCATCTCAGCAAACCTTTTGTGGCCAGATTTTAATGCCGGATTCTCTTTGGATGGTGAAGCTGTGGAAGTTGGTTTGTGGGATGGCGGAGCAGTTTTGAATGAACATCACGAGTTTTCAGATTTTCCGGATAAAGTTTGGCAAAGAGATAAGCCAAGCATCACATTAAATCATTCAACTCATGTAGCAGGAACTATAAAAGCCGAAGGGAAAGATGCTGATGGTAAGGGAATAGCTCCAATGGCAAAATTATTGGCATACGATTTTAATAACAGCATATCGGAAATGGCTGTTGCGGCCTCCGAGAATCTGTTACTCTCTAATCATTCTTACGGAAAAGTCTGCGGATGGACATACAACTCATCAAATGAAAATTGGTTTTGGTATGGAGATGTTTCTCTTGATTTGAATGAAGATGTTGATTTTGGATATTACGACTCGTTATGTTGGGATATTGATTATATAACGTTTAATGCACCCAATTATTTAATTGTAAAATCGGCTGGTAATGATAGGGGTGAAGGACCAGAAGATCAACCCGTGCAGCACTATGAATGGAATGATGGTTGGGTTACGTCCAACGATGTGCATAATGTTGATGGGGGAGAGAGTGGATATCGGACAGTATGTTCGATGGCTGCTTCAAAAAATGCGCTGGTCGTAGGGGCTGTGCAAGATCTGTCTGAAGGTTATATAAACCCGGAAATGGTTCAGGTTGAATCATACAGCGCATGGGGACCTACATCCGATGGAAGAATAAAACCCGATTTAATGGCCAATGGAGCAGCGGTGTATTCATGTATTTCAGATGGAGAGGATCAGTACGACGCTTATAGTGGCACTTCAATGTCTGCAGCGAGTGCTAGTGGTGCTATTGCTTTATTATTGCAGTTGCAACAACAGTTGCAGCCGGGAGTTAATTTGTGGGCTTCTACCGTTAAGGGCTTGTTAATTCAAACAGCTGATGAATGTGGTTTCGAGGATGGGCCTGATTATATGCATGGATATGGATTACTAAATGCTTATAAAGCAGCTGAATTATTACGTAGCAATGTTAATGCAGGTGGGGATTTGATTATACAAGGGGACGTTTATAAAGAGGAAAGCGAGGAAATATTAATTAGAACTGATGAAGGTTATGATCAATTAAAAGTTACCCTTTGTTGGACAGATCCACCGGGACCCGTTTGTGATCAAGAAAGCAATGCAGGTTGTACTAGTTTAGTAAACGACATTGACTTAACAATTGAAGATGAAAATGGCAATCTTTATTATCCTTGGATACTGGATGCAGATCAACCGGAACTAGCAGCCACTAAAGGTGAAAATCATTCTGATAATCTAGAGCAGATTGTAATCAATAATTCGGCTCCCGGGAATTATATTATAAGAGTTAATGGTAATGGAATTAGCGAAGGAGATAAACAGTCGTTTAGTTTGATATCGGAAGGGCATATGGTAAATAATGAGATACTTCCTCCAGCTAACTTAATATACCGAATCGTAGATGAAGGAGTTCAGCTTGCATGGGGGCATTCAGGAAGTAATCCAACAACCTATGCTATTTATATGAATAACCAGATGTTGATTGATACAGAAGATACCTCTTGTGTTATTACAGATGTTGAAAAAAATGTGGTTAATACTTTTTATATAACAGCCCGGTATCAATTAGAAGAAGAGAAAGAGAGCCTGCCTACTAATGCGGTTGATGTTATTATTAAAGACCAGGCAAGTGTTCCATACTTGGTGACATTTGATGATGACATTGAAGGTTGGGAGATAAAAAATACCTACAGCGGATGGAGATGGGGTAATAGCGATTCATTGTCTTCGTATTATTTGCATTTTGAAAATAATAGTACACCTTTCTTGTGGATTGACTCAGGGATAATGAATACAAGCACACATGTGAGTGATATAGCATGGTCGTTGCCCATTAATTTAAAGTGTTTTGAGAATATCTCTCTCTCATTTGATTATGTTTTAATGACTGATAGATATGATGTAATAGATGATTTATTTGTTGTTTGCCGACAAGTGGGAGATAAAGATTGGAAAGTATTGGCTGATTTATCTCAAAGTTCAGACTGGCGATTTAACGAAATTCCAATCTCAGATGAATTTGCCTCAGAGAATTTTCAGATTGGTTTTTATTATGATGATTATTACCGGTGGGGAATGGGAGCCGCTATTGATAATGTGTATTTAAATGCAGATTTTGCTACAAAAGTTTTACCTATCACAACGACAGATCCTATTATTAATATAAACGATCGTATATATCTAAATTTAAATAATGGAGAAACAGGTAATTTTAATTGGTTTGTTTATGATGTTACAGGTCGTTTGATCGACTCAGGAGTGAATGCCTTGCTCTCAGGACAAGCTAGTTTTAAGATAAAAGATGTAGAACCTCAGATTGTTATCATAAAAATACAATTTCAACACCTGAATATTGTTTCCAAGATATTTAAGAACTAATTCCAGGTTAATGTGATAGGCGTGCAGAGTATATTATAATTCAGGTGCTTGAACTGCATGGTTTTGTAATATAAAACTAAATGACTACCGGATTGAATTCCTATCTGGCCCACAACACACCTTGTGTCGCTAAAGGGAGCCAATCGCGCGGGGATTTCTCCTTTTGGAGTTAGAGGTGAGAGCGGGGAGAAATGATGCTTTAGGAACAAAATCCGACACATATATTAAACTACATTTCAGGTAATGAAAAAATAAAGTTCCACCCATCTTCGCTAACGCCACTATCATTTGTTATAGCCCACACCACATCTTGTATGCCTGAGATGATAGATTGATATTCTGTTTGGTCTTCGTTGTAAAATACAATGTCAATTTTTTTATCGATTAAATTATCAATTAAATCTAACATGTGTTCTGATGTGGTAATGCCTTTTAATTCGTAGGTTAGATCATTACTACTGCCTTCTCTACCTCTGTTTATACAGTATACGTTTAGCTTAATACTAACAGCACCTCTTCCTATTAGTTTTATGGCAACATCTTGTATTAAAATAGCATTTTGATATCCTTCCTGCTTACAATTGAAAATACACCCTGCCGGTATAACCACGTTTTTATTTTCATCGGTAGTGTTTACAAAGGTTATGTTTAAGGCTACATCAGCACCACCACTTCCGTGTTCACACCTTTCAGTTTGACCAGCCTGGTGTCCGTTCAAACATCCATCAGGTGAATTATAGGTGAATATGGGATCAGAACTTCCGGTAATATCACCATCAATAACAACTCCATCAGGTAGAAATAATTCATCGTTCACTTCAGCTTCTCCAGGTGTTTCGCCCATACCAGGTATATTCCCCGGATCACCTGTTTGTTTAGTTTCCGTTGAGCAGCCAGTTGTGATAAGAATTAGCAGGGAAAAGAGTAATAAGTATGAATTCTTCATCGTTGTTAGGTTTTAGTTAAAAGCTCAATGCAGTCATCTTCTCAAAGTACAAACCACCTTAGGTAGTTGGGGTATGTTTAAATATGCTTAGAATATATTGGTGTATTCTGTAATGAATACTATACAATTTAATAGAATAATGAAGTATTGTCAATACCACTTTAGGTGAAATTTTATAGTTAATAAATCAACTTAATTGATTCCTTTTAGAATTGTAATGCCCATATTACTTGGGTTATGAGGTTTTGTAATTGGTTTATTACAATGGATAGTACATGGTTTTAGTGCATGTTTATAAATAAACATATAAATAGTTGTGTGTTTTAAAGATTATTGGTTGTAAATAAAGCACTAAAAAAGTTAACGAAAGTGTAGCTGTCTGTGTTTGGCATGATTTTTACTTATCTACATTGTAATTTATTAAATCATTTATGGAGGAATCAGAAATGGGAAAAGTAAGATTATTGTGGTTGGTTGCAGTTTTAGGGATTTTAATGGTAGCTTGTTATAAGGAGAGTGAAACAACTGGAGTATCCATTGCCACCATTATTAAAACGGATGATCATTTTTATTTAAAATCGGATAAAGGTAATAACCTGTATCCCGAGACTTCTTATATCGATGCGTCGCGTTTAGAGGATAGTATGCGTGTAGTAGCTTATTACACTTTGCTGGGAGAAAAAGAAACTGAAAGTTTCTATGATTATAGTATCAACCTAACAGGGTTGAATGAAATTTTAACAAAGCCATTCTTCACCTTTACTTCAGAAACTACCGAAGAGGTGAAGGATTCAATCGGATACGATGCTGTTCGAGTTCACAGTGCCTGGTTTACCGATCAGTATTTAAATCTCGAATTTGAATACCCGGGTGGAGGTTATACTGTTCATTACATTAACCTGGTTATGGATGAAGAGAATTTGACAAATGATGAAGGTGCAATTATTCTTGAGTTAAAACATAATGCTAATAATGATCCGTATTATAGATCGTTATATTCTTTAGCAGCTTTTGATTTAACACAATTAATACCTGAGAATAACGAAGCGGTTGATATTCTGTTACGATGGATGGATAAGGACGAAAAGTATTATGAGAAAGAGATGACTTTTGAGCCTATTCAAAAACAACCTATGTCAGGTGCATCGGGCGATCGCGAATACAATACCTCTATCGAATAATATATTTGCTTGATATTATCAATAGATAAGGCTGACCTCACAGAGGTCAGCCTTTTTTGGTGGTATGTTGCAGTATTAATAATCAAATGGGTGCATAGCTAAGGTTTATAAGCTAAAAAGATTCGTATATTGTAGTCATGTATAAACTATTAAGTACCCTGTTATTGCTTGGTTTTTTCAGTTTGAGTTTTTCTCAGGAATGGAAAAAAGAGCTCGATTCATTGGTGGAAGGTCGTCAATATCTTTCGGCATACGAGTTGTTGGAAAAGCTGCCAGATACAATAGATACAGATCTTTTACTTAGTAAAGTGCAACTAGCCACTAAATATTATTCAACAAGTCACTATCATCGGGCATTTGGGTTTGAGAACTTAAGAGAAGGAGAGGAACTGGAAGGCGTAAGAAAAAATGCCAATCAATATAATACTCCCTTTAAACTGAATGTTGATAGTTTATTACTAGTTCATATGAATGCCGATTCAACCGATTATCGCTTGCACCTTGAATTAGGTAAGTATTATAATGCAGTATTTTTACAGTTTGGAGATAGATGGGGGCGAAAATCGGAATGGTTACTCGATCAAAGTCAGTATTATTTTACCCAGGCATATAAATATGGCTTGTATGATTACTATAGTTTGTACGCCATGGGGTATTACAATACGCTTACCGAAAATTATCACGAGGCCCGATACTGGTATAACAAGTCATTACAGGTGGATGAACAGGCTTTAACTCATTATAACCTGGCTGTTTCGTGCTTGTTTGATGGTATGTTTGCCGAAGGGGGTCAGTCAGCTGTACGAGCTTATGAGTTATATACCGATTCATTGAAAAAAGGTGATGCAGCCAGAATTGCCGGCATCTTATATTCTAAATTGGAAAAAAATGAGGAAGCACTTGAGTATTTTGAAAAAGCGAATGAGCTTTCTCCCAACTATAAGCCCAACCTGCTTTATCTGTTAAAAGCCTATTTGGCCAGTAGTAAAGATGAAGAGGCAAAGAAATTGTCGTTTGACGTGCTAACTCAAAATATTTATTCGCCCGATTTATTTCAGGAGCTTTTGGATATGTTTGAACAGGAGCAACACCTGGAAATATTGAAAGATGTTTTTAATAAAGTGTTGGAGGAAGCTGAGGACGATTCTGAAGCAAAAGGCAATGTTTTATTTCATTTTGCTAAGCTCGAATATGAATTAGGTCATAAAAGAACAGCTAAACGTTATCTGAAAGATTCAAAAAATCAGTTTTCTAATGTATTTGATTCTGGCCATCAGGTTTTTCAGGCAATAGATCAGATGTTAGATCATTTGTAGGAGGTTATTGACCCGGTGATTTGTTTTTGTGTAGGAAAATATCTAGTTTAGGAATGCTAACTGATTTTTACAGTGGTTTTTGCAATGATATAATTCAAAAACTATAATATTTCCTTAATCTGTTTTTGAGATCCTAAAAACAAAACAATGAAAAAAATCTGTTTCTTTTTATGGCCAATACTATTGTTAGGCTGTACCATCAATCATCCTGATAAAGCAAAGGATGTAAAGCAATATTCAATTGAAGATTTTTATAAAAACGTAAGCATTGGAGGAGGTTCTTTTTCTCCGGATGAAAATAAATTATTGGTCACATCCAATAAATCAGGCATCTATAATGCTTATCGCTTGCCACTCGACGGAGCCGCAGCTGAGCCTTTGACTGAGTCAACCAGCGAATCTGTTTTTGCAATTAGTTATTTTCCCGATGATGAACGCTTTTTGTATTCCAGCGATGAGGGAGGAAATGAAATTGATCATATTTTCATGGTTGATTTAGATGGTCAGGTTCAGGATATAACACCGTGGGAGAACGCTAAATCCAGTTTTTATCGTTGGGCCAGAGATGGGCAAAGCTTTTTCTTTGTTTCAAACAAAAGAGATCCTAAATTTTTCGATTTATACGAAATGTCTATCGATGACTTTACATCTGAACTTATTTTTGAGAATAACGACGGGTTTGATGTTAGTGCCATATCGTATGATAAAAATTATTTAGCACTAACTAAAACTATTACAACCTCTAAAAATGAGCTGTATTTATTTAATCGGGGAGCAGCTGAAACCGTTCAAATATCACCAGAGGGTGCAGATGCCGAATTTAATGCACAGCAATTTAGCCTGGATGGCAAAAGACTTTATATCCTCACTAATTTGGGATCGGAATTTACTTATTTAAGTCAATACAATATTGAAGAGGGAACAACAGAAAAAATATTGGAAGAAGACTGGGATATTTGGTATTCATATTTATCGTATAACGAAAAGTACAGAGTAGTGGGTGTGAATAAAGATGCACAAACCGTTGTAACTATCACTAATATGGCCACGGGCGAACCTGTTAAATTTCCTGATTTTAAAGATGGAAGTGTATCAGGGGTAAGTATTTCAAAAAGCGAGCAGTTAATGAAGTTTTCATTGGTTAGTTCCAAAGCTCCTTCAAATATGTACCTTTTTAACTTAGAGGAGGGTAAAGTAAAGCAATTAACCAATACGCTCAATCCGGAAATTAACCCAGATGATTTAGTATCAGCAGATGTGGTTCGTTACCCTTCATTTGATGGTTTAGATATCCCTGCAGTTTTGTATAAACCACATCAGGCTTCTTCTAACTCTAAAGTTCCGGCACTGGTTTGGGTGCATGGAGGTCCCGGAGGTCAGTCTAGGGTAGGTTATTTCTCTTTAATCCAGTATTTAGTTAATCACGGATATGCTGTTTTAGCTGTTAATAACAGAGGATCGAGTGGCTACGGTAAAACATTTTATAGAATGGACGACCAAAAGCATGGTGATGTTGATTTGAAAGACTGTGTATATGGTAAAAAGTATCTTGCGTCTTTCGATTGGGTTGATAATGATAAGATTGGTATAATTGGAGGTTCGTACGGAGGTTACATGGTAATGGCTGCCTTGACTTTTGAACCTGAAGAATTTGAAGTGGGCGTTAATATTTTTGGAGTGACTAATTGGTTGCGCACATTAAAATCAATACCACCCTGGTGGGAGTCGTTCCGCGAAGCATTGTATATGGAGATGGGTGATCCTACAACAGCTGATTCAGTTCGATTATATAATATTTCTCCTTTGTTTCATGCAAATCAGGTTACAAAACCCTTAATGGTGTTGCAAGGAGCTAATGATCCCCGTGTATTACAAGTTGAGTCTGATGAAATTGTGAATGCTGTAAAAGCAAATAATGTACCTGTAAATTACGTATTGTTTGATGATGAAGGCCATGGTTTTGTGAAAACTGAGAATGAAATTAAGGGATATGGGGAAATTTTAAGATTTTTAAACAAATATTTAAAGGAAGAGGATAGAACTGTCAAATAAAATTATAGTTTTACGGTGGTTAAAAAATGAGGCAGCATAATGCTGTTAGTACATTACTTACAACGGTGGGTAATTAATCGAACTGAAAAGTTCGTTAATATCTGAGAGAGACATTTATTTTTTGAATTAATAGAATTCTTAAATTTTCCACTCTGTTTCTCTCAGATTTTTATTTAATCTCCTGTATCAAATCCAGGTCTTTTGAATTCTCTCGCTTTAGGAAATGTTTTTTCAACTTCAGCTCTAATTTCTGATAGATGACGTAATATATTTAGAATACTATCTTCTTTTTGAGGAATGTTATTCATTAAATTTTCCCAGGCCTCTATCGATTCATCCATACCAAGTAAAGCCGCTTTGGCTGATCCATTACTATCATATTCATCTGATGATTGCATCTGGCTATTTTTAAAAATGCTCAACGCTCGACTAACCTTAGCAGGTATAAATAGTTGAAACCAGGTGATACTCTCAAAATAATTCTTAATTGTAGTTTGTTCCGAAACGATTCTACTCTCAATTTCTCTCTGGTTTGAGTCTAGCCACCTTTTCACCTTTTCAGCATACGATTCAGCTTTTATCTCCAAAGGGTGTTTTTTGTCATTGACAACATTATCGGTATTTGACAATTCGTTAATGGTTTCCTGAGCGTCAATACCTCTTTTTTCCAACTCTTCCTCAATAAACTCAGTAGTTGCTTTTAATATAATCATCAGGTTGTCATCCGACGATTCATTATCATCGTTATTAGTGACGTTATTCATTTCCTCATTAAGGGCATAAGAACTGCATCGCTTGGTAAAATCACATTTATTACAGCGGCCATCGCAATAGTTATGAATGCCGGTAATATATTCAGAGGAATTACTGGTGCGCATCAATTCTTTAAACTTATCTATGTTTTTGCGCATCTCAGGTGTTGTTTCCGATTCAAAATCGGGAGTTAAAGAATCAAAATCTACTTTACCTTTGCAAAGTGCATGATCTGTATTGTCTTTAAGTTTATTACAGATAGAACAGTGCGCAGGAAAGGGGCAGTTTTTATCATCAAACTTGCAGGTCTCAATTTGCACTATGCCTTGCTTACAGAAAACATGTTTGGTGTCCCACTTCCCGGTAATGAAACCGTACCTTACTTCATTCGATACATTTTCCGGAAAAATAAACTCCCAATTATAGCTCAGAAGAAGTTCCTCAATTTTCGGTAGTAACACGTCAATTTGTTCCTCAGATAATTTCTCAATTGGAGGAAATTGAAATTTTTCAATGCCGGTTTTATCTGAAATTTTTACAGGTGTACCGTTAATATATTGGTCGGCAAACTCATTAATGTAATCATCGTCATCAATAAGTTGCCTATTTGTGTTTTTTGTGTAAAAAGCTGAGCTAATTAACTCAAGTAGCTGATTAATATAGTCATCCATTGACTTGTGTATTATTTGCTTGTTTTGAACTTAAACAAGAGGAAGTCGGAAGTGTTTAAAAAGTTAATTAAAATAAATTTTGACTAGTCAATTATTTCCAGTAGCGCGACATCAAAAATGGTTAATGCATAAGGGCCAATTCGTCCGCCCGATCCTTTTTTACCCCAACCTAATTCTGGCGGAATGAAAAAGCGATACCGGCTTCCAACACACATCATTTGTAAACCTTCGCTATACCCTTCTATGGTTTCATCTAATCTGAACTCTAACGGGGTGGCATCTTTGTAGGTGTCATCAAGTATTTTGCCTCCCAATAACATGGCTCGTTGATGCACTTTAACAGTGCTTTGGGATGATGGTTTTGGTCCATCAACATCTTTAATTGCTTCGTATTGTAATCCTGAACTCGTTTCGTAAATGCCTGTTTTATTTCTGTTTTGCAGTAAGAAATCTTCTGTCTTTTTTCGGTTCTGTCCACTCGAACCACTATTGTTTTTCTTGCCTTTACCTTTTCCCATTCTATTTGAGTTTTAACTATACAAAGATATAGAATTATAAAACCGCTTTTCGCAGATTAGTTAATATTAGTATATTCGGAAAATTTTCGTTAATGAATTATTTCTTAGTTAAAAGCTATATTAAGTACAGATTTACAGCACGTTTTAAAAAAGGACATGGGGTGCATAGTCCCTTTGTTTTTGATTTAGTGCGAGAATTGATATACTGTAAGTGGCCTTTTTATGCTTTTAATGTGATTAATGCTTACAGAAAGAAGTTAAACCTTTCTCAGCAGACCATACAAATGGCAGATTACGGAGCAGGGAGTACTGCCTTTGGATCCCATGAAAGAAAAATTTCAGATATTGCAGCGAAATCTTCAATAAACAGAAAATACGGAGAGGTCTTATTTAGAATGGTACATCGATTTAAGCCTCGTAATATTATTGAGTTAGGATCATCTTTAGGAATTAGCACTTGTTACTTGACAATGCCAGATAAAGGTTGTAAAGTATATTCTATTGAAGGTTGTGAAAATACAGCCCAGATAGCCAGAAAAACAATGGCTGATGTACATTGCAGCAATGTTGAAATTATTAATGGTCAATTTCAGGATGTTTTACCCGAATTGGTGTCTTCGATAGATCAATTAGATTTTGTTTTCTTTGATGGACATCATGAAAAAAATGCAACAATCGATTACTTTAATATGTGTTTGCTAAAGGCCTGGAATAATACAGTGTTTGTGTTTGATGATATTCACTGGTCGAAAGGGATGGAAGAAGCATGGAATATAATTACAAATCATCCATCGGTTACTGTTTCAATTGACCTGTTTCAGTTGGGAATTGTTTTTTTTAGAAAAGAATGCAAAAAACAGCATTTTGTGGTAAAGTATTAATTCTGCCTTTGTTGTTTTTTATACAAAAAGTATATTTGAGATACCTAAAACTTATGAGATGCAGAATAAAGTCATAGAAATTAATAATATTACTAAGTTTTACCATGTAGGAACAGAGGTAGTTAAGGCTCTTCAAGGAGTTTCAATTACTATTAAAAGAGGTGAATATGTGGCTATAATGGGGCCGTCAGGATCAGGAAAATCTACTTTGATGAATATGATTGGCGCCCTCGATACCCCAACTGGAGGACAATATATTTTAAACGGCACAGATGTAAGTCATTTAACGGATGATAGTCTGGCAGAAATCAGAAACAAAGAAATTGGTTTCGTATTTCAAACATTTAATTTGTTACCTCGTTACACAGCCCTTGAAAATGCAATGCTTCCATTAATTTATGCAGGTGTGCCTAAACACGATCGTATTAAGAGGGGAGAAGAAGTAATGGAAAAAGTAGGCTTAACGAATAGGATGCAACACCGGCCTAATGAAATGTCGGGAGGTCAGCGTCAGAGAGTTGCTGTAGCCAGGGCTTTGGTCAACAGACCATCTATTATTTTGGCAGATGAGCCAACAGGTAACCTCGATTCTAAAACATCAGTTGATATTATGCGATTGTTTGATGAGATTCATCAGGCAGGAAATACAATTATATTGGTTACTCACGAAGAGGATATTGCACAGCACGCTCATCGTATTATCCGTTTGCGCGATGGATTAGTTGAGTCTGATGCCATCAATGAAAGAGTTGAGCAACCTGTATAGCTTATTTACAATTCATGAAGAAAAGTATAGTATATACTAAAACCGGGGATAAAGGATCAACGGGTTTAATTGGAGGGACAAGAGTTCCAAAAAATCATGCTCGTTTAGAAGCATATGGAACTATTGATGAGCTCAATAGTTTTATTGGGTTGATACGATCGTTTGAAATAGGAGAGGAAGATAAGAAGATGATCATCTCAATTCAGTCGAAGCTTTTCACAATTGGGGCTTATTTAGCTACCGATTCATCTGTTTCTAATATGCGAACCAAGCTAGATTATAGAGAAGAACATATTGAAGAATTAGAAGAAGAGATGGATCGAATTGAAAACGCTTTACCTCCATTGACTAATTTTGTTTTACCAGGAGGTCATCAATCGGTTGGGTATTGTCATGTTGCTCGCACGATTTGTCGAAGAGCAGAGCGCCGGGTTATTGATATTGCTGAAGAGTTTGAAGTGGATGGATGGGTAATGAGATACCTGAATCGACTATCGGATTATTTGTTTGTTTTATCAAGACATTTGTCAAACTATTTTGGTGTTGATGAAATTCCTTGGAAGCCTGAGTTGTAAGAAAAGATTTTTTTTTTATATTCGCAGATAAGAAAAGAATTAAGTAACACAATATTATTAATGTTAAATTGAGTTGTTATGTATTGGACACTCGAATTAGCCTCTAAGTTAGAAGATGCGCCATGGCCGGCATCAAAAGACGAATTAATCGATTTTGCAATTCGCTCGGGCGCGCCAC
Organism: Carboxylicivirga linearis; assembly: GCF_018271995.1. GTDB lineage: Bacteria > Bacteroidota > Bacteroidia > Bacteroidales > Marinilabiliaceae > Carboxylicivirga > Carboxylicivirga linearis. The sequence continues at coordinate 85,256 of NZ_JAGUCO010000021.1, forward strand.
TTGAAGTAATTGAAAATCTTCAAGAGATAGAGGATGAAGGAGAAGTTTTTGAGAGTATTGAGGATATTTGGCCAGATTATCCAAGTAAGGAAGACTTTTTCTTTAATGAAGATGAATATTAAGAGAGCAATAAAAAAGGGGCCAAAGCCCCTTTTTTATTTTTATTCGTCTCCGAACTTATAGTCGTCGTATATTTTTGTTACCTCAGTCATTTTCGGAAGTCCAACCTTTTTGAAAATGTCCATTTTATTCTTAGGCCTTATTTCTTCCAGCCAAATAAAACCTTGTAGTCTTACATCTTCTGTGGGTAATGTATAAGGAGGATTTAAGTTTCCGGTTGGTTCTCCGCGAAGCATTATTCCATTAATGGCTCTGTCTTTAAGCTTAATAGTTAGAGCGCTGCTTTCAGCCCTGTTGACACCTATAATAAGTTCATCATCTTTGGGATAATACACTGTCTGCCCGTTTCCATCAACATCTATTTTATAAATATCATTATTGCGAAAGTACCCCGTCATGTTTCTACCTTTTATCTGATTGAAGAAAATACTGTCTTCGGGTGAAACAACAAATGCCGAATTAAGTAAGTCGGCTTTATACATCGCCTGATTTCGGGTATATAATTTTATTGTTTGGGCAGTCATTTGGTTGTGCTGAACCCAAAGAATAGGTGTGTTATAAAAGGTATTTGTCGAATCTTTGAAATTATAAACCATAGAATCGCAGCGTCCTTGCATGTCTTGCCTGAAAAATTTAACATTGTAATATGCTTTCAGAATTTTACTTGTGTCCTCAGGTACAGGCACCGCTTTTAATGTATCGGCATGTAAAAAGAGTGTATCTGTTTGATAAATTTGCAGCAATTGTGCACTATCTGTAGCCAGAGCGTCTTCGGTTTTCTCATTGTAAAAACCATAATTACCCTTTATGATAATATTATTAGTAGTGTCTTGAAGTTCAAAATTATTAAAGGCTTCACCTATTCCACTTAAACGATCGTAAAAAATGGTATCTCCCAATAGTATTTGCTCTTTCCCTTGTATGTAGCTGTTTTTTTGAAGTTTTGCTTTGTCGTTCATGGTATCGTAGTATCCATCTTCACTATATATAATATTGTCGTCACTTACAATAAATGTTGGCCCCAAAATACTGGATACTTCAGTCACCGTATTATATATTAATGTGTCGGAAAAGATAGTGTACTGAGGATTGGTCACCACCACAGAATCTTTAAAATGTACTTCGTTATAGTCAGGATAATAATAGCCCCAGTCGCTGATTAATGTATTGTCGCCACTTAAAACCTCACCTCCATTGTAATAGTAGCCAATATTTTTAATGCGATCGTAATCCATGAAATCTGTAAACAAGGTGATGTCTTGCTTTTCAAGTTTTACATTCTGACGAACTTTAGCCAAACCGATAGAGCCTAAATAAGTTAGGTAGTCTCCATATAAATGTATAGAGTCATTTTGTATAATATGTATGTTGTGATAGGCATCAACATAATTTGAGTCGGGATATACATATGCACTATCGCAATACATGATAGTGTTCTCATGTTTTATTTCAACGTTTCCAATAAATAACCTTGCATTGGGGGCAACCTCTGTTTTGTTCCTTAAAAAGTCAGAGTGTTCAACTTTCACTTTTGACTTTTGTTGACCAAAACCATATTGAATTGAAGTTGCAAAAATAACTAGAAGTAAAAATGTCCTTAATGTCATTATAGAGCAATCAAATTAAATGTTGTGCAAAGGTGCTAAAAATTCCTTTTTAAAACTTCATAAGGATACAAAAGACCTATATGAGATATGTATTATAGTATATACATCATATATAAGAACACTAAGTTGGCATAAACACGTAATCTAGATGTATGGATACGCTTTTTTGCACTTTCAGCAAACTCAGAGGTATCTAAAAAACAAAAATCATAATTTTCTTTTGAATCTAACCTCCACACCGCCAATCCCGAAACACAAATTAACACTTTCTACCTTCAAAAAGATTGGTTTTTGATTTGGACGTTCCAAAAATAACCGCTTATTTTGCATCCGCTTTTGAGAACAAGGGTTCTAAAGAAAAGCAG
>NZ_JAGUCO010000022.1 GCF_018271995.1 Carboxylicivirga linearis
CAAAGCTTGCTAATTTCCACTTACAAACAGCAATTTTCTTCGTGCAATCGACTCAAAATAGCCCGCTATTCTTTCGTCAATATACACTTGAAACTAACTATTTGTAAGCGTTCTGAGTTCAAAATTTTACGTCGAACTCAGGTTAATAAGCAATTGGTAAATTGCTGTGTTTTCAACTATGTGCGCATATAGCTAAGAGCGCATTATAAATCTGACAGATAACTCACCAGGTTAATATCAGTACCTGTAAGGTTTAACTTTTTACGTAGTCGCCCTCTGGCCACTTCTACGCTACGTACTGTTTGATGTGTTATGGTTGAAATTTCTTTAGAACTAAGGTTAAGTCGAAGTAATGCAGCCAGCCTTTCTTCCGATGGAGTAATGTCGCTATGTCGGTATCTGAGTTTTTTATAAAAATCGGTATGTACCATTTGAAAACGGTATTCAAACTCATTCCATATCTCATTGTCCGATTCGGCATTTAAATTATAAATAACTTCCTGTATACTTCTCTGATTTTCTTGTTTTAGATTCTTTTTTAGATTTAGCAGGCTTTTGGCCACATTGTTGATCAATTCGTTTTTCTGAACCAGGTACATTACGTTGGTGGTTAATTCTCTGTTTTTTGTGTCAATTTCCAATTCCAGATTCTTGTTTTCTAAATCAACTCTCTTTTTTTGATTTCTGTAGGTAATAGTTCCCAGCAGTGATACAATTAAAATGGCTGATAAGGCCACAATCATAATTGTATATTGACTCTTAAGTTCTGCTTTCTCCAGAATAGCTTGCTCTTCAATCTTTTCCAGTTCAAATGATATTTGCATCTGAGCCAGTTGATTCATCTTTTTTTCATTCAGAAGGCTGTCGCTAAGTGTTTTGTATAGTTTGTGTTCCTCCAGTGCTTTGGCCAATAATCCTTTGTCTTCATAAATTTGATATAAAAACATATGAGCCACTTGCTGCGATTCTAATAATCCACGCTGTTTAGCCAGTTCAAGTGATTGTTTGGCAGCCCACTCTGCACTATCCAATAAATTAATATGGTTGTAATAATCAGATAGAAAATAATAAGATTTGACAAGCCCTTCGGTTAAGCTCTTTTCTTTTCTAATTTCAATGGCTTTATCAAGATATTCTTTACCCAAACCAAAATTTCCATTCTGAACTTCAATTTTTCCGAGGTTATTATATATCGAACTTGTAATATCAGGAAAATAACCGGCTTCAGCCGCCTTTAATGCTTTCTCATAATATTCAATAGCTCTTTTGTCTTCACCTAACTTTTCATATGCACTGGCCAGGTTATTATATATTTGAGATAAATACTTGTAATATTCTGTTTTTATCTCTTCGGGTGTTTCGTTAAATAATTGAATACATAGTTGATAATAGTTGATGGCTTTGTGGAAGTTTTCTATTCGATCGTATACTGCACCTATGTTGTTAAGCGTTCGTAAACTGCCAATAAAATGCTTTTCCTTTTCAAATGCCGCTAAGGCTGAGAAATACAGTTTTAAAGTAGCATCGTAGTTTCCTAAAAAGTAATTGGTAATGCCTGATTCCAACTGAAATAAGGCAAATTGTATAATGTCATCGTTGTTATTGGCGAGTTCTTGTCCCTGATTACTATATATTATGGATTTTTTGTAATCGTATTTACGTGTTAGCTTCACAATCTGAGTAAGTATATCAACCTGTTTTTCGTATGCATTCGCATTCATCAGCAAATTACTTAAGCTGTCTTCTTTGATGATATCCGTGTTTTGAGATTGGATAAATTGAGTTGAAAACAGAAAAATCAGGATATATATAAATGCTTTGTATCGGCCCATCATCTGTAAATTTTAGGTGTACAAAAATAACGATTATTTGTCCATTTTAAGGTTGCGTTAAATATATCTAAAAGAAATAGAGCAATAGGTTAAAATCCAAAAAGAGAGGTGTTAAAAATCATATAACCAGTCTGTAAGAGTGTTAAGTGAGAGGTGGAATGTTCGATTATGTTATCTAATTATGCGTTATGTTGAGGTTTAATTGGAGGGGGGTGTGAGGTATGGTTGAGCTATAAAACCTTAAAAAATAATAAAAAATAAACTCATTTGCATTTAGTCTACAATCCTAAAATGGAGTACGCTGACATTAATCTGATCAAGTATGAAGGAAAATATATCTGAAAAAGAAATTAAGCGCCTTATAAAACGACGCGAAGAGGAGAACGAGGTTTTTAAGAAACTCTTAAAACGTTTAGATGAGAGTTCTAAAAAAGCAAAGGAAAAAGGGAAAAAATAACAATAAAATCCTATTAAAGAATGAATATTACTACCCAATTAAAACAAATTTTATGCCTTATCCTGATAATGCTGTTATCTGTAACAGCATTATCTCAGGAATTACAGGTATATAAAAACGGTGTACTTCAAGGCGAATTTAAAGTAAAAATTAAGCCACAATTGGTAGTATCACCTGTTGGATTAAAATCAACACAGATTAACGGTTATGCTAATACAGGTATACAAGGTATTGATGATTTAAATTATCAGTACGAAGCCGTTAGTTTTGAACGTTTAATTCCCTATTCCCCCAAGCACGATATTAAACATCAAAAACATGGTTTGCATTTATGGTACAAGGTAAAGGTAAATACACAAGCCGAACTTGATCAGGTACTAAAAGCCTATAGTAATACAATAGAAATAGAAAGGGTTGAACCTTTTTATGAGAAAAGTCTGGTGCCACACACACTTACAAAGGCTGATATTACATCTGCTGCAGGTTTGAAATCGACTTCCAGTTCGCCTTTTGATGATCCCCAATTTGATGAACAATGGCATTATCACAATACCGTTGATAACCCGGGTACGCCAGGAGCAGATATAAACCTGTTAAAGGCGTGGGAGCGTCAAACTGGTCATCCTGATGTGATTGTGGCAGTAATTGACCAGGGGGTTGATTATAAGCACGAAGATTTGGCGGCTAATATGTGGGTGAATGAAGCAGAGCTTAATGGCACGCCAGGTGAAGATAGCGATGGTAATGGCTATATCGATGACGTTTATGGTTATGATTTTGTGAATATGGATGGCGATGTTAAAGCATTACCACATGGAACGCATGTTGCTGGAACTGTTGCTGCTGTTAATAATAATGGTATTGGTGTAGCTGGTGTTGCCGGTGGATCGGGCAATGGCGATGGTATACGCATTATGTCCTGTATGATTATGTCGGAAAGTGCGACAGGAAGTGCTGAAGCAGCATTTGTATATGCAGCAGATAATGGTGCTGTTATTGCTCAAAACAGCTGGGGATGGAATATCCCGGGGGTTGTAGAGCAATCCATTTTGGATGCTATTGATTATTTTATTGAGGAAGCCGGTCAATACGAGAACAGCCCGATGAAAGGCGGGGTTGTAATTTTTGCTGCCGGAAATAATGGCGATGAGGGAGAATACTGGCCGGGTTGTTACGAACCAGTGATAGCAGTGGCTTCAACAGGACCAGATAATGAAATAACATCCTACTCCAACTATGGTGACTGGCTGGATGTGTCAGCTCCAGGAGGTAATGTTAACAATGGACAAGACCATGGGGTGTTAAGCACCATGCCTGATAATAGCTATGGATTTTATGATGGTACCTCAATGGCTTGTCCCCATGTATCGGGAATTGCAGCGTTAATTGCATCAGAATATAAAGGACCTGAATTTGATGCTGGTCAGTTAACAGCCCGCCTTTTAAGTGGAGTTAATGTAATAGATACCATGGAAGTTAATTCGTCATGGGTTGGTAAAGTTGGACTCGGAGCTGTTGATGCTTATCTGGCTTTACTGGAAGATAACGGGATAGCACCGGATGCCATCACAGATTTAAGCTATCTAGGGGTGTCTGGAGAGTTTGTATTGTTAAATTGGACTGTGCCAGCCGATGAGGATGACGATGCCCCTCGCTATTTCCATGTTTACTATGCTGATTACTCATTTGATAACAGCATGATTGATACAATCAGTTATGTGCGCGTCAACAGTATTCTGGATGCAGGAACAACATTTGCATATGAGCTAACCAAATTAATGCCTAACACCAATTATCATGTAGGTGTTACAGGTGTTGACCGCTGGGGTAATGAATCCCTGTTATCAAATATGGTTAGTTTTTCCACCAATGCAGGTCCGGAAATTACACTTGATAAAACCAGTATCAACTTCAATGTTGATGTAAATAATGATACTTTATCGCATCAGCAATTTACTATTTCTAACACAGGTGAAGGCTTGTTAAAGTGGAATATTGCCTCAAACCATGTTGAAAACATTGATATATACGACAATCAAAATGAGCGCGTGCTATATAAGGTCAATTATACCGGAGGACAAACCGGTATTGACTCGCAGAATCTCAAGGATAAAGCATCCATTGAGCCATTTGCACAAAAGCCATCGTTGCGCTATATGTATTATTATCATCCTGATTATTTAAATGAAACACTTGTTAAACTTGGTGAATCAAATGAAGAGCTGCCCAGCTCATCAGCAACCTATTTTAAAGTAGTTAATTCCGAAGGTTTTAACCTAACCAGCGTATTGGTAGGTGTGAGTTTTGATAAGATTACAGATGATCCGCTTTATGTTGAAGTATATAAAGGAGGTGACATTAACACTGCTAAACTGGTTCATTCGCAAATTTTTGAGATTGGATACGATAACTATTACATTGATCAAATTGTATTTGATAAGCAAATGCAGTTTAAGGAAGGTGAAGAATTTTTTATTGTATTTCATATGCCTCCAGGTCACAGGTATCCGTTGTTGGCCGCACAAGCCTATAATCTGGCCGGCACTGATCATTCTTATTTTAGTAATGACCAAGGAGTTACCTGGGTTAAATTAAAAGATATTTACTACGACTACACCAAGGTATGGGTGGTTGTAGCAGTTAACGATTTGGAACCTTTAGAAAATTATGTTGAATTATCTAATACTTCTGGCTATTTAAATCCAAATGAATCGGAAACAATTGACCTGACAGTTAATGCCGCTAAGTTAATTAATGGTGATTACGAAACTAACCTTCAGGTTTTCGGTCAAGGCTATACAAATTTATGGAAAGATGTTAATCTGAATTTTGATGTTACTGGCCAGACCAGTAAAATTGAAAGTGATGATGTGGTTAACTTTGGTAATGTATTTATAGGTACAGGAAAAGAGGAAACCATTACTATAAGTAATGTTGGACTAGGCGCATTTGATAATGGATATAATGCACTTAATATAGAAATTAGCCATCCTGACTTTAAGCTGGTCGGAACAGGTCCTAAAGTAATTCCGGCTGAACGTTCGGAAGAGCTACGCTTTTACTTCAAACCTACCACAGAGGGAGCCATTAATGCTACAGTTAAAGTCAGCGATAAAACAGGTAAAGTGCATACATTCAGTTTGTATGGTGCTGGAACCTGGCCAGCTAAGGCGGTTGTGAGTCCACCTGTATCTAACTATGCCGACATGAATCTGGGTGATTCCTTCGAAGGAAGTTTTTTCCTACGAAATGATGGAGATTATCCGCTAAGATATTATGTGCCAAAATTTGCCGATGGTTCTAATATGCCTGATTTTGACACAAAGTCGATTCATAACTTTGGCTATGTGTCCGGGGAAAATACTCCGGCACCGGGAGAAGAAGCTTTCGAATGGGACGATATTCAATTCACTGGCACAGATATAACAGATATCTTCCGATTGGATGGTAGCGTAATGTTAACCGATGCCCAGATTGGTTTCCGCTTTCCATATTTTGGTAATAACTACGACACCTGTTATATCTCCAACTGGGGAGCTGTATCGTTAGCCAATAATGGCTGGTTTAATGCCAAGCCGGCTGGTTATAAAAATCCTGCACAGCCTTCTAAGTTAATATCGGCCTGGGGCATGCCTTTTAGTCTTAATCTGGGCGGAAAAATTTACTATCAGGCACTACCGGGTAAGTTTGTAATACAGTATCAGGATGTTGTGCACGAAAGCTACATTTACGACAATACTATCAGTTCAGGTATTGGCTGGCTTGAGGAGCCAATAACCTTCCAGATTGTATTACATCAGAATGGTGATATAGATTTTAATTATAAGGATTTGGGAGAGGTGCTTGGTACCAGAGACCTGGGTTTTAACAGAGCTTCTACTTTAATTATGATCGAAGATCAGGCCCTGGATGACCGAATTGTGTTAAATGGTTATGGTACAATTGTAGGTAGAGATCCATTTATACTTGGTACATATCCAACTACCGGGCATCAGATATATTTTAAAAATCCGGGTTATGGAGTCTTGAATGAGTTAAGTAACTCGTCTGGAACCATAGCTGTAAATGATTCAGTTGAAATTCATTTTAAAGGATCAACAGAGAATCTGTTTGTTGATGATTTTGAAGAGCGCATTAATATTGTAAGTACCGATCCGGTAAATAATCCGGTGGCGCACACCATTAAAATGAATATTACATCTGGGGGTACCGTAGGCTACGTCTTTGTTCCTGAGGAATTGGATTTTGGCAGCGTATTTCAAGGTGCTATCACCGACCTTACGCTGCGCATCACCAATAATGGTTCGGCAGTGGGTACATTAACTAATGTAGTGTCGGAAAACGGAATGTTTACCGTAGACGGTTATTTGCCAGCGGAACTAAAGCCTGAAACTGTTTCCGACTATACAGTTACAGTTAATGCTACTGATCTTGGGGTTGTTTCTGATGTTATTGTAGTAATTGATGATAAGGGGCAAACATTCCGCATTCCTGTTACCTGCAATGTCGTGGAAGCACCTTTTATCTCATCCGGAAGGACTGAAATAGATGAATCACTTCAATATGGCACATCCAAAACTTTAAGCATAGATATTGTCAATGATGGGAATAACCCTATGGAAGTTACACCATCGGCTAACGAATGGTTATTTGCATGGCCTGATGACGGAACAGAAGTAAGTGGTGGTGCCGATTATGTATACACCATAGAGCATAATACAGAATCGCCATATTATAACTGGAGTAATGCCATCAAAGAAGGCACTAAGCTGGATGTGACGGAGGAAATATTTAATCCTGAGAAATTCTGGATGACTATACCTCTGCCTTATGAAATATCTTTCTATGGCGAGAAGTACGATACTATTTATGTGGGACATACAGGTGTAATTACCTTTTTGCATGATCAACCATCGCGTGAGTGGGGACCTGATCACTTTATACCCAATGAAGCATTAATTAATGGATACCTGGCACCTTTATTTGGGTTTAATGGGGTGTCGAATCCAAACTTTTATCCTGAAACAGGTATTTATACCATGGAATACAACGATAAGTTTGTGATTCGTTTTCAGGACTTAGGTTCAAATGGCGGTGGATCACCAGTATCAGTTGAAGTATGGTTGTTTAAAAACGGCATTATTAAGTACCTCTATGAAGTCAATGAACCTGAGACTGCCATGATTCTGTCTTCTTTAATTGGTATTGAAAACCAGGATGGGACTAAAGGTATTCAGGTATCGGCCCGCACAATGGGTATTATTCAGAATGGAACAGTAGTGACTTTCCTGCCTCAAAAGTCATTTACCATACCTGCTAACACTACACAAGCCTTTAATGTGTTCCTTAATGCAGAATCGCTGTATGATGGCGTTTATACTGATAAATTGATTTTTGCCAACAACACGCCTTCAGATCCTGAGTTTAGCATTCCGGTGAACCTGCAGGTAGTGGGTGAGAACAATGTGTTTGTTGAGGATACCCTGGAAATGGGTGAGCTGATGATGATTGATCACGACAACTTGGGTTATACCTCTCCTTACAAAAGGTACGACTTTGATTTTACAGTGAAAAACACAGGTTCGCGTGTTGTAAAGATCAGCAATGTAAAGCTGCAAAAAGGCTTTAATTATGGAATCACTATGGGTGATGATAATAAGTTTGGTACGGGTAATGCCGTTGATGGATGGGTTGATATCTCACGTAAATTTATCAACTATAATCTGAAGCCTTTGGCCGAAGAAACATTCAGGTTACGTGTATATCCCTTGGCTGAAGCAGAAGTGACAGATACCATACTGATCAACTGCGATATTGAAGGTGGTGTAATAAAAGTACCTGTATCTGGCATATTTACAATGCCACCAGTTATTAATGTGCAGACTGAACGCATCGATTTATATACGGATACAATCAACTATGTTGATAACCGAACTATTGTGTTTGATAATTTGGCGGGTTCAGCTAATCTGAATTACGAAATTGGCATTAGCTTTAAGCGTGGTTCATCGCCTCAGCCTGCAGTAGCCAGCGTTACGCCTATGGCCTTACCATCAGAGTATGCCGGGCAGCTTAAAATTAGCAAAGCCGAAGATAGTGCGCCTGCAGCAGTGTTAAAAGCAACGGCTAATGACTTTAACCGCGTGTTACAGTATGAAAATCTGGTTACCAACGAAAGTCTGGTGGGATTCGGAGAAAGTACGTTGAATTTTACGGCTGCTACCGGGTTTTATGCGCCTGAAGATGGTTTTAACCTGTCGCATGTACAAACCTGGTACGCCTGGGGTGATGTGCTGGAGAGTGAGATAAAGGTGCAGATTCTGGGAGGTGCTGAAAAACTCGCTGACTGTCAGTTGTTATACGAGCAAAAATATCAGCATATAGCCGAAAGTGGCTCGTCAGCCGGAGCGTTTATAACCATTCCGCTTGATGATAATGTATTCTTCTTCCCCAACGAGAAATTCTTTGTGGTATTTGTATTCGACTTTAGTATTACTTATCCCTTAGGAACTTTTACAACATCTGAGCCTGTTTCAAACCGCTACTACTTTGGCGATGGCGAAACCATGTTCGAAACCGTTGAAGCCGGATATACCACATTAGGATGGATGGTCCGTGCAGCCGAATCTGAAGCAGGTGGTTTAACCTGGTGTACTATTGAATCGGAAAAACTAGGTAAACTTATGCCAGGTGAGGAATCGCAAATCGACCTTTCGTTTAACTCTACCTACGCTGAGCAAGGCGTTAATCAGGCCTTTATTATTGTGAAGAGTAACGATCCATACACGCCAACTGTTGAAGTGCCTGTAACACTTAGCCGTAATAAAGGACCTCAATACGCTGGTGGTAACGAAAGGCGTTACAGCATCAATGAAGCTGATACTTTAAGTTATGTTCTGAAAATTCATGACGAAGAAGGCGACAGTTTCACCATTAATGTGCCAGAAGAGAAGGACTACTTCACTTATACTGTCTCGGAAGATAAGGTTTATATTGAATTTACGCCTGATTACGATGGAGAAGGGCAGCATACATTTTCTGTTGAAGCCACAGATAGTCATAGTAATCAAACAACATTCCGTTTAATTGTAGATGTCGCTAATGTTAATCGTGCTCCCTATGAGTCGGTCGAAATAGGAGAACAGGTTTTCCCTCTTGAAACCGAAGACGGTTACCTGATTCATTTGAGTCATCACATTATTGATCCGGATGGAGATGAGTTAAGTTATGAAGTGGAGGTGGATAATGAAGAAGTTGTGGAATTATTCCACAATGGTAATACAGCCATTTTTATGCCTATAAAACTTGGTTACACCACAATCAGGCTTAAAGCTACTGATCCGGAAGGAGCTGAATTTGAAATGATAGTGCCAGCCTTTGTTGAACACCGTGTTGGTATCGACGATGTTGAGCAAAATGCCATTCGCTTATATCCTAATCCAGCCGATAAGGAGGTGAGATTGACACTTGATCTTACATTGGATGTGGCAACGCGATGTGATGTATTGAATACTACTGGTGAATTGGTTAAAAGCTTTGCTTTAAAGGGTATTAATGGAACTAATATGCTTAATATAAGTGACCTTAATCCGGGACTTTATATGCTGAAGGTATATACCAAATCAACTTCTTATATGAAAAAACTCATTAAAAACTAATCATTTGGCTACCGGCTGATAAGCTTTGGCCGGTAGCTACATGTATAGCTTTATCACAAGGTTGCAACGGCAACAATTTTTGTTAACCATTAAATATTAAATCATGAAAAGATTTACTTCATTATTACTGGGAGCATGTTTATTCAGTTTCTCAACGATTGCACAACTTGCGCCACCAACTAGCGATGTATCAGCACCTGTTACTAAAACAGGTACTGTTAGTAGCGTGGCTAACTATGGAACAGGTCTTGTATTTGTATCGAACACAAGTACTAACGATGTTATTTCAATTACTACCGACGGCAGTAGTTTTACAGATGTTGAAAGTCTTGAGGCAGGAACCGTAAGCGGTATTAACGGCTGGTCTGATGGTAATATAGCCTTTTATCTGGGTGATGATGCTTCAGGAGTAGGTTTGCGCAAGCTGGAAGATGGGACTGTGACACTTATTGATGGTCCTAATCCAGTTAATCCTACCCAAAAACCCGGATCAGGCGTATTGCGCTATACAGGTGACAACGGGCCACTTTATTTTTATAATTACTATGATAGCTTTGATGCGATAAACGGTGATGTGTATTTGCCATCCTATACTGACGGTACAAGCCCAAGTACAGCAAACTACACATCTTATGATGCTTCAACCAGAAACAGTTTGCCATTAGGTGCCATGTTTAATGGTAATCTTTATTTGGCAGGTGCTACTGGTGGTTTCTTTCCAACCCCAAAACTTTATGCTTTTGATGGAACAAACTTAACCGAGGTTCATAGTGGAACTGAACTGTCTTTTTATAATTTTACCTCAACTTTTAAACACCTGTTTTTTCTTCAGGGGCTTTATGGTGATTTCTCAGATGCAGCATTATATACCTTAAATACAGATGGTGTTGTAGAACGCTTGACTATTAATGGCATGGACGTAATGGTTGATGATTCAATGCCATTGCAAGTTCTTAATAACAAAGTTTACGCAGTTGTTGAAGATAAGTTAACATCCATTGCCTGGGATATGGATTTCGCAACAATGTCTTGGGGATGGAAAATTGAAACTTATCATGTTAATGCTCAAGATGAATCAGATAATATTAGTGATTTTGTTATTTCTGGAGATAATATCTATGTATTGGCTGCTAAAACAGAAGGTGAAGCTGAATTGTATGCTTTAAACCCTAATGAAGGAGAGTATGTTAGTGCCATGCCTGATAATATTGCTCCAAGCGATGCATTTCACTCGTTAACAGCTATTGAAGGCGGTGTTGCCTTTTTAGGTAATAATGGTACATCAGATGTGGTATATGTATCGGATGGTAATGATGGTAATACTAAGCAATTGCTTTTTGAAGGACAACCAACTCTATCAATTAATGAAATGTACAGTGCTGGAGGTAAAGTATATATGTTTGCCGAAAACGGAACAGATACAGATATTTACCAATATACTCCTTCGTTTTCTACGCAAACGGTAACCGTAACTATTATTGATGAGGCAACTTCCAATCCAATTCAGTATGCAAACGTAGTATTTAATACTGGTTTAAAAAGGTATTCAGGAACAACAGATGAAAACGGACAAGTCGTTATCGAAAATGTACCAAACGGATATTTGAATGTAACTGTAGATGCAAGTGGAGCCGGTTCTTATGTTGCGATTAATGAAGAATACTATGTAGGTGCATATACCACAGAAGTAACCTATTCTTTACTAACAGGAAAGCAGTTTATGATTACAGTTCTGGATTCCAATACCAGTTCAGAAGTATACGATGTAACTCTTACTTTTGAAGATCAAACAGATGGCTCTACTTATAGTACAACTATTGTTTATAATAGTATGACATGGATGGTAATAGGTAACACACCTATTTTACCGATGGGTACTTATACTGTAACTATTGTATGTGATGGATATGATACATATACTGAAACTGACTTTTTAGTTGATGACAATATAAGTTCTGTCTCTTTTACAATTTCTGAAATATCAACAGGTATGGATAAAACCAAAGATAATGGTATATCAATTTATCCAAATCCAGCTTCAGATGTGATTAATATTACTACAGATAAAGAAATTGTATCCGTTGAAGTTATTGCTATTAACGGTGCAAAAGTGAAACAATTTACAAGGGGTAATATCACTCAAATCAATATTTCTGATTTAGCTAAAGGAATTTATATAGTAAGAACCACTGATGTAAATGGAGCTAAAGCATGGACAAAGGTTAATAAGCTCTAAGGAGTTATTGTGTCGGATTGAAGTACCCGCCAACGGGCGGGGCTTCTTTCTTTTATATACTATTGAAACAACATTCAAATTAACAATAACAGCCTAACGTGCCATCACGAACAGATTTGTCAACCCAAAAAAGAATTACAACCCATCAATAAATATCCAAAGAAGATGATAAAAGTGAATAGGAAATTAATGCTATTGGCAATGAGCCTTCTGTTATTTGTGGCATGTGATAAAGATGAAATAACAGACACTACTGCACCTGAAGCTATAGTTACGGCACCTCAGGCTCAAACCTATTACAGGGGAAATACCCTAATGTTATCAGCTACATTCACCGACGATACGGATTTGAAAGAATGTACTGTATATCTTACCCAACAACAAACAAAAAATACCAGGGGATGGGATGATCCCTATAATCCCGACGCAGTTACTTTTCCATTATCAGGAAAAGAAGATGTAATCAACAATCAACATTTATTTGAAACATCTATCCCTTTCGACATTATGTCGGGCGACTATTACGTGGTAGTTGTTACGTCCGATCAGAGTTTAAATTACAGTACACTTCAGATACCCATATATATAAAGTGAATCCAATATATTTAATAGCAAAGGCAAAGGCAGTTCATCATTTGAGGTGAACGATTATATAAACTCAAAATCTACAAAATTACATTATAATGAGGCAATTATTAATTTATTTGTCATTGGTTTTATTTATCTCAACAGGAACGGTTTGGGCGCAAAATACGTCTCTTACCGGTACTATAACAGATAAGACAACTAGTGAACCAATGATTGGGGTTACCGTACTGGTTAAAGGCACTACCATTGGTACTGTAACCAATTACGACGGTGTCTATAATTTACAGGTTCCTGATAATACTGAAATGCTTGTTTATTCTTTTATAGGATACCAAACGCAGGAAGTAGCCTATACAGGACAATCAGTTATTAATATTCAATTGCAGGATGATTCAGAGAATCTGGACGAGGTGGTTGTTACCGGATATGGTATTCAGAAGAAAGGTACTTATACCGGATCTGTAGAAGTTGTGTCAGCCGAAAAGATTGAACAAGTACCTGTAGCCAGTTTCGATCAGGCCCTTCAGGGACGTGCTCCAGGGGTTGTTTCAGTTGGATCATCAGGTCGACCGGGTGCAGCAGCCACCGTTCGTATTCGTGGGGTAAGCTCCATTAATGCGGGTAACGATCCTTTGTACATAATGGATGGTATTCCAATCACGGCCGGGCAGTTTAGTGCTTTAAATCAGAATGACATTGAAAATGTATCTATATTAAAAGATGCAACAGCTACATCTCTATATGGAAGCCGCGCAAGTAATGGAGTTATTGTTATTACTACAAAACGGGGTAAATCCGACGGGCGCACAAGTATACAATATCGTGGTCAGTTTGGTTTAAACACCATAGCACGCGATAACTTTAATATGATGAATACGGCTCAGAAAATTCAATATGAAGAAGAACTGGGTTTGAAAACCTATACTCCTGAAGAAAAACTGGATTTGATGAAAACAAATACTAACTGGTTTGATGTAGTCCTTCGTGATGCCTTAACACAATCACACGAATTATCAGCCAGAGGCGGGAACGAAAATACGCGTTTTTACATGTCAGGGGGCTATTATTTTCAAGAAGGTATTCAGTATCGCTCCGATTTTGAGCGTTTCACATATCGTTTGAATCTTGATAATAAAGTTTCTGACCGAGCTAATTTGGGTGTCAATCTATCGTTTGGCTACGAGAGTAATAACAATACAGTAAGCGGAGGTGCAGCATCAACCAATGTATATAATCCAATATTTGCAGCTCGTTTACTTAATCCTTATTTAGCTCCATATACATCTGATGGAAGCTATAATAATGAAGGTTTTCCGTTTGCAAATCCAATTGAGCAAATAATGCTGAATGAAAATAAGAATAATACTCTTAAAATTGTCGGTGGTGTTTTCTTTGATGTGGAATTGGCCAAAAATTTGGTGTTTAAAACTAATTTGGGAGCTGACTTCTATGATTATAGATCCTATGGTTTTCTTCATCCTGATTCGGAGTGGGGGCGCGGATTTAACGGTAAGATTACAGAAGGATTTCGCCGCAATTTTCGTCTAACCCCTACTAATACTCTAAGGTATAAGTTTCAAATTGCCGAGAAACATGATTTTAACGTATTGGCTGGTCAGGAAATAATTTCAAACACCAATAGAGGATTTAGTGTAGGTGCCAGAAATATTCCAACTGATAAGCTTCGAGTGCTTGCTGTTGCATCTGAGATTGACGGATGGGGAGGTGATGGGTATGATTATACCGTAGCTTCTTTCTTCGGTAATATGGCATATAGTTATAATTACAAATACCTGGCTGACTTAAGTATTCGTCGCGACGGTTCCTCACGTTTTGGTGTTGATAACCGATGGGGGACCTTTTGGAGTGCGGGTTTGGGTTGGAATATTCAGGAAGAAGAGTTTATTAAAGGTATTGGTTGGATTGATCAGTTGAAAGTCCGTGCTAGTGTTGGTGAAACTGGTAATTACAATATTGGTAATTACGAGCATCAGGCACTTTATGGTTATACTACTTATATTGAGCAAAGTGCTGCCTTTTACGCGCAGGCTGCTAATGATGAGTTAACCTGGGAGCGTAAGTTCAAAGCTAATGTTGCTTTGGAGATGGCTTTTTTGCGAAAATATAGAGCTAAGGTTGATTTCTATAGCGAAACCACAAAGGATATGTTATTTGTTGTACCCAGATCAATAACAACCGGAATAGGTGGCCGTTTGGAGAATATTGGAGAGATGAATAATAAAGGATTTGAAGTTGAGTTAGATGGTCAGCTTATTCAAAAAGGTGATTTTGGTTTTCACTTAAATGCCAACCTTTCGTATAACCTTAATAGGGTTACCAAGTTATACAATAATTTAGAAGAGATTGATCAAGGATATACTAAAATTACCTTGGATCAACCTTTAGGAACCTTTTATATGGCACGATGGGCCGGAGTGGACGAATCTACCGGGAAAGGATTGTGGTATACTGCCGATGGTGAGGTAACCGATACTTATTCTGATGCACATCGGGTACTACTTGAAGGTAAAACTTATTTACCACCATTAACTGGAGGTTTTACCGGCACTTTTAGTTACAAGAGTCTTCAATTATCTGCTTTTTTCTCATGGATGGCTGATAAATGGTTGATTAATAATACAAGGTTCTTTACAGAAAGCCATGGTATGTTTGCCTCGTACAATCAAAGTGCCGACTTACTTGATTACTGGAAACAGCCTGGTGATAAAGCTAAACATCCGAATCCTGAATATCAGGATAATGAGTTTGATACACGATTGTTGGAAAATGCCTCTTTCCTTCGGTTAAAGAACCTGACTTTAAGTTATAATCTGAATAAGAATTTTGTACAGAAAACAATGTTCTTTAACTCGTGCCGGGTTTATGCTCAAGGGCAGAACTTACTGACTTTTACCGGTTATAAAGGAATTGACCCTGAATTTTATGGTGTTATGGAGGCAAATATGTACCCGCATGTAAGAACAATAACTCTGGGTATTGATTTAGGATTTTAACAGTAGCAAAAATTAAATATATGAAACGAGCCAGATATAAGGCCTACATGCATAGACTGATAAATACTGACTTGTTGCATATGACAAATGGAAGAAAACATTACCATATGAAAAGGTTAATTTTAATATATAGCTTATTAATAGTGTTGATGTCTGGCCTGGTATCGTGCGAAAAACTGTTTGATACCAAACCGCTGGATAGCACACCTGCAGAGGATATTCTTACTAACGAAAATGATGCACAAACTTTGCTATACGGTATGTATGCTTACTTTGGTTCTGGTGCATCATATGGTCGATCGCTGACTACAATGCTTGATATTATGACGGATGCCAGCTTGGCATCAACTGGTTTTAGTAACCAGCTGGGGCAGATGTTTGCCTGGAAGATAAACCCTGGTACTAGCGAGGTGGGTGATTTATGGAGTAATCATTATGGTGCTATTTACAATGCTACCTATCTTATCAATAATTTACATACAATTAGTGGAGATTCAGTTAATCTTGATCGGATAAAAGGGGAAGCCTTTGTAGGCCGTGCTCTAATGCACTACAACCTGGTACGATTGTTTGCTAAATCGTATAATTCATCTACAGCTGCTAACGAAATGGGTATTCCGTATCGTTTAGATTACGATGATCCTAATCCGTCTCGCAACTCAGTAGGAGAAGTTTATGATTTAATAGTCAGTGATTTGGACAAGGCTTTGGAATTATTGCCAAATAACGAAAGTTACGATAATGAAGTATTTACTCTTGATTTTGCTAATGGCTTAATGGCACGTGTATTGTTGGATATGAAAGATTACGCAGGAGTAATTGAACATACTTCGCAGGTGATTAATAATCCGGCATTTAGCCTTACAAAAGATCAAGCTTTTACTGATATGTGGCTAAAAGATACCGGCTCTGAAATTATTTGGCGCGTTGGTTACAGAATAACAGATGCTAATTTGGTAGCTCCTGGGTACAACTTTTTTAATATGAATAATATGGAGTCGCCTCTCTTACCTGATTATATTCCATCAGATAAATGGGTAAACCTATTTAATTCAAAAGATATTCGTTTATCTACATATGTGGCTAGCGTTACAACAGGATATGGGTGGAATAGTAAATTAGTTATCAAATATCCAACCAATCCCGATTTTACTTCTCAGGTTGTAGGTATGAATATGCCTAAACCAATGCGCTTGGCCGAAATGTATCTGATGAGAGCGGAGGCTTATGCTTTTAGTAACGATGATGAAAGTGCCATAGCTGACCTTGATGCACTATTAGAAAATCGTATTGAGAATCATCAAGGTGTTAGTATTGAAGGTGATGCGCTTAAGAGTTTTATTATTCAGGAAAGACAGAGAGAATTGATGTTCGAAGGATTTTACTGGTTTGACTTAAAGCGAATGGGTAAAGGTTTCGCCCGAATACCTCAAGATAATACTTCTACAGCTAACGATCTTGATATTAAGGCTGATGATTATCGCTGGCAGTGGCCTATTCCAACTTCCGAGTTGAATGGAAATCCAGTAATTAAGCAGAACGAAGGTTATTAATTTTAATTGGCAAAGGATGAAAAAGATAAATGTGATATTGGTATTAACACTTGCTGTTTTAGGATTATCCTGCCAGCAAAACGAGATAGAGCAATATAATGGGCCGTCGCAAATACACTTTTTAGAGCAAAGTGGTAGTATGATTGTAAATGAAAGCAATCCGCTTTATACCATTGAGGTGGGGGTAAGTAAAGCTGTTGACACCGATCGTACCTTTGAAGTGGTTATCGATTCAGAAAAATCAACTGCAGAAGAAGGGGTTAACTTTGTTGTTGTGAATAATCAGTTGGTTATACCTGCCGGTGAAGTATTAGGCAGTATCGATGTACAAGGTGTTTATGAAGGATCGGAGCCCAATGGAGTGAAATTGGTACTTCAATTATACTCAGCTAATTCTAATGAACTGGCTGGTTATAACAATAGTTTTGAGCTTAACCTGTTTAAATTTTGCGATTTCGATAGAGATGCCTTTATTGGAACATATCGTGTGTATGAGCATTCTTATTTTGGAGAATTTGAATACGAGGTTGAAATAACAGCAGGAGATGATCCTTATTCGGTATTTGTTGATGGTTTTTGGGAAGTACCAGGTTCAAAGGTGCAGATTAGTTTTAATCGTAAGGAAACTACTTGTTCTATTCCATCACAGTATTTTTTCGAAGATCTTAACCTTGGATATGAAAATGTATGGATAAGAAGTTTAAGCAATGGTAATTACAATACCTGTTTAGGCACAATAGAAGAGCTAGAATATTTTGTATATCCGGGTGATACCCCTGATAACGGATGGGACAGAGGTACTTTTGATATGTATAAGATAACAGATTAGGTAGATAGCTGCCTGTAAGCAATGGGTTTCAGACCATAGTTGATTATTTCAGTTGGTTTGGAGCCCATTTTTTTAAGCCAATGATTGAAAATATAGCTATAGAGTTGACAAGTATTGTTATCGATAACACAGCTTTCTTAAATGGTATTTTAATAACTCCTTTTTTAGTTCGCTTTAAGATTGATGAAATTAAGGAGAATTTGCTTATTCATCTATCTTTTGATGATAGTAGTATTACCTTTGAAAATTTAGGTAACAACGTTGAAATATTAATGAAAAAACTGACTGGTATTGCATTAAATCAGGTTGCTTTTGTGTGTAAACAAGTTAGAGAAACAACTTTTGCCTATTTAATGTTGTTGCGTTTACAAAAGCTTGGTATTGTATGCAATGTTTTTTACGAAAAGGAAAACGCTATGCGATGGCTACGTTGCCAGTAAGCTCTTTAATGTTTTAGATATTCAGTTCCGTTATCCAGCTTACTTTTGAATTACTGTTGACAGACGCCCTTTCAGGGCTTAATAACCGTATTTCTTAAACACAGCACTCCACTTCGACAAGCTCAGTGTCGTACTGTGCTGCTACAGTCAGGGCTCCGCCCTTCTTTTAACTGCTGCATCATATGTACCAAGTCAAAAGTAATCAAGTCAAAATTCAAAAGTAATATGGCTAATTGTTTAAAACAGTCTCCGGATTTATAGCTCCGGACTTTTAATGTTAATTCGTAGAGTTGTATAATTGCCATTCACTAAGCACTGCGCACAAAGCACAATAAACAGAGCTTCTGCCTCTTCGGTCTCCGAGCTAACAGCTATCAGCTAATAGCCATGAGCTTTTCTAAAGCTCCGCCAAATACGTAACCAAATTAATATCAGTACCGGTTAAATTAAGCTTTTTTCGTAAACGGCCGCGTGCTACCTCAATACTCCTGATGGTTTGATGCGTTATGGTTGAAATCTCCTTTGAACTAAGATTTAGCCGTAATAAGGCAGCTAATCGCTCTTCGGAGGGTGTTATATTACTATGCAAACTTCTTAGTTTTTTGTAAAACTCGGTATGTACCATCTGAAAACGATACTCAAATTCGTTCCACAACTCACCATCTGACTCCGCATTCAGGTTCTGTACTATTTTCTGAATCATTAATTGGTTTTCCGATCCCAGGTTTTGCTTTAAGGTTAACAGGCTTTTGGCTACGCTGTTAATTAATTCATTTTTTTGCACCAGGTACATTACATTGGTGGTGAGCTCCTTGTTTTTGGTATCTATTTCCAATTCCAGATTTTTGTTCTCTAATTTAATTTTTGATTTTTGCTTTCGATAGATAATAAGCCCCATAATGGCAACAACCAATATGGCAAGCAGAATTACCAACACAATAAAAAAAGAGAATTTCATCCTTTCTTTATCCATTTCGGCCTCTTCTTCCACCTTATCCAATTCGTACGAGATTTGCAATTGAGCAATCTGGCTCATTCGTTGCTCATTCAGTAAGCTATCGCTCAACTGCTTGTATAGTTTATGCTCATTTAGCGCTTTGTAAGGTTGGTCTTTCTTTTCGTATATCTCATACAAAAACATATGAGCAATTTGTTCCGATTCAAGTAAACCTTTGTCCTCTGCTAATTTTAGCGATTGCAAAGCTGCCCATTCAGCGCTGTCTATCCGGTTGATTTTATTGTAATAATCCGATAAGAAATAATACGATTTGGCTAATCCTTCGGTGTCATTAATTTCTTCTCTAATATTAATAGCCTTGGATAGATATTCTTTGGCTGAGTCATAATTCTGGTTCTTAACCTCTAGTTTACCAAGGTTATTATAGATCGATCCAACAATCTGGGGGTAGTCGATCGACTGACCAACATCCAGAGCCTTTTTATAGTATAGGTTTGCCTCTTGATTGTTATTAAGCTTTTCGTAGGCACTGGCAAGGTTATTATAAACCTGCGACAAGTATTTTAAATATTCCTGCTTTGCATCAAAGGGCATTTCATTAAAATAGGCAATGCATTTATTATAATACACAATGGCTTTGTTGTATGCCTCAACTCTATCGTAAACAGCTCCAAGGTTACTTAAGGTTCTAATGATGCCTATTGAATGATTGTGTCTTTCGAATATGCGAAGTGCATAAAAATACAATTCCATCGTTTCTTTGTAATCTCCCAGAAAATAGGTTGTAAGTCCCGATTCCAGTTTAAATAAGGCACAATTAATATCATCATCAAAACTATCGGCCAAAGTAAAGCCTTTGTTACTGTATTCAAGTGATTTCTTATAATCCTTGCCACGAGAAAGAGTGCTAAGCTTAAATAGTATATCCAATTTTACATTGTATTCCTGCGTGTTTTTAAGCTGAGTAACCAAACTGTCTTCTTGTGTCATATTGTAAGGTGCAGCTTCGGCTTTTATACCACTTATAAGTAAAAATAGCATAGTACATAATAATGCAATAACAGATGATGATTTAAAGTCTGACTTCATAGAGTGTATAAATATTAATGTTTTTCTGGTCGTGCAGTTACTAATCAATAAGCATACCGAAAATTAGGCGAGAGTTATAAGAGATGGTAATGAGAGTTAAAAAGAATCAATATATCAGGTATATAAAGATCAAATGAGAGGTGATGTATCAGGTGTAAATTAGAAGCCAAATTCTG
Source organism: Carboxylicivirga linearis (assembly GCF_018271995.1). Lineage (GTDB taxonomy): Bacteria > Bacteroidota > Bacteroidia > Bacteroidales > Marinilabiliaceae > Carboxylicivirga > Carboxylicivirga linearis. Next base: position 20,831 of record NZ_JAGUCO010000022.1, read on the forward strand.
ATGGAGAGGTTTTGTGCGTAATGTGAGAAACCAAGTAGCAGTGAAATATTTCTTTGATCACTATGCTTTTATGTCTTTTGTAAAATCATTGTTAACACGTGTACGAGGTACAAATAAGAAATGGTTAAAACATGATGAATAAGTATACATGGAAAGATTCTATTAAGCGCGATATCAAAAAGCGTGAAGAACAAAACCAAGTGTTTCGAAAACTGATAAAGATGTTTGGAGAGGTTTGTGAGAAAAGAATCAACGGTAAGATAAAAAGTAAAAATTAATAGTATATATGATTATTTCTACCTATTTAAAAAGCTTGGTTTGCTTTTGTTTTATATCTATTATAACAGTAAGTGTTGTTGGTCAACAACCCGCTGTATATAAAAATGGTGTATTACAAAGCGAGTTTAAAGTAAAATTAAAGCGCGAAGTATCGCTTCCTTCAGCCGGATTAAAATCAACACAGGCTAATGGTTATTCTACTGTGGGGTTGACTGGCGTAGATAAGCTTAACTTTCAGTTTGAAGCCATTTCATTTGAAAGACTTTTTCCGTATTCGGCCAAATTTAATGCAAGGCATCAAAAACATGGTCTTCATTTATGGTATAAAGTAAGAATACAAGCCGATGCCGATATTGCTGATGTTCTAAGAGCATATGCCGATGTAGCTGAAATAGAATACGCAGAGCCTTTTTATCAACGTAGTCTGATGCCTTATAATATAAGTGAGGTTACAGATGAAGTAGTAAAGAATATACGTAGCACAAAATCGGCGTCACCTTTTGATGATCCACGATTTGATGAGCAGTGGCATTATCATAATACCGAAGATAACCCGGGTATTCCTGGAGCTGATATTAATCTGTTACGTGCCTGGGAAAGGGAAACCGGACATCCTGATGTTATTGTTGCTGTTATTGATCAGGGAGTTGACTATTTACACGAAGACTTAGCTGATAATATGTGGATTAATGAAGCTGAGTTAAATGGTACTCCGGGTGAAGACTCTGATGGTAATGGTTACATCGATGATATTTACGGATTTAATTTCGTTAATATGACCGGAAAAATTGAACGCTTAGATCATGGTACCCACGTAGCTGGTACTGTGGCTGCAACCAATAATAATGGTATTGGTGTTTCGGGTGTTGCCGGTGGTTCGGGTAATGGCGATGGTGTGCGCATTATGTCGTGTATGATTATGAGCGAAAATGCAAGTGGTGATGCTGCTGCCGCTTTTGTATACGCTGCCGATAATGGGGCTATTATTGCTCAAAATAGTTGGGGGTATAATCAACCCGATGTATATGAACAGTCGGAATTGGATGCGATTGACTACTTTATTGCTGAAGCCGGACAATTTAGAGGCAGCCCAATGAAAGGGGGAGTAGTTATTTTTGCAACTGGTAATATGGCCGATGAAGGTAATTACTGGCCTGGTTGTTATGAACATGTAATTTCAGTGGCAGCTACCGATCCCTATAACCATCTATCCAATTACTCAAACTATGGAGAGTGGGTTACTGTATCGGCTCCGGGTGGAGAAGTTACAAAAGGATCAGAATATGGTGTTTTAAGTACCATGCCAAATAATAGCTATGGCTTTTATGATGGTACATCAATGGCTTGTCCACACGTTTCAGGAGTTGCCGCACTTGTTGCCTCTCAATACAGGGGTGGTGATTTCGATAATGAGCAATTAATTGCCCGCTTAATCGGAGGAACCATTCCTTTAGATACCATCGAATTTAATAAAGGATATGAGGGTAAAATGGGTATTGGTGGTGTTGATGCCTACCTTGCACTGCAAAAAGATAATGGTATACCACCCAACCCTATTACAGATTTAGTATCGGAAGGTACATCCTCTAATTTTGCACGATTAAAATGGACCGTGCCAGTGGATGAAGATGATGATGAGCCTCGTTATTTTCATATTTATTATCATACAATTCCTTTTGATACAGCTACTATAAACAATGCTGAGCGTAAAAGAGTAGGTTCGTCTTTACGAGCTGGTGAAGAATTTGTGTATGACTTAAACGGTTTAGAGCGCAATACAACCTATTACATAGCTGTTTCGGGTGTTGATCGTTGGGGAAATGAGGCTGAATTGTCTGATTTAATAAGTGTTAGTACTAATAATGGCCCAATAATAGAACTCGACAAAGAATTGATTGAGTTCGGTATTGATGTAAGAAGCGATTCTGCCTCTCATCAGTCTTTTACTATGTTCAATAAGGGTGACGGAATATTAAAGTGGAATATTGTACCACGTCATATAAAAAATGTTGACACGTATAACACCACGCCGTTAAAATCCAACTATCAATTCCATAATAATGGAACACGTTCGGGAGTAGTTAAAACCCAAAGTGTAAATGAAGGTAGTATTACTCCTTTCGAGCAGGTTCCATCCGAAAATTATATTTATTACTTCGACGTGGATGTTATGGAGACTTCCATGATTAGATTGGGTGATCAGGAACGAACCAGTCCGAATAGTACAGCTACCTATTTCAAGGTAACAGATGAGGAAGGGTTTAACTTAACGGGTGCTGAAATAGGTGTTTATTTCGAGAATATACCAACGGATTCAATGCACATTGAAGTGTATCAGGGACATGATATTACTACAGCTAAACTCTTACACTCTCAAGTATATTATGTGCAGCACGATGGAGTTACCTTTGAAGAGGTATTCTTTTTAAAACAAATGCATTTTAATCAAGGCGATGGTTTCTTTATCGTTTACCATATAGGACCTGGATATCAATATCCTGTGTTAGCATCCGATGCAGAGGATACTTCCACATCGGACTATTGTTACTTTAGTACCGATTTTGGAAATACATGGAAAGTACTAAAAGATGTTTATGATGATGAGCTAAAGGTTTTTAATGTTATTGCAATTAGCGCTTTAGAGCCATTGGGCGAGTACATTAAACTTTCAGAGAGTAGTGGCTTATTAGCCGCCGGAGAATCGAAAGAAATAGATTTAACCGTTAATGGCCATGAATTAATTAATGGTGAATACGATGCACAATTGCAAATATTTGGTGAAGGCTATGATGAATACTGGAAGAATGTGGATCTTGATTTTAAAGTAGATGGACATACTTATAAACTAGAGAGTGATGATTTACTTGAGTTTGGTAATGTATTTATTGGCGAATATTCTACCGAATCAATAGTAATACATAATGTTGGCCTGGGTGCATTTGATAATGGTGGTGCCATTGATATTAGTATTTCCAACGAAGAGTTTACTCTTATTGGTGAAATGACAAGTGCCATACAGGCTCAACGAGCCTTCAAAATTGATTTAAGATATACTCCGGTAAAAGAAGGACCATCAAATGCAACAGTAACATTAACAGAGAAGAATGGAGGTACCTATGAATTTAAACTTTTTGGTGTTGCCTCAAAACCTGCTAAAGCAGTTTTAAGTCCTACTTATAAAGAATATTCTGATTTAGATCTTGATACCATTGTAAGGGATCATTTTTACTTACGTAATGATGGTGACTATCCTTTACGTTATTACGTACCTAAGTTTGCCGATGGAAGTAATATGCCCGATTATGATGAAGGAATGATTCATCGTTTTGGTTATGCGGGAGGACGACTTGAACCTGAAACCGGTGAAGATTTCGCTTTTGAGTGGAATGATATTTCTATTTCAGGAAAAGAAATTACCGATGCGTTCCGTTTAGACGGAAGTGTGGTATACAAAGAGGCACTCATTGGTTTTGCTTTTCCATATTTTGGTAACACTTACGATACTTGTTACATAACAAACCAAGGAGCTATTGCCCTAAGTAATAATGGTTGGTTTAATGCCAAACCTGCAGGATACAACAATCCTACGCAATCGCACAAATTAATTAGTGCCTGGGGTATGCCTTTCGATTTAAATATTGGAGGACAAATATTTTACCAGTCCTATCCTGATAAATTTGTTTTACAATATGAAGGGGTTGTACATGGAAGTTATATATGGGATACCAATAGTAATTCAGGTATTGGTTGGTTAGATGAACCGATTACATTTCAGATCATACTCCATCAGGATGGAGATATTGATTTCTTATATAAAGATTTAGGTGGTGTTATTAATGACGAGCGGATTGGCTTTAACCGATCTACAACATTAATAATGATCGAAGATCAAACGATTGAAGATGCTTTGGTGCTGAATGGATTTGGTACAGAAGAAGATGAACCACGTATTTATAATATAGTTCCTACCACCGGACATAAAATATACTTTAAAAATCCGGGATATGGTGTTGTTACTTCACTAACGAATCCATACGGACTTGTTCAGGTAGGAGATTCTATACGCTTAGATTACGAGTTTGATACTGATGGACTATATGTAGGAGATTTTGAGGAAAATATTAATGTTATTACTAATGATCCTATTAATACCACTTTATCTTATTCAATTAAAATGGATATTGAAAGTGGTGGCGAAGTAAACTATACATCTAATGTTGACAAAGTAGACTTTGGTGATGTGTTTCAGGGTGGCGTTTACGATTATAAACTAACCATAGGTAATGATGGTAAGGCCATTGGCTTTTTAACATCTGTAACAACTAAAAATGAACTATTTGAAGTATCGGGTTACATGCCTGTAGCTTTACGTCCTAATATGTACTCTGATTATATAGTATCAGTTAATGCTAAAGATTTAGGTGAGCTTAATGACGTGGTTGTATTTACCGATACATTGGGTAATAAATTCGAGCTGGATGTTAAATGCAACGTGATATATGCCCCTGAAATAGGTTCAGGTAAAGATAGAATTGAAGAAACTTTATCTTTTGGTGAAACAAAAACGGTACAGGTCTCCATCTCAAACAGCGGATTAAGCGATATGGAAGTATCTCCATCGGGTAATGAATGGATGAATGTGTTACCTGCAGGGCAAGATAGTTACCCAGAAGGTTTTGATTATACGCATACCGTTGAATATGATGCTGATCATTTATTTAACCCTAGTGATGTTATTATTTCAGGCGAAAAACTAGAAATGCCTGAAGATCCATTTGATGAAGAAGCTTATTGGGTAGGTGTACCGTTGCCATATCCAGTAAATTATTATGGTGTAGATGCCGATACCTTATTTATAGGTCAAAATGGTGTTATTACAACCATAGGGGGGCAGGATGCCATGATAAACGGGCCGGATTACTATATTCCTAACGAAAATGGATTACAAGGCTTTTTGGCACCCGTCTTTGGATTTAACGGTTTGTCAAACCCTGAGGATTACCCTCTAACAGGTGTATATTGCAAAGGGTATGAAGATAAATTTGTTGTAAGGTTTCAGGATATTGCCTCCTTTGGAGGGGGAAAACCTATATCTACTGAAATTTGGATGTTTCGTAATGGATTAATCAAGTTTATGTATGAAATTGATGATCCTTCAACTGTACATTTATTATTGGAAAGTACTTTAATAGGTATTGAAAATCATGACGGTAAAAAAGGAATTCAGGTTTCGGCTCGTACCAATGGTGTAATCAAAGATAAAACAATAGTAACATTCATTCCTAAAGAGACATATACAGTTAAATCAAATGGTTCAATGGATTTTGATGTCTATCTGAATGCCCGTTCAATATATGGTGGAGAATATCAAGATCAAATTGTATTTGAAAACAATACACCTGATAATCCAGCCTTTTCTATACCGGTTGATTTAAGTGTAATTGGAATAGACAACATTGTAATTGAAGATACTTTAGATCTGGGCGATGTATATATTGTTGATTACGATGGCGAGGATTATCAATCTCCTTATAAACGATATGAATATGAATTTACCATTAGTAATGAGGGTAGTAGAGCTCTGTTTATACGTAATCTGGCAATGCAAAATGGTTTTGCAACCTATTCAATAATGGGGGATGATGATAAATTTGGTAATGGTAATTCAGAAGACGGTTGGATAGATATCTCACGTTCGCGTATCAACCATACTCTTTATCCTAATGAAAAGGAAGTCTTTATGTTAAGAGTTACTCCTTTAGAACAAGGTATTATTGCCGATACATTGTTGATCATTTGTGATACTGAAGAAGGTGAAATAAGATTGCCTGTTGATGCTCATTTTACTATGCCTCCTCGTATCAATATTCATTCAGAAGGACTGCATGTGTATGCTAATACGGCCAATGAAACAGATAGTAAACAGTTTACCATTTCAAACGATGGGCCGGTTGACTTAGAATATCATATGGAGTTTGTATTGTATCGTCAACAAGTTGAAAATAACTTTTTAGCACAAACTTATTCGCAAGGTTATAGTGCTTACAATGCGGGAGCCGCTTTACAGGTTAATAATTCTATCGATTATTCGTCAGCTGCATTTGATGACTCTGATATTGATTGGGACGATTTTAATAATATACTTGAGCACGAAAACGATGAAACATCAACCAGTGCTGTTGGTTTTGGTGGAAGTTACGAGTTTTATGCCGCCACAGCTTTTGAAGCTCCTAGTACAGGATTTAATTTATCACATGTAATGGTGTGGTATGCCTGGGGCGAAATTCTTGAGTCTGATATTCAAGTAATCATTAGAGGTGGTAGCGACGATTTTTATAAAACCGAAGTTCTGGCAGTAACTGATTACAAGCATACGGCCGAGACAGCTTCTTCAAAAGGAGAGTATGTTACTATTGAACTCGATCAGTCAACATTCTTCTTTCCATACGAGAAGTTTTATGTGATGTTTAAGTTTAGCGAAGATGTAACTTTTCCTCTGGGTACAGCCCAAGTGCAAACATCTCGTCTTGATCGTTTTTACTTTGGTGATGGTCAAAATTTTTATGATGCTGTATCACAAGGATATGGTACCATGGCATGGATGATGAAAGCAGCAGAGATGGAATTAGGTGATGCTGTATGGGCAAGTTCAGATGACGAAAAAATTGGTGAATTAACACCCGGAGCTGAACAAAGTTTCACGGTTAACTTTAATTCTGTTTACGCAGGACAAGGAGTTAATACCGGAGCTGTTGTTTTTAGAACCAACGATCCATATACTGAAAGAGCAGAGTTGCCTATTAGCTTAACACGTAATAAAGGTCCTCAATACGAAGATGGCAGTGAAGTTAATTTTACTATCGACGAGATGGAAGTATTAGAATATACCTTCAGGGCATATGATGAAGAAGGAGATAATTTTACTTTATCGTTAAAAGAAGAAGTTAAGTACTTAACATGTGAGATTGATGGCGACCAGGTATCTATTGTTTTTGAACCCGACTATGATGGAGCTGGTAATTATGATGTTGTTATTTCAGGTATGGACTCCTGGGGTAATCAAACGGAATGCACTATTAAGATTACTGTTAATAATGTAAACCGTGCACCGGTAGAAGAAATAATTATCGGAACTCAAAAGTTTGATCTGCAAAACGAAGATGGTTACGTAATACAACTTACAGATTATATTATAGATCCGGATGGAGATGATATTGAATTTGATGTAAGTTACTCTAATCCTGAGGTAATGGATGTTTTTCAAACAGGAGAAACAGTTGTATTCATTCCTCAAGCCCTTGGATATTCAGAAGTAAGTATTGAAGCCACTGATGAACACGGAGCAACCTTGGAAACAGCTTTTGATGTGTTTGTTGAATATCGAGTGGGTATTGATGATAATTGGGAATCGACCATAAGAATGTATCCAAATCCGGTTCAGGATGTTTTATACCTCGATTATCAGGGTATCAATGCCGAGAGATATGATATAATTGATGCCAGCGGATCAGTTCTTAAAAATGGGAATTTGTTACATGGTAGTCATGAGCAGATCTCAGTTACAAACCTGATGTCGGGAATATATATTTTAAAGATTTATACCGATCAGGGAGTTGCCATTAAAAAATTCACAAAACAATAAAATATAAAGCTTTCCTGCACTCATCGCAGGAAAGCTGATTTATAAACTTATAAAATGTAATTATGAATAAACTTTTATTCTTCTTATTTACTTTCGCATTTGGCCTTCAATCTGTGTGGGCGCAAGGACCTGTTCTACCAACGCAAAACACCGACCTGGTGCATACCTTCAACGGGACAGTAAAAGAGGTAAAGGCGTTTGATGCTGGTATTATCTACATAATTGATGATGCAACAAATGATATAATTGAATATTCACTAAATGGTACGGATTTTAGCGAGTCTGAGCGTCTTGAATATGGAACCGCTTCTAATCTTTCGTCATGGGCAGGTAGTTCACGCGCTTTCTATTACGGAGAAAGTGATGATAATCTTTTAGGTGTTGAATTACGTGTTAATAATTCTGGTAGTTCCTCGTTATTGTTAAGTTCAGGTCATGGCGATCATCCGGGTTTAACAAATGTTATTAGAAATCAGGTTAATAATCAGGATGTTTTCTTTTACATAGGTAGAGGTTCTGTAAATCCTATTTATGGCGAAGAAGCCTTCGTATACGAAACAGATGGAACCGATGGCGGTACATGGAATATTAACAGTGGTGGTTCTGGATACAAACCCGTAATGTTAAATGGATTGCATAAAGATGGCATATTTAAAAGTTATGAAATGGATGGTGCAGTTTATTTTGCAGCCACTGTATCCGGAATTGGCTTTCCAAACGGTTTATTTAAAATAGAGGTAGATCCTGTAAGAGGAAGTGAAATTGTGAATGTGCTCGATCCTCAGGCCATGGGTAATACCTGGGCTGATGTATATATTAATGACAAAGGTTACTATGTAAAAGATGAGGTGTTGTTGGGCGAAAACCCCTTGAGTGGCGCCATTAACTTTTATCCGGTAGAAAATGTAAATAATGTTTCAACTCTATCGGGAGGTCATTTTTGGGAAGAAGAGTTAATTGAGTTCGGTAATAAAGTGTTTACTATTGTCGATCCTTTTAATGCGGGTTCAGATAAATTATTAATCCGAAAAGTGGGCTACATCAATCTGGATGATAACACGGTTCATGCCATTGATGTTACGCTTCCAACTACCGATGATGAGGCAGCAAACCTTTTAATAAGTGAGGATAAATTGTATTTTACTGCTTACTCGTTAGAATATGTTCAGGGTATTTATGCTATTTCGGCAAATGATAACAATCCTGAACCAGTTTTAATAAAAGAGTTTACAGATAGCGAATTCAGAGGCATGACAGCTGTAGAAGGGGGTATTGCTTTTGCCTATTGGAATGAAGCTGATAATATGGGAGTTGTTGAAGTTACTCAAGGATATGCCGAATCGGGTTATATGCTTTTCAGAGGTCCTGATAACGGATTCTACACCTGGGGTAAAGTAACCAATTTACTTTCAAACGGAAACGAACTATTTGTGTTTGAAGAAACAGGTAATGGTTCTGAAATGAATATATTCAAGCACAATGTTGCTGAAGATGGTGAATTTAAACTAAGTACCGTCAATTTTACAATTGAAGATAGTGAGACAACAAATACGATTGCTAATGCAACGCTAACTCTTGAAACAAATTTGGATGCATTTGAATTTCAAACTGACGAAAATGGTCAAACTATTGCTGAACAAATACCTGCTACCTGGTATAATTATACATTAAGTGCTGAGGGGTATCATACAAAAACAGGTAGCCTGTTTTTAATGCAGGGTGCTTCTGAGGAAACATTAGTGTTAGAAGCAGATGAGGCTACTAATATTCCTGATTTTGAGACTGTAGAAACAACTGCTTATCCAAACCCTACTGACGGATTAATTAACATTCAGTCTGATAAGGCAATTGTTAAGGCTCAGGTTTATAATGTTGCCGGAAGTATGTTACTGACTGAACTAGGTAATGATATTCAAACATTAGAATTAAGTCGCTTGAGTAATGGTGTATACATTCTTGTGCTTACTAATGAATCTGGAGTTACACAAACTATCAAAATCACTAAAAATTAGTCAGTATTTAGTAGAAATTAGTCAGTAGTGATTAAATATTTATAGCCCCGGATGATGAAGCGTAGCGATTGAATCCGGGGAATATCAAAATCCGCTGACTGTCGCACTCACAAGCTTGTTTTATAGTTCGAAACTTTCTGCGACAGCGAGGAAAGGTTAGAAAGAAGCTTAAGCGATACTGACATAAGAGATACTAAGCTCGCAAGAGTTATAAAAGAAATAAAGTTCTCCGTGTAAAAGCGGAGGCTTTACTCATCAACCAACTAAATCCAATGTTTTTAGGTGAATCCTTACAACATCATCTATGATTAAAGTCGTAAAGAGATTGATTTTATTGTGCCTTTTCGGCCTCAGTAGAGATGATTAATGATTTGAAGTATAGCTTTAGTAAGACCGGGAAGCTGATCCGGCAACTGCCGGATCAGCTTCCCGGCCGCACTTAAGGAATACAAAAAGCATAAAACATCTCTAATGCAGCCTTGACTTTCTTTGTTTCGTTTCTTGTGTTAAGACAAGAAATGAATTGAAAATCGGCGAAGCCAAAAGCCTCCGCGACTTGAGCGGAAGTAGAATAGGAAAAGATAGAACAGGTATAATATTGGTCAGCTCAATATTGAACAAATAAAAACAACATAAAATGTTAAAAGTGCTAAGAAATTTAATAGTGTTGGCAATGGGCCTGCTGTTGTTAGAAGCATGTGGAAAAGATGATATTGCTGATACTACAGCACCAGAGGCATTTATTGAAACACCTGTTGCCAATACAAAATACTACAGGGGTAATACCTTATACTTAAATGCTGCATTTACCGACAATACAGCATTAAACGAATGTGCCGTTTACCTAACTTCTCAACAATCAAAAAATACCAAAGGATGGGATAGTCCCTGGAATCCTGATGATCATATATTCAAGTTGTCAGGTAAAGAAGATGCTATAACTGATCAGTATCTGTTCGAAACCACTATTCCATTTAATATTATGTCGGGTGATTATATCCTTGTAATTGTAACCTCAGATCAAAGTTTGAATTACAGTCAAACTGAGATTCCAATATATATTCAATAAGCATTCAATCAATCATACGATTGGTTATTTAAACTAAAAAATCAAAAACTACATTATAATGAAGCAATTATTAAATTACTTGCTCCTGATGTTTTTTATCTCATCCGGTTCTGTATTGGCACAAAACAATGTGCTTACAGGAACCATTACAGATATAGCAGATGGAGAACCCATGATAGGAGTAACCGTAGTAGTGAAAGGTACTACAGTTGGAACCGTAACAAATTTTGAAGGTACATATAACCTTAAGGTTCCGGCTGATGCCGAAGCCATTGTATACTCATTCATTGGATACAAGGCAGAAGAAGTTGCATATGCCGGCCAGCAGGTTATTGATATTGTGTTGCAGGATGATTCCGAAACCATTGATGAGATTGTTGTTACCGGTTACGGTATTCAAAAGAAAGGAACTTATACTGGTTCGGCAGAGGTAGTAAGTGCCGAAGCGTTGGAGCAAGTTCCGGTGGCCAGTTTCGATCAGGCATTACAAGGACGTGCTGCAGGTGTTGTTTCGGTTGGCTCATCGGGTCGTCCGGGAGCGGGTTCTACAGTGCGTATCCGTGGTATGAGTTCGATTAATGCAGGTAGCGAACCATTATACATTATGGATGGTGTACCTATTACAAGTGGACAGTTTAGTTCATTAAATCAAAATGATATTGAGAACGTAACCATTCTGAAAGATGCAACAGCCACATCACTTTACGGTAGTAGGGCGAGTAACGGGGTAATTGTAATTACTACCAAGAAAGGACAGGCCGGCATGATGAAAGTTCAGTATCGTGGTCAGTATGGATATAACCAAATTGCACGCGATAACTATAATATGATGAATACCGAAGAGCGTATTTGGTATGAAGAGGCCATTGGGTTAAAATCATATACCCCACAAGAGAAGATGGTATTAATGCGTACCGATACCAATTGGCTGGACGAAGTATTAAAAAATGCAATGACACAGTCGCACGAGATTTCATTTAGTGGAGGTAACGATCGTACGGTGTTTTATGTGTCAGGAAGTTACTACTATCAGGACGGTATCCAGTACCGATCAGATTTTGAGCGTTACAACACGCGTATTAACTTAGAAACAAAGGTTTCGGATAGAGTTATTTTTGGTACCAACCTTACCATTGGCTATGAGCAAAATAACTTAACAGTTTCGCCCGATAGTGATGCCGGTGCTGCAACCAATGTATACAACCCTATTTTTGCGTCGCGTTTGTTACTGCCGTATCTGGAGCCGCGCAATGCCGACGGAAGCTATAACAGCACTAACTATCCGTTTGCCAATCCTATTGAGCAGGTAATGCTGAATGAGAATAGCACTAACACAGTAAAAATTGTTGGTAGTGCTTATATGCAAGCCGAGTTAGCACCTAAACTTGTTTTCAAAACTAACTTAGGTTTTGATTTTTATGATTATACAGCGCATAGTTATCTTCATCCCGATTCTGAATGGGGTCAACCTTATGGTGGTTTAACATCGCGTGCCTTCCGTCGTAATTTCCGATTTACGCCAACCAATACCTTAAATTACAATTTCTCGATAGATGAAAGGCATAACTTTAATTTGTTAGGTGGTCAGGAATTAGTAATTAATAATTTCGAAAACTTTGGTGTGGCAGCCCGTTCGCTACCAAGCGATAAAGTGGGTAACCTGGGTAGCGCAGCCGAAATTGACAGCTGGGCCGGTGGATTTGAAGATTATACTTTCGCTTCGTTCTTTACCAATGTAAACTATAATTACAACTATAAGTATTTGGTTGATTTTAGTGTTCGTCAGGATGGATCATCACGTTTTGGAGCAAACAATCGTTGGGGTACTTTCTGGAGTGCCGGTGCAGGATGGAACATGCAGGAAGAAGAATTTATCAAAGATATTCACTGGATCGATCAATTGAAATTACGCGGTAGTATTGGTACTACAGGTAACGCTAATATTGGTAACTACGAGCATTTGGCATTATGGGGATACGATACTTATATGAACAACAGCGGTGCAATATTCTACCAGTATGCAAATGAGGATCTGACCTGGGAGAAAAAGCTGAAAACCAATGTGGCTATTGATTTGGCATTCCTACGTCGCTACAGGGCAAAAGTGGAATTGTATAGCGAAACAACCAAAGATATGTTGTATTTCGTACCAACCTCACTTACTTCCGGTATCAGCGGTCGTATGGAAAATATTGGTGAAATGAATAACAGTGGTATTGAGTTTGAATTTGAAGCTGATGTTATTCGCACAAAAGATTTTGGTTTTACCGTAAATGCTAATGTGGCTTATAACCGTAACAGGGTAACTAAACTGTATGGTGATATTAACGAAATTGATAATGTAAGTACCATTATCGAAGTAGATCGATCATTCGGAACATTTTACCTTGCTGAATGGGCCGGTGTAAACACAACCAATGGTAAAGGAATGTGGTACACAGCCGATGGTGAGGTAACCGAAGAATATTCAGATGCTCACCGTGTAGTGCACGAAGGCAAAAGCTTTTTGGCCCCGTGGAGTGGAGGTTTTACAACCTCATTCTCGTACAAAAACCTTGAATTATCAGCTTTCTTTACCTGGATGGCTGATAAATGGATGATTAATAACACTCGTTATTTCACCGATAGTAATGGTATGTTTGCTACTTATAACCAAAGTGCCGATATGTTGGATTTCTGGCAAAAACCAGGTGATGTTTCTGCCAATCCTCATCCGAAGTATCAAGATAACCAAATGGACACTCGTTTGTTAGAAGACGCTTCATTTATGCGTTTGAAAAACTTAACATTAAGTTACCGTTTCAATCCAGAATTAGTCGGAAAAACAAACTTATTCACAGGGTGCAGAGTGTATGCTCAAGGTCAAAACCTTTTGACTTTTACTAAATACTCAGGCTTTGATCCTGAATTTTTTGGAGCATCAGAAGCTAACATGTATCCGCATGTACGAACCTTTACATTCGGTATTGATCTTAGCTTCTAATAAACAAGTTTAGTAATTATCAAAAATGGTTAGCAGGCCTTTTTGAGAATTAAAAAGAAAGAAATGAAAATAAATAAAATAAAATATCTGGCACTTCTCATGTTAATGATGTCGCTTACATCGTGCGAGAAGTTTTTTGATCTCAAGCCGGGAGATAGTACTCCGGACGAGGATATTATAGAGAATGAAAGAGATGCTCAAAATATATTGAATGGTTTCTATTCAGGCTTAAAAAGTTCTGCTATGTATGGGCGTTATCTAACCATATTAGGCGATTTGATGACAGATGCCTCATTGGCAGCCAGTGGTTTCTCCAATCAAATGGGTGAGATGTATTCGTGGAGATATAATCCGGGTTCAGCTGATGTGTCGTTAGTTTGGGGAGCTCATTATTCAACCTTGTATAATTGTAATTTCCTTATTAATAATCTTCATAATATTGAGGGTGATTCAGCCAATATTAACCGCATGATGGGTGAAGCATTAACCGGAAGGGCATTATTGCATCATAACCTGGTTCGCCTTTATGGAGAGGCTTATCAACCGGGTATGAGTGAGAGTGCTTTAGGTGTACCTTATGTAACCTGGAATGATGTACGTGAACCTTCGCGCAATACCGTTGTGGAAGTATATGATTATTTGATTGAGGATATTGAAGAGGCCATTGAGCTTCTTCCAGATGAAGAAGAAAACCAGAGTACGAGCTTAACGAAAAGCTTTGCCTATGGATTGCGTGCCCGTATAGCATTGGATATGCAGGATTACGAAACGGCTGCAGAGTATGCTTCTAAAGTGATTGATAACTCGTTGTATTCATTAACATCTGGTGCTTCTTTTACAAATATGTGGAAAGAAGATGAAGGAAATGAAATTATCTTCAGAGTGGGTTATACCATTAGTGATCCGGGTGCTGCAGTGGGATATAATTTCTTTAATCGCGAGAGCTTCGATCAGTATCCATCACCGGATTATATTCCGGCAGATTCTTGGATAGACTCATATGAGTCGGACAGAGATATCAGAAAAGAGACTTATATAACTTATTCGCAAACCCGTTATGGATGGGCCGGTAATTTAGTTTATAAATATCCAACAGCCACCGGTTATGTGCAACAAGGAATGAATATGCCTAAACCAATGCGTTTGGCCGAAATGTATTTGATTAGAGCCGAAGCAAATGCATATCTTGGAAATGCTGATGATGCCAGAGATGACCTTCAGGAGTTAATTGAAACTCGTATCAGTGGTTATACAATAGATAACGAATTGGATGGTAATAATCTGATTTCATTTATCGAAAACGAGCGCAAACGCGAGTTAATGTTCGAAGGCTTTAACTGGTTTGATTTAAAGCGTAAAGGAAAAGGATTTTCCCGTATACCGCAGGAAAATACAACTTTGGCTAACGACCTTGTGGTAAATGCTGATAACCACCGATGGATTTGGCCTATTCCAACGGTTGAGATGAACGGGAATTCAAACATGGAGCAAAATCCTGGATATTAATTTTAATACCAACAGAGATGTATAAAAATCAATTTATATTAAGTCTATTGGCAATTGTAATGTTGCTATTTAGCTGCGAAACCAATAAGGTGGAACCTTACGACGGTCCATCACAGTTGCATTTTATATCGGAGACCGGTAGAATCATAATTGGTGAGGAAAACCCCAATTACTTATTGGAATTAGGGGTTACTCGTCCGGCCAATTACGACCGTACTTTTAGTTTGGTGGTTGATGCAGAAAAATCGGAGGCCGAAGAAGGAGTTCATTACGCTATTCCTGAGTATAACTTTACCATTAAAGCCGGAGAAGTAATGACTCAGGTACCCGTTCAGGGATTATATGAAAATTCTGATTCTTTAGGTTTAGCCTTAAATTTAACAGTGCAAGGAGAAACTGACGCGGACATTGCCGGGTTCAGAAACGAGTTTGAGTTAAACCTTTACCGATATTGCGATTTTAATCGCGATGAGTTTATTGGTGATTTCAAGGTGATTGAAAAATCAAACTTTGGTGATTTTGAGTATGAAGTAAAAATTAAAAAAGGCGATGATCCGTTTTCAATTAAAGTAACTGGATTGTGGGAAGTATACGAAGAGGAAGTGATTATTCGTTTCGATCCTTCTACATTGGAGTGTAGAATAGACAATCAGTTTTTCTTTGATAATCCGTCAATGGGATATTACAATGTTTGGATTAAAAGCTTAACACCGGGCGAGTACAACTCATGTCTCGGAACTATTCAGGATTTGGAATATTTTATTTATCCATCAGAGACACCTGATTTCGGTTTCGACAGAGGTACCTTTAATTTTTACCCAATTCACGAAGAATAGGATAAGAACAATATAACGATACAACTAAATCCTCATTAAAAGGGTTTCATCATCAGTGTATACATGTGTTTGAAGCCCTTTTTCTATTTATAAAAGTAGAGATTTGAAATCCTTGTAAACGATTAACTTATACTAAGGTTGTAAAAACAAATCACTTTGTATTGAAAGTATTTAAGCATATTCATAAACGATAAAATTATCTCTACATTTACGCTCTGAAAAATAAATAGGGTGTATCCGAATCAATTTACAACTTTTAATACAGATATAAGTGGGATTGAACTTCCTGAGCAGTTTCCTTTTCCTTTTAGTAACGAACCACACGAATTGTGCCGTATTGCTGCGTTGGAGTTGCAGAAACGTCTGAGTAATAAGTCTGAGTGGAATAAGCTGTTTGGATTAGCTGAAGGGAGTGCTTCTATAGGTAAAATGTTTGGAGTGCTTGTAGTTGAAAGCGAAGAGTGTGTTTTAGGTTATCTGTCGGGTTTTTCAGGAGCTATTAATGGATGTAATAGCTTCCCCGGTTTTGTGCCCCCTGTTTATGATCTGTTAAACCCACAAGGCTTTTTTAAACAGGGCGAACAGAAGCTAAGCGAAATGAATGTTACCATTAGTAGATTAGAATCTGATGAGAATTTAAGTTCTGCTAATAATGCTCTTAAAGCTGCCCTGTTGGAACAAGAAGAGCTTCAGCTAAGTTGGAAAAAACAATTAAAAGCAAGTAAAAAAGCTCGGAAGCAGCAACGCCAGGATGCTCAAATAAAATTAGAAAGGGAAGCCCTTGAGAACAGGCTTGAAGAATTAAATCGAGAGAGTCAATTGGAAAAAATAGCCTACAAAAAGGCTATAACTGAACAAAAAAGGAAGGTTGAATTATTAGAAAAGCAACTCAGTGATTTAAACAAACCCATTGAAGAATTAAAGCTTGAGCGTAAAAAGAAATCTACGCAATTGCAGTATGAAATATTTAGCCAGTTTAAATTACTTAATGTCAGGAGTGAGGTTAAGGTAGTAACTGATATTTTCAAAGAGAAAGGGGAGGATTTTCCTCCTGCCGGAGCAGGTGATTGTGCCGGTCCAAAGCTTTTGCAATATGCTTTTCAATACAACTTAAAACCTGTTGCTTTAGCAGAGTTTTGGTGGGGAAAATCACCCAAGTCAGAAGTACGGAAACATCAACAGTTTTACCCGCCATGTACCAGTAAATGTGCACCCATCATGCAGCATATGCTGAAATATTTGGATGTGGCAGCAGATCCTGTTCTAAATCAAATTGAAGATCCGGGTGAGCTGGAAATAATTTTTGAGGACGATTGGTTGTTAGTGATAAATAAACCACAGCAATTTCTTTCTGTTCCCGGCAAAGAAATTTCAGATTCTGTTTGGCAGCGAGTCAAGCAAATGCGTCCTGGAGCTGAAGGACCATTATTGGTTCATCGATTGGATATGGCTACATCCGGTATTCTGCTTATAGCTAAAGATTCGGAGACTCATAAGGTTCTGCAGAGTCAGTTTATTAAACGAACAACAAAAAAACGTTACGTGGCAGTTTTATCCGGACTAATAAAGGAAGAAAGAGGAATTATTGATTTGCCCCTGCGTGTTGATTTAGATAACAGACCGCAACAATTGGTATGTTACGATTATGGTAAGTCAGCTCGTACCAGGTGGGAGGTTATTAGTAGGGCAGATGGTATGACTCGTGTTTATTTTTATCCGGTAACTGGTCGCACGCATCAATTACGAGTACATGCGGCACACCCCGATGGATTAAATTCGCCAATAGTAGGTGATGGCTTATACGGCCAGACTGCTAATCGCTTACATTTGCATGCCGATTTCTTAGAGATTATCCACCCACAATCAGGCGAACCAATTACTTTTCTTTCTCCGGTACCTTTCTAGTTTAGCTGACCAGAAAGTTTCTGATGGTGTCCAGATAGATAGTGAAGTTAACCAGATAGCTTCTAATTATCTCCGGATTGATAGTAATGACGATTGGATAGCTTTTGATCATCGCCAGGATCGAAACAAAGGCGCTATTCAATAAACTGTATTACCATTGATGCCTTTATGATCAAATTCAATTATTAAAATAGTAATTTTGTAGTAAGGTTAGGTTAACTGTATCGATAAGCAGAATGAACTATAAACGATTAAATGCAAAACTAAAGAGTGCTTCTTCCCATGGTTGGGGGCAAATAGAAAATGCTTTTGAGGCAGAAGGTAGAGCATTAAATCCTGTTTTTAAGGCCGAAGTTAATCATCCCCAATCCGATTACACCTCCGATATTGAAGCTATTCGAGCGAAAAATGCCAAGCTGGGAATTACTTTTGAGCGTTTAAACCAACATCAGCGTCATGCGGTTTTTCATTCCTCGCAGAATACCTTGTTGGCAGCAATGGTTGGGAGTGGGAAGACAACCGTTCTGATAGCTAAAGTATTTTATCTACACTTTATTAAAGGGGTAGATCTAAGTCAAATGGTAGTGCTTACCTTTACCAATAAAGCAGCCCGTGAGATAAAAGAGCGTATTGCTTCTTTTTTAGGTGAAATGGACGAGGAAATGAATCACCAACTTCGCTATTTTGGGACCTTTCATTCTGTTGCACGTCAATTGCTAGAAGAGCATCCAAAGCTTACATCTTTAGGTTATCAGCCTGGATTTATGATTATGGATGAGCAGGAGAAACAAGAATTTTTGCAACGTATCATTACGCAGGAAGGCTTAACTGTAAAGTATCAAAATCAATTAACTAAACGGTGGAAAAAGTATAAAGAAACGGGCTCTGCGATAATGGGTAATATGAAGTCGGAGGATGATTTGGTACCATTGATAGAGCTGGCTGAAACCGAGAAGCGTGCTGGTAACAGCATGGATTTTGATGATTTATTAACCAATTGTAATAGCCTTTTAAATAAACATGGAGGACAATCGCCTCAATGGATTATTATTGATGAGTTTCAGGATTGTAACTCTGTTCAGTTAGACCTGATTGAGAATCTTAAAGATTCCGAGACCAATATTTTTGCAGTGGGTGATCCCAATCAGAGTATTTATGGATGGCGCGGTAGTAACGAAAATATCTTCAGGGAGCAGCTATCACTATGGGATGCAACCTGGATGGAGCTACCACATAATTACCGTAGTACCGAAAAAATTCTGTCAGCTGCAGAAAGTCTGCTTTTGGAGCAGAATAATTCGCTGATTGCAACACGCTCGGTAGGTACTCCCATTGAATTGGTTCGTCATTTTGATGATCAGCAGGAAGCTTATTATTTGCGCGAAAAGATGATAAGTATGAAGAATCAATCAGTAGAACTTGATTCGGTGGCTATTTTGTTTCGAACCCATGAGCAGATTAAGGTGGTGGAAACTGTTTTTTCTCAGGCTGATATTCCTTTTCAATTGGGTAAAAGAATGGAATTGTACGATGATGTTGCCCAAACTTTTTTATTGCGAATTTTCAAGCTTTGTTGCAATCCCAACGATCTGGATTCTTGTTTGGCCATTATTTGTGACAAGACTTTTGGTCTTTTAAACAGATCGCAAAAGTTAATTAGGTTTGTACAAGAGAGTGGGGATGATACATCTGTTCTTCAGGCTATGAAAGATTATCTTCAGAATAATAAAAAGTCTTCATCCGATCATCTCAACCTTTTAAATAAAATTGAAGTCTTTTCGAGTGAATTTCTGGAAGAAAAAGAGACAAATACGCAACAGTTAATCGATTATTTGGGCTTGCAAAATCTGTTAAAGCCCACCTCTATTCATCACAAAGATTATTTAAAATCGGTTGACAGTGCCTGGAATCAAGTGAAACGTTATATAAACGAAAAGGGTTGGGGGGATAGGAAAGATATCTTTCATGTAGCTATTGATCAGGTGGTGTTGGAAGGAACCTTTATGATTAATGATCGCATCAAGGAAAAAGGATCGGGAGTGCATTTGCTTACCATTCACGCTGCTAAAGGTCTGGAGTTCGATAAGGTTTATATTGCCGGGGCTAATACAGGAATTATTCCCTTAACACAGCATAGAGGAAGTCAGAACTTAAAAGAAGAAAAGCGACTATTGTTTGTGGCTATCACCAGGGGCAAAAATGCAGTGGAAATAGGTTGGCACGCTCAACCTTCATTTCGAAATGCTGAGTCGGAACCTTCTTATTTTCTAAACGCCATTCCAGAACCATTATTGAAAAGACGCATATCGGGCGAAGATCAAAAGAATGAGAAAACATCAGCAGAGAATGAAGAATGGATAGTCAACCAAACTATTAAGCATAATAAATATGGTAAAGGTATTATTACTTCAATTTTAGATGCAGAATTGATTTGCACCTTTGAAGCGGTTGGTGAAAAATCCTTTTCAAAAGCGTTTGCCAGGGCTCTTATAACTAAAGTTGATTAATCCATACAGCTAGATAGAATTCCTACACTCTATAATCTGAAATTTCTTGTTCTCAGCTGTAATATCTACTTGGTTATAAATCTTGCGTAAATGAGTGCTGTAGTTCAAATGCTTATTGGCCACAATAACAAATCGGCCTGTAGTTTTCAAACACTTACATGTTTGTTTAAACAGATTAAGCGAAACTTCAATATTGATTTCGTGTCCAAAATGAAAAGGCGGATTGGTTATAATCAAGTCAAATAAGCCATCTTGAAAATCACTTAGGTCGTTATTGAAGTGACAACTGGCTTTGGGTAAATTCGTTTTAGCAGACTCAATTGCCAGGTAAAAATCATCCACCAAATGAAGTTCAGCATGCGGGTTTTGTTCTGCTATCTGATGAGCAATAATACCATTTCCACATGCCAGGTCAAGAATCGTATTTTCATTTTCTCCAATGGTTAATTGTTCAAGCAGAAAACGGGTTCCAACATCAATCTTCTTCGATGAAAATACACCTTTATATTGAGTTAGTTGCTCTCCATCAGGTAATGAAACGGTTTCGGTTAATGATTCATCTTGCTTTTTTACAGGCTCGGAAAGAATCAATAAGCGGGATTTTTTCCAGGCTAGTGATTGCTCTACTTTACCAAAATACCGATTGGCAATCTCCAGCATTGATGAGGTAAAATATTTGGTCATAAATCCGCAAAGAACGGTTCCGTTATTGTTTATCATTTGTGATAGCTGATACAAATACAGCGAAAACAGTTCCATTGACTTAGGAACTTTTACAATGCCCAGATTCAAATTAGTATTTTCAGAAGACAGGATGTTAGAAAAGACAAAGTTATTGGTGTCTATATTATTAGTTTTCAGGTTTTTTACGATGGCTTTTTCCTGACTTTTATAATCAATTATGATGGTTGGATTTAAATTCTGAAGAGCAAGGGGCAAAAATCCAAAACGATCGTTAATGATGATTGCTGGTGATTGTAGTTTATTTTCCTCAATAAAAGAAACAATGTATTCATCGGCAGCATTCCATGGCTTCAATGATGATAGGGTGGTTTCGGGGTATCGATCTATTTTAAATGAACTATTATTGTTTGAATATATCTCCATGATAATTATATTCTTTATTACATGATTTCTGTGGCCTCATAAAAGATAGGTGGTGATTAGAAGTGGAATTTTAGTAAGACCGGAAAGCTGAGAACTTGTTCGAAGATCACCCGGCCGCACTTAAATCCTACGAAAATCATCATTTATCTTTTGTGTAGCCTTGATTTTCTTTGTTTCGTTTCTTTCATCAAGGAAAGAAATGAATTGCAAATCGGCGAAGCCAAAGGCTTCCGTGGCTTATGCGGGAGTCTATTAGTTGTATAATGTTATTATTCCTCATCCTTATTTCCCATCATTCTCCGGATCTTAATTTCTTTTCGTATATCTGTTTCAGTTCCGGCACGCATACTGATCGTAAAGACATCCGGTGTTTCTGTTATTAATGCAAATTCGTTTTTCAAACCTTTAAGAACCGTATCGTTATTGGCAATTTTAAGGATGCTGGCAGGTAAATATAAAACCAACATTTCGGCAGTTTGATCAACCTTAATTACCTCTTTTAAAAACTTGGCTCCAAAACGGTCTTCCTTTTGAAATCGATCTAAAACATCAGCCCATTTTTCCTGAATGTCTTTCCAGAGTATTTTAGGTAATGCTGATTGCTGAGGACGATTAATACGCTCACCAATCACACCCGACAGAGGAGATGATAATTCTTTATAAAAGTTACGAAGAGCCCATAAAATTAGGTTTTTGTCGATGCGGTGATCTCCCACGCATACCGGGCAACCATTTTTACACGAACAATCCTTTAGCAAACTCCCGGCATTTTTTATAATGTCATCCATATAATCGAAGGTTTTCTCTGAAAAACCTAAACCTCCCGGATAACCGTCATACAAAACAACGGCATATTTATTTCGCTTGGTTTCCACATCATTAAAAGAAAAAATACTGCCTTCCAAATCGCTGTCGGTAGCCATTACACGCATAGCTGCAGCAGCTCTCAGGCAGTGAGCCAATCCTTCACTATAATCGTAGCGTGGCACTTTATTGGGCGATTTATCGGGTTCTAAGGCCGGAGCCTTGCCGGTAGCAACAAAAGTGCGAACTACAATATCCGGTATTTCAACCCAGCATGCTTCTGTATCCATTCTGGTTCGAAGTATTTCAGTTAGATCGGTAAAGCCCAGGTTCTGATGCGTGTTAAACTCAATCATCTTATAGCCTGTAACATTCACCGTTACACGTACATCGCCAAAAAAGCGATTGATACGATGTTGTTCTTCGTGTTCATGCTCTGTCAGGACTACAATATCACCGGGTTTGTGAGGCTCTGTGTAATAGTTGGAATCAACTTCCTTAATAAATGCAGTTTTCGATTCCAGATCGAGCTGGATAGATTTATACTGAACACTGTCGTGCAGATAAATAGCCCCCGGATAAAATTCTTTTTTAGCCTGAACAATATCAACAACGGTTACCGTTTCCTGCTTATCCATATCAACAATCTTAATGGTATCGCCCGAAACATTTCGGAGGCTGATTTCATGAGCAGGAGAGATATCGCCACTCCATTGATAAGTGCTGTTTTGTTCCACTAATTCGCCTTCCTTCACCAGTAAAGGAATGATTTCACCGAGATCGGGAAAATAGGCTATGTCATCAATGGTTAATGGTAACTCCGAAGAGGCAGCCCTGATGTGAGATAATTGTATATATAAATTATTGCGGTCGATAATTGCATTTTCCGAATCGGCATGTAAAAGCCAGTCGGGATGCTTACCTACGTATTGATCCAGCGGTCGTTCTTTCAGCATAACAATGGCATGAGCCTCAGATCCACTTCGACCGGCACGACCGAGCTGTTGCCAAAAGCTAGCTCTGGTACCGGGAAAACCACCCATAACTACTGCATCCAGCGTACCAATATCAATACCCAGTTCCAGCGCGTTGGTCGATACAACACTTAAGAGAGCTCCATCCACCAAATCTTTTTCAATTTTTGCTCTTTCTAAAGGAGTATAGCCACCTCTGTAAGCCGATACTTTATCTGAAAGATTAATTCCATATTCCATGGGGTCTGAGGCCAAAATATCGCGAGATTCTTTAGTGACAACTTCTGTTTCGCGGCGCGATTGACAGAAGGTTATAGATCGTATACCTGATAAAACCAATTCGGGTAAAATCACTTTTAATTCTTCACTTACAGCTTTTTTTCGTTGAGCTTCCTCTAAATACTCGGGTTGAAAAAAGTGGATGTGCTTGGCCGGCATGGGTGATCCATCCTTTTCTATAATATCAAAAGTGGTGTGGCAAATGTTTTCTGCCAGTTCTTTTGGATTAGCTATGGTAGCCGAACTGCATAAAAAGCGAGGACGATTGCCATGATATTCGCAAATACGCAATAAACGACGAAATACATTGGAAACATGAGAGCCAAAAGCTCCACGATAGGCATGTAATTCATCAATAATAATAGTATCGAGATTGGCAAAAATATGCGGAAATCCGTATTTGTTATGATTTGGAATAAATCCGGCATTAATCATATCCGGATTCGTTAAGATGATATTAGCCTGTTCGCGTATTCGGCTACGTTCATTGGGCGATGTGTCACCATCATAAATACCTGCCTGAATGCGGTTTTCTCCAAAAAAAGCCACAAACTCTTTAATGTTTCGATACTGATCTTTCGTTAATGCCTTGGTTGGATAAATAAATATGGCTCTGCGCGATGGATTCTCTAGAATGCGCTGCATTACCGGCAGGTAAAACGACAATGATTTACCACTGGCTGTACCGGTGGTGATTACGACGCTTTTGCCCGCATGGGCTTTTTCAAACATCTCGGCCTGATGAGAGTAGAGCTGTTTGTACCCATTTTGCTTCATCCACTTCTGCAACTCAGTATGCAGTTGATGAGGTGGATCTACAAAAACAGCATCACGTGCTTTAATGCTGCGTGTAGCTATTATACGATCGTTGTGTTTGGCTAAAATACGGGAAACAGCACTACTCATTCTTTCGTTTTTTACAATTGCCAAAGATACTATTTTGGATGGTTTCTGATTTGTTGAATGGTTGTCTTTCTATAGCAAAAACCGAATCAATTCAATTGGTAACTATCACTGAAGATAAAGGGAACAGTAATGATTGATGTTTTATAAAGGCTTAGATAGGGGGTAGGATATATGATCAGTAATGTTTCATTAATATTAAATTGTGGAAAGGATCAAAACATTCAATTCAATAACCTCGGACTTTGTAATATGGTTATAATAATGATTTGAGAAAAAATCGTTTCAGAAGAAGTCTGTATTATATTTGCATATTTATACATGATTAAAATCAATGTTAGTAATGCTGCATGTTATTTGATTATCTTTGAAAACCTTTTCAGTAAAAAATGAAATGCACTTACTTAGTGAATAAGTTTTGTTTTATTACTCAAGTAAAATGAATTAACTTGGATAAGTAAGTGAACTAAAATTTTTTAGTTGTAAATTTTGTAATTAAAAACTGAATTTTGAACACGAGACATCTGATAAAGCCTATTATGCCTGCCTTACAAATAAAGGTGAAGTTAACCTTTGTATTTTTATCCATAGTATTCATTTCTTTTACAAACTCTACTGCTGTTTTATCGCAAGAGTATTTTAAAGAGGATAGTCTGCAATCTGTCTATAACTCAAGCCGTGATGCACAGGTAAAGGTTAATGCTTTAATTGAAATGTCGAGGTTATATGAGCTGTCAGATATTAAAAAATCGTTGCATTATGCAACACAAGCACTCGATGAAGCACTGAAAACAGATAATTATCTAATTAAAGCTCATGCATATAGTAACTTGGGCGTTTCGTTTATGGTTTTAGGCTCCTATGATAAGGCAACCGAATTATTTCTAGAAGCAAAGACTTTAATTGAAGAAAATGATGATTTTAAACGGTTAGTGGGTGTTGTATTAAATGTTGGAGCTGTTCGTTTCATGCTTGAAGATATGGAGGGTGCTCTGAAAGAGTTTAATGAAGCTTTGGATCTAAATAATCGTTTGATGGCACAGGGCGATTCTGTTTATATGGAACAGATACAGATCTTTTATATTAACATTGGAAGTGTATACATGCAGAATGAAAACTATCAAGCTGCTATCGAATACATGAATAAGGCTTTGGATGCTTCATTATTAAATAAAGACGTTGTTCAATTAGCTAAGGCAACCAATAACTTAGGTGAGATTTATTTAAAGTTAAAAGATTATAAAAATGCCCGAAAGTTTATACTTGAAGGCATTAAGTATCGACGTGAAATAAATGATCTGATTGGAATAGCCAGATCTAATGTAAATCTGGTTGATTACTATATTGCAATTAATCAATTGGATAGCGCTGCTATTATAAATGATGATGCCATTGAGATTGGTCAGGAATTAAGTGCTTTAGAAATATTAAAAGACTCTTATGAGCAGAAAGCTAAGATTTATGAACTACTTAATGATTTTGCTTTAGCAAATCACGCACTTAAAGATTACTATCTGATTAAAGACAGTATTCAAAATGAGTCGGTAATAGAAAAAACTACCCGACTACAAATGGAATATGAATACAATAAATTGGAAGAAGTACGCAAGCAAGAGCATTTTCAATTTCAAATTAAGGTATATTCAACTATAGCCTTACTGTTATTATTACTGGTTATTTTTATTTTGCTGTTTTATTTGTGGAGAAGTAAAGCTCGCAGGGAATTTGTTGAAAACGAAAATCTTAAAAAGGATTTGGAAATTAAGAATAAGGAGTTGACAACCAATGTAATGTACTTATTAAAGAAAAATGAGTTAATTACAAATGTTTCCAATCGCTTGCTTAAAATTAAATCCAAGCTGAAAGTGGAAGAAAAAGATGCGATTCAGCGGATTATTTTTGATTTACAAGCAGGAGCAGATTCTGAGGTATGGGAAGAGTTTGAACTACGATTTCAACAGGTTCATACAGGATTTTATAAAAGTTTACAACAACATGCCCCAGATTTAACACCATCAGAACTTAAAATATGTGCTTTTCTGAAACTGAATATGAATAGCAAAGAAATTTCAGCATTAATACACCAAAGTATCAAAAGTGTGGAAGTTAAAAGGTCAAAAATTAGAAAGAAATTAGGCTTGACCAATACAGATACTAATCTGGTAACTTTCTTAAATGAACTTTGATATTAGTATTACAATTGTATAAAAATCATCCAATTTTTTATGCCCTCATGAGTATTCGTGAGGGTTTCTTTTTGCCTTCTAATATCTCTTACCTGAAATATTGTCTGATTATGTGATTTCTATATTGTAAGGATTTAAATAATTGATCCATAGTGTAATGAGGTTTATGTGTAGTGGTCGTATTAAGGCATATACCCCCTTAGTAGTAGTTATTCTATGGCACATTATAGCTGTGTAGTATTTTCGGTATGTTCTTCTTCTTTTAATAATAATCAACCTCGGTTAAACTTGTCTTTCTGAATTGTCGAGCTTCGAAAAACACAATTATTGGTTGGATCAAAACTGTTTGGAAGATGAGTAAAAAGGACCAAAACATCTCAGATCAAAAAATTAAGCAACTCATGGAGCTTAATAAAGATAGATCTGAAGCCCTTAAAAAGATTTTAGATTCTATGAATGAGAAGGATCAGAAATCAATAAAGAAAAAATAGAACTATACAATATTTAAATCTGTTCGAATGAAATGTAAATTACTACTAAGATTTTACCTGTTACTTCTGTTAGGCTTGATTATTAGTCAAGTGGCATGGGCACAGGATTTAGAAAAAGGAATCGTAAGAGTAAAATTAAATCCTACAAAGTTGACCTCTTTTGCAAAGCTTAAGTCAACTAAAAATGGAATTGAAACAGGGGTTGTAGCTTTTGATAAAATATCATCTAAAGTAAAAGCTTTTAATCTAAAAAGAGTATTCCCATATTCTGAGAAGTATGAAGAAAAGCACAAGCAATATGGCCTGGATTTATGGTATGAAGTTGAATATTCTGAAAACCTGGATCCAAATGACGTAGCCAAAGAATATGGTAAATTGTCTGAAATATCCAATGCAGAGATTGTTCGGCCTGTTTCTTTTGGGGAAGCCAAACCAGTAAATATATACAGTGCTTCACAAGTTTCTGAAATGCCCTTTGATGATCCAAGATTAAATAAACAATGGCACTATAATAATGATGGATCGATCTTAGAAACTGCTGTTTCTGGAGCAGATATTAATTTGTTTGAGGCGTGGAAGACTCAAACCGGTTCGCCAGATGTAGTAGTGGCTATTATTGATGGAGGTATCGATTTGACTCATCCTGATTTAACAGATGCAGTTTGGGTAAATGAAACTGAATTGGATGGAGAAAATGGCGTTGATGATGACGGTAATGGATACGTAGATGATATCTATGGTTATAATTTTGCACTGGATCGATCTTCAGTTGATGCCCATTTTCATGGTACTCATGTAGCAGGTACGGTAGGTGCTATTAATAATAATGGTATTGGTGTTTCAGGTGTTGCCGGGGGAGATGGAATCAATCCAGGAACAAGATTAATGTCGTGTCAGATTATGACAGAGTCGGGAACAACAGGAGGAATGGCCGAAGCTCTGATTTATGCAGCTGATAACGGTGCAGTAATTGCACAGTGTTCGTGGGGGTGGACGAAGTCTGACTTTTATGAACAAGTGGTACTTGATGCAATTGATTACTTTGTAAAAGAAGCCGGATCGTATGCTGGAAGTCCAATGAAAGGAGGATTAGCAGTTTTTGCAGCTGGTAATGAAGGAGTGGATGAAAAGCTTTATCCTGCAGCTTATGAGTCTGTTATTGCTGTGGCGGCAATAGATTATTCTAATAAGAAAGCATCATATTCAACTTATGGTGATTGGGTAGATGTTACTGCTCCAGGAGGATATACAGGAGATGCAACCGAAGGAGGTGTATTAAGTACGTATCCTGGTGGTCAATATTCCAACCTAAATGGTACTTCTATGGCATGTCCTCATGTGTCAGGTATTGCAGCTTTGGTAGTGGCTGAATATGGAAGTAGTACTTTTACTGTTGATCTACTTAAAAGACATCTAATTACTTCAGTCCATGATATTGAACCATTTCTTACAGCCGATGTGTCAGGTAAGATGGGGAGTGGATTTATCGATGCAGCCTTAGCCTTACAGTCTGGTTCTGTAACAAAAACTCCATCAGCTGTTAATGATCTCTTAGTTCAAACTTCTCAGGATGAAGCCAAGATAGAATGGAGTATAGTTCCGGATGAAGACGATAAAATTGGTAGTAGTTATACATTATATTGGAGTAAAAATCCTTTTGACGCTGGCACATTATCATCAGCAGCATCTACTATAATTAATCGTTACTTCAGTAATGTAGGCGATAAAGTAGAATATACATTAGAGAATCTGGATTCTAAAACTGAATATTATTTTGCCGTTAAGGCATTTGATAGATGGGGTAATGAATCTGATTTATCGGATGTAGTGAAGGCAGCCACCAATAATGGACCAGCTATAAATGTATTACTTGATAATAGTGAAATAGCTATTGATGAGTCAACTCAGTTTACTAATACCAGTATTGTTCAGTTGAATAATAATGACGAAGGATTATTAAAATGGAGTTCATATATTGGTTTAACAGGTACAGATTTAGAGAATTATAGCGAAGAAGTATTTCAACCAGTAAATGCTGATACTTATACTGGTAATGGTATTAAAGGGCAGTCGCTTATTTCCTATCCTAATATAGAAGCTCCTGTTTCTATGTCTATGGATGATCGTCTAACCTATAACTCACAGGCTTCATATGTATACATAGGCGAAGATGATGTGTCTCTTACAAACTCTTCAGCAACTCGCTTTTATGTTAATAATGCTTTTAATGTTACTAATTTTTGGGTAGACCTTCATCTAAATCCTGAATTTGGTCCTGCCACAGTAGAGTTTTATAAAGGTTCTCAGATAACAGATGCACAGTTGATTACCTCTCAGAAGATTGAATCGGTAGGTGATTACCAAAGTGCCTACTATGTAAATATGGAAGAACAGCTATACTTAGAAGCTGGAAATTATTATTGGGTTGTATTCCATACACCAGCAGGTAACCTTTATCCATTAGGTTTAACCAAAGAAAGTGAAGAATTTCAGTCAGATAATTGTTTGTTCAGTACAAACGGAGGTCAAAACTGGATGTTTGTTAATGATGTTTATGGTGATACAAATGACTGGATTTGGAAGCTTACTTTGCGAAGTTTAAATGCACATCTGGGTGATTACATAACACTTACACCTTCTGAAGGGGAATTATCAGGCAATAGCACACAGGATTTACAATTGGATGTAAATGCCGAGAAACTTATTGATGGTACTTACAGTGAAAATTTAGTATTTGCTTCTAATGATCCAGAAAATAAGATAGTTAAGAAATCTCTTCAGTTAAATGTTGATGGTCATCACCCTGTATTAAAGTCTCAGTCAATTGTTGACTATGGAAATGTTTTTGTTGGTAAATCAAAAACCTACGAAATTGAAGTTGCCAATGAAGGCTATGCAGGTTATTACTTAAGCAAATGGGAAGTTTCATCCTCAGATCCTAATTTTATTGTTAATAAAGTAAGTGCTGATTATATACCGGCAAGGGATATAGCTACAATACAAATTATTTATAAACCCACATCTGCCGGATCTCATAGTGCACTGATCCAGATGAACAATGGTGCTTATAGCCATAGTTTTAAAGTTACCGGTGTTGCCGGAGACCCTGCTAAAATTAGTTTAACTCCTACTACATCTCATTTGGGATCCGGACTGACAATTGGTGAACCTGTTGATTCTATTTCATTCGATATTACTAATATTGGTAACTATCCACTGAATTATAGTATACCTGCTTTCTCTGGTGATTATGTTATTGAGGATCTGGATCGACCAGTTAATAATTTTGGATATACCTATAATTATGCTGTTGAACAGGGACCCGATTATACGGGTGAAATTCCGGCCTCTCATGGATGGGTTGATATGTCAGAATCTACTGGAGTCACAAATATTAATGACCAATTGAAGGGGAGCGATTTTGCAGTACAGGTAGACTTAGGTTTTACATTCCCGTTTTATGATCGTTTTTACGATAAAGTTTGGGTGAACGAACAAGGAGTGTTGATTTTTGAAGAAGATGGAAATTTAAGAATCAATAATAGCTTTCAAACCAGTCTGGATAGAATTCGTCCATTTGATATGATTTCAGCAGCCATGATGGATACAAAATTTGAGAGTGCTCAAACTGCGATCTATTACCAGAAATCAGATGGCGAGTTTAGAGTAGAATATAAATATCTAACTATTGGCAATCGATTTGTAGACCTGCAAATTGTACTAAAAGCCAGCGGTGATTTTGATGTTTTGTTTTATCAGGTTGAGAAAAATCAAAACGAATTGCCTGATTTTTTTGTAGGTATAACAGATAAAGTGAAAGGTGATCATGCTTATGCATCAAACAGTGATTATCAGTTAAGGTTTGCTGAAACAACAGATTACGGTCATTACTTCCATTTTAGCCATCCGGGGGAGAATATGGTTGTTGCAGCAGAAAATGCATTTGGTACATTGTTGCCAAACGAAACGCAAACAGTAACCTTGGCATTTAATACAGAAAGTGCTTTGCAGGGTGATGTATTTCAGCGTGTTCCTATTATTAGTAATGATATTGATATGCCAATGTCGGTATTTGAGGTTACAGCTAATTTTACTTCAGGAGGATCAGCTGAGTTATCAATGGCGAAAGATACCATTGACTTTGGTAATGTGTATAAGACTTCGGTACAGGAGTTACCATTACAAATTATT
The DNA here is from genome assembly GCF_018271995.1 of Carboxylicivirga linearis. Classification (GTDB taxonomy): domain Bacteria; phylum Bacteroidota; class Bacteroidia; order Bacteroidales; family Marinilabiliaceae; genus Carboxylicivirga; species Carboxylicivirga linearis. The sequence continues at coordinate 52,505 of NZ_JAGUCO010000022.1, forward strand.
AATAAAGGAACAGCTCAGGATCAAATAACCAGTATTGAGTTTTCTAATCCTATTTTTTCGACGACGGCTGAATTACCTTATACAGTTGGAGCCAGACAATCATCGTATTTGCCCATTATATTGAATACCGATGCAGTTGCAACCCCTGAAGGTAAAGCTACAATAACACTTGCCAGTGGTAAGGTATTGGTTGCTGCACTGAGCGCCAATGTTGAGGAGAATCCAATTATTGAGGTTAGTCCAGTAGAAGGCTATAACAAATCTATCGATGCTCGTACCTATACTGATGTAGATGTCACCATAACTAATAGTGGTTTAGGTGATTTGGAAATGGCAGTTATACCAAATGAATGGTGTTACCCATTAAGTGAGAATGTGAGTGGTGGAGAAATTTCTGACTACGAGTATACTTATTCAAAGGGGAATGGTGCCGGATGGATCGATATATTAGATATTGCAGCAGACTCTAATTTACGAGACTTCTTTTGGTCAAGAACAGCGTCAGGGGTATATAAGACACTTGAGTTGCCAAAAGCCTTTAAATTTTATGGTAAAGAGATTGATAAAATTTATGTTGCAGCAACAGGATGGTTATGTGTGGAAGAGCCTGTTGAGATGTCAAGTATTTTTGATTTTCCTCACGATTTTCCTAATGAGGATATGTTTCATGGAGTAATTGCACCAATGGCAGGTTTACATTCCAATGCATCACTGACAACAGCCAAAGATGCAGGTATTTACTATCATGCCTTTGATGATAAATTTGTGATTACATATAATAAGTATGTTGATATGACCAGTATGAGTAGACCATATGATTTTCAGGTGGTATTATATTATAATGGCCGTATTGACTTTAACTATCGCAACTTCAATACTATTAAAGCTTACGGAATCATTGGCGTAGAAAGTCCTGATGATAAGCAAGGTGTTATTATACATCATGATTTATTTATGGGTACTTACGATCCGTTTTCGTATACCTTGTTTCCTGTAAAGACAGAATCTATTTCTGCACAATCATCAGAAGTTGTTAAGCTACGACTCGATGCAAATAGTTTGTATGATGGAAGCTATCACTACGATGTTAAGATTAAAAACAATTCTGTAGATCAACCATTGGTTCAACTTCCTATAGATTTGACTGTATTGGGGAAACCTGAATTGGTAGCTGAAAATATAAATGACCAGGTGTGGTATGTTGCTGATTCGGTATATGTTCAAAAATTTAAAATAAAAAATACAGGAACCAAAGCTATTGAATTGTCTGGTGCGATCACAACAGCTAGCAGTGACTTAAAAGTTGAGTTTTATTATCCTGCCGGTGGCTCCGGACCTAATATCTATAAGGAAGGTTATGTGCGTTTAGATCAATTTGTTGGTGATCAGATATTGACTACACCATTCTTTGGTGATCCTATTGTGATTGCTGATGGAAAGAAAATGGAACCCGGCGTTGAGTGGATTTGTTATGTAACTTATTCTCCTGCACAACCAGGCTCATCTACTGCTACCACAGTAATAAATGATATAAATGATCAACCGGTTCTAACATGGACTGCTAATCTTAGTAGTGCATTACCTCCAGTGGCTACTGTTGGTAGCGATGTTATTGTGTTGGCTGATAATGCAAATCATACAGAAACGCGAACCTTAAAAGTTGGTAACATTGAAGGTGCCAGTGAGCTGGAGTGGACTGCAGAATTGAAGTTTATCAGAGGAAGAAAAGTGCCTGAGACCGTTTATGAGTCTGTTTCAACAACCAGTATGAATGTACTTCTTTCGGAGCCTAATAGCGGAACAAAGGATAATACAAACGCAAGTTTAAAGTCAACAGAGAGCTATAACCGAACGTTAGAACATAACTCCAGAACATTAGTAGATAACTGGTTAGGATTTGGTTTTGATAAGGCTTTTACATCAGCTACTAAATTTACTGTTCCTGAGACTGGATTTACGCTGTCACATATTGAAACATGGTACAGATTCGAAAATCAATTAGAAGGTACTTTGTATGTTGAGATACTGGCAGGTGGATCAATAGATAAGGCCAGCGTAGTAGCCAAAGGTTCTTTAGCTTATAAAGAAGATGAGTCTGGCGATATTGGTAAATTCTTTACCATACCACTAGATAACCCAACTTATCTTTATCCTTCTGAAGATTTTTATGTTGTGATACATTATCCTTTAGGAGTCAGCAATGCACAGGGTATTGTAAATGATTATGCAGAAGCTGAGCCTGATCGTTATTATTATCAGTATGATGGAGAATGGTTTGATTTGTATGCCGATCCTCAATTCTACGATAATGCCTTTATGGTAAAAGCACATGAAGAAGTATTTGAAGAAAAAACCTGGGTTTCAATTAACAATCTATCAGGTAGTATTACAAAAGGTGAATCATTTGATATCTCGCTTGATTTCAATGCTGCAAATGTTCAGGAGTATGATAATTCAGCTGAATTAACTTTGCATACAAATGACCCTCTTAATAAGCAACTGTCTGTTAACCTTTATCTGTTAATGAATAAAGGGCCACAGATAGAGCTTGCCCAAGGTCTGACAGTAGTTGAGGAAAATGATACTTCAGTTCTTCGCTACGAGATAAAAGACATGGAAGGGGACCCATACACCGTTGAGTTAGCTAATGAATTGGAATGGGCTCAAATAACGAAAAATGAAGATGGAGTATTGGAAATAACCCTCACTCCGGATTATTATGCACAAGGTTTCCATGATTTACAATTAGTTGGAGTTGATGAACATGGCGAAGAATCAAGTTATGTTACAACAGTGGAAGTGGTTAATGTAAACCGTGAACCGATATTTACCAACGGGGTGCTTAAAGATACAATAATGGTTATTGAGTATGGAGCGCAGGAGGTTCTTTTTGAAGAATGGATTATGGATCCTGACCCAGATGTTGTTCAATATAACATTGCTGTGGATAATGAAGATGTTTTAGATTTATTCATTGGTGATGAAGGGGTAATATTAACTCCATTAACTATTGGAGTTGTAAACGTAACCATTTCTGCTGTGGATGAACATGGGGCAAAGCTATCAGGTACATATACCATAACCGTTAAAAATAGAACAGGTATAGATGATTTACAATCTGGTGGTTTGGATATTTACCCAAATCCTGCAAGTGAATTAATAAATATTGAATGGAATAAGAATCTATCCGGAGATACAAGAATAAACCTATTAAGTATTGATGGATCAATTGTTCAGTCGGTTAATATTGATGTGATGGGTGCTGGTAACTATACATTTAATGTAGCTGATTTACCAAATGGTATTTACATCATTGAGATAGTATCCGGAGCAGAAAATTATTCTAAAAAAATAATCAAACAATAAGTAATAAAAGAATAGTCTGTGCAAAGCCGTTAAGGCTTTGCATGGGCTCTAACATTATAGCATCATGAAGAACATAGTAAAAATTTTGAGTATTTCGTTGCTTATTACAAGCCTACTATCTGCTTGTGGAAAAGAGGAAGAATCAGCTGATTTGACAAAACCCACAGCAGTTATAACTCTAGACAGAGATAACCATTTTTTTTCGCCAATGTCATCCATTGTAATAAATGGATCATTTAGTGATAACAAAGAATTAAAAGAATGTCAGGTAACCATTTCTTCACTTAAATCATCCAGAGGTTTTGATCTGGATTGGGAGCCGGAAACATATAAAATTCCATTAAGCGGAACTGAAATGACTATTACAGGTCAACAGATCTTTACAATTATACCTGTAGATATTAAATATGGTGAGTATCAAATAACATTTAAAGTATTGGATACCTCTGATAACTACAATTTTTATACGCAAGATATTGTAATCCAGTAGTTCTAATTAGGATTATAATTGTTTGCGATCATTTATAATCTTTTAAAATCAATACCGGGATTGTAGGGAAGAAAACACCTTTTCTATAAGCAGTTCTGTCTATTTGTTGCTGTAAATAAATGGAAAATCAATTTAGTACATAATGAATAAATATATACATAAGTTTCTCATAGCATTATTTATAATTGTTGGTGTGTCAGGGGAAATCCTTGCTCAGAATTACATTGACGGTAAAAAAAAGGGTGCTATTCGTGTTAAAATGAATGCTACTCTTCAAGCTAGTTTAAAGAGTATAAAATCAACCCGGAAAGGGGTAGAAACGGGTATTGTACCGTTTGATGCTGTCTCTAATCAGGTTTCAGCGAAAGAAATGAAACGTGTTTTTCGTTTTTCACCTAAGTTTGAAGAACGTCATCAGGCAAGTGGACTTCATTTATGGTATGAAATTGAATTTGATCCAACACTTGACCCCAAAGAGGTAGCTAAGCAATACGCGCAGCTTGATGAAGTAAAAGTAGCAACTGTTATACCGCAGGTTACGCTAATAGGCTCAGAAGCAATTGTTAATTCATCTGTATCAAGCACTGAATCAACATTTAATGATCCCCTTTTGGGTGATCAGTGGCACTATAATAACGATGGATCCCAGTCGTGGGCAGAAGCCGGAGCTGATATAAATTTAGCTAAGGCATGGGAAATCGAAACCGGTTCATCCGATGTAATTGTGGCTATTATTGATGGTGGAATAAATGTAGAACATCCTGACTTAATAGATGCTTTGTGGACCAATGATGCCGAGCTTAATGGTATTGAGGGCATTGATGATGATGGTAACGGGTTTGTTGATGATATATACGGATATAACTTTGTCTTAGGACAGGGTAACATAACAACGCATTATCATGGTACGCATGTGGCCGGTACAGTTGGAGCGGTCAATAATAATCAAGAAGGTGTTGCTGGTATTGCTGGTGGTAATGGATCCAATCTAGGTGTTCGGTTAATGTCCTGTCAGATATTTACAGAAGAAGGTGGAGCTGGCGGTTATGCTGAAGCCATTGTTTATGCTGCCGATATGGGTGCTGTTATAGGCCAAAACTCCTGGGGATGGAGTACCGATGGAGCCTATGATCAAGCTGTGCTTGATGCTATTGATTATTTCAATGCTAATGCAGGTTCGTATGCAGGAAGTCCGATGAAAGGCGGTGTATCCATTTTTGCTGCCGGTAACCTTGGCTATGAATTAGATATTTACCCTGCTGCTTATGAACCATGTATTGCGGTTGCAGCTATGGGGCCTGATTTTAAAAAAGCTCCATATTCTGTTTTTGCTGATTGGGTAGATGTAACCGCACCTGGAGGGAATGCAAGTTTAGCAAAAGAAGCTCAGGTATTGAGCACCTATAGTAGTGCTTATGGATACCTGCAAGGTACTTCAATGGCATGTCCTCATGTTTCAGGAATTGCAGCTTTGGTAGTGTCAAAATTTAAAGCTGATGAATTTACTGCTGATCAGTTAAAACAACATTTGCTAACTTCGGTTCATGATATAAATCCATATCTAACAGATCTTACCACGGGGAAGATGGGTAATGGATATATTGATGCCTATTTGGCCCTACAATCAGGAGATCCATCTATTGTACCCAATGCTGTAACAGATTTAAGTGTAGAGACGGCGCAGGATTTTGCAACTTTTTTCTGGTCGGTACCAGTCGATGCAGATGATGAAAAGGCAGTAAGTTATAACCTGTATTGGAGTAAAGAACCTTTTACTGAAGCAAATATACAAGCTGCAGGATCGAAGGTAGTTAATGAATTTTATGCAAATGTTGGTGATCAGGTAACTCATACCATCGAAGGTTTAGATGCTCAAACAACTTATTATTTTGCCATTAAAGCATTTGATCGTTGGGGCAACGGCTCATCTCTATCAAACGTTATCTCAGTTGCTACTAATAACGGACCTGAAATAACAATGGGTAACCCATTGGAATTTGATATTGATGTACAGTCAAATCCTATTTCTAATCAGATATTTACTTTCGAAAATACAGGTGAAGGGGTATTGAACTGGCAGGCTCATCTAGGATTGGATACATTGTCATTAACTCCTTTTACTACTAAGCAGGTTACCTATCCAGCGTTTGATAATGCTCCTGTATTAACTGGGGTTGGTGCTGATGATATCATTGTTGATGGTTTGGTGGCTGCTCCATCTTATGAGAGTATTGATGAGCGATTAAGATATGTAGAATACTCTACCAATGCTACTAAACGAATTGGAGAGAATGATACAACTATTACCAATTCTGCTGCTACATGGTATAAGGTTGATAATGACGAAGGATTTAATTTAACAAATATGTGGCTTAACCTTCAGGTTGATCCGCAAACCGGACCTATTGTTATCGAAATTTGGAAAGGTTCTGTATTAAAAGATGCTACTCTGTTATCGGCTCAGAATTATTTGACAAAAACAGCCTTTTGGACTTCTCATTATATTGAGTTGGAGGAACAGATTAATTTCGAAAAAGGTGATGTGTTTTGGGTAGTAGTGCATATTCCTTCCGGTAATTTATATCCGTTAGGTATTGCGGAAGAGGATTCGGATGAATATTCAGAGCGTTGTTTTATCAGTTTCAATGGAGGTAGTTCCTGGTCACCGTTGGCTGCAGAAATTAACAAAGATATTTATGTATGGTCCTGGGTGATGCGAAGCAGCATGAATGACCTGGGTGAATACATTACTCTTTCTCCACAGGATGGTGTTTTAACCAGTGGTAGTTCGCAGGATATAGCTCTTGAAATAAATGCTGATAACTTGATTGATGGTTATTATGAAGACAACCTGGTGGTGATCTCGAATGATCCGGCTAATAAGGTGGCACGAGGTAAAATTAAATTTAATGTAACCGGGCATCAACCTATATTGTCTTCTTCTAAAACAGTTGATTTTGGGAATGTTTTTGTTGGAGATTCTAAAACATTAGATATACAAATTGTTAATAAGGGACTTAGAGGTTATCAGTTACTGGAAGATGGTTATACATCAAGCAACTCAGATATTTTTATTCCGGAAGGGGTAGTGAGTGGTGAGACCATTCCAGCCCTCGATGAAGGATGGGTGAGAGTGACATTTGCTCCTGATAATGAGGGCATTTTCAATTCAATAATTAGCATTACCAACGAACAAGGTTATACCCATCAATTTACTGTTCATGGTGTATCTGTCTCACCTGCCGATATTTTGGTTGCTGATACAGAAAGTGATACGAGCGAGGTGGTTATACCAGGTGGATTGACTGTTGGAGATGCTATTGCCAATCGTACTTTTACAATCACTAATAATGGACATTATCCATTGCACTATAAAGTACCCAAGTTTTCACCTGATTATGAGGTAGAAGGGTTGATTAAGCCTGCAAACAACTTTGGATACACCTATGATTATGTGTTAGCAGATGACAATGCTGATCCTGTGGCTCATAACTGGGAGGATATTATTAGTTCTGGAACTTCTTTAATGGAAGAGTTACGTGGGCCCAAATATGCAGTAGAAAGAGAGATAGGTTTTTCTTTCCCTTTCAGAGATCGTTTTTATAACAAAGTATGGATTAACGAACAAGGTGCTTTAATCTTTGGAGAAGAAGGTGATAAGAATTTGGATTGGGTAACAGGTTCAGAGATTACTCCCATTTACTTACGGGATTTTGACATGATAACGGCCACCATGATGGCACCGAAAATGAGAGATAATACCGAAATATCTTACCGTCAGGAAGATGGTATGTTTAGAGTTCAGTATAAGAACATTCTTTATGGTAGTACAGTAGGTGTTAACATGCAAATTGTTTTGCATGCTAATGGTGATGTCGATATTCTGTTTTATAAATCGGTTTATAACCCTTCTTATCTAATCTCTATTATCGACAGAGATAACAAGGATATTGCTTTGATACATAATAGTCAGTATCCGGTACCTATGGCCAATGGAATTGAAAATTATAACCAATATAAAGAGTTCTTCCATTTTTATCATCCGGGGGAGAATTTGATTACAAATGTCACAAATCCATCAGGGACAGTTCAACCTGGCGAATCTGCAAGTTTAGAAGTATCATTTAACACGGAAGGTGTACTGCAGGATAGTATTTATGAACGTTTAGCAATTGTAAGTAACGATCCTGATTTACCTGTAACTAAATATACGGTTAGTGCAAATTTTGTGGCAGGAGGTTCAGCTCAATTGACTGCAGAAGATGAAAGTATTGATTTTGGAGATGTGTTTAAAACGGATAGCGTTATATATGTTACATCATTGACAAATTCAGGTACTGCACCAATTTCTATTACTGATTTAGCTTTTCAAACAGGAGGTTTATTTACTACTGAAAAGATTGATGATTTACCAATTGTTGTTAAGGCCCGACAGTCAGTTCATTTGCCTGTTAAGATAAATACTGGTATTCAGGCCGATCCTGCTGCAGGAACTGTGAACGATGTGCTAATCGTAACAGATGAAAATAGCAATACCAATGAAATTGCATTGCAAGGAACTATTATTGAAAATCCAATAATAAATGTGTCTCCTGTAGAAGGTATTACCCAAACATTAGTTGCTGGCGAAACTATTGAGAGACAATTTACAATCTCAAATGATGGTGATGGAGAATTGGAATATGCTATTGTTCCGGGGACTTGGTTTTATTTAAAAGATACTAACCAACCACAAGGAAGTGAAATTAAGGATTTTGATTACGTTCATGAGAAGGGAGATGGTATTGGTTATGTAGATATTACTGAGTCAGCTGCTCATACTAATCTGGAATCTAAATTTCTTGATGATAGAATTCCTTATTTTAAGCTACCACTTAAAAACGATTATCCTTATTATGGGCAAAAATATGACACTTTATACATCTCGGTTATGGGGTGGATGTCATTTATTGAGCCTGAAATTGAAGCATTAGTAGACCGTCCGACTAATATACCTGAAGTGGATAATATGAAAGGAGCTATTGCTCCAATGGCGGCATTCCATTTACCATATTATTATTCTCAGCGACAAAAACAAGGTGTATATTACCAGGAGGAAGAGGATCGGGTCATAGTTTCGTGGGAAGATTTCTTTCCATTGGCAGGTGGTCGTATTGAGTATAGTTTTCAGGCTATTATTTACTCAAATGGTAAAATAGAGTTTAACTATAAAGATCTGGAATATCCAAATATTGCTGCTGTTGTTGGAGTGGAAAAACCAAATGAAGAAGAAGGCCTGCTTATCTGGCGTGATTATATGCCATCTATGCCTAATGATAGTGAGCTGATGTCGTATTCTGTATTCCCTGTAGTGAAGCAGCAGGTTGCACCTAACAGCTCTGCAACTGTCGATATGATTTTGGATGCAACGGTTGTTAATGATGGTACTTATTCTTCTAATATAATTATTAAAAATAATTCCGTTGGTGAAATAGATCAAGAGTTACCAGTTGAGTTAACTGTTATTGGAACCCCCAATTTAGAGGTGAAAGGCAATAATCCTGAATATGTTTGGTATGTTGAAGGTAAGTCATATGATTTTGATTTAACAATAGAAAATACTGGAACTAAAACGGTTACTGTCGATCATGAGGAGTTAACAGCGAACCCTGAAATTGAGTTGTTCTATGTTTATCCTGAAGTGTTGAATAGCAGAGGAAATGTTCTGGCTCCGGCAGGTGAAATACCTATTAATGAATTTGTCGGACAAATAGCCTATGTTGAGATATGGAGTAAACTGGGACCTGTTAAATTTGAGGTTGGTGATGGAACTAAGCTGGCTCCAGGTGATAACTGGAAAATGGTTATGAGGTATACTCCTTCAAGCCCGGCTCAATCCGTTTCAACATTCAAGTTGTTCGATACCAACTTAGCTGAAGTATTCAGTTCTCAATTATTGGTTGAAAGTAAGATGCCTCCTGCTATTACGATTAGTGAAGATAATATTACAGAATATGCGGTGGATGATAGTTATACCGGAAATCGTAATTTGGTTATTGGTAATATTAATGGCTCAGGTGATTTGGAGTGGAATATTGACTTGATTTTTAATAGAGGAAAACAAGATGCTGAATCAACTGCATCACCAAGTTTGAAATCATCAGGTCAGTTGCCTCAATTATATTCAGGAACAACAACAGAGACAGCCCAGTTAAAATCAACTAATGAGAATACCTATAATCGCTCAATTACCTATACAGATGAATTAACTAAGAATAACAATATTGGTTTTGGAGCAGGCCTATCATTTATGTCGGCAACCAAATTCAAGGCTCCTGATGATGGGTTCTATTTGTCTGATATTGAAACCTATTATGTGCATGAGTCTGTATTAAGTGGTGTTATCACAGTGGAAATAAAAGCTGGAGGCGACAATATTTACAATGCCTCTGTTATAGGAAAAGGAAGCTTAAGTCTTGCATACGATGCTCCAGATGCTGATGTTGGAGAATATGTTAGCATTAACTTGAATGAACCGGTATTTATTTATCCAAATGAAGATTTTTATGTGGTAATTACTTATCCCTTGGGCGTTACTAAACCTCAAGGCGTGGTGTTTACTGAAATGGAAAATATTGTAGCAGATCGTTTCTTCTTTAATTATCAGGGAGACTGGTTTGATATGGTTACTCAGGGAGGTTTTGAAAATATGGCTTTCATGGTGAAGGCTCATGAGTTGAATTATGAACAAAGAACCTGGTTAACTATTGAAGGTGATGTAACCGGAACAACAGTTGTCGGACAGGAGTCGGAAGTTAAATTGAACTTTAATGCTGCGTTTGCTCAGGAAATTAAAAATAATGCGCAGTTAGTTATTATCAGCAACGATCCAATCGATAATGAGAAAGTTGTAGATGTAAATCTACTAATGAACGAAGCACCTTATGTTGTATTATCAGAGGGTGACCAAAAAGTAGAAGAGAATCAGACAACTACACTTACTTTTTCAGTGGTTGATAATGAAGGAGATTCGTTTACGAATGAGGTTATTACGGATGCTGATTGGATTACCTATACGGATAATAATTCAGAAATAATTCTTAATCTGGCTCCTGATTATTACGCTCAAGGTATTCATACTATTCAAATTATCACAAAAGATGAGCATGATGTTGAGCGTAATACATCATTTGAGATACAGGTAATAAATGTTAATAGATCTCCTGAATTAACAGAATCAGCGGTAGATACAACTGTTGTATGGGAGCATGGTGACTTTGAACTTATCTTCTCAGATTTAATCAATGATGTGGATAATGATGAAATGACATATACAATTCAAGTCATAGATGAAGATGTTTTAGCTATGATGTATAATAATGGCAGAGCCATTTTAACACCTCAGATGATTGGATCTTCTGAAGTACAAATTACAGGTCGTGATCAGTACGGTGCTTCAGTCAAAGGTTCATTCATTATCAACGTTATACATCGTACAGCTATTGATGATAATGAGTTGAATAGGATAGAAATCTACCCAAATCCAGCTACAGATTTTATTAGAATAGACTGGAAAGATTGGGCGGATGGAGATGTAATGATTCGTCTGACAAATGCGGCTGGTGAAATCATTCAGCAAAAGAATGTTCAAGTTGGATTATCCGCCACATATACCATGATTATATCAGATTTAGCTAAGGGATTATATATGATGGAGGTTATTTCTGATGAACAAACACATAAACATAAGATCATAAAGCAATAAGAATGACACCAATTAATAATTGTGATAAGCACTTTTAAATGTCGGAAACATTGAGTGCTTTGATCAATTATTTTTGGTCATTGAAATTCCAAATCTGCTTACCTAGAGATAAAAAATATAATTAAAAACTATTCTATGAAACGTGTAATACACTTGTTATTACTTCTGTTTATTATGGGGGGTGGGATAATAAATGCCCAAAACAAAACGATTACAGGAATAATGACTGATGCCACAGATGGCGCTCCTATTCCGGGAGCAACGGTTGTGGTGAAAGGAACAACCGTTGGCACCATTACCATGTTTGATGGTAGCTACAGTCTGAATGTTCCGGAAAATGCTGAAATATTGGTTTTTTCTTTTGTTGGAATGAAAAGCCAGGAAATAGCCATTGTCAATCAATCGGTTATTAATGTAGTAATGGAAACCGAAAGCTTAGGTGTAGAAGAGGTTGTTGTTACAGCTTATGGTACCAAAGGAAAAGTAGGATTGAAAGGTGCTATCTCGGTGGTTGAAGCCAAAGATATGGAGCAGGTTCCTGTAGCAAGTTTCGATCAGATGTTGCAAGGAAAAACAACCGGTTTGCAAATTTCTACTGGTTCGGGGCAACCAGGCTCAAGTAATACTACTGTTCGAATTCGTGGTAATGGTTCTATCATGGGAGGTAATGATCCCTTGTATGTTGTAGATGGTGTACCTATCGAAGCAGGTGCTTTTGCCAGCTTAAATGCCAATGATTTTGAAACGGTGAGTGTGCTGAAGGATGCTTCATCAACAGCTATTTATGGTTCCAGAGCTGCTAACGGTGTAATATTAATTACAACAAAAAGAGGAAAAGAAGGTAAAACAAAAGTAAATATTCGTCATCAGTCAGGTGTGTCGATGAAAACACAAGAGAGATTTGATATGATGAATACGGCTGAGAAATTATGGTTCGAAGAAATAGCGCAGAAAGGTCCGGGATGGGAACTAAGTTCGTTAAATCCCAATTACCAGTCCTTATCCAATGAAGCTCGTGCAGCTCAGGATGCTGAATTAGCGCGTCTTCGCGGTATCAATACCAATTGGCAGGATCAGGTATTTAGAATGGGTAAAACACATAGTACTGAAGCCAATTTTATGGGAGGAAGTGAAAAGACTCAATTTTATGTTTCTTTCCAGAACTATTACCAGGAAGGACTTTCACCCCGATCAGATATCAATCGTTATACAGGTCGTATCAATCTCGATCATAAAATTTCTGATAAGATTAAAGTAGGAATTATTACTAGTATGGGAACTTCTGCAGCTAATAAAATTGAAAGTGAAGGAGGAGTTGCTCTACAAAATCCATTTGCAGCTGTTTATTTGGCTAACCCTTGGGAAGAACCATACACCACAGCAGGTGATATTAATAGTGGTAAATATTTGTTTGCAAATCCATATTTGACCGATGAGCAAAATGCCGAGCGATATTATGAGTACGATAATGTAGGTTCAAACTCATTGGATCAAATGGCAAATTCAACCAATATGGTTGAAGAAATAAAATTTGTAGGAGCTGCTAATTTGGAGTGGACTATAACACCTGACCTTTCTGCAAAAACTCAATACGGTATTGATTATCGTCAGACATTAACAGAACGAGAAATCCGTCCGGAAGCATACTCTGCTCGTATTCTTGGTGATGATGAACCAGGTCGTGAAGGGCAGCGATCTCAATCTTTTGGTCGAAGAATGGAAGCGAACTTTACCAATACACTTGATTATAAAAAAGTAATAGGTGATAAACATTTGCTATCTGCAGTTGTAGGAACAGAATATGTAAATCGTACCACTTTTGGATTTGGTTTTACAGGTTATGGTTTGGATCCTAAGTTACCTGGCTCATTGCAGGGTATGACCAGCGGAACTCCCGGTACAGTAAATACAGAAAGTAATTACTTTATACCAGCCGTTTCTGGTGGGGAAAGTGAACGTGCTTTGTTTTCAGTTTTTTCATTGGTGAACTATACATTTAACGATAAATATACTTTTAGCGGTAGTTTACGTCGTGACGGTTCATCTGCATTCGGGGCTGATAATAAATATGCCACATTGTATTCGTTGGGTTTAACATGGGATGTAACCCGAGAATCTTTTATGACTGATTTAACCTGGGTTAATAACTTAAAGTTCCGAATTAGTTATGGATTAACGGGTAACCAGGATGGTTTGGATGATTATGAAACATTAACTACCTGGGGAACTACTCAGTATAATAATCAAAAAGGTACTGTTCTGGGGAGATCAGGTGATCCAACATTAAAATGGGAGATTGCAAAGAAGTTTAACGTTGGATTTGATTACAACTTGTTGGCTAATCGCTTAAGTGGTTCTTTGGATGTGTATAATGATATTACAGATGATTTATTTGTTGTTCAAACTTTCTCATCATGGGCCGGAATACCGGGTAATGCAAAGAAAACCAATGCCGGTAAGGTACGTAACCGAGGTATCGAATTATTGCTGAACTATGATGTGATTAAAAATAATGATTTCATTTGGTCTGTTGGAACCAACCTCTCATACAATGATAATGAAGTGCTTGATTTGGGGCAGGTGAATGAATTTGAGCAAGGTACATCTATTATCAGAGAAGGTTTACCATTAGGATCTCACTACATGGTTAAATGGGCAGGTGTAAACCCGGCTAATGGAAATGCTTTGTATTATACTAAAGGTGGTCAGGTAACTGAGAATTACAGTGCCGATGATAATATAGCGGAGTTTGGTTCTTCTAATCCTCCTTTTACCGGTGGTTTTAATACAAGAGTAAGTTATAAAGGCATTGAATTAAGTGCTCAATTTAACTTTGCTCAGGGGTATTCACGATTTAACAATCAATCCTTTTTTCAGGAAAATCCAAGTTTTGCACAATATAATATGTCAACAGCCATGCTTGATGTATGGCAACAACCAGGTGATGTAACAGAAATTCAAGGAGTGCATTCAACTCGTCAATTTTCATCAAAAGACATCGAAGATGCTTCTTTTATCCGCTTCCGTAATCTAATGCTATCCTATAGCTTACCTAAAACCATTTTAAAAAGAACAGGTATTGTGCAAGGATTAAAGGTTTATGGACAGGCTCAAAACCTATTTACCTGGACAAAATGGACTGGTTTTGATCCTGAAGATAGTAATAACATTGCGAGTTTTGAATACCCTACGCCTCGTGTCTTTTCTGTAGGTATTGATGTTGCATTTTAAAAAATGATGAATAATGAGACTTAATTTGATAAATATACAAACAGTCTTCATCAGCATGTTTACACTATTCACATCCTGTGAATTAGATTTGTCGCCTGTTGATGAAATTACAGACGATAAAGCATTCGTTACCATTGAAGATTTAGAAAAAGGTCGTGTGGGAGTGATGGCTTATTATGGTGGATTTGCTATTGTTGGTGTAACAGATTATGCCAGCGACGATTTGCGATATTCCTCATCAAACCGTGGTCAGGGAGTTAACGTGCATGACTGGACTTATAATGCTTCTACCGACGATATGGGAAGCGTTTGGGATGGTAATGCTCATTTGGTTGATGCTGCCAATCGTATTTTGGAGATTTCAGCTCAATTCGATCCGGAAGATGCCACCGTAAAGAAAACCATTGCGGAATGCTTATTTACCCGTGCATTTGGTCATTTTGAAGTACTAAGAGCTTATGCTCCCAATTATAGTGCCAATGCCATAGGTATTCCATATATGAAACAATCGGTTATTTCAGAACCGGCACGTTTAACACAGGGCGAAGTTTATCAGAATATACTAAGCGATATTGATGCTGCAATACCTGATTTAGATCAGTTTGTGGATGGTAATTACTGGGTAACTCAATCTGCTGCTTATGCTTTAAAAGCACGCGTTGCTCAATATATGGGCGATTGGGATATGGCTATTGAAGCAGCCGATTTGGCTATTAGTACCGGAGGCTTCCGTTTAGCTGAGATAGATGAAGTGCAACAAATATGGAATGATGAAGTCGCTGATGATGTAGAAGTGATTTTTAGAAAAGAAATATTGTCATCAAGGTTGGGAGATTACTATACTGCATCATCCAACCAGGATATTTATTTTCATCCTTCTCACTCCTTAATGGATTTTTATGAGGACGATGATATCAGAAAGTCTGAATACTTTGGTAAAAACGATAATGGTCAGGATGTTGTTAAAAAACACGACGGACGGGCAAGTGGATCAATGAATGTGGTTGATATCAAGTATTTCAGGGTGTCGGAGATGGTATTGATTAAAGCAGAAGCATATATCAACAAAGATTTATTGGATGAAGCTCAGGCTGAGATCGAATTGTTACGTTCGAAACGTATCACTGATCCTGATCCGATTGATATGTCAATAAAATCTTTAGCCATGAGTGTACTTCAGGCTGAACGTCGCAGAGAGTTGGCGTATGAAGGCCATCGATTTATTGATTTACGTCGTTGGAATCTGGGTATTGAACGAGTGGATGAGGATGTGCCAAGTGGTCGTCAAAAGGTTTTGGAATCAGGGGATTATCGTTTTGTATTTCCAATTCCTCAGGATGAAATATTTGCCAACGGTAATATGAAGCAAAATGAAGGGTATAGTAACTAAGTGTATTCAATCTAAAAAGATTAATGAAATGAAAAACAGACTTAAATATATTGCCGCACTGTTCGTTACTGTTTTATTAATGAGCTCATGTGGCGAAGAAGAAAGCCAAGTGTTTAATGATAAGGACGCTTTCTTTGCATTCGAAACCTCTACATCAGCTAAATTAGAGAATGATATTCGCACTTTGCGTATTCCGGTTTATCTAGCAAAATCTACGGCCAGAGGAGAAGTGGAATTTGTTATTGAAACAGAAGGATTTAGTAATCCGGCAGCCGAAGGCGTAGATTTTACAATTGAGAATGCAAACAATACGGTAATATTTGATGGAGACCATTATGCTAATATTAATGTTAAGCTTATTGATAATGAAGAGCGTGATGGGGACAAGAAGTTTAATGTCGTATTGAAGAGTAATTCAATTAATGCTGGTATTGGATTAGCCAACGAAGCTAATACCGTTCATACGGTTACGATTAGTGACAACGAGCATCCATTAGCTGCTTTGATTGGATATAATTTTGAAGCCGTAGAACAATCAATCGCTACGGATACCGAGGGGAACAAGGTAAGTCCATATGTTCTTCCTGTTGAAATAAGACCTGATACTATTGAAGGCAGAGATGACCGATTATTGGTAAAAGGTTTGTTAGGTGTGAATCAGGAGGTGCGTTTACGCTTTGATGCGGAAACCAATGAAGTTATTATGGAAGCTGATCAGAGTTATAAAGAGGTTATAGATCCTTATTTTGGTATAGAAATCCAACTGACCTTTTTTGGCTGGGAATGGTATGTAAACAACGAAGGAAATGACGCAATTAAACGTTATCCTGAAGCTATAGGTACATATGATTTACAAGCGCAAGAAATAATTTTTGATGAAGGTTACCTGGCACAGATAACAGGACCATCTGATCACCCGTATGCTGGTTTTGCCTATAACATTTTGATTATAGAACATTGTAAAATTGCTAAAAAGTAGAATTGGATTAGTTAGTGTAGTATTACGGTAACAGGGGCTGCTCATTTGAGTGGCCCTTGTTTTTTATCAAATGATGGACGTTAAGTGGTTGTAGAAAATAATAATAGCCTCTCTTGGGGGCATGTTTACAATTGTCCAATTTCTGTTATGAGACAAGATTTCAATTCCGCATTAAAGATAAGTAAGTGCAAGCTTTGATTTGCAAAAAAGAACAAAATACAACTCCGAAATGGGGTTTGTTTTCGTTTTAGCAAGCACTTGCTATAGGTCTGCATAATTACCTAGACGTTATATAAATGGATTGATTAACCTGTATGTTAAGTATGGTAGGTGTAATTCTGATGGTCTTAGAGTATCAAAATAGTTAAGTATGATGTTTTTTCGGGATTGAAATATCTATTTATATGAATTAAGATATGGTCTGTGATATTTTCTTAGGTGGTGTTGAAGTAAATAATGAAATTTCAATAAAGAAGGTTTGAAAAATAGGGGATGAGTAAATATTAACTAGGTTTTTGTTTAAATAGATAATTGCAATTAATATTTGTTTAAGTGATTGTTTAATAAGTGTTAGTGTAGTGATGTAGTGGTGGCGATAAGGTCATGATTTACCTAATAGCAATAGTTATATGGTGGTTTTATGTGTAGGGGTAAAATTGATATGCTACATAAACTCAACGGTCAATTTCGATCATCTAATTTTAGGATATCATCATTAGTGCAAAGGTGCATTATAGTATTAACCTAAATAATTTGATAATGAAAAAAATTTACATTGGATTCTTATTTCTTGCGATCTCAGTTTTGTCAATGGGGCAAACAGTCGAGATTGTTAAAGATTATCAGCCAACAAGTAATGAATGGGGTACTTCTCCTAATAGCTTAACAAGTAACTCTTCTATGATGGTATTTTCAGGAGGAGAAGCTGCGAGATATTTCTTTGGTGCATATACCGTGTTTTATGAGCCATTTGTAACTGATGGAACAGCTACTAATTTTGTTGCATGTGATATTAATCCAGGTTCAGAATTAGGAATGCAATCAAACCCAAAAAACTATTTTGTATTAAACGATACGATTTATTTTACTGCTAATGACGCAGAAGGTGAGAAGTTGTTTAAAATTAATGATTTAACTGGTGACTATGAAGCAGTAGCTACATGGACAACAGGGAATAATCCTACTGTGATAAGCCCTTTTGGCGGTGATAAGGTTGTTTTCGCCGGTAAAAATCCGGATGATGAAACTGATGAAACTATCTATTTGTTAGAATGGGATGGTGAAGCGACTAGTCCATCAATAAGAATTAATGGTCAAACACCATTATTTGATATGAATCCTTCAAATCTGGTTAGTTACCTTGGCGGCCCTCGTGATATAACATTTTTGTATGCAAAAGATCCGACAAACGCTTCTTTAGGGTATCAGTTATGTGTCACAGCAAGTAGTTTTTTTGGAGGTGTTAATGCACAATTCTTCGATCTAGTAACTGATCAAGACGATTATGTTGAAGATTTTACTATTATAGAAGGTAGCGTTTATTTTAATGATGGTAAAAATTTAGTTTGGAAAACTCAAGGTAGCCAACCTGAATTAGTGGCAGATATCAATAGTGCAGTCGAGCAAAATACAATGTTAGCTTTATTGGGCGAATGGCAAGGTAAGTTGATCTTTAAAGGAAAACCAGCTGGAGCTACAAATGATCAAAGAAGAATGTTTATGTACGATCCTGCCCTAACGGGAGAAGAGGCAATTACTATTCTGGCAGAGCGTGATTTCAGAAGTGTAAGTGATATTAAGGAGTTAGATGGAATGTTCTATTTTGTAGCTAATGAAAGATTCTACGATACTGATGGTGTTACTTATACCGGATCTCAAAGTTGTTTATTTAATTTTGATGGTAATGAAATTAAAAATGTGAGTGGAGATCTTGTTGGAGCCAGTGAGCCTCATGTGTTTAATGGGAAAGTTTATTTTTCAGCTGTTGATGAAGATGGCGGTGATGAAGGAGGTACAACGCATCACGAGTTATTTTCTTATGGTGCGCCAACAACTTACTATATAAACTATGTAACAGAAGGAGGGACACATTCTAATCTTGATCGTTTTAATGCATTATCTGAAGATATAACATTAGGTGACGCTGCAAAAGAAGGTTATTCAACTTTTGTTGGATGGTACACTACAGCAGATTATCAGGAAGGAACTGAAATTACTGTTGTTAATCAGGCAGCAATTGATAACGGAACTCTAGTTGCTACAGATGTAGATGGTCAGATGACTATAAATATTTACGCTAAATATTCTGATCCTGTTGTTTACTCGATCTCATTTGATGCACTAGATGGAACGCATTCTAATACAGTTACCAATTATACCGTTGCTGATGAAGTTACTTTGGAACCTGCTGTTCCTAATGCTGCCGGTTATAAATTTTATAAGTGGTATACCGAGTATACAGCTCCAAGTACTTTCTCTGGAGATTCTTATACTACATCTATTCCTGTAAATACAACCGGAGATCTTACTCTTTATGCTAAGTATTTAACCATTACATACAATATTACGTATGAACTTGATGGTGGAGATAAAAATGGACAATATTATAAAACCTCCTATAAGGTAACCGATGCTACGATAGTTTTAAATACTCCAGTAAAAGATGGATTTGAGTTTGTTGGGTGGTATACAACAGTTGATTTTCAGGAAGGAACTGAAATTACTGAAATTACAAGTGGTTCAACAGGTGATATTACTGTTTACGCCAAGTGGTCTGGTGCTACAGCTATTGGTGATGTTGAAATAGATGGGTTCTCTGTTTCACCTAATCCTAGTAATGGAGTAGTGACATTAAACGGAATTGATACACAGGATGCTACATATTATTTATATGATATGAGTGGAACACAAGTTGAAAAAGGGTTAGTAGTAGCTAATCAAATAGACTTTAAAGTGGGAGCAGGAGTTTATTTATTAAAAGTTGAAAATAAGGTACAAGTACAGGTTGTTAAAATCATAATTAGGTAGTTTTACTTGTTTATTATGATGAAGCCATCCAACGGGATGGCTTTTTTTGTTTTCATCAATTTTAATTCTTTATATTTATTGATATAGTAGGACTATAACTTAAAATCATAATTATTAATGAATCTTCAGAATCAAATAGATAAGATTCGTGAAAAGATCATAAATATTACCTTAACATCTACCGTAATATTTATGTTTGTTGCTGTTGTACCTAGTTTATTGCGTTTAGTAGATGTAGGTTGGCAACCTTTGTTTTTAGTGCATATTCTTATTATGTGCGTTATTTTAGTGTTGTATTATTTTAGAAAAAAGATACCTCTCAAGCTAAAAGCACATATTCTATTTATTGTCTATATGATAATAGCAGTCTCTGGTATGATTAATTTCAAACTAATTAATGCTGCCTATTATATAATTGTTCTTGTATCCCTGGCCACCCTGCTATATGGCCGAAAGGTTAGCTATATTTATTCTGCTGTATTTATAGTGTTATTTATTTCGGTTTTCTTTTTACACCATTTCAAGCTCGTTCAATTAAATATCGACTTTAACCAATATCAGGATTATACATCAGCCTGGCTGGCAGTAGGTTCTTCCTATGTTTTCGTTTTACTTGTGGTTATTTTGTCTACACACGTATTTTATAAGTTGTTTATTGATTCCATCAAGGACTTAAATGTTAAATCAAATGAGCTATCCTATTCGTTAAAAGCCTTACAATTATCAGAGAATAGATATAAAGATATTTTCGAGAATAGTAGGGATGGTTTTGTGTTCTTCGATCATAACTATTTTATAGTCAACTGCAATCAGAGCTTTTCAAAATTAATAGGGTATGAGTTATCGGAATTAGAAGGATACAACTATAAAACATTATTGTATAATCAGGATATTGAATGGGATGCTATACTGGAAACAATCATTAATAAAGCCAGTAGAGAAGTCTTACTTATGCATAAAAACGGAATGCCAATACCTGTTGAAGTCAGTCCATATAGTACGGAAGCTTTTAAAGGAGGACTGTGGGTGATTGTAAGAGATATTAGAGAAAGGAAGAAGCTGCAGCGTGAAATTTTTAAAACAATGATTCAGTCTGAAGAAAAAGAAAGAGAGAGGTATGCAAAGGAACTCCACGATGGCTTAGGGCCTTTAATTTCAACAACTTTGATTTATCTTGATACGATTCATGATGAAAATGATATAGATAATATTAGAGAATATAGTAGTCGCGCATACTCGTTATTAGAAGACGCAACCAACACCATAAAGGAGATATCTAATAATTTAAGTTCAATGATATTGACAGAATATGGTGTGGTAAGCGCTATCAGGTCTTTTATCGAAAAATTGCAGAAGGTTTCAGAAATTAAATTTGTCATTAAATCAAACTTAAAAGGAACATTTGAAGAAACCATTAAATTTACTTTCTATCGTATTTTAGTAGAGTTGATAAATAATTCAATTAAATATTCTCAGGCAAAGACTATTACCCTAATATTTGATTACAATGAATCTAATGGGTTTCTTAAGGTTAAATTCTTCGATGACGGAGAAGGTTTTGATTATAATCAGGCACTTATTAATAAAAAAGGTTTTGGATTATTAAATTTACAAAATCGAATCAAACAAATAGGTGGTAGTTCAACTTATTATACAGAAGAAGGTAAGGGTGTTGAAGTAAATTTATCTATAAAAACAAACTACATATGATTGATATAGTCATTATTGAAGATTTACCAATTGTAATGGAAGGAATTAAACTTCAACTTAATAAAGTAGAGGAGTTTAACGTAATTGGTGAATTTAATAATGGCAAAGAGTTTATTGACAACCTGGATTCAATTGATCCGGATATCGTATTGACTGATATTGATATGCCTGTTATGAATGGCATTGAAATGACACTTCTTGCATTATCAAGTAATCCCGACCTAAAGATTATCGCTCTCACCATGTTCTCTGATCGCAAGTTTTATTATAAAATGGTTACCGCCGGGGCTAAAGGATTTGTACTAAAACAATCGTCTGTTAATACATTAAGAAAGGCTATTGAAGAAGTCTATAATGGAGATAGTTATTTTTCTCAGGAGATACTTCGGACTGTTATTGTTGAGATGCAGGGTATCGAAGAAGAAATTATTAAAGAAAAAAAGGAACTGCTCAAACTTTCCGATCGCGAAACCCATATTATTCAATTAATTTGCCAGGGGTTGAGTAATAAAGAAATTGCTGAAAAGTTATTTGTTAGCCTTCGTACAGTTGAGAGCACTAAATCGCGATTGATGCAAAAGACGAACCAAAAAAACAATGCCGGGTTAATCATCTGGGCTATAAAAAACAAAATCGTCTCAATATAACGATTCACTTTTCCACCACTTAAATGTGGTAAACCACATTCTAGCTGTTAAGTATACCGCATTTATTTCTGAAGTAAACTTAACCAACTTCATTTTTTTATCGCCGTAAATATCAGTGTTACATCTAAGGTGATGAAAGAAAAAAAGATCAGTATAATAATCGCAGACGATAATGAGAATTTTTTAGAAGCAATGGTATTCTTGCTTTCTAAAAATACCTCATATAATGTCATTCATTCGTGCTCTAATGGAGTAGAACTGTTAGAGGCATGTAAGTTCAACAAGCCTGATATTATTATTACTGATCTTAATATGCCTGTCATGGATGGAGTAAATGCTGTTAAAGAAATAAGAGAGTTATATCCTAAAATACCTGTTATAGCTTTAACAATGTATTATGAGAATGTCATCATACAACCAATTATAGATTTAGGTTTTAATGGTTATATATATAAGCCTCATGTTTCTAAACGGTTGGATGATGTTATTGACCGAGTATTATCAAAAAAGTCAAATCTAATATTTTAAGAAGATCTGTTATGAGTGATTTTGTGAGTGAATTATTAAAAACTGCTGCTACCCTACCAGTAGCGATATTGATTCTGAGATTAATCTTCAAAAAATCAAT
This sequence comes from Carboxylicivirga linearis, assembly GCF_018271995.1. Taxonomy (GTDB): domain Bacteria; phylum Bacteroidota; class Bacteroidia; order Bacteroidales; family Marinilabiliaceae; genus Carboxylicivirga; species Carboxylicivirga linearis. Next base: position 75,717 of record NZ_JAGUCO010000022.1, read on the forward strand.
TATGTTCCAGTTTAGTATGCTAACCGTGTCATTTACCTTGTTTGTGGTAGCGGCAAAGGCTATAGAGTTTCATTTTCAAGGGATCTATCAGTATATAGTTACTCCATTCAATGTTATTGTGGGTACAGGTGTGTTTATATATATTAATAAGATTCTGAGGATCCCTCTGGAAAAGTCAATCAACAAGGTTAATGAATTATCCAATGGTAATTTAAATCTTGATATTCAAAAATCAAATTCAACTAACGAATTGGGTATCTTGAATAACTCTTTGGTATCTCTAATTGAAAAGCTAAATTATATTATTGGAGATGTGATTACCAACTCCGAACAACTAGCAAGTGCCAGTAGTCAAATGAGTGGTTCCTCTGAACAATTATCGCAGGGAGCTACAGAGCAGGCAAGTTCTTTGGAAGAGGTATCATCAACAATGGAAGAGATCATCTCAAATATTGGTCAGAATACACACAATGCTCAACAGACTGCTCAGGCTTCAGTAGATGCATATAACAGTATTAAGTTAGTCTCGGAAAAGTCGGAAAAGGCAGTGGAAGCGAATAAGATAATTGCAGAGAAAATTACCATTATCAATGATATATCATTTCAGACAAATATTTTGGCATTAAATGCAGCAGTAGAGGCCGCAAGAGCGGGCGAACATGGTAAAGGATTTGCGGTAGTTGCTCAGGAGGTCAGAAAATTGGCTGAGAATAGTAAAAAAGCAGCTGAAGAAATTGTAGGATTAGCTCAATCCAGCTTGCAGCTATCAGAAGAAACAGGAAAAGTAATGGTAGAGACAATACCTAAAATAGAGCATACTTCTCAATTGATTCAAGAGATATCGGCTTCAAGTATGAAACAAAATAACGGTGCTTCACAAGTCAATAATGCAATTCAGCAACTTAACGGTGTTACTCAGCAAAATGCATCTTCAAGTGAAGAATTAGCCTCAAGTGCCGAGGAATTGGCTGGCCAAGCAGATCAGTTAAGGCAAGTGATATCCTTCTTTAGTGCGGATAAACACGATTAGCTTGAAAGATCTCAAACATTAACTAACCATCTACCTAATAGTGAAATATCCATTTGAAGTATTGGAGGGAAGTTATAAGGAAAAGAAATAGTATCATATAAAATTTCTATAGATATAAAACATTACGAATTCACAGTTAGATTCCAGTAGTAATTAATTGAGTTTCCCCTAATTCAGATTAATTATTGCAGCCACCCAAGCGGTGGCTTTTTTTGTCATAAAATCTACAATTTATTTGAAATGATACATTCATGTCAAAGGTGGTTTGTCATCAAAATTAATTAAATGGTTAGGATTTATAGAAGGAGATTATTGTAGTTGTATTCTATTTTTTTCCATTCTATCATCCAAAAGCATGGTTAGAATCGGCATGTGTCATTATTTTTTTTGATAAATGTTAAAATTTACGTTGGAAGATATTCCATTAATATATCGCATTAAATCAATATGATATGGTTTGTCTATGGAAATATGTACATGCGTTTTGTGCAAAGGTTCTACTTTTTCGACTTTAAATGTGAAAAAATGATAATAAAGTAAAATATTAGTTTCTATATTTAAATAGCTAACATAAAATCTAACTTAAATATTTGAATTGTGAAAAATATTCTACTCAGTTTATTGTCTCCAGGTCTTTCAATAGCAAGAGACTTAAGTTTGTTTGTTTTTCGTTTAAATTATAACCCCAAAAACATCAACTCCTAAATCACATAAATCTTTACGGTAGCTTTTATATATCAATAGTAATGGTACTAACTTATCAATTAATTACATAAGTTTAAATGCCTAAGCTACCTAAAGTGTAAGTGTGATGTCAGTGAACTAACTTATTAAAAATTTATTTCAAGGTCGTATGAAGTGTGTTATTGAGTTAAAGGGATAGTAATACCTTCATTGACTACTTAACTAATATTTTATAATATGAAAAAAATCTATCTTTTATTTAAGACGGTCACAGCTATGTTGTTGACTGCAATGATTGGAATATCAGGCGTAAATGCCCAGGAATGGGATGCTCCCAGTTTAGTAGGAGAACAGCCTGTAAGCGAAACCACTTATTTTATTTATAATTTGGGGTGTAATGGATATTTAAATCGTGGTGCTAATTGGGGAACCATGGCTACCGTTACCGAAAAGCCTTATGCCAATGCTTCCACAGCAATAAATATGTGGACATGTGTAAACACCAGTGCAAACTATTGGACTTTTCAATATAATAATGGTGGTAGTGATGTAAATAATAATTATCTGTTTGCCATTGACGGTGGAAGTATTTATACTGATAATAGTTCATATAATACATACAATATTAGTGAGATTGATGCAGATAATCATGTTTATAGAATACAAGTAGCCGATACAGCCGCTTTTTATGCCGCAGATCAATTTGTAGGTACTGAACTTGTACCTGAAGAAACAAATAGAGGATTTACGAATGCGGTAAGGCATATTAGAACAGCTGATGATGATTATATCAATTGGATATTTGTATCTCAGGTAGGCTACGATTTGTATCAGGCAAAAATGGAGATGCACAAGTATATGACATATGCTCAGATGAGAGGTGATATAGATTTAACCTCTTATATTGCTACGTATAACGCTGATGTGATTGATGATATAAATACTGCTATTGGTGAATTGTTAACAGCATTGAACAGAACTGATGTTACCAGTTCAATTACTGATCCTGGCTTTGCTAATGGACTTGCGGATTGGACAAATGATGGTTTTGTAACTAATGATTGGACAACGCCGATTGGATATGACAGAGATGGTATTTTAATTGAAAAATATATTGATGAACCAGGTAATTTAGCAGAAAGTAGTATAACACAAACTCTTACCGGATTATCTAGTGGATTTTATGCTGTTAGCTTTAATGCTCATGCAGTGAAACAACAAGGATTAAATCCTTTACATACAGGAGCTTTCTTGAAATGTGGAGATGACTCTACTGAAGTGAGTGCTGGTGGTAAGTATTGGGTCGATCATGTGCATGTAACAGATGGAGAATTAACTATTGGTTATGTTTTAACTGGTGATATAGCTTGTAACTGGACTGCTCTTGAAGATTTTGAATTGTATTACTATGGAGCAAATACTGATGCTTCATTGTCTGGCATAACTTTGTCTGATGATAATGTTATAATACCAGTTTTTGATGCAGAAACAATGTCGTATGTTGCAAGTATACCAACTGGAACAACAAGCGTTGATGTAACGGTTACAACTACAGATGAAAATGCAACAACCGATTTAACTAACAACACAGTAACAGTTGACATCACTGATGGACTTGGATCTGTTGATATTGTTGTAACTGCTGAGGATGGTACAACTCAAGAGACCTATACAGTTGCCTTTAAAGAGGAATGTTTTACTGATATGTACCCTGGTTTTAATTTAGTTGGAGACCCAACGGTTTCTGATTTAGGTAACTTTGGTGGTTGGGGTACTCAATTGATTAATACAGATTTTGACTATACTTATTGTGGCGCAACAAGTGGTAAAATTGGTCCTGGTGATGCGGGTTCTATTGATGTTAATCCTATAAGTTTTGTAGCAGAAGGAATTTATCAGTTAAAAGCTCAGGTTTATGTTGAGGAAGGTACTTTTAGAATAGGTATGGATGATGGATCAGGTTCTGAAACATTTGTAACTATGTCTACTTTAAATCAGCAATGGGAAACAATTGATACGGTATTCCAGGCTACTTCGGGAGCCGGTGATGGAGGTTTAATGTATTTCAATAACTGGTCGTTAAGCGGAACAACAGGATATATAGATAACTGGGAGATGTATAATGTAACAGAAGCAACATTAACTGATATTAAAGTTGATGATGTATCAATTGAAGGTTTTTCTCCTGCTGATTTAACCTACGATTATTATTATGCATTCGGAACTACTCCAACATTAGCAGTTACAGCTACTGCGGCTACTGAAGGGGTTACTCCGGTAATTACTAACGTTACAGAATTACCTGGAACGGCTACTGTTGAGGTTACCGGACCAAACGGTATAACCTTAACCTACACAATTAATTTTATTGAAGAAGCGATTGTTTCTGATATAACTTTATCAGAAGGTGTGATTCTTATGCCTGAATTTGATGCCAAAACAAGCAGTTATGTAGCTGGTGTTCCTGCAGGTGTTACAAGTGTGGATGTTACTGTTGAGTTAGTAGATGAAAATGCAACTACTAATTTATCTTCAAATCCTGAAACGGTTGCTATTGTTGATGGAATGGGTTCAATTGAAATTATTGTTACTTCGGCTGATAAACAGACAGTGTTGACTTATACTATAGATTTTAAAGAGGAGTGTTTCACCGATATGTATCCTGGATTTAATTTAGTTAGTGATCCAACTATATCTGACTTAGGTAATTTTGGCGGTTGGGGAACTCAATCACTTAATACCGATTTAGATTATACTTATTGTGGTGTAACAAGTGGTAAAGTAGGTCCTGATGGAGAAGGATCAATTGATGTAAGTTCAATCAACTTTGTAGGAGATGCCATTTACCAGTTAAAAGCAATGGTATATGTTGAAGAAAGTGAATTTAGAATAGGTTTAACTGACGGATCTTCCACAAATGAAACATTTGTTGTAATGTCATCATTAAATCAAACATGGGAAGAAATAGATACTTTATTCCAAGCTAATACAGGAGCCGGTACAGGTTTAATGTATTTCAATAATTGGTCGTTAGATGGTACAGTAGGTTACATTGATAACTGGGAGTTATATGATGTTACTGAGGCTACTTTAACTGAGCTTACGGTAAATGAAACACCAATAGCTGATTTTTCTCCAGCCGTATTAACTTATGATTATTATTACGAGGCTGGAACTACTCCAACTTTTGAAGTAGATGCTACAAAAGCTGATGCAAATGCATTTATGATGACTGTTAATGGAAGCGTTCCTGGTTCAACAACATTATCTTTAGAAGGAGTTAACGGCATAGAATTGACTTACACTATTAATTTTATGGAAGATGGAGCAACTAATACAGATAAGTTAGAAGAGTCTGTAATTAAAGTATATCCAACTGTTTCAGCAAGTGGAGAATTTACCGTTGAAACATCAGGAAGTGCGTCAGTTGTTACTGTTTATGACTTAAGTGGTAAAGTTGTATCGCAACAAAATGCGGCGGCTGCTACACAAAAAGTAAACGTTAATGCTAAAGGTATTTATATCCTTAAAGTTGAATGCGACGGTAAGGTTGAAGTATTTAAAGTGTTTAATAACTAGTTTTAATAATTGAAGATCTGAATTCTGATCTTTAACCATGTTTTTCAAGAGGCTGTCCTTTAAGGATGGCCTCTTTTTCTTTGTTTTATATAGTTGTAATTGACACAGTTTATTGAATACTCCCCATTTTGGATGATTGCAACGTGTTTTTTAGCTTCTTGTAATAATAAATTGGCATTTATAACATCGTTTTTGACAAGTAAAGTTGAATATTTAGTATCTCTATACCTGCTTTTATCAGTTTATACCTTTCAGGTAATTATTATAACTTTCATAATTAGTGCAGAATAAAAGCATTCAAGCTTTTAATTATAAATAGTTCATCAACATAAATAGTTAGCATAAAAGAGTCTTAAATTTCTTATAGTGAAAGCTGAATAATTAGTATTAATATGATAAGTTAATTGCTATATTTATGCTATAAATCAAGAGTGCTATCTAAATTCAAAACTTCATGATTAAAAATCACCTTAACCTTAAAATGTATTTTAAGACCCTTATTGTAATCTGCTTATTATTTGTTTCATTATCTGATATGTTTGCCCAATCGTGGCAATCCGATATTATTCAAAAGCTTAAACTACATCAAAATATTAATCATCAGGAAAAAATATTTGTACAAACCGATCGACCTATTTATTTGCCGGGCGAAACCATTTGGTTTAATGCTTTTGTATTGAATGCGAGTACACAAACCTTAAATATGAATGAGGTGGTTTTGCATGTTGAATTGCTAAAACCTGATAAAACCATCAATTCAAAGGAGATGTTTAAGATTGAAAATGGGTTGGTATCAGGGCAATTCGAATTGAAACATACTACTAAGCCGGGAACATATTACCTGATAGCTTACACCAATTGGATGCGTAATGCAGGAAGTAGATTTTACTTTTCGAAACAAATTGTTGTTTCAGGTACTAATGAAGCAACAGAATCAGTTGAGCCTTCAACTAAGGTTGATATAGATAATGAGCCAAATGAGTTGACAGAGGTTGAGGAGCAAAAAATCAAACGAATTATATCTTTCTATCCTGAAGGAGGAGATTTGTTAACGGGTGTACCTAGTAAAGTTGCTTTTGAGGTGATTGATGGTTTAGGAATACCTCAGAGTTTTATGGGAATGGTTGAAGATAATACCGGGCAAATAGTTGCAGCTGCCAAAACCTTGTGGCGAGGGAAAGGATTTTTTATGCTTACACCTCAGGAAGGTAAAGAGTACTACATTAAGGAGGTTGGTTTGCCAAATGAAGCTGAAAAATATAAACTTCCCGATGCTCAAACATCAGGTTTGGCAATGAGTGTATCAGATAGGGGGAAAGATAAACCTGTTCAAATATCTATATCACAGAAAGGAAATATAGCTTCTGATAGTTTAGTGTTTCTGTTGGCCGTACAAAACGGGCAGCCTAAAAATGCTTTAAATATCGATTTAAGAGGGAGAGACAATATTGTTGTAGAAATGGATAAAAAGGATTTTAAGAACGGTATTGTTCAGTTTACCTTATTCGATGGAAATAAAATGGCCAGAGCCGAACGTTTATTGTTTATTAAAAAGGGAGATGCGCTGAATATTAAAGTCAATGAAAAATCATTACCCAATGATAGCCGAGGACAAATTACTTTAGGTGTTGAAGTCACTGATCATTTTGGTGATCCTGTTGAGGGAGTTTTCTCTGTTGCAGCCACAGATGCATCACGAGTTCCGGATAGGGCTTACAGGTCTCCGGATCTTACTGAATACATGTCGTTATACTCCGATCTTCCTTTGTTAAAATGGAACGAACCTGTTTTATTTGATGATTCCGGTGAAGGTAATTTTAAGTCCGACTTATTAATGTTAACCAATGGTTGGCGTAGATATCAATGGGAAGAAGTTTTGTCAGATTCACTAGCTCTTCCAAATTACTTTGAAGAACCGGGTATTTATGTAAAAGGTAAAGTAAGATCGGTGTGGGGGAAAGATAAAGTACCACAAGGGGCCAATGTAACGATGGTTGCCGGTAGTGTATTTAATAGTTATAGCGAACAGGTAGATGAAAACGGTGAATTTACTTTTATAATGAATGATTTTTATGGAAGTAAAAAAGTTGTTTTTCAGACTAAAAGTAAAAAAGACAATAAAAAGGATTACAAACTGGACGTACAAAGTATGTATCAACCCAAAAGTGTTGATCGTTTTGATTATTTAAGCATGGCCTATTTACCTTCAGAAGAAGATCAGGAGGTAGACATTAAAAATATACAATTATCAAAAGATGTATTGCAAAAGGAATTAGCAAGGGTAGTGGTAGAAGATACCTTTGTGGTTACTACCGATGTTTCAATTGAAGAAGTAGCCGTAAAGGCCGATACAAAGAAATCGGCTAAAGAAGAGATGAATGAAAAATACGGTACAGCTGATTACTCGGTTGGCGAAATGCAAATAGAAGAACAGATGGAAGATCAACCATGGTACGATGGTGTTTTTGCTCTTTTATACGATGCTTTTCCGGAATTACGAATCTCTACAATTACAGATGAAATGAATGTATCGAAGATTTCTCAGTCTGGTGATGTTGATTCCTCAGGCTCAACATCAGCAATATATTTTCAGTTAATAGGAAAAAGAAGGCATCGCTTTTATGTTTATGTTGACGGTAAGATGGTGGGAGCATCTAATATAAAAGGTCAGATGAGAGGTGTTTTTGGTACTTATACCATTGATGATTTAATAACATTGGACCCAAAAGAAGTTAAATCAATGGATCTGTTATTTCCTGACTCTCCCTCGGATAGAGCTCAGTTAATTGACGATGCCCGTTTTTATAGCAACGAACAGAGAGATTTATCTACACTAGATGGAAGAATGGATGATATGATCACGGAGTCGGATTTACAATCAACACCACCTGCTATCTTGTCAATTTACACTAAAGCTGGTGGCGGTTTATATAGTACAGTTGCTTATAAAGGTATTTCAAATCTTACTTTAAGAGGATTTAAAAGAAAGAAAGAATATTATCATTTTGATTATTCAACCGCATTAAATGATAGTGTATGGGCTGATGAACGCAATACGCTGGCTTGGTTTCCAGTGCTTAAAACAGATCAGTTCGGAAAAGCTGAGTTTAGTTTTTATGCCTCTGATGTATCAAATAAAATAAGGCTTGAGATGAATGGTGTTTCAAATGATGGAAAGATAGGTAGCAGAATTTATCAAACTCCTGATTCATTATTTATGTATGAGCAGTATGTTGAACCGGAAAGGGTAATTATACCAGTCGGCGGATCTAATGAGGCCTTTCAGACTCATTTGTTATTACCCGATTTAACCCCGGCAGCCTTTGCCCGTATTTCAAGTGTTGATAAAACATGGAGCACGTATACATCAACAGATGGTTTGTTTGAGGTTGATCAATCACAAATTACACCAACAAGTCAATTATTAATAGAAAAGCCCGGATATAAAGACATTCAATGTAGCTATCAGGAACTCATAAATAATAAAAAGACGCTAGCTAAAGAGAATCTTAATCTAATAGAGGAGAATGGTCTGGATATTATCAAAAAAGTCTATAGAAGCAGATTCAAAAATCGTAATTCAAAAAATATATTTTTCAAAGGTGCTTTCCGTCAGACAATTTATGATGGTATTAATTTGCATGAGATAAAAGATTATAATTTTATTCAAAAGTGGCCTAATATGGCTGAGGTAACTATTCCTATTCAGAGTAAAATAACAGGAGGAGGGGAGTTCCAGTCTGTTGACAAGCGAAGAAAAATCAGGTTTGACTCTAAAATAAAAAATGGTGAAGTTAAATGGAGGGATCCGTTATTTGACTTACAATCATTTTTAGATCTTAACTTCCAGAAAGAATATGCATATGTATTAGTGGGAGAAACAAAGTTTCAAGGTAGAAAAATGTACCGAATTCATTTTGATCAATATGATGATATCGCATATGCTTTTTACCAGGGAGAATTATTGATTGATGCCGAGACCTATGGTGTAGCATGGGCTTCATGGAAATACAGCGAGAAAGCATCGAAATACCTAATGCCCGATATGTTTATTGTAAAATATGGTTCGCAACAAAATTTCGAATTACTGAATGAACATCGCGAAATGACCTGGAAGTTTAATGGAGAATACTGGGAACCGGATTTTGCCGTGCATCAGTTTTCGTTTACTTTAAATGGAGAAGAGAAGAGAATTAAACAGGAAATAAACTGGGTAAGCATCTCTCAGGAGGAATATAAAGGTATAGAGTCAGAGATTCCTAAGACATGGAAAAAGTTATTGAAGACTAATGTTCAGTACGATCCTGCACAATGGCGCGATAGCTGGATACTTCCACCGGATTTGGATATTTTAAACCAAATGAAGTATCTAAACGAGATGATTAGTTATGAGTGATTTAAAGGGATAACTTGTGCGCCTTTTGGTATGATTTTTGATAAATATAAAATAATGATATGATAAGTTATTTATATCGTTATTTTATGTTTGTCAACAACTAACTAAAATCCAATCCCTAATGAATGTAACCGACCCTAAACCATCCTTTATTACCATTGCATTTTTGGTGCTAATTTCTCTTGCTTTAATATCTCCAGTATCGGCCCAAAGCTGGCAAGAAGAAATTATTAAAAAGCTCCAGCTTCATCAAACCATTCATCATAACGAAAAGGTATTTGTACAAACCGATCGGCCCAT